>NZ_JAHDTF010000001.1 GCF_018531465.1 Sphaerisporangium fuscum
GCGGGGCGGGAACGCTCCCTGCGGGTGCGGGCCGGACGCTCGGCGGCGGCCGGCTCGGCGGCGGCCGCGGGAGCCGGGGCCGCGGTCTCGGCGGCGGAAGAGGCACCGTCAGCAGTTACGCCCTGCTTCTCCTGGATGGCCGCGATGAGCTGGCTCTTGCGCATCCGTCCAGTCCCGCTGATGCCGAGGCTCGACGCGAGAGCCTGCAGCTCAGGCAGCACCATGGCGGACAGCCCGGTGCCGGAGCGACGGCGCGGCCGGGCCGCGGCGCGGGTGGGGGTGTCGCCGGCGGCCGGCGGCACGGAGCCGGAGGCGTCGGAGAGGAGTTCAGTGGTGTCGCTCAACTAAAAGGTCCTTCCCAGGGGTCGGGCGTCGGCCACGATCAGCCAGGCGTCCCGGTGGTGCGACCCGGCGGGACAGACCGGGTCGGGCTAGACGAATTTCTAAGGTGGCGGGAAGCCGGTGCGTCGAACCGGCACGTGGCCGTCACCGTCGAGATTCGGGAGCCATTGGGGGCCCGGGGGTCGCCCCCCGGTTGGTTACCGCCCACCAGATGTCGATGTCAGTCGAACGCGCATGTCCCCGATTACGCCGCTTCTCGACATGCCACCCGGATGTGGACCAACCGGAGGCGATGAATTCGGGAAGCCCGCTGTGCGGCCTACGTCTTGCGACGCAGGGCGCGACCCAGCGATGTATGGCTGACAAGCACGCACCCGCAACGGGGGCATCTGGTGCGGCTATCAGCCTAACATCACCAGCGCACACTGCTATTCCCTGAAGGTCGAAGATGCATCAGCGTGTCTCGGGAAATTGAACGCTCGCCCCGGACCGGTCGACGTCCAATGGCTGGATGTGCCAGTCATTACCCACTTCCGACGCGATCAAATCATGGGTATCCGCCGTTCCGAACACGAGGACCGTGGGACCGGCCCCCGAGACGACGGCGGGAACCCCGGCCACGCGGAGACGTTTTACCAGATCGGCCGTGGCCGGCATCGCAGGCGCGCGGTAGTTCTGGTGGAGACGATCTTCGGTGGCCGCGAGCAGCAGCCCGCTCTCGGGTCGCTGGGTGAGCGCCGCGACGAGCAGGGCGGCACGGCCGGCGTTGGCCGCCGCGTCGGCGTGCGGCACATCCTTCGGCAGGAGCCCGCGCGCCTCCTCGGTGGAGAGCCGGGTTCTCGGCACGCACACCACTGGAAGGACGCCCCCATGCGGGCTCAGCTTCAGCTTATGCGGTGTTCCTGACAAGTCCGTCCATGCGATGGTCAACCCTCCTGCCAGGCATGGGGCGACGTTGTCGGGGTGGCCCTCGATCTCGTTCGCCAGCGCGAACACCTCGTCGTCCGACATGCCGGGCGCGCGGAGGGCCCGCGCGGCGAGGATGCCGGCGCAGATGGCGGCCGAGGAGGAACCGAGGCCTCGGGCGTGCGGGATGCGGTTGAGGCACCGCAGCCGGATCCCCGCCGGCTGCGGCACACCGGCCCGCTCGAAGGTCGCGCGCATCGCGCGGACGATCAGGTGGCCCTCGCCGGTGTCGAGCTCACCCTCCCCCTGCCCCTCGACGGTGACGTCGACGGCCGGGCCGGCCGGCGTCTCGTCGAAGACGGTGGCCTCCACCTCGTCGTACAGGGTGAGGGCGAGGCCGAGCGAGTCGAAGCCGGGCCCGAGGTTGGCGCTGGTGGCGGGCACGCGAACGACGACCGTGCTGCTCGTTGCCATGAGGTTCCCTTGGTGTGTCAGGCGAGCTCGAGAGCGCCGGCCGCCGCGAAGGCGTCGACCGGGATGGTGAGCGGGGTGGGCGCGCCGGAGATGGCCCAGTCGGGGTCCTTCAGGCCGTTGCCGGTGACGGTGCACACCACACGCTCGCCCGGCCGCAGCAGCCCCTGCTCGTGGGCCTGCAGCAGCCCGGCCACACTGGCCGCCGACGCCAGCTCGACGAAGACGCCCTCCTCCTGCGCGAGCAGCTTGTAGGCGGCGGCGATCTGGCGGTCGGTGACGGCCTGAATGTCGCCCCCGGACTCGTCGCGGGCGGCCTCGGCGAGTTTCCAGGAGGCGGGGTTGCCGATGCGGATCGCCGTGGCGATCGTGTGGGGGTGGGTGACCGGCGCGCCGTTGACGATGGGAGCCGACCCGCTGGCCTGGAAGCCGAGCATGCGGGGGGTGCGGGTGGCGACGCCGTCGGCGGCGTACTCGCGGTAGCCCATCCAGTAGGCCGAGATGTTGCCGGCGTTGCCCACGGGGATGCAGTGGACGTCGGGGGCGTCACCGAGCACGTCGACGATCTCGAACGCGGCGGTCTTCTGCCCCTGCAGGCGGTGGGGGTTGACGGAGTTGACCAGGGCGATCGGGTAGTTCTCGGCGAGCTTCCTCGTCATGTCGAGGCAGTCGTCGAAGGAGCCGTCGACCTGGAGCAGCTTGGCCCCGTGGACCAGGGCCTGCGCCAGCTTGCCCATGGCGATCTTGCCCCGCGGGACGAGGACGGCGCAGGTGAGCCCGGCGCGCACGGCGTAGGCCGCGGCCGAGGCGCTGGTGTTGCCGGTGGAGGCGCAGATGACGGCCTTGGCCCCCTCTTCGACGGCCTTGCTGATCGCCACGGTCATGCCGCGGTCCTTGAAGCTGCCGGTGGGGTTGAGGCCCTCGACCTTGAGGTAGACCTCGCAGCCGGTGAGCGCGGAGACGCGCCGCGCGGGCACCAGCGGTGTGCCGCCTTCGAGCAAGGTGACCACGGGCGTCGTCGTGGTCACGGGGAGCCGGTCACGGTATTCCTCGATCAGGCCACGCCACGCCGTCAACATTGCTGCTCCTCCCGCGCCCGGCCCAGCCGTAGGCGGGGCCCTGCGGCGCGTAACCATGGGTCCGCTACCAGCGGTATCAGGCATCGAGTCTACGGGTGGCCGAACCCCTGCCGCGTCGCCTGTCCACAGGGTGGACCATCGCATCGGTCCTCGACATCAATCCTGAGTCAGGCGGGCCGGACACGGACCACCAACTGGCAAAGTCCGCATCCGAGAAGAAGCCCGCGAAACCGGCTCTGTCTCTTTAACATCTTTTACCTCACAATTGGGATCAACTTCAGCATGCCCGGAGGGGAAACGTCGCCGTGACCGACGACCAGATGTTCCACGCGCGTCACGGCGTCGCCGTCGAACCCGCCCGCCTTCCGCTTCCGCACGACCTCGCCGTACGGGACGCGGCCCGCCAGGAGGCGAACCGGGACCGGCTCCACTGGGTCCTCGACCACCTGCCCGCGAGCCGCCCCGGGCGCCCCGTCGAGATCCTCGACCTGGGCTGCGGCGGCGGCGACCTCTCACTGCTCCTCGCCGAGCGGGGTGACCGGGTGACCGGGGTGGACCTCTCGCCGTCCATGGTCGAGAGGTCGCGGCGGCGACGCGAGGGACTGCCCGCCGACGTGGCCGCGCGGCTCGACTTCACCGTGGGCGACGGGCAGGCGCTCGACGGCGTGGCCGACGGGGCCTTCGACGCCGCCGCCGTGGACCAGCTCCTCGACCAGGTCGGCGACCCGGTGCAGGTGCTCTGCGAGCTCCACCGGACGCTACGGCCGGGCGCGAGCCTGGTGCTCACCGTGCCGTACGGCGTGAGCGAGGACATCCTGCGCATCGCACGAGCGGGAGAGGCGGTCACAGGGGGCGGAGGGGCGGCCGCACGGGCCGGCGAGGCCGTCGCAAGGGCCGGAGAGGCGGGCGCACGGGCGAGCGAGGCCGTCGCAGGAACCGGAGAGGCGGTCACCGGGGCCGGCGAGGCGGTGGCAAGGGTCGGCGAGGCCGTCGCAAGGGCCGGAGAGGCGGGCGCACGGGCGGGCGAGGTCCAGAACGGGCCCGGCGAGCCGGACGAGGACGCCGACCGCCGGCGCGTGTTCTACCACGGCAGCCTCCGCCACCTGGTGGAGCCGCTGTTCGAGATCCGAGAGCTCACCGTGCTCCGCGGGCATCTCGTCGGCGTGGCGGTGCGCCGGGACGAGATGCGCGGCACGCCCGGTTTCGCGCTGAGCCGGGCCGAGACCGCGTTCCTGCAGCGGGAGCGGCTCCTGCACGGCGAGATCGCCGAGCTGCGGGACCGCTGCGCCGAGCTCGCGGGCCGGGCGGGCGCTCTGGCCGCCGCCGGCGAGGACCTGCTGGGGCACAACGCCGCGCTGCGCGCCGAGGCGACCCGTCTGGGGCAGAGGGTGACACAGCTCGAGGGCCGCCTGGCGGAGTACCGCGAGGTGATCGCACGGTTGCGCCGGTCGCGCGCCTGGCGGTTGATCACCGCCTACCGCCGCCTGCGTTACCCGTCCACGCGCGGCATCGGCGGGAAGCGCCCGATCGTCATCACCGGCTCGGCCACCACCGCCGACACTCCGCGCCCAGCACTACCCGCCCGCGCGGAATCCTCCACTCCGACACCGGCCGCGCCCAAGAAGTGACCCACGGGAAGGGTGAGGTGATCAGGTTCACCGGGTGTCCCGCCGCGAACGGCGCCGAATTCGCCGCACCACTCCTCACCGTCGCGGCGCCGGATGAACACGCCCCTGCCCAGCAGGGATGCGGCGGCGACCGTTCACACCGCCGCTCCACCCGACCCGCAAGCTGGACCAGATTTCACCACTCGAGCCCCTGAAACCCAGCTGCGAACCAGCACCGGCCGCCCCAAACCAAGACCGGGACGCCGCCCACGACCCATCACCCCTGGGACCGCCAGCTGCCGACCAGCACCCACCGTCCCCAAACCAAGATCGGGGACGCCGCACTCCTGGACCGCCAGCTGCTGACCGGCACCCGTCGTCCCCGAACCAGCGGAACGACCACGGCCCTTGTCGCCCCCGGCTGCGAACGCCGTCCCGTACCGGGTTCGAACCCCGCCTCCACGATCTCCGAGGCCCCTGGCTGCCGACCAGCACCCGCCGTCCCCAGGCCAAGGCCGGGACCCCGTCACCTACCCGCTGCGGACGAGGCCGGGGGATGGGTGGTTTCGGGGGGCGCGTGGAGGTTGGGTCTCCTTGTTCGGGGGAGGGGGGGTGGGTGGCGGGGGTGGGAGTAAAGGGGGAAGTAAAGATCGCGAAAAAGGGCCTGTTTCCAGGGGTGGGGGAGGATTCGCAGGTGGCGGCCATCGTGGAGGGCCTCCCCTCACATGAAGCTCTCAGGTTCCTTGGGTAGGGTCGGCTCCCGGCGGCGTACCGGAACGACGTTAGGAGCGATCGTCTTGACTGCCTCCTCACCGATGACCCCCGAGTGGCCCGAGCCGGTCCCGGCGGCCGGTGGGGGCCGCCGGCCGAGGATCCGCCACAACGACTACTCCCCTCTCGTCCCGCCGCCGCTCGGTGAATGGACCCCGGCCCTGACCGTCAGCGTCGTCATCCCCGCCCACGGGGCCCAGCACCGTCTCGACCTGACGCTCGCCGCGCTGGCCGCGCAGACCTATCCCGCGCACCTGATGGAGGTCGTGGTCGTCGACGACGGCAGCGAGCCGGCGCTGCGGCTGCCCCACGTCCGTCCCGGGAACACCCGGCTGGTGACCAGCGCGCCCGGTGGCTGGGGTACGGCGCACGCGATCAACACCGGGGTCGCCCTCGCCGGCGGCGAGATCGTCCAGCGGCTCGACTCCGACATGGTGATCTGCCGCGAGCACATCGAAGCCCTCATGCGCTGGCACCACCTCACCGACTACGTCGTCACGATCGGCGCGAAGAAGTTCATCGAGGAACCTCCGCTCGAGGCGGCGGCGGTGCACACGGCGGTGCGCGAGGGTGCGCTGGAGTCGCTGTTCGACATGACGTCGGCCGTGCCGAGTTCCACGGAGGCGACCATCCGCCGCCTGGACGGGCTGCGCGCCAGCAAGAACCCCTACCACGTGTGCACCGGGCCCACCGTCTCGTTCCGCCGCGCCCTGTTCCACCAGGTGGGCGGCCTGGACCCGGAGGTGCTGCGCGGCGAGGACACCGAGTTCGCCTACCGGTTGGCGATGAGCGGCGCGGTGTTCGTGCCCGACATGGAGGCGCGCGCCGTCCACCTCGGGCTGCCCGCCCAGCGCCTCGACACCGAGGCGACCGTCCGGGTCGTGGCCCCCTACCTCGCCAACCGCGTCCCGCTCCGCCGTGACCTGCGCAAGGATCGCGGCAGGCGGTGGCCGGTGGCGTACGTCGAGGTGGTCCTCGACGTGGAGGGCGCCGGCGAGCGGCAGGTGCGGGAGGCCGTGAGCGCGGCGCTGGCGGGGAGCCTGCCCGACGTCGAGGTCACCCTCGTGGGGCCTTGGGGGAGGCTGACCGATGGGCGCCACAAGGTGCTGGATGATCCCGACTTCGAGGCGCGGCTGATCCGGGAGCGGTTCCGGCACGATCCGGCCGTCCGGCTCGCCCCCGGGCCCGCCGGGGACCCCGCTCCGGTCCCGTTCAGGTACACCGGGCCTGTGAACGTCCCGCTCTCGCGCCGCACGCTGGAGCTGATGGTGAAGGCGGTGACCGACGAGCGCGCGGGCCTGCTGGTGGTGGCGTTCCCGGACGGCCGTACGGCCCGGCTGGAGCGCACCGACGCCGTCAACCGCGCGCGGCTGCTCGCGGCCCCCGGCGAGGACCTCGACGAGGTGATCGGGCAGACCCACGGCGTGCGGCGTGGCGAGGCGGCGGAGTTCTGGCCCGCCAAGCCCGTGGCCGGCGCCGGTACGGGATCCGGGGCCGGCGACGGGGCTTCCGGCACCGGCCGCGATCCCTCCGCCGGCGACGGGGCTCCCCGCGCCTCCCGCGAGCCCGCGCCCGCGGAGGCGGCTCCGAACGCCGCCTCCCGCTCCGGCGACGGCCCGGTCACGGCTCGCGTACGCAAGCCGAACCCCACGCCGAAGAGGCCGGCGCCCGAGAGGCTCGTACGGCGGCTACGAACGGCCCTGCTGGGCCGCTGAGCCCCGAGCCGCTCGTGCGGCGCCTGCGAACCGTCCTGCCGGGCCTGTGACGCGCCGGGGCTGCTCGTGCGGTGCCTACGAACCGTCCTGCTGGGGCGGTGAGCCGCTGCCGGGCTCGGTGGTCGTCCTCCCGGGGCCGGGCCGCCGGGACGAGATGCGCTTGATCACGCTGCGCAGGCGGCTCGCCTTGAGGGCGGCGACCTCCCGGCGCAGGGCGCCGACGTCGCGGCGCAGGTCGACGGCCGTCTTGCGCCATCGGCCGGCCTCCTCACGCCACTTGCCGACCTGGCCGCGCAGCCGCTCGACCTCCTTGGTGAGCTTCGCGATCTCGGCCTCGGCCTCCAGTCGGGCGCGGTAGGCCATGCGGCGTCCCTTGACCGGCACGGCCTCGGCGGCGGGCGTGAAGCCCGGCGTCTCGCCGTCGATCCACAGCGTGCCGTACACGTCGTCGACCGCCTCGTCGTGAGCGTCAGCATCGGCTCCGGCGACGATGGCGGCGCGGGCGAAGGCGGAACGGCGTTCGAGGCGGGCCGCCACGATCCCCTCGGCGCTCTCCGACAGCAGCACGCTGACCAGCCCGTGGTCGCCCTCGACGATCAGGTCGAGCAGCCGGGCCAGGGTGTCCTCCCCCGGCACCCACCCCGCGGGCAGACGCAGGCGGAACGGGGCGACGCGCTCGGGCTCGGCGGGGGCGAGCGTCACCCTTCCCTCGTAGGCGTAGTGGCCGTGCAGGAGGGCGAGGTCGAGCGTCGGGTCGGTGAGCGGGGCCCGGCGCTCGGGCGTGAGGGTGTCCCAGGGGCCGACGAGCAGCACCGACACGTCGGGGACGGTGCCGGCGAGGACGGCGTCGACGGTGGCCCGCGTGTCCTCGTACCCGGCGGCCTCCACGACGACCTCGAGGTAGGGGACCTTCCACTGGCGCGCCGGGTGGGTGCGCAGCCAGCGGTACTGCGGGACGCGGTCGGCGATCAGGGCGTGGCTGACGCGGTCGATGGGCTCCTTGCCGCGCATGCGCATCGACGGGCCGAGGTGGAACCCGCGGGCCAGCGGCTCGGGGACGAACACCGCGCCGGCCTGGGCCAGCCGGTAGCCCATCTCGGTGTCCTGGCCGAGGATGAGCTCCTCGTCCATCGGCCCGGCGGCCTCCATCAGGCGCCGCCCGACCGACGTGGCGCCGCCGATGTGCAGGCTGAAGGCCCGGCTCGGGGTCTGGGTGAGCCCCTTGGTGCGGCCGACGAGGTCGACCAGCCATTCGTGGGGTTCGGCGGGCTCGAAGAGCTTGGCGAGGTCGTCGGCCGCGGCGACCACCTCCGGCGCGGGCAGTTCGGCGGTGGTGAAGCGCAGGTAGCCGGTGACGACGAGGTAGGGCGCGAGGTGGTGCCAGCGCATGTGCGCCTCGACCTCTCGGCGGTCGGCGACCACGTCGGAGTCGAGCCAGTGGATCACCTCGCCGGTGGCGGCCGCGAGCCCGGCGTTGCGGGCGTTGGCCCGGCCCGGTTCGGTGCAGGAGATCAGCCGGGTGCCGGTGGGCCGGACGGGGGGCAGGCGCAGCGGCGGCGTGCTGCCGTTGTCGACCACGATCACCTCGAGGAGCTCCTCGGGGTAGGTCTGCGCGGCGAGGCCGGCGAGGGCGAGGTCGAGCTTGTCCTGGCCGTCGTAGGCGGGGATCACGACGCTGACCCGCAGGCGTGGCGTCCAGGCGCCGAGCGCGGGCGGGTCGAGCAGGGTGTAGTCGTTCCCGCGGATCCGGGGCGTCATCGGCATTCCATCGTCGGGCGGGGGATCGGACGGGTGTGCCGGGGCCGTACGGTCACGCGGCCTCCAGGATGCGGCTCGGGCGGAAACCGCGCCACTGGTTGGTGGCGACCCTCAGGAAGTGGGCCAGCGGGAGCTGCCAGGTGTGCCCGGCGGCCAGCGAGCGCCGCAGCACGTACCCGAGGCCCTGGGTGCGGTAGATGCGGGCGCCCGCGGCGTGGGCGGTCTTGAGGAACGCGGCGTCCACCCCGCGCGGCAGCGCCTCGAACCCGCCCACCTCGTGGAACCTGTCCCGGGGGACGAGGATCGTGCCGCCCGCGACGTGGTCGGACCAGATCTCGCTGGTGTAGTCGGTGCGGCGGATCGTGACGTCGAGCGGCTCCAGGTAGAAGAACTCCGCGGCCGTGCCCACGATGTCGGCCCCGCTGTAGGCGCGGGCGAGCAGCAGGTCGGCGAGGTGCTCCGGGGAGTACCAGTCGTCGTCGTCCCACTTGGCGATCTCGTCGCCGCCGGCTCTGCGCGCCGCCTGGTCGAGCACCTCGCCGAACGGGGCCGAGGCGTCGGCCTCCACCACGGTGATCGGGAGCGGGAACGCCTCGACGGCCCGTCGTACGTCGTCGTGCGCGGCGGGGACGCCGTGCAGCCCGAGCACGACCTCCACCTCGACGTGGCGCTGGCGCGCGATCTGGGCCAGCGCCGAGCCGAGCAGCCCGGGACGCTTGCTGGACATCACCACGCTGACCTTGGCGGGGGCACCCGTGTCGCGTCGCAGGGCGTGGCGGCGCAGCCGCAGGCTGTGCTCCTCACGGCGCAGGTCGCTCACCGACCGGACCGAGTCGTCGCGCTCCTGCGGCGCCCAGGAGGTGAGCAGCCCGGCGAGGCCGGGATCGGCGTCCTCGACCCAGGCGGGCGCCTCGCCGGCGTGCACGGGCACCCCGGCCGCCGCCAGGGCGAGGACGGCCTCGAGCACGCCCTCGCGGCCGTCCGGCCAGCGCACCCGCACCCCGTCGTGGAGGCGGAGCCGGGCGACGTCGGCGACCGTCAGCGGCAGGCTCGCCGTCTCGCCCGCGAGGACCGGCCGCCCGTCGTCGAACGACAGCTCGGCCGGGCCCGCCGTCGGCGTGCGTACGTAGCCGAGCGGTGTGGGGTCGCCCTCTCCCAACTGTCACCCTTTCGCATCCGGCCCCGCGGGGGCGGGGGAAGACGCCCGGGATGTCCCAGGTCAGGGCGTCTCGTCGCCCTCGACGCGCATCACGCTCGTCACCCCTCTGACGATGTCGAGCTCGCGCAGCCCATCTATTGTCGCGGACAACGCGGCGTCGCTGGCCCGGTGGGTGACGAGCACCAGCTGGGCGTCGTCGCCACGCCCCTCCTGGCGGACCGTCTGGATCGACACGTCGTGCGTGGAGAAGATGTCGGCGACCCGGGCGAGCACGCCGGGCTTGTCGGCCACGTCGAGCGAGACGTGGTAGCGCGTGACCGTCTCCCCCATCGGGTGGACGGGCAGGTCGGCGTAGGTCGACTCCTGCGGGCCGTGGGTGCCGGCGATGCGGTTGCGGGCGACGGCCACGATGTCGCCGAGCACCGCCGAGGCGGTGGGCGCCCCGCCGGCGCCCTTGCCGTAGAACATCAGCTGGCCCGCGGACTCCGCCTCCACGAACACCGCGTTGTACGCCTCGCGGACCCCGGCCAGGGGGTGGCTCCTCGGGATCATCGCCGGGTGGACGCGCACGCCGACCGAGCGGCCGTCGTCGGACCTGGCACAGATCGCCAGCAGCTTGATGACGTAACCCATGGCCTTGGCGCTGGCCACGTCGGTGGCGGTGATCTCGGTGATGCCCTCGCGGTGCACGTCGGCGGCGGTCACCCGGCTGTGGAAGGCGAGCCCGGCCAGGATGGCGGCCTTGGCCGCGGCGTCGAAGCCCTCGACGTCGGCGGTCGGGTCGGCCTCGGCGTACCCCAGGGCCTGGGCCTCCTCGAGCGCGTCGCTGAAGGAGGCGCCGGTGGAGTCCATCTTGTCGAGGATGTAGTTGGTGGTGCCGTTGACGATGCCGAGCACGCGGTGGACGCGGTCGCCCGCCAGCGACTCGCGCAGCGGGCGGAGCAGCGGGATCGCCCCGGCGACGCTGGCCTCGTAGTACAGGTCGCCGCCGTGCCGCTTGGCGGCGCCGTGGATCGCCGCGCCGTCCTCGGCGAGCAGCGCCTTGTTGGCGGTCACGACCGACTTGCCGCGGTCGAGGGCGGCGAGGATCAGCGACCGGGCCGGCTCGATGCCGCCGATCACCTCGACGACGATGTCGACGTCGTCGCGGGTGACCAGGGCCTCGGCGTCGGCGGTGAGCAGGGCGGGGTCGACCTCGCCGTCGCGCTTGCGCCCCAGGCGCCTGACCGCGACTCCGGCGAGCTCCAGGGGCGCGCCGACGCGGGCGGTGAGGTCGTCGGCCTGTTCGTGCAGCAGGCGCACGACCTGCGACCCCACGACGCCGCAGCCGAGCAGCGCGACCTTCAGCGGCCGGCCGGGGTCGCCGGGTTTCTCGTGACGTCCCCGCTGGTCCTGCCGCGCCTCGGCGTCCCCACTTGCTTCCGGTGCGACGGGTTTCACACTTGCCCCCTCAACAGGTCGTCCTCGGTCTCCCTGTGGACGATCAGGCGGGCAGCGCCGTCCTTGACCGCCACCACCGCGGGCTTCGGCAGGTAGTTGTAGTTGTTGGCCAGCGACCGGCAGTACGCCCCGGTCGCGGGCACGGCGAGCAGGTCGCCGTTGGCGAGGTCGGACGGCAGCCACACGTCGCGCACGACGATGTCGCCGCTCTCGCAGTGCTTGCCGACCACGCGCGACAGCATGGGCTCGGCGCCGCTGGTGCGGGAGGCGAGCACGCAGGTGTACTCGGCGCCGTACAGCGCGGTGCGGAGGTTGTCGCTCATGCCGCCGTCGACGCTGACGTAGGCCCGCAGGCCCTCGACGTCCTTGACGGTGCCGACCTCGTAGATCGTGACGCCGCCGGGGCCGGCGATGGCCCGGCCGGGCTCGACCGTGAGCCTCGGGACCGGGAGGCCGGCGTCCTCGCAGACCCTGGTGACGATCTGGCGGAGGCTGTCGGCGATCACCTTGATGTCGGGCGCGTCGTCGCCGCCGAGGTAGGCGATGCCGTAGCCGCCGCCGAGGTCGAGCTCGGGCAGGACGACGCCGTGCTCCTGCTTGATCTGGGTCAGCAGCACGGCCAGGCGCCGGGCGGCGACCTCGAAGCCTGCGGTGTCGAAGATCTGCGAGCCGATGTGGGAGTGCAGGCCGACGAGTTCGAGCTGCGGCAGGGCCAGGATGCGGCGGACGGCCTCGGCCGCCGCGCCGCTGTTGAGCGACAGGCCGAACTTCTGGTCGTCGTGGGCCGTGGCGATGAACTCGTGGGTGTGCGCCTCGACGCCGGTGGTGACCCGGATCTGGATCTTGGGACGTACGCCGAGCCGCTCGGCCAGGTAGCCGACCCGGGCGATCTCGTCGAAGGAGTCGACGACGATGCGGCCGATCCCGGCGCGCATCGCCCTCTCGAGCTCGGCCGCCGACTTGTTGTTGCCGTGGAGGGCCATGCGCTCGGGCGGGAAGCCGACGCTCAGCGCCACGGCCAGCTCGCCGCCGCTGCACACGTCGAGGCCGAGGCCCTCCTGGTCGACCCAGCGCGCGACCTCCTTGCACAGGAAGGCCTTGCCCGCGTAGTAGACGTCGTCGCCGTGGAAGGCGGACCGGTAGTCGCGGCAGCGTGAGCGGAAGTCGTCCTCGTCGATGACGTAGAGCGGGGTGCCGTACTCACGGGCCAGATCGCGGACGTCCACGCCGCCGATCGTGATCGCGCCGTCCGCGCGGCCGGACGTTCGCGGCCATATGGTGGGGACGAGCGTGTTGAGGTCGGCCGGCGCCTGCGGGGGACGCTCCTCGGGCAGCACTTCGGCGTGCCGGTCACCGGCTGGATGGGCGAATCGACTCACCCGAACGAGGCTATCCGACCTGTGATCCTCCCGCGCCCTGTGCTCACCTGGCGAGACGGCGGGGTGGAACATCTTCCGCCGTCGGGGCCGCAAGGCGTACCACTTTCGGTTATTTGCCGGTTTTAGCTAGATTTTGCCGGGCGGGACCACCCCCAGCTCCCCCAGGCCCTCCCCCAGCACCCGGCGCACCGCTTCGGCCAGCCGCACCCTCGCCAGATGGGCGCCGGAGAAGCCCTCGTCCCCCTTGGGAAGCGGCGGGGCGTGCTCGAACGCGTCGTGATAGGCCTCCGCCAGCCGCTCCAGGTACGCCGGCCAGCCCGGGTCGCGGCTCGCCCGCCTGCTCGGCAGCTCGGCCAGCACCCGCAGCACGGCCCGGTCGGACGGATCGTCCAGCGCCTCGGCGGGGAACCCCTCGGCGTCCGGCATGCCGAGGCCGCGGGCCCACCGCCCGACCGCTCCCGCCCGCACATAGGCGTACCTGACCACGAAGCCGGGGTTGCCCCACGTGCGCGGGAAGTCAGGCCACGGCTCCGGCAGATCGCGGCGCCCGCCTTCGGGAGGAGGGGCGTCCAGGATCTCGCGCACGATCTCCCCGGGCACGGCGACCTCGATCACCAGGAAGCCGTTCGGCCGGACGTCCACCTTCGCGACCCCCGGCACGCCGCGAAGCCGCGTGGCCAGCTCCCCCGCCACCTCGGCCACCGGCCGTCCCGGCGTGCGCAGGGCCGCCGTGGAGACGAACCTCGCCTCCCGCTCCCACTCCCCCTGCGGCGCCGGCGCGGCCCCCAGGACGGCGGTCAGGCGCTTCATGGGGGCCAGCTTAGGGCGATGGAGCCGCCCGGTCAGGGCCGGTGGACGAAGTCCCGGAGCAGCCGGACGACCTCCTCGGGGCGCTCGAAGACCACGACGTGACCGCTGTCGATCTCGGCGTAGACGCTGCCCGGGATGCCGGCGTGGAGTTCGCGGGCGTTCTCCACCGGGACGGTGGCGTCCCGGGTGCAGCCGATCACCAGGGTCTCCGCCCGGACGCGCGGCAGCAGGTCGCGGACGTCGATCCGCAGGTCCAGGGCCACCTGCCGGAGGATTCCGGGCGTGGGCCGCATGTTCGGGACGAGCCTCTCGGTCCCCTCGCTGCCGAGCTTCTCCAGGTGGGCGCGGCTGAAGCCGGTGAGCATGGCGATCCGGCCGAACGTCTCGGGGTCGCCGGCGTTGCGCCGCCAGGAGATCATCAGCTGGCGGAGGTACTCGTCGGTGCGGGCGAGCCCGGCGATCAGCACCAGACGCCGCACCAGGTCGGGGCGGGTGGCCGCGACGGCGGCCGCCACCGGGGCGCCGAGGGAGAACCCCGCCAGGTCCACCGGCTCGCCCCCGGCGTCGTCCACCACGGCCGCGACCTGCTCGGCCAGCCCCTCGACGGTCAGCTCGCCGCCGTCGTCCACGGCCTTCTCGCTGCCCGAGAGGTCGGGCAGGACCACGGTGCTGCGGTCGGCGAGCCGGTCGACCAGATGGCCCCAGGTGAGCTCGGAACCGGGACCGGTGCCGTGGACCAGGACCAGGCGGGGGCCGGAGCCTTCCGTCGTGTAGGGGATACGGGCACCGTCTACGGACACGGTGGGCATGGTTCTCCTTCGCGTTCCTCGATGTCGGTGCCGACGACACTCGCACCGCCGGGCGCCGAGGAGGAGCGGACCGCACTCCCTAGGATCAGCGACCCTAGGCTCGCGGTCACCGCGGCGGCCGTGCCCGGGTGATGATGAGGTCATGCGGATGGACCGCGAGGAGCTCGCCCACTTCCTGCGCCGATCGCGTGAACGCCTGCGTCCCCACGAGGTGGGCCTGGCGGGCGGGGCGCGCAGGCGTACGCCGGGACTGCGGCGCGAGGAGGTGTCGCAGCTCGCCGGGATGTCGGCCGACTACTACATGCGCCTCGAACAGGCCCGCAGCCCGCAGCCGTCCACCCAGTTGCTCTCCTCGCTCGCCCGCGCCCTGCGGCTGACCCAGGACGAGCGGGACCATCTCTACCTGCTCGCCGGGCATCCCCCGCCCGTGGACCGCTACGCCGGCGATCATGTGCGGCCCGGTCTGCTCTACCTTCTCGACCGGCTGGAGGAGACGCCCGCGCACATCCTCAGCGACCTCGGTGACCTGCTGGCGCAGAACCCCATGGCCGAGGCGCTGTTCGGCTGCGTCTGCACGGTCGAGGGGAGGGACCGCAACATCGTGTGGCGCTGGTTCACCGATCCCGCCGTGCGGGCGGCCTATCCCGCCGACGAGCAGGACCATCTCAGCCGCGTCCACGTCGCGGACCTGCGCGCGGCGGCCGCCCGGCGGGGCGGGGACGCGGCGGCGACGGAGCTGGTCGGACGGCTGCGGGCCGCCAGCGAGGAGTTCGCCGCGCTCTGGGAGCTCCACGAGGTGGCCGTACGGCACCGCAGCCGCATGCGGGTGCTCCACCCCGAGATCGGCCCGGTCGAGCTCGACTGCGAGACCCTCCTGACGCCCACCGAGGACCAGCGGGTGCTGGTCTTCACCCCACCGCCGGGCACCGAGAGCATCGAGCGGCTCGAACTGCTGCGGGTGCTCGGCCCGCAGGTCGCCCACCGGAGCCATCTGGCCTCATGAGCACGGAGGCCCCGCTCAGGGCGGGGCCTCCGGCACGCTGCGGGGTTACGCCGTCTGCTCGGTGAACGACTTCCCGGTCTCCAGCAGGCTCTTAAGGTCGCTGAGCACCCAGGCGTGGCCGCCTCCCGCGCCCTGGTCCTCCCACTGGCCGCTGACGAGCGCGGCGAGCCTGGGCGCGCCCTCCAGTTCGTGGATGAGGGTCAGGGAGCAGACGCCGCCGTCGAGCTGCTTGATCTCGTGGGTGACCACCGTGGCCTTCTCCGCCGCGATCTCCGGGTCCATCAGCATGCGGAAGGTGGTGACCAGCTTGCGCGGCGGGTCGGCCTCCAGGACCTCGCCCTCGATCACCACGTCGGGGGCCTCACCTCCCCTGCTCAGCGACTCCTCCTTGAACTGCTCGGTGGCCCGCATCTTGTACGCGCCGCCCCGGCGCAGGTCGTAGTCGGCGTAACCGGTGTAGCCGTAGCGGGCGGTCCACTCCGGCTTGGTGATGGCGTCCCAGATCGCCTCGGGGGTGGCCTTGATGTAGACCCGGTACACCTGCGTGGTCACCGAGGTGGTGGTGGCGGTCGTCATGCGTCGTTCTCCAGTTCTGCCTTGAGGTCCGCGAGCGCCGACACCTGGCGCTCTGTGTACTTGTCGATCCACCGGTCGTGGATCAAGCGGATCGGCACCGGGTTGAGGAAGTGGAGTTTCTCCCGGCCGGACCGCCGCGCGACCACCAGACCCGCCTCTTCGAGCACCTTCAGGTGCTTCATCACACCGAAGCGGGTCATCTCCAGCCCGGACTCCAGCTCACTGAGCGTGCGGCCGTCACGTTCGAAGAGCAGGTCGAGCAGGAATCGGCGTGTCGGGTCGGCGAGGGCCTTGAACACGCGGTCGTCGTCGGTCACATCCAAAGAATAGGTGACCAAATGGTCACATGTCAACGGTGCGGCGGCGACATCCGCGGAAAGCGTTACGGTGTCAGCACCGGCAGGCCCGACGGCCGGCCCCGGCCCGAGCGCGCGGAGAGGGAGTCACCGATGACAGGCCTTCGCAGCAAGCTGCTGTTCGCCTTACTGATCACGACCGTCGCCGGATGCTCCCGGCCCTCGCCCGGCGTCGTCCCCCCTCACGCGACCGGAGTGCAGCAGGTCGCCGCCACCCGGGCGAGCGGCAGGCAACTGGTGGCGCTGTGGGACTCCTACGGCGGCCTGATCGGCAACGTCCGCAAGGGGCTCAACCCGCCCAAGATCGCCGTCTACAGCGACGGCCTGGTGGTCGCCTCGGCCGAACGCCGGCTGACCCTGAAGCCGGGCGAGCTCGACAACCTGCTCGGCGGCCTGCGCAAGGACCTCGCCGGCCAGCCCGCGAGCCCCACCCCGAAGGGCGGGCCCCACATCTACGACGCCACCACGACCCTGCTCGGCGTCCGCGACGGCCGCACGATGCGCACCGTCGCCGCGTACGCCCTCGAGGAGACGCGCTCACAGAACGTCTACCCCAAGGGGCTGTACCACGCCCGCGACGCTCTGGCCGCGCTGGCCGACCGCATCGCCCGCAAATCGACCCCCTACACGGCCGGCCGCGTCCTGCTGATCGCCCAGCCCCGCCCCGGCCAGGGCGGCAAGCCCTGGCCCGCCGGCGTCCCCGAGCCGTCCGCCGCCGCCACGGGCATCGTCACCAAGAAGCTGTCCGGCGCCCAGGCCAAGGCCGCCATCGGCGGCATCCACCGCGACGGCAAGCGCAACGTCTGGCCGTCCTTCCACGACCACCACGGCCACACCTACGTCGTCTCCTGGCGGTACCTGCTGCCGTCGGAGTGACCCGAAGAACTTCGTCTCTATTGTTGACGACGTTCATCGGCAGGCCTATCTTCGTCTCCATCGGAGACGATGTTCGACGTGCGCTGCGGACGCGGACACTCCACCTCCGGCGTGGTAGTAATGAGATCCGCGAAGGAGGCCGGACAGACAAGTTGGTGCACCATGACCGAGCGTTTCCTCGGAGTCGTGGGCATCGGCGAGGCGCTGGGAGTGAGCCGGCACGCGGTGCACAAGTGGCGCTCCCGCTACCCCGGCGATTCAGACCACCCGTTCCCCGAGCCCGACGTCGAGGTCGACGGCGCTCCCGGCTGGCGGGCTGATCGGCTGGAGGAGATCGTCCGGTGGCGCGGCAGCCTCCCGGGCCGCGGCGCGGGCGGAGGCCGTCCTTCCGCCGCTCGCCAGGAGTACCTCAGGGAAGCGGCGGCGCGCGGCCTCGACCGAGACGAAGCGATACGGGCACTCGTCACGTTCGGCGAAGAGTTTCCCGAGATGACCGAGCCGGAGATCTGCGCCTGGCTCATCGAGAAATGGCGTAGGTAGAACCTCCCGGCGACCCGACAACACGGAAGGCGATGACGCATGCCCGAAATCGGCGGTTACACCGCACCGGGATTCGAAGGAGTGCGTGAGGCGTTCGCCGCCAATCTGGCCGGCGGCCGGGAGGTGGGCGCCGCGGTCGGCGTCTACCTGCACGGCCGCGAGGTCGTCGACCTGTGGGGCGGAATCGCCGATCCCGAGAGCGGCCGCCCGTGGGAGCACGACACCCTGCAGGTCGTGTTCTCCACCACCAAGGGCGTCACCGCCGCCTGCGCCCACCTGCTGGCACAGCGGGGCGAACTGGACCTGGACGCGCCCGTGGCCGAGTACTGGCCCGAGTTCGCGGCGAACGGCAAGGAGCGCATCCCGGTCCGCTGGCTGCTCACACACCAGGCCGGCCTACCCGCGATCGACCATCCGATCACCCCCGCCGAGGCGATCGCCTGGGACCCGATGGTGACCGCGCTCGCCGCCCAGCGCCCGTACTGGGAGCCGGGCACCGAGCACGGCTACCACGCGCACACCTACGGCTGGCTGGTCGGCGAGGTCGTCAGACGGGTGACCGGCCGCAGCCTCGGCACGTTCCTCGCCGAAGAGATCGCCGCCCCGCTCGGCCTGGACCTGTGGATCGGGCTGCCGAAGAGCGAGCTTCACCGGGTCAGCCGGATCGTCTCCGCCCCGATCGACCTCGACGCGCTCGCCGCGATCGACCTGGACGCCCTGCCCGAAGCCGCCCGCGAGATGATGCGGGCCTTCACCGACCCCACATCGCTGACCATGCGGTCGATGAGCGTCGTCACGCCGTTCCTGAACCACGACGACCCCGACGAGCAGTGCGCCGAGATGCCCGCGACCAACGGCATCTGCACCGCCCGCGCGCTGGCCCGCTTCTACGCCGCGCTCATCGGTGAGGTGGACGGGCATCGCATCCTCTCGCCCGACACCCTGGCGGCGGCGACCGCGGAGCAGGTCAGTGGTGTCGACCGCATCCTGCGCACGCCCGTCCGGATCGGCACCGGCTTCGGACTGCCGACACCCGACGCCTTCTGGTACAGCCCCACCGCCTTCGGGTTCCCCGGCCACGGCGGATCGCTCGGCTTCGCCGATCCGGCGACCGGCCTGGCCTTCGGCTACGTCATGAACCACATCCAGGAAGGGGTGCCGGACCCCCGTGCCGCCACCCTTCTCGACGCGGTCAGGAGCGCCGTCGGCAACCTCTAGGCGGACATGGCCGCCGGGTTGGCGCGGGCCGCGGCGGCGCGGCTGCGGCGGGCGTACATGATCGTCCAGGTGACGAGCGCCGCGGTGACCGCGATGGGCAGCACCGTGGAGACCACGACCATCGTCGAGGTCGGCAGCTGGTAGGACAGGACGACCCGCACGATCGCCTCGGCCAGGTACGCCAGCCCCCACACGAGAGTGAGGATCCGCTGCACGCGGCGGAAGCCGGGGTACTGCCACAGGGCGTTCCACCTGGCCAGCCCCTCGTCGCTGCCGTCGGTGGCGAACTTCCGTCCGAAGTAGAACATCAGCGGACGGCTCATCACCAGCGAGCCGAGCAGGATCACGCCGAACAGGCCGGTGGCCACCGACTCCTTGACCAGCGCCAGCCGTGCGCTCTGGAACGCCAGCGAACTGAGCACGCCGAGCGCGACCACGACCAGCGTGAGCACACCGAAGTCGTCGACGCGGCGCCGGATCAGGAAGATCACCAGCACCTCGGCGGCCGGCCAGACTCCGGAGATCGCGAGCGCGGCGACGTCCGGCATGCCGCGGTCGGTCAGCATCGCGTACGTCAGGTACGGGAGGACGACGTTGAAGACGATCGTCGGCCCCCAGTTCAACGCCAGTGCCCGGAGCCGTGCCATAGGGGCCTCCTCATGTGTCGAATATGCTCACGATCGTGAACGAGAATGTAGCATCGGGAGGGGCGGTCGCAAGACCCTCGCGTGGGCGCTCTGTCGCGCTCGTCCCGTTCCTGTTCGGGGCGGCCGGACGGACGGAGTTGTCCGGGACCGCGCTGACCAGGCTCTTGCAGGATCTCGATCTGACGGAGGCGGCCGCGCGCGCCCTTCTCGCCCGCATGCGACGCGAGGGCCACCTGACCAGCGAACGACGCGGCGGCGGCGCGTACTACCGGCTGGCCGGCGACATGGCGGCCGGCTTCGCACGGATCCGGCAGGGCGGCTCGGCGGAACCCGCGCAGTGGGCCGGGCACTTCCACGCGCTGCTCTACCACGTGCCGGAGACCGAGCGCGCCTACCGAGACGCGCTGCGCCGGGCCGCGCTGCTCACCGGGTACGGCCTGCTCCAACAGGGGGTGCTCATCGCGCTCACCGACCGCTCGGCCCAGCTCGGCCCGCTGCTCAGCCCGCCGGAAGGGGTCCGGCTGCGCAAGGTCACCATCGCGATGCCGGAGGAGGACGCCGCCCGCGCCGCGTACGAGGCCTGGGATCTCGGAAGTCTGAGCGAGGAGTACGCCCGGCATGCCGAGGCCATCGAAGCCGCCCTGCGCAGGGCCCCCGAGGCACCCCCTGCCGACGCGGCGGCGCTGCGCGCCTTCAGCCGCCTGCTCGGCACGGCCATGGTCGACACCCTGCGCGCACCGCGGCTCCCGGAACCACTCCGGCCCGCCGACTGGGCCCTGCCCCGGCTGCACGCCGCGATCGGCGCGGTGCACCGCGTGTACGGCCGCCCGGCCGTCACCTACGTCCGGCGGGTGCTGGACGAGGGCTGAACGTGCGGCCGTCCACCGCGCCGAGCGCTTGGCCAGCCCGGCTGATGCCGTCTGCCATATCGCCCGGGCGCTGCCGGCCGAGCGCGGCATCGGCCTGAACCGCGCCCCCAAGCGGCGCCGGCGCCCCGCTTCGCCTCGCCAGGCCGCCCGCTCCGATCCGCAGTGCGAATGGACAGGCAAATCGGGGGGACGAGCAAACGGCCTCTCGACTCCCGGCAAATTCATCGGGGCGGGCGCGGACATTCCTTCGAGCAGCGCGATGTACGTGGTTTCCACGATGACCGAGCTCGCTTGTTGGCGATAAGGGGCCGTGAATCGTTCCATCTTCCCGTTCCGCCTCTCACTCAAACCTGTGGAATCGGCCTTCGAGCAGGGGTTTCGAGGCCGCTGTGATCTAGGACACATAGAGGCTGTTCTCGTATCGCTGCACACAGTGATCTTGTCTGATCAAACGCTTGATGTTTCTGTGTGCTGACCGGCTAGAGACTCCCCGGAATCCCGGGGACCGCAATTCTTCATCTGATCTTGCTGGCCAAGCTGAATGTTTCCTGTGTAACTTGACGCTGCCTTTACCCCCTCATTTAGGGAAGTCAATGACCCATTCTCGAAGGCTGGCGTTAGCATGCGCTTTCAGCGCTGGGGCCGTTCTGGCCGCCACCACGGCGGCCTACGCCTCGCCCACTCCTCAGCCCTCCTCGTCTGTGACGTCGGCCGGTGCTGAGCGTGCGGTCGTCGACCGTACGGAGACCTCCACCGCCTACAAGCTGGCGAACGGCAAGATCCTCACCGAGTTGCACGCCGGACCGATCCGCGTCAAGCAGGCCGATGGCAACTGGCAAGGGGCTGCAGGTCGGCCAGGAGAAGGACGGCCGGTTGACGGTCAAGGAGGGCGACAAGCTGGTCGCCGCCTCCTCCGCACCGGTGATGTACGACGCCGACTCCCCCCTCGCCGCCCACGGCAGAAAAGGCCGACAGGTCCGGGCGGCGCAGGGCGGCCAGGGGCGCGTCGGTGCGATCGCCGCCGAGGTGGCCGGCAACGGCACAGGCAAGACGCTGGTCCTGAAGCCTTCGAGCGAGTTCCTGGCCGACCCGGCCACGGCCTACCCGGTCACCGTTGCCCCCTCGGTCGTGCTGCCGCTCAATGGCGACACCGATGTCAACAGCGCCTTCGACGGCAACAACGTCACCGGCGAGTATCTGAAGGCGGGCACGGAGACCAGCGGGGAGAAGGCCCGGGCCTACCTGCGGTTCAACACCCAGGGCCTGAAGACCCCCACCAGCGCGGTGCTCAAACTGACCAACGTCGACGCTCCCTCCTGTGGCCCCAACGTAGGGGCGGGCATCCAAGTGCGCCGGGTCACCGACTTCTGGAATGCGGACACGCAGACCTGGACGCCGCAGCCGACCAACACCACCGAGGACGCCGTCACCTCGACCGAGGGCTCTCAGCTCGGCTCCTGCGGCAGCGGCGCCATGACCTGGAACATCACCCCGATCGTGGCCAAGTGGGCGGCCGGGACCCCCAACCACGGCCTGGTGCTGCAGTCCCCCACAGAGACCGCCAGCGCCAATTTCCGCGTCTTCGCCTCCGCGGAGAACATCGACGGCCTGCAGCCGCCGGTCCTGGAGGTCACCTCTGACGAGGTCATCACCCCCGGCGAGGGCGACGACCCAGCCGATCCAGGGCCTGCGCCGCAGGACCTGTGGCCCGGTAGAGTCGACCCCGATACCGGTGTCTGGATCACTAGCGGCACCGATGCCGTCGACGATGGCCTGATCGTTACGCGTAGCCACACTGCTGGTCAGCGAATGGCCGTCATCCAGCCGAACGAAAACGTGCTCGGCCCTAACTGGCGCCTGGAGGCGTTGGGCGGCCTGATCGGTGACCGCCTCAATGACTACAGCGCTAGTGGGTATATCCAGATCAAGCTCGCTACTGGGAAGGAATCGCAGCGATTCCTTGCGGACGCAAATAATCCAGGCACCTTTGTCGCGGAGGACGGGAGCACAGTAGTCAAGAACGCCGACGGCACTTTGCTCCAGACGAATGAGGATTCCACCAGGTTCACTACATGGTCAAAGGTCGGCCAGGAGTACCTGATCACAAGCACCGGAACGTCGAGAACGAATCTGTACGGAATCGCCTACGACGGGCAAGGGCGCGTGAGCCGTCTGGCGGCCGCACCGACGGGAACAGAAGCCGACTGTTCCACTTTCGCTACTTCGTGCGCATCGATCATTTTCCGCTACGCCACCACGACCACGGCCACCTCAGCCGCTCTGGGCGACATCGCCGGCCAGCTCAAAGCGCTTGAATTCGTAAGGGCGGACGGCACCTCAGCGGGGACCGTGGTCACCTACTCTTACGATTCTTCCAAGGCGCTGCGTCAGGTTCAGGACCTTCGTCAAATAGAAGAAGACCCGATCAAGACGAGTTCCTACGTCTACGACGCCCAGGGCAACATCACGAAGCTTTCCACAGCCGAGAACGGCACGTGGAGCCTTACGTATGCGGGGCTCGGCAAGCTTGCCTCTGCTACCAAGGCCGCTACACCGATGGCGGCAGGCCTTCAGTCCCACTGCATCTACGCATCTCAGTACATGTGGGGCACAGATGGCTGCTGGGTTTCCGGCGGGGTCCCCATGGACTACGGCGCCACTCGTCTCAACCAGAAGTGGATCCGCACTCCGGGGGGTAAAGCAGTGGTCGGCGTCAACAACGACCACTGCACGTTCGCTGTCGACCGCCCAGGTAGTTCCACCATCAGGGGTGGATTCGACTTCACGAAGGCGTGCGACATGCACGACTATGGCTACGGAGTAATCTACTGGAGCAAGACCGACAAGGTCTGGACCAAGGCAAAAAAGGGCTCCGTGGACGCCGTCTTCTACACGACCCTGCGCGACTATACTTGCAACGCGTATCCGGTCACCGGAAAGGCACCTGTTCGCGGCAATACAGTGTACCCCCGAAAGGTCTGCCTAGATAAGGCTGCCACCTACTACCAGGGCGTCAAGAATCTGGGTGGCATCTTCATGTAGCAGACAGGCCGCTCCACTAATGGACGTAAATCATCGGGTGGCCGGCCTTGCCGGCCACCCGATGACCACACAGGCGTTATGCTCGAAAGGTTAATAGAATGCCAGACCCTCTATTCCCCTATAAATTCCAAAAGCTATATCTGATGATACTGGCCGCCACTGCTATAGCGGTAACAGCGATGCTCTTAAGCGGAAAAGACACCGTCGCGATCTGGCCGCTAGCCATTCTCGCCGCCCCTCTAGGGCTCGTTCTGTTAGCAGCACTCTCTATGATGTCATTCGAATGGTGGCCCACAGGTTTTGAATGGATACTTCCCATCACATTGTGTGGACTTTTAATGCTGCTGGGAACTGTTCAGGTATGGCTGCTGGGACAGCTTCTTCACAGACTCAAGCGATCAACCGAAGGCTGAATGGAGCATTGCTGCACACAGATCGCCTCCGTGAGATTGCACTTCTGCGCATGGGCTGGAAAAGCTGGAACACAGTTTGACATAGAGGGTCGCGACCAGCGCCTTCGTTTCGCCCGGCATCCGGCTTGCAGCTGTCCCATATCACGGCACGGGTGCCGAGCTACTAATGGTAGACACCTAGCAACTCAACGTGAACGACGGCGTGAAGGTCTTCTTCTCAATCGGGGTGCCGTTAAGCAATATGCGCGTTGACCAGGGCAGCCACCTCGCTGAGCACCGTCCAGTGGTCGACCAGTTCGTCCATGCCGGGCGGCGGACGCTCCGCACCTTCACATCTGCTCTCGACGGCCAACGTTACGAACGGCCAGATCACCTGGACCGGGTGACCACATCAGGGGAGGTCGATCGACCTGGACAGCGGCGACCTGCTCACCACGCGCCGTTTCGCGCCCCCTGGGTCCGGCCGCAATCCACTCCGCGGTTGCGGCGAAGAGGAAATGAGGACCCACGCCATGGACAGCAGCGTTCGCATGTCGACGCAAATTGCACCGGCCATAACGGTCATTGCCTATGGGGCGGCGGTCGTGACCATCACCTGGGCTACTGTCAGCAACTTTTTGGGCGATCAGCTCTACGGAATTCTCATCATGCTCATCCTGGCCTTACCTATGTCGATCGTCGACTGGCTGGTGGGCGACATGGTCTTCAACGTGCTGCGCGGCCCCGCCGACACGGCCGGTGTGACCTGGGACTTCATCGCCCTCGCCTGGCCCGGCATCGCGATGACGATCGTCCTGGCCGTCCTGTTGACGCGCCGTCGCCGCCGGCCGGGGCTCGTCACCGGATGGCTGCTCACCGCCGCGACGTTCCTCTGCGGCATCGCCATCCTCGTCGACTCGTGGTCGCCACGCCGCCCGTGGGGGTGGCCGCTGGTGGCCTACGCTCTGATCATGGCGGCCGGCCTCATCGTGTCACGACGGCGGGAAACCACAGGTTGACCGGCCCCCCGGACCGCTGTTCCGGAGCTGATCGGATGTCCGTCGAGGTCGGCCACCTTCCGGCGGGCTACCGCCGTTCGTCCGCCGAGATGCGTTCCAGGGTCCGCCGGCCGATCCGGCTCATGGTCGGGTTGCTCTCGACGTAGTACCAGACCAGTCCCATCGCCTGCACGAACGCCCAGGCCTTGCCCCGCTCCCATTCGAGGTCGTCGCACCCGAGGTCATCGCGGAGCACCCGCCGCGGCCCGGCCTCGAGCAGATGCCAGGCGCCGACGAGGTCCAGCGCGGGGTCGGCCGGCCCGAAGCCGCCGACGTCGAGAATCCCGGCCAAGCGGCCGCCGGACACGAGCACGTTGCCGGGAATGAGATCACTGTGGGTCATCACGTCGGCCGCTTCCCGTGGCAGAACCCGGAGGTCTTCCCACATCCGACGCAGCCGGGGAACGTCCAGGAGTTCTTCGCTGTGCTTGAAGCAGGTCTCCATCCACGCGTCGTGAGCGTGGAGGTCGCCTCCCCGGCCGTTGCCGGCGAAGGAGCGCCCACGGGTGTCGATGGCGCGCAGGTCGCCGATCAGTACGGCCAGGTCGTGCGCGAACGCGACCGACTCGCCCGGGTCGTCGTCGGTGGCCACGACGCCGGCCAGCCACGTCTGCACCGACCACGGGAGCGGGTACCCCGCCCCGGGCTCACCGAGCGCGACCGGCTCCGGCGTGGGGAACCGGGTGTGTCCCAGCAGCTCACGGGCCGCTTCCGCCTCCGACTCCAGCCAGCGCCGCTTCACGTCGACGTCCCCGCTCTCCAGAGGGAACCGAGCCGTGAGGTGGTCGCCGAGCCGGAAGATCGCGTTCACCGTCCCAGCACCGGCGACGCCGGTGACCGGCAGCCCCCGCCACTGGGGGAACTGCTCGTCCACCAACAGGCGCACCGTCTCGGCCGACACCGTCAACTGCCCGTCATGCATCTCCACGCCGAGCAGCGTTCCGCGCCTCCCCCTCCTACCGCAACGCGTTTTCGCCCTGCAGGCGAGGGGGCGACGGATCAGCGGGTAAGCACACCCTGTCTGACAGCGGCAATGAACATCCCCCACGCCTCAGTGGCGACGGCCACGGCCGGCCCTTGGGAAATCTTGCTGTCCCGCACGAAGCGTCCGTACTCGCTGAACAGGGCGACCTCTACACAGTTCTGGCCGTTACCGCTGTGAGAGCTTTTCCGCCATACCAACGTGTCCGTGTCGAACGTAGACATACCGCGCCTCCTCCCTGCAGCTCAGCCGGTGAACATCTCCGCTATGAGGCGACAGGATTCATCCGGGTCCAGCGCCTTGGCGCGCAGATGGTCAAATGCCAGCGTATACCGATATACGTCCATTTCGTGCTCGACGTACAGGCTGCCGGTCAAGTTCTCCAGGAATGCCACGTCCGGGTCCGCCGGAACAGGGAACTCTAGAACCTCGAACCCGCCACTCGTAGCCGCGTGGGCGCCGACGGAGAAGGGGAGAACCTGAAGGGTGACATGCGGTAGCTCAGCCGCTTCAAGTAACCGTTCGAGTTGCGAACGCATGACCTCGGAGCCTCCCACCACGCGACACAGCGCCGCCTCGTCGATGATCGCCCAGAGCCGCAGAGGGCGATCCTGCGAGAGGAGCTTCTGCCTGGCCATGCGCACCTCGACCCGACGCTCGACCTCACGTTGCGGCGAGATGATCAGCGCCGCTCGAATGACGGCACGAGCGTAATCCTCTGTCTGCAGAAGCCCCGGGATGATTTCCGGCGCAAAGCTCCGTATGGACGTCGCTTCGGCCTCCAGCCCGATGTAGGTGGCGTACTCGGTCGGTAGATCACCATAAGCGTGCCACCAGCCCTTCTTCTGGGAATCTCTGGCGAGATCGAGCAGTTCCTCGCGCTTGGACGGCGTCAGCTCGTACAGATCGAGGAGACGGCCAACGTCCTTGGGAGTGACCCCAACTTTCGATGTCTCGATGCGGGACACTTTCGTAACCGACCAGCCAAGCCGCTCGGCCACTTGGTCCATCGTCAGTCCCGCCCGCTCCCGAATACGCCTCAACTCCGAGGCGAGGCGACGTCTGCGTACCGTCGGACTACTGATTTGGCGCATCTTCTCCCATTCACCCATTCGTCGCAGGTAACGCCCTAAGGGACAATCATCTCGAAAAGCCGCGCAATTTGCGGTTCCACTTGCGCGCCGCCATCTCAACCAGTCACCCTAACGCTACAGCGAGTGATGCCCCCTTTGGGGGAGGGAAGCGCAAGTTGCGGCTCACACTCCCACCCGCTGAGACATGCACCGCGCACCATCGGACCTCACTCTTCGTATAGGAGCTTGGATGAGCGGAAAGCGGGACGGGCTTCGTACCGTCTGCTGGGACCTTCCCCACGACCTGGCGGTGGTGGGGAAGGCACGCAAGATGGTTGTGGAAAGGCTCACGAGCTGGGGTCTGAGCGACCGAAGCGATGACGTCGTCCTGGTGGTCGGCGAGCTGCTCGGGAACGCCATCTCTTACGGCGCTCCGCCGATTCGGATCTCCCTGTGGGCCTCGTCCGAGGATCTGTGCGTACGGGTCACCGATCACGGAGCGGACCGGCCACGGCATCTGGACCTGGGAGTCGAAGCCGTCCACGGCCGGGGACTGCCGATCGTCGCTGCTCTGGCCGACGACTTCGGCGTCGTACCGCTGGCGGACAGCCCCGGCAAGACGGTGTGGGCCAGGTGGCAGCTACCTCCTGGGTGGCCGGAGGAGCAGCCCACCATTACACGAAAGCTGATCCCCCATCCTCGGACGCCACAGGACGACGCCCTGCCTGTGGATCACCAGCACCAGGAACGCATCCCCGAGCCCCGCGACTGCTGAGCAGCGTCCAACCAGCGATGCCATGCCGGTAGCGGCATAGCTGGTCGCGGGTTATGGTGCCGGCAGCTCTCCACCACTCACCCACGGCAAAGTCGTATATATCCGTAAAGGCCAGCTCGCCCGGAAGGTTCCGGGGTCGAAGGGGGCGGGAGCCCCCTGGGAAACACAGCTCTCGCCGAAGGCGAGAACCATTCCCTGACCGCGCCTAGATCATGGCGAGGGGTTCTGCCGGGAGGTAGCCCTGGAGGGTGGAGGAGGACAGGAGGCGGGGCTCGGTCTCGGGGCGGACGCAGACGTAGGAGTACCTGTCGGCCGAGTACACGCGGACGCCGTCCGTGCGGCACTGGCGCATCAGGACCTCGTCCCATTCTTCCGAGACGTCGGCGATCCCCAGGTAGCCCAGCTCCTGGCGGCGGGCCAGCAGGGTGCCGCCGGCGACCTCCGGCAGGAAGCGGTGCTCGGCACCGGGCTGGCGGAGCAGGGTGGCGCCGGTGCCGGGGACGTGGGCGTAGAAGGACGCCTTGCCGATGATCTCCGCGTCCACGGCGGCGAAGTACCGGACCAGGTCGGCGAGGTAGTGCTCGCCGTACAGGTCGCGCGGGTCGAGGACGGCCACCAGGTCGCCGTCGGCGAGGCGGAGCGCGCGGTCGAGCGCGGCGCCCCGGGTGACCGGCGTGCCGGCGGTGTCGCGGACGACGACGTCGCCCTTGTGCACGGCCCGCGCGGCCTTCTCGACGACGGCCGCGTCCAGCCCCTCGGCGACGATGACGACCTGGCCGGGGGTGTGGGCCTGCCGTCCGAGCTGGGCGAGCAGGTGGTCGAGCTCCGTCTGGCCGGACACGGCGGCGATGGCCGTGACGGAGGCGGAGTTGCGCACCGACGGCAGCCCGACGGTGTCCAGGATGGGGTCGAGCAGCGGCGTGACCGGTACGGTGGCCCGCCACGCCTGGTGGGACTCCGAGGCGCACTCGGCCTCGGCCGCCAGGTACTCCTCGACCGAGCCGAGCGCCTGCCGCAGCGACGCCTCGTCCCCGCCGATGGGGGCGGCCAGCTGCATGATCGGGGTGCCGCAGGCGGACAGCTCCTCCACGACGCGCGCGTCCGCGTCGGGCCCCGCGAGCACCATGGACACCGACCGGTAGGCGGTCAGGACGTCGTCGTAGGTGTCCTTGTCGGTCATGAGGGGCCGCCAGCCGGCGTCCGGCGGCGGGTCGCCCTGCAGGGCGGTGCCGAGGAGGCCCACCCCGGACCGTCCTCCGGCGGCCGGCATCTGGTTGTGCACGCGCGGCTGCACGGCCTGCGGGAGGACCCCGACGCGGTCGTGGCGCAGGGCGGCCCGCCACTCGCGGGCCCTCGCCTCGGAGGTGGTGTAGACGTGGTCGAAGTAGGACGCCATGGGCACGCTGAGGGAGATCGGCCCTCCGGAGTGCCAGAAGACGGTGCGGATCCCCCTGCGGGCGCACTCCTCGATCAGGTCGCGCAGGCCGCGTTCCCGCCCGGCGAGCTCCTCCAGCCACCGCCCGCCGTTGCCCTGCCGGGGGCCGGGCCTGACCGACTCGGCGAAGAGCATGTGCGGGTGGTGCTGGTCGAGCATGGCGGCCCAGTTGTCGGGGCCGAAGTTGGTGACCTGGCGCCACTCGTAGCGGAACAGGGCCTCGGACTGCCGGTCGACGATCGCGGCCACGGTGAGGTACGGCCGGGCGAGCGGGCCCTTGGGGACCGTGAAGCCTTCGGCCATCGCCGTGGAGACGGCCGGACCCGCCGTCTGGGGTGTGACCGGTGTCACGGGGGCGGGGTCGAGCGGCGGCGGGGTGGGCGGGAAGTCGGAGCGTTTCGGCGCGGGGCGCTTGCTCACGGGGGCGCGCAGGGTGCGGGCCACCTCGCCGGGCTTCTTGGTGTGCAGGGCATCGCCGAGGCGCGACCACCGGCTGGCCTGCAGCGATTCGAGCCGCCACTGGGCGGCCTCGGTCTGGTAGCGCTGTTCGGCGAGGTTCTTCGCGAGCTTGACGACCTGCTTCTCGACGGCCTTCGCCCTGGCCTCGACCTCGCGGGCCCGGGTGAGGGCCTCGGCCTCCGACTCGGCGGCCCTGGCCAGTCTCTCCTGGTAGTCGGCCAGCAGCCGGGTGAGTTCGGCGTTGCCCGAGGCCGCCGAGACGGCCGCCTCCAGCGCCCGCCTGGTGCTCTCCAACTCTTCACTCATGCCATCACCGTGTCCCCAGATGTCGAGCAAGAATAATCGCAGATTCCGGCCCACCACCTCGAACCACCACAAGTCCGTAAACTCTCCACGTGTTCGATGAGGGGAGAGGTCGAGTGCGCAACGGGAAGTGGCCGGAGTACGTCGTCCGGCCGTACGTCTGCGGCGCCATGGGGGCCTACGACCCCGCCAGGCTGGAGCTTCTGAGCACCGCGGGCCCGGCCGTCCGGGAGGTGCACCGGGCGCCCGGCGCGGCCCTGATGAGTTCCTCGCCGCTCGCGCCGTACGCCGCGACGCCGGGGACGGGGACATCCTTCGCCTGGGCCGAGCGGCAGCCGCCCGCGGCAGCGCCCTGGCACATGGTGGCCGAGACGTGGGAGACCCCCGGGCTGATCGACGAGCCCGGCGCCGTCACCCTGCACACCGGCGCCTTCGGCCTGATCGACCTCTACTACCTCACCGACAGCGGCCCCGACGGGGACGCGGTCTACTTCGCCGGGAACATCGAGCCGCTGCTGGCGCTGGCCCGCCGGCCGTACGAGGTCAACTGGGACGCCTGGGCCGCGATCTTCAAGCTGACCTACCCCCTCCTGGAGGACACCCCCTACGCCGAGGTCAAGCGGCTGCCCGGCTCCACCGCGCTCGTCTGGTCGCGATCAGAGCGCCGGGTGGCGGTGGAGAAGCGCACGCCGAGGTGGGTCCGGGAGGAGCCGTTCGACCGGGGCGTCACGGCGGGGGACATCGTCGCGCTGCTGCACGAGGCGCTGAAGCCGTTCGACGACCGGCCGCTGCTGGTGCCGGTGAGCGGCGGGTACGACTCGCGGCTGCTCGCCTCGGTGGCGGTGGCCCGCGAGATGGACGTCGAGTCGTGGACGACGAGCCCGGACGACGGCCTGGACAACGACATCGACTTCGCCCGCTACATCACGCGCGAACTCGGCCTGCGGCACCGCATCGTCCCGCAGGACCCGGCGGCCTACCCGGACGAGGCACGGTGGGCGGCACGCCGGCTGGAGTACCTCACCAGCCACCACGCCTGGTACTCCCCCTTCGCCCGCGAGGTGCACAAGGCGGGACGCGCGGTCGTGGACGGCCTGGCGGGCGGGCCGCTGATGAAGAACTTCCTGATCACCTCGGACGCGGTGGGCGCGGGCACCTCCGCCGACCGGCAGGCGGCCCTGCTGTCCGCCCTGGCCACCGGCGAGCCGCACCTGCCGGTGCTGTCGGAGCAGGCGCGCGCGTTCGTCGACGACCGGGTCGCCTCGGCGTTCGCGCAGGCGACCTCCATGCTGCGCGGCCACCGCTCGGAGCTGCCGCTGAGCGTGCTGCACACGCGTACGGCGCGCGGGATCGCCCGCTCCCCCGTGAACCTCGTCGGCCCGGAGGCCACGCCGGTCTTCCCGTTCCTGCATCCGGACTTCTTCGACGCCGCGCTGTCGGTCCCGGTGGACCGCAAGGAGGGCGGCAGGTTCTACCGGGAGATCCTGCGGGCCGCCAACCCGCGCGTGGCCGCCCTGCCGTCCACCAACGGGGCGCTGCCGCACCGGCGGGTGCCGTTGCGGTCGGGGGGACCGGTCGCGCGCGAGTGGAACCACCGGATGCTCCTGAAGGCCGCCGCGGTGCCGGGGCTGCTGTCGGAGCAGATGAGGGACGTGGTGGCGCAGGGGCCGGACGGGCTGACGGCCTTCGGGTCGTGGAACTCCCGTTTTTGGCTCAGGGGACTGGTGCTTTTCGGCTCCTGGCTGACGGACTATGAGGACGTTCTCGGCGATCTCACGCCGCCCTGGGACGCGGCCATGTGAACCGTTTCACAAGCCTGGTGCAAACCCGTGCCCAACCTGCGAAGACAGGGCCGATTACGTGGGTTTTCCGGGGAGTGCGGACGATTACGCGTCCGGTACGCGGAGTGACCCTTCCGGATCGTCTTCGGACATCCCTAATCGACTGCTAGTCTTCGGCGAAACAGCGCCGATACACGCTGAGCACCGAGCCACCCCTTCGGTGAAGGCGTCGGGCGGGAGCCGCAGGGATGACGGCTCCAACGGCGCGAACCCCCGTGTTGTACCGCCCTACTCTCTTGATGCGAGCGATACCTATGAGCGCTTCACCATGCCCGGAATCGGTTTCCGAGGACTTCGTCTCTTCCGACCCCCGTTGGTACAAGAGAGCCGTCTTCTACGAGGTCCTGGTCCGCGGCTTCCGTGACTCCAACGGCGACGGCACCGGCGACCTGCGTGGCTTGATCGAGAAGCTCGACTACCTGCAGTGGCTCGGCGTCGACTGCCTGTGGCTGCTGCCGTTGTACGAGTCGCCGCTGCGCGACGGCGGGTACGACATCTCCGACTACATGAAGATCCTTCCTGAGTTCGGGGACCTGGCCGACTTCGTGAAGCTGGTCGAGGAGGCCCACAAGCGCGGCATGCGCGTCATCACCGACCTGGTGATGAACCACACCAGCGACCAGCACCCCTGGTTCCAGGCCTCCCGGCACGACCCCACGGGCCCGTACGGCGACTTCTACGTCTGGTCGGACGACCCCGCGGGCTACCCGGACGCGCCCATCATCTTCATCGGCGCCGAGGACTCCAACTGGACCTACGACCCGGTGCGCGGCCAGTACTACTGGCACCGGTTCTTCCACCACCAGCCGGACCTCAACTACGAGAACCCCGCGGTCCAGGAGGCCATGCTGGAGGTCCTGAGGTTCTGGCTCGACCTCGGCATCGACGGATTCCGCCTGGACGCCGTGCCCTACCTGTTCGAGCGTGAGGGCACCTCCTGCTCGGGCCTGCCCGAGACCCACGCCTACCTCAAGCGGGTCAGGGCCGAGGTCGACCGCCTCTACCCCGACCGCGTGCTGCTGGCCGAGGCCAACGGCTGGCCCGAGGACGTCGTGGAGTACTTCGGCGACCCGACCACCGGCGGCGACGAGTGCCACATGGCGTTCCACTTCCCGCTGATGCCGCGCATCTTCATGGCGGTGCGCCGCGAGTCGCGCGAGCCGATCTCCGAGATCATGTCGCGCACCCCCAAGCTGCCCGAGAACGCCCAGTGGGGCATCTTCCTCCGCAACCACGACGAGCTCACGCTCGAGACGGTGACCGAGGAGGAGCGCGACTACATGCACGCGGAGTACGCCAAGGACCCGCGCATGCGCGCCTACCTGGGCATCCGCCGCCGGCTCGCCCCGCTGCTGGACAACGACCGCGACCAGATCGAGCTGTTCACGGCGCTGCTGCTGTCCATGCCGGGCTCCCCCGTCATGTACTACGGCGACGAGATCGGCATGGGCGACAACATCTGGCTGGAGGACCGCGACTCGGTCCGCACGCCGATGCAGTGGAGCCCCGACCGGAACGCGGGCTTCTCGGGCGGCGACCCCGGCCGCCTGTACCTGCCGGCCATCATGGACCCGATCTACGGCTACCAGGCCGTCAACGTCGAGGCCCAGACCAAGAGCCCCTCCTCGCTGCTGCAGTTCACGCGGAAGATGCTGGAGGTGCGGCGGCAGCACCCGGTGTTCGGCACGGGCGCCTACACCGAGCTGTGGTCGCCGAACTACAGCGTGCTGGCGTTCGTCCGGGAGGAGGGCGACGACCTGATGCTGTGCGTCAACAACCTCTCCAAGCACCCGCAGCCGGTCGAGCTCGACCTGCGGCGCTTCGAGGGGATGATCCCGGTGGAGTGCCGGGGAGGGGTGCCCTTCCCGACCATCGGTGAGCTGCCCTACCTGCTCACCCTGCCCGGCCACGGCTTCTACTGGTTCTCGCTCACCCGCGGCTGAGCCCGCCGTACGGCTCCCGGCGCTCCCTCCTGAAGGGAACGCCGGGAGCCTTCGCGTGTAACGGCGTGGGGCCCGTTCGCGGTGCGCCCGACGGGCTCAGCGAGGTGTGACGGGGATCCTGGCGCGGGCGGCCCGGCGGGCCGGGATGAGCGCCACCAGCACGGCGGCGCCGACGACCGTCAGCACGGCGAGCAGCAGCGTCAGCGGCGCGGGCGAGCGCCCGATGCCGGCTCCGATGCCGCTGGCGGCCCCTTGGAGGTCGATCAGGCCGGAGGACACCAGCGCCCCCGCCACCGCCCCCGTGACCACGCCGAGCACCGCCAGCAGGCCCGTACCGGTCACCAGCGTGGCCATCACCTGGCGCGGCGTGAGCCCCATGGCCTTCAGCACGGCGAGATCGAGGGCGTGGTCGCGCAGCCCGACCGCGCTGGCCGTCAGCAGGTTGGCCAGGCCCAGCAGCGCCAGCACACTCACCAGCGCCACGATGATGACGCGGATCACCGACAGCCGGTCGGACGGGTTGACGGCCTGCGACACCTCCAGCGCCTGCGCCTGCAGGCGTGACCGGACGGCCGCCTGGTCGGCCCCCTGGCGCAGCACGAGGCTGTAGTACTGCGGAGGGAGGGCGTCCTTGGGGGCGAGGCTGTCCAGGGGCACCGAGAGCACCTCGCCGTCCTGGTCGGGCTCCAGCACCCGACCGACGATCCTCACGATCAGCGGGGTGCCGCCGATGGTGAGCCGCGTGCGGTCACCGATGCGGACGTGCAGCAGGTCGAGCAGGCCCTGACCGGCGACGGCCTCGCCCCTGTCGCGGAACATGCGCCCCTCGACCACCGAGAACGGATAGGGGTCTATCACGGTGCCGAGCGCCCGGGCACGTACCGTGCGCGTCTGCCCCGGCACCAGCGCGTCCACCTCCGTGCCGGGATAGGAGGCGATCACTTCGGGATCGGCCAGCGCGACCTGGTTGGCCTCGGCGGACGTCAGGCTTCCCGGGCGCACGATCAGCGAGGCCGCCTGGCCGACCTGCTCCGGATGGGCCTTGAAGGCGTCCAGCGTCGCCCAGCAGCCCAGGCCGATCGTGATCATCATCATGGGGATGGCCAGGCCGAACGTCGTCAGCAGCGCCGGCAGGCGCCGGGTGAAGGCGTCCCTCGCCCCGAGCACCAGCGCGGGCGGCAGGCGTACCAGCAGGGCCAGCCGGGCCAGGCGCGACAGGTGACCGCGCGGGGGCACGGCGGGCGCGGCCGGGATCGGCGGGGTACGGCCGCCGCGCCAGGCGGGCAGCCAGACCGCGATGAGCACCACCACCGCCGTGCCGGCCGTGATGGCGAGCAGCGGGCCCGCCGACAGCGGGACGGCCACGGTCTCCTCCAGGCCGTACGCCGTCACCACCCGCCCGCACACCACGCCCAGCACGATGCCGGCGAATCCCAGCGTGCCGTGCTCGACGAGCAGCATGCGGATTACCTGGCGCCGGGTGAACCCCAGCGACTTCAGCGTCGCGATGTCGCGCTGCTGGGTGAGGACCCGCCCGCCGGCGGCGTTGGCGAGGGCCAGGGCGGCCGCCACCAGCCCGGCCACGCCGAACAGCGCGAGCAGCACCCCCAGCAGGCGGTTGTCGAGCTCCATCGACGCCTCGACCTCGCGCCAGGTGGACACGCGCTGCACCTGCCCGGCCAGCTTGGTGATCGTGCGCTGGACGATGAGCGAGGTGGCGTCGGGGTCGTCCAGACGCAGCCCGGTCACCGACTCGCTGCGGCCGAGCGCGGGCTCCACCTGGTCGAGGGTCCCTGAGAGGGTCCAAGCGAGGCCTGGAGTCCACTCGGGGTAGAAGCCCTGGTCACCGCTCTCGGCGAGCCCGGACACCGTCAGGGCGTGCGTGGCGCCGTTCAGGCCGATGACCGAGAACGACGAGCCGGGACGCAGGCCGAGCGCGCGGGCGAACGACCGCTCGACGACCACGCCGGAGAGGTTGGCCGGGTCCAGCCAGCGGCCCTCGCGCAGGATCGGGCGGCCGACGGCCGGCAGCACCGCCGACATCTCCTGGAGGGCGACCGGGGTCTTCTTGCCGCCCTGCACCAGCGTGGCGGGGGCACTGCGGTAGGGCCCGGCCACGTCGGTGACGCCGGGTTGGGCCTTGAGCACCGCCGGGTCCGGGGCGTCCTTGGTGTGGATCCAGACGTGGGCGCCGTTGCCGCGGACGAACAGGCCGCGCCAGGGGTTGGTGCCGTCCTCGAGGAGCGTGGCCGCGGTGATGAGCGCCGTGACGATGCCGGTCACCGCGAGCACGGTGAGCAGCGCCTGCACCCGTCTCGCCCTCAGGTCGGCCCTGACCCACCGCACTTCAGCTGTGTTCATTGCGCTCGCTCCGCTCGCGCGGCGCGAGGCCGCCCCTGAGCCGGCACGCTTCCCTCGTCGCTCGGAAGCGCTCGTTCCTCGCGCTCCCTCCCTCCTCGGTCACCGCACCGGCGCGTCCTCGCTGTGTTCATTGCGCTGTGTTCATGGGGTCGGCGTCATCCCCGGAGCTCGACCACGCCGCCGGCGCCGCTCTTGGGGCGGCGGCGGGCAGGGGCGATCGCCCCGTCGTCGACGATCTGGCCGTCGAGCAGGGTGACCACCCGGTCGGCGAGGCCGGCGACGCGGGCGTCGTGGGTGACCATGACGATCGTCTGCCCCTGCTTGTGCACGTCGCCGAGCAGGCGCAGCACGTCGCGGGTGTTCTTGCTGTCGAGGTTGCCGGTCGGCTCGTCGGCCAGCAGCACGCGGGGCTGGTTGGCCAGCGCCCGGGCGAGCGCCACCCGCTGCTGCTCACCGCCCGAGAGCTGGGCGGGCGCCGCGTCGGCCTTCTCGGTCAGCCCCAGCTCGCCCAGCAGGTACTCTCTGCGCTCGCGGGCGTGCTTGGGCGAGGCGCCCGCGAGCAGCGCCGGGAGCTCGACGTTGTCGGCGACCGTCATGTTGTCCACGAGGTTGAAGAACTGGAAGACAAAGCCGATCTTCTGGCGGCGCAGGATGGCCCAGGCGCTCTCGCCGAGGGTGTCGGCGCGTTCGCCCTCGATCCAGATCTCGCCGCTGGTGCGGGTGTCGAGGCCGCCGAGCATGTGCACGAGAGTGGACTTCCCCGACCCCGAGGGGCCCATGATGGCGACGAACTCGCCCTGTTCGACCCGCAGGTCGACGCCCCGCACCGCCGGCACCGGCAGCCCACCCGTCTGGTAGATCTTCACCAGATTGACCGTGTTGATCGCCGCCGTGCTCATTGCGACTTCGCTGTGTTCATGAGGCGCTGGGTCACCACTTTTCTCTTTGCGGCCGCTCCGTCAGGCCAGGTCCTCCTGGCAGCGTTCGAGCCAGTCGAGGTCGGCCTGGAGGTGGAGCATGGCACCTTCGATCAGCAGATGCGCCGGACGGTTGTCCGGGTCGGTCTGCTGTGCGACTTCTACCAGTTCGCGCATGATAGCGAGGTAATGGCGGCGTTGGCGGTTGATCAACGCCATTCGGTCGGCGATGCCCGTCATGGGGGCGAGCACGAGCTTCATGAAGAACTCGTCGCGGACGCGGGGACCCTCGCTGGGCGAGTCGACCCACTCGTCGAGCGCGTCGCGCCCGGCGGCGGTGCAGTAGTACACCTTCTTGTTCGGGCGGTTGGACTGCTCGACGTCGACGGCGCGGACCAGGCCGTCCTTCTCGAGCCGGCCCAGCGTGACGTAGATCTGGCCGATGTTGGGCGAGGGGTAGGCGTCGCCGAAGATCTGCTCAAGCGCCTGTTTCAGTTCGTACCCGTGGGCAGGTTCCTTCGCCAGGAGCGCCAGCAGTTGGAGCCGCACGCCCCACCTCCCTCGGGCTTCGCGTTACCTGAGTGTTACGACCTAATCCGTTGACGCCCACATTATCGCTATGCATAACATGCATGCATCTACATAACACGCATGTAACCCAAACAACATCCGGAGGACACACGTGCGTCGTCTGACCCCCATCGTGCTGGCAGCCATGCTGCTCAGCGGATGCGCGGGGTTCGGCTCGCGCGACTCCGGTGCCGGTGCGGGTACCGACGGCACGGGTCCGATGACCTTCGCCACCGGGCGTGACACCACCGCCTACCTCCAGCCCCTGATCGACAGGTGGAACCGGGCGCACCCCAAGGAGAAGGTCACACTCCTGGAGCTCCCGGAAGCCGCCGACGAGCAGCGCGCGCAGATGGTCGCCAACCTTCAGGCCAAGAGCGACCGCTACGACGTGCTGGGCCTGGACGTCGTGTGGACGGCGGAGTTCGCCGACGCCGGCTGGATCGTGTCCCTCGACAGGAGCATGTTCCCGCTGGACCGCTTCCTTCAGCCGGTCGTGGACACCGCGACCTACCAGGGCAAGCTCTACGCGGTGCCGTACACCAGCAACGCGGGGCTGCTCTACTACCGCAAGGACATCCTGGACCGCGAGCACCTCAAGCCGCCCAAGACCTGGGCCGAGCTGCGCGACCAGGCCATCCGGCTCGGTAAGAAGTACAAGCTGGACGGCTACGCCGGCCAGTTCCTCCCCTACGAGGGCCTGACCGTCAACTTCGCCGAAGCGGTGCAGTCGGCGGGCGGCCAGATCCTCAGCCCGGACGGCACCAAGGTCACCCTCGACCTCGGCAGCGCCACCACAGGGCTCGACTTCCTGGTCAACGGCCTGCGGGAGGGCTGGATCCCGCAGGAGGCGCTCTCCTACAAGGAGGAGGAGTCGCGGCTGGCGTTCCAGCAGGGCAGGTTGCTCTTCGCCCGCAACTGGCCGCACGCCTACGGCCCGGCCGAGCGGTCGTCCATCGCCGGGAAGTTCGCGGTGACCCGCCTGCCCGGCCTGAACGGGCCCGGGTCGAGCTCCCTCGGCGGCCTGAACCTGGCCATAAGCGCCTACTCCAAGCACCAGAAGTCGGCGCTGGAGTTCATCCGCTACTTCACGGGGCTGGAGAACGAGCGCAGCGTGCTCACCGACGGCTCCTTCCCCCCGGTCTGGTCGGAGCTGTACGACGACCCGGCCCTCATCAAGCGTTATCCGTATCTCCCGGTGCTCAAGCAGAGCATCATGTCTGCCCGGCCCAGGCCGGTCAGCTCCAAATACGACCAGGTCAGCCTGGTCATCTCGAGTGGCGTCTCCGACGCGCTCAATCTCAGGAGACCCAGCGACGAGACCGTCGCCGCCCTGAAGCAGCAACTCGGCGAGATCCTTCGCACCCCATAGCGGCAGGGGCGATCCCCCCGCCCATCATCCCGAATCACATTCATCCCAATAGCTCACATTCATTTCGGGGCCTTCAACAGGAGGTAGCACCATGCGTGTCAAGACGACTGCGGTGGTGGCCGGGCTCATGCTCGCGGCCGCCGCGTGCGGCGGTCAGTCGGACGGCACCCAGCCTTCGGCGAGCGGGAGCAGCAGCGCTCCGGCCGCCAAGCCGCTCGCGGGCACGACCATCGAGATCGCGGCCAAGTGGACCGGCGACGAGCAGAAGAGCTTCCAGAAGGTGCTCACCGCCTTCGAGGAGAAGACCGGTGCCAAGGTCACCTACGCCTCGACCGGTGAGGACACCGGCGCCTACCTCGGCCCGCGCATCCAGGGTGGCAACCCGCCGGACGTCGCGGTCCTGCCCCAGCCCGGCCTGGTGCAGCAGTACGCCGACCAGAAGGCCCTCAAGCCGCTGTCGAGCGAGGTCCAGGCCCAGATCGACCAGAACTACACGCCGTACTGGAAGAGCCTCGGCTCGGCCGGCGGCCAGGTGTACGGCGTTCTCATCAAGGCCGCGCACAAGTCCCTGATCTGGTACCGCGACCCCACCTTCCAGGACGCGGGCGCGCAGCCGGCGACCACCTGGGACGAGCTGATCGGCAAGACCGCCCAGACCCTCGCCGACTCCGGCACCGCGCCGTTCGCCCTGTGCGCCGCCTCGGGGTGGACGCTCACCGACATGTTCGAGAACATCTACCTGTCGTCGGCGGGCCCGGAGAACTACGACAAGCTCTCCAAGCACGAGATCCCGTGGACCGACGCCAGCGTGGCCACCGCCCTGGAGAAGATGGGCCAGATCTTCGGCAAGAAGGAGTTCGTGCTCGGCGGCTCCTCCGGCGCCCTGCAGACCGACTTCCCGACCTGCGCCACCCAGGTCTACGGCCAGAAGAAGGCCGCGATGGTCATGGAGGGTGACTTCGTCGCCTCCTCGGCCGTCCAGTCCGGCGCGAAGGTCGGCGAGGACGCCAAGATCATGCCGTTCCCCAAGGCCGGCGACACCGCCCCCGTCGTCCTCGGCGGTGACGTCGCGGTGGCGATGAAGGACTCCAAGGGCGCCATGGCGCTGCTGGAGTACCTCGCCTCCGCCGAGGGTGGCTCGATCTGGGCGAAGAACCCCGGCTACCTCTCGCCGAACCGCAACGTCTCCCCCGACAACTACCCGGACGCGCTGACCAAGCAGCTCGCGCAGACGATCATCTCCGCCGGCGAGTCGGTGCGATACGACATGTCCGACCTCGCTCCGAGCGCCTTCGGCGGCACCGACGGCAAGGGTGAGTGGAAGGACCTGCAGGACTTCCTGCGCAACCCCAAGGACGTCAAGGGCACGCAGCAGAAGCTCGAGGCCGACGCCGCCAAGGCCTGGAAGAAGTAGAGGCGACGGCCGTGACCGACGGGTTGAACGGCCAGCAGACCTCGCGTGGCGACGACGATGTCGTCGCCCGCGAGGCCTCGCCCGGGCCAGACAGCACCACAGAGACGGCAAGGGGTGAGACCTCACCTCAGGAGCCGAAAAAGACGTCGGCCCCCCAGGAGGCCGACGCGACCGCACCGGACTCCGGTGCGGGAGGTTTCCCCCAGAACGAGATCCGTTCGCTCAAACGACGGATCACCTGGCTGGAGCAGGAAAACGCTTCCCTGAAAGCGCATGCGACCTCGAACCCATCGGAGGCGGGCATGGCCGCGGAAGGTTCGTCCGGCGAGCGTACCGGAGGGAAGGGGGGATTCGGCCGGTCGGGCAACCTCGGTCCCTCGCCCAAAGTGGCCTGGTTCTTCCTCCTCCCGGCGTTCATCCTCCTCGGCGCCTGGGTGGTCTACCCGATCATCTACTCGCTCATCCGCAGCCTCTACGGCGCCAACGGCGACGACTTCGTCGGGCTGGCGAACTACGGGGCCATCTTCAGTGACTCGGGCACCCTGACCACGATCAGGAACAACTTGATCTGGGTCGTGGTGGCCCCCAGCCTGGTGACCGTGCTCGGCCTCATCTTCGCGGTGCTGACCGAGCGCATCCGCTGGGCGTCGGCCTTCAAGCTGATCGTGTTCATGCCCATGGCGGTGTCGCTGCTCGCCTCCGGCGTCATCTTCCGCCTGGTCTACGAGCAGGACCCCGACAAGGGCGTGGCCAACGCCATCCTCACCTCCGTTCACGACGTCTTCGCGTCGAGCAGCAGCTACCCCGAGGCCCGTCCCCGCGAGAACGACCAGGCGCCCGCGATCGTGCAGCAGGGGGCGGTCGTCACCCGCCAGCCGGCCACGTCCGCGCAGCCGGTGCTCATCCCGCTCGTCGGCATGAAACCCAACGCCCTGCCGTCGAACTCCGCGCCGGCCAAGGCGACCCCCTCCTCGGCCGGGGAGATCTCCGGCACGGTATGGCTGGACTTCATGCCGGGTGGCGGCACGCCCAACAAGATCGACGGGAACGAGAAGGGGCTGCCCGGCATCACCGTAGAGGTGGTCGCCGATGGACAGGTCAAGGCCACCACAACGACCGCGGCCGACGGGACCTTCCACTTCTCGGGATTCCCCTCGGGGTCCTACCAGGTACGGCTGCCGCAGTCGAACTTCGCGCAGCCGTTCCAGGGCGCGACCTGGCTCGGCCCCGCGCTGATCACCCCGGCCATCATAGGCGCCTTCATCTGGGTGTGGGCCGGCTTCGCCATGGTGCTGATCGCGGCGGGCCTGTCGGCCATCCCGCGTGACGCGCTGGAGGCGGCACGCATCGACGGCGCGACGGAGTGGCAGGTGTTCCGCCGCATCACCATCCCGCTGCTCTCGCCGGTGCTGCTCGTCGTCCTGGTCACGATGATCATCAATACGTTGAAGGTCTTCGACCTGGTCTTCGTCATCGCACCCGGGTCCGTGCAGCCCAACGCCAACGTCATCGCGCTGGAGATGTGGCGCGTGTCGTTCGGCGGCGGCGGGAACCAGGGACTGGGCAGCGCACTCGCGATCTTCCTGCTCGTGCTGGTGCTGCCGTTCATGGCCATCAACATTCGGCGGTTCCGGAGGGAGCAGTCATGACGACCCTCACCGCGGCACAGCCGGGCACGGCGAACCGTGCGGGCGGGGTGCAGCGAAACGCGCTCTCGCGCGTCGTGGACAAGATCGGCGGTGGGCTGGTCCAGTTCATCCTGATCGTGCTCGCGCTGTTCTGGCTGCTCCCCACCCTCGGCCTGCTGGTGGTGTCGCTGCGCGACGACACCGCCAACAACTCGACCGGCTGGTGGACGATCTTCACCAAGCCGGCGCAGCTGACCTTCGAGAACTACTCGAACCTGCTGGCGAGCGGGTTCACCTCGTCGTTCTGGAACACGGTGGCCATCACGGTGCCCGCGACCATCCTGGTCATCGGCATCGCCGCCATGGCGGGGTACGCCTTCGCGTGGATCGAGTTCCCCGGCCGTGACGCCCTGTTCATGGTGGTCATCGCGCTGCTGGTGGTGCCGATCCAGATCGCGCTGATCCCGATCGCGAAGATGTACGGCGCGCTCGGCATCTTCGGCTCGATCCCCGGCGTGGTGCTGTTCCACGTGGCGTTCGGACTGCCGTTCGCGATCTTCCTGCTGCGGAACTTCTTCGTCGGCATCCCCAGGGAGCTGCTGGAGGCCGCGCGCATGGACGGCGCGCCGGAGTGGAAGATCTTCGCGACGGTCGTGTTCCCGCTGGCCAAGCCCGCGATCGCCTCGCTCGGCATCTTCCAGTTCCTGTGGGTGTGGAACGACCTGCTGGTCGCGCTGGTCTTCGCCGACACCGGCTCGCAGCCGATGACCAAGGCCCTGCAGTCGCAGATGCGGCAGTTCGGCACCAACATGGACATCCTCGCGCCGGGCGCCTTCCTGTCGCTGCTCATCCCGCTGGTGCTGTTCTTCGCCTTCCAGCGGTACTTCGTCCAGGGCCTGCTCGCCGGCTCGGTGAAGTAGCCGATCTTCTCGGGCGCCCGTCTCCCGGGGCAGACGGGCGCTCGGGGAAGGCGCCCGAAAGCCCCGGTCCGGGCGCCCGACGACCGTCCGGAACCGGGAATCCGGGCCGTACGCAAAGGCCTGTGGAAAACCTCCGTCGATCACCGAACGTGACGCTATAGTCACTCTCGTGGTTGACGAACAGATTCCCCCCTTCAAGGTCCAAGACCTTGACGACCTGCGCACCCTCGTCGCCAAGACGGCGGCTGATACACACACCAACGCCATCGAGACGATGAAGCTCTCTCATCAGCTCGACGGCGTCTATGGCCAGCTCGCTCACCTGAAAGACGGTCAGCACGACCTGCTCGTTCAGGTCCACGATGTCAGCAAGCGCCTGCTCCGAGTCGAGAGCGACGTCATTTCGATCGGCCGTGACGTCATCGCGATGCGAACGGAGGTCGTCGCCCTCCACACAGAGGTCGCTGAGATCCGCACCGACGTCACCGGGCTTCGCACCGATTTCGGCGACCTGCGCACCGAGTTCGGCGAGTTCAGGAGCACCGTGGCCACCAAGGCCGAACTCGATTCGGTCCGAGCCGAAGTCGGTGACCTTCGCGGGGAGGTGGGTGAGTTGTCCGGGAAGGTCGGGCTGCTGCTCGCGCACTTCGGCCTCAACTAGATTCCGTTCGCGATCTCGGCGCCACCGCTAGGATCCGGTCATGACCGGTCGTCCATTAAACGAAGTCGTCGAGCCGGGGTGGGCAACCGCCCTGGAGCCCGTCGCCGAGCGCATCGCCGCGCTCGGCGATTTCCTGCGCCAGGAGATCGCCGAGGGCAGGCAGTACCTCCCCGCCGGGGCCAACGTCCTGCGGGCCTTCCAGCAGCCCTTCGACCAGGTGCGCGTGCTGATCGTCGGGCAGGATCCCTATCCCACGCCCGGTCACCCCGTGGGCCTCAGCTTCTCCGTCGCCCCCGACGTCCGTCCGCTGCCGGGCAGCCTGGTGAACATCTACAAGGAGCTCGCCGCCGACCTGGGCTACCCCACCCCGTCCAACGGCGACCTCACTCCGTGGACCGAGCAGGGCGTGCTGCTGCTCAACAGGGTGCTCACCGTCGCCCCCGGCAAGCCGGCCTCTCACCGCGGCAAGGGGTGGGAAGAGGTCACCGAGCAGGCCATCCGGGCGCTCGTCGCGCGCGGCGGGCCGCTGGTGGCGATCCTGTGGGGCCGTGACGCCAGGTCGCTCAAGCCGATGCTCGGGCCGGTGCCGTGCATCGAGTCGGCGCACCCCAGCCCCCTGTCGGCCCGCAACGGCTTCTTCGGCAGCCGCCCCTTCAGCAAGGCCAACCAGCTGCTGGAGCAGCAGGGCGCCGCCCCCGTGGAGTGGAAGCTCCCCTGAGGCACAGACAGGCGCCCGTTCACCGAGGTGAGCGGGCGCCTGTCGCATTCGTCCACCGAGGGCTCCTGGCCGGTCACCGCCTGCCCTCGGCGACTCACCGGGCTCAGCCGGCGGCGCGCTTCAGGGCCGCGCCGACCAGCGTGCGGGCCTCCTCCTGCACCTTGGCGAGGTGGTCACGCCCGTTGAACGACTCGGCGTAGATCTTGTACACGTCCTCGGTACCGGACGGCCGGGCGGCGAACCACGCGTTCGGAGTCGACACCTTGATCCCGCCCAGCGGCGCGCCGTTGCCGGGCGCGGAGGTCTGCACGGCCACGACCGGCTCCCCGGCGAGCGTGTCCGCGGTGACGTCGTCGGCGGACAGCTTGGCGAGCACCGCCTTCTCCTCGCGGCTGGCCGGGGCGTCGACCCGGGCGTACGCGGGGTCGCCGAACCTGCCGACCAGGTCGGCGTAGTGCTCGCTGGGAGATCTGCCGGTCACGGCGATGATCTCCGAGGCGAGCAGGGCGAGGATGATGCCGTCCTTGTCGGTGGTCCAGGCCGAGCCGTCCCGGCGCAGGAAGGACGCGCCCGCGCTCTCCTCGCCGCCGAACCCGAGCGACCCGTCGAGCAGCCCGCCGACGAACCACTTGAACCCGACGGGCACCTCGAACAACTCGCGGCCGAGGTCGGCCACCACCCGGTCGATCATGGAGCTGCTGACCATCGTCTTGCCCACACGGGCCCCGGCGGGCCACCCGGGCCGGTGACCCCACAGGTAGGAGATCGCGACGGCCAGGTAGTGGTTGGGGTTCATCAGGCCGCCGTCGGGGGTGACGATGCCGTGCCGGTCGGCGTCGGCGTCGTTCCCTGTGGCGACCTGGAAGGCCGAGCGGTTGGCGATCAGGGAGGCCATGGCGTACGGCGACGAGCAGTCCATGCGGATCTTGCCGTCCCAGTCGAGCGTCATGAACCGCCAGGTCGGGTCCACCTCGGGGTTGACCACGGTGAGGTCGAGGCGGTGCCGTTCGGCGATCGCCGCCCAGTAGGCGACGCTCGCCCCACCCAGGGGATCGGCGCCGATGCGGACCGAGGCGCCGCGGATCGCGTCCACGTCGACCACCGACGGCAGGTCGTCGACGTAGGAGCCCAGGAAGTCGTACCGCCCGGTGGTCTCGGCCGCCAGCGCCCGCTCGTAGGGGATCCGGCGGACCTCCTTCAGGCCCCCGGCGATCAGGGCGTTCGCACGGTCCTGGATCCAGGAGGTGGCGTCGGTGTCGGCGGGGCCGCCGTTCGGCGGGTTGTACTTGTAGCCGCCGTCGGCGGGCGGGTTGTGCGAGGGGGTCACCACGACGCCGTCGGCGAGCCCGGTCGTGCGGCCGCGGTTGTGGGTGAGGATCGCGTGGGAGACCGCGGGGGTCGGGGTGTAGCCGTCGGCGGCGTCGACGAGCACGGTGACGCCGTTGGCGGCGAAGACCTCCAGCGCGCCGGCACGCGCGGGCTGCGACAGGGCGTGGGTGTCGACGCCGAGGAACAGCGGCCCGTCGGTGCCCTGCCGGGCCCGGTACTCGCAGATCGCCTGACTGGTCGCGAGGATGTGGTCCTCGTTGAACGCGGTGTTGAGCGAGGAGCCGCGGTGCCCGGAGGTCCCGAAGGCGACCCGCTGGTCCGGGCGCCCGGGGTCGGGGTGCAGGGCGTAGTACGCCGTCACGAGACGGGGCACGTCCACCAGATCGGATGCCTGCGCCGGCTTGCCGGCGCGCTCGTGCGCCATCTGAAACTCCTCGTCCCACACTCGTACCGGTCAGGAGGGGCACTACCCCAGCGGCATCCGCTTCATACGGATATGACTGCCATGGCTGATCGTACTCAGCCCGTCCGATCAGCCCCTCCACCACGCCGGACGAATCGTGCCATCACCTCATTTATCCCTTTCGTTAAGGACCTTTCCGGTACCATGGAGGGACTGTGGACGGCGCCGAAGCCAGGAGGACGCGGTGAGCGCACTACCCCCGGGCGGCATCGACGTCCACACCCCCAATCCCGCCCGCATCTACGACTACATGCTGGGCGGCAAGGACAACTTCGCCGCCGACCGCGAGGCGGCCAAGCGGGTCCTCAAGGTGTTCCCGGAGTCCCGCGAGGGCGCCCGCCGCAACCGGGAGTTCCTCGGCAACGCCGTCCGCCACCTCGCCGCCGAGGTCGGCATCCGGCAGTTCGTCGACATCGGCGCGGGCCTGCCCACCCAGGACAACGTCCACCAGGTCGCCCACTCCGTCGCGCCCGACGCCCGCACCGTCTACGTCGACAACGACCCGGTGGTTTGCGTGCACGGCCGCGCGCTGCTGGCGAACACCGACACGGTCGCCATGGTCAACGGCGACGTCCGCAAGCCCGAGGACCTGCACGCCAAGGTCGCCCAGACCGGCCTGATCGACTGGAGCCGGCCGGTGGGGATGCTGATGGTGGCGCTCCTGCACTACGTCGAGGAACCCTACGAGCACGTCGCCAGGCTCCGCGAGTACCTCGCTCCGGGCAGCCACCTGGTCATCACGCACCTGACCGTGGACGGCAGCCGCGCCGGCGACAAAGAACGGCTGCGGCAGATCTACGCCGAGTCCGGCACCCCGCTCATCCCGCGCACGGTCGAGGAGATCGGAAGCCTCTTCGGCGACTTCGAACTCCTCGACGGCGTCCCCTTCCTCCCACCGCACCTGGCCGAGCGGCTCCGGCCGCTGGGCGCGGGCGGAGTCGCCCGCAAGCCCTGACGCGGCCGCGATGCGAGGTTCAGTCCGCCGGTGTGGACAGGTGGCGTTCCAGAGCCTCCACCTTGGAGGTCATGGCGTCCTGCACGCCCTGGCGGACGTCCGCCTTGAGCACCAGGCTGACCCGGGGCGCCACCTCGGCGACGGCCTCCACCGCCCGCTTGACCACGTCCATCACCTCGTCCCACTCGCCCTCGAGAGTGGTGAACATCGCGTCGGTCCGATTGGGCAGGCCGCTCTCGCGGACGACGCGCACAGCCCTCGCGACCGGTTCGGACACGCCCTCGCCCACGCCGAGCGGGGTCACCGAGAAAGCTACGATCATGCCTCCATTGTCCAGGAGGGGACGAGCGGCGGTGGATAGCCCGGCACCCTCGGCGACGCCTTCCACGGCTGGTGGATCAGCGACGCCGGAAGCCCGGCCAGCTCGGGCACGTAGTGCCGGACGTAGTCGCCGTCCGGGTCGAACCTCTTGGCCTGACGCAGCGGGTTGAGCACCCGGTTGGGCCTGGTGTCGTTCCCGGTGCCCGCCACCCACTGCCAGTTGCCCCAGTTGTTGGCCACGTCCGCGTCGAGCAGCAGGTCGGCGAAGTGCTCGCCGCCCACCCGCCAGTGCACGTTCAGCCGTTTGGTGAGGAAGGAGCCGACGATCATGCGGGCCCGGTTGTGCATCCAGCCCTCGGCCCGCAGGCGGCGCATGCCGGCGTCCACGATCGGCACCCCGGTCATGCCCTCCCGCCAGGCCTGTGCGGCGTCCTCGTCGTCGTTCCAGTCGGCCTGGCGCGGCCGGTAGTCGCGTCGCGGCAGCTCGGGGAACGCCAGCGTCACCTGGTGGTAGAAGTCGCGCCAGCACAGCTGCCGGACGAAGTCCTCCCCGCCGGGCAGCCCCGCAGCCCGGCCGGCCACCTCCAGCGGAGACAGGCAGCCGAAGTGCAGGTACGGGCTGATCATCGAGGTCTCGTCCTCGGTGAGCTTGTCGTGGCCGTCCCGGTAGCCCGCCAGGCGCAGGTCCAGCCACGCGTCCAGGCGCCACCGCCCCACCGTCTCGCCGCCGCGGAGGATCCCGTACGGCCGGCGATCCACCGGCGGCAGCTCGCCGGGGTCGACGCCCTGGGGCAGGCGCAGCCGGGGCGGCGTGCCCAGCACCGGACGGCGGCGGGCGCCCGTCCAGGCCCGCCAGTACGGCGTGAACACCCGGTAGTGGTCGCCGGAGGCGGGCGTCAGCTCGCCGGGCGGCACGATGGTCACACCGGGGAACAGCCGGAACTGCAGGCGCTGCGCCGCGCACGCCTCCGAGAGGCGCCGCTCGCGCCGCCTGGCGTGGGCGCTCACGTCGGCCGAGGTCCAGATCGCGCTCGCCCCGATCTCGGTGGCCAGCCGGACGGCCCACGCCACCGGATCGCCCCGGCGGACCACGAGGTCGGCGCCGAGGCGGCGCAGCGACGAGCGCAGGTCGTGAAGGGTCTCGTGCAGGAAGCCCAGCCGGTGGCCGCCCCGCAGCGCCGGGTCCAGCACGAACAGGGGCACCACCGACCGGGCGCACGCCGAGGCCTCGGTGAGCGCGGGGTGGTCGTGCACGCGCAGGTCCCTGTTGAGCAGGACGATTACCGACTCCACTCCTGTCCTTTCGGCGCGGGACGCCTTCCGGTTGCATCCCGCCCGCCCACGCGGGCGAAATCAGGCCGGCTCGACGACCGCCAGCGACCTGGGGGGCAGGGTGAGGTCGGGGCCGGTGAGGGTGACCTTGGGGTCGGAGGCGAGCAGGACCGTCCCCGGCGCCAGGGGGACGATCGCCTGCGCGTCGCCGAGGTTGGCGGCGACGCGCAGGGGCCCTCGGTCGACGACGATCCAGCGGGACTCCTCGTCGTACCGCACCGACACCCGGTCGAGCCTGGGGTCGGCGAGCTCCGGCCGTGCCTTGCGCAGCGCGATCAGGCGGCGGTACCAGTCGAGCAGCTCGGCGTGGACCGGCGACGACGGCTCGCTCCAGTCGAGCTTCGACCGGTGGAAGGTCGCCTCGTCCTGCGGGTCGGGCGCGGTGGAGCCCCAGTCGTCGTACCCGTGGCCGAGGAACTCCCGCTCACGCCGCTCGCTCTCCCCTTGCGCGAGATGCGGCTCCACGTGGTCGGTGAAGAACAGGAACGGCGTGCTCGCGCCCCACTCCTCGCCCATGAACAGCATCGGGGTGAACGGCGAGGTCAGCAGCAGTCCCGCGCCGACCCTCAGCGCCTCGGCCGGCAGGCGGTCGCCCATGGCGCGGTTGCCGATCTGGTCGTGGTTCTGCAGGCAGCACACGAAGCGGTAGCCGGGGACGCGCTGCCGGTCGACCGGGCGGCCGTGGGTGCGGCCGCGGAAGGTGGAGTAGGTGCCGTCGTGGAGGTAGGCCGAGGTGAGCACCTTGGCGAGCACCTCCATGGAGCCGAAGTCGCAGTAGTAGCCGTGCCGCTCGCCGCTGAGGGCCGAGTGCAGGGCGTGGTGCACGTCGTCGTCCCAGGTGGCGGCCAGGCCGTACCCTCCGGCCTCGCGCGGGGTGATCAGCCGGGGGTCGTTCATGTCGGACTCGGCGATCAGCGTGAGCGGCCGTCCGACGGCCGCGGACAGGGCGTCGATCTCGACGGCGAGCTCCTCCAGGAAGTGGACCGCCCGCTTGTCGTGGAAGGCGTGCACGGCGTCCAGGCGCAGCCCGTCCATGTGGTAGTCGCGCAGCCACTGCACGGCGTTCTCGATGAAGTAGCGGCGTACCTGGTCGGAGTCCTTGCCGTCGAGGTTGACCGCCTGGCCCCAGAACGATTCCGCTGATTCGTTGAAGTAGGGGCCGAACGGCGCGAGGAAGTTGCCGGACGGCCCGAGGTGGTTGTAGACCACGTCCAGCAGCACGCCGATGCCGGACCGGTGGCAGGCGTCGACGAAGCGCTTGAGCCCGTCGGGCCCGCCGTACTCCTCGTGGACGGCGTAAAGGTCGACCCCGTCGTACCCCCAGTTGTGCCGGCCGGGCACCGGCGGGACCGGGAGCAGCTCCACGAATCCGACGCCGAGGGAGACCAGGTGGTCGAGCCTGCCGATCGCCGCGTCGAACGTGCCCTCCTTGGTGAAGGCCCCCACGTGCATCTCGTAGATGACCGAACCGGGCAGGTCGCGCCCCCGCCAGGCCTGGTCGTTCCAGGCGAAGCGGTCGTGCTCGTAGACCCGGCTCGGCCCGAAGATGCCGTACGGCTGCCGGCGCGTCCTCGGGTCGGGGAACGCCTCCCCGCCGTCGACGCTGAACGCGTAGTCGGTGCCGTGCCCGGCGCCCGGCACCTCGGCCCGCCACCAGCCGCCGTCGCCACGGGTCATCTCGTACCGTTCGGCCTTGTCGATCTCCACCTCGACGCGGCTCGCCTTCGGTGCCCAGACCTCGAACATGTTCCTCCCCGCCGTACTCACGTCCGCCTGCTATTCCTTTTCCAGCAGGGCGACGGGATAACGTCCGAGCAGGTGCGCGTAGGGAATGCGGCCGGTGTGCCGGGCGCCGGTGAGCAGGTCGCGCCACCGGCCGGGCGGGAGCGTCAGCGTCTCGCCCTCCCAGCCCCCGCGCCGCTCCAGCCCCGCCGGGAACCGCGTGGCCACCACGACCGCCTGCTCGCCCCTGGCGAAGGCGACGGCGTTCCCGCCCGCTCCGCCGGTGTCGAGCGGGACGTACGGCAGCGCGGGGTCGAGCCGCGCACGCAGCCCCAGCGCCGACCGGGTGACCAGGAGCTTGGCGGCGTCCCAGCTGTCGCCGCCGGGCGAGGTGAGCAGGGAGCGCCGGTAGACGAAGTCGACCGGACGCCGGTTGTCGGGGTCGACCAGGGAGAAGTCGGTGGTCTCACTGCCCTGGTAGACGTCGGGGACGCCCGGCATCATCAGCTGGACGAGCTTCTGGCCGAGGGAGTTCGCCCGCGCGTACCGGTCGACGAGCTGGGTGAACGCGGCCACCGAGGGCCCGCAGGTGTCGATCGCGCGGGCCGCGAACTCGCGGACGCCCTTCTCGTAGGCCGCGTCCGGGCTGATCCAGGAGATCGAGGTCTTCGCCTCACGCGCCGCCTTGTAGAGGTAGTCGGCGAAACGGTCCACGCTGATCGGCCACGCCGCCATGAGGTTCTGCCAGGCGAGGTAGTCGAGCTTGGGGTCGAAGGACACCCGCGACGACCACTCGGCCACCGCCTCGGCCCATTCGCCGGGCAGCTCCGACAGCACGGCGAGGCGGGCGCGGACGTCCTCCGACCGCTTGGTGTCGTGGGTCGACAGGGTGGTCATGGTGTGCGGCGCCATGCCGGCGCAGAACTCGTGGAACTCCGCCGTCGAGACCCCGAACCGGTCGGGCTCGCCGCCGACCTCGTTCAGGCAGGCCAGCGGGTACCAGCGGTAGAGCGCGGTGTCCTCCACGCCCTTGGCCATGACCGGCCCGCACGTCTGCTGGAACCTCGTGACGAACTCCGGGGGGCCCGTCAGCACCAGGTCGGCGACCCTGGCGACCGCCGATGGGTCGGCACGCCGGGCGGCCTCCTCGGCCGCCGCCCGGATCACCCGCACCGTCTCCGCCGGAGGCTCCTCGCCGGGCACCGCGTACGCCCGGTACACCGGCATCGCCGCCAGCAGCTCGACCATCGCCTCGCGCAGCTCGGGAACGTTCCGCGTGAGCCGGTCGACCTCCCCGCCGAAGAACTGCGTCAGCACCTGCTTCTTCGCCTCGTAGCGCACCGTCTCGTAGTCGCGGGGGAAGGAGGTGTGCTTGACGAACAGGTCGACCAGCGGGCCCTCCCCCGCCGGGTCCACGAACAGCCGGGTGACCATGTTGAGCGCGTCGTAGCCGGTGGTGCCGTCGCACGCCCAGTCGACCGGCAGCCGCTCGCCGTCGATGAGGATCTTCTCGGCGACCGTCCACACCGGGGCCCGCTCCCGCAGGCGGGCGAGGTACCCGCGCGGGTCGGCCAGGCCGTCGGGATGGTCGACGCGCAGCCCCGAGATCAACCCCTCGCCGACCAGCGCGAGGATCACCCGGTGGGTCGCCTCGAACACCTCCGGGTCCTCGACCCGCAGCCCGATCAGGGAGTTCACATCGAAGAACCGCCGGTACCCCGGGCTCTCCCGCCAGCGCGCCAGCCGGTAGAACTGGTCGTCCACCCGGCCTTCTCCACCGGGCCGTACCGGGAACTCGTGGTCGTGGTAGCGCAGGACGTCGCCGTCGGGCACGACCTCGGCCTCGACGTCGACGCCGTCGCCGAGGACGGGGAAGGCGATCCTGCCGTCCGACCAGTCGATGTCGAACCACCGCGCCGAACGGGCCTCGGGGCCGTGCTTGAGCACGTCCCACAGCTGGGCGTTGCCGGACTCGGGGACCGGCACCGTCATGTGGTTCGGCACGATGTCGACGACCAGCGGGAGCCCCTTGGCCGCCAGCTCGCGCAGCCCCGCCACGCCGCCGAACTCCTCCCGGACCCGGGAGTGGTCGGTCACGTCGTACCCGTGCAGGGACGACGGCACCGCCTGCAGGATCGGCGAGAGGTAGAGGTGGCTCACCCCCAGCTCGGCGAGGTAGCCCGTGAGGGCGGCCGCCTCGCCGAACCCGAAGGCGGGGGTGAGCTGGAGCCGGTAGGTCGCCCTCGGGATCTCGCGCGCCGGCGCGGCCGCCCCCGGGGACGCCGCGGGCTCGTCGGATGTCACCGGCGGCGCCGCCGATCCTGCGGGCGCCGCCGGGTTCACGGGTCGGGTCACGTACTGGTCCTTTCGAGGGTCGGTGCGAGTGCCGCGAAGCAGGTCAGGCGCGGCGCAGCACTCTGACCGATCTACCCGCCACCGGCACCTCGTCACCCGCTCGGTACAGCGAGGAACCGATCTCGATCGGCACCGCGGTGTCGATCTCGGAGACCCACGCGTCGCCGAACGGCTTGGGGATCGTGAACTTGATGGTGTCGTGGTGGGCGTTGAACATCAGCAGGAACGAGTCGTCGACTATGCGGCGTCCGCGCCGGTCGGGCTCGGTGATGGCCTCGCCGTTGAGGAAGACGCACAGCGACTTGGCGTACCCGTTGTGCCAGTCGGCGTCGGTCATCTCGACGCCGGCCGGGGTGAGCCAGGCGATGTCGGTCAGCTCGTCGCCCGACCCGCGCACCGCGCGGCCGAAGAAGAACCTGCGGCGGCGGAACACCGGGTGGTCGCGGCGCAGCCGGGCGAGCCGCTGGGTGAACTCCAGCAGCAGCCAGTTCTCGCGGACGTCCGACCAGTCGACCCAGCTGATGTCGTTGTCCTGGCAGTAGGCGTTGTTGTTGCCCCGCTGCGTGCGCCCGAGCTCGTCGCCGTGGGAGAGCATGGGCACGCCCTGCGACAGGAACAGCGTCGCCAGGAAGTTGCGCTTCTGCTGCTCGCGCAGCGCCTCCACCGCGTCGGTGGCCGGGCCCTCCACGCCGCAGTTCCACGACCGGTTGTCGTCGGTGCCGTCGCGGTTGCCCTCGCCGTTGGCCTCGTTGTGCTTGTTGTTGTAGGAGACGAGGTCCTGCAGGGTGAAGCCGTCGTGGCAGGTGACGAAGTTGATGGACGCGGCCGGGCGGCGGCTGTCGTCCTGGTAGAGGTCGCTGGAGCCGGTGAGGCGGGAGGCGAACTCCGGCAGGGCGGCCGGCTCGCCGCGCCACATGTCGCGGATCGTGTCGCGGTAGCGGCCGTTCCACTCGGTCCAGCGGGGCGGGAAGTTGCCGACCTGGTAGCCGCCCGGGCCGATGTCCCACGGCTCGGCGATGAGCTTGACCTGGCTGAGCACCGGGTCCTGCTGGACGAGGTCGAAGAACGCCGACAGCCGGTCCACCTCGTGCAGCTCGCGGGCGAGGGTCGCCGCGAGGTCGAAGCGGAACCCGTCCACGTGCATCTCGTTCACCCAGTAGCGCAGCGAATCCATGATCATCTGCAGGGTGTGCGGCGAGCGCATGAACAGGCTGTTGCCGGTGCCGGTCGTGTCCATGTAGTAGCGCTGGTCGTCGTCGACGAGGCGGTAGTACGCCTCGTTGTCGATGCCGCGCATGCTCAGCGTCGGCCCGAGGTGGTTGCCCTCGGCCGTGTGGTTGTAGACGACGTCGAGGATGACCTCGATGTTCGCCTCGTGCAGCGCCTTGACCATCGCCTTGAACTCCAGCACCTGCCCGCCCCGCTGACCGGAGCTGGAGTAGGCGTTGTGCGGGGCGAAGAACCCGATGGTGTTGTAACCCCAGTAGTTCGTCAGGTCGCGCTGCTGCAGCATGTCGTCGGTCACGAACTGGTGCACCGGCATCAGTTCGATCGCCGTCACGCCGAGGTTCGTCAGATGATCGATGATCTCGGGGTGCCCGAGCGCCGCGTAGGTGCCCCGGATGCGCTCGGGGATGCGCGGATGCTGGATGGTCAGCCCCCGGACGTGCGCCTCGTAGATCACCGTGTCGTGGTACGGCGTCGCGGGCGGCCGGTCGTGCCCCCAGCCGAAGAAGGGGTTGACGACGATGGACTTCGGCACGTAGGCGGCCGAGTCGGTGTCGTCACGGCTGTCGGGCTCGCCGAAACGGTAGCCGTACACCGCCTGGTCCCACTTCACGTCGCCCTCGATCGCCTTGGCGTAGGGGTCGAGCAGCAGCTTGTTGGGGTTGCAGCGCTGCCCTCGCGCCGGATCGTAGGGGCCGTGCACGCGGTAGCCGTACCTCTGCCCCGGGCCGATGCCCGGGAGGTAGCCGTGCCAGACGAAGCCCTCGCACTCGGTCAGCGCGACACGTTCCTCCTTGTGGTCCTCGTCGAACAGGCAGAGCTCGACACGCTCGCCCACTTCCGTATAGAGCGCGAAGTTGGTTCCCGCGCCGTCATATGTAGCCCCGAGCGGATAGGGGTCGCCGGGCCAAATTTCGATCATGTCACCACCCGGATAGGGACTTGCCCCATGTTCGCCCGACCATGCGGCACGGCGCGGCGAAGTTACGCCGGGCATCCTCCTCGCGAGGTGCTCGGCTGGGCGGCGCCGGGCCGGGCCGCCACACGGCGGGCGGCCCGTGCCAGGCTACCCGCCCTCCGCCGTGGACGGCCGGGGGGACACTCCTCCGGTTACATGATGGTCACAAAGCGGCGTCCCGCGCGGCGGCCGGCTGGTCGCCCCCGCGCGGGACGGCCGGATCAGGGCACCCAGTAGTTGCCGCTCACGGTGATCATCACCTGGAGCTGGATGCTGGTGGAGTAGTAGTCGCTCGAGGTGAAGGAGGTGTTGAGCATCTTCTTCCAGAGCGCGTCGAGCCAGGCCTGGCTGCCCGGGTCCGTCATGGCGGCCACCGCGAACGGGGCGAAGAACGCCGGCTCGCTGCCGCCGCTGATCTGCGAGCCGCCGAGCGAGTAACCGACGGTGATCTTGGCCGGGTCTCCGCCGGTCTTGCTCTTGATCCAGCTGTTGAGCTTGCGGGCGGAGGCGAGCGAGGCGCCGTCCCCGCTGGTCACCGCGTCGCCGCCGATCCGCCACGGGTCACGGCAGGCGTTCCAGAAGTACTTGCCGTCGTTGGCGTCCTCCAGCACCTTGCCCGGGGCGGGCTTCGGCGTGGAGTTGGTGTTCACCACGAAGTCGGCGAGCAGGCCGGTCGAAGGGGCGTACGTCGACTGCTGGGAGGTGACCAGGTTCTGGTGCGCGGTCCTGATCGTGTCCCAGGCGGTGTCGCCGGTGGCCTTCCTGAACGCCCTGAAGTGGTCGATCAGCCAGTCCGACGACCGGGTGACGTAGTAGGTGGAGTCGCCGGACGTGCTCCAGTCGCCGAGCCTCATCAGACGGGTGGAGGGGTTCACCTCGCTCGCCTTGATGGCGTTGATGTGCTTGATCGCGAGGTCCTTGTAGTTGTAGGTCCCCGAGCTCCCCCACTGCCGGTCGGCCAGCAGCAGGCCGTAGGCCACGTCGAGGTCGCCGTCGGTCGCCGAGTCGGAGCCGTTCACGCTCTTGCACGAGCTGTCCTGCTCGGCGGCGAGGAGGTCGCGGTTGTTCACCGACGGGTGGGCCAGCATGTACTTCACCATGCCGTCGAAGGCCGTCCTGGCGTTCGGGTCGGCGCCCGCCATGGTCGCGAGGATCACCATGCCGTAGCCCTGGCCCTCGGCGACGTACGGGTGGTCGGCGTCGGGCGAGATGACCTCGTACCAGCCGTTGCCGCAGTTCTGCTTGAGGAAGGCGTTCTTCCACTTGTTGTAGTAGGTGACGACGGCCTGGTCGAGCGTTGCCTGCGAGCCGGAGGGCCTGAGGGTCCCGGCGACGTAGGGGTAGAGGTGGCCGCCGAACGGCACGGCGGGGCCGGGGCCGCCGGAACCGCCGGCGGTGACGGCGAGGTAGTCGACGTTGGGGCCGCCGTTGGCGGTGGTCGCGGTGGCCCGGATGGTGGTGGTCCCGGCGTTCAGCGAGACGTTCACCGTGGCGTCGGCCCAGGTGTCCCAGGACCCGGTGCCGTTGAACGCCTTGCCCGGGGCCACCACCGTCCCGTTGACGCTGATGTCCATCGGGCGGTCGGTGGTGGTGCCGTTGGCGTAGCGCAGCACCAGGCTCGCGCTGCCGGCCGTCGCGGCCGTCACCGTCCACTCGACGTAGCCGCCGGCGACGTTGGTGTAGTCGACGAAACCGGAACCCGAATAGCCGGTGTGGTTGGTCGCCACCGTGCCCTGCGAGATCACGGCGCTCTCCGCCTCGTAGGTGGTGGCGGAGGCCGCGGAGGCGGGAGTCAGGGCGGCCGCCGGTAGCAGCAGACCGGCGGCGACGAGGGATGCGAGCGTGACGGATGCGGTGCGAACGTGACGGTGCACCTCGGTGTCCTCTCCGTTGGGGGTCGCGAAGGCATGAGGAGGGGGCAAGGATTGTTAATAACCTTTCTTAACGATCCTCGCTCATAGGAACACCAACGGTGGGACGCCGTCAAGCGGCGGCAGGAAGGGATGACGGTGGCAGGCGACCGGGCCGTCCGTCAGGCAGGAAGACCGGCGTGCGCGCCGGCCGTCTGAAGGGGAGGCTCAGGCGATCTTCTTCGCGGGCGCGGGCTCGAAAAAGTTCAGCAGTCCGTCCCCCTTGCAGGTGCGGCAGGGACGGCCCGCTTCGCCCTTGCCCTCTCCCCCGCAGGTGCAGCAGACGACCACCCGGTCGAAGCGGGGGTCGCGGTAGGTGTGCCGGGTGCGGCGGCGGCTGATCGCCCACCCCTGCACCCAGGCGAACCCGTCGATCTCGGCGAACACGGCGTCGCTGAGCTTCCAGTGCCGGGTGAGCGCCTCCTCACGTAGGAGAGTCCACAAATGGGTGGCGATCCCGGCGGGGCTGACATTCATAGAGGGCCGTCCTCTCTCGCTCCCGGGTGACGAGGATGGTTTCCGCCGCCGGCCCCGATGCCCCACCATCGGACCGGCTTCGCTGTGCCCCCCCACGCCCCACCGGGACCGCGTCCTCGCGGTCGCGGCCCTCCCCCTCCCGCAGAGGATGGCCGGCCACGAGGGCGCGGTGTCAGGGGGGTCGTCCTCTCTCTTAGGGGCTAACTCTCTGTTTACCCTGGTTCGTGCCAAGAGCAACCGCCAATGGCAATTGCCACAGGAAAGTGTCCGCGGCGGATACCTCTGGCGCTCGCCACCGGCGAATAGTGTTTGCTGTTAGCAAATGAGCCACCTGGGAAAGCTTGGGGGCGCGCGGCGGGTGCCGCGAGGAAGAGGTGAGCACCGATGGCCGGGGCCAATCCGACCCTACGGCGCCGTCAGCTCGCCAGCCGCCTGCGGGAGCTGCGCAAGAGCGCCGGGCTGAGCATCGAGGAGGCCGCCCAGCGGCTGGAGTGCTCACCCGCCAAGATCAGCCGCATCGAGACCGCCCAGCGGAGCGTCATCCCCCGCGACGTCCGCGACCTGTGCCAGATCTACGGCACCGACCAGACCGAGGCCGAGGCCCTCATCACGATGGCCAGAGAGGCCCGCCAGGCGGGCTGGTGGCAGGAGTACGAAGACCTCGACCTCGACCCCTACATCGGCCTGGAGGCCGAGGCCTCCTCGATCACGATGTACGAGACGACCACGGTCCCGAGCCTGTTCCAGACCGAGGACTACGCCCGGGAGGTCATCCGCGGGTGCCTGCCGCGCATCAAACAGGAGGTCCTCGAAGAACGCGTCGACGCCCGCCTGAAACGACAGCGGCTCCATCTCCAGGACGATCCGCCGAATTGCTGGGTGCTCCTCGACGAATCGGTGCTCCACCGGCACGTCGGAGGTCATTCGGTCATGCGCGCCCAACTCGAACGCGTCACCGAGCTTTCCGAGCTTCCCCACGTGATAATCCAGGTGATTCCCTTCAGTGTGGGGGCGCACATCGGGTTCGACAGCATGTTCATTCTTCTCGAATTCCCCGATCACATGATCCCCGACACGGTTTACGTCGAGTCCTTGATGGGCGATTTCTATCTCGAGAAACCGCGCGAGCTGGAGCGGTTCCGTGAGGTGATCACCCACCTGCGGGCGGCGGCGCTCAACCCCCGCGACTCGGTCTCCCTGATCGCCGAGATGAGCAGGACCTACGCCCGCTGACCGCGCGGCGCCCCGACATACCCCCGCCGGACCGGCCAACGCGGCGTACACCCATGGCCACGACACTCCGCGCCATGCCCCAAGATCCGGACATAGACCCGTCAACCCCCTGCAAACGACCGCCCGGCAAACAGAGATCTCTCCAACTTCGACCAGCTCAACCCCTTGATCGTGTTGACATGTCGGCAGGAGCTGCGATAAATGATCACCAGGAGCCCCCGCACAGAGCTTCGGCCCGACCAACGGCCACATCTGCAGCGGGGGCTCATGCCTATTTATCCGGCCCGATCAAGTCGGTCGCGCCCGTGCTGGGGGACGCGATCCCTCGCGCGGCGGGCACGGCGAGGGCTCCTCAGTGACATCAGGAGAGACGATGGCGTCGCATAACCCTTCGGGGCACTCCGGCCTGAACTGGAAGGCCGCAAGCGGATGTAACAACGGAACCTGCGTCGAGGTGGCACGCCTTCCGCACGGCGGCGTCGGAATCCGCGACAACAAGGATCTCCGCCGTCCGCCGCTCGAATTCACCGCTGAGGAGTTCCGCACCTTCGTCCGCGGCGTCAAGGCAGGCGAATTCGATATGTGACCGGGCTCCGCCCACCCGGGCAAACCTTTCCGGAGTGGCGCGGGCCTGTTACGCGAAAACGACCCTAAAGGTCGGCGGTCGCGGAGCGGCCGGATGTCACGAACGTCCGGCAACCCGCAGGAAAGCCGCTCAATCCGATGCGTGACAGTGGAATCCAGATGAAACGCAGCCGAGCAGACGGCGCCGGACAGCCCCCGCCGGCGCCGTTTCCGATTTCCGGCGCGTCCCTCTTCTCCCTATGGTCACTCGCAAGCCCTCTGGCCCCAGATCGTGCCCCGCATTTCCGGCATTTCATCTGGGCATCGGGCAAGAAGGACCAGGTCAGGAGCAGTTCCCTCGCGGTCCAGTGATTCCTGGAACCCCAACCCTGCGCCCCCGTTTTCCCGGGCCCCGGTGAACTATAATTTCGCCGGGCTGTACGCTCCCGGGCACTAATACGGCGAAAGATTCATCGGAAGGAGGGGCATGGCAGGCCTACCTGCGTTCCAAGGGGCCAAGTGGCACGCGGCGTGCAACAACGGCAGTTGTGTCGAGGTCGCGTTCGACGACGGCTGGGTCGGAGTGCGCGACGGCAAGGACGACGGCGGCCCGATCCTGGTCTACTCCGGCGCCGAGTGGAGATCCTTCATCGACGCCGCCAAGGCCGGCCGGTTCGATCTCGACCGGCTCGGGGCCGAGGTGTAGCCCCAGAACACCCCGCACCGGGTTTGCGGAGCGCCGCACGGGTAGCCGGAGTGCTTCGACCCGTAGCCGTTCCCCCCGGAGGATCCAAGGATGGGTGGATTCAAAAAGTTCCTGATACGCGGCAACCTGGTCGAGATGGCCGTCGCCGTGGTCGTCGGGGCGACCTTCAGCGGGCTGGTCCAGGCGATGGTCGCCGACTTCATCACACCGCTGATCGGAGCGGTGACGGGAGGCCACCGCCCCGACTTCTCGAAGTACTCCTTCACCGTCAACGGCTCGGAGTTCCGCTACGGCGACTTCGTCAACCACCTGCTGACCTTCCTCATCATCGCCGCGGTGATCTACTGGCTGGTCGTCATGCCGATGACGCGGTTGATCTCGTTCTTCGACCGCGACAAGAAGACCAGCGAGAAGCAGTGCCCGGAGTGCCTGAGCGACATCCCGGTCGACGCGCGCCGCTGCGCCTTCTGCACGGTGGAGCTGACGGCCGTCCCGGCGAACGACCGCCCGCCCGCCTGAACGGCCGGCGGGCCGCCTGACCGGCCGCCCGCTTGACCGCCCCCGCGCGACCCGCCCGAACGACCGGCTGACCGGCCGGCCGCGTGCCTGAGCGGGCCGGACGCCTGCACCTCCCTACGGCTGTCCGGCCGCCGTCTCACGCTCCCGGCCGCTCACGGACCCTCGGGGTCGACCACGTCGCGGTCGGCCCAGAACGGTTCGAGCAGCGATCTCAGCCGCTCGGCGCCGACCCGGTCCAGCAGTTCCAGCGCGCCGACGTTGTCGGTCAGCTGTTCCATGCTGCTGGTGCCGACGAGGACGGTGCAGGTGGCGGGGTGCGTCAGGGCGAAGGCGACGCACAGCTGGGCCGGTGTCGCGTCCAGGTCCGCCGCGATCTTGCCGATGCCCGCGGCGGCCTCGACGATCTGCTCGCGCACGCCGCCGGGGTCGCGGCCGACCTGCCGGGACGGCTGGGTCTTCCCGGCGAGGATCCCGCCCTCCAGGACGTCGGACGCCTCCAGCGAGACGCCCTCGGCGAACACGCCCGCGAACGGGGTGCCGTCGGGGATCGACCGCCGGCACGGGCTGTACTTCAGCTGGGCGAGCTGCGGGCCCGGTGACCCCGCGTCCAGGGCGTGCCGCCGGATGGTGCTGATCGCGGTGGCCGACCAGTTGTTCACGCCCCAGCAGCCGACGATCCCGTCGTCCTCCAGGGCGGCCAGGTCGTCCGCCAGCCGCCGCAGGTCGAGGTCGTCGCGCCGGATGTCGCCGAGGACGACGATGTCGGCCCGGTCGCTCCCGACCCGGAACAGCGCGCGCTCCAGTTGCTCGCGCAGCGACATCTCCGGGTAGCCCTCCAGCCAGAGCTTCTCCGACAGCAGGTACTCGTGCCTGCCGATGCCGGCGGCCCGGACGATGGCCGAGAACAGCACGTCGGTGAAGACGGGCGGGTGTCCCGGCAGGCCGTACACGCCGACGTCGAAGAGGTTCACGCCCAGGTCGACGGCGCGGCGCACCATCGCGACGGCGTCGGCGAAGTCCATCCGGTCATAGATGTGCCAGGACCCGAGGGACAGGACGGAGGCCTCCGGGCCGTGCGTCCCGATCTTCCGCCTCGGGATGGTCGTTCTCTCGGTGGTCATACGACTCCTCGTTGGCGAGATGGTGGGATCAGTGCGTCCAGGGGTCGACGACGGCCTTGACCTGGTCCAGCCGCGCCATCGACTCGATCGCGGCGGTCGCGCCGCCGAGCCCCACGGGCTCCCCGAACAGCTCGTCCCAGGCGAAGCGTCCCTGGAAGGTCCGCAGGAACTCGATCGCCCGGTGGTAGTCGCCGACGTCGCCGTTGAGGGAACCGAGCACGGTCAGCTCCTTGCCCATGATCGTTCCCAGGGCGACGGGATCGGGGCGGGGGCCGGTGCTGCCGACGACGACGAACCGGCCGCCCCAGGCGGCCATGTCCACGGCCTCGGCGCCGACGCCCGGCGCGCCGGCGAAGTCGAGCACGAGGTCGGCGCCCCGGCCGCCGGTGGCGTCCATGACCTCGGCCAGGCGGCTCTCGGGGCCGCCGTCCAGCCCGATGGTGATATCGGCGCCGAACCGGCGGGCCAGGTCGAGCCGGGCGTCGGGCGCGCCGATGGTGATGACGGTGCCCGCGCCGCCGAGTCTGGCCACCGCGGTGGCCACGATCCCGAGCGCGCCGGCTCCCTGGACCGCCACCGACGCGCCGGGCCGGACGCCGCCCGCGCGGTCGAAGGCGTGCAGGACCGTCTTGACCGTGCAGCCGGCCGCGGCCGCCCAGGTGTCCTTGACGTCGTCGGGAAGGACGACCTTCAGCGCGCCCGGGGTCACGTAGGCGTGCTCGGCGAGGCCGGCCGTGGCGTACGGCCAGCGGTCGGAGCGCTGCCGGAAGCCGTATCCCCGGTCGGAGCAGGCCACCGGGGCGCGCAGCACCGTGCAGCCGTAGCAGTGGCCGCAGACGGACTCCGACCAGCCGATGCGGTCGCCGGCCTTGACGGGACGGCCGAGGGCGTCGAGGGTGCCGGGGCCCACCGCCTGGACCGTGCCCATCATCTCGTGCCCGAGCACCATCGGCAGCATGCCCGGCAGCGACATCGCGCCGCTCCACAGGTGGACGTCGGTGGCGCACAGCGTCGCACAGTCGATCTTGACGAGCGCGGCGCCGGGCTCGCACTCGCCCGGCAGCGGGATCTCCTCGATGGTCAGCGGTTCCCCGTGAGCGCGCAGCACCGCCGCCCGGGTGGAGGTGGGCAGAGACATGTGTCGTTTCTCCGATTCGCTATCTGCTGTGGGCCGTGTCCCAGACCTCGCCGCGGCTGCGCCACCACAGCAGCACCAGCATCACGAGGAAGGGGACGACGCCGCGGTACTCCTGGATCGCGGTCACCGACGAGGCCGCGCCCTCGAGGCAGCCGAGGAGCAGCCCTCCGGCCAGGGTGAGCGGCAGGCTGCGGAAGGCGCCGATCATCGCCACCGCCAGGGCCGTGGAGATGAGGTTCCCGAGGGTCGCGAAGTCCCCGCCCAGGCGCGGCGCCACCAGGACGATCACCAGGGTCGAGATGGCGCCGATGACCACCCAGACGCCGATGGCGAGGACGGGCGCGGGAATGCCGACCACCTGGGCGGTGGCGGGCCGCTCCGACAGGGCCTGCAGGCGCAGTCCGATGAGCGTCCGGCCGAGCAGCAGGCTCACCCCCACGGTGATCAGCACGGCGAAGCCCAGCGAGACCAGCACCGACTGGGGCACGACCACGCTGCCGACGGTGAAGGCGGGGTCGTCGAACGGCGCGGGGAAGCGGTGCGCGCCGGTGGTGTTGCCGCCGAACAGCCGCAGCCCGATCGAGATGATCGCGACGTAGACGGCCACCGTGACGGCGGCCTTGGTGCGCTCCTCGTGCCCGCTGAACCAGCGGACCAGCGCGGTGCCGAGCAGTCCGGACATCGCGGCGCCGGCCGCCGCCCCGGCGGGCAGCGCGAGCCATGCGGTCAGGCCGGCGTCCATCAGGGTCACCATCACGAAGGCGCCGATCGCCCCGCAGGCGGCCATCGTGAAGTTGACGACGGCGACCAGGCGGTAGGTCAGCACGACGCACAGGCCGAGCAGCGCGTACACCCCACCGCTGGTCAGGCCGGCGACCACGGAATTGAGCATCGGGCACCTCCGGTTCGTGCGGTGGGGATCACTTCTTGGCCGGGACGATGAAGTCCTCCGGCAGCACCTGCCACTTGCCGTCCACGGCCTTGACGAAGCGGCTGCCCTGGATGGGGTTGTGCGCGTTGCCGGGGCCGAAGACCCAGGGGGTGCCCACCAGCGGGTACTTGACGGGCTGCATGTTCTTGAACGCCTGGGTCACCGACTCGCGGGTGATGTCGCCCTTGATCGTCTTGAGGACCTGGACGAACACGTCGGCGGCCATGACGGCCCCCTGGCTGAACGCCGTCTTCTGGACGTTGTGGCCGCCCACGACCTTCGACCAGCGGTCGTTGCCGGGCAGGGTCTCGTCGGTGTACGGCTGCCATTCGGTGCCGGCGTAGGCCTTCATGCCGGCGGGGATGACCTTGGCGTTGGCGTCGGTGTAGCTGTTGGCGCCGACGATGAAGTCGACGTCCTGCATGCCCTGCGTCTTCGCCTGGGCGAACCACGGCCCCACCGGGCCGTTGTAGAGCACGGCCTGGCAGCCGGCGCTCTTGGCCTTGACCAGGTACGGCGTGGGGTCGCCGGTGCCGACCGCGGTGTCCTTGAGCGCGAGGGACTTGCCGGTGATGTCCTGCCACTCCTTGATGGCGCTCTCGATGCCGCCGCCGCTGCCGGGCAGGGTCACGTACTCCAGGCACACCTTGTCGTGCTTGAGCGTCTCGGAGGCGTAGTAGAGCATCGCGGTGAGCAGCTTGAACGGCCCGGGGTTGACCGGGGCGATGTTCGGGCTGGTGAAGCAGGCGGGGTCGACGCCGACGGCGGGGATGGAGACGATCTCGTTGCTGCTGTAGGTCGCGCGGTTGAGCCCGCAGTCGACCGCGCTGGAGGAGCCGACGAACGCCACGACGCCTTCCGACTCGATCAGGTCGAGGGCGGCCTCGGTGGACCGCTGCGGGTTCATCGCGTCGTCCTTGCTGATGAACTCGATCTTGCGGCCGTTGACGCCGCCGGCCGCGTTGACCTCGTCGAAGACCGCCTTGACCGCCTGCGGCACCTCCGGGGTCTGGAACTGGCCGGTGATGCCGTTGATCGCGCCGACCTTGATCGGTCCGTCGGTCCCGCCGCCCGCGTCCGAGCAGCCGGTGGAGGTGGCCAGGACCGCGGCGGCCGCGGCGGCCAGGTACAAGCGGTGTGCGCGCTTCATGGGGACTTTCCTTTGCTGGGGGGTCGGAGAGGGGGGCTCAGGCCGCGGGGACTTCGGCCGTGCCGAGGTAGGCGGCCATGACGGCCGGGTCTTCGAGGACGGCGCGGGTGGGGCCCGAGGCGATGACGTGGCCGAAGTCGAGGACGGTAACCTGGGAGCAGGCGGCCCTGACCAGTTCCATGTCGTGCTCCACCAGCAGGATCGACACGCCGAAGCGTTCGGGGACCTGGGCGAGCCTTCTGCCGAGCCGCAGCGACTCGGCGGCCGACTGCCCGGCGGCGGGCTCGTCGAGCAGGGCGACCCGGGGCCTGGCGGCGATGGCGGCGGCCACGTCGAGCAGGCGGCGGGAGCCGACGTCGACGATCGACACCGGGACCTCACCCGGCGGGCAGCCGAAGAACTCCAGGAGCTCGTCGGCCTCCGCCTTGGCCAGCCGCCGGCCCGCGCCGATCGTCAGGTACTCGTACTGGGTGAGCTCGGGGGCGATCATCGTCGTCTGGAAGGTGCGGCGCAGCCCGTGCCGGGCCCGGACGGCGGGGGGCAGCGCGCCGATGGAGCGCCCGCCCAGTTCCACGGTGCCTTCGTAGCCGGTGACGAAGCCGGTGACCGTCGAGATGAAGGTGGACTTGCCCGCGCCGTTGGGGCCGATGAGCCCGACCACCGCGCCGGCGGGGACGGTGAAATCGACGGCGTCCAGGGCCACGACCTTGTCGTAACGGACGGTCAGCCCCCGGACGTCCAGGCACGGCTCGGCGGACCCGGCGGGCGGGGTGACCGGTTCCAGAGGGGCCTCCTGCTCCCCCTCCGGCTGTTCGCGCGCGTCGAGCAGCGTCCGCGCGGCCCGTTCCCGCTTGCGGGCCCGGGTGAAGTCGGTCTGGCTGTACCCGCTGCGCAGGGCGAAGATCGCGAGGAAGCCGAACAGCATGCCGCCGAGGTCCTGGGGCATCTTCAGCTTGTCCAGGATCGTCGCCATGACGGCGCCCATGACGCCGCCCATGACGGCGCCCTCGATGTTGTGCGGGCCGATGACGATCGCCATCGCGAACAGCGCCAGCGACTGTCCCATCGCGAAGTTGCCGGACACCACCAGCCCGAGCTGGCCGGCCATCAGGCCGCCGCCGATGCCCGCGATGAAGGCGCTGATGGCGAAGGCCGCGAGCTTGCTGCGGGCCACGGAGATGCCGTGGGCGGCCGCTGCCCGTTCTGAGTGGCGCAGCTCGAGCCAGGACATGCCGAGCCGGGTCCGGTTGAGCAGGGCGAGGCCGATCGCCAGGACGGTGAAGACGATGACCGTCAGGACGAAGTACCTCCCGTTGGTCGCGACCAGTGACGGCCTGACCAGCGTCTTCAGCTCGGTGGTGCCGGGGAACTGGTTGGCGTTGAACACCAGGTCGGCCGACACCGCGAAGCCGAAGGTGACCACGGCGAGGTTGACCCCGCGGATGCGCAGCGCGGGCAGGCCGATCGCGATCCCGACGGGGACGGCCGCCAGGCCGCCGAGCAGCAGCCAGAGCAGGAAGCCGCCGGGCGCGTCGGCGAGGTTGAGCCGCAGCACGACCCACGCGCCGATGGCCGCCAGGGACATCTGGCACAGGGACATCATCCCGGCGCGGCCGACGATCACACCGTAGCTCTGCATGATCACCGCGCTGACCACGGCGGTGATCGCGAGGTAGATCCAGTAGGGCGGCAGCAGGGCCGGGACGGCGACACAGGCCGCCACGGCGATCCCGAGCCCGATGGCCGTGGAACGCTTGTCGATCGCGTTCATCGTGTCTCGCTCTCCGTCGGTGCCTGGCCGAAGTAGGCCTCATGGAGCAGTCCGCTGTCCCCGCGCAGTTCGGAACAGGGGCCGTCGAAGACGACGCGTCCCTTCCGCAGGACGTACGCGTTGGTCCCCACCTCGAGGGCGAGGTTGGCGAACTGCTCGATGAGCAGGACCGCGATCCCCAGCCCCACCAGGTCCGCCACCGCGCGCATCAGGCGCTGCACCACCACCGGCGCCAGGCCCAGCGACATCTCGTCGATCAGCACGACCTTGGGGTCGGTCACCAGCGCCCGGCCCACGACGAGCATCTGCTGCTCGCCGCCGGACAGGTGCCCCGCCTGCAGGCCGCGGCGCTTGTCCAGCTCGGGGAACAGCCGGAAGACCGTCGCGGGGTCGCCCTTGCCCGCCCGCGCGACCATGAGGTTCTGCTCGACGGTCAGGGTGCGGAACACGGTGCGGGCCTGTTCGACGTAGCCCAGGCCGGCCCGCGCCCGCCGGTAGGTCGGCAGGCGCTCGACGGCCTGCCCGCCGAGGCTGATGGTCCCGGCCGTCAGCGGGGCCAGGCCGGCGATGCCGTCCATCAGGGTCGTCTTGCCCGCGCCGTTGGCCCCGAGGACCACGGTGACCGCGCCGGGGGCCACCTCGAGCGACACGTCGTGGACGACCGGGACCTCTCCCCGGTTGATGTGGACGCCCGTCAGGCCGAGGACCGCGTTCCCCATCACGAGCTCCGCAGTGAGCGGAGGGCGGAGACGACGCGGGCGTGGGCCTCCTTCGCGTCGGTGAGCTCGGCGCACAGCAGGCCGAAGAACGCGTGGATCAGCCCGTCGAACTGGACCAGTTCGACCTCGACGCCGGCGTCGGCGAGCCGTCGCGCGTACTCCACCCCCTCGTCGCGCAGCACGTCGCACTCGGCCTCCAGCACCAGCGCGCGGGGCAGGCCCGACAGGTCCGCGGCGCGCAGCGGCAGGAGGTAGGGGTCGTCGAAGTCGCGCTCGTCGCGCGGATAGGTGGTGAAGAACCAGTCCATGCTCGCCTTGGACAGGAAGTAGCCCTCGGCGTAGTCCGCGTAGGAGGCGCGCCCGTCGTCGGGATGGCCGAGCACGGGGGACACCAGCACCTGCAGGGCGATCTCGGGCCCGCCGAGGTCGCGCGACTTCAGCGCGCACACGGCGGCGAGGTTGCCGCCCGCGCTCTCGCCGCCCACGGCGATCCGGGCGGGGTCGGCGGAGAGCTCGGCCGCGTGCTCGTGGACCCACTTCACGGCGGCGAAGCAGTCGTCCGCCGCGGCGGGGTAGGGGTTCTCCGGCGCGAGCCGGTAGTCGACGGAGACGACGACGGCCTCCGCTTCCGCGCAGACGGCCCGGCAGGCCACCTCGTTCTCGTCGAGGCAGCCGATCGTCCAGCCGCCGCCGTGGAACCAGAGGAGGACGGGGAAGGGGCCTTCGCCTTCGGGGGTGTAGACGCGGATGGGGACGTCTCCGGCGGGCCCGGGGAAGACGGTGTCGACGACGCCGCCCACGGTCTGCAACCGCTCCGGCATCCGCCATGCCCGCCGGAATTCCTCGCGCATCGCCTGCGCGTCGAGCGGCATGGCGGGACCGCTGTCGCCGGCGGGCATCTGGCCGATGATCTTCTCCGCTTCCGGATGCAGGGGCATCGGTGACCTCCGGTTGCCGAGGTGCCCTTCAGGCCCTCGCAAATCGTATCTGATTCCGTGTACGTTATGCGTGGCCAACGAGGATGTCTAGAGGCGAAGAGGTTGAGGTTGCGCAACGAGACCAGGGACGACGCCCACGACCCCTCCCCGGCGGACATGGTCCTGACCGGGGGGCGGATCCACACCATGGACGCCCGCGGCACCGTCGGCGAGGCGATCGCCGTCCGGGCCGGGCGGATCGCCCTGGTCGGGACGGCGGACGAGGTCGCGCCGCTGATCGGCCACCACACCCGGGTCGTCCACCTGCGCGGCGGGGCCGTGCTGCCCGGCATCAACGACTCCCACCTGCACGGCGTGTGGCTCGGCGCGATGTGGCCGAATCTGCTGATGGACCAGCTGGCGGGCGGGGACCACCACCACGGCGGCCCCCCGGCGCGCCTGGAGACCGGCGCCGACCGGCGCCGCGCGATCCTGCGGACCGCCGCCCTGCTGTCCTCCCTCGGCATCACCAGCTACACCGAGCCGGGCCTCGGCCCGGGCGAGGACGACGGGCCGAGCGGCTGCTTCGGCTCGGACGCGCTGCGCGACTACGCCGACCTCGCCGCCGAGGGCCTGCTGACCGCGCGCGTGACCGCGCTCATGCTGTTCGGCGAGCTCGACGGGGCGAGCTCGCGGGCCGGGCTGGCCGAGGGGTTGCGCTCCTTCACACCGCCCGCCGACGTGCCGGGACGGTTCCGCGTCGCCGGCGTGAAGATCTTCGCCGACGGCATCCCCCCGATGCGCACCGCCTGGACCGAGGAGCCGTACGACGACGGCACCCACGGTGGCCTCCTCGTCGAGGGAGCCGACGCCGGGGAACGGGAGGCGGCGCTCGTCGCGATGATCGAGGCGGCGCACGCGGCGGGGCACCAGATCGGCGTGCACGCGACCGGCAGCCGGACCACGCGGGTGGTCGCGGAGGCGCTGGCCGCCGTACTCGCCCAGCAATCCGGACAAACAACCACAGAGCACGCCGGAAGACATTACGTCATCCACGGTGACCTGCTGCATCCCGGGACCATCGCGACGATGGCCGCGGCGGGGATCGGCCTGAACACCCAGGCGGGCATCCCGGTGGCCACCGAGGACATGCTGACCGCCGCCCTCGGACCCGGTGTGCTCCCCCATGCCTGGCCGCTGCGCGACGCGCTCGCGGCCGGGGTCCCGCTGTGCCTCAGCTCGGACGCGCCCGTGCTCACCCCCGACTGGCGGGCCGGCGTCGCGGCGGCGGTGACCCGGCGGGGGCTGGACGGCGGCGTGCGGGGTGAGGCGCAGCGGCTGGCGACGGCCCAGGCCCTGCGGGCGTACACGATCACGCCCGCCTGGCAGGACGGCGCCGAGACCTGGAAGGGGTCGCTGGAGCCGGGGAAGGTCGCCGACCTGTGCGTCCTCGAGGCCGACCCCCTGGAGATCGAGCCCGAGGCGCTCCCCCAGGTCCCGGTGCGCCTGACGGTGCTGGGCGGCACCGTCGTCCACGAGGCCTAGCGGGTCAGTCGGTGCCCCACGACGCGCCGGGGCTCACCACGTCCCTGTCGATCCACAGCTCCGCGACCGCCTCGCGCAGTTCGCCGGCGCCCCGTTCCAGGAGGGTCACGCGCCGAGGTTGTCGTGGAGCTGCTCCAGCCGGCTGACGCCGAACAGCACGTTCGCGGCGGCGCGGTGGAGCAGGCAGTACGCGACGGCGAGCTGGGCGGGTTTGGCGCCGAACCGCCAGGCGGCCTGCTCCACGGCGGGATAGGCCGCCCGGATCCGGTCGCGGATCCCGCCCGGGTCGGCGCCGATCTTGCGTTGCGGGTGCAGCCGGCCCGCCAGGATGCCGCCCTCGAACACGTCGGAGGCCTGCAGGCCGAGCCCCTCGTCGAACAGCCTCCCGTAGGGCTCGCCCTCGGGCACCGAGCGCCGCGCCAGGCTGTACTTGAGCTGGGCGAACGACGGCGGCGTCATGCCCTCGGCCGCGGCGAACCCCCTGGCCAGCCGCAGGTCGTCCGCGGACCAGTTGTTCACCCCCCAGGCCTCGAACCGCCCGGCGCGCACCAGCTCGGAGGCGTCGGCGACCACGGATCTGACGTCGAGTTCGCCGAAGAAGTCGCCCGCCACCACGAAGTCGGCGCGGTCGGTGCCGATCCGGTCCAGGGAGACCTCGATCTGCTCGGCGAAGGAGACCTTGGGGTAGTCCCACAGCCAGAGCTTGCCGCACAGCAGGTAGTCCTCCCTGCGCACTCCCGCCTCACGCACGGCCTTGCCGAAGATCACATCGGTCATCGCGTTCTCGGCGTGCGGGCCGAAGTTGTAGTGGGCCACGTCGAAGAGGTTGACGCCGCGCGCGACGGCGGTGCCGATCAGCTCGACGGCCTGGTCCATCTCCATACGGTCCCAGGTGTTCCACGACCCGAGGCCGAAGACGGGGACCTCCGGCCCCGCGGCGCCGAGCCTGCGTCGGGGCACCTGACCTGTGAACTCCACGTGAACCTCCCTGCGCGAGTACGGCCTCTGGCCGCTGGAACGCAAATCGTATATCATCTCCCATACTGTTTTGAGTATTCGAAGGAGTCCGTATGACGTTCCCCCCGGACGGCGCCGGTCCCGGGCGCATCCTCGAGGTCGCCACCGGTTACATGGCCGCCAAGCAGCTGTTCGCCGCCAGCCAGGCGGGCGTCTTCGCCGCGCTGGCGGAGGGACCCGCGACGGTCGCCGAGCTGTCCGCCCACACCGGACTTCCCGAGCGCACCGCCCGCATCCTCGCCGACGCCATGGCGGGCCTCGACCTGCTGACCCGCACCGACGGGGTGTACGCGACGACCCCCGCCACCGCCCGCTACCTCGCCGGATCCGGCGACGACGTCGACCTGCGGCCGTTCCTGGCCTTCCTCGACGGCATCAGCTACGGGCACTGGCTGGGGTTCGGCGAGACCACCCGCACCGCCGCGCCCGCGCCGCTCGACCTCGGCGGCGACCGGATGGACGTGTTCATGACCGGTGTCATGACCTACAACGCCCTGCACGCCACGATGCTGGCGGAGAACTACGACTTCTCCCGCCACGAGCGGGTCCTCGACCTCGGCGGCCTGTCCGTCGCGTTCCTGTCCGAGGCGCTGCGCGCGGCCCCCGGCCTGCGCGGCACCTTCTTCTCCAGCGAGTTCATGGCCGAGCACGCGAAGAAGGCGGTCGCCGGCGCCGGACTCGGCGACCGGCTGGAGGTCGCTGCGGGCGACCCGGTCACCGGCGAGGTCCCCACCGGCTACGACCTGGTCCTGCTCGAACACGTGGTGCACCGCTTCGACGCCGGGCAGAACCGGCGCATCATCGAGAACGCCCGCTCCGCGGCGGCCCCCGGCGCCACGCTGATCCTGCTCGACTTCTTCCTCGACTCCGACGACAGGCAGCGGGCCATCGACGCCCTGCACGCCGGCGAGTACCTCGTGATCGACGGGACGACCGTCTACCCCGAGGACGAGGTGCGGGGCTGGCTGCGCGAGGCCGGGTGGGAGCCCGTCGAGACCCGCGCGCTGCCGGGCAGCCCGCGCGTCATCATCGCGGAGGCCCGATGAGCGCCGGTCGCGTCGTCCTGGTCACCGGCGGCGCGAGCGGGATCGGGCGCGCGGTCGCCCAGGCGTTCGCGGAGGCGGGCGACCGGGTCGCCATCGCCGACGTCGACGAGGCGGCGGCGAAGGCCGCGGCGGCGGAACTGGGCGCGCTGGCCGTGACGGTGGACATCACCGACCCCGAGTCGGTCACCGCCGGGCTGGCCCAGGTCGCGACCGCGCTCGGGCCGGTCGAGGTCCTGGTGAACAACGCCGGGGTCGTCGCGGGCGGCGGCCCGCTCGTGTCGCTGCCCGTCGAGACCTTCGACCGGGTGCTCGCGGTGAACGTGCGCGGCACCTTCCTGGTCACTCAGGCCGCCGCGGCCCAGATGATCGAGGCCGGGCGCGGCGGCTGCGTCGTGAACGTCAGCTCCATCGGCGCCCGCCAGCCGACCCCCGGCCTCGGGCACTACGAGGCGACCAAGGCGGCGGTCGACGCGCTCACCCGCACCGGCGCCATCGAGCTCGCCGGGCACGGCATCCGGGTGAACGGCGTGGCGCCTGGCCCGGTCCACACGCCGATGACGGCCGCGCTGATGGACGACCCTCAGGCCCGCGCCGCGTGGGAGTCGCGCATCCCGCTCGGCCGGATCGCCGTTCCCGGGGACATCACCCCGCTGGTGCTCTTCCTCGCCTCCCCGCAGGCACGGCACATCACCGGGGCCGTGGTCCAGGTGGACGGCGGTCAGCTCCTCACCTGACGCGCGACGGCGCCGCTTCCGGTATCCACGTCCCGGGAGCGGCGCCTTTTCATGGGACTTCTCAGGCGGACTGCCGTGAGGCGGGGGCGGGAGTGTGCGCGTTGTGCAGCGCGTCGGCGGTGGCGACCTTGTGCGCGCACGCCACCCGCTCGATCTCGGCGGCGTCGGCGCCCTCCTCGATGAGGTCGAGCATGTGCTCGTGCTCCTCCACCGAGCGGCGGGCGCGTCCGGGCACGTAGCTGAACGACGAGCGCCTCATGTGGTCGAGCCTGGCCCACTCGGAGTTCAGCAGCGAGGTCAGATGCTCGTCGGGGCAGTGCTGGTAGATGGAGAAGTGGAAGTCTCTGTTGAGCGCGGTGAAGGACGCGGGGTCGAACTGGTCGAGTGCCTCGATCATGCGCTTGTTGATCTCCCGCGAGGCCGCCACGTGCTCGGGCGTCATGCAGGGGGCCGAGATCGCGGTCGCGTACCCCTCCAGCCGGGCCAGGACCTGCAGCGTGTGCTCCACCTGGTGGGCGTCGAACACCGCGACGCGCGCCCCGATGTTGCGCACCACCTCGACCAGCCCGTCGGACTGCAGCCGGCGCAGCGCCTCGCGCAGCGGGATCGTGCTGACCCCGATCTCCCTGGCGAGCTGGTCCATCACGAGCCGATAGCCCGGCCCGTAGGTGCCGTCGAGGATGCGCGAGCGCAGCAGCTCGTAGCTGAGCTCGGCCTTGGACGCCTTCTCGCGGGTGGTTCTCTTCGCGGAACTCACCGATGTCCCCTCACTCTCGGCCTGCCAGGGCCTTCACCACAGCGGTGCGGAAATGCCCGCTCGCGAGGGCCTGGTGGTGGTCACCGGGGACCGTGACCGGGGCCGCGGCTCCGGCCAGTCCGAGGATACGCTCGATTCCTCGGACCATCATGTCGTCTTGCCCGATGATGAACAACGGCGGCGCCGCTCCCGCCCAGTCGCCGGGCTCGAACGGCGTGCTCCGCAGGCCCTCCACACAGGTCGCCAGGCCGGTCGCCCGGTCCCCCTGCGCCCGAAGCATACCGGCGATCATGGCGGTGAACGGGTCGGCAGGCTCGGGCCCGCCGGTGACGGCCAGGCGCAGCGCCCCGGGGTCCACCGCGGCGAACGGCTCGGCCGGGCTGAGGCCGCCGAGAACGGCCCTGCGCACGCGGCCGGGGGCGACCACGGGAAGTTCCCAGGCCAGCCGCGCGCCGAGGGAGTAGCCGACCACGTCGAACACCCCCGCGGCCGTCTCGGCGTCGAGCGCGGCGAGCAGCGCCTCCGCCAGGGCCCCGGCCGTGGCCTCGGCCGCGGTCGCCGGGGCGGGACTGGCCCCGTGTCCCGGGAGGTCGGGCACGACGACCGTCCGCCCTTCCGCGGTCAGCGCGGCGACCGTGCCGGGCTCGACCCAGTCGCGGTGCCCGTCGGAGCAGAATCCGTGGACCAGGAGAACGGGCGGCGCGCCGTCGTCGGGCTCATCCGGGAGGTAGGTGTGGGCGGCGAGAGGGATCGGCATGGGGCACCTCTTCAACAGATTTCACATACGATTTTTGATCGTATCGCAGTGGAAGCCTGTCATGGAGCGCGCCCGGCCGAACTCAGCTCGTGAACGCGGGCACGGGGAAGTCGACGACGACCTGCCCGGTGCCGCTGCTGCCGAAGTAGGGGCACAGCTGCTCCCCCTGCCCGGCGTAGTCGTCCCAGCCCAGCAGGCCGAACAGCATGGCGGTGTCGGCCATCGCGCCCTCGCCCGTGCACCGCTTGTTGTAGTCGGGGAGCATCTGGAGGAACTCCGCGATCCTGCCCTCGGTCCACATGTCCAGGACGGCCATGTCGACCTCCCGGTTGATCTCGCTGCTGACGTCGTTGAGCAGCGACTCGGCGATCTCGTTGGGCGGGAAGGCGTGCGACAGGGAGCCGCTGGCCAGGAAGGCGACCTTGCGGTCGCTGCGCCGCACCGCGCGCAGCAGGGCCTCGCCGATGCGGCGGTTCTCCTCGATCGTGGAGTAGATGTTGCAGCCGATCGGCAGCACGCGGATCGCCGAGTCGCCGTTCATGAAGTACATCGGGACCAGCGTGGCGTACTCCAGGCCCAGGTCACGGTAGGTGTGGACGAGCGCCTTCTGCCCGCCGGCGACGATCTCCTCACGGACCAGCTCGGCGAGCTCGGGGTCGCCGCGGTAGTCGTACTCCAGGTCGTGGATGAAGTGCGGCAGCTCATGGCTGGCGTAGGAGTCCTGGTGCCGCTCCTTGCCGTTGAGGTGGAAGCCGATGCTGTTCATCCAGTGGGTGTCGGCGACCAGGAAGGTGTCCGCGCCGCGCTCGCGGGCGCGTCTGCCGATCTCCGTCAGCGCCAGCTCCGCCGGGCGGCGGATGCCGAAGTGCTTTCCAGGCTGGATGGACAACCAGATCGACGGCACATGAGTGATCTTTGCCGCCAGGACGATCTCTCCCATGACACCCTTCCCGAGGCTCGCTGACCGGGCCGGCCAGTACACCGGCGAGGAGACGCCGCCCGCTGCGAGGGGCATCGGGGCAGGCAGGGCCGGTGCGCGTCAAATCATGTACGAATCCAAATATCTTTGTCTATAGCCCTACCTCCCTCGATCCGTTATCCTGCATGAAGTCATATACGATCTGAAGGGGGATGACGTTGGACCACCCGCTCGGTCTGACCCCAGGAAAGATCATCGCGGTCCACCTCAACTACCGCAGCCGTGCCGCCGAACGCGGGAGGACCCCGGCCGTCCCTTCCTACTTCCTCAAGCCGCCGTCCTCCCTGTCGTGGTCGGGGCGCGCCGTGGTCCGTCCCCCGGGCTGCGAGCTGCTGGCGTTCGAAGGCGAGATCGCGATCATCATCGGCACGCGGGCCCACCGGGTACCGCCCGAACGCGCGCTGGACCACGTCGCCGGCTACACCGCCGCCAACGACTTCGGCGTCTACGACTTCAAGCACGCCGACCTCGGCTCCAACCTTCGCGCCAAGGGCCAGGACGGCTACACCCCCGTCGGCCCGGCCATCCTCACCGGCGCCGACCCGGCGAAGCTGCGGCTGCGCACCTACGTGAACGGCGAGATCGTCCAGGACGCCGGCACCGGCGAGCTGCTGTTCGGCTTCGACCTGCTCATCGCCGACCTGTCCCGGATGATGACGCTGGAGCCCGGCGACCTGATCCTCACCGGCACCCCCGCCGGCTCCACTGTGGTGCACCCGGGAGACGTGGTCGAGGTCGAGCTCGAAGGGGCCGGCCGGCTGCGCAACGAGATCGTCGACGACCCCGGCGAGCTCGCCCCCTGGGGCGTCCGGCCCAAGGTGAGCCAGGAGACCAGGGCCGCCGCGCTCGGTGCCGCGCCGTCGCCGTACCCCCTGGACGCCGAGACGGACGCGGCGCTGCGGTCGGTCTCCACGGCGACACTGTCGTCGCAGCTGCGCAAGCGGGGCATCGACCACCACTTCATCGAGGGCGTCCGCCCCGCCCGTCCCGACCTGCGCATGGTCGGCGTCGCGCGCACCCTGCGCTACGTGCCCCTGCGTGAGGACGTGTTCGGTGAGATCGGCGGCGGCATGAACGCCCAGAAGCGCACGGTCGAGGAGATCCGGCCCGGCGAGATCCTCGTCATCGAGGCGCGCGGCGACCACGGCGCCGGGACGCTCGGCGACATCCTCGCCCTGCGCGCCCTGCGCAGGGGCGCCACCGGCGTCGTCACCGACGGCGGGCTGCGCGACAGCCCGTCGTTCTCCGCCCTGGACCTGCCCGTCTACTTCGGCGCGCCGCACGCCGCCGTGCTCGGCCGCCGCCACGTCCCGTTGGACTCCCAGGTGCCCGTGGCGTGCGGCGGCGTCCTCGTCATGCCGGGCGACGTGCTGGTCGGCGACGCCGAGGGCGTCGTCGTCATCCCGCCGCGCCTGGCCGCCGAGGTCGCGCGGGACGCCGCCCGGCAGGAGGACGAGGAGCGCTTCATCTACGAGCGCGTCGGCGAGGGCGCCTCGATCGAGGGCCTCTACCCCCTGAGCCCGACCTGGCGCGAGGCGTACGAGGCGTGGCGGGCCACCCGACCCCTTCCCCCCGAGGAGTGACCAGATGAGATTCCGATCGGACCCGGCGACCATCCGCGGGTCCATGGCGCCGGTGGTGACCCCGTTCACCGCGGAGGGCGAGCTCGACCTCGCCTCGCTGCGGGCACTGGTGCGCTGGCAGCTCGAACAGGGCTCGCACGGCGTCTCCACCGGCGGTTCCACCGGCGAGCCCGGCGCGCAGAGCATCGAGGAGAGGATCGCGGCGATGACCGCGGTGGCCGAGGAGACCGCCGACCGCGTGCCGTTCCTGCCGGGCACCGGCTCGGCCAAGCTGGAGGAGACGCTCCGCCTGACCGCCGAGGCCGAACGGCTGGGCGCCGACGCCGCCCTCGTCATCACCCCCTACTACGCCCGGCCGACGCAGGAGGCGCTGTTCCGCTGGTACGCGGCGGTGGCCGCCGAGTTCCCCGGCCTGCCGATCGTCATCTACAACGTGCCCTCGCGGACGGCGGTGGACATCGCCCCCGAGACCGTCGCCCGGCTGCGCCGCGCCCACGACAACATCGTGGGCATCAAGGAGACGACCAAGGACTTCGAGCACTTCTCCAAGGTGCTGCACCTGTGCGGGCGCGACTTCCTGATGTGGTCGGGCATCGAGCTGCTCTGCCTGCCGCTGCTGGCCATCGGCGGGGTCGGCTTCGTCAGCGCCGCGGCCAACCTGGCGCCGGCCGCCGTGGCGCGGATGTACGAGGCGTACGTGGAGGGCGATCACCAGAGGGCCCTCGACCTGCACTACGCCCTGCACCCCCTGGTGGAACTGCTGTTCGTCGAGACCAACCCGGCCCCGGCCAAGTGGGTGCTGGAGCACCGCGGACTCATCGCCTCCGGGCACGTCCGCCCGCCGCTGATCACCCCCACGGAGCCGGGAATCACGCGGATCAAGGAACTGCTGGCACAGAGCGAGGAAGTCACCACCCGATGAGCACCGTCCCGACCAAGCTTGAGCACTACATCGACGGGGCGCACGTGCCCAGCGTCTCGGGTGCGACCTTCACGGCCCTGGAGCCGGCGACCAACGAGCCTTACCTGACCGTGGCGGCGGGTGGTCCGGAGGACGTCGCCGCCGCCGTGGCCGCCGCCCGCAAGGCCTTCACCGACGGCCCCTGGCCCCGGATGACCGGCGACGAGCGCGCGGGGGTGCTGCGGAGGATCGCCACGGCGATCGAGTCGCTCGACGAGCGCATCGCCACCCTCGAATGCCGCGACACCGGCCTGCCCATCACGCAGGCGCGCGGGCAGGCCAGGCGGGCCGCGCACAACTTCCGCTTCTTCGCCGACGTGATCACCACGCTGGGCGAGGACGTCTACCGGGTCGGTTCCGCCCAGCTCAACTACGTGGTGCGCAAGCCGGTGGGGGTGGCCGGGCTGATCACCCCGTGGAACACCCCGTTCATGCTGGAGACGTGGAAGCTCGCGCCGGCGCTCGCGGCCGGGTGCCCGGTGGTGCTGAAGCCGGCCGAGTGGTCCCCGCTGTCGGCGAGCCTGCTGCCCGGGATCATGGAGGAGGCGGGGCTGCCCGCCGGGGTGTTCAACCTGGTGCACGGCATCGGCGAGGAGGCGGGGGCCGCCCTGGTGGCACACCCCGACGTGCCGGTGATCTCCTTCACCGGGGAGACCGGGACCGGACGTACGATCATGCGTTCGGCCGCCGACGACCTGAAGACCCTCTCGATGGAGCTCGGCGGCAAGTCGCCTCTGGTGATCTTCGACGACGCCGATCTCGACCGGGCGCTGGACGCCGCCGTCTTCGGGGTCTTCTCGCTCAACGGCGAGCGCTGCACGGCGAGCTCCCGCGTGCTGGTGCAGGACACGATCTACGACGAGTTCGTGTCGCGGCTGGCCGAGCGCGCCTCCCGGGTGCGGGTGGGCGCGCCGGACGACCCGTCCACTGAGCTGGGCGCGCTCATCCACCCCGAGCACTACGAGCGGGTCATGCAGTACCTGCGCGTGGGTGTGGAGCAGGGCGCCCGCCTGGTCGCCGGGGGTTCCCGGCCCGAGCACCTGCCGGCGGGCAACTTCCTGTCCGCCACGGTCTTCGCCGACGTCACACCGGACATGCGGATCTTCCAGGAGGAGATCTTCGGCCCGGTCGTCTGCGTGACCCCGTTCACGACCGAGGTGGAGGCCGTGGAACTGGCCAACGCCACCCGGTACGGCCTGGCCGCCTACCTGTGGACCAACGACCTGCGCCGCGCCCACCGGCTCGCCCAGGCCATCGAGGCCGGCATGCTCTGGGTCAACTCCCAGAACGTCCGCGACCTGCGCACGCCGTTCGGCGGGGTCAAGGCCAGCGGCCTGGGCCGCGAGGGCGGGCGGCACAGCATCGACGTCTACACCGAGTCGCACATCGTCCATGTGGCGACCGAGGACCTGCCGGTTCCCCGGTTCGGCGCGGCCTGACCCGGCGGCCGGGGTGCCGTACGGCCGGTGGCGCCGCCGCCGTACGGCACGGTCGCCTTCGGCCGCCGGCGACGAAGGGTGGCGGAGGTGCGGGCCCGGACGAGATCTTCCGGGTCGCCATCTCCTTTTCGGCTCCGCTGGATATGGTCGCGGCCGCGGCGACCGTATCCAGCGGTTTTCCGTTTTCGGACAATTAAAAACGTCACATAATTGGTCCTGGGCTCCCAAAACAATTGCCTGGAATACCGGCTGGTAGGCGGGGGTTGTGCCCCTTGTGACTGATCTGATCCGCGGTGTCGCCCGAGGCGAGTCTCCCGTCCCGCTGTCCATCCTCGACCTCGCCACCGTCGGCGCCGGCTCCACGCCCGCCGAGGCGCTGCGGACCACCACCGAGCTGGCCCGCCGAGCCGAGGAGTGGGGGTACCACCGGTTCTGGGTGGCCGAGCACCACGGCATGCCGGGTGTCGCCAGTTCGTCCCCGGCCGTGATCCTCGCCCATCTCGGGGCCGCGACGAGCGAGATCCGGCTCGGCTCCGGCGGGGTGATGCTCCCGAACCACGCCCCGCTCGTCATCGCCGAGCAGTTCGGCACCCTGCACGCCCTGCACCCCGGGCGCATCGACCTCGGGCTCGGTCGCGCCCCGGGCACCGACCAGGCGACCGCGCGGGCGCTGCGCCGCTCCGCCACGCCGGACGCCGACGACTTCCCGCAGCAGCTGGCCGAGCTGACCGCCTTCCTCGACCACGCCCACCCGGCCGGGCATCCGTACGAGCACATCAGGGCGATCCCCGGCGAGGCGAGCGCCCCGGGCTCGGGCCGTCCCCCGATCTGGCTGCTCGGCTCCAGCGGCTTCAGCGCCCAGCTCGCCGGGCTGCTCGGGCTGCCGTTCGCCTTCGCCCACCACTTCAGCGCGGCGAACACCCTGCCCGCCCTGGAGATCTACCGCACGGCGTTCCAGCCCTCACAGGTGCTGGAGAAGCCGTACGCGATGATCGGCGTGAGCGCGTTCGCGGCCGACACCGCGGAGGAGGCGCTGCGCAGGGTACGCACCGGCGCGCTCGGCATGCTGCGGCTGCGGCGCGGGGCGCCCACCCCCCTGCCGACCCCGGAGGAGGCGGAGGCCTACCTTTACAGCCCCATCGAGCAGCAGTTCGTCGACGACTGGCTGTCGAACGTCGTGTACGGCGAGCCGCAGGCCGTCCGGGCGGGCCTGGACGCGCTGCGCGAGCGCACCGGGGTGGACGAGCTGATGATCACCGCGAACGTCCACGGCGGGGAGGCGCGCCTGCGCTCGTACGAGCTGATCGCCTCCGCCTACGGCATGAAGCGCTGACCGGCGCCGGGTAACGGTCCCGTAACGCATCCCTGGGTCGCGTGCGTCCGCACGCGGCCCCCTCGCATGTCGGGAAGCCGCTCTGTCCGGCCCCGACGCGCGCCCGCGATCTCCGCGCCCCCGCTCATCACCCCCGCGGCGACTCTGACAGACACCTTTCTTCCCATGGAATATCTCCGTAACATCGCCTCCAGACCGGCGTGGAACATTTGTCGGAAACATCTGTTGACACGGAAGAAACACTGTTATTGTAATGGGAGCGCTCCCACGCCTTCGCGAAATACCTTGAAAGCGGAGGAAGCCGCATGGCTGACCAGCCCACGCTTGCCCAGGTAGCAGCCGAAGCAGGGGTCTCCCCCGCCACGGCCTCACGAGTGCTCACCGGTTCGGTCCGGGTGAGCACCTCGACCCGCCGTCAGGTCCACGACGCGATGTCACGTCTGGGGTACGTGCGGCACCGCGCGCCCCGGGGCACCTCGGTCCGCCGATCGGACCAGCTCGTCGCGGCGGTGATCTGCGAGCACACCCAGCGCATGTTCGCCGAGCCGTTCTACGCAAGGCTCCTGTCCGCGGCCGACGAGGTCTTCAGCGGCTACGGCGTGCCGTTCGTCGTGATGACCGCCACGCCCGCCACCTCGACGATCGCCGCCCCGCCGCTCGTCACCGGTTCCTTCGACGGCGTGCTGCTCGCGGGCGCCCGGGAGCGACATCCTCTGGCCGTCACCCTCGCCGCCTCCGGGATCGCGGTGCGCAGCGCCGGGCGTCCACCGGACGGCGTCGACCTGCCCTTCGTCGACATGGACAACCGCGATGGGGCGCGGCAGGCGGCCGAGCACCTCCTGCTCACCAACCGCAGGGCGATCACCGTGATCGCCGGGCCGCCCACGCTGCCCGGCGCCCGCGACCGCCTCGACGGCTTCCTGCGCACCCTGCACGCGGCCGGCATGACCGACGTGCCGGTGGCGTACGGCGACTTCACCCACGCCTCAGGCGCCCACGCCATGCAGTGGCTCCTGCAGCGGTCCCCGCACCTGGACGCGGTCTTCGCCGCCTCCGACCCGATGGCGGCCGGGGCCATGCAGGCCCTGCGCCGGGCCGGGCGCCGCGTGCCCGACGACGTGGCGGTGATCGGGTTCGACGACGCCCCCCTGGCCAGGCACACCTCCCCGACGCTGACCACCGTCCGCCAGCCGGTGGAGGAGCTGGCGATGCTCGCCGCCCGGATGCTGCTGATGTCGATCACCTCGGAATCCGACGTCCCGCACGGCAACCCCATACTGCCCACGGAGCTGGTCGTACGTGAATCAACTTGATTCGGGGGAGATGCGGGAAGGCGACGTGCTCACGCGCAGATACCGGCTCGTGGAACGCATCGCCTCGGGCGGGATGTCCGCCATCTGGCGGGCCTTCGACCAGTCCCTGCACCGGACCGTCGCCATCAAGCTGCTCGACGGCAGCGTCGGCGGCGACCACGGCGGCCGCGAGCTCATCCGGAGGGAGGCGCGGGCGACCGCGCGCCTGCTCCACCCGGACGCGATCGAGGTCTACGACTACGGCGAGACGGTCACGACGCGCGGGAGGCTGGCGGCGTACGTCGTCATGCGGCTGCTCGACGGGCGGCCGCTGTCGGAGCGGATCGCCGAGGGGCCCCTGCCCTGGCGCGAGGCGGCCGTGATCGGGACGCGCGTGGCCCGGGTGCTCGCCGCGGCCCATCAGCGCGGCATCGTCCACCGCGACGTCACCGCCGAGAACGTCCTGCTCACCCCCGAGGGCGCCAAGCTGCTCGACTTCGGGATAGCGGCGTTCGTCGGCGAGCAGGTGGACCAGCGGCTGGCCGACTTCGGCACGCCCCCGTACGTGGCGCCCGAGCGTCTCACCAGCGCCCCCGTGCACCCCGCCGTCGATGTGTACGGCCTCGGCGTGCTGCTGTACGAGATGCTCACCGGCGCGCTGCCCTACCCGGAGACCACCTGGGAGGCACTGGAGGCCGCGCAGCGGAGCGGGCCTCCCCCGGCCCCCGCGGGCGTGCCCGGCCTGCCCCCAGAAGTGGTCACCCTGTGCCGGAGCTGCCTGGCCCAGGACCCGGAGGACCGCCCGAGCGCGCAGCACGCGGCGGAGATCCTCACCGCGTCGCTGAGCGCCCCGCTCATCCCGGCGCGGGAGACGGCCGCGTGGATCCGGCGCGTGCGGGTGGCCTCCCTGGTCGCCGCCGCGCTGGCCACCTGGACCGCCACCCTGCTGTGGATGCGGCCCGGCTCACCGCTCCCGGCGACGACGGCCCTGAACACGCCGGCGGCCGGGGCGGGGCCGGTGTCCACCGCCCCGTCCCCCTCACCGGCGCGCGGGAAGGAGACGGACGCCACGCAGGTCCGTGAGCGGGAGCCGGTGACGGCGCCCACCCTCTCGCGGACGCGGACGGCCGCACCCGCCGCGACCCGGTCGGTCCCCACGCTCGGCCAGGCGGTCGGCCGGTTCGACGCCGCCATCGCCGCCGGCGAGAGCAGCGGGGAAATCCGCGCCGACGTCGCCCTCGACCTTCGCCAGGTCCTGCACAACCTCCTGCGGTCACCGGACGCCCCGGGCGACGGCATCGCGAGCGTCCGCCGCAAGCTCGACGACCGCACCCGTGAGGGAGGCCTCTCACCCCAGGCGCGCGAGCGACTGGAACAGAGCCTCACGCTCATCGGGAACGCCCTGCAGAAGGCCGCCTGAGCCGGAGGAGCGTGGCTCCGCCGTCTTCTCTTTCCGCTGGTGGAGCCGGACCGCCGCCCGGGAATCCCGGCGGCGGTCCGGCGGGCCTGGATGAAAGTTACATGCGACCGCCCAGGTCACCGGGGGAACGAGGGCGACGGCGGTTGACGCGCCGGAAAGCCGCGCCGAAGCATGACGAGCGCAGCCCGGCCGTACCCGGAGGCGTACGGCACTCTCCGCGGTGCCGTACGCGCCTCGCCGAAAAGGAATCCCGATGAAATCTCCATGGACCGGCAGGAGGTGGCAGGCCGCCCTCACGGCGGTCGCGACCACCGCCGCCACCACCGTGCTGGCGGTCGCGCTCGGTTCGGCCCCCGCCCAGGCGGCCGGCGGCACCGGCACCGGTTACCTGCACACCAGCGGCAACAAGATCGTCGACAGCACCGGCGCGACCGTCCGGCTGACCGGCATCAACTGGTTCGGCATGGAAACCGACAACAAGACCTTCCACGGCCTGTGGTCGGGCAACCCCTGGAGGAGCCAGCTCGACCTGATGGCGAGCCTGGGCTACAACACCATCCGGGTGCCGTTCTCCGACGACGCTATCAAGCCCGGCGCGGTCGCGACCAGCGTGAACACCAGCAGCAACCCCGACCTGGTCGGCCTGTCCCCCATGCAGATCCTCGACAAGGTCGTGGACTACGCCGGGGGCAAGGGGATGCGCATCATCCTCGACCGCCACCGCCCGACCTCGGCCGGGCAGACCGCGCTGTGGTACACCTCGGCCGTACCCGAGAGCACGTGGCTGAACGACTGGAAGTCGCTCGCCCAGCACTACGCGGGCAACACCACGGTCATCGGCGCCGACCTGCACAACGAGCCGCACGCCGACGGGACCGACCCGAACGGCACGGGTGCCTGCTGGGGATGCGGGGACACGGCCCGCGACTGGCGCCTGGCCGCCGAGCGCGCCGGCAACGCCGTCCTCTCGGTGCAGCCCAACTGGCTGATCTTCGTCGAGGGCGTGAGCTGCCCGAGCGGTGGCAACGCCAACTCCTGGGACAACATCCCGGACGAGCCCTGCGGCTGGTGGGGCGGCAACCTGTCGAAGGCCAAGGACTACCCGGTGCGGCTGAACGTCGCCAACCGGCTGGTCTACTCCCCCCACGAGTACGCCACCTCGGTCTACCACCAGGCGTGGTTCGACGACCCCACCTACCCCGCGAACATGCCCGCCATCTGGGACGCCTTCTGGGGCTACCTGTACAAGCAGAACATCGCGCCCATCATGATCGGTGAGTTCGGCACGACGCTGGCGAGCGACATCGACAAGACCTGGCTGCGGGAACTGCTGAAGTACACCGGCACCGGCGTGAACGGCATGTCGTTCACCTACTGGTCCTGGAACCCCAACTCCGGTGACACGGGAGGCATCCTCAAGGACGACTGGACCACGGTCGACCAGGCCAAGCAGAGCATCCTGCAGCCCTACCTCATCCCGCCGGTGGGCGGCGGCGGCAACGGCGGCCCCACCCCCACCCCGACCCCGACAGCGGTGAGCTGCGGGACGTCGTACGCCCTGACCAACACCTGGTCCGGAGGCTTCCAGGCCGAGCTGACGGTCAAGAACACCGGCACGGCGCCCTGGAAGAACTGGTCGGTCGGCTGGACGATGCCCTCCGGCGTCACCCTCGGCAGCGGCTGGAACGCCACGCTCACCCAGAGCGGGACCACCTTCACGGCCAAGGCTCCGAGCTACGCGGCCGATCTCGCCCCTGGCCAGTCGGTCGCCGTCGGCTTCACCGCCAACGGCCCCTCCACCCCCGGTCCGTCGGGCATCACCTGCCGATGACGACCTGACCCCTCCACCCAGGGCGTGCCGCATTCCGCGGCACGCCCTTTTTCGTTTTCGAGACCTTCCTCGCCGCCGGGAGAACATCGCCCGGCGCGAATTTCCCAACCGAGGCTGAAAGCGGGCCAGCGCGACCAACACCTCTGTTCAGCTGCAGCGGGTGACATTTCCATTTTATACGCAGATAGAGCGGGCGTTAAATTTTCCGCATGTCGCATACGGATAACGACGGCAAAGGTCAGTACGGTGGGTTCACGAGGCGCATCATCGGCAATGCGTTTTCACATAGCAATACCACAAGCAAAGGACCGCTTTATGAAACATGCCAGTCGGCCTCGTGTCGGGGCACGACATTTCGTTCGTTCCTTGCTGGCTGGGGCCATCACGGCGAGCGTGGCGATGTGGATCGTCGCCGCCACGCCCAACTCGGCGAGCGCGCAGGCGACCCCGGTGAACCTCGGCGGGGCCGGCTCCTTCGCGGTTCTGGCCGGATCTTCGATCACCAACACCGGCGCCACCACCGTCACCGGCGATGTAGGCGTGTCCCCGGGTGCCACGATCTCGGGCCTGCCGACCAACTCGGTCAACGGGACGATCCATCTCGGCGATTTCGTGGCCCAGCAGGCGCAGGCCGACACGTCGGCCGCCTACACCGACCTCACCACGCGGACGCTCACCAGCTCGATCGCCTCAGGGCTGGGGGGGCAGACGCTGAACGCGGGCGTGTACGACACCCAGGGCGGGGTCTTCACCCTCAACGGCACCCTCACTCTCAACGGCCAGGGTGACCCGGACGCCGTCTTCGTCATCCGGGGGTCGAGCCTCACCACCGGAGCCGGTAGCTCGATCGTGCTGACCGGGGGCGCCCGGGCCTGCAACGTGTTCTTCGCGTTGAGCACGGGGGCGACCCTGACCAGCCCGTCGACCTTCCGCGGCAACATCCTGCTCAGGCCCTCGCCGACGGCGGGCGGTTCCATCGCCGTGGGCGCCGGCGTCACCGTCGTCGGCCGGCTGCTCGCCAACGGCGCGAGCACCACCGTGAGCCTGAACAGCGACACCATCACGCGACCCGAGGTCTGCGACCCGGTGCCGCCGACCGGCCGAGGCACCACCACGACGCTGACGACGACGTGCTCCTCCACGGGACCCGGCAGCCCGCTGACGGTCACCGCGACCGTGCACAGGGCCGGCGACCTGCCCGTCACCTCCGGTCAGGTGGCCTTCCTCGTCGACGGCACCAGCGTGGGCACCGGCAGCCTCGACGCCCAGGGACACGCCGGCCTGCCGATCAGTGCCCTGACCCAGGGCCAGCACTCCATCGTCGCCTCCTACCCCGGCTCGGCCACGCTCGACCCGAGCTTCTCCCAGCCCGTCACCGTGCTGATCGGCCCGGACGGCCGATGCCTGAAGGAGGAGCCCTGCGACGAACACAAGAAGGGCGAGCACAAGAGGGACGAGCACAAGAAGGACGACGGCAAAAAGGACGATCCCAAGACCGACCCGGCCAAAACCGACGAGGTCAAGAAGGACGACAACGGCGAGCAGCCCAAGGCCGAAGTCACCGAGGTCGACCACGTCAAGCCCACCGACCGCAAGCGCCGGCATGAGCGTCACGACCGCCACCGCGACCACAAGCGCCTGGTGACCGTGCAGACCCTGCACACCCTCGAAGGCGTGCTCGGCGAGCACGGAGGCGGCGGCAGCCACGGCCACTGGGACCGCTGGTCGGCCCACCACCACGCACCCCACTACTACAAGCACTACAAGCAGCACTACAACAAGCCATACGCCAAAAAGCACCACTACCAAGCGGCACAACGCCCACGCGTCGCCGTCACCGGCTGACCACACAGCCCGAACGCCGAAGGGCCCGTCCGATCGTCTCGGACGGGCCCCTCGCATGCAGACCTTCTCGCAGAGGTCACTGTCATGTGGTCGTTCTCACTCGTTTCTGTCTTGTCCGGCGGGCCGGGCCCTGACCGACTCAGACGGGGTGGTCGTCACCCTCCTCCGGGGCGACCGGGGCGTCTCCTCGTCGGCGGCGGTCGAACTCCTCCTCCAGCTCCTTCTGGCGTGACGTGAAGTCGTCCAGGGCATCGTCGGAACCGCGCAGCAGCGTCTCGGTCCATGATTCCTCGAGCTGTTCGAGCTCGGCGCGCAGATCTCGCACGCTCAGGTTTCTCGGATCGGATCTGTTCATAACTCCACCTTGTACCCGGCACCCCGAATCCGTCACCCCATGACAAAGCGGGATATCTCACACTGAAGACCGGCCCACGACGGCGGAGACCATCCGTTTCCCCGGCGCCACCTGGACGAACGCATGATCCTCTGACCTGCGGATACGTCAGCGAGAAGTCGTACTCTCCCCAGAAGAGGAGGAGGACGGGACTCCGACGGAAGATCACCGAGCGCCGGCCCTCATCGGCCGGTGAAAGTTTCAGGCGACCCGCCACTCCGCCCTCGGCGGCGGGCCGAGAAGGTCCAGGCTGGCGACGCCCGGGCCGTCCCGGGCCCGAAATCCGCCCGGCACGTCATTGACATCTTTCGCACACCTACCAGAATCCGATGTGGGAGCGCTCCCACTGATCTCACCTTCCCCATCCGGTACGAGACCGACGCTGCGCCACCGTCTGCACCTTCCATCGCCTTCGCACCCCTTGGAGTACGTCCAGAATGTCTACATCGTCACTAGGAGCGGGAGCGCTCCCACGACCACGGACGAAGAAACGTGGCACGTGGGCCGCGCTCGTCGGTCTCGCGGCGGGGGTCCTCACCGTTCTCCCCTCCGTACCGGCTTCGGCCGCCGTCGCCTGCTCGGTCGCCTACACCCCCAACGACTGGGGAAGCGGCTTCACGGCCGACGTGAAGATCACCAACAACGGCGACGCCTGGACCGGGTGGACGCTGGGGTTCAGCTTCGCCGGGAACCAGAAGATCACCCAGGGCTGGAGCGCCGACTGGTCGCAGAGCGGCACCGCCGTGACGGCCAAGAGCCTCAGCTGGAACGGCAACCTCGGCACCGGTCAGTCGACCAACATCGGCTTCCAGGCCACCTACAGCGGCAGCAACGCCAAGCCGACGTCGTTCACCGTCAACGGCGTCACCTGCAACGGCGGCACCCCCGTCAACCAGCCGCCGACTGTGAGCCTGACCTCGCCCACCGCCGGGCAGACCTTCACCGCGCCGGCCACGGTGAACCTCGCCGCCAACGCCGCGGACACCGACGGCACGGTGTCCAAGGTGGAGTTCTATAACGGCTCGACGCTGCTCGGCACCGACACCACCGCGCCGTACACCTACAGCTGGACGAACGTCCCGGCGGGCGCCTACTCCCTGACCACCAAGGCGACCGACAACAGCGGGGCCGCCACGACGTCCAGCCCCGTGGGCATCACCGTCTCCGGGACCTCCACCTCCGACATCGTCGTGAGCCCGGCGACGCTGGTCGTCCCCGAGGGCGGCACCGCCTCCTACAGCGTCAAGCTGTCGAAGGCCCCCGCCGCGAACGTGACGGTGACGACGGCCAAGGCGGCAGGCGGCGACGCCGACCTGACGATCCAGTCCGGCGGGAGCCTGACCTTCACCCCCTCCAACTGGAACACCCCGCAGACCGTGACCATCGCGGCCGCCGAGGACTCCGACACCGCGGCCGGCACCGCGACGTTCACCTCGACCGCCTCCGGCTGGACCTCCGCCTCCCTGGTGGCCACCGAGGCGGACAACGACGGCAGCGGGAACAACGACTACATCGCCCGCTTCACCACGCTGTACAACAAACTGCACGACCCGGCGAACGGGTACTTCTCACCTCAGGGTGTGCCGTACCACTCGGTGGAGACCCTGATGGTCGAGGCCCCGGACCAGGGCCACGAGACGACCTCCGAGGCGTTCAGCTACTACCTGTGGCTGGAGGCGGTGTACGGGCAGATCACCGGGACCTGGACGAGGTTCAACGACGCCTGGGCGACGATGGAGAAGTACATCATCCCCTCGCAGGCCGACCAGCCGACCAACTCGTTCTACAACCCGAGCAAGCCGGCCACCTACGCCGGTGAGTGGGACGACATCAAGCAGTACCCCTCCAAGCTCGACGGCGGCGTCAGCGTCGGCCAGGACCCGCTGGCCAACGAGCTGAAGAGCGCCTACGGCAACAGCGACGTCTACGGCATGCACTGGCTGCTCGACGTCGACAACACCTACGGCTACGGGCACTGCGGCGACGGCACCACCAAGCCCGCCTACATCAACACCTACCAGCGCGGGCCCGAGGAATCGGTCTTCGAGACGGTGCCGCAGCCCTCCTGCGACACCTTCAAGTACGGCGGCCCGAACGGCTACCTCGACCTGTTCACCGGCGACAGCTCCTACGCCAAGCAGTGGAAGTACACCGACGCGCCCGACGCCGACGCCCGCGCCGTCCAGGCCGCCTACTGGGCCTACACCTGGGCCAAGGAGCAGGGCAAGGAGTCGCAGATCTCCTCGACGGTCGCCAAGGCCGCGAAGATGGGCGACTACCTGCGCTACGCGATGTACGACAAGTACTTCAAGAAGCAGGGCTGCACCAGCACCTCCTGCGCGGCGGGCACCGGCAAGGACAGCTCGGCGTACCTGCTGTCCTGGTACTACGCCTGGGGTGGCGCGCTCGACACCTCCGCCGGCTGGGCCTGGCGCATCGGCGCGAGCCACAACCACTCCGGCTACCAGAACCCGCTGGCGGCCTGGGCCCTGTCGAACGTCGACGTGCTCAAGCCCAAGGGCGCGACCGCCGTCACCGACTGGAGCACGAGCCTGACCCGGCAACTGGAGTTCTACCGCTGGCTGCAGTCGGCGGAGGGCGCGATCGCGGGTGGCGCCACCAACAGCTGGCAGGGCCACTACGCGGCGCCGCCGGCGGGCACGCCGACGTTCTACGGCATGGCCTACGACTGGCAGCCGGTCTACCACGACCCGCCGTCCAACCAGTGGTTCGGTTTCCAGGCCTGGACGATGGAGCGCGTGGCGGAGTACTACTACGTCAGCGGCAACGCCACCGCCAAGGCGCTGCTCGACAAGTGGGTGGCCTGGGCCAGTGCCAACACCACGGTCAACGCGGACGGCACCTACAAGATCCCGTCGACGCTGACGTGGACCGGCCAGCCCGACACGTGGAACGCGTCGAGCCCCGGCTCGAACGCCGGCCTGCACGTCTCGATCGCCGACTACACCAACGACGTCGGTGTCGCCGGCGCCTACGCCAAGGCCCTGATGTACTACGCGGCCAAGGCGAACGACACCGCGGCCAAGAACCTGGCCAAGTCGCTGCTCGACGGCATCTGGAAGAACTACCAGGACACCAAGGGCGTGTCGGTGCCGGAGACCAAGACCGACTACAGCCGGCTCGACGACCCGATCTACATCCCCGCCGGCTGGTCCGGGAAGATGCCGAACGGCGACCCGATCAACTCCAGCTCGACCTTCATCTCCATCCGGTCCTGGTACAAGAACGACCCGGACTGGCCGAAGGTGCAGGCGTACCTGAACGGCACCGGTCCGGCGCCGACCTTCAACTACCACCGGTTCTGGGCTCAGGCCGACGTCGCCATCGCGCTGGCGGAGTTCGGCAAGTTGTTCCCCTGATCCGGCCCGCGCCGGGTGCGGTGGTACCTGACCGCCACCGCGCTCTCGCCGAGGGCGGGGTGCGGGGGGCCTGACCACCACCGCACCCCGCTCGGCACCCGGTAGCTCCGCAAGACCCCCCGCACGTGGTCTCGACATTGCCCTGGGAGCGCGAGACCGCGGCCCGGCCGGGCCCGCCCACGGGTCCGGCCGGGTGTCTCCCGGCACCAGTCTCTTCAGGGGTACGGCCGGTCGGCCGTACCCCTCCCTTCGACCCCGCTCCGAAAGTTTCTGTCGGAGCCCGGAAGTTTCGTAGACGGGGTCAGGCCAGAAAGGAACCCCCGATGTCCGCCAGGATGTGGAAAGCGCTGCCCCTGGCAGCCCTCCTCGCCGCCGGCGCGGCCCTGCCGTCGTACGGAGCCGCCTCCACACTGCGGGACGCGGCCGCCGCCCGCGGCGTCTACGTCGGCGCCGCCGTCGCCAACAACCCGCTGGCGAACGAGGCGCCGTACCGCACCGTGCTCGACCGCGAGTTCAACGCCGTCACCCCCGAGAACTCCATGAAGTGGGACGCCACCGAGCTCTCCCGCGGGCAGTTCACCTACGCCAACGGCGACGCGATCGTCAGCCACGCGCAGGCGAACGGCCAGAAGGTGCGCGGGCACACGCTCGTCTGGCACAACCAGACGCCCTCGTGGGTGCAGAACCTCGGCGCCACCGACCTGCAGAGCGCGATGGAGAACCACATCGCCAACGTGGTGGGCCACTACAAGGGCCAGATCTACGCCTGGGACGTGGTCAACGAGATCTTCAACGAGGACGGGACCTTCCGCGGCAGCTTCTGGTACCAGAAGCTCGGCCAGAACTTCGTCGCCGCCGCCTTCCGCGCCGCGCGCGCGGCCGACCCCGCCGCCAAGCTGTACATCAACGACTACAACGTCGAGGGCGTGAACTCCAAGAGCACCGCGATGTACAACCTGGTCAAGACCCTGAAGTCGCAGGGCGTCCCCATCGACGGCGTGGGCTTCCAGGCCCACCTCATCCTCGGCCAGGTGCCGTCGGACCTCCGGCAGAACATCCAGCGCTTCGCCGACCTCGGCGTCGACGTCGCCCTGACCGAGCTGGACATCCGGATGCAGACCCCGTCCGACTCCGGGAAGCTGAGCACCCAGCGGAGCGACTACAACAAGGTCTTCACCGCCTGCCTCGCCGTCTCCCGGTGCGTGGGGATCACGATCTGGGGGATCACCGACAAATACTCCTGGGTGCCGGACACCTTCCCCGGCCAGGGCGCCGCGCTGCCGTACGACGAGAACTACAACGCCAAGCCCGCCTACAGCGGCATCCTCGACGCCCTGAACGCCGGCAGCGGCACCGGTGACACGCAGGCGCCGACCACGCCCGGCACTCCCGCCGCCACCGGCATCACCTCCTCCGGGGCCACCCTGTCGTGGACGGCGTCCACCGACAACGTCGGCGTCACCGGCTACGAGGTGGTCGACGCCGCGGGCACCGTCGTGGGGAGCTCGGCGGGTACGAGCGTCACCCTGACCGGGCTGTCCCCCTCGACCTCCTACACGCTGCGGGTCGTCGCCAGGGACGCCGCGGGCAACCGTTCGGCCGCGTCCGGAGCCGTCACGTTCACCACCGCCCCGGGCGGGGGTGGCACCGGCGCCTGCACCGCGACGTACGCCGTGACGAACTCCTGGCCGAACGGCTTCCAGGCCTCGGTCACCGTCAAGAACACCGGCACCGCGGCCATGACGGGCTGGACCGTCACCTGGACCTTCCCGAGCGGGCAGACGATCACCCAGTTGTGGAACGGCACCGTCAGCCAGTCCGGCGCCGCGGTATCGGTGAAGAACGCCTCCTACAACGGCGCCCTCGCTCCTGGCGCCTCCACGAGCTTCGGCTTCACCGGCGCCCAGAGCGGCACCAACGCGACCCCCACCGACGTCACCTGTTCCTGACCTGCGACGCTTCCCCCGGCCCGCACCCCGGGGGAAGCGTTCCCTCACGCTTACTTACAGTGGTATTTCAAGAAATAACGCCATATCAGTCGTTGCCGTGGCAACAATGAAAGGAAGCTGTAGGTACGGGACGGGGGTCCAGGTGGCACGACGTATCCGGCTGGCGATCACCGCGGGCTTACTGGTCCTCGCGGCGGGTTCGGCACCCCTGGTCGGCGGCGAGCTGAACCGCATCGTGACCATCGCGCAGGCCATCGAGGTCGGCCAGGAGCAGTCGAAGTGGGCGGGCGGGCCCATCCCGTACGTGTGGGGCGGCGGCCACGGCCCGCAGGCGGGCCCCTCGCTCGGCACCTGCCAGGGATACCACGGCTCCATCCGCCCCTGCCCGGCGGCCACCACCCGCGGCCTCGACTGCTCCGGCCTCGCCCGCTGGGTCTACCAGCTCGCCTACCAGGACGACGTGCTGGGCGACGGCACCACCGACGACCACGTCCGCCGCCTGCGCAGGATCCCGCCCGCCGCGGCCCGCCCCGGCGACCTGGTCTTCTACGGCAAGGTCCGCAAGCGCACGCTCAGGACCCACCACGTCGGCATCTACATCGGCCACGGCAAAATGATCAACGCGCTCCGGACCGGCACCACCATCCGCACCGACAAGGTCACCATCCTCCCCGACCTCGCCGGCTACTACCGCTACGAGGGCTGACCGCAGAGCCCTCACAGGCGGGGGCGGCCCGGTCCCCCGGTGGCGGGCGGTCCCGCGAGGAACCTGGCCATGGCCGTGGAGGCGGCCTGGGCGGTCGCCTTGACCAGGGCCGTGAGCCGGGCCGACGGCGGGGTGGCGCCGTCGGCGGCGACGCCCAGGGCCACGGCGACGCGGCCGTCGGCGGCGAACACGGGAGCGGCGGCGCAGACCAGGCCCTCGGCGAACTCCTCGCGGGAGTGGGCGACGCCCTGGCGGCGGACCAGGGCCAGTTCGCGGTCGAGGGCGGCGGGGGTCACCAGGGTGTGGCGGGTCAGGCGGCGCGGGGTGCCGCGACTGCGGAAGGCGGCCTCGAGCTCCCGGTCGTGGGCGAGCAGCACCTTGCCGGTCGCCGTGCAGTGCAGGGGGGCGCGGTCGACGTCGTCGGAAGGAGAGGCGACCCGGCCCTGGCCGTAGAGGCGCTCGACGTAGGCGACCTCCAGGCCGTGGGCCACGGCCAGGTTGACCGTGTGATGGGTCAGCTCGTACAGGCGGAGCGCGTGCGGGAGGATGACGCGCCGGGCGCCCGGGGGCATGCGAGGCGCCGCGCCGGTCAGCGCGGAGAGCTCCTCGCCCAGCACGTAGTCGAGGCCGACCCTGCGGGCGAAACCCCTGCGGCACAGCACACCCAGCAGGCGGTAGGCCGTGGTCTTGGGCAGCCCGGTCCTCCGCGACAGCTCCGCCAGGCCCACCGGCTGGAGGGCGGACCCGAGGAACGACAGAAGGGTGATCCCCTTCTCCAGGCTGCCGGGCGGGCGTTCGGGGTCGGGTGTGCGCGGCCGGCGTTCGGAGTGCTGCGACGGTTCCGCGCGTCGTGGCGTGTCCGCTGGACGTACGGCCGGCGCCCGCCCGGGGCGCCGCTGCTGCTGTAACAGGTCGTCACGGGCGAGGTCTCGCGACATCGGCGGAGTTCACCTACCTGGCGACGTGGGGGGAGCGGCCGGTGGACGGAGGGGAGGACTTCGACACGCAGCGCGACGGTTCGCCACGCTACGCGGTCGGGGCGGCCGAGTCATGGTAGCGCGATCGCGGCGGTCCGCGACGCCTCCCGGGGCACACATCCGGCGTCAGGCTCCGCGTCTCGACGGGCGGCACCGGATCTCGCACGTTCCACCGGCCGGAACGGCGGCTTTTACTTTCCGTTGACGATCGGTAGCTTTCTGCGAGGCCGGGAGTCGCGCCGGAGTCTTCCACGAACGGGGAAACGATGCAGCCCTTCACGCTTCCCGATTTCTACGTGCCGTATCCCGCCCGGCTGAACCCCCATGTGGAGAGGGCGCGGATCCACACCAAGGCGTGGGCCGAGGCGATGGGCATGCTCGACCCCGGGCTCGGCGTGTGGGACGAGCGGCAGCTCGACGCCATGGACTACGGGCTGATGTGCGCCTACACCCACCCCGACGCCTCCCCCGACGAGCTCGACCTCGTCACCGACTGGTACGTCTGGGTCTTCTTCTTCGACGACCACTTCCTGGAGGTCTACAAGCGCAGCGGCGACATCGCCGGCGCGAAGGCCTACCTCGACCGGCTTCCGGCGTTCATGCCCGTGCATCCCACCGCCGACGGGCCGCCGCCGTCCAACCCGGTCGAGCGGGGGCTGGCCGACCTGTGGGCCCGCACGGTCCCCGCCATGTCGCTGGACTGGCGCACCAGGTTCGCCGAGAGCACCGAGAACCTCCTCGACGAGTCGCTGTGGGAGCTGTCCAACATCAACGCGGGCCGGGTGGCCAACCCGCTGGAGTACATCGAGATGCGGCGCAGGGTCGGCGGCGCGCCCTGGTCGGCGAACCTCGTCGAGCACGCCGCCGGCGCCGAGATCCCGGCCCGGATCGCCCACAGCAGACCCATGCTGGTGCTCCGGGACACCTTCGCCGACGCCGTCCACCTGCGCAACGACCTGTTCTCCTACCAGCGCGAGGTCGAGGAGGAGGGCGAGCTCAGCAACGGCGTGCTCGTCTTCGAGAAGTTCCTCGGCTACGACACCCAGCAGGCCGCCGACGCGGTGAACGACCTGCTCACCTCCCGTCTGCACCAGTTCGAGAACACCGCCCTGACCGAGCTGCCCCGGCTCGTCGAGGAGCAGGCCCTGCTGCCCCACGAGCGCCGCGCCGTGCTGGCCTACGTCAAGGGCCTGCAGGACTGGCAGTCCGGCGGGCACGAATGGCACATGCGCTCCAGCCGCTACATGAACGGCGCCTCGGGCGAGCGGCCGGCGTCCGGATCCGTCCTGGGCGGGCCCACCGGGCTCGGCACCTCCTCGGCGTACGCCGGCCTGATCGCCGGCCTCACGGCGCCCGGCGGCCCGCGAAGCCACCTGCACGTCCCGTACCGGCACGTCGGACCGTTGCCGCGGCCGGAGTTCACGATGCCGTTCGCGGTCCGGCTCAACCCGCACCTCGACACCGCGCGCCGCGAGAGCTGGGCCTGGGCCGAGCGCATGGGGTTCCACGATCCGCTGCCCGAGCTGTCCGGGGCACGGCTGTGGACCGCCCACAGGAACGAGGGCTTCGACTTCGCCCTGTGCGCCGCGGGCATCGACCCCGACGCCTCCGTCCACGAGCTGACGCTGGCCGCCGAGTGGCTCACCTGGGGCACCTTCGGCGACGACTACTTCCCCGCGTGCTTCAACCCCACCCGCGACATGGCGGGCGCGAAGGTCTGCGTCGAACGGCTGCCGGCGTTCATGCCGCTGGACCTCGGCGCCACTCCCCCGCCGGTCAGCCCGTTCGAGCGGGGCCTGGCCGACCTGTGGGCCCGCACCGCGGCGCCCATGACCGCCGGCGGACGGCGCGCCTTCCGGGCCGCGGTCGAGCAGATGACCGACAGCTGGCTGTGGGAGCTCGCCAACCACATCCAGAACCGCGTCCCCGACCCGGTCGACTACATGGAGATGCGGCGCAAGACCTTCGGGTCCGACCTCACCAGGGCGCTGGCCCGCCTGGCCCACGGCGATCAGGTGCCGCCCGAGATCTACCGGACGCGCACCATGCTCGGCATCGAGAACGCCACGGCCGACTACGCCTGCCTGCTCAACGACGTGTTCTCCTACCAGAAGGAGGTCGAGTTCGAGGGTGAGCTGCACAACTGCGTCCTGGTGGTGCAGAGCTTCTTCTCCTGCGACGCCACCCGCGCCCTCGGCATCGTCAACGACCTGATGACCAGCCGTATGCGGCAGTTCCAGCACCTGGTCGACAGTGAGCTGCCGGTGCTGTTCGACGACCACTGCCTCGACGCGGCGGCCCGGCGCTCGCTCACCGGCTACATGCAGGAGCTGCGCGACTGGATGGCCGCGATCCTGCTGTGGCACCAGACGACCAGACGCTACGTCGGGTCCGAGCTGGAGCATCCGCCGGCGGTGACGCGGCCGCTCGGCGGCCCCACGGGCCTTGGCACCTCGGCGGCGCGCCTTGCCGCCCTGCTGCGCAGCGCGTGAAAGTTTCCCGCGTCCTCCCAGGTGGGCGCGGGTGGCCGGCCGGTTCGATTGACCGGCGCGGGCGGCGGTTCCTACGGTCGCGGCGACATCGAGGAGGAGCCGATGACCACCCTGACCCGCCCGCGCCGCCTGCGTGCGGCGTTGAAGATCCCCCTTACCGTGCTGCTGGTCCTCGCGACCGCCGGGGCCGTGCAGCAGCCGCGTCCGGCCACGGCGCTCGACACTCCGCCGTACAAGGATCCGAGCCTGAGCGTCTCCGCCAGGGTCGACGACCTGCTGTCGCGGATGTCCCTCGACGACAAGGTGGGGCAGATGACGCAGGTGGACCGTTCGGCGCTCAACCCCGTGTCCGACCTGGCGACCTACCGCATCGGATCGGTGCTGTCGGGCGGCGGATCGGTGCCCTCGCCCAACTCGGCCACCGGCTGGGCCGACATGTACGACACCTTCCAGCGGCAGGCGACGTCCACCCCGCTCGGCATCCCCATGATCTACGGGGTCGACGCCGTGCACGGCCACAACAACGTCGCCGGCGCGACGATCTTCCCGCACAACATCGGGCTGGGCGCGACGCGCGACCCCGACCTGGCCCAGAAGGTCGGCCGCGCGACGGCGGAGGAGGTCAGCGGCACCGGCGTCGACTGGACGTTCGCGCCGTGCCTGTGCGTGGCGCGGGACGACCGATGGGGCCGCACCTACGAGTCGTTCGGTGAGAACCCGCAGCTGGTGAGCCAGATGACGACGATCGTCACCGGCTTCCAGGGCACCTCCCTCGGCGGCCCCGCCTCCGTGCTCGCCACGGCCAAGCACTACCTCGGCGACGGCGGCACCACCGGCGGCAGGGACCAGGGCGACACCCAGCTCGGCGAGGCGGACCTGCGGGCCATCCACCTCCCGCCGTTCCGCGCGGCGGTCGAGCGCGGCGTCGGGTCGGTGATGATCTCCTACAGCAGCTGGAACGGCCAGAAGACGCACGGCAACCGCTACCTCATCACCGACGTGCTGAAGGGCGAGCTGGGCTTCACGGGCTTCGTCGTGTCCGACTGGGCGGGCATCGACCAGCTCGACGGGCAGAGCGGCTTCACGGCCGACGAGGTCAGGACGGCGGTCAACGCGGGCATCGACATGGTGATGGTGCCGACCGACTACAAGAGGTTCATCTCGCTGCTGAAGTCGGAGGTGCAGGCCGGGCGGGTGAGCACCGCGCGGATCGACGATGCCAACCGGCGCATCCTGACCAAGAAGTTCGAGCTCGGTCTGTTCGAGAGGCCGCTGACCGACCGGTCGTACACCTCCACCGTGGGCGGCGCCGCCCATCGGACGCTGGCACGGCAGGCCGTGCGCGAGTCGCAGGTGCTGCTGAAGAACGACGGCGGCCTGCTCCCGCTGGCCAAGTCCGGCGGGAAGATCTTCGTGGCCGGCAAGAACGCCGACGACATCGGCAACCAGAGCGGCGGCTGGACCATCACCTGGCAGGGCTCCTCCGGGGCCATCACGCCGGGCACCACGATCCTCCAGGGCATCCGCGACAAGGTCGGCTCCGGCACGACGGTCACCTACAACCGGGACGGCAGCGGCATCGACTCCTCCTACCGGGCGGCCGTCGCGGTGGTCGGCGAGACGCCGTACGCCGAGGGCCAGGGCGACCGGCCCTCCTCCCTCTCCCTGGACGCGGCCGATCTCGCGACGCTGTCGCGGCTGCGGGCGTCGGGGGTGCCGCTGGTGGTCGTGCTGGTCTCCGGGCGGCCGCTGGACATCGCCTCGCAGGTCGGCGGCTGGAACGCGCTGCTGGCGTCGTGGCTGCCCGGCACCGAGGGAGGCGGCGTGGCCGACGTGCTGTTCGGCGACTACGCGCCCACCGGCAAGCTGCCGATGACCTGGATGCGCGAGTTCGCCCAGGAGCCGATCAACGCGGGGGACGGCAAGCCCGCGCTGTTCGACTACGGCTACGGCCTGACGTACTCGCCGGTCACCCCGACGCCGACCCCCACCCCCACTCCCACACCGACCCCGACGCCCACGCCGGGGGGTCAGGCCTGCGGCGTCGCCTACAAGGTCACCAGCCAGTGGCAGGGCGGCTTCAACGCCGAGGTGACGATCGGCGTCACCGGCGCGCCCGTGAACGGCTGGACCCTCACCTTCGCCTTCCCGGGGGACCAGCGGATCTCCAACGCCTGGAACGCCAGGGCGGCCCAGAGCGGCGCCCAGGTGACGGTGACCGACGGCGGCTGGAACGGGAACATCCCGGCGGGCGGCAGCGCGTCGTTCGGCTTCACCGCCTCGGTGGGCGGCACCAACGCGCCTCCGGCGGCGTTCTCGGTGAACGGGCTGCGGTGCTCCGTCACATGAAACCACCCATGACATTTGTCCTGCTCAAGAGTGGAAGATCCACAGTGCGCCGAGCGGCGGGCAGGCTGCCAGACTTGGGGCGTGGAAACAGCTGACATCTCCCTCCGGCCGCCACGGCATCGTGTCAGCCGCACCGCGATCTGGTTCTGGGCGCTGCGGGCCGCCGCCGGCTGGCTGGTGCTGATCGCCCTCCAGGTCGTCTGGACCATCGGCGACGGCGGCAACCTCACGCTGCACGTGACGGGCCTGGTGGTCACGGCCGTCCTGGGGCTCGCCCATGTGATCGTGATGCCGTGGTGGCGGTACACCGTCCACCGCTGGGAGGCCACGCCGGACGCGGTCTACACCCAGTCCGGCTGGCTGCGCCAGGAGTGGCGCATCGCGCCGGTCTCACGCATCCAGACGGTGGACACCGAGCGCGGGCCGCTGGAGCAGCTGTTCGGGCTGTCCAACGTCACCGTCACCACCGCCTCGGCGGCGGGGCCGATCAAGGTGCACGGCCTCGACCGGGCCACGGCCCAGCGACTGGTGGACGAGCTGACGGCGAACACCCAGGCGACGCGGGGTGACGCGACGTGACCGGCACGCGGGAGACGGCGGGCCCGCACGACCCGGGCCACCCGATCGGCACGGCGGAGGAGACGGAGGGGGCTGCCGGCGTCCCCGGAGCGGCCGACGACGGCGCGGGGTGGCGGCGGCTGAGCAGGCGGATGCTGGTCATCCACCCCGTCCAGGAGGTCATCCGCGCCGCCCCCGCCCTGATCGGCCTGTTGTTCGCGGGGTCGAGCCAGGGCGGTCACGGGCACTGGTGGAGCATCGCGGGTGTCGCCGCCATGGTGGTGCTCGGCATGCTGCGCTGGTTCACCACGACCTACCGCGTCACCCCGCAGTACGTGCAGGTGCGCAAGGGACTGGTCCGCCGGCAGGTGCTCACGGTGCCGCGCGACCGCATCCGCACCGTCGACGTCACCTCGCACGTCATGCACCGCCTGCTCGGCCTGGCCAGGGTCGAGATCGGCACCGGCCGTTCCGACCGCAAGGACCACGGCGGGCTCAAGCTCGACTCCCTGCGCGCGCCCGAGGTCGACCGGCTCCGCGAGGAGCTGCTCCACCGCCGCCCCGCGACGGCTCCCGTGACCGGGGAAGGCGTGGCGCCCGCCCCCGTCCCGGCCGCGCCGGCCGAAGAGGGCCGCGAGACCGAGCTGGCCACGCTGCGGCCGGCGTGGATCCGCTTCGGCCCGTTCACCATGTCCGGGCTGGTCACCGTCGGTGTGCTGGCGGGATTCGTCTCGCGGGTCGCCTCCGAGGGCAACGTCAACCTCCTGGAGATCGGCCCGGTGCGGCAGGCCGTCGACGAGTTCAGCCGGCAGGCGCTGTGGCTGCAGGTCGCCGGCGTGGTCGTGGTGCTGGCCGTGTTCGTCGCGATCGCCTCCACCCTGGGCTATGTGCTGGCGTTCTGGCGGTTCCGCCTCACCCGCACCACCGGCGGCACATTGCACGTGACGCGCGGGCTGATCACCTCGCGGGCGACGACGCTGGAGGAGCGCAGGCTGCGGGGCGTCGAGCTCAGCGAGCCGCTGCTGCTGCGCGTGGCCGGCGGGGCCCGCGTGATCGCCGTGGCGACCGGCCTGCGGGTGGGACGCGGGGCGCAGCGCGGCGGGTCGATGCTGCTGCCGCCCGCGCCGCGGGCGGAGGCGGAGAGCGTGGCGGCCCGCGTGATCGGCACGCCGGAGCCGCTGACGGCCGAGCTCACCCCGCACGGCCCGGCGGCGCTGCGCCGCCGTTTCACCCGGGCGCTCGCCGTCTGCGGGTCCGTCACCGTCGTCCTCGCCGTCCTGGCCTACTACGGCTGGCTGCCCTCGTGGTCCTGGCAGGTCGCGCTGGCGGTGACCGTCGCCGCGATGCCGCTGGCGGCCGACCGCTACCGGAGCCTGGGCCACGCGATGGTCGGCGACCGCCTGGTGACCAGGTGGGGCTCGCTGGTACGGCGGCGGGTGTCCCTCGACCGCGAGGGGATCATCGGGTGGAACCTCCAGCGGTCGTTCTTCCAGCGCCGCGCCGGGCTCGCCACGCTCACGGCGACGACGGCGGCGGGCCGCCAGTCGTACAGCGTGTGGGACGTCGGTCTGGCGGAGGCGCTGCGGACCGCTGAGCAGGGAATTCCCGGTCTGCTCGACCCGTTCCTGGTGAGAGCGGGTTCAGGCGGGGAGGGCCGCCCGGACCTGTGAGTCAGCCGGGGCCGCCCTTGCCCCCGAGGACGCCGTGACGTGCGTGATTCCCGCCCCTGTTGGGCAGAGGACGCCGTACCGGCTGACCATGCCGGGAACGGACGGGGGAATGCCATGGGCAAGCGCGGCAAGGCGAAGGCGGAGCGGCTGGACGAGGTCGCCCGCGAGGCCTTCGGCTGGGACGAGCTGCGGCCGGGCCAGCGGGAGGCCATGGAGCACCTGATCGCCGGTCGTGACGTGCTCGTCGTCATGCCGACGGGCAGCGGGAAGTCGGCGGTGTACCAGGTGCCCGCGGTGCTGCTCGACGGTCCCACCGTGGTCGTCTCGCCCCTGATCGCCCTCCAGCGCGACCAGGCGGCCGGGCTGGAGGAGGCGGACGCCGGGGGCGCGGTGGCGGTCAACTCCGCCCAGCCGGAGGGCCGGAGGGAGGCCTCGCTGGACGAGATACGGGCCGGTGACGCCGAGTTCGTCTTCCTCTCCCCCGAGCAGCTGGCCAAGCCCGAGGTGATCGAGCAGCTGCGCAGGGCCCGGCCGTCGCTGGTCGCCGTCGACGAGGCGCACTGCGTGTCCACGTGGGGGCACGACTTCCGGCCCGACTACCTGCGGCTCGGCCAGGCGATCGAGATGCTGGGGCATCCCCCGGTGGCGGCGCTGACCGCGACGGCGGCGCCGCTGGTGCGCGACGACATCGTCTCCTCTCTGGGGCTGAAGGACGCCGAGCTCGTCGTGCGGGGCTTCGACCGGCCCAACATCGACCTGGAGGTCCGCCGGTTCGTCGGCAAGGAGGACAAACGCCGCGCTCTCATCGAGGACGCGGCCTCCCGTCCGGGCCTCGGGCTGATCTACGTGGCGACGCGCCGCGCGACCGAGGACTACGCCGGCGCGCTGCGGGAGGCGGGACGGCGGGCCGAGGCGTACCACGCGGGGATGAAGGCGTCCGACCGCCACCGGGTCCACGAAATGTTCCGCGAGGGCGAGCTCGACGTCGTCGTCGCGACGTCGGCGTTCGGGATGGGCATCGACAAGCCGGACGTACGGTACGTCCTGCACGCCGATCCACCCGACTCGCCCGACTCGTACTACCAGGAGATCGGCCGGGCCGGCCGCGACGGCGAGCCCGCCAGCGCCGTGCTGTTCTACCGGCCCGAGGACCTCGGCCTGCGCCGGTTCTTCGCCGGCGGCCGGGTCGACGAGGAACTGCTGCGGCGGGTGGCCACGATCGTCGCCGAACACGGCGGCGAGGTGCCGGCGGGCGAGCTGAAGGACCTGCTCGGCGTCGGGCCCTCCAAGCTGACGGGCCTGGTCAACCTGCTGGAGCGGGTGGGCGCGCTGGAAGTGACCGAGCACGGCGACCTGCGGGCCGCCCCCGGCGGGCCCTCGCCGGAACAGGCGGTGTCCGAGGCGGTCGAACTGGACGACAGCCGACACAAGGTGGACGAATCTCGCATCGACATGATGCGGGCGTACGCCGAGACGACCGGGTGCCGCCGCCGGGCGCTGCTGGAGTACTTCGGGGAGCCGTACGAACGGGCCTGCGGCAACTGTGACAACTGCCGCGCGGGCACGGCGGAGGAGAAGCTGCCGGAGGAGGAGGCCGGCGAGGGGCCCTTCCCGATGCACGCCAAGGTGCGGCACAGCGAATGGGGGCCGGGAGTGGTGATGAGCCGGGAGCCCGACCGGGTGACCGTCCTGTTCGAGGAGGTCGGCTACAAGACGCTCTCCCTGGAGGCCGTCGAACGCGACGGCCTGCTCGTACTGGTCGGTTGAAAGGCCCGCTCCCGGTCGGTGGAGGCGCACCCCGTCCACCGACCGGGCGAGCCGATCCGCACGCCGAAAGGGGCGGGTCACCTCCACGGTGACCCGCCCCTTTCCGCCGGTGGCTACGCGGCGGCGCTCCGGGAGCGCGGGGCGCCCCGGGTGAGTCCGGGGAGCAGCGGTGTGCCGAGGACGGCGTGGGCGGCCACGGCGAGGCAGACGAAGCCCAGCACCAGGCCCCAGCTGACGTCGGTCAGGTGGTGCATGCCCCGGTACAGGCGCGACACCCCGACGATGAGCGGCGCGGCCACTCCGAGCACCCACCACAGGACCTTGAGCACCGTGTGGCGATGGGTGTGCAGGGTCAGCACCAGGGCCATGCCGCAGTAGAACCCGACGGCGGCGCTGGTGTGGCCGGAGGGGAAGCTGGAGGTGGGCGGCGCCGGGTCCAGGTGCGGGACGGTCGGGCGCGGGCGCTGGATGAACACCGTGGCCAGCAGGAACACGAGATTCTGCGACAGCACGGCCAGCACGATGAACACCGACTCGCGCCACCGGTGGAAGACGAGCCGGAAGGCCAGCGCGGCCACGGCGGTCAGCACGATGATGACGGGAGTGTCCGACAGCATCGAGCCGTAGTGGGTGAGCGTGTTGAGCACAGGGGTACGGTCGGCGGCCAGGTCCTGGTTCACCGCGACCTCTCCGGCGACCTCGGCGTGCAACGGCCGGATGATCAGCCATCCGAGGCCGAGTGTCACGGCCGACAGCAGCACGAGTGGGAGCAGGACCAGGCGTAGCGCCCATGCGACCGACTCCGGCCATCGGGTGCCGCTCGGCACAGCCGCTCTAGTGCTTGTGACCATGTGCCCTTCCCTTCGGTGATATCTCTGCTTTCGCCTCCGGCTCGACACCCTCCAGGTGCGGCTCGGCGGGGCGCCGGCCGATGTCCCGGCGCCAGGTCTCGAAGGCGGCCGTCGTGGCGGCGACGACGGCGACGCCGAACACCACCCCCGCCGTCACGTCGCTGACCCAGTGCACCCCGAGCGCGATCCGCGTGTACGCCACGCCGAGGACGATGACCGCGCCGACGGTCCACGCGATGATCTTCTGCAGGTGGGTCAGGAAGGGCAGGATCAGCAGCAGGACGATCCCGACGCCCAGCGTCGCGTTCAGCGCGTGCCCGGAGGGGAACGACGCGCCGGGTGCGAGGGCGACCGGGTTCGGCAGGTGCGGCCGTGCCCGGTCCACGACCACCTTCAGCCCGAGGCCGAGCAGCCCGCCGACGGTGATCGTGGTCACCGCCCAGGCCGCGAGGCGCGGGGCGCGCCTGATGACGAGCCACACGACCGCCACCCCGACGACGACCCGCCACGTCCCGGGGCCGAAGACGTCCGTCCACGCCTCCAGGAACGTGACCCAGCCCGAGTGGGTGACCGCGTAGGCGTGCAGGGTGTTCGCCACGCCCTCGTCCAGCCGGTAGAGCGGGGGGAAGGAGGTCTTCACCAGCACGAGCAGCAGAGTGAACGGCACCAGGACCAGCACCACCGCCAGCGACGCGAGCGTCAGCCGCAGCCCGAGCCGGGCGTCCGGATCCAGCCGCCGGTCGAGCCAGCCTCCCCTGCCTGGTGGTCCCGCCTGGTCGTTCATCGTCGTCCCCCCGAGTCGGCCTGCGGCCATGGTTCTGTCTCCGGAACCCATGCCCACCTCCCCCGTGGTCGCACGCCGCCTGCCTGCCTCCGTCGTCATCGCGCGCCTCCTTCCGTACCTCCGCCCGTCGTCACGCCGGTACGTCCGCCGGCGGGGCCCGGGTCGGTGATGCTCGGTTCCCCCTCGCCGCCGTGGCATGCCTCCAGCTGTGCCGCGAAGGACAGGCCGAAGAACAGCGCGATCGAGCTGAGCAGCGACCACAGCATGAGCGCCATCACGGCGGTCAGCGGGCCGTAGGTCTCGCCGAACGAGCCGTTGTGGTCGATGTAGAAGGCCAGCGCCCAGGTGAACAGCGTCCAGAGCGCCAGCGCCACGATCGCGCCGGCCGCGAGCCAGGTGTGGCCGGGCTGCCGCCGGCGGGGCGAGGCCCGGAACAGCACCGACGCCGACAGCACGGCCAGCAGGAAGCCGACCGGCCAGCGCAGCAGCATCCAGGTGGTGGTCAGGGGGTCGCTCCAGTGGTACACCTGGGCGAGCGCCCGTCCGATGGCCTTGCCGCCGACGAGGATGACGAAGCCGAGCGTCATGAACGAGCCGGCCGTGAGCGCCATGACCAGCGCCTTGCCGTACTTGTGCAGGGCCGGGCTGTCGCGCTCCACGCCGTAGATGCGGTTGGCGCCCCGCTCGACCTGCGCCATCGCGGTGGTCAGTCCGACCAGGGCGGTGGCGAGGCCGAGCCAGAGCGCGATGGCGCCGCCGTCCCCGGCGTGGCGGCGGGTGACCGCGAGCGCGTCCTTGACCACCTCGGCCCCGGAGCCGCCGGGGGCGAACCGGCGGATCACCAGTTGCACCACCTGGCCGACGCTCTCCTGGTGGAGCACGGAGCTGAGCCCCACCGCGGCGATGGCCCCGGGGATGATGGACAGGCAGATCTGGAAGGCCAGGGCCCGCGAGTGGCTGAAGCCGTCGCCGTACCTGAACCTGATGAAGGAGTCCCGGACCAGGGATCGGACGCCGTACCTGCGTAAGGTCATCCAGGCGTCGTCGGCGCCGAGTTCCTCGCCGCTCATCGATCTGGTCTGCGGCACGGTGGTGGCCGTTCCCATGGTCAGCCCTCCGTTTCCGGCGGCATGCGCAGCAGCAGTGCCGCGGGCCGTGTCTCGACGGTCATGGTGGTGCCGTAGCCGATCAGGTCGCCGTCGCATTCGTGCAGCACCGGCGGGTCGAGGTCGATCTGGACGCGGGAGGCGGTGTAGCGCTCGACGCGCCGGTCGTAGCGGTGCGACCGGGTGAGCACGTGGCCGAGGACGCGCAGCCAGTCCAGCGGCGTGCGCGGCGCGAGGATGAGGATGTCGAGCAGGCCGTCGTCGGGGCTCGCCTCGGGCAGGAGCGGCAGGCCGCCCTGCAGCCGGCCGATGTTGCCGACGAGCACCATCCTGGCGCGCCTGCGCAGCCTGATCCGGCCGTCCAGCAGGAGAGTCACGCCGAATGGGCGGTCGGCGAGGTGCTTGATCACTCCGCCCACGTAGGCGAACCAGCCGATGCGGCGTTTGGCCTCGTCGCTGGTGCTCTCGGCCATGGCGGCGTCCAGGCCGATCCCGGCCATGGCGACGAAGGGCCGCCCGTCGAGCACGCCCATGTCGATCGCCCGGGTCTCGCCCGCGACCCCGGTGCGGACGGCGTCCGGCAGCGCGGCGGGCAGTTGGAGGTTGCGGACGAGCAGGTTGCCGGTGCCGGAGCAGAGAATCGCCAGGGGCACGCCGGAGCCCATCAGGCCCTCCGCGCAGGCCCGCACGGTGCCGTCCCCGCCGCAGGCGAAGACCAGGTCGACGCCCTCGGACAGGGCCTGCTTCACCATGCCGACCCCGGGGTCGTCGGCCGTCGTCAGCAGCCACAGCGGCGCGTCCCAGCCGTGACGCGCCAGCTCGGCCGTCACCTCCGCGCGGTGGCGCTCGAGGTCGGCGACCCGGGTCGGGTTCACTATCACAGCAGCTTGGGGCACGGCAATGCGTGCTACCCGGTCTGCACCGTTTTGAACAACCGCCGGCGGGCACCGGCCGCCGCGCTCACGGTGGCCCGGCGGCGCTCGGCCACCCGGTGTCCCCTCAGGCGCCGGACAGGACCTCGGCGACGACGCAGCTGATGTTGTCGGGGCCGCCGCCCTCCTTGGCGAGCTCGATGAGCCGCTCGGCGGCCTCGCCCAGGTCGGTGCACTCCGTCAGGGTCTCGTGCAGCGCCTGCGGGCCGACCACGCCGCTCAGGCCGTCGGAGCAGATGAGGTAGCGGTCGCCCGCGGACGCCTCGCGCAGCGACAGGTCGGGCTCCACCGACCCGCTGCCGCCGAGCGCCCGCATGAGCAGGGAGCGGCGCGGGTGGGCGGCGGCCTGCTCGGCGGTCATCTGCCCGTCGTCCACCAGCGACTGGACGAGGGTGTGGTCGCGCGTGATCTGGTAGAGGCAGCCTTCGCGCAGCATGTAGGCCCGGGAGTCGCCGATGTGGGCGAGGGCGAAGTGGGCGCCGTCCCACAGCATGGCGGTGAGGGTGGTGCCCATGCCGGTGAGCTTGGGGTCGCGCTCGGCCATGTCCTTGATGCGGCGGCCGGCCTCGGTGATCGCGGCTTCCAGCGCCGTGACCAGGTCGCCCGTGGGAGGATCGGTGTCCAACGCCGACAGAGCGGCGATCGCGGTCGCGCTGGCCACCTCGCCGTGGCTGTGCCCACCCATGCCGTCGGCGACGGCGATCAGCCGTGGCCCGGCGTACACCGAGTCTTCGTTCTGCTGGCGGCGCAGGCCGACGTCGGTGCGGGCCGCGTAACGCAGCGTGAACGGCGCGTTGTTCGACATGACCTCAGTAAATCATTGGTTGAAACACTTCACAAGCATAAGACTTGTGGATTCTTTCGGCGCGGTGGCTTAATCTGACCGAGGGGAGCCGACGAACATCCGGTGGGTGAACAGGGAGAGGCGACAGCATGGGACATGACGCCACGTTGAACGCAGGTGACATCGCCCGGCTCGCCGACGTCGGCCGGGCCGCGGTGAGCAACTGGCGCCGCCGCTACGACGACTTCCCGCAACCCGTTGGCGGCACGGCCGCGAGCCCACTGTTCTCCCTTCCCGAGGTCGAGGAATGGCTGCGCCGTAACGGCAAATCGTACGAGATGTCGCTCGGCGAGCGCGTCTGGCAGCGGCTGCGCGCCTCCGGCGACGACCTACGGCTCGGCGACCTGGTCGGATGCGCCGGCGCGTTCCTGCTGTACCTGCGGCGCGATCCGCGCGGGTGGAAGCGCGTCGCGCGCGGGCCCGAACCCGCCAAGCGGCTGCACGAGGCCGCGGCCGCCGCCACGGCCGACCTCCCCGTCCCGGTCGACTGGAGCCTCATCGACACCCGGCTGTACCGCCTGCTCGCCGAGTTCGCCGCCGAGCAGGGGCCGCTACCGGCGTTCGAGCTGCTGTGCGAGCGCTACGCCGAGGCGCACTCCCGGCAGCTGTCGGTCACCCGGGCCGATGTCGTCGCCCTGATGGCCCGGCTGACCGGCCGCGAGCCGGGCGTCGCCACCGTCTTCGACCCGGCCTGCGGCCTCGGCGTCATGCTGCTGCCCTTCGCCGGGGCCCGCGTGCTCGGCCAGGAGAGCGGCGACAGCGCGGCGCTGCTCACGGCCGTCCGCCTGCTGCTGCGCGACGTGCGCGCCGAGGTCGTCGCCGGCGACTCCCTGCGCGCCGACGGCTTCCCGGAGCTGCGCGCCGACGTCGTGGTCTGCGACCCGCCGTTCAACGAACGGGCCTGGGGCTACGAGGAGCTCACCGGCGACCCCAGGTGGGAGTACGGCCTGCCGCCGCGCGGGGAGCCCGAGCTCGCCTGGGTTCAGCACTGCCTCGCCCACGCCCGTCCCGGCGGGCTGGTCGCCGTCCTCATGCCGCCCGCCGCGGCCAGCCGCCGTCCCGGCAAGCGCATCCGGGGCAACCTGCTGCGGGCCGGCGCGCTGCGAGCCGTGGTCACGCTGTCGGCGGGCGGCCCCGACCTGTGGCTGCTGCGCCGCCCCAGTCCCGGCGAGCGGCCGCCGTCCGCCGTCCTGATCATGGACGCCACCGACGACCTCGCCACCGTCGAGGCCGCCTGGCAGTCGTTCACCGCCGACCCCGAGGCGCGCCCGCCGGGCGCGAGCCGCGGGGTGCGCATCATCGACCTGCTGGACGACGAGGTCGACCTCAGCCCCGCACGGCACCGGCCCCGGCTCGGCGAGGAGGATCCCGCCGCGGGGTTCGCCGCCGTGAAGGAGCGCCTGCGCGCCTTCGCCGCGGCGCTGCCGGACGCGCTGCCCGACCTGGCCGCGTCCGCTCAGGCGCTCGACCTGCCGAGCACGACGGTCGGCGAGCTGGTCAGGGCCGGGCTGGTCACGATCCTCCAGGGGCCGCCGAAGATGGCGGTCGACGAGGGCGAGCTACCGGTGCTGACCGCGGGCGACGTGCTGTCGGGGAGCCCGCCCTCCGGCCGTACGACCGCCGAGCCGACGCAGGTCACGGTCGAGCCCGGCGACGTGGTCGCCACGGCGGGGGCCGTCGAGGTCGCGGCCCGCAGCGTCACCGAGGGCGGGGCCGTGCTCGGCCCCCAGCTGCATCTCTACCGGATCGACCGCGACCGCGTGGACCCCGACTTCCTGGCCGGCTGCCTGCGGTACGCCGGGGCGGCCCGGCCGTACGCGGGGGCGAGCCGCGTCGACGCGCGCCGGGCGCGGATCCCGCGCCTCTCGCTCGCCGAGCAGCAGGAGTACGGCCGGGCCTTCCGTGAGCTGCTGGAGCTTGAGGACAAGCTGCGCGAGACGGCCGCGCTGGGAAAGACGCTGATCCGGCTAGGCTTTGACGGACTGGCCGGCGGCCATCTGCGGCCCAGCGGCTGAGGGTGTATTTTCCCCGATAGATCATCTGCAGATCGGACAGGAGGGGTGAATGGTCATCGCCGACCGGTACGTCCTCGACGACCTGCCCCTCGGGCAGGGCGGCATGGGAGCCGTCTACGGTGGCCACGACAAGCACCTCGACCGCCGCGTGGCGGTGAAGTTCCTGCGCTTTCCCGGCGGGCACGACGAGGAGCTGGAGCGGCGCTTCATGCGCGAGGCCCGCATCCTCGCCCGGCTGGAGCACGCCGGAGCGCCCATCCTGTACGACTTCGGCACCTTCGAGCAGCGCCTGTTCCAGATCATGCAGTTCATCGAGGGCGTCACGGTCGCCGACCTGGTGAGCGAGCACGGGCCGCTGCCCGTGCCCTGGGCCGCCGCGATCGCGGCGCAGGCGTGCGCGGTGCTGTCGGCCGCCCACGCGCTGTCGATCTGCCACCGCGACCTCAAGCCCACCAACCTCATGCTGTGCCCCGACGGCAGCGTCAAGGTGCTCGACTTCGGGCTCGCCATGCTGCGGGAGGCCGACGTCACCCAGTTCACCCGCGTCGGGCAGATCCTCGGCACGCCGGCCTACATGTCGCCCGAGCAGATCCAGCGCGGGCTGGCGGGGCCGCGCAGCGACCTGTACGCCCTCGGCTGCGTGCTCCACGAGATGCTGACCGGGCGGCAGCTGTTCATCGGGCCCACCGAGTACGCCGTGTTCGAGAAGCAGGTGAACGAGCGGCCGCCCGAGATCGCCGGCGTGCCCGCGGAGCTGAACCGCCTGATCGCCGACCTGCTCGAGAAGGATCCCGACGACCGCCCGGCCGACGCCACCACCCTCTACGACCGGCTGCAGCCCTTCGCGGTCGACCTGCCCATGCTGCCCGGCTTCCTCACCCCGTCGTCGGTGCCGAGCCCCGGCCGCATGTACGCCCGCGTGGTCGGCCGCGTCCTGCCCTGAGGGCTCAGCAGCCGTCCGTGCCGCCGAGGTTGTCCAGCACCGAGCCGAAGATGGCGTTCAGCTGGCCGACCTGCTCGGGGGTGAGCCGGTCGAACAGGACGCGGCGCACCTCCTCGACGTGACCGGGGGCGGCCCGCTCCAGCTCGGCGAAGCCCTCGCCGGTGAGCTCGGCCACGGTCGTCCGGGCGTCGCCGGGCCGCTTGCGGCGGTGCACCCAGCCCTGCTCCTCGAGCTTGGCGACGGCGTGCGAGAGCCGGCTCGGCGACGAGCGGACGAGCTGGGCCAGCTCGGTCATCGTCATCGCGCGGCCGGGCGCCTCCGAGAGCATGGCAAGGATCATGTAGTAGGTGTGCGGCATGCCGGAGTCGCGCTGCAACTGCCGGTCGAGCGACTCGTGCAGCAGCCGCGACCCCCACATGAAGGCACGCCATGCCCGCTGCTCGTCGTCGTCCAGCCACCGTGCCACGCTCACCCGCCCGAGTCTACCGGTTTAGTTGAGCGCTCAAATGTCGCTCAGGAACAAGGGAATGCAAATCAGTTATTTGAGGATTTAGGTGGATATGATGCGCCCTGACCAGATAACGCGGAGACACTGGCGATGACCTTGGGGGAGACCGTGCGCCGCCGACTACGACGGCTGGCATCGATGACTCCCACCATCCTGCAGTGCTCGGCCGCCTCCGCGGTGGCGTGGATGGTGGCGAAGGACCTGCTGCATCACCCGAGGCCGTTCTTCGCGCCGATCGCGGTCATCATCTGCATCGGCGTCGCCCTCGGGCAGCGGCTGCGCCGGATGGCCGAGATGGTGGTCGGGGTCAGCGTGGGCGTCGGGGTCGGCGACCTGCTCATCTCGCGGATCGGCTCCGGCCCCTGGCAGATCGGCCTCGCCGTGGCGCTCGCCATGGGGTCCGCCGTGCTGCTGGACAGCGGCTCGGTCATCGCCCTCCAGGCGGGGTCCTCGGCCGTGCTCGTCGCGACGCTGCTTCCGCCGAGCGGATCCGGCGGCACCGCCCGCATGCTCGACGCGCTGATCGGCGGCGTCGTGGGGATCGCCACCGTCGCGCTGCTCCCCGCCGACCCGCTGGCCATCGCCCACCGGCACGGTCGCATCGTCCTGGAGGAGCTCGCCGAGGCCCTGGAGGGGGCCGCGGAGGCCATCGCCGCGCGGGACCTCCCCCTCGCCGCCGACACCCTGGAGAAGGCGCGCGGCTCGCAGAAGGCGGTCGACGACCTGCGGGCCGCCCTGCGCACCGGACGCGAGATCGCCCTGATCAGCCCGCTGCGCTGGCGCAGCCGGAGCGGGCTCGCCCGGTACCAGGCCGCCGGCACGCCGATCGACCACGCCCTGCGCAACATCCGGGTGCTGCTGCGCCGCACGCTCTCGGCGCTGCGGGACGGCGAGCCGATGCCGCCCGGCCTGAGCGACCGCCTGCACAGCCTGGCCGAGACCGCCCGCCTCCTGCGCGACGAGCTCGCGGCCGGGGCCGAGCCGGTCCAGGCCCGGCGTGCGGCGCTCGCGGTCGCCGACGGCGTGCGCACCTCCGAGATCCACGGCGGAGGGTTCTCCGCGGGGGTGGTCGCGGCCCAGCTCCGCTCGATCACGGTCGACCTGCTGGTGGCGACGGGCACCGACCGCGACACGGCCACCGCCGCCCTCCCTCCGGCCGCGCCCGGGGAACGCGAGGAGGACCCCGCCTGAGGCCTGTCTCCGCACGAGCGGCAGGCTCGATGAGGCGCCGGGCCTACGCCTTCACGAGTACACCAGGGTGGGCGCTCCGGGTGTGAACTCGGTGTGGATGAGCTGGGGAGGCACACCGAGGTGGAGCAGGCGCGAGCTCGTGACCTGCACCATCTCGGTGGAGCCGCAGATGAAGACGTCCCCGTCGAGGGCGACGCGGTGGTTGAGCAGAGCGTCCACGGCGTTCTCACGCCGGCCGCCGCCGGGCTCCTCGGAGACGGACATGACGATGCGCAGGCGCCTGTGCTGCGAGCGCAGCGCGCGCAGGTCGGCGACGTCGTAGGCGTCGGCCTGGTTGCGCACTCCGTGGAAGAGGTCGATGCTCGGCCGCTCGGGCAGCCACATCGACTCCTCGATGAGCGCCTTCAGCGGGGCCAGCCCGGTGCCGCCCGCGATGAAGATCAGGTGAGGGTACCTGGCGCGGTCGAGGGTCAGGGTTCCACGCGGCGGGCCGAGGGTGACGGTGTCGCCGACCCGCATGTGGTGCACCAGCGCGTTGCTGACCCACCCGCCGGAGATGGCCCGCACGTGGAAGGTCAGCCGGTTGTCGCGGCGCGGCGCGTTGGCGATGGAGTACGGGCGCCACACCTTCGGCCACTGCGGCGTCTGGAGCGTGAGGTACTGGCCGGCCTTGTAGGCGTACGGCTGCTCGGGCTCCACGGTGATCACGGCGATCTCGCGGGAGCGCCGCTCGTGCCCGACCACCACGGCGGTCCAGGCCGGAGGGGCGTAGGCGGCGTCCTGCTCGGCCGCCTTGATCATCACATCGGCGATGAACTGGTAGGCGTCGATCCACGCGGAGTCGTAGGTGGACCGCCAGAGCTCTCCGGCGTTCGCCCGCATGGCGATGAGCAGGCACCTGCCGACGGCCGGGTAGTGCTCGGGCAGGACGCCGTACTTGCGGTGGTCGCGGGCGAGCTGGCCGAGGTAGTTGACCAGCCCCTCGCCGTCCTCCAAGTTGAGCACGACCTGCGTCAGCGCACTGAACAGGCGGTCGCGCTGGGTGTCCATCGCCGGCGGGAACATCTCGCGGATGTGCGGATAGTCCGCGAAAAGCTTGGCGTAGAAGTGCATGGTGACCCTGTCGGCCACCGGCTCGACGAGAGCCCAGCTCTGGCGAAGCGCCCCGATGTCTATGTTCATGGTCACTCAGCCGACCGGCCCACTCCTTGCCGTTGCGGGGTCAACGAGCGCATGCCGGCGACGCCGAAGTAGTCCTCGCCCGCGGGCCTGGTGTCGCGCTGCCGGCGGTCCTTGCGCTCCAGCAGCGGGATGTGCTTGGAGCAGTGGATGTAGGCCTCCTCGACCTGGATCACGACCCACCGGTCGGCCTTGCGTCCGGGGGCGGTCTGGTCCTCGTCGATCAGGCCGTGGCGGCGGGCCGCGTCGTAGGCCGTGGTGATGGTGGCCTCGCCGTTGATGTGCAGCCCCACCAGGTCCTCGAAGAAGTCGACGAACAGCAGGCTGATGTGCGGGTTCTCCATGATGTTGCCCAGGCTCGCCAGCACGCCGTTGCCCCGGAACTCGGGGTAGATCAGCTTGCGCGGGTTGAGCACGCGGACGAATCCGGGCGGGCCGGCACGGAACGAGGTGTCGCAGTTGCCCCGCGAGTCGGCGGTGCCGATGAAGGCCATCTCCTGCCGGGCCAGGAACTCCTGCATCTCGGGGGTCAGATGGTCGACCACCTGCCGGTTGTAGAAGCGGAGCGCCCGCTCCCGGGTGGCGAACAGGCTCTGCAGGACGTGTTCGCCCCTCGATCCAGGCAGATCGTCGTCCGCAAGCCCGTAGTACGGCCCGTGCTGGCCCATCACGCTCCTATCGACGTCCCGCCCACACCGAAGGGGTCGGGGCATGCCACTGCCGGGACCCACATACCCGGCATTCGGCACATAAACCCCAACCGCAACATTGGTCACATTAGTGCGGATTGACAGCGGAAGACGACAACATCGGGGAAATTTTTGACTTGATCAGTCATAGGGCCGTGATCAGATTTTCATGATCCCGAGGTAGGCGTCAACCGGTCCGGAGCACGCGGCGGGCCCGGGGACCGAGCCCGTTTGCGGAGCGGAAGCCGGGTATGGGGTCCGTTGAGCACCGGAAACGCTGAGGGAGACGACGATGACCACGTTCGGATATTTCCTCTCGAGCGAGGAGCACGACCCGAAAGAGCTGGTACGACAGGCCAAGCTCGCCGAGCGGGCCGGGTTCGAGAGCCTCTGGATCTCAGACCACTACCACCCGTGGACCGACGAGCAGGGGCAGAGCCCGTTCGTCTGGTCCGTGATCGGCGCCATCGCCGAGGCCACGTCCCTGCCCATCACCACCGCCGTGACCTGCCCGCTCATCCGCATCCACCCGGCGGTGATCGCCCAGGCCGCGGCGACCAGCGCCGTCCTCACCGGGGGCAGGTTCCGGCTCGGCGTCGGCACCGGGGAGGCTCTCAACGAGCACATCGTCGAGAGCCGCTGGCCGCCGGCCTCCGAACGGCTGGAGATGCTCGAAGAGGCCGTCGAACTGATGCGCAGGCTGTGGAGCGGCGAACTGGTCACCCACCGGGGGACCCATTACGACGTCGACAACGCCCGCATCTACACCCTGCCCGACCAGCCGCCACCGGTGTACGTCTCCGCCTTCGGCGACAAGTCGATCCAGCTGGCCGGGCGCATCGGCGACGGCTACATCAATACCGGGCCCGCCGCCGAGATGGTGCGGAAGTTCCGCGAGGCCGGCGGGCAGGGCAAGCCCGTCCAGGGCGGCCTGAAGGTCTGCTACGCCGAGGACGCCGCCCAGGCCCGCAAGACGGTGCACCGGCTCTGGCCGAACCAGGGCATCCCGGGCGAGGCATCCCAGATCCTGCCTCTCCCCCGCCACTTCGAGCAGCTCGCCTCCCTGGTGACCGAGGAGGAGGCGACGGCCGCGTCCCCGTGCGGCCCGGACCCCGAAGAGCACGTCAGGGCCATCAAGCAGTACATCGACGCGGGCTTCGACGAGGTCTACGTCAACCAGATCGGGCCCGAGCAGGACGCGTTCTTCGACTTCTACGCCGAGCAGGTCCTCCCCCGGCTCAGGTGAGCGGCTCCGCGAGCCACCGGTTCCGTCCGGTGGCTCGCGATAACGATTCCATCAGCGCGCGACGCCTCGCGTTTAGAGCAGGTGAGCAGGGCAGGCGCACCTCACTTTCCGACGTTCGAGGGGGTGCGGCCTTGGCCGGAACACGCGTGGGCCTCACGGCCACGGCGATGGTGATGGCAGGCGCCCTCGCGGCGTGCGGCGGCGTCGGCCGGGGCGGCGGAGGCGGTACGGCCGGCGGCGGGGCGTCGAGCCTCACGACGATGGGGTTCGGGTTGCCCGACGAGATCGCCACCGTGCGCGTGGACGCGTTCAGGAAGGCCCACCCCGACGTCAAGCCGACGATCAACCAGGGGCAGTTCGACGAGCAGGCGTTCCTGTCCGCCGTCGCCGCCGGGAACCCGCCGGACGTCGTCTACATGGCCCGCGACCGCCTCGGCAGTTACGCCGCCCGCGGCGCCATCCAGCCGCTGGACGACTGCGTCGCCAAGGAGCACATCGCGACCGGCGACTTCTACCCGGCCGCGCAGCAGCAGGTGAAGTACGGCGGCAAGTGGTACGGGATCCCCGAGTTCTCCACCTCGATCGTGCTGCTGGTGAACAACAAGGCGGCCAGGGACGCGGGGGTCGACCCGAAGACGATCGACACCTCCGACTGGAACGGGCTCGCGCGCCTGGCGACCAAGATGAACAAGATCTCCGGCGGCAGGATCGAGCGGTTCGGCTTCTATCCCAAGCTTCCCGAGTTCCTGCCGCTGTGGGCCAAGGCCAACGGCGCCGACATCCTCTCGGCGGACGGCCGCACGGCACGCCTCGACGACCCCAAGGTCGTGGAGGCGATGGACTACGCCGCCCGGCTCGTCCGGTCGCAGGGCGGCTGGACCAAGCTGAAGGCCTTCACCGACACCTTCGACTACTTCGGCGCGGACAACCCGTTCACCAAGAACCAGATCGGCATGATGCTCACCGAGCAGTTCCTGGTCAGCGCCATGGCCGGGACCTCCCCCGACGCCGACATCACCGTCCTGCCGTTCAAGGGACGCCACGGCGAGGTGGTGAACAACGTGAACGGCAACGCCTGGGTCGTCCCGAAGGGCGCCAGGAACGCCGGCGCGGCCTGCGCGTGGATGAAGACCATGACCGCCGCGGACACCTGGATCGCGGCGGCTCAGGCGCGGGCCGACAAGCGGGCCAAGGAGGGCAAGGTCAACATCGGCACCTACACGGGGAACGCCAGGGCCGATGACGTGATCTTCTCCCAGATCGTGAAGCCCGGCGGGCATCCGGCCTACGACGAGGCGGTCGCCGTCATCCGCGCGGTGCAGAAGGCCGGGTTCGTCGTGCCGCAGTCGGGGGCGGCCGCCGAGTTCACCAAGGCCTGGCAGGACGCCGGGACCCGCGTGCTGCAGGGCACCCAGAACGCCGGCGACGCCCTGCGTCAGGCCCAGGGCGAGGCGCGGCGCGCCCTGGACGAGGCGGGCCACCGGTGACCAGGCCCGCCGGCCGGGGGAAGGGCGATCCGGGGACGGCTCCCGGGCCCGGCTCCGCGACACGGGCACGGCGCGAGGGCGGGGCGGGTCCCGGCAGGCGGGCCGGGCTGTTCCGGCGGCCCGAGACGCGGTGGGCGTACGTCTTCATGCTGCCGTGGCTCATCGGCCTGCTGGTGTTCCAGTTCGGGCCCATGGTGGCGAGCCTGGTGCTGTCGTTCACCGACTACGACCTGATCGGCGGCCCGCGCTTCGCCGGCCTCGGCAACTACGCGAAGATGGCGCAGGACCCCAAGGCGCTGCGGGCGGTCGGCACCACCCTGCTCTACACCGTGCTGCACGTGCCGCTGTCCGTCGTGCTGGCCCTCGGCCTCGCCCTTCTGCTCAACCGCGTCACCGGGCGCGCGGCCGGTGTCTTCCGCACGCTCTTCTACCTGCCGTCCATGACCCCGTACGTCGCGGTCGGCGTGCTGTTCCTGTTCCTGCTCAACGGGCAGGCCGGCATGGTCAACCAGTTCCTCGCGCTGTTCGGGATCTCCGGGCCGCAGTGGACGACCGACCCCGCCTGGGTGCTGCCCGGCATCGTGCTCATGTCCCTGTGGAACCTCGGCTCGACCACGATCATCCTGTTCGCGGCGCTGCGCAACGTGCCGCGCGAGCTGACCGAGGCCGCCATGATCGACGGCGCGGGCGCCTGGCAGCGGTTCCGGTCGGTGACGCTGCCGATGATCAGCTCGGCGGTGTTCTTCGTGGTGGTCATCGACACGATCGCCTCGCTGCAGATGTTCGACCAGGTGTACACCATGTTCTTCGGCAACCAGAGCGCCCAGCAGTCCTACGGCGACGCGGCCCTGTTCTACGTCGTCTATCTCTTCCAGCAGGCCTTCCAGTTCCTCCACATGGGCTACGCCTCCGCGCTGGCCTGGGTGCTGTTCCTGGTCATCGGCGCCATCACGCTCGTGCAGGTGAAGGTGGGCAACCGGCTGGTGTACTACGAGGCCGAGGAGCACCTGACATGACCGCGCCCACCGCCACCGCCACCACCGTGCCCGGTACCGTTCCGGGAGGGCGCGGCGGCACCCTGCTCGACACGGCCGGCAGGGGGACGCGCAAGGTCTTCCTGCTGACCGTGCTCGCGGCGGCCTCGGCGATCTTCCTGTACCCGTTCGTCTGGCTCGTCGTGGCCTCGCTCAAGCCGAGGGACCACACCTTCGCCGACCCGTTCCTGCCCTGGCCGAAGCCGTTCGCGCCGGGCAACTACGTGGCGGTGTGGGACGCCGCCCCGGTGCTGACCTGGCTGGTGAACTCGCTGGTCGTCGGAGTGGCGGCGGCGCTGACGGTCACCCTGTCGAGCGCGTTCGTGGCGTTCGGGTTCGCCTACTTCCGCTTCCCCGGCCGCGGCCTGCTGTTCGGCAGCGTGCTGGCCACCATGATGCTCCCCGCCGCCGTCACGCTGGTGCCGACCTATCTCATCTGGAACGCGGTCGGGCTGACCGGCACGCAGGTGCCGCTGTGGGCGCAGAACGTCTTCGGGTCGGCGTTCTACATCTTCCTGCTCCGGCAGTTCCTGCTCGGCGTGCCCAGGTACGTCTTCGAGGCCGCCCGCGTCGACGGCGCCTCGTACTTCGACCTGTTCTGGCGCATCGCGCTGCCGCTCTCGCGTCCCGCACTGATCATCGCCTTCGTCTTCGAGCTGAAGGCGAGCTGGTTCGACCTGATGAAGCCGCTGATCTACCTGCAGGATCCGGCGCTGTACACGCTGCCGCGCGGGCTGAAGGCGATCGTCGACCAGTTCTACCAGGGCGGCGACCCGAAGTGGGAGATCGTCCTGGCGGCGAGCGTCATCACGACGCTGCCGCTGGTGCTGGTCTTCTTCGTCGGGCAGCGCTACTTCGTGCAGGGCATCGCCACCAGCGGCCGCCGGGGATGAGGGGCCGCCCTGCGGGGCGGGCTCGAGGGCGAGGGGGCGGGCCCTCGCCCCGCGCTCAGCCGTCCACCTTCAGGGCGCCGGTCATGATGGCGACGACGTCCGACATCGAGTGGTCGCCCGGCTTCACCACCGCGATCCGCCTGCCGAGCCGCTGGATGTGGATGCGGTCGGCGATCTCGAAGACGTGCGGCATGTTGTGGCTGATCAGCACGACGGGCAGGCCGCGGTCCCTGACACGGCGGATCAGTTCGAGCACCTGGTTCGACTCCTTGACGCCGAGCGCCGCCGTCGGCTCGTCCATGATGACCACGTGCTTGGCCCAGGCGGCCGCCCGTGCCACCGCCACGCCCTGGCGCTGCCCGCCCGAGAGGTTCTCGACGGGCTGGGTGAGCGAGCGCAGCCCGATCTGCAGTTCGCTCATGTAGCGGGACGCCTCCGAGCGCATGTGCGGTTTGTCCAGCATGCGGAAGACCGTGCCGAGCAGGCCTCGCCTCCGTACCTCCCTGCCCATGAACATGTTGGTGGCGATGTCGAGCGCGGGGGCCAGGGCGAGGTCCTGGTAGACCGTCTCGATGCCCTGCTTGCGTGCGTCGAGTGGGTTGCCGAACCGGACCGGACGGCCGTCGAGGAAGATCTCGCCCTCGTCCGGCCGCAACGCCCCGGTGAGGGCTTTGATCAGGCTCGACTTGCCGGCGCCGTTGTCGCCGATGACGGCGAGCACCTCACCGGGCAGCAGGTCGAAGTCGGCGCCGTCGAGCGCGGTGACGTGGCCGTACCTCTTCACCAGCCCACGGGCGGACAGGACGGCGGTCATCGGTTCCTCCTGCGGGAGATCTGGTCCACGGTCACGGCCAGGATGACGAGGATGCCGGTGATCAGGATCTGGTAGATCGACGGTACGCCCATCAACTGGAGGCCGTTGCGGATGACGCCGACGATGAGCGCGCCGAGCAGGGTGCCGATGACCAGGCCCCGCCCGCCGAACAGGCTCGTCCCGCCGAGGACGACGGCGGTGATGCTGTCGAGGTTGTCGGTCTGCCCCGCCTTCGGGTCGCCGACACCCGTACGGGCGACCAGGAGCAGCGCCGCGATGCCGTACACCACGCCGGCCAGTGTGTAGACGGTGAGCAGGACCCGCCTGGTGGGGATGCCGGTGAGGCGGGCGGCCTCGGGGTTGTTACCCACGGCGTACACCCGGCGGCCCCAGGCCGTCTGCCCCAGCACGTAAGCGAAGATCAGGAACAGCACGATGGTCAGCAGCGAGCCGTAGGTGACGTCCGTGCCGCCGATGGTGAACGTGTCGCCCAGCGCCGTCATCGCGCTCGGCAGCCCGGTGACCGTCTCCTCCTCGGAGTAGATGTGCGTGAGCGCGAAGGCGACGTTCAGCATGCCGAGGGTCACGATGAACGGCGGCAGCGAGATCTTGGTGATGAGCAGGCCGTTGCCGAGCCCGCAGGCGGCGCAGAACCCGATGCCGATCGCTATGGCGAGCAGCGGCGGCAGGTGCCCCTCGACCGCGAGCTTCGTCATGACGATCGAGCCGAGGCCCATGATGGCGCCGTTGGACAGGTCGATGCCCGCGGTGAGGATGACGAGGGTCTGGCCGATGGCGAGCGTGCCGACCACCATGACCTGCTGGATGACCAGCGACAGGTTGCCGCCGCTGAGGAAGGTGTCGGTGCGCAGGGAGAAGAAGACGCAGGCGATCAGGAGCGCGGCCAGCGGTCCCAGCGTCGAGGCGCTGAGCATCCGATGCCAGGGCCTCGCGGCGGGCGGGGCCGGCGCCGCGCTTTCCGGGGGCGCAGTTGAGGATGTCATGGCTGACGTGACTCCGCTCACATGTCGGGGATGAGGGACGGGCCGGTACCCTTCGGGGAGCGGGCACCGGCCGGCGGGGTGGTTCAGCCCCAGCAGTTGGCGAGGCCGAAGGCGGTGTCCTTGGCGTCGACGCCGCTCGCGGGCTGGTCGCTGATGAGGGTGACTCCGGTGTCGGTGTATCCAGAGGCCTTCTTGCCGTTCTTGGCGTAGTCGACGACCGCGTCGACGCCCTGCGAGGCCATCTTCAGCGGGTACTGCTGGGACGTCGCGGCGATCTGGCCGCTCTTGACGGCCTTGGTGCCGGTGCAGCCGCCGTCGACCGAGACGATCAGGACGTCCTTTTCGCGGCCCTTGGCCTTGAGCGCGTTGTACGCGCCAAGGGCGGCGGGCTCGTTGATGGTGTAGACGACGTTGATGTCGGGGGCCTTCTGCAGGCAGTTCTCCATCGCGGTCTGACCCTTGGCCTGGTCACCGCTGGTGTCCTGGGAGCAGACGACGGACGGGTCGCCCTCGGCGATGCCGTACCCCTTGAGGAAGCCGTCGTGACGGAGCTTGCCGACGGAAATGCCGGGCGCCAGGTCGAGGGTGGCGATCTTGGCCGGCTTGCCGGCCATCTTGGCCTTGGCGTACTGGCCGATCAGCTCGCCCGCCTTGAGGTTGTCAGTGGCGAACAGCGCGTCGGTGGCCGTCTGCGGTTCGGTCGGGGTGTCGAGGGCGATGACGAGGATGCCCTTCGCGCGGGCCTTGGCGAGCGCGGGGACGATCGCCTTGGAGTCGTTCGGGGTGATCATGATGCCCTTGACCCCGGCGGCCATCATGTTCTCGATGGCGGTGACCTGGCCTTCGTTGTCACCGTCGAACTTGCCGGACGCGGTCATCAGGGTCACCCCCTTGGCCTTGGCCTCGCTCTCCGCGCCTTCCTTCATCTTGACGAAGAACGGGTTGGTCTCGGTCTTGGTGATCAGCCCGACTTTCACCTCGCCGCCGTCCCCCGCTGATGCGGAGGAGGCGGTCGAGGAGCCAGAATTCCCGCAGGCGGCGAGCGTCAGCGCGCCGGCCGCCACGACGGCGAGCACAGCGGGGGTCTTCGTACGGAGGTTGGTAAGAGCCATCAGGCCCTCCTGAGGGACATTTCCGTGACAAGTCGCCGGAAGGGGTTACGTCCAAGTTTCGCTGGCGTTATCTTGCGATGACGCAAGCGTTCGCGCAAGCGTTTGCGTGCAACGCTTGCTATTACAATCCGATAGCGAGGACAGATGATCACAATGGCCGACGTCGCTCGGCACGCCGGGGTATCGGTCTCGACCGTGTCACACGTGATCAACGAGACACGGGTGGTCAAGGAGGAGACACGGCAGCGTGTCCTCGACGCGATCAACGAAACGGGCTACATCCACAACACGATCGCCAAGTCTCTGGTCAGCGGCAGCACGAAGTCGATCGGCCTGGCCATCTCGGCCATCACGAACTTCTACTTCGCCGACATCGTCTCCGCCATCGAGGTGGAGGTGAGCCGGGCCGGATACACGCTCCTGCTCACCGACACCCACGACGATCCCGACAACGAACTGCGTGTCGTGGCCGCGCTGCACCAGCGGCGGGTCGACGGGGTCCTGCTCGCACCCTCGACCGGGCCGCGCGGCCGGGCGCTGCGCTATCTGCACGAGGTGGGCGTGCCCACGGTGCTCGTCGACCGCTGCGCCTCACCACGCTTCGACCAGATCGGCACCGAGAACGTCGAGGCCACCGCCGAGCTGGTGGGCCATCTCGCCGGGCACGGCCACCAGAGGATCGCCATGATCTCCGGCCACTCCGGCCTGCGCACCACGGTCGAGCGCCTGGAGGGCTACCGCCAGGGCCTGCGGCGTCACGACCTCGCGTTCGACGAACGCCTGTCGATCAGCGGGAACTCCAACGCCGACGACGCCGAGAAGGCCGTGCGCACCCTCTTCGACCGGGACGACCCGCCCACCGCGCTCGTCGTGGCCAACAACCACATGACGATCGGGGTCATGCGCGCGCTCGGCGGACTCGGCGTCGAGGTCCCGGGCGACGTCGCGCTCACGGCGTTCGACGACTTCGAGTGGGCCGCGCACTTCCGTCCGAGGCTGACCACCGTCGCGCAGCGGATCGCCGAGATCGGCGGCGGAGCCGTCCGGATGCTGCTTGAGCGCATCGAGCAGCCCGGCCGGAAACCCCGCACGGTACGGCTGCCGCCGCGGTTCATGCGCCGTGAGTCCTGCGGCTGCCCCTGAACCCATCGGCGCCGCCCCGGGACGTAGGGCCGCCGCCCGAGCCCGGGACGTCGGGCCGCCCGCCCGAGCCGGAGGGCTGGTCCGGGTGACCCGCCGCCCGCCGTCAGACCCAGCTCCCCACGTCCGCCTCGCCCGAGGCCCTAGGAGAAGATCGACCCCATGAACCAGCGCATCACGGTGATCGGCGAAGCCGTCGCCGACGCCTTTGTCATCCCCGGCGACGGCATGCTGGACCTGCAGGTGCGCCCCGGCGGCGGGCCGGTCAACACGGCGGTGGCACTCGGGCGGCTCGGCACGCCGACCCGGTTCCTCGGCCGCCTGTCGGACGACACCCTCGGGCGCCTGCTCCGCGACCACCTCGCCGGCTCGGACGTCGACCTGAGCGCCTGCGTCACCGCCACCCGCCGCGCGACCCTGGCCATCACGGCCGTCGACGAGGCGGGGCAGGCCTCCTACGACTTCTACACCGAGGGCACCGCCGACTGGTTCTGGACGGAGGAGGAGCTGGCCGAGCGGGCCCCGTACGACTCCTGCTGCCTGCACGCCGGCTCGCTGGCGCTGGTGCTGGAGCCCGGCGGGCCGCGCATCGAGCGGATGCTGCGCGACGCCGGCGCCCGCGCGACGATCTCGATCGACCCCAACGTGCGGGCGGCGCTCGTCCCCCTGGACGCCTACCGCGAGGCGCTCCCCCGCTGGGCACGGCTGGCCGACATCCTGCGGCTCAGCGACGAGGACCTGACCCATCTCGGCCTGTCCCCCGACGAGGCGGCCGACTCCTGGCACGAGCAGGGCGTACGCCTCGTCGTGGTCACCCGGGGGACCGAGGACGTCTACGCCTCGCTCGACGGCACGCGCCTCGCCGTACCGGCCGTGCGGGTGGAGGCCGTGGACACCGTCGGGGCGGGCGACACCTTCACCGCGGGCCTGCTGCACGTGCTGGGGCGCCGGGGCCGGCTCGGCGGCCGCCTGGAGGAGCTGACCGTGACCGACGTCGAGGCCGCGATCGGCTTCGCCGTGCGCGCCGCCGCCGAGACCTGCAGGGTCCCCGGCGCCAACCCTCCGTGGGCCCACCAGCTGGTGTAGCCGCCGTGTGACGGCCCGGCCGCCCGGACGCGGGGACGCCACCATGACGATGGCCGACGCCACAGAAAAGAGCTGGCCCGGCCGCCCGGACGCGGGGACGCCGGCTCCTGAGCGTCCGGGACCGCCGGTTCAGGCGGGTGACGCGGCCGTCGGGCGCAGGCCGTCCATCGCGAAGCCCAGCAGGCGGTCGGCCTGCTCCGGGGACATCTGCTCGCGAAGCCACGTCGCGGCGTTGACCAGCGCGAACACGTCCGCCCCCGTCACCTCGCCGCGGACGGCGCCCGCCTCGCGCGCCCTGGCGACCAGCGCGCCGGCGATGTCCGTCATCCGCACGCAGCCGGCGTGCAGCTCGGACGCCTCGTCGCCGAGGCCGTCGGCCAGCATGCCGGCCAGCCCTCGGTACTGCGCCACGTGCTCGACGAGCGCGCGCACCCATCCCTCCAGCGCCTCCCCCGCGGACGCCTCGGCCAGCAGCCGGTCGCCGAGCTCGAACAGCTGCTCGTTGCGTTCGCGCAGCAGGGCGCCGACCAGGGCCAGGCGCGTCGGGAAGTGCCCGTAGAGCGTGCCGATGGCGACCCCGGCGCGCCGGGCGACGCTCTCCAGCGAGGTCTCAGTGCCGTGCTCCCGGAAGGCGGCGTCGGCCTCGGCCAGGAGGCGTTCGTAGTTGCGTCGCGCGTCGGCGCGGGGGCGGCGCCCTCGCGGGCTGCTGGTCTCCATCCGATGTCCCCTTGCTGATTCGAGGCTGCCTCGATTTAATCTTCTCGAGGCCGCCTCAGTTTATTGCCACGAGGCGGTCCATCTCTCCACCCCACGACTGAGGAGACTTTCATGATCTTGGTTACCGGAGCCACCGGCTCCATCGGCAGGCACCTCGTCAGGCGCCTGCGGCAGGAGCGGGTGCCCTTCAAGGCGTTCGTGCGCGACGAGCACAAGGGCCGGGCGCTCGGCTGCGACTACGTCGTGGGCGACTTCGACGACCCCGATTCCCTCGCCACGGCGCTGGAGGGCGTCGACCGCCTCTTCCTGAACACCGCGGGCGCCGAGCCGGTGGCCGGGGAGCAGCCGATGATCCGCCGTCAGAAGACCGCCATCGACGCCGCGGCACGCGCCGGCGTGTCGAAGATCGTGAAGGTCTCGGTCTGGCACGCCCGCGAGGGCGCGCTGCTCGCGGAGGGGGCGCACTGGCACATCGAGCAGCACCTGAAGGCCTCCGGGGTGGACTGGTCGGTGCTGCAGCCCAGCGGGTTCATGCAGAACTTCGTCACGGGCACGGGCGCCTTCACCGAGGACGGCGACCTGGTGGGCACCTCGGGGGACGCGCGCGTCTCCTACATCGACTGCCACGACATCGCCGCCTGCGCGGCGGTGCTGCTGACCGGGCCCCGGGGCGGCGGCGAAAGCTTCGTGCTGACCGGGCCCGAGGCGCTGACCCACGCCGAGATCGCGGAGAAGCTCTCCGCCGCGCTGGGCAGGACGGTGAGGTACGTCGACGTGCCGCCCGCCCGGATGGCGGCGACCCTCAAGACGCAGGGGCTGCCGCCGCGGTTCGTCGACGACGTCGTACAGCTGTGGCAGGAGGTGGCGGCGGGGTCGCTGTCGGCGACGACGGCCGCCGTGGACGACCTGACCGGACGGCCGGCGCGCACCTTCGAGGAGTTCCTCGCCGGCAACCGCGAGACCCTCCTGACCGGCCCGCTCGCCCGGCGATGACCCGCCTTCACACAGGTGTGGGCTCCTGCGCCCCGGCCGGCCGTGCCGACGGGCGAGGATGGAACAGCAAGATCAGCGAGATGGCCAGGAACGCCGGCGCGGCGGTGAGCGGAGCCGGCGCGGAGGCGTTCCCGGTGGCCGTGGAGACGAGCGCGACCACGCCCGGGACCAGCGGCTGGGCCACTCCCCAGGAGGAGCCGCTGAAGGCGAACCACCGGGGACGGTCCCGCTCCGGGGCGATCTCCGCGACCAGCGCCGGCCAGCGTCCCATCAGCGCCGCGTTGACCGCCGACCAGCACACGTAACCCGCCACGAGCGCGACCGGCTCGCGGGTGACGGCCATGGCCAGGGCCGGCACGGCGAGCACCGGGCCGCTGCTCTTCAGCACCTGGAGGTGCGGGCGGCCGCGCAGGACGCGCTGGGCGAGCCACCCGGCGGACGGTGCCAGCAGCGCCGCGCCGGTGAGGGTCGCGCCGGGCAGCCATGCCGGGGCGCCGCGCTGCAGCAGGAGCGACGGCGTGAACATCACCAGGGCCAGGTAGCCGAGCGCGTAGGCGGTGCAGGCGCCGGTCAGCAGCACCAGGGACGCCGGCGGCCGCCACCTCCGCCGCGCCTTCTCCGTCCGCGGCCGCGGCTGGGCCGGGAGGAAGACCCGCGCGACCGCCGCCGACGCGAGGCACGTGGCGGCGTCCACCGCGATCAGCCAGCGGACGCCGAGCGGCAGCAGGACGGCGGCGAGCATCCCGGCGACCGCGCCCGCCGCCACCAGCCAGGTGCCGAACCGCCGGAAAACGGTCTCTCGGAGATGCTCGGGCGTGAGCCGCGCCAGCAGCTCTGTGGTGGCGGGCTCGTAGATCTCGAACGCGAGCCCGGTCGCGGCGGTGGCCAGGAGGATCTGGCCCGGGGTACGCGCCGCGGTGAGCGCCGCGAGGGCGACCCCCGTGGCGGCCAGGCCGAGGACGAGCACGCCTCGGGGCGCCATCCGGTCGAGCAGGATCGCCCCGCCCCACCGGGAGACCAGCGCCGCGCCCCCGAACACGGCGAGGGCCGCCGTCGTGAGACCGGGCCCGGCGAGCACCGCCAGGAACCCGATCGCGAAGGACCCCACCGCGTTGAGCACCCGCACCCAGAGCAGCGCGGTGACAGCCTGTGGCATCAGACCCCGTCGAGAACGTCCGCGGCGGGCGAGTGCGCGCCCCAGCCGGCCAGCAGGCGCAGGTTCTCCGCCGCGGCGGAGCTCGGCCCGGGGTGGTAGACGGCCAGGCACTGCTCAGGGTCGTCGGGCAGCTGGAGCAACTCGAAGGAGAGAGTGAGGTCGCCCACCAGCGGATGGTTCAGGCGCCGGGTGCCGTGGCTCTTCTCCTTGACGTCGTGCCGGGCCCACAGGCGGCGGAACTCCGGGCTCCGCGTCGATAGCTCCCCCACCAGCGCCGACAGCTGTGGATCGCCCGGGTGGCGGCCGGCGTACAGGCGCAGGGCGCCGACGACGTCGGCCGCCTTCGACTCCCAGTCCGCGAACAGCCGCCGGTGGTCGGGCCGGAGGAACACCAGCCGGGCCCAGTTGCGCTCCTGGGAGGGCAGCCGGTCCCAGTAGCCGAAAAGGGCGGCCGCCATCGGGTTCCAGGCCAGGATGTCCGAGCGTGGTCCCGTCACGTACGCGGCCACTCCGTCCATGGAGGTCAGCAACGCGGCGAGCGCACCGCGTACCTGCTGCCGCGGTGGCGGCGTGGGCCCCTTCCGGGGGTGGCACGTGGCCAGGTGGGTGAGGTGGCTGTGTTCGTGATCCGTCAGCCGCAGGGCACGCCCGATCGCGTCGAGCACCTCGGCCGACACGTTCTGGCCCCTGCCCTGCTCCAGCCTGGTGAGGTAGGCGACCGACACGCCGGCGAGCTGGGCCAGTTCCTCCCGGCGCAGTCCGGGCACCCGCCGGTGCCGTCCGAAGGCCGGCAACCCGACGTCCTCCGGTCGCAGCCGGGCCCGGCGGCTGCGCAGGAACCGCCCGAGCTCGGCCCGCGGGTCCATGGTCCGCTCACCGCCGGGCTCCGCACCGGGTCGATCGTTCATGGCGCAATTATCCCCGTTCGTCCGCGTACGACTGAATATGAGGGTGACCCTGCCGGTAGTAGGACCAGCGGTCGTGAGCAGAACAGGTCACTGGGAACCCCCGGCCTCGCTGCGGCAGGCTCGGACCGTCCCCCCCATCGGGGCGGGGCGCACGACCAGCATGGGGGGAAGACTTCCGATGAGCACCTCTTTCGTCACGCAGCGTGACGGCCGTAGGGCGGCCGCCGAGGATCTGGCGCCGCTCGCCTTCGCGGGCTACGCCCACTTCACCGCCATGCAGGTGCGCGGCGGCCGGGTCCGGGGCCTCGACCTCCACCTGGAGCGGCTGCGGTTCGCCTCGATGGAGTTGTTCGGCCGCGCCCTGCCCGACGACCTGGTGCAAAGTCATCTGCGGGCGGCCCTGGAGGCCGGTCCGGCCGACCTCTCACTGGTCGCCACCGTCTACTCGCCGGCGGGCGAGTTCACCGTGGCCGGGGACGCCGTGGACCCCGAGGTGCTGGTCCGCACCGGGCCGGCCGCCTCCGGCCCGGAGGGCCCGCTGACGCTGGCGGCGATCGAGTACGAACGCGTCCTCCCGGCGGTGAAGCACGTCGGCGAGGTGGCCAAGACCTATTACCTGCGCCAGGCCGTCGCGCGGGGCTTCGACGACGCCGCCTTCGTCGACCGCCGCGGCCGGCTCAGCGAGGCCTCGATCTGGAACCTCGCCTTCTGGGACGGCAGCGCGGTGGTCTGGCCCGAGGCCGAGATGCTGGGCGGGATCACGATGAGCGTCATCCGGCGACAGCTGGATCGCATGGGCGTCCCCCAGCGCGTCCAGGAGGTCACCCTCGCCGACCTGGCGGGGCTGGCCGGGGCCGCGGTCATGAACTCGTGGACGCCCGGTGTGGCGGTCCACCGGATCGGCTCGGTGCCCCTGCCCGAGGCCCCGGCTTTCGTGGAGCTGCTCCACCGCGCCTACCAGGCCGAACCCCTCACCGCACCGTGAGGCCGGTCCTCACGACCGTGCGCCGCTGCCCGGCCACTCGTGGGACAGAATGCTCATGTTGACCGAGGACCACCACTCGCCGTCCACCAGCGTGACCTCCCGGTGGACGCCTTCGCGCCGGAAGCCGAGGCGCTCGTAGAGACCGATCGCTCGGGTGTTGTGCGGGTAGACGCCGAGGTCGAGGCGGTGAACCTGCAGCTCCTCGAACGCGATCCTCATCGCGGCCTCGATCACGGCCGCGCCGATCCCCCGGCCACGGGCGGCCGGCGAGACGAGGATCATGCCGATGCGGGCCGACCAGCCCCGCGCGTCGGGCGTCAGCGCGAGATGGGAGATCGGCGTGCCGTCCGGTCCGTCCGCGACCAGAACCCGCCGCCGGGGCACGGCGGCGTGCGCGGCGGTGAGCTGCTCGGCGGTGAACGGCCAGGTGAAGCCGCTGTTCCCCGACCACGTGGTCAGTTCCTCGGGGCCCTGGACCCAGGAGGCGACGACGGCGGCGTCCGGCGTCTCGAACTCGCGTAGCGCGATCACGGGGTATGTCTACCATCGGCGCGGTTCCCGCTGCCAACCCGCCCCTGTCACCACCTGACCTTCCGGATCGGGTGTACTACCGGTCGTGGACGCAACGGTCTCCGGAATCGCGACGTGGCTGAGCAGGCGCCCGCCCCGCGTGGGCGCTACCCGCGTGCTCGCCGTCGAGGGACGGTCGGGCTCGGGAAAGTCGACGCTGGCCACGGCACTCGCGTCCGAACTCGCCGCCCCGGTCGTGCGCATGGACGACCTGTACGCCGGCTGGGACGGCCTGCTGGAAGGCGTCGGCGCGCTGGTCGAGTGGGTGCTCCGCCCACTGGCCTCGGGCGGGGCCGCGCGGTGGCGCCGCTACGACTGGGCGGCCGGCGCCTACGCCGAATGGCACACCGTCCCCGCCGGCGCGGTCCTCATCGTGGAGGGCGTCGGCTCAGGCGCCCGTGCCGCGTCCCCCTTCCTGAGCGGCCTGCTCTGGCTGGAGGCCACCGCCGCCACCCGCAGGACCCGCGCCCTGACCCGCGACGGCGACCTGTACGCCCCCCACTGGGCCCGCTGGGCCCAGCAGGAGGACCACTACTACGCCGCCGACGACGTCCGCGCCCGCGCCGACCTGACGATCCACACGGAGTGAGACCGCGACAGGCGATGCCTGCCTCGCCCTCACCTGTTCAAACAGCTCCTGGGGGCTGCCCGGCCACTCGGCGCGAGTTGAACAGAATGTTCACAACAACTCGTTGACAACAAGATGCGCGTTGCTTCATGCTTGGCCGCATGAGATCGACTCCCGAGCAGCCCCTCGATCCGTTCGCGCCGCCGCGGCCGGAGGAGGCGCGTGCGCAGCGTGTCCACGCGTCGTTGTTCCGCGTCGCCGAGCGGCACGCGGCCACCGACGAGCAACGCGGACGGCAGGTCCACCCCTTCGTGATGGGACCGCACGAAGCCGTCAGGCTCGTGTCGTTCCTGATGAGCGGGGCCGCGCAGCTCGACGACGGCGAGCCGGAGGTGGACGCGGCCGACATCACGGCCGCCTTGACCCTCGTCCCCCAGGCCCGCGCGGAGATGGACGAGTTGGAGGCCGGGCTCATCCAGATGGCCCGGGGACGCGGCATGACCTGGCAGGAGATCGCCTTCGGTCTCGGGCTCGGCACCCCGCAGGCCGCCAGGCAGCGGTACGAACGCCTGGCCGACCGCACCGCCGCCGACCTCGACGAAGGCCGGTAGGTCCCTTCTAGGGAGAGGCGGCGGCCAGGAGCGATTCGGCGGCGGAGGTACGGGCGTACAGGACCGAGCGGCCCGCGCGGTGAGCGCTGACCAGGCCCGCGTCGCGCAGCGCCGTCAGGTACTGCGACACCCCGGCCGGGGAGAGCCCGGTGCGCTGAGCCAGCTCCGTCGTGGAGGCCGGGGCGTCCAGCTCGGTCAGCAGCAGGGTGCGTGAGCGGCCCAGGACCGCGGCGAGGGCCCCGGCGCCGGCGCTCGGCCGGGGTTCCCAGAGCGAACCGACACCGCGCGCCGGGTAGGCGAGCTGCGGCGGGTCCGGCGGTCTCACCACGGTGAGCAGGCCCGGCCCGATGAAGGCCGAGGGAACCAGCAGCAGCCCCGCGCCCGCCGTCCCGCGGGACAGGGGCCTCGACCGCCGCAGGAACCGCAGAGTGTCGTCGTCCCAGCTCACCGCGGTGTGCAGGTCGTTGAGGAGGCGGGCGGCTCCGTGCTCGGCCACCTGCCGCGCCCGGTAGAAGACATCGGCGTCGAGCACGGCGCGGACCCGGGCCCAGTAGGGGGCGAGCGCCAGCTTCCAGTAGGCCTCGATCTCCTCGGCGACCCGGACCAGGCGGTCCCGCGGATCGGTGTACAGGGCGCGCAGGCGAGGGCTGAGAGGGCCGTGCTTGCGCTCGAACATGTCGAGGTCCTGCCGGACCCGGTGGGCGGGGGTGGCCATGATCGCGGCCAGTTCCTCCGCCAGGGTGGGGGACGGTCCGGCGGGCGCCGGGTTGAGGAAGTCGGGGACGTATCCGGACGGCGGGACCAGTTCGGCGAGCCACCCGCGGCCGAGGCCGGCGGCGGCCGCCCGTGGCCGTACCTGCTCGATCCACGGGCCGTGCACGGCATGGGCCGACCCGGGGTGCAGCAGTTTGAAGCTCATGCCGACCTCCCACATCGGCGAGACGGCGAACCGCATCTGCGCGAGATCCCTCGCCGAGAACGCCAGCTCCTCCAGGACCGTTCACTCCCATGGATTCACACATGTCCGAATCAGTGGCCGTCACCCTACAGCGGCCGGAACCATTCCGGCATGACCTCACACACGATCACCGCGGCGGCGTCCGGCACCTGGAAGCTCGGGGACATGGAGATCAACCGGATCGGTTTCGGAGCGATGCGCCTGCCGCAGTACGGCGCGGCGCTGACACCCGACGCCGTCCCCCGGGACCGCGACGAGGCGATCAGGGTGCTGCGCCGCGCGGTCGAGCTCGGCGTGAACCACATCGACACCGCCGCGTTCTACTTCTCGCCGCTGCGCTCCGCCAACGAGCTGATCAACCGGGCCCTGGCCCCCTACCCGGACGACCTCGTCATCGCCACCAAGGTCGGGCCCGCCCGCGACCTCTCCGGCGAGTGGCAGTCCCACGCCACCACAGCCAAGGAGCTGCGCGGCCAGGTCGAGGAGAACCTGCGCCAGCTCGGCCGTGACCACCTCGACGTGGTGAACCTGCGCATCGTCAGGCCGGATTCGTTCGCCGAGCGCTTCGGCGCTCTCGCCGAACTGCGCGAGGCGGGGCTCATCCGCCACCTCGGCATTTCCAACGTCCGCCCCGAACAGCTCGCCGAGGCCCAGGCCATCGCCCCAGTCGTCTGCGTGCAGAACATGTACGGGATCGGCGTGCGGCCCGAGTACGACGAGTTCGTGCGCGCCTGCGGTGAGCAGGGCGTCGCGTTCGTCCCCTTCTACGCGATCGCGGCCACCGGGCGCGAGGGGGGCACGAGCGGCGAGGAGAGTGAGGAGGTGCTGACGGTCGCGCGGGCGCACGGCGTGAGCCCGGCACAGGTCCGGATCGCGTGGACGCTGCACCGCGGGCCGCACGTCCTGGCCATCCCCGGCACCGGCGACCCCGGCCACCTGGCCGATAACGTGGCCGCCGGCGCCCTGCGCCTGTCGGAGGACGACCTGGCCACCCTGGAGTCCCTGCACCGGCGTGAGGCGTGAGGGAAGTGGCGGAGCGTTGACCGTCACATGCGGTGCGGGCTTCTGGTGAGACGAACCGCCGATCAGCGGTGATCTCGCGGGTGATATCGTCGCCGGGCGCAGGAGCGCGGAAGGCCACGGAGACTGCGCCCGTCCTGACGTCGAGCCGTGGAGTCCCTGCTTTTGTACTCGCGTGTCACCGTCTGCGTTCTCTTGCTCGTGCTCGCGTTGGGCGCTTGCGGGAAAGAACCTCGGCACGGTCCTGTGCCGGCCTCGTCCGCGGCGAGGTCTCCCGTCCCGGAAGCGTCGGCCTCTCCCACCGCGAGACCTGCCGTCTCGAAAGCGCCGACGTCGACGCCCTCGCGCAGGGCCGCACTGGCCGGACCGGGCACCGTGTGCGGGGAGGTCCAGCCGCTCGGCGGGGGTCCGATGGCCGCGGTCGCGGTTTCCAGAGGTCGCGTCGACTGCCGTGCGGCCCTTCGGGTCTTCCGTTCTTACTACCGGCCGGACACCCCCAAACAGGGAAGTGCCGGGGTGGCGGCCGTCGGTGAGTGGACTTGTGCCAGTAACTCGGCCGCTCAGGCGAACATCAGCGGGCGGCTCTCGTCCTGCCGCAAGGCGTCCGCCACCATCGTGGCGGACGTCATCCCCTGATCGCCGGAACGAGGGCGGCCGACACGCCGGACACACTGACACATGGAACCGGGCCGTCGACAGCAGAAACAGACGGCGAGCGCCACGAGTTGCGGCGAAAGAAGCTGGTCCGGTGTGTCTGTCCGCTGCGGGTCGAGTCACCTTTCCACAACGTGGACAGGTGCCGCCGGTTGCGGACGGGTTGTGGCAGGCTGATCATTGTGGTCGGCGAGGAGCCCCGCACATCGGCGCTGGATGCCGTGCGGACGCGACGGGACTTGTTGGCGGAGCTGGATCGGCTGCGGGCGGCCGCCGCGCGTGCACGCGGAAAGGCGCGCCTGTCACTGCGTGACCTGGCGGTGGCCGCCGGAGTCCCCCGGAGCAGCCTGGCGAACTACCTGTCCGGACGGAGCCCGATGCCCGCGGACGTTCTGCACCGGGTGGTGGTGGCGCTCGGTGCCGAACCGGCCGTCGCGGGACGGTGGGTCGCGACCTGGCAGCTGGTCGGCGACGAGGGGGCCGGAGCGCGGACGTCGACCGGTGACCCGGCCGTCGGGGAGCGCACGCATGCCGGGGAACCCACGCATGCCGGGGAACCTACGCATGCCGGAGAGCGCATGCCTGCCGGGGAGACCGATCCGGGACACGGCGTCGCCGCCGCGGTGGCTTCGAGCGAGGGCTCCGCGGTGGGGCTGCGCTTCGCCGTTCTGGGGCCGTTGCAGGTGGAGCGGGATGGGCGGCCGGTGCCGCTGGGGCCTCGGCTGGTGGAGCTGGTGTCGCTGCTGCTGCTGGAGGCCGGTAGGACGGTGCCGGCGGCGCGGCTGGCGCAGTTGCTGGGTAACGCGTCCAGGCCGGAGGGGTCGCCGGCGACGTTGCGCAGCCATGTGGCCCACCTGCGGCGACTGCTGGAGCCCGCCCGGGGGCACGGCGGCCGGCACGGCGTGGTGGTGACGGTGGGGCGCGGGGCGGGGGTCGGCTACCGGCTGGAGGTGGAGCCCGAGTCGATCGACGCCCGGCGGTTCGAGCGGGCCTGCGCCGAGGGGCGGCGGCTGCTGGAGGCGGGCGGTGAGCCGGATGTGCGGGCCGCCGTGACGCTTCTGGGCGATGCGTTGTCGCTGTGGCGCGGGACGGCGTTCGCCGAGGTGGCCGAGCGGGCGTACGCGCTGCCGGAGCGGGCACGGCTGGAGATGCTGCGCAGGATGGCCTGGCTGAGCCAGGCCGAGGCGCTGACGAAGCTGGGACGGCACGATGAGGCGGCGGCCCAGCTGGCCGCCGCGCTGGCCGCCGAACCCTACGACGAGAGGCTGCGCGCCGAACTGGTGCTGGCCCTGTACGCCCAGGGGCGGGTCGCCGAGGCGGCCGAGGTGTGCCGGGAAGGACTGTCGCTGCTGAACGGGCGGGGCATCGACTCCCCCGAGCTGCAGCGACTGCAACGCCTGGTCCTGCGTCGAGAACTACCGGCCGCGGTGATACGCGCGGCAGCCCAACCCGCCGTACCACCCCTGCCGGCATCGGCGGCGGTCCCCCACCCTGGACCGGGGCCGGCGCCGCCACCACCGATGCCGCACTGGTTCGTGGGCCGTACGGACGCCCTTGAGGAGGCGGTACGCCGATTATGCGGTCCCGAGCCGTGGCGGCGTGCGGTACTGGTGGTGACCGGGTTGCCGGGGGTGGGCAAGACGAGCTTCGCCGTCCGCCTGGCCCACCAGGTCGCCGGGCACTTCCCTGATGGGCAGTTGCACATCGACCTGCACGGTTTCGATCCCTCCGGTACGGTGAGGCCTCCCGAGGAGGCGCTGCGCACCCTGCTGGAAGCGCTGGGAGTGCCGCCGGAGCGGATCCCCGACGGCATGCCCGCCCAGCGCGCGGCCTACCGCGACCATCTGTCCGGCCGCCGCGTCCTGGTCGTGCTGGACAACGCCCGCGATGACGATCACGTGCGCGGACTGCTGCCCGACATGCCCGGGTGCGCGGTGATCGTCACCAGCCGCAGCCGGCTCCCCGGCCTGCTCGTCACCCAAGGCGCCCACCCCATCACCCTGGAGGTGCTCTCCGCCGGTGAGGCGGAGGAGCTGCTGATCCGGCGACTTGGAACCGAGCGGGTGCGGGCCGAACCGAACGCCACCCTGGAGATCATCGACCGGTGCGCCCGGCTTCCGCTGGCTCTGTCCATCGTCGCCGCCCGCGCCGCCGTCCACCCCACGTTCCCCCTGCGCACGCTGGCCGAGGAACTGGCCGGCATCGACGCCGACCTCGGCATCCTGGACGCCGGTCACCCTCCCGCCGACATCCGCGCGGTGTTCTCCTGGTCCTACCGCACCATAAGCCCTGACGCCGCCCGGCTGTTCCGGTTGCTGGGCCTGCACGTCGGCGCCGACACCTCCGCTCAGGTCGCCGCCAGCCTCATCGGAACGCCCATCAGCCGCGTCAGGCCGCTGCTGGCAGAACTGGCCCGCTCCCACCTGATCCGTGAGCACCGTCCCGGCCGGTACGTCCTGCACGACCTGCTGCGCGCCTACGCGGCCGAACAGGCCGCGGCCGAATCCACCGAGGCCGAGCGCCGGGCCGCCCGACGACGGCTCCTGGACCACTACCTGCACACTGCCTACGCCGCCGAACGGCTGCTGTGGCCACACCGTGAGCCGATCGACCTCACGCCACCCGCCGAAGGCGTCCAACCCGAACAGATCGCGGTGGAAGACCAGGCGCTGGCGTGGCTCACCACCGAGCATCCCACCGTTCTCGTGGCCGCGCCGTGGGCCGCTTCCATCGGACTGCACACCCACGCCTGGCAGCTCGCCTGGACCATCCACACCTTCCTCGGCCGTCAAGGACGCTGGCGCGACCTCCTGGCCGTCCAGCAGGTGGCCCACCAGGCCGCACGACGACTCGGCGACCCGCAGGCGACGGCCCTGTCGGCGCGTGACCTGGCCCTCGCGCTCACTGCCATTGGTGAGCACGACCGAGCGTACGACCACCTGCAGCACGCTCTCGCTCTCTACCGAGAGCTGAACGATCGGGTGGGGCAGGCGCACACCCACTTCAACCTGGCGTGGCTGTGCGACCACATGGACCGGGGTGAGCAGGCGCTGGCGCATGACGAGCAGGCGCTGGAGCTCTTCCGCGCCGCCGGGCACAAGACCGGGCAGGCCCGCCTTCTCAACGCCGTCGGCTGGGACCACATCCGGCTGGGGAACCACGAGAAGGCCCTCGGTTACTGCCAGGAGGCGGTGGCGCTGCACCAGGCGCTCGGCGACAGTCCCGGCGAGGCTCACGCCTGGGACAGCCTCGGCAAGGCCCACCACCACCTCGGCGACCACGACCAGGCCGTCACCTGCTACCACCGCAGCCTGGAGCACTTCCGCAAGGGCGGCGACCGTTACGGCGAGGTGGAGACGCTCGTCCGCCTGGGCGACGCCCACCACGCCGCGGGCCAGAACGACGCGGCCGCGACCGTGTGGAAGGACGCGCTGGACATCCTGGACGATCTGGGACGCCCCGACGCCGAAGAGGTCCGCGCGAAGCTGCGCCGGCTGACGGACCCGGACGAGGACTCCCCCGCGACACGACCCCGCTGACCATTGCCGATGGGGCCCTGGCCGGGCCCGTAAGCCGCCTCGGCGGCGCTCATCGCGGCGGGTCGTCGGCCGTCCAGCACCGGCCCTGGACGACGATCACCCGGCTTCCATCCTGTTTCCACTGGCATATCCGAGATTTAGGTCATCGGCCATGCGGCGCGCAGGCGGCGAACATGTACCGTCCTGCTTCCCCCGCGCCGCCGGCCAGGCATCGAGCGGTGATTCGACGCTGATTCACCTGCGCCCGGAACCACTTCCCCACCTCAACAGTCGGTACACGAGCACAGGAGGCATGGATGCAGGACCACATGGTGGACCCACACGGGGAGATCGATGCGTAGGCGGCGGGCCCGACTACTCGCGGCGGCCCCGGTGACGTCGGCCGCCACCTCGCAGCACCTTCCTTCGCCGGCCCGGGTGGTCGTCCGACACGGGCGATCCGCGCTCGCCGCGCGGGCAGGCGTCCAGGACGCCGAACGACGGGGCAGCGGCCGGACGGTCATGAGCGCCGACGGCCGGGCGCTCACGCTCGCCCAGCCACTGGAGACGGCCGGACGGCGATTACGGAGGACCCATTGACGAGTTCAGCACAGAGGACCGGTACGGGTGGAAGCCGGCGCCGGGAGGGCACGAACGCCGGCCTTCCGGACACGGAGTGTTCCACCGTCGACGGTGATCCATCCGTCGGGAACGCGTCAGGAGAAGGCGGCCGGCCGGCGCTTTCGGCGGTGGAGACGGTCTCCGTCCACTCGCTGCTGCCCGCCGACTCGCCGCGAAGCCTCGGGGAGGATCTGGAACACGTTCGCATGCTCTCGGACCTGGACGTGGTGCTGCCCCCGGTGATCGTGCACCGGCCCAGCATGCGGGTGGTGGACGGGATGCACCGGCTGCGGGCAGCGGTCCTGCGCGGCGAGGACACCATACGGGTGCGGTTCTTCGAAGGCGACGAACGGGACGCCTTCGTGATCGCCGTCACGGAGAACACCGCTCACGGCCTCCCCCTTTCCGCCAGTGATCGTGCCGGGGCGGTGGAGCGCATCGTCCGGTCACACCCCCGCTGGTCCGACAGGGTGATCGCAAGGATCACCGGTCTGTCCGCACGCACGGTGGGGCAGATCCGACACGCCACGCTCCCGACGGACGGCCGGCCGGAAGTCCGGCTGGGAAGTGACGGCCGGGTCCGTCCGCTCGACAGTTCCGCCGGCCGCATCCGCGCGGCCGAACTGATCAGCAGTACACCGCATGTTCCGCTCCGGGAGATCGCCAGGCAGGCGGGCATCTCACCGGGCACGGTGCGGGATGTGCGAAAGCGGCTGGAACGCGGAGAACACCCCTTGCCGAGTTCGCTGCGGTCCGGTGACAGGTCGCCCGCCCCGACGTCGCGGAGCCGGCCGAACGCCGCCGGCGGTTCGCCGCACAAGGTCACCGCCCACCTGGCCCCCACCACGGCCCCGCCGCCGGAGCTCGACCGGCGCCGGGCATCGGCACTGGATTCCCTGATCAAGGACCCGTCCCTCAGATCGGCGGAGCCGGGCCGCCTCCTTCTCCGGATGCTCAGCGCCACCGCCACGCTGACGACGTCCCGGGAGCAGTTGATGCACGGGATTCCCGAGCACTGTGTCGGCCGCGTGTATCAGGCGGCAAAGGAGAGCGCCGCACTCTGGGCGGAATTCGCCGACGACCTGGAACGACGAACGGCGCGACCGGGGCCGCGCACGGAAGAGTGACGAACTCGTATTCACCTGAATCATAACCCGTGTGCAACCGCGGAGAATCGGCAGTTGCACAGAAACGATCCGAAGGCACCGCTCGGCCCTCGCCTTGTACACACGGCAAGCCGCTCATATAGTGCCAGCCAAGTGATCTGATTTCGCCCCGCCGGTGGAACCGAACGGTGTAAGCGAAGAGACAAAACGAAGAGAGAACACCATGCCTCCCTGAGAAAACGCCAGAATAAGGGATCGCCGGCACATACGACGACAGCGAATACGCCCACAATTCCTGCCGTCCTCCGACCTCACGGAAGGCAGATACAAAGGTGACCGGGTCACACTCGGTATCGCAGTCTCTCCAGACCCGGCCTGTCCGCCTTCGATGCCCGAATCCACATCACCCCCGGAGAACATCGTGAGAACTTCCACCAAATCCGCCGTCCGGCTTGCCGGCATCACGCTGTCAGCGGCGGCGGCCTTCGGTTTCATGCCGGTCGGCACCGCGACCGCCGCCTCGGCACCCTTCTCGGCCTCCACGCAGGAAACCTCACTCCTGGCCGGAGCGCCCTGTATCGTCACCGGCTACAGCTCGCACGCCCTCGACGAAATGGCCGCTGATCACATCGGCACCGAGACGGTCGAGAATATCGTTTACAATACCTGCAGCAGGGCACGCAAGCAGAGCGACGGCACTTACAAGTACAACGCCGGCGGGAAGATCGTCGTCATCTGCAACGCGCAAGGCCGCGTCGTCACCGTTTGGCGTAGGTAGAGCAGCGCCTCTGTCGCTGGAGCCGGCGTTCCGGCTCCAGCGACAAAGCATCGGAGAAAGGGAGTCAAGGTGAGCCGACCCAAGGTGCGATGGGACCGAGAGGTGAACGCGGCATACATAGCGTTCAGAGAACTCGACGCGAATGAGGCGAGCAAGAAGTTGCCGGTCGAGGACGAGAACGGGGAAACTCACCTTCTGGTGCGCATATCGGAGTCGGGAGAGCTTCTGGGCATCGAACTGCTCATGGCCGACGAGCAGATGCCCCGAAACCTCCGGGAGGACTCCGAAACAGAATGAGCACATAAGGACGAACAGGCGCGATCCGGCGCACGGCCCGCCCTCATCGATCGATCGCGCCGCCGGCTGATCATTGCGAGGAGTTCGCTTGAATCGGACGAGCAGGTGCCCAGGGGCCGGGAATCCGGAGACAGCCAGAGAGTTCGCGCTGAGAATGCGGCAGCTCAAGGCGTGGTCGGGCCTCACACTGCGACAACTCGAACGCCGGGCACGGAGCATCGGCGAGCATCTGCCACGTAGCACGCTGGCCGCCACGCTGACCCACCTCCGGCTCCCCAGAGAACCGCTTCTGGTCGCATTCGTCAAAGCATGCGACTGCAGCTCGGCAGATATCGAGAATTGGGTCGATGCCAGAAGAAGAGTCGCCATGAAGATCAGTACCATAACTGATCGATAGACCGTCCGGGACAATCCCGGACGGAAGAACGAAACAAGCCGCCTTTCTAGATTCGGTTTTCTCGGCGACCCTCTTCTCATGGGCGCTCATCACGAACGAGCGCTTATCACCAACAGAGGAGAGGCCGTGCTTCAGAAGCTCGCCGACAAGGCATTGGCACTGCTCGTACCGCGCACATCCGCGGCGGCCACCTGGCAGCAGCAGCAGTTCATGTACATCCAAGGGGACAAGAACTCCGGGTGTGACACGTACCAGCACAGGTGGCGGAAGTCCCGCTGGTGCACGTACACCGACAGCAACAAGCTGGTCAGTTGCACCAGCTGGGTCTACTACGCCTGCGGCTGGTGACCCTCCCGGCGGACCGCTAGCCCGGATCTCCTCATCCCCGTTTCCCCGTCGCGGGGGTGAGGAGATCCACGCCGCCGGGCTACTCCTGATCCGCTCATGATTGGAAACAGATTTGCGAGTCTTTCTGGCGGTGGCTGCGAAGAACCCCGGACTTCCCCTGGCCGGCGCGACCGCCGTCGCGCGATCGGTGCTCGGCGACGTCTTCCCCGCCCCCCTCGACACGGTGACGGCCGACGAATGGGCAGGTGACCGGACGGCTCTTCTCGCGTGGTCGAATGAGGAATCGGTCGCGGGGCGTCCGCCGCTGATCTCCCGGGGTCCCGCTCTCGCGGTAGGGATGAGCGGCCATCTGGCGGCGGACGAGGACCTCGCCGAACTCGCTGCCCCCACCACGCCTCTGGGGGATGCGGCGGCCTCACTGGGCGGATGCTTCTCCGCCTTCCGCGCGGCCCCCAGAGAGATCCAGGCGGTGACGGCGAGCACCCGCGCCTGCCCGGTCTTCTACGCCGAGACCCCGGACCTGCACATCGTGGGCAACCGCGCGCTGCACGTCCACCTCGTCGCGACAGGCGGGGAGATCGTGTGGAACGAGCTCGCCCTGCAGTCCATGATCCGTCAGGGGTACTTCCTCTCCGACGAAACCCCGTATCTCGGTGTGCAGGCCCTCGGCCCGTCCTCGTCGATCGTCATCCGCGGCGGGATACGGTCGATCAGCGCCGCGCCGCTCCCCCAGGCGTACCCCGTGCCGGGCTCGTCGCGGGCGAAGCGCGCGGCGGTCGCCCCGCTCGGCGCCGCCCTCGTCGCCGCCGTCGCCCCCCTGCGCTCGGTGGCGGAGCCGGTGAACCTTGCGCTGACCGGAGGACGTGACAGCCGGCTCATGGCGGCGCTCCTCCACGCGGCGAAGGTCCCCTTTCGCGCGACGACGAACGGCCTGGATGATCACCCCGATGTCGTCATCGCCCGCCGGATCGCCGCGAAGCTGCGGATCGAGCACACCGTCATACCACCGGCGCGGACCGCGGCGAAGGACGCCGTCGTCATCCCGCATCCCCGGCGACGCACCTACGATGTGCTCCGGACCTGCGAGGGCATGACGTCCGCGTACGAGAGCATCGTCGAGTACCTCCCGTACAGCGCGAAGCCCACGATGTCCGGGCAGAGCGGAGAGATACTCCGAGGCGGATTCCTCTACAGCCAGAACAACACGAGCGAAAAGGCGATGCTTCGCCGTGTCAAGGACTTCTTCCTGAAGAACGGCCAGCTGTTCACCGACGAGGCCAACGAACACGCGCACACCCTGGCCGCTCCCTGGCTGGCGAGAGCTCAGGAGGACCCGTGGGAAGTGCTCGATCACATGTACGTCACCTATCGGGTGGGCCGCTGGCACGCCGGGGCGCGCGTGGGATCCCTGCTTCGCGGCAATCCCATCCAGCCGTTCCTGGACAACCTAGTGGTGGCTGAAGCCCTCACTCTCGACCAGAGGTGGCGCTATTCGGAGGAGGTCGTCCACAACCTCATCCAGGAGTTCGCGCCAGAACTGCGAGCCGTTCCTCTTGAAGGCGCCCCGTGGCGATTCACGGCCGACCGGCCGCCGTCGGTCTGGTCACGGCTGCGGCCCACCCCCGCCAAGCCGGCCTCCGCGCCCGCCAAAGGGAACAAGGGCGGCGGGTGGAACTGGCGGACAACTCCAGGGCCCGTGCTGTCGGCTCTGCTCGGCGAATACGTGATGGAACGAGCGGACGCGCTCGCCCATCTGGTCCATCCGGACCAGGTGAAGCTTCTCTTCGACGGGCCGTCGGCCACGCAGCCGGCGCTGGCCTGGAACCTCTACACGGTCGCGGCCATGTTGACCAACGCGTTTCCCGGAGAGCCACCCAGCGGGCTCAGCGATGTCCGAATCCCCATCCCCCGTACCTGAGGTGCCGACTCTCATGGTGTTCCTCGTCGCGTCGACCGTCTTCGCCCTCACACTCGGCCTTCTCAACCTCCTGCTCACCTACGGCGTCATCCGCCGGCTCCGGTCGGCGAATCACCCGGTGACCGACGACCTGTCACTCCGGACCGGCGCGGACATCGGCGATTTCGCGGTCACGACGACGAAAGGCGAGCCGCTCACCTCGGCGCAGCTGAGCGGGCCGACGACCGTCGGCTTCTTCACACCTGGGTGCGAGCCCTGTGAGGAGCACCTGCCCGCTTTCGTGGCGTCCGCCGAGGAGAGCGACAGCAAGGTCGTCGCCGTGATCCTGGCCGATGCGGATGTGCGGGACCTGTCCATGGTCTTGCTCACGGAGAAAGTGGCCGATGTCGTGGTCGAGCCGATCGACGGGCCGATGTGCCGAGCGTTCGGGATCACCGGTACGCCCGTGGTGGTGACCCTCGACGGACGCAGGATCACCCATGCCGGACACCCGGTGCAGGGCGGCGTGAGGTGAGCCGATCGTCTTCGTGGACGGGTTTGCTCCCGGCACTGCGAATGGCGTGGAGCGCGAGCCCTCTCTGGGCGGCCACCATCGTGGCGCTGAGCGTGTGCGGGGCCGCGATTCCGGTGGTGACGGCATGGATCACCAAACTCGCGATGGACGCGCTGGCCGCACAGGGGACGATGGAGGGAGTCGTCGTCCCTGCCTTCGGCCTCGCGCTCATCGGACTGGCGACGAGTGTGAGCCCTCTCATGAGCGGGTTCGCCGGGGCCGAACTGGACCGCCGGATCAGCCTGATGGCGCAGGACCGGCTCTACCGGGTGGTCGGTCGGTTGCCGGGGCTGGCGCGATTCGAAGACCCGGCTTTCCTCGATCGCCTCAGGCTCGCGGCCCAGTCCGGAGGGATGAGCCCTGGGCAGGTCGGTGAAGCGGTGCTCGGTATGGTCGGCGGGCTCACCACGGTCGCGGGTTTCCTGGGGGCGCTGTCGTCCGTCAGTCCGCTGATGACCGCACTGACATTGCTGGGATCGCTACCCGCGCTGCTCGCCGAGATCCTCATGGCGAAGCGCCGGGCTTCGATGATGTGGAGCCTCGGGCCTGTCGAGCGCCGGGAGTTCTTCTACAGCGATCTGCTGTCCAGCACCGATGCGGCAAAAGAGGTCCGAATCTATGGCTTGGGTGATTTCCTGCACGAGCGCATGCTCAACGAACGCCGGACGGCGAACAAGGAGAAGCGCCGTCTGGAGCAACGGCAGACGCTCACGCAGGGTGTCCTGCGTCTCGGCGCGGCGCTGGTGTCCGGCGCCGGACTCGTCTGGGCGATGGCGCAGGCGCGTGCGGGGGCGCTGACCATCGGCGACGTGTTGATGTTCGTGGCGGCCATGGCCGGTGTGCAGGGAGGGACCGGCGCGTTCGTCGCGCAGTTCGGCCTGGCGCACCAGCATCTCCTCTTGTTCTCGCACTATCGGTACGTGGCCGGCGCAGAACCGGACCTCCCCGTCCGCGCGGAACGGCGACTCGCCCCGCTGTCCGGGCACATCGAATTCGAGAACGTCTGGTTCCGTTATGGCCCTGATCACCCCTGGGTACTGCGAGGAGTCAGTTTCACCATTCCGCGCGGCGTCAGCGTCGGACTCGTGGGCCTGAACGGGTCGGGGAAGAGCACCTTGGTCAAGCTGCTGTGCCGCTTCTACGACCCGGTTCACGGCACCATTCGGTGGGACGGCACGGACCTGCGGGACATCGACGTGACGGATCTGCGAAACCGCATCTCCGTGGTGTTCCAGGACTTCATGCAGTACGACCTCTCTGTGGCCGAGAACATCGGCCTGGGGGACCTTCCCCGCCTCTCCGACCGGGAGGCCATAGTGAGCGCCGCGGAGCGGGCCGGCGTGCATGACACGGTGGAAGCGTTGCCGAGCGGCTACGACACCCTGATGACGAGGACGTTCTTCCAGGAGGACGAGCAGTCAGAGGGGGTGTACCTGTCCGGCGGACAAGGGCAGCGGATCGCGATAGCGCGCGCCCTCATGCGCGGGGAACGCGACGTCCTGATCCTCGACGAGCCGAGCTCGGGGCTGGACGCCGAGGCCGAATTCGAGCTGCACTCCCAGCTCAAGAAGCACCGTTCCGGCAGGACGAGCGTGTTGATCTCCCATCGGCTCAACACGGTCAGAGAGGCGGACATCCTCGTCGTGCTGGAGGGAGGCGTGGTGGCCGAGATCGGCGACCACGACCACCTGATGCGGCTGGGAGGCCGCTACGCCCAGCTGTTCACCATGCAGGCCGCGGGCTACCAGGACGACTTGTGATCGCGATTCCTCTGGCCGTCATCTGCGCTGCCGTCGCCGTCGTCCTGCTACGTCGCAGACTGGTCATCGTCGCGGTGTCGGGACCGAGCATGGAGCCTAATTACCTGGACGGTGATCGGCTGCTCGCCCTGCGGCACTCTTCCCGCGCCCTTCGGTGCGGCCAGGTGGTGGTCATCGACACCGCTCCTCCGAGTGAGAACCCGGGATCACCGATGAACATCATCAAGCGGGTCGTGGCCGTGCCAGGACAACCGGTCCCGGCAGCCGTCCGCGGAGACACCGAAGGCACGGTGGTCCCACCGGGTCACATCGTCGTCCTCGGCGACAACAGACGACGAAGCGTCGACTCGCGCCAGCTCGGTTTCATCCCGACCAGCAAGGTCGTCGCCACCGTATTGCGGAAGATGAGCATCTGACGGGCTCGGTTCCTCAGGCCGAGCGGTTCTCGAAATTCAGGACAACTCCGGACAGACCAAGCCGGTCAGCGCATTGAATCGCGACTGGTCCTTATATTATTTTTTCGAGGGCAGAGACTTCGAGAAAGATGTCGTCGACAATGGAGACCATCATGATTCTCCGGATCCATGAATTGGCAGACAATCTGCTCGCGCGACTTCTCACCAGCACACACGCTGCGGCCTCCTATACACAGGCGCAGTACAGGTGCGTTGTCGGAACGTCCGGTTGTGCGGCTTACAACCACAAGTACAAGCAGATCAGGGCATGCATCTACAACGACAACGGCTCGCTTGCCGGCTGCACCCCGTGGGAATATTACGCCTGCGGTTGCAAAGGGCTCCCCGGGGGCGACTGACCCATATTCCGCAGCACCGGCAGGAGTCTTCCCCTATCCCGGAACGGGCATGGGGAAGACTCCTTTTTCGTGCATGAGCGAACTCGCCGCGTCCGGTCAGAGGTCGCCGTCGGGCCGGGCCTGGCGGCCGAGGGACCCGCCGGCGCCGACGACCTCCCGTGCCCGGCCGTGCCTCACCTGGCGCCCGCCTTCTGCAAGGCCTTGACCAGCTGTTCCTTGTTCATGTCGGACCGGCCGGAGATCTCGGCCTCCTTGGCGCGCTCCATGAGCTCGTCCTTGCTGAGCTGCTCGAGGTCCCCGCCCTGCTTCTTCTGGGCGGCGCGGGGCCTCCTGCCGTCCCCGCCCGGCAGGCCCTTCATGATCTCTTTCGCCTTGATCTCGCTGAAGGGACGGGCGAGCTCCTGCAGGCGCTTGGGATCGGCGGCCTTCTGGAAGCCGGGGAGGATCTCCTGTTCCTCCTCCTGGACATGGTGGTTGATCGCCTGCTCCACCTCCGTCAGGAGCGACTCGAACTCCTTGTCGTCCGGGTCCAGCTTCATCAGCCGGAGGAGAAGGTCCTCGGCCTGGTGGTGCTCCTCGCTTCCCTCCTGGACCTGCTGCCGCTCCTTCGGGACCGTCTTGGTGATCTCCGGGTACACCAGTTCCTCTTCGGCCTTGGAGTGCGCGAAGAACTTGGCGGCCAGCTCCACCAGCAGGACCGGGCGGTCCTCCGGCAGCTGCTTCAGGCGCTCGAAGATCGACTCCACGTCACGGTGGTCCCTGGTGATCATTGTGATGACGTCTACTGCCATATTCATCCCCCCGGGGGCAGCCGTACCCGCCGCCCCACGGGGTACACGCCCGGGGCGGCGGCATCACCCCTGGCCGCCCCGTAGCCGGGCCGCCCGCGACCCCGGCCGGGACGCCCCTCACCCCTGAAATGCCACGCCTCACTCGCCCTGCAGCCGCTCGCTGCGGCCGCGCAACTCGTCGATCAGCTTGGAGGCGTCCGCCTTGCTGAGGTTCTCGGGAACCTCCTCGCCGGCCTCCCTCGCCAGCGTGCGCAGGTAGGACTCCTGGGGCGCCGTCATCGGCTCGTCGCCGGTCGTCCACTCCTCGGGGTCCTTCTCCATCGGCCCTCGGTTCATCGCTGTCCCCTCCCAGCGGCTCTCGAACTATCGTTCGCCTACCCGGGGCGAGGCCCGGCTAACCCGGCGCCGTCCACGGGGAGGGTGTTCAACTGCGGAAAACGCGCAGTTGAACGTCCCTGATCGCAGTACCCGGCCTTGACGCGTTTCCGATGCGGTACCGATCATCGCCTTTCCGTTCCCCGCCCGCGGGAAACGGCCGCAAGCCGTGCAAGCGATTCGACGACTCGTTGACGGGTTATGCGGCCGATGTGCACCATCACCAGCACTCGCAGATTCGTCCCGATCTGGAGATGCCCTGGGGGGTCACACATGCCACGCGTCATCGAATACACCGACCCTGTCGAGGGGTGCACCGGCTATTTGGTGTACGACCGGGAGGACTGCCGTCTCGCCGCGGGTGGATTCCGCGTCCAGCCTGGGCTGACGGTGCAGACCCTGAGCGACCTCGCCTCGCGGATGACCCTCAAGCAGCGGGTTCTCGGCATCAACGTCGACGGGGCGAAAAGCGGCCTCGACTACGCCGGTACGGGCCCGGAACGGCAGGCCGTGATTTCGCGGTTCCTGTCGTTCATCTCCCAGGAACTGCACAACCGCTACAGCATGGGCTGCGACATGGGCACCCGTTTCGAGGAACTGGAGCGGATCGCGTCGGGTATCGGGGTCCCGTCCGTGAAGTACGCCGTCAAGACCGCCCAGGGTTTCTCCGACGAGGAATTCTTCCAGCGGATGGGGCTGCTGGACGAGTACGTCGGCCGCCGCACCGTCGGGCAGCGCCGGGCCGGCCACACCCTGGCGCACGCCGCCCTCGCCGCCGCCGGGATCGCGGGTCACCCGGCGCGGGGCCTGCACGTCGCCATCCAGGGCTTCGGCAACCTCGGCCGCTCGGCCGCCGAGTCGCTGGTGGGGGCCGGCGCGGCGGTGGTCGCGGTCGCGGACGAGTACGGCTGCGCGGTGCACCCCCGCGGCCTGGACATCCCCGCGATGCTGGAGCAGGAGATGTCGCGGCCGGTCTCGGTGCAGACCTTCAACCGCGCCTCGCTGCCCGGCGCGACGCTGTTCGACCTGCCGGTCGACGTGCTGATCCTGGCCGCCGTCGAGGACGCCGTCACCACCGAGCAGGCGGCCACCCTCCAGGCGCCGGTCGTGGTCGTGGGCGCCAACTGCGGGCTCAGCGAGACCGCCGAACGCATCCTCCACGACCGCGGCGTGCTGGTGGTGCCCGACTTCATCGGCGGGATCGGCGGCTCGGCGTCCATGGAGACGCTGTTCGGCCCGCGGACGCTGCCGGAGCCGCAGCAGGTCCTCGACGGCGTCGCCTTCCTGATCCACGAACTGGTCAGCGACGTGCTCTCCGGCGCCCGCACCCGCGGCGTGCCGCCCCGGGCCGTCGCCATGGACATCGCGGAGGCGGCCGTCGTCGCCCCCGACAAGCCCCCCTACGGATCGAGCCCGTACGCCATGACCGGCCGGCGTCCCGCGGGTGACCGGGTCGCCCGCTCGGCCACCCGCAGGAGCGGCCTCATCGCGACAGGAGAGAACTCATGAGCAACGCCTGCCGCCACGAGCGCAGCCACATCGTCGACTCCTCCTTCTACGGCCACCGCTACAGCACGGCCGCCAGCCGCCGTATCTTCTGTGACCGCTGCCGCTTCCAGCGCTGGCTGGACGTCGAGGCGGCGCTGGCGCTGGAGCAGGCGGCCCTCGGCATCATCCCGGCCGACGCCGCCCAGCGCATCGCGGCGGCGGCCCGGGTGGAGAACCTCGACCTGAACGCGGTGCGCGCCGAGATCCGGCGCACCAGCCACTCGCTGGTCGGCCTGCTGCGGGTCTTCCAGGCCGCCTGCGAGGACGGGGCCGGCGAGTACGTCCACTACGGCGCCACGACGCAGGACATCCAGGACACCGCGCAGTCGCTGGAGATGCGCGACGTGGTCGACGCGCTCGAACGTGAGCTCTGCGCGATCGTCACCCGCCTGGCCGACCTCGCCGAGCAACACGCCGAGACCGTGGCCCTTGGCCGTACGCACGCCCAGCCGGCGCTGCCGATCGGCTTCGGGCTGAAGATGGCCGGCTGGATCGACGAGATCCTGCGCAGCGGCGAGCGGCTGCGCGCCCTGCGGCCCCGCGTGCTGACCGCGCAGCTGTTCGGCGGGGTCGGCACGATGGCCGGATTCGGCGACCAGGCGATCGACCTGCTGCGCGGCTTCTCCGCGCGGCTCGGCCTAAGCGCCGCCCCGCTGGCCTGGCACGTGGCCCGTGACCGGATCGCGGAGTTCGTGACGACGCTCGCGGTGACCGCGGGCACGATGGGCCGCATCGCCGACGAGATCCGCACCCTGTCGCGGCCGGAGTTCGGCGAGGTCGAGGAGGAGTGGCGGCTCGGCCGCGTCGGCAGCAGCACGATGCCGCACAAGCGCAACCCCGAGGCCTGCGAGCAGATCGTGGTGATGGCGCGCCTGGCGGCCGGCACGGTCAGCACGGCGCTCACCGCGATGAGCGGCGACCACGAGCGCGACTCCCGGTCGCTGCGGCTGGAGTGGGCGTGCGTGCCCGACGTGTCCCACTACACGCTGTCGGCCGCCGACATCACCCGTCTGGTGGTGGACGGTCTGATCATCCACACGGACAGGATGCGGCAGAACACCGAGCACGTCGCCGGGCAGGTCGTGAGCGAGCGGCTCATGCTCGCGCTGGGCAAGCACGTCGGCAAGCAGACGGCCCACGAGCACGTCTACGAGCTCAGCCAGGAGTCGCGCAGCACCGGGACCCCGCTGGAGGAGCTGGTGCGCCAGAACGGTGTGGCCCAGCACCTGTCGGCGGAGGAGCTGGACGGCATCTTCGACCCGTCGTCGTACCTCGGCGCCTCGGCGGAGCTGACGATGTACACGGTCGCGCAGGCGCGGGCCTGGGCCGCGGAGGCCAGGCGCGCCCTGGGCAGGCCGAAGGAGAGCACCCTTGCGCACTGAGCCGCCCCCGCTGCCGCTGCCCCCGCCGGCCGGCGTCCGCGCGACGCCGGCCGACGTCCGGGAGATCGTGCTGCCCCGCCCGCACTACGCGAGCATCGTGGCGCACGCCGTCCGGAAGCTGACCGGCCACTACATCGACGGCGAGGTGTCCGAGCGCAAGGCGTTCGGGCTGCTGCTCGGCCGCCAGCGGGGCTACACGCTGCACGTGTCGGGGGTGCTGCCGCTGCTGGCCAACATGCGGCAGGACCCGAACGTCAGCGAGGACATGGACGAGCTGGTCGACCACCACGCCATCCCGTCCGAGACGCCGAACGACCAGCGCGGATGGGTGGCCCACCCGCGCGAGCTCATGGACGCCGAGGACTTCTGCGACGAGCACGACGTCCTCGTCGTCGGGAACTACCACACCCACCGCGTCCCCTGGCCGGACGACCCCCTGCGCGACTCCTGCACCCGGCTGGACCGGATGCTGGCCGCGGAGTCGGGCCAGTGGGTCTTCATCGTGTCCGCCGTCGACCTGCACCGCCCCTCGATACGGGCGTTCTACGAAGGCCGCAACGAATGCGAGGCGACCGTGCTGCTGCGGCCGGTCCGCGCGCACGCTCCCGCCGTCCTCCAGAAAGGCTCCCGATGACTCACACCGACGAATACTCGCAGGTCACCCGGTTCCACGGTCACGAGTGCCCGGGTTCGGCGGTCGGCCTGCGCATGGCCGAGATCGCGGTGGCGCGGCTGGGCCGGCACTCCCAGGACAACGAGATCCTCGCGATCGGTGAGACCGACGCGTGCGCGATCGACGCCGTCCAGGTGGTCACCGGATGCACGCTCGGCAACCGTCACCTCGTCCAGGAGGACAACGGCAAGATCGCCTTCACGTTCTGGCGGGTCGCGGACGGCACCGGCATCAGGGTCTCCGCCAAGCCGGGCAGCGAGGCGTTCCGGGGCGAGGAGGCCTGGGCGCTCGCCCGCAAGGTGGAGGCGGGCACGGCCACCGACGAGGAGCGCGGCCGTTTCAAGCAGGGGCAGGCCGAGCGGGTCCGGCGGATCCTCGCCGTCCCCGTCGAGGACCTGCTGGTGACCGAGACGGTGAGCGGTGAGGCCCCGGAGGCCAAGAAGCTCCAGCCGCACGCCCCGTGCGACGGCTGCGACGAGCAGACCAGCACCGCCGTGCTGCACAACCACCGCGGCCGCATGCTCTGCCCGCCCTGCCACCTCGAGGCCCACGGCGGCGTGCTGCCGCCGGACCACGACCACCACGACCACCCGCACATCCACACCCACGGCCATGGCCACGTCCACCACCACTGAGCAGTCGGCCTCACAAGGAGAAAGGCAGCTCCATGTCCGATGACTTCTCCGGCGTGTTCGAGGCGCCCGTCGACGCGACGCCCGAGCTCGACGAGCTCGTCACGGCGACGATGACGTGGCACTTCTCGCCCTCCACCGGCAGCCCGTACTGGGTCGGCCGCGCCGCCGGCTTCGGCTTCGACCCGCTCACCGACGTCAGGACCTACCAGGACCTGCGGCTGTTCGACGACGTGGCGGTCGACTGGAGCACGATCCCGGCGCACACGCTGATCCCCCGGGGCTGCCTCGGCCGGCCCGGACGCTTCGGGATCTACGAGTCCGGCGGCACGACCGGCGCGCCCAAGCGCATCGTGGACGCCACCTCGCGGCGCCGCAACATCGAGTACCAGAGCATGTTCCTCGACGAGCAGGGCTTCCCCACCGGGGACCACCGGGCGGGATGGCTGCACATCGGCCCGACCGGCCCGCACATCATGGCCAAGAACATCGGCAACCTGACCGAGCTGCGCGGATTCTTCTGCTATTTCGTCGACCTCGACCCGCGCTGGGTGAAGCGCTGCATCGCCTCGGGGCGTCCGGAGGAGTCGCAGCGGTACATCGACCACATCCTCGACCAGGTCAAGGACGTGCTGCTGTCGCAGGACATCCGCGCGATCTCCACCACGCCCCGCGTGCTGGAGTCGATCGTGGCCCGCCCGGACGTCTACGGACCGCTGCGGGAGAAGGTGCGCGGCATCATCTGGGGCGGCACCAGCATGGACCCCGAGACGCTGCGCCTGCTGGAGACCGAGGCCTTCCCCGAGGCGACGCTCGCCGGGGCCTACGGCAACACCATGATGGGCATGGCCCCGCAGCGCACCCGCCGCGAGGGTGACCTCTCGCCGTGCGTGTTCCGCCCGTTCTACCCCTACACGGTGGTCGACGTCGTGGACCCGGACGACCTGACGACCCCGGTGCCGGTCGACACGCGCGGCGTCGTGAAGATCACCTCGCTGACGCGGGAGTTCTTCATGCCGCCGACCGTCGAGCGGGACGCGGTCACCCGCCGGGCGTCCGCCGACGGCGCCCCCGAGGTCTCCGACGTGCGTACCCGGGAGACCACCAAGGACCAGATCATCGAAGGGGTCTACTGATGACGACCGCGGTCCGGTACAGGGTGCCGCTCATCAGGGCGGGGGCGGTGGCGCCGTCCGCGGAGACCACCGTGCTGCGCGGAGTGGACGGCACGCCGCTCGCCGAGGTGGACGTCGCCCCGCCGCTCGCCGCCACGCTCACCGTCGCCGCGCTACGGCGCGACCACCCGCTCGGCGATCCCCCTCCGGCCGAGGTCTTCGAACGGGCCGGGAGGCTGTTCGCGACGGCGACGCTGAACGGCCTGACCCCCGAGGCGTACTGCGAGCTGCAGGCGCGCAGCGCGGGCGTGCCGATCACCGTGGCCCGCCACTCACTGGAGGACATGGCCACCACCTGCGGAAACGTGGGCGCCCGCGTGGCGGCCGAACGTCCCGCCGGGGCCGCGGCGAGCGTCGCGCCCGGCGAGATCAGGGCCGTGTGGGCGCGGCGCGGGGACATCCTGTCGGTCATCGCGCCGAGCAACAACCCCGGCACGCACACCCAATGGATCCACGCCCTCGGGTACGGCTACCAGCTCGTCGTGCGGCCGGGATCGCAGGACCCGTTCACGCCGGCGCGCCTGATCGCCGCCGTCCTCGAGGCCGGGATCGAGCCGTCGCGGGTCTCGCTGCTGCCCGGCGGGCACGCGACCGCGGACGCGCTGGTCAAGGCCGCCGACTTCAGCCTGGTCTTCGGCGGCGACGAGGCGATCAAGCGGTACGCCGGGGAGAGCGGGGTCGTCAATCGCGGCCCGGGACGCTCCAAGGTGCTGCACACCGGTGAGATCACCGACCGGGCGCTCGACGTGATCTGCGACTCGGTGGCGTACGACGCGGGGCTGCGGTGTACCAACACCAGCGCCGTCTTCACCGACGCCGACCCGCGCGAGCTCGGCGAGGCCGTCGCGGCGCGGCTCGGCGCCATGGTGGCCGCTCCGCCGCAGTCGCCGGAGGCGCAGCTGCCGGTCATGCCGCTCGAACGGGCGCAGGCCATGCGGCGGCACCTGGCGTCCCGGCTGGCGGGGGCGGTCGACGTGGCGGCCCTGCGGTATCCCGACGGCGGGGTTGCCGACCTCGGGGACGGGTCGGCGGCGCTGCGGCCCGCGGTCCTGGTCTGCGACCGGCCCGACCACCCCGGCGGCGCGATCGAGCTGCCGTTCACCTGCGTGTGGATCCTGCCGTGGAGCCGGAGCAACCCGATGGGACCGCTGCGGAACACCCTCGCCCTGACGATCCTGAGCGACGACGCCTCCCTGGCGGCGGCCGCGCGGCGCGAGCCGTCGATCCGCAAGGTCCTCTTCGGGCCGCTCCCGACGCACAGGGCGGGTGTGACCAGCCCCCACGACGGCTACCTCAGCCAGGACCTCATGGAGGTCCGCTCCTACGGGGTGGCCGAGGACGCCGTGTGAACGTCAGCCGCCGGGGTGGGGTGGGACGTCGGTGCTCCTGACCCAGGGTTTGATGTCGAGGACCGGGGTGCCGTCGACCAGGTCGACGCCGTGGAAGTGAATGACGTTGCCGTCGATCCCGACCACGCGGACCAGGCTCATCCCGAGGCGGCTCGGGCGGTTCGGGGAGCGGGTGGAGAACACACCGCGCTTCTCACCGGTGGCCGTCAGGCCGCGGGGGACGCAGCGCAGCTCCGCGGCCTGGTCGTCGTCCTGGGCGTGCAGCCAGACCAGCAGCCAGATGTGCGGGCAGTTCTCGAGTCCGGCCAGGCCGTCGCGGTACTCGTCGTACACCACGACGCGGCCCTGTTCCCGGTAGTTCTCGGTGGCCTGTGGCGGCGCGTCCTCGGGCCGGCCGTAGCCGGTCTCCACGTGGCCGATGGGGCTGATGCGCACCGGTTGGCGGACGGTCTGCTCGGGCACGTTCTTCCACCTCGATTCTCTGCTCGGCCTTCATTTGATCAGTTTCGAGACCGAATGTCGCAACTCACTTCCTTTTATGGCTTTATGGATGGTTTTGGCCGGTTATTTCGGGCGTCGGCCTCGATTCTGACGCCCGCGCATACTACAGGCAAAGCCTCCTGACGGATCTTGCACGATGACGATTCCGCCCGGCGAAGGGCACCCGACCGAGGAGGCCGCCATGAGACTTTCCCCGCCGTTATCCATCGCGGCCACGGCGGTGTGGCTCCCGCCCCGCAGGCACTCCATCGAGGAGGCCATGGCCGAGGGCCGGGTCGACGAGCAGATCGCCGGGCGTCTCGGCTACCGGGGGCTGTACGAGAGCGACGACCACGCCGCGCCGGAGATGGCCGTGCTCGCCGCGCGCAAGGCGCTGGCGGAGGCGGGCTGGGCCGGTGAGGACCTCGGGCTGGTGGCGTACTCCTGGCTCTACCACCAGGGCCACGACTTCTGGTCCGCCCCGCACTACGTCGCCCACCAGCTCGGCGCCCGCGACGCGCTGCCCGTCGGCGTCCAGCAGACCTCCAACGGCTGCGTGGCCGCCCTGGAGGTCGCGGCGACCCGCATGGTGCTCGACCCCTCGCTCGGCCGCTGCCTGGTCGCCACGTCCGACCGCTTCAGTCTCCCCGGCTTCGACAAGTGGTGCAGCGACTTCGACGTCGCCTACGGCGACGGCGCGACGGCCCTGCTGCTCGGCCGCACCGGCGGGCCGTACAGCCTGCTGTCGGTCGTCTCGGTGAGCGCGCCGGAGTTCGAGCTGCTGCACCGGGGGGACGACACCTTCAGCGACGCGCCGCTCGCGCACTCCATCCCGGTGGACGTCCGGCGGACCAAGCAGGCGTTCCGGTCGACCGGCGGCATCCCCCGCTTCGGCGAGGCCCTGCACGCGGCGCTGCGGCGGGCCGTACGGCAGGCGCTGGAGGAGGCCGGGCTGTCCGCGGACGACCCGCGGGTGCGCGTCCTGGCGCTGCCGCGCATCGGGTCCGAGCCGTTGAACAGGTTCTTCCTGCCCCCGCTGGAAGCCCTCGGCCTGCGCCACACCGAGATCGTCGACCTCGGCCGCGACACCGGGCACCTCGGCGCCGGCGACTCCATCGCCAACCTGACCGACCTGCACGCGGCGAACACGCTCGCCCCCGGAGAGGTCGCGCTCCTGCTGAACACCGGCAACGGGTTCACCTGGTCGTGCATCGCCGTGCGGCGCGAATAGCCGCTTCGGGGTACCCCTATAGGCCGGCGTGCCGCTTGATTCCCCCGCTCCGGCGGGAAATGCTGGCCTCAAAGGGTTTCCGACGGAACCCGGGGCGGTCCGTTTCTGGTGAGCGTTACCCGGCCCCGACGCCTGAACAAACCGCTTACCGCCCGACTCCGCGGCCGGTGATTTCCCGCCGAAATCGGCTCGGCCGCGGGCGGCGACCGGGCACCGGATTTGAGGAGACCGCCGATGAGACTTTCCCCGCCGTTACCCGAGCCTCCGGCCATCGCCGCGGCGGTCGTGTGGCTGCCGTCCAGGCGGCAGACCGCCGCGGACGCCCTGGCCGACGGGCGGCTGGACGAGCAGATGGCCGCGCGCCTCGGCTACCGCGAGGTCGCCGAGAGCACCGACCGTGCGGCGCCCGAGATGGCCGTGCTCGCCGCCCAGAAGGCCCTGGCCGAGGCCGGCTGGGCGGCCGACGACCTCGGGATCGTCGTGCACTCCTGGCTCTACCACCAGGGCCACGACTTCTGGTCCCCCCCGCACTACGTCGCCCACCAGGTGGGCGCCCATGACGCGCTGCCCGTCGGCGTCCAGCAGACCTCCAACGGCTGCGTGGCCGCCCTGGAGGTCGCCGTGTCGCGGCTGGCGGCCGACCCGGCCGTCGACCGCTGCCTGGTCACCACCGCCGACCGCTTCTGCGGCCCCGGATTCGACAGGTGGCGCACCGACTTCGACGTCGTCTACGGCGACGCCGCCACCGCCCTGCTGCTCACCCGCACCGGCGGGCCGTACCGGCTGCTGTCGATCGCCTCGGTCAGCGCGCCCGCCTTCGAGGTGGTGTACCGGGGCGACGACGCCTTCAGCGACGCGCCGCTCGCCCACTCCAGCCCCATCGACGTGCGCCGGGGGAAGCTCGCGTTCCGGGGGTCGGGCGAGATGCTGCGCTTCGTCGCCACCGTGCGCGACTCCGTACGCCGGGCCGTCCAGCAGGCGCTCGCCGACGCCGGCCTCACCCCGGACGACCCCCGGGTGCGCTACCTGACGCTGCCGCGCATCGGGTCCGGCGCGCAGGCCGAGCTGTTCGCGGTGCCGATCAAGGAGGTCGGGCTGCGGCACGCCGAGGTGATCGACCTCGGCCGCGACACCGGGCACCTCGGCGCCGGCGACTCGATCGCCAACCTCGCCGACCTGCACGCCGCCGACCGGCTGGCCCCGGGCGAGGTCGCGCTCCTGCTGAACGTCGGGAACGGCTTCACCTGGTCCTGCATCGCCGTGCGCCGCGAATAGCGGCGACCCGAACCCTGCCCCCTCCGAAGAAACGAGCCGAAACGGGGCTAGACGTCCCCCTGACAGAGGAGATTTCGCGTGGCACAGCGCACAGATGTACTGGTCGTCGGGGCCGGCGTGGTCGGGCTGACCACGGCCGTGTGCCTGGCTGAGCAGGGGCTCGGGGTTCGGGTGCGGGCCGCCGAACCGCCGCACCGCACCACCTCCGTCGTCGCGGCGGCCGTCCTCGGCGGCCCGGCCCTCGCCGACCCCTCCGACGCGCCGAACTGGCACCCGTACGAGACCACCAAGAAGTGGCACGAGGAGGGCCTGGCGGAGTTCACCAAGCTGGCCGAGCAGCCGGAGACGGGCGTGCGTGTCACGCCGGGCCGCTGGGCGAGCAGGCCCGAGATCGAGGACACCTCCTGGACCCGGGAACTGCCCGGTTACCGCCCCTGCACCGCCGAGGAGCACCCCGGCTTCGCCTACGCGTTCTGGATGACGCTGCCCGTCGTCGACATGCCGCGCTACTTCGACTACCTGACCGGCCGGCTGGCCGCGGCGGGCGGCGAGATCGAGATCGCGGGCATCTCGTCGCTGGACGAGGTGACCGGTGAGGCCCCCGTCGTCGTCAACTGCACCGGAGCGTACGCCCAGAAGCTCGCCGGCGACCCGGAGATCCGCCCGATGCGCGGCCAGCACGTGATCGTCGAGAACCCGGGGCTGGACGACTACTTCTTCGAGTTCAGCCGCGGCCCGAAGCCCACCAGCTTCGTCCCGCACGGCGACCGGCTGATCTGCGGCGGCACCGCCACCCGGGACGACTGGAGCCTCGAACCCGACCCCGCCCAGACCGAGGAGATCATCGCGCGCTGCGCCGCCGTCGAGCCGCGCATCGCCGAGGCGCGCGTCCTCGGGGTCGAGGTCGGCCTGCGCGCGGCCCGCCCGTCGATCCGGCTGGAGGAGGAGTCGTACGGCTCCACCCGCGTCATCCACAACTACGGCCACAGCGGCGTCGGCGTCGGCATGTCGTGGGGATGCGCCCGCGAGGTCGGCCGGCTGGTCCAGCGCGCCGTCCGCAACTGACCCACCCGCCACGAAGGAGTCGTCGTGTCCACCACTGACACCGCCGCCGGCGTCGCTGAGGCAGCGGCCGCCGGCACGACAGGCGCACAGGACCGCCGGGGCGTGCAGGCGCTGTCCCCCGGCGCCACCGCGCTGCTGAAAACGCTCGACGCGCTCTTCGAGGGCTGGGGCACGGACGCGGGCGCCGCCTCGATGATCATGCAGCCGCTGCTGCCCGTGGAGTCTCTGGCCCGGCTGGACTTCTACGACAACTTCCCCCACCAGGCGCTGCTGGCCGCCCCGCTCGACCTGGCGAAGCGGGACGGCACTCCGGGGGCGCGGCCGTCGTCCTTCGCGCCGGAGGCGCTCGAACCCGCCGTGCTCGGGCTGCCGTCGGCGGCCTGCTTCGCCGTCTACCTCTACCACGAGGGAAGGCAGGTGGCCGACGGCACGACGGTGACGGTGCTCGGCCGCTGCTTCCGGCGTGAGGAGTACTACGAGGGGCTGTCGCGGCTGCTCGGCTTCCACATGCGGGAGATCGTGGCGCTCGGGTCGCGGGAGTTCGTCCAGGCCCACCTGCGCCGCTTCGGCGACCGCATCACCGCCTTCTCGGAGGCCCTCGGGCTGCCGCTGCGCAAGGAGGCCGCCACCGACCCGTTCTACGACCGGGGCGGCCAGCGGGCGCTGCTGCAGAAGCTCTCACCGGTCAAGCACGAGTTCCTCGCCGGCGACCTCGCCATCGCCTCGCTGAACGTGCACCGCAACTTCTTCGGCGAGCGCTGCGACATCAGGCTGGAGGGCACCGGAGAGCCGGTGTACACCAGCTGCGCGGCCTTCGGGCTGGAACGGTGGCTGACGGTGCTGCACGAGCGGTACGGAAGCTGGGAGGCGGCGGTGGAGGCCGTGTGGGCGGCGGGAGAAGCGGTTCGGGAAGGAGACGGCGATGCATCCCGGTCTTGAGCGCATCCGGCAGTGGGTCCTGGCCCGGCATCCCGACCTTGGTGAGCTCGGCCCCAACGAGGAGCTCATCGACAGCCGGCTGATCGACAGCCTCGGCTTCGTCGAGTTCCTCGCCCTGGTGGAGGACGTCAGCGGGAGGAAGCTCGACATCGCCACCCTCGACATCGAGGACTTCCGCTCACTGTCGAGCATCGAGCGGTCCTTCTTGACCGGTCCCGATCCGGTGCCTCTCTCCTGACCGCTTCCCCCGCCCGGAACGCGCGCCGGCTCCCGGCGCGCGTTTTCCGTGTGCCGGCACGAGAACGCCACCGGTGGACGGCCACCGGTGGCGTACGTACGCGGTCGCTCAGCTCCCGGCCGTGCCGTTCCCCGCCGCCACGGGGTCGAACGCCGACGGGTCGATGAGCGGGTACACCTCGAACTCCAAGTGCGAGGCGACCGGGCTGGAGTACAGCACCGACATCAGCTCCTCGTGGGAGTCGACGTCATAGATGTTGAGCCCGGCCGAGGCGCCCACCATGATGTACCGGTTCCGCAGCACCCCCTTGTCCACCAGGTCCTTGGTGTACTTGAACCCCTCGGCCAGCCGCTCGTTGAACTCCTCCGGGCTGATGCCGATCGGGGCCTTCTTCGCGATAACGGCGAACAACGCCATCTCGTCCTCCTTGAAGTCGTCCTGCTGGTTGCGGCTAGCGGGTCGGCACCGCTCCGCCGTTGACGTTGATGACCTGGGCGGTGATGTGCCGGGCGGCGGGCGAGGCCAGGAAGCGCACGACACCGGCGATGTCGTCCGGGTACCCGGCGCGGCCGACCATCGTCTCGGCCACGCGGGCGTTGTGGAACTCCTCGCTGCCGCGGTCGCCGAAGAACTCGGTGTCGGCGATGTAGCCCGGCGCGACAACGTTCGAGGTGATGTCGCGGGCGCCGAGCTGCCTGGACAGGAAGAGGTTCCAGGAGTTGAGCGCGGCCTTGGCGGCGCCGTACGACCCCGCGCCCCGGTCGGCGGCGAACGACCCGATGTGAACGACCGCGCCGCCGGACGCCAGGCGCCTGCTCAGGCCGGCCGTGGTGAGCACGGCGCTGAGGAGGTTGGCGTCGATGTTGGCCCGCCAGGCCGCCGCCAGGGCGGCGAGGTCGTCCGGTCCCTGGCCCGGCTGGCCGCCCAGCCCGACCGCGCCGAGACGCCCGGCCGCGGCGTCCAGCTCGCGGTTGCCGCCCGCGTTGTTGACCAGGACGTCCACCTGGCCCGGCAGCCGGTCGCGCAGCACCTCAATCTGCACCGGGTCGGTGGCGTCGCAGACCACCGTGCTGACCCGGTCGCCGAGCTCGGCGCGTGCCTTGCTGAGCACGGCCTCGCGCCGGCCGGTGATGAAGACATGGGCGTCCTCGGCGGCGAACGCGGCGGCCACGGCCAGGCCGATGCCCGTCCCGCCGCCTGTGACGACAACCGTCCTGGTCATGTGAGGTTCTCCATTCGGGTTTCGGAGGGGGTGGGCCGCGTGGGGCCCGGACGGCTCGCACGGGCGAACCGGGCGCGGGCGACGGCGCCGACGATCGTCACGGGCAGCGTGACGGCGGCGGCTATCGCGAAGAGGGTGCGGAAGTCACCGGCGGCGGCGAGGCCGCCCACGGCGGCGGTGCTGACGGCGGCCCCGGTGAACACCGAGGAGGCCACCAGGGACGCGGCCGTGCCCCGGACGTCGGGCGCGGACGCCTCGATCGTCCAGGTCTGCACGGTCGACTGCGCGACCGCGAGCGCCATGCCGGACAACAGGCTGGCCACCAGGATCCCGGCGACCGACTGCGTGAGCGAGGGGACCAGGTAACCGACGCACAGAAGCAGGCACCCGCCGCCGAACATCGCGGCGGCCGGCACCTTGGAGTCGAGCGCCCGCACGATCAGCCCGCCGCCCACGGCCCCGAGGCCGTAGGAGCCGGTGACGACGCCGGCGAGCGCGACGCTGCTCCCGTGCACCTGGAGGGCGGCGCTGAAGAAGTTGTAGAAGCCCACCATCGCCGCTCCCTCCACGAACGCGAAGACCGTGAGGAAGCGGAACCACCCGCTGGAGAACACCTGGCCGACGCGGCCGAGCGCGAACGGGCGGCTCGTGCCGGGGGGCAGCGACTCCGGCAGCCTGCCGTACAGCAGGCCGAGCACCAGCGCGAGCACCGAGACGAGCAGGATGGCCGCCCGCCAGCTCAGCAGGTCGGTCAGGACGCCGGCGCTGACGGTCCCCGCCGCCACGCCGAGCGCCGAGACGGACATCAGACCCGCCATGGCGCGCTGGCGGCGTTCGAACGGCACCCGGTCGCCGATGTAGGCGACCGTCACCGGCACCAGCGCGGCGGCGAAGGCCCCGGCGAGCGCCCGTCCGGCGATCAGCAGGCCGATGTTCGGGGCGAGGGCGGCCAGCAGGTTCCCCGCGCACAGCCCGGCGAGCCCGACCCGCATCACCGGCACCCGCCCGACCGAGTCGGAGACGAGCCCGTAAATGGGCTGCATTATTCCGAACAGCAGGAGATACGCGGTGAGCGCCAGGGTGACGGTGGCGAGGTCGGCCCCGAAATGGGCGGCCACCGGCACCAGCAGAGGCGTGATGAGGATCAGGTCGACGTCGATGACGAACCAGCCGGCGTACGGGAGAGCCAGACCGTTTTTCTCACGCGTTTGCAGCTGAGACATCGCATTCCTAACTCGATCCGGGGGCCGGGTGGTCTGCGGCGCGGGCGCCGCCATCTGAGATCACGGCTTAATACCCCTGGCGCGGGCCGATGATCCCTGCGGACAATCTGCGATCGGCTTCGATGTGAATTGTGCTGACCAGGGATTCACATAGCAAGGGCGCGGGCGGGTCCAGGGGTCGATACGGGTGCGCGGCAGCGGTCATCCATGGCGTAACCGCAGGTCGGAACAGCCTGCCTCGCGCCGCCCGGAACGGAAGTGCGCAATCAGGAAGATGCGCGGCCACGTCCGGGACCTCACGATGGATCCAAATGCTGTCCGCCGATCAAGCGCCCCGGACCGGCCCCGGTACGGCACTTCGATTCGGCATGCGGCGAAACGCGTGGGAACTGCTCAAAAGCGGGGAGATGTGTGTCGATGCCGGCAAACAAATTCACGACGCCGCGAGACGCCGACTGCCCTATCGGATGCGCGGCCTCGGAGCGGACATCTTTGCCGGTGGCCCCCGCGGACGACCTGGACGATTACACGATAATGGCGATCAGCTCATTGTCCCCGGGCGAATCCCCTCGCCTTTCGGGCGAGGATCCCGAACACACCCGCCTGCTCGCCGAATCGGACGCCGAACTGCCGCCGATTCTCGTTCACCGCCCGACCCTGCGCGTCATCGACGGAATGCACCGGCTGCGGGCCGCCCTGCTGAGGGGCGAGGAGAAGATCAAGGTACGGTTCTTCGATGGCGACGAGGAGGCGGCGTTCGTCACGGCGGTCGAGTCGAACATCGCGCACGGCCTCCCCCTTTCCCTGGCCGACCGCGAGGCGGCGGCGGCCCGGATCCTGTCGTCCCACCCCCAGTGGTCGGACCGCGCGATCGCCGCGGTCACCGGCCTTTCGGCCAAGACCGTCGACACGATCCGCCGCACCGCGACGGCGGGCATACCGCAACTGCACAGCCGCGTCGGGCGCGACGGCCGCGTGCGCCCGCTCAACAGCGCGGACGGCCGGCGGCGGGCCTGCGAGCTGTTCACCCTGTGCCCGGACGCGTCGCTGCGCAAGGTCGCCGAGCAGGCGGGGATCTCGCTCGGCACGGCCCGGGACGTACGCCAGCGCATGCTCCGCGGCGAGGACCCGATCCCCGCGCAGCAGCGGGCCCGCGACGAGCGCCGCGAGCAGGCGCCGGCGGAGCACCGGCTCAGGCGGGTGGCCGCCGCCGGGCGGGTGGGCGGACCGAAGGACCCGGCGACGATCCTGCACCAGCTCCAGCGCGACCCCTCTGTCCGCTTCACCGACTCCGGGCGCACGCTGCTGCGCTGGCTGAACGAGCACATGACCGGGGTCCGCGGCTGGGAGTCGCTCAGCGGCACCATGCCGTCCCACTGCGCCTACATGATCGCCGACCTGGCGTGCGCGATGGCCGAGGAATGGCTGGAGTTCGCCGAACACGTCCGCCACCGCGCCGAGACCACGGCCTGAGCCGCACGCCCGATTCGACAGCGACGGCCGCCTTCCGATAGGGATAGCGATCTTGTGTCCTTCTTCGACAGGGCTGGCGGGAAGATGCGGCGGCGTGACGGACGTGAGGTCCTACCGGTCAGGTGGCGGGCGTCGCTGACGCTGTGGGCGGTGGCCTTGGTCCTGACCAGCGTCCCCTATGTCGTCTTCCTGTTCGCCGACACCGAGTCGTACGGCTTCACAAGCTTCGGCGAGAGAGAGTGTCCAGGCTGGGAGCTGCAGTTCGAGCTCTCGTCGTACACCTGGTTCCTGTACGTGGTGCCGACGCCGGTGGTGGTGGCCGTCGCGTTCGCGGGGTGGGGGCTGCTCGCCCGCAAGGGATTCCGGCGATGGGGCCGCGCGCTCGGCTGGGCGGCCGGGATCCAGGTGGCACTGTACGGCGCGGTCGAATTCGCGCTCGCCGGCTTCGACGCCGTGGCCGCAGACGGCTGCGGACGCCAGTGGAGCATATTCCTCGATGCCGGATCGGCTCGCTGGCACCTCTACAACTTCCTCATCGCCTTCCTGATCTTCCTCGCCGTGCGGGTACGCCACGCCGGCCCGCCACGCAGAGGGCCGTTCTCCCGTACGACCGCCGCGCTGGTCGCGTGCCTCGTGCCGGCCGTCCTGACCACGATGGACGCCGCGCCCGCCAAGGTCACGCGGGTGTCCTCCAAGGCGTGCGAGCCGTGGGAGATCGCCCGGTACGTACCTCAACAGCCGAAACCGGAACAGCGTGAGATCGCGTTCATCTGCACCTTCAGGCTGCAGCCGGCCTTACCCCGATCGCTCGCCCACGCGCCCGACCAAGAGTTGATCCTGTTCGGCCACCATCTCTGCGGGGTGATGCTCCGCGGTGGCCTCCAGGCCGAGGTGCTGCAGGAGGACTGGGAGATCGCCCCGAACTCGCCGGAGCTGACGCAGTCCCTGGCCTACCTCTGCCCGGAGGTGGATCGACGCCGGCGGCAGGAGGCCGAACAGAGCCGGCAGGAAGAGGAGCGGTTCGCCACCACGGCCGAGCGGCGGTGCGCGTCGTCGCCCCCGCACCGGCCTCTGATCCGCCCGCTGGTCCGGGGGCGGGCGGCGATGTGGGCGGAGTGGGGAGGGCTCACCGCGTACGAGGCGGAGGGACCCTCCGAGGACCAGGCCGCTTTCGAGAACGCCTTCGGCAACCACCTGGCGGGCAGTGCGCCGGGTGCGCTCGCCATCCTCACCGCCGACGAGGCGATGCACGTGTGCGTCACAGTCGAGGCGTACGGGAAGCGGCCTCCGGTCGAGGTCAAGGGATGGGACAAGGTCGTCGAGATCCCCTACCGCAGCACCACCGGCCATCTGGTGCTGGAGGACGACGGCACGGCCAGGCTGCCCGACCTCGCGATCAGGGGCAGGGGGGGTTACCGGGTCCGCGTGCACGAACGCGGCGCGGAGGAGGCGATGGCGAGGGACGGCGATGCCCGCGAGGAATTCCTCGTCATCGTGTATCCCGGCGCCGCCAAGCGAACCACGGTCCTGAAGAAGGGGCGGGGGTGAGCCGCCGCCCCTTCAGAACAGCGTTCCCCCGGTGAGGGCTCCTTCGAAGGTGAGGAGCCAGCGCTTTTTCTCGATGCCGCCGCCGTAGCCGGTCAGGTCGCCGGTGGAGCCGACGACGCGGTGGCAGGGGACGATGATGCCGATCGGGTTGCGGCCGTTGGCCAGGCCGACCGCCCGCACCGCCGCGGGGTTCCCGAGGCGGCGGGCCAGCTCACCGTAGGTGATCGTCTCGCCGTAGGGGATGCGGCGCAGCTGCTCCCACACACGGCGCTGGAAGTCGGTGCCGATCAGCGTCATCGGCAGGTCGAACTCGGTGCGCCGCCCGGCGAAGTACTCGTCCAGCTGGGCGATGACCTCGGGGAACGGGGTGTCGTCGGGGTCGCCGAAGGTCTCCTCCGGGGGCCGGTGGCGTTGCCGCTCCATGTAGAGGCCCGCGAAGGTGCCGTCGACCGCGACGAGGGTGAGCGGGCCCATGGGGCTGTCCGTCACCGTGTGCGTGCGGCGTCCCGCCGATGTCATGACCGTCAAAGAAGATCCTTTCGCGCCCCGTGCCGGTGTGCCGGTCGCCGGCGTCCCCGCCTGATGCCCACGGGCGCGGGCTCGCCGGCCGGGCTGCCTGCTTGTTCCAGCATCGTCCCAGGCCGCCACCCCTGTCTGGCGGAAATCCGACCTTATCGTGCAGCCCCCGGGGGTCGGGAATGCCACGGACGCCCCTTATGTTTGCTCCGTCAGAAGTTGAAAGTTCAACCAGATGGAGGAGCCATGCCGGCCATCACCGCCAACACCCTGACGCTTCCCCGCGTGGCGACACCCGACCCGGCCGTCGTCGCCCAGCGGCCGGTGCGCTCGGTCACCACCGCTCCGAGCGGCTTCGAAGGCGAGGGGTTCCCGGTGCGCCGGGCCTTCGCGGGAGTGCCCGCGTCCGTGCTGGACCCATTCATCATGATGGACCAGATGGGCGAGGTGGAGTACGCCCCCGGCGAGCCCAAGGGGACGCCCTGGCACCCGCACCGCGGGTTCGAGACCGTCACCTACATCATCGACGGGATCTTCGAGCACCAGGACTCCAACGGCGGCGGCGGCGTGATCACCGACGGCGACACCCAGTGGATGACCGCCGGTGGAGGCATCCTCCACATCGAGAAGCCGCCGGAGCACCTCGTGGTCTCCGGAGGGCTGTTCCACGGCATCCAGCTCTGGGTCAACCTGCCGCGCGCCAACAAGTTCAACCCGCCCCGCTACCAGGACATCCGCGGCCGCGAGACCGCTCTGCTGTCGTCGGACGACGGCGGCGCGCTGCTCCGGGTGATCGCCGGCGACCTCGCCGGGCACACCGGGCCGGGTTCGACCTTCACCCCGATCACCGTGGTGCACGCGACCCTCTCCCCCGGCGCCCGGCTGACCTTGCCCTGGAACCCCGGGTACAACGCGCTGGCGTACGTCCTCGCGGGACAGGGCAGCGCCGGCGTCGACCGGCGGCCGGTCCACAAGGGACAGCTGGCCGTGTTCGGCGAGGGCGGGGCGATCACGCTGGAGGCCGCGGCCAGGCAGCCCCTGGCGGAACCCGACCTGGAGGTGATCCTGCTGGGCGGGCAGCCCATCCGCGAGCCGGTCGTGCACTACGGGCCGTTCGTGATGAACAGCAGGGCCGAGATCATCCAGGCGATGGAGGACTACCAGGCGGGCCGGCTCGGGGTCGTCCCCGCGCAGCACGTCCCGCACGCCCACGGCGAGATGCCGGGAGAGGAGTGACATGACGACCGCGACCCTCATGGAGGAGTACGAGCGCGGCAGCCTGTTCTTCGACGCGCAGGACTACATCGGCGCCTCGCGGATCCTCGCCGACGTGGTCGCCGAGGCCCCGGACCACGTGGGGGCGCGGCTGCTGCTCGCCCGCTCCTACTACCACTCCGCCCAGCTCGGGCGGGCCGAGGCCGAACTGCGCGAGGTCCTGCGGCGCGCGCCCACCGAGGAGTACGCCTGCCTCCTGCTCGGCCGCACCCTGCAGCGGCAGAGCAGGCACCGGGACGCCGAGCCGTACCTGCGCCTGCACGCGGCGATGACGGGCGCGGCGGTAGAGGACCGGTGACGCGGGCAGCGATGACGCCGGGGAGCGGGTGGGGCCGGCCGACGCGCCGAAGGCCGCCGGCCGGCCCGGCCGTACGCTCGCTGTGAAGGCACGTGCGAGCCGCTCACGTGCCAAGATCGTAGTTCGGACGCCGAAGTAGCGAAGAAGCAGGAGCAGAGCAATGCCTGACACCACCGGCCTCAACCGGCTGCCCGAATGGGCGGCGCTGGCCGCGCACCGTGAGAAGTTCGGGTCCACCCACCTGCGGGAGCTGTTCGCCGACGACCCCTCGCGCGCGGAGCGGCTCACGGCACGGGTCGGCGACCTGTACCTCGACTACTCCAAGCACCTGGTCACCGACGAGACCATGGGCCTGCTCCAGGATCTGGCGCGGGCCCGGAACGTCACGGAACTGCGGGATGCCATGTTCCAGGGCGAGAAGATCAACCTGACGGAGAACCGCGCGGTCCTGCACACCGCCCTGCGCGCCCCGCGGGACGCCGTGATCGAGGTCGACGGCGAGAACGTCGTGCCGAAGGTGCACGCCGTGCTGGACAAGATGTCCACCTTCGCCGACGACGTACGGTCCGGCCGCTGGACCGGCGCGACCGGGCAGCCCATCAGGGCCGTGGTCAACATCGGCATCGGCGGCTCCGACCTCGGCCCCGCCATGGCGTACGAGGCGCTGCGCCCGTACACCTCGCGCGAACTGACCTTCCGGTTCGTGTCCAACGTCGACGGGGCCGACCTGCACGAGGCGGTGCGCGACCTCGACCCGGCCACCACGCTGTTCATCGTCGCGTCCAAGACCTTCACCACCATCGAGACGATCACCAACGCCACCTCCGCCCGCAGCTGGCTGCTTCGCGGGCTCGGAGACGTCGAGAACGCGGTGGCCAGGCACTTCGTGGCGCTGTCGACCAACACCGAGAAGGTCGCCGAGTTCGGCATCGACACGGCCAACATGTTCGAGTTCTGGGACTGGGTGGGCGGCCGGTACTCCTACGACTCCGCCATCGGGCTCTCACTCATGATCGCCATCGGCCCCGAGCGGTTCCGCGAGATGCTGGAGGGCTTCCACCTGGTCGACGAGCACTTCCGCACGGCCCCGCCGGAGGAGAACGCCCCGATGCTGCTCGGGCTGCTGGGCCTCTGGTACGGCTCGTTCTTCGACGCCCAGTCGCACGCCGTGCTCCCCTACAGCCACTACCTGAGCAAGTTCACCGCCTACCTCCAGCAGCTCGACATGGAGTCGAACGGCAAGTCGGTCGACCGCCAGGGCGAGCCGGTGGAGTGGCAGACCGGCCCGGTGGTGTGGGGCACGCCCGGCACCAACGGCCAGCACGCCTACTACCAGCTGCTCCACCAGGGCACAAAGGTCATTCCCGCCGACCTCATCGGCTTCGCCCAGCCGGTGGCCGAGCTCGAACCCGAACTCGCCGCCCAGCACGACCTGTTGATGGCCAACCTCTTCGCCCAGGGCCAGGCGCTGGCGTTCGGCAAGACGAGCGACGAGGTGCGGGCCGAAGGCGTGCCGGAGGAGCAGGTGCCCCACCGCACCTTCCGCGGCAACCACCCGACCACCACGATCCTGGCCTCGGAGCTGTCGCCGTCCGTGCTCGGCCAGTTGATCGCGCTGTACGAGCACAAGGTGTTCGTCCAGGGGGCGATCTGGAACATCGACTCGTTCGACCAGTGGGGTGTCGAGCTCGGCAAGGTGCTGGCCAAGCGGGTCGAGCCCGCCCTCACCGAAGGCGCCGACGTACCCGGCCTGGACGCCTCCACGGCCAAGCTGGTGGCCACCTACCGGACCCTGCGCGGCCGGTTCTGACCCACGCCGCCGCCGGTGGGCCACTCCCACCGGCGGCTCCTGCCCAGCGGCTGCTGCCCAGCGGCCCTGCGGGAGGTACGGGCTCCCAGCGGCCGTGCAGGAGGTGGGCTCCCAGCGGCCGTGCAGGAGGTACGGGCTCCTAGCGGCCGTGCAGGAGGTGGCGGGCGAGGACCTCCAGAGCGGCCTTCACCTCGCCGAGCCGCTCCGGATCGTCCAGGGCGGCGGCGAGCGGGCCGTCGACGGGGGCCGCCCGGGCCGCGGCCACCCGGTCGGAGACCTCGGGCGCCACGCGGATCAGCGTCCTGCGCCGGTCGGCAGGGTCCGGTCCGGTCACGACGGCGCCCGCCTCGCGCAGCCTCGCCACGGCGCCCGACACGGCGCTCTGCGGCAGGCCGGTACGCGCCGCGATCTCGCCGACCGAGGTCTCGGGATGCGCCCGCAGGTCGCCCACCACCACGAGCACCGTGCGGACGCTGGTGGTCTGCGGCCCGATGCCCTCCGTCGGCATGGTGCTCTCGCCGATCTTCATCAGGGTGCGGCCGAGAAGGAACAGCTCCACTCCGTTCACCTCCATAGGATACATCTTTTCTGATGCATCAAACTTGATACATCTAACTCGATGCTTTAGGCTCGACGCCAGAAGAGATCGACCGAAGGGATCCTCATGAACGGCACGCTGCGCGTCCCCGGCGCCCACCTCCACTACGAGGTCCGCGGCACGGGCCCGGTGCTCCTCATCTCCCAGAGCGGCGAGGGCGACGCCGGTCGCAGCGCCGACCTCGTCGACCAGCTCGTCGGCCACTACACCGTGGTCACCTACGACCGCCGGGGCCTGCACCGGAGCACCCTCGACGCCCCCGCCCGCGGCGCCACGACCCGCGAGCACGCCGACGACGTCCACCGCCTGCTGGCCGAGGTCACCGACGAGCCGGCCCTCATGCTCGGCTGCAGCTTCGGCGCCGTGCTCGGCCTGCACCTGGCCGTCGACCACCCCGGCCAGATCAGCACGCTCGTCGCCCACGAGCCGGTCGCCCCCCGCCTCCTCCCCGAGGCCGAGCGCATTCACCACGAGCGGGAACTGGCCGAGCTGCAGGAGCTCTACGACGAGCAGGGGCTGGCCGGAGCCTTCAAGAAGATCGCGGAGACGCTCGGCATCAACCCCGGCGCCCAGGAGACCGAGCCGGACCTCACCCCGCACCCGATGACGGACCAGCGCCGGGCGGACTTCGACTTCTTCATCCGCAACGACTTCACCGCCGTCGTCCAGGACACGCTGGACGTCGCGGCACTGAAGAACACCCCGGTCCGCGTCATCCCGGCGACCGGGCGCACCACCCCGCGAGACGTCTTCGACCACCGGTGCGCACACGAGCTGGCGGCGCTGCTGGGCGTCGAGGTCGCGGAGCTCCCCGGCGGCCACAACGGCAACCTGACCCACCCCCGGGCGTACGCCGCCCGCCTGCGCGAGCTCCTGGGCTAGCCGGGTTCCGGCATACGCCTCAGCGTTCCCGGACGGGTCGCCAGCCGGGGTCCACGCCCACTCCCAAAACCGACTTCCAGTCAACCCATTGACGAAAATTAATTACATGCTATCCATTAACCAAGTCAGGAAATTTCCTCATATGTGCACCACCGGAACGGGGGATCGTCCGAGCCCACCCTAGGAGGACGCGCATGGCGCGTAGCCAGCCCACCGACCCGCCCGCCGACCTACTCGCGGCCGTCCAAGGAGAGGTCTCCTGGTTCTGCTGCGGCACGGCATGGGGCCCGTGCAGCAGCACCGGACACGGAGCCTGCGGCACCTGCAACTCCGGTAGCCTCCAGCACGCCTGGCCCAACACCTCCGACGCCTGCCTGTCGATCACTCGACCCGACAGCTGCGGTGTCTCGCTGAGCCGCAGGACCTGCGGGTTCGTCCACAAGACGACGAACCTGTGCAGCGGCGCCAGCGTCAGCACCTCCATCGCCGACTGCGGACCGCAGACCGACCTGTTCTGCGGCGAGCGCAGCTGCTGCGGCGCCACCTGCGCCAGCAACCGGCTGCTCGACCTCACCCCTGCCGCCTACAGCAGGATCGCCAGCCTCTCCACCGGCCTGCGCCCGGCCGAGATCTCGGTCCCGTAGGAGGCATCGATGACCAGCAGAAGGCAACTGCTCAAGTCCGCCCTCCTCGGTGGCGGCGCCGGCGTCGTCGCCGCCACCGCCCTCGGATCGCTCGGCCCGGAGGCGGCCTTCGCCGCCACGGCCCCCGACATCGCGCCCGGCACGCCCGACCCCAACTTCGCCGAAGGCCGCATCCGGTCGATCAAGGACAACACCCTCCTCGTCCTCGGGTCGAACCTGGTCTTCCACCGGATCCGCGTCGTGGACGGCACCAGCCTCTGGAAGCTCGGCCCGGTCGCCTTCGACCAGGCCAAGCCCGGTGACGGCCTCTACGCCCGCGGCGTGCGCATGCCGGACGGCGTCCTCGCCGCCGAATCGGTCTGGCTGAACATCGTCAACATCAAGGGCCACGTCCGGAACATCACCGGCGAGAAGCTCCACCTCGACCACAACGGTAAGGAGATCCTCTGCCACCGGGTGGCCGGTAAGTCCGTCGCCGTGTACGCCGACGCGCCCCCCTCCGCCGACCTCTCCCTCCTCCAGGTCGGCCAGCACGTCCAGATCCTCGGCGCCTGGCACCCCGACACCAACGAGATCGACATCGCCACCGTCTTCTCCGCCCACTGACCCTCACCTCACCCCCCACCCCTCACACCCGCTCCCCTGCCGGCACCCTCACAGTCCCCACCGCGCCCATTCGCGGCGCCACGGGGGGAGGGGACCGGGTGTGAGGGGCCTCCCTCCCTAGGAGAGACAGAGATGCAGATGGTCGCCGCCCTGCAGCCGTACGTGGTCGGATTCGTGCTCGTCTGGGCCGCACTGATGAAACTGTTCAGCCGGCGTATGCGGGGGCAGGCCGGCCGGACGGCCCTCGCGCGCCTCGTCGGGCCGGCGCGCGCGGTGCCGGCGTTGCGGCTGGTCGGCCTGCTGGAACTCGCGGTGGCGGCGGCGTTGCTGCTGCCACCGGCCCTGCCCGTGGACGGCGCCGCGGCCGCCCTTCTCTCCACGGGCTTCCTCGCCTACCTCGGGTACGCGCACGTGGCCGCGCCCGCGTCCTCGTGCGGCTGCCTCGGCGCGCACTCCCGCCCCGCCGACCGGCGCGGCTTCGCCCGCGCGGCGCTGCTGCTCGCGATGAGCGTCGCGGCGGTCTGGGCGCGGCCCTCCTCGCTGGACACCCCGTCGGCGCTCCTCGGCGTGGCGGAGGTCGCCGTCCTTCTCGCCTTGTCCTCCGAGCTGGACCGCCACTGGCTGGTCCCCCTGCGGAAGCTGGTCGTACGGCTGCGCAGGCCGCTCGCCGCGCCCGACCCGCGGGAGATCCCGCTGGAAGTGACCCTGCGCCTGCTGTACCGCAGCCCCGCCTTCTGCGCGACGTCCGCACAGCTGTCCTCCGACGTGCAGGACGTCTGGGACGAGGACGGGCTGCGTTACGTCGTCTACGCGGCCCGCGGCCGTACGGCGGTGTTCTCGGTGCCGCTGACCGGCGACGACCCGTCAGCCGTCCGGGCCGCGCTCGTCGACGAGACGGTACTCGCCTGACCCCCGGCCGCCCGCCTCGGGGAACGGCCGGACGAGGTGCCCGCCGATCCAGCCCCGCTGCTCGCTCTCCCGGATCTCCTCCTCGGCCGTCTCCTCGATCCTGGCCACCGCGAACCGCAGGATCGGCGGCGCCATCAGCGAGGTGACGATCGCGACCAGCACCACGATCGTGTACACCTCGACCCCGAGGATGCCCAGCCGCAGGCCCACCATGGCGACGACCACCTCGATCACCCCGCGGGCGTTGAGGCCCGCGCCGAGGGCGAGGGCCTCCCAGCCGTTCAGCCGGCTCGCCCGCGCCCCGGCGTACACCCCGATGAACTTGCCGGCGATCGCGATGAGCAGGATCGCGATCCCCGCGACCAGCACCCGCGGCCGGCCGAGCGCGGTCAGGTCCATCCGCAGACCGGCGATGGCGAAGTAGACCGGCGCGAGCACGGCGAGCACGACCGCGCGCAGCGGCGCGAGCCTCGCGGGATCCGCCCGCCCCGAGGTGCCGACGAGCAGGCCGCCGACGAAGGCCCCGAAGACCGCCTCCATGCCCAGCGCGTGAGCGCCGGCGGCGGCCAGCAGGACCAGTACGGCGGCCGTCGCGACGGTGGGGCCGGGCTCCGTGGCCCCGGCGGCCGATCGCAGCGCCCGCCGGGCCAGCGGCCGGCCGATGACCAGGGCGGACGCCACCAGTACGGCAAGGTGGGCCAGGGCCGTCAGCACCGTACCGGCCGAGACCGCCTTGCCCGCCATGGCCGAGATGACCGACAGGACGAACCAGCCGAACGCGTCGTCGATCATCCCGGCGGTCAGCGTGAGCTGCCCGACGTTCCGGTGCAGCAACCCCATGTCCATCAGCACCTTCGCGATCACGGGGATCGCGCTGACGCACATCGCCACGCCGAGGAACAGCGCGAAGACCGTGGCGTCGGTACCGTGCGGGACCAGCGTCCTCGGCAGCAGGAACCCCGCCACGACGCCGAGGCCGAGCGGGACGCACAGGCCACCCGCGCTGACCCCGGCCGCGGTGAGCCCACGACGGCGCACCAGCCCCATGTCCACGTGCATCCCGGTGAGGCCGACGAGCAGCAGCACGCCGACCTGCCCGACGGCGTCCAGGAGATGGAACTGCTCGGAGGCCGCGGGGAACAGCCAGGCCGAAACCGCCGGCGCCAGGTGCCCGAGGAGCGAGGGCCCGAGAACGACGCCGGCCAGCAGCTCACCCACGACGGCCGGCATGCCGAGCCTTCCGGCCAGCCGGCCGAGGACGTGGGCCAGCAGGAGCAGCAGGGCCACCTGAAGCAGGAAGACGAGCAGGTCGTGCGTGGCGATCGGCGCTACCGGAGCGCCCGTCGAGAGCGTCATCGTTCTCCTTGCCCACAGCGCTTCTCCATGTCCGTCGGTCTCCGATCCTCCGGCGGACGGATGTCGAATCGGCGCACGGCACTGGAAGACCGTGTGAACCGGGATGCCTCGCCGCCGGGGGGCAGGACAGCGTTTCGCTAGCCTCCGGTGTTAAACCTCGGCAGAAGGACCGGGCACATGCTCGCCAACGCCGGACTCCAGGCACTCAGCAAAGCGGCACGTCTTCCTCCAGCCAACCTCCCGCCACGCCGACACCAAGCAACTCGACAGCCCGAACCTCAAGGCCATGGCCGACCGCCCCGCGGAGGCCAAGCTCCACGATTCGATGACCGCCGGACGTCTCATCCCACTGTCGCCCCCGACCTGCCGGCCACCGCCCAGCCCCCAAGCCGACCGCCGTACGCGAGCGGCCTGACTACGTCACTCCGGTGCCTGGGGCGAGTTGCTGTTCCGGACCAAGGCCCGATGGTGACAGGCGACGGTCACCACGCGGGCCGGCGCTGTCAGCGGCCCCGAATGCCCCGATCACCGCCCTCCTGTCCACCTACGCCGCCCTCGGCACAAGCTGATCAGGCCGCCGGCACCGGCCGCCTGATCGGCCTCGCGGACCTCCTGGGCAGTAAGGGAACGGCGGCCGGCGCTGAATCCCACCACCCCACCCGGTTCTCCTCGCAGAAGTCCAAGAACTGGAGCCGTCACGGAAGGACCGGAGGGCAGGGCCAGATCTTCCGAATGGCCTCGGCGCGCTCCTCGACGACACTCATCCGCAGGTTCCATTCACCTGGCGCATAGTGCTCCGGGGCGGCGGTCTCCTGCCCTGGCCACTTGCGGTAGAACAAGCCCACCTCACCGTGGAAATAGCCGTAACTGACGACACTCGCCGCGACCAGCAAGCCGGTATCGTCCGACCCTGGAATGCCCATCCACCCGCCGAGAGCCATCACCAGATCACGGCGGATGCAGATCGTGGTCGGATGCACCGGCAACCGGTAATGGTGCGCGCGCCAGTGCTCGAGCACCATTCCCGGCTCCAGCCGTCCCGTCGCCGGATCGCTGTCGAACCCGACCGTCGAGCCGTCAGGGAGCAGGTCGAGAACACGGGATGTCGTCCACTGCACGAGTGGATCCGACGTGAGGATCTCGATATCTCTCGCGACCACGCCGGGCGCCAGAATGTCGTCCTGATCGAGATTCTTCACCAGCTCGCCTTTCGAGCGTGCGAGCGCGAGGTTGCGCGTCAACGCGACACCGCCACGCCGGCCCGTACCGAAGTTGACGAGGGAATCCGCCGGAAGAATATCCCGGACCGCGCCCGTGTCGCCGTCTTCCTGGATGACCCATTCAAGCTCCCAGCCGTCCGGCAGCTCCTGGGAACGCACGGATTCGTAGGCCTCCAAAAGCTGTTCCCGCACCGGCTTGTAACTCGGCGTGACGATGGAAAGCAGGGGCACCGGCCGACCAACCTTTCAAGCTCCGTCGCCTGGACCACTCCCGCGCACCCTCCCGGCATGACACCTCCCGGAGAGCCCAACGGCGCGGCCTTCACGTGTCGATGAAGATTCGCAAACCCCCAATACCGTGACACAAACCAGTAGAAACCCCTCACCGCCCCCTCCCAGAACGACTCGCAACGATGTCCCCGGGGTTGCGTTGCGAGTTTCCACTGGTGGAAGGGGCCGCCGACCACCGGGACCTGGCCCGTGAGGAACTGCTCGCCTTCGCACAGTTCCCCCGGGAGATCTGGAAGCAGATCTGGTCCGGAAGCACACCTACCTGCGGCGCATCAGATGCGCTGAGTTGATCGGCGAGTCCACAGTTCATTGAAGGTGAGGGGAGACGCTGTGGCGCAGGGCCCGGATGTGTTTCTCACCGTGCTGCTTGGATGCGCGCCTGGATCGCCTGGAGGTCCTCCTCAGGGGCTCGCCGGGAGGCCCATTTGGGGCGTAGCCCGTCGCCCGACCAGCGCGGAATGACATGAGTGTGGAAGTGGAACACGTCCTGGCCGGCCGCCGCGCCGCTGGCGTGGGTGATGGTGAGGCCGTCAGGGGCCAGCGCCGTTTTCAGCAGCCGGGCGACACGGTGCACCATCCTGGCGACCCGGGCGTGTTCTTCTTCCGGCAGGTCCCAGATGTCGCGGGCGTGGGTGCGCGGGACAACAAGGGTGTGTCCTGGAGCGGCCGGGGCTATGTCCAGGAACGCCACGGTTGCCTTGTCGTGCAGGACACGATGCCCTGGGGCCTGGCCAACGGCGATCTTGCAGAAGGTGCAGTCGTCCACCTGACCGATGATCGCATCTGCGGCACTTTCGCCGAGTCGGCATGAGAGTCGCTGAGCCAGGACATCGAGGTTCGAGCTCGCTTGCCGGGGCCTGCATTACGGCAAGCTGCGGCCTCAGGCACGCGTGTAGGGCAAGGACGCGCACATCCGCCCTGTTCGATCACGGATCGCGCAGGAACCCCGGGCCGTCATCCGACGGCACGAGGCGCCGCGGACCAGCAAGCTCACAACAACCAGGCGACACGAAAAAGACCGGCTCGCAGAATTGCGAACCGGCCTTGATCTTGTGCCCCCTGCAGGATTCGAACCTGCGCACCCGGCTCCGGAGGCCGGTGCTCTATCCCCTGAGCTAAGGGGGCTCAACGAGTGGTAAGGCTACCAGCATCTGGAGGACTTCTGTTACTTGAAAGCCCGGACGGACGATCACGTCTCGGTTGAGGGCCTGTGATGGCAGGCGCCGAACAAGCGTCCTGCCACCACAGCCCTCCTGGCGGCGGTCTCCCCGCGCCGCCCCTCCGCCCCTCCGCCCCTCCGTCCCCCGCCCCTCCGCTCCTCCGTCCCTCCGTCCGGCCGTCCCGCCGGAGGCCGACGCCCGGCGGGAGGCGCGGGACCGCCGCCGGCTCGCGAAACGGCTTGGGACCGCCGCCGGCCCCGGGACGGCGCGAGGACGCCCAGCGGCGGGACGGCGTGGATCCGCCCAGATAGCCGGACAGGGCGGGCCGCCGGGGCGGTGGAACCGCGCGGAGTCACCCAGACACCCGGACGACGCGGGGCCCCGGGACGGTGGGATAGCGCAGGACCGCCCAGCCAGCCGGACGGCACGGAGCCCCCGGGGCGCTGGGACATCGCGGGACCGCCCAGACAACAGACGACGCAGGGCCCCGGGCGCTGGGACGTCGCGGGACCGCCCAGACAGCTGGACGGCGCGAGGCCCTCGGGGTGGTGAGTGCGCGCCGGGCCGCTCAGACAGCCGGGACGGGGTGGGGCCCCGGGGGGTCGGTGGGACAGCATGAGGATGCCAAGCGGTGGAGCGGTGTGGGTCGCCGAGGCTCACGCGCTTGGTCTGATCGCTCCTCTGTAGCGGGCCCGGTAGTAGGCGGAATGGGCGAAGTCGACCTTGCGTACGACGTCGCCGGTCTTGGGCGCGTGGACCATCACGCCGTCCTTGACGTAGATGCCGACGTGGGTGGGGTCACCGTTGCCGCCGCCGAAGAAGACGAGATCGCCTGGGCGAAGCTGAGAGAACGGAATCTTGGTGCCCTTGGCGAACTGGCTGCCCGTGTAGTGCGGCAGCGTGATCCCGGCTCGGGACCAGGCGTACAGCGCCAGTCCGGAGCAGTCGAAGCCACCGCCCGTGGCACCGGCCCTGGATCCTCCGCCCCAGACGTATGGCGTGCCGATCTGACGGAGCGCCACCGCGACGGCGACGGATCCGGCCCTGGCGGGACGCGATCGAGAGAAGGAAGCGCCGGTTCGACGGGAGTGAGGCCGGACGCCGGCCCGAGCGCTGGTTCGGGAAAGAGGCCGCAAGCCGGACCGGGAGCGAGCCCCGAAACCGGACCGAGAGCCGGGCGGGGAGCTGACCTGGGAGCCAGAGCGGAAGCCAGGCGGGGAGAAAGCCTCCGAGCCGGATCGGAGGTCACCCTGGAGGGCAGCGCGGAAGCCGGGCCGGGAGAGAGCCCCCGAGCCGGGCACGGGGTCAGTCTGCAGGTCGAGGCGAGGGAAGGCCTCGGAGTCGGGCCGAGAGTCGGTCTGGAGGGCAGGCCGGGAGTCGGGTACGGAGTGAGGCCGAGGGCTGGGGCGGGGGGTGGCTCGGGAGTGAGGCTCGGTGCTGGGGCGGGATGTGGAACGGGCCTTTGAGTTCGAGCATGGCCCGCCCCCTCCGGCTTCGTCACGCGAACGAGCCCTGGATTGCTCGCTGGGACGTCGACTGGACCCACCTCTGGGGTCACCGGTGGCTTCGCCAGCGGCCTCGTCGAGGATCGCCGGTTGATGGACGACGGTGGGGGCGAGGGCGTCCCCTCCTCCCTCACCGCGGCGGCCGGGCCGGCTCTGATCGAGTCGATGCTCTGAGGATCGACGAGGGCCGAGGTGATGCGCTGGCCAGGTCCACATGCGGGCGCCAGGAGAGCCGTAAGGGTCGATCTGGCGATGAAGCGATCCGGCCGACTGGGAGGGCGGCTGGGAAGGGGCGGGAGTCGGGGGCTCGGTGGGTTCGGAACCCGTCAGTAAGAGGGCATCGCCGGTGATGAAGTATCGGCAGAGGGAGACCATCGGGGCCTTTCCAACCTCTCTTGAGCCTCTCCCAAGATCCCCTCGGGAGGTCGAGGCGATGCGCCGCCACACCCTGGGCACGGTCGGCGACGACTGAGCGAGCGGGGTCAAGGAGATCGCGGTGAGCCATCTCCTGAGTGTGGCTTCGGACCAGTGGGGGACGACGGTGCCAGGCCACTGAGCGAGGCTGAATGGCCACCAGGCCGCTGGTGGAGTGTGTGGCGATCGGAGCTGCACGAGGCCGAGCAGCCCCGCAGGGGCTTCGGGCCCGGACGACTCGGCGGAGACTTCGAGACCAGACAGCTGGGCAAAGGCTTCGGGGCCGGGCGGGTGGCCGAGGACTTGTCGGCCGGGCGACGGGGTGCGGGCTTCCAGGCGGGGCAGCCAGCGGATGTGAGAGCAACAAGCTGCCTGCAGGCGCGGAACGCCCGTAGAACCTCCGGAAAGAGCCGCCCCCGTGACAAGGACGGTGGTGACGAGCATCGTGATCACGGATGCCCTCCCTTGGGCTCGACGAAGAATCGAGGTGCCAGGATCGGCCGGGCGGGCGGGTCCACACGGAGCCGAACGCGGCTCTGTGGACTACCGAAGCGGCGCGGGAAACGAGGTGGAACCGAAATCAGACGCTGACCTGCGGACATGCGCGAGCGGCTGAGACAGTCCCACCGTTCCTGTGGATAAACGAGACGGCAGGGGGCCGTGGTGGACAGCATCCGGGGGCGGACCGGCGCTGGATGCGGTCTGATGCAGACAACTGCTCTTCCTGCCCCTCCAGGGCCTCTCCGACGTGTTCAAGCCAGCGTGCTGGTGGGCTGGGAAGCGGCCGGCAGAGGGGGGCATGCCCAGGGCGACGGGCGGCATAGAGCGAGGAAAGCAAGGCCGAGGCGCTACGCAGCTCGAGGGACGTCCCAGAGTAAGGGGGCGGGAGGCAGGGGCGACGGAAGGAAGCGGTGGTGGTTCAGGGTGGTCTTGTGGGGTGAACAGTCGCGAGCGTTGACAAAGTTTTGCCAAAAGGTCGCGAGATCCTATTTGGCGAGTTAGCCTCGCGGCCGTGGAAGAGGTTCTGGGACGCGTGCTGGTCGTCGATGACGACGAGGTGATTCGGCAGCTCATCGCCGTGAACCTCAGCTTGGAGGGCTTCCAGGTCGAGACGGCGACCGACGGGCAGGACTGCCTTGATCGCGTGGCCGCCGTGCAGCCCGACGTGATCACGCTGGACGTGATGATGCCTCGCCTGGACGGCTGGATGACGGCCACCAAGTTGCGCGCCGACGAGAGCACCAGTCACATAAAGATCATGATGATCACAGCCCGGGCCCAGGAAGACGACAAGAAGCGCGGCCTCGGTATCGGCGTCGACGCCTACCTGACGAAGCCGTTCGATCCGGCCGAGCTGATCGACGTCGTCCGCGAGCTCACTCGCGCCGCTCGCGCCACGAGCGACAGTTGATCCTGGAGACGGCGTATCCCGTCAGGATCGCATCTGGAAGAACGTCGTCGAACACATGAAGCCAGGGTCTCCGCCCTCGTTTAGCCGAGTGAGCTTTGTCGGTGATCCCGCTGCCGGACGAGCTTTGTGAGTGATCCCGCTGTTCCCGCGTCGTGATTCGGGTTCGAGGAGTGTTCGGGGTTCCGCTCGGCGGCAAGGCTGCTGACGAGTCGACAAAACACCACGCCACATAAGAGGGAGAAGGCAGCCCGTCAAGAACCGAGTCGCGGACGGTGACGTCCTCACCGCAGACCACGAACACCCGAGAGCCACAGGAAAGGCCCTGGCCCGGCCGCCAAATGGGCCAACGACTGCACCGGAGACCACGAACACCCCCAGGGCCACAGAAACGTCGCGACTCACCCTCGAACGAACCAACGGCCGCGCCGGAGACCGCGGACACCTCAGGGGCCACGGGAAAGGCCGTGGCCCGTCCGTTGAGTGGGCCAACGACTGCACCGGAGACCACGAACACCCCCAGGGCCACAGAAACGTCGCGACTCACCCTCGAACGAACCAACGGCCGCGCCGGAGACCGCGGACACCTCAAGGGCCGTGGAAACGTCGCGGCCCATCCGTCGAGTGGGCTGCGGCCGGCCGGAGGGTCACTACTTGACAGGCATGAGCAAGTACTTGCTATTGTCCGTCAAGTGAGTACGAGCGAGCACGTGGCGCTGGTCGAAGAGCTGGTCGGGCTGGTCGAGCGGCGGGTCGTCGATCCGTTGGAGATCCTGTTCGGCTCGGACGAGCAGGTGGGCCCCGTCAGGGAGCGGCTGCGGATCGAGGCCGAGGTGTGGGCCGCGCAGTTGCTGGGACGTGACGACGCTCTCGCGGTTCGTACCGCGGCGCGCCTGATCGCGGCGGTCTTCCCCGGGGACGACCTGTTCGATCCGCCCGAGGAGTGGTGGCGCACGGCCTTCGGCAGGGTGGTGGCCAGACGGGTGGGCCACCCCGGGAGGGAGGCGGTGCCGTTCGCCACCGCGGGGGCGATGCTCGGCATCACCCGGCAAGGAGTTCACGACCTGGTCAAACGCGCGAAGCTCGACCGGCATCCCGACGGCGGGGTGACCACGCAATCGATACGCGAACGGCTGAATCAACCTCAGGAGCGTTATGCCGCACGACGTGACCATCACTGAACACGAAATCCCTCTCGCGGCGCGGGACTTCGGCGGGCACGGCGCGCCCGTGCTTCTCCTCCATGGGCTCGGCGGCACGCTGGAGGCGTGGGACGGGTTCGAACTACGGGACCACCGGGTCGTGGCCATGGACCTACGGGGCCATGGGCTGTCCGGTGACGGGCCGTGGGAGTGGGAACGGGTTCTGGACGACGTCGAGGCCGTGGTGAAGTATTTCGGCCTCGGCAACCCGGCGATCGTCGGGCAGTCGCTGGGGGGAATGCTCGCCGTACTGTGGGCCCGGCGCCACCCCGAATGCCCGGCCATCGTCAACCTGGACGGATTGCGGTCCGCCGAGAGCGACCCGGGCAACTACCCGGGGATGGATCCGGTCGCGCGGGACCAGGAGCTGGCGAAGCTCAAGGCCGTGTTCGACGCGCAGGTCGCGACCATGGGCCGGCCGCTCCCTCCCGAGTTCCTCGCGATGTTCCCCGAAAGGGCCCGCATCGAGAAGGACGGGGAGATCTACGCCCGGCCCGGCGCGGAGCTTCTCAACGCGGTGCGATACACACCGGAACTTCGCGACACGATCCCTCTGCTGCGTCAGGTCACCTGTCCCGCGCTCGTGGTGATCGCGAACCAGGACCCGCCGGGGATGTCGGGCGGGGAGCTGATGGAGGCGTACAGAAGAGGGGTACGGCGCGACCTCGCGGGCGTACCGGCCAATGTGCGGGTCACGGAACTGGACGCCGGTCACGACATGCTCGCCCAGCAGCCGGAAGTGGTCGCCGCGCTCGTCACGGAGTTCCTGGCGGCGAATGGTCCGGGCAGCAGGTCGTCGGGCTGAACCGGGAGTACTGGGTGGCGTCCACGCGCGCGCAGACGTGGCCGACCACCGATTGCCGCGCTCCCCTCATCGAGCCGAGCCGGGAGCACCCGGGCTGCGTCCACGCACGCGCAGACGTGGCCGACCACCGATTGCCGCGCTCGCCTCATCGAGCCGAGCCGGGAGCACCCGGGCTGCGTCCACGCACGCGCAGACGTGATCGACCACCGACTTAGCCGCGCTCCCCTGGACCAGGTGATCGGGGATCACCGCGGCGACGCGGCGCCTCTCTCCCGTTCGTCTGACACAGATGGCCAAGGGAGCGCCCGAAACCCGCCGGTGCCGTTCGCCGCGTTCACGTGGTGTCACCGGGGGCCGCGGTCAGGCCTTCCTGGTGGGCGTAGGCGGCGGCCTGGGTGCGGGAGGTCACGCCGAGTTTGGCGAGGATGTTGGAGACGTGGACGCTCACGGTCTTCTGGGCGATGAAGAGCCGTTCGGCGATCTCGCGGTTGGACAGGCCGATGGCGACCAGGGCGAGAACCTCCTGCTCGCGGCCGGTCAGCCGTCCCTGAGTGGACGGGGTGGTGAAGCGGGCGCGGCGTCCGAGGGCGGCGAGGGCGCGGCCGAGAGGGGCGGCGCCCAGTTTGTCCGCGGCGGCGACGGCCTGCCGCCATTCGGCGAGCGCCTCGTCGCGGTCGCCGGCCGCCAGCAACGCCTCGGCCAGCCGCCAGCGTGACCGGGCGACCTCGTAGACGAACCCGTAGTCGAAGGCATCGACGACCCCGCGCCACAGGTCGGGGCCGTCGGTGCCGTTGACCCGGTGCCACTCGGCCTCGGCGCGGGCCAGCCAGGCTCGCCCCTCGATCCCCATCTCGCCGCGCGCCCCGGACCCCGGGCCGATCGTGGCCGAGGCGCGGGCCCGTCGCAGCAGGTCGTCGGCCTGCTCTCCGCTCTCCCCCAGCTCGGCCAGGGCCCACAGCCCCGTGGCGCAGATGCGGATGGTGACGGCCTCGTACGGCTCCAGTACTTCGAGGACGGCCTCGACGTGGTCGAGGGCGGTTCGCGGATCGTCGTTCCACAGTGCGTGCTCGGCGGCGAGGCCGCGCACGATGTAGGTGACGAACCCGTCGGGCCAGAAGGGCTCGAGCCAGGACATCCGCTCTTCGACGATCGCGTCGCCGCGCGCGACTTCGAGGAAGAGGGCATACCCCGACAGCAGGGCCTCGCGGATGCTGCCGACCCGTATGGCGAAGCCGGACGCGAGAGCGGCCGCCTGTTCCCAGTCGCCGGCGACGTAGTCGATGAGCAGCCGGAGGAAGGTGAGGTCGGTGCCGTAGACGCTCCACGTGAGGCCGGTCTCGCGTGCCAGTTTCGCGCCGTCCTCGGCGATGACGGCCGCGGCGGCGAGGTCGCCGCGTTCGTACCGCACCCGCGCGAGGTGGAAGATGGCGCGCAGGTCGATGGACAGGTTGCCCGAGCTGATGCCGGCGGCGAGGGCGAGCAGTTCCTCGGCGCGCTCGAGGTGGCCCTCGATCTCGGTGACCATGGCCAGGGAGATCAGCGCGCTGGATTCGGCGTCGCGGACGCCCGCCGATCGCGCCGCCTCCAGGGCCCGGCCGGCCAGCTCCCTCACCTCGTCGTGCCGGGAGGTCCAGGTGAGTGATCGTGCGTACGTCGCGAGGGCGCGTGCGGTCATCCGCCCGGACGCCGGTCGGTCAGGCGGGGAGCCGGTGGCCAGCTCGACGGCGGTTCTGGCGGCCTCTACGGCCGCGTCGTCGCCCGAGTCGATGAGGTAGTAGGCGAGTCGCTCCCAGATCTCGGCGGTCGGCTCGGTGGTGCTGAGCACTTCGCGCAGCTGGTTGATCGCCTGGTGGGGGTCGCCGCTCTCGTCCGCGGCGGCGGCGGACAGCAGGGCGAGGCGCACCCTGTCGATCCCCGCGACGCGTTCGGCGTCGGGGACGCGGTGCCACAGGGCGAGTGCCTGGTCGTAGTGACGGTGGGCCTCGCCGGGCGCGCCGACGCGATCGGCCCGCCGTCCGGCCTCGACCGAGGCGGCCAGGGCTCCGGGGAGGTCGTGACCGGCGAGATGGTGGTAGGCGAGTTCGGCCGGGGAGTCGTGGAGCAGGCGGCTGAACTCACCGTGCAGGCGGGTGCGTTCTCCGGGGAGCAGGTCGGTGTAGACGGCTTCCTGGAGGAGCGCGTGGCGGAAGGCGTACCCGTAGTCTCCGTCGGGCAGCAGCAGCCCGCGGGACACGATCTCGCGCATGGCCGCCTCCAGCTCGGCGTCGTCGAGGCCCGAGACCTTCCGCAGCAGGTCGTGGTCGATGCGGCGGCCCGCGACCGCCGCCGCGCGCAGCACCCGCTGGGCGGGCTCCGAAAGCCGCTCGGTGCGCGCCAGGAGCAGGTCGGCGAGGTTGTACGGGAGGCCTTCGGCGGCCAGGAGCTCCTCGGCGTAGAACGGGTTTCCCTCGGCCCGCTCGATGATGCCGCCGATGACCTTGGCGTCGGACGCGCCGAGCGAGACGAGGTGGTCGGACATCTCGTCGGCACTGAGCGGCGCGAGCTTCACGGCGGTCACCGAGGGAAGTCGCTGCAGCTCGGCGAGGAGGGGACGCAGGGGGTGGCGACGGTGCAGGTCGTCGGTGCGGTAGGTACCGAGGAGGCAGATCCGCTCGCGATGGATCATTCGGCTGAGGAACACCAGCAGGTCACGCGTGGAGCCGTCGGCCCAGTGGAGGTCCTCGAGGACGAGGAGCACGGGCCGGGCCTGCGACAGCTCGGTGAGGAAGTCGAGCACGGACCCGAACAGCTGCTGCTGGGCGAGCCCGGAGCCGGTCTCGGGCGCCGCGACGGACGACGCGCCGGGCACGAGCCTGCGGAGCATGGGCCGCGTCTCGATCGCCTCCGCCAGGCGGGGGTCGCCCGCGGCGCCGCGCAGGGCGTCGGCCAGGGGAAGGTACGGCAGGGCGTCGCCCAGCTCGGCGCACTGCCCGCCGAGGACGGCGAAGCCCCGCCCGGTGGCCAGCCGTACGATCTCGGCCACCAACCGCGTCTTGCCGATGCCTGCGTCGCCGCCGATGACGGCGACCCCGGCCTGCCCGTCACCCGCGGCGTCGAGCACGGCGAGCAGGCGGCCGAGTTCGTCCGACCGCCCCACCAGCGCCCCCGGCGCCTCACCCAACACCACGCTCGGAGTATGCCATCGTGATTGGACGGGAAATGCCACGCCATATGGCCCTGTCGCCGGAAGCGGGCAGAACCTACGGTCATGGCCATGGTCTCCCCCTCGAAACTGCTGGTCTTCTTTCTCGCCGCGACGGCACTGGTGATCGTCCCGGGGCCGAACATCATCTACATCACCGCGCGTGGTCTCGCGCAGGGGCGCGCCGCCGCGGTCATGTCGGCCCTGGGGGTGGAGACGGGGACGCTGGTCCACATCGCCGCCGCCTCGGCGGGGCTGTCGTACCTCATCGCCCGGTCGGCGACCGCGTTCGCCGCCGTGAAGTGGGCGGGCGCGGCGTACCTCGTCTACCTCGGCATCCGCACGCTGACCAGCCGGAACGGCGCCGACGCGCGTGAGGCGGCCAGGCAGCCGCTGCGCCGGGTGTTCGCGGAGGGGGTGATCGTCAACGTGCTGAACCCGAAGGTGATCCTCTTCTTCCTCGCCTTCCTCCCCCAGTTCGTGGACGCGGACGCGGGCGCCCCCGCCCTGCAGATCGTGGTGCTGGGCCTGGCGCTGCTGACCCTCGGTCTGGTGAACGACATGGTGTACGCCCTCGGCGTGGGCACGCTGGGCACGGTGCTGCGGGGGCGGCAGCGGGCTTTGAGGTACGTCAGCGGGTGCGTCTACCTCGGGCTCGGTATCGCGACCGCGTTCACGGGCGGCACGCGGTCACGCTGATCGCGCGCCGGCCAGGCGGGCGGAGTCCTCGACGATCCGGGCCAGCCGCGCGGGCTCGGCGAGCACGGAAAGGTGGCCGCGCCCGGGGATCCGGATCAGCCGCCCGTCGCGGCAGGCGCGCAGGAAGCCGGCCTCGTCGCGGCGGAAGTGGTCGCGCGAGCCGTTCACCAGCCAGACGCGTCCGGGGTAGGCGGCGAGATCGGCCAGCGGGTCGGCGTCGCCCACGGCCTTCACCACCGCCGGCAGGGCCTCGCAGCTGAACCCGCCCGCGACGACCGCCTCCGCCGGCTCCCCCGGCACGGTTCGGCGGAAGGCGTACTCGCTGAGGCGCCCGGCGAGGCCCGGGTCGCGGGCCGCCAGCGACGCCGCCAGGCCGTACACGGCTTTGAGGGCCCCGCGGGGCCGGAAGGTGCAGCCCATCGCGACCAGGCCCGCGACCCGACCGGGGAAGCGGGCGGCGGTCGCGATGGCGACGTAGCCGCCGAGCGACATGCCGACGAGGAGCGCGCGGCCGCCCATCCGGTCGACGGCGGAGGCGACGGTCTCGGTGGCGGGTCCGAGGCCGAACGGCTCGCCTCTGCGGGAACCGTGGCCGGGCAGGTCGGGAGCCTCGGCGGGCCGGTCGAGCCGGGACATCACCGGGGTCCACATGGTGCCGCTGACCCGCATGCCGTGCACGAACACGACCGGCAGCTTCATGGTCACTCCTCAAGCCACTCGAATGCAACGCACCGTTGCGTCGTGATTTGACGATAAACCAACGCAACGGTGCGTTGCAATATGGTGGTGGCATGACGGCGACAGGAGCGGGCCCGCGCAGGAAGCAGGACATCTTCCGCGCGACGCTGGAGATGCTGGCCGAGAACGGCTACGAGCGGCTGACGATCGAGGGGATCGCCGAGCTTTCCGGGGTCAACAAGACGACGATCTACCGCTGGTGGCCCTCGAAGGCCGCCCTCACCGGCGACGCCCTGGTCGAGGCGCGTGTGCTGGACTTCCAGGCTCCCGACACCGGAAGCCTCCGCGGCGACCTGAAAGGACTGGTGGACGGCATGGCCGCGCTGCTGACCACGCCACCCGCCGCCGAGATCGCGGTCGCCGCCCTCGGCGCGGCGGTCAACAGCCCGGAGCTCACCGTCGCCACCCGGCGCTTCTTCGCCGAGCGCTTCGCCCGGGAGCTACCGATCTTCGACAGGGCCGCGAACCGGGGCGAGCTGCGGCCGGGCACGGACCCGATGACGATCGTCGACCTGCTCGCGGGAGCGGTGTGGCTGCGCGCCGTCTTCCGGGGCATGCCCTTGGAGGACGGCTTCGCCGACCGGGCCGTGGACCTGGTGCTGGACGGGGCGCGCCTGCGGCACTGAACGGTCAGTGGCCCCAGGTGCCGACCGTCTCGGCCGAGGCGATCGCCGCGTCCTTGATCTGCTGGTGGACGGCCTTCGCGTCGCCCTTCGGGCGGATCCGGTCACGCAGCGCGTACACGGTGAAGTGGTAGTGGTGGGTGCCGCTCGGCGGGCACGGGCCGGCGTACCGGCGGCGACCGTCGCTGCCCCGGGCGACCTTCCCCGGCGACTCCCCCTCTTGCACGTGGTTCCGCGAGACGGGGATGCCCGTGACGATCCAGTGGATGTACGAACCGCCGGGCGCGTCGGAGTCGTTCACCACGATGGCCAGTTCGCGGGCCGAGTCCGGGACGCCGCTCCAGGCGAGCGCGGGCGAGACGTCGCGGCCTCCCTGCTCGGCGCAGGCGTTCTTCTGCGGGATCGCGCCGCCCTCGGTGAAGGACGAGCTGCCGATCCTCAGACCGGACGCGGGCGAGGCGCTCTCGGTCGAACATCCCGCCAGAGCGGCCGTCGCGACGAGGGCGAGGCCGGTGACGACCTGCTTACCGATCTTCATTTGCCCAGGATAACCAGGGTGACGGGCCGAATCCTGGATTTCGCGGAGCCCCGCGGTGCGCGCCGCGGGGCCCGCGCCCGGCAGGGGACGCGGGCCGGGGACGGCGGTCAGTTCCCGAACGTGAACCAGTTGAGGTTGACGAAGTCGGCCGGCTGGCCGCTCGCGAAGGTGATGTAGACGGTGTGGGTGCCGGTGACCCCGCTGATGTTGGCGGGGACGGTGCGCCAGCTCTGCCAGCCTCCCGTGTCGCCCACGGCGAAGTCGCCGATGGGAGCCGCGGCGAGGCTGTCCAGCCGTACCTGGACCAGCCCGCTGACGCCGCCCCCGGCCCCCGAGGCGACCCGGGCCTTGAACTGGGTCGCGGCGCCGCTCCCGAAGTTCACCCCGTCATAGCGGAGCCAGTCGCCGTTCCCGATGTACGAGACGTTCTGGCCGCCTCCGGTGTCGGTCGTGGCCTCGAGCCGCGTGCCGGACTGGGCCTGGTAGTTCTCGGCCTGAATGGTGGAGCGGGCGTCCACGCCACCCGGCGGCGGCGTGGTGGATCCGCCGCTCTGCCAGACGGCGACGTAGTCGACCAGCATGGGACGGCCCGACACGGTGTCCGCGGTGGGCGTGGAACCGCCGAGCGCGTTGGGGAAGGCGCCGCCCATGGCCACGTTGAGCAGGATGAAGTACCCGGCGTGGCTCGTCATGTCGCTCCACGAGCCGGCGTCCATCTGGTTCTCGCTGACGCTGTGGAACTGCTGCCCGTCGACGTACCACCGCAGCTGGTTGGGAGTGACGCTGCGGTCCCACTCGAAGCGGTAGGTGTGCATCGCCGACTGGCAGCTCGCCCCCGGGCACGCGCGGTTGGCGCCGAGCCCGGTGGTCTCGCCGCAGGGGCCGCCGGGGTTCACCCCGCAGTGGACGACGCCCCAGACGGCGTTGATCCCGTTGACGTTCTCCATGATGTCGAACTCGCCGATGCCGGGCCAGTTCCAGTAGTTGCCGCGGTAGGGCGAGCCGAGCGCCCAGAACGCCGGCCAGTAGCCGAGGGTGGCGTTGCCGGTGACGTTGGGCATCTGGATGCGGCCCTCGATGCGGAGGACCCGGCCGGCCGCCGGCTTGAAGTCGGCCCGGCGCGTCTCGATGCGCGCGGAGGTCCATTCCGAGCCGCTCTTGATGGGGGTGATGCGCAGGTTGCCGGCGCCGTCGAGGCTGACGTTGGAGGGGCTCGCGGTGTAGTTCTGGATCTCCCCGGTGCCCCAGTTCGCCGGTCCGCCGGGGTAGGCGTGGCCGGTGTCGATGATCCAGTTAGCGGACGAGGGGAGCGAGCCCGCGGAGCCGTCGAAGTCGTCGCTCCAGACCAGGCTCCAGCCGCTCGGCGTGGGCGGTACGGCCGCGCCGGCCGGACCGCCGGTGACGGTCATGGCGGCCAGCGGGAGGAGGGCCGCGCCGACGACGGCCAGCAGGGCGCGGAGCCGGGGCCGGCCCCTCGCCGGGGACAGGAGGGAGGTGCCCATGATGATCCTCTTCTCTCTGGGGGACAGATCAGACACTTCTCAGGGGCCGGCCCGGACCTCGGGAAAGGGGCGCCGGCTTCCATGGGCAGGTTTCGCGGGCGGCTCGACGGCCGTTCGAGCGCGCGCGGTGCCGGACGACCAGGCGTTCGCGCCGGCGTAACGTCCTCGTAACGCTCTCGGCGCCGCCGACGTTAGATGCGGTCGTATCCCCTGTCAACAGGTTCTCCTAGATCATGAGAGCGCTCTCTATAGAAGTGCCTCCGGTGGTAGCTCTCCTTCCGCCGTTCGGCCAGGCAGGACGTCTCCGACCTCGGTCTCACCGGGCACAATCGCGTAATAGAAAAGAAACCTTGTTACAAGGACGTGTCTTGACGTGGCCGTACGGCGAGCCCAATCTAGGCGAGAGCGCTCTCTTCAAGATCACGATAAATGGACCCAGGGAGGGTTCCCATGGGCATGCCACATTCCCGGCAGCGGGTCGCCCGTATCGCCACCCCCTTGCTCGCCGCCGTCCTGCTGACCGTCACGGCCGCCGCGTGCGGTGGCGGCGGCTCCGGCGCCACCGCCGGCCGGTCGGGCGGCGCCAAGGCCGAGCCGGTGAAGCTGACCGTCGGCCTCTTCGGCGACTTCGGCTTCAAGCCCCTGTACGAGGAGTTCAAGAAGACCCACCCGAACGTGACGATCGAGGAGCGCCAGGCGTCGTACGCCGACCACCACACCAACCTGGCCGCCCATCTCGCCACCGGCGCGGGCACCGCCGACGTCGAGGCCATCGAGGTCGGCTACATCAGCTCGTTCACCGCGCAACCGGACAAGTTCTACAACCTCAAGGACTACGGCGCGGCCGCCCGCCAGGGCGAGTACCTCGACTGGAAGTGGCAGCAGGGGGTCTCCAAGGACGGCTCGTCGATCATCGGGCTCGGCACCGACGTGGGCGGCCTCGCCATGTGCTACCGCAACGACCTGTTCAAGGCGGCCGGCCTGCCCACGAAGCGCGAGGAGGTCTCCAAGCTGTGGCCCACCTGGCAGCAGTACATCGAGACCGGCAAGAAGTTCGCCGCCGCCGCCCCCAAGGGCGCCAAGTTCGTCGACGGCCCCGGTGAGGTCATGCGCGCGATGATCGCGCAGGCCCCCGAGGGGGTGTACGACGCCGACGACACCGTCGTGGTCGGCAGCAACCCGGCGGTGAAGCAGGCCTGGGACCTGTCGGTCCAGATGATCCAGGCCGGTCTCGACGCCAAGATCGGGGCGTTCACGCCGGAGTGGAACACCGGCTTCGCCAAGGGCTCGTTCGCGACCGTGATCTGCCCCGCCTGGATGACCGCCTACATCCAGGACCAGGCCAAGAACGCCTCCGGCAAGTGGGACATCGCGGCCGTGCCGGGCGGCGCGGGCAACAGCGGCGGCACCCACCTCACCGTGCCCAAGCAGAGCAAGCACCCCAAGGAGGCCGCCGAGCTGATCATGTTCCTGACCTCGAAGGAGAACCAGGCGAAGGTCTTCAAGGAGATCGGCAACTTCCCGTCGATCCCGTCGCTGTACGACCAGCCGGACATCAGGAACTACACCAAGGACTTCTTCAACGGCGCACCGGTCGGCCAGATCTTCTCCGACGCCGCCAAGAACCTCAAGCCGCAGCACCTCGGGCCGAAGGAAGGCGACGTGCGCACGGCCATCGGCAACGGCCTGACCCGCATCGAGCAGGGCAAGCAGACCCCCGAGCAGTCGTGGCAGCAGGTCCTGAAGGACGTCCAGGGCATCAGCTAGCCGTCCCGGCCGGGTCGCGGGCCACAGGAGTGGAGACCCCGCGGCCCGGCCGGCCCGAAGGAAAAGGACATCCATGCACGCTCCTTTGGCGAAGCGGCGGAGCCTGCACCAGCTCGACATCAAGCTGTCGCCGTACGCCTACGTCTCCCCCTTCTTCCTGCTCTTCGTGGCCTTCGGGCTGTTCCCGCTGGTCTACACCGCCTGGGTGTCGCTGCACGACTGGAACCTGCTCAAGAGCGACCATCCGTTCGTCGGGCTGGGCAACTTCACCAAGCTCGTCGGGGACGGCTACTTCTGGAACGCCGCCTTCAACACCCTGTCGATCGGGGTGCTGTCGGCGGTCCCGCAGTTGCTGTTCGCCCTGTGGCTCGCCCACCTGCTGAACCGGCCGCTGAGATACCAGACGCTGTTCCGGGTCACGATGCTGCTGCCGAACGTGACCAGCGTGGTCGCGGTCGTGGTGATCTTCAGCCAGCTGTTCGGCCGGGAGTTCGGCATCATCAACGCGGTCCTGTCGACCTTCGGATTCGACCGGGTCGACTGGCAGGCCGGCACGGCGAGCAGCCACGCCGCGCTCGCCACCATGATCATGTGGCGGTGGACGGGGTACAACGCCCTGATCTACCTCGCCGCCATGCAGGCCGTGCCGCGTGAGCTGTACGAGGCGGCCACCATCGACGGCGCGAGCGCCTTCAGGCAGTTCCGGGGCATCACGGTGCCGATGATCCGGCCGACGATCATCTTCACGGTGATCGTGTCCACGATCGGTTCCATGCAGGTCATCGCCGAGCCCATGCTGTTCGGGGCGCAGGTCAGCGCCGGCGCGATGCCGACGGGCGGGGCGGACCGGCAGTTCCAGACCCTCGGACTCTTCCTGTACGAGAAGGGGTTCCGCAGCTTCGAGTTCGGCTACGCCTCGGCGGCGGCGTGGGTGATGTTCCTGCTGGTGGTCGTCGTGGTCGGGCTCAACTACGTGATGATCCGGCGCATGCGAGGAGGGCTGGAGTCATGACGATCAGAGCGATCGCCGCCCCGGCACGGGTCGCCGCGCGCGGGACCAGGACGCTCGGCTCCTTCAGGCGGCACCCGCTGACGTACCTCACGCTCCTCGCGGTGGCGTTCTTCTCGGCGTTCCCGATCTACTGGAGCGTCGTGGTGGCCTCGCACGACAACTCCGCCATGGCCGAGATGCCCCCGCCGCTGCTCCCCGGTGGGAACCTCTTCGCCAACGTCGCCCGGGTCTTCGACACCGCGCCGTTCGCGCTCGCGCTGCTGAACTCCCTCGTCGTGGCGGGCTCGATCACCGTCTCGGTGATGCTGTTCTCGACGCTGGCGGGCTTCGCCTTCGCCAAGCTGCGCTTCCGCGGCAGGAACGCCCTACTGCTGATCACCGTGGGGACGATGATGGTGCCCACCCAGCTCGGGATCATCCCGCTGTACATGCTGATGATCAAGTTGCAGTGGAACGGCACGATCGCCGCCGTCATCGTCCCGTCGCTGGTCAGCGCGTTCGGCGTGTTCTTCATGACGCAGTTCCTCTCCCGTGCGCTGCCGACCGAGTTGCTGGAGGCGGGGCGGGTCGACGGGGCGTCCACGATCAGGCTCTTCTGGCACGTGGTGCTGCCCGTCGCGCGCCCGGCGGCCGCCGTGCTCGGGATGCTGACGTTCATGACGGCGTGGAACGACTACTTCTGGCCGCTGGTGGTGCTCACGCCGGACGACCCGACGGTGCAGGTCGCGCTGTCGACGCTGGCCAGCGGCTACGTCACCGACTTCACACTCTCACTCGCCGGGACCGCGGTGGCGACGCTGCCGCTGGTGCTGGTGTTCATCCTGCTCGGCAGGCAGATCATCGGAGGAATCATGCAGGGAGCGGTCAAGGGATGACGGGCACGCGAGAGGCGCTGGTCTTCCCGGACGGCTTCGTGTGGGGCGCGGCCACGGCCGCCTACCAGGTCGAGGGGGCGGCGCGCGAGGACGGCCGCGGGCCCTCGATCTGGGACGCCTTCTCCCACACCCCGGGCAAGGTGGCCGGCGGGGACACCGGCGACGTCGCCTGCGACCACTACCACCGGTACGCCGACGACGTGCGGCTGATGTCCGAGCTCGGGCTGCGGGCGTACCGCTTCTCGGTCTCCTGGCCCCGGGTGCAGCCGGCGGGCGGCGGGGCCGTCAACGCCAAGGGCCTGGACTTCTACGACCGGCTGGTGGATGAGCTACTAAAAGCCGATATATCGCCGTACGTCACCCTGTACCACTGGGACCTCCCCCTCGCCCTCGAACGGCGGGGAGGCTGGGCGGAGCGCGACACCGCGCACCGCTTCGCCGAGTACGCGGCGGCCGTACACGACCGGCTCGGCGACCGCGTGGCCACCTGGACCACGCTCAACGAGCCCTGGCTGATCGCCTTCCTCGGGTACGCCTGGGGCGTCCACGCGCCCGGCCGGACCGACCCGGCCGCCGCCTTCCGCGCCGCGCACCACCTGCTGCTCGGGCACGGTCTCGCCACGGCCGTGCTGCGCGCGGCGGGCGCGCGCCAGGTCTCCCTGACCTTCAACCTCTCCCCCGTCGAGGGCCCCCCGGAGGTCGCGGACCTGATCGACGGGCTGATGAACCGCCAGTTCCTGGAGCCCGCCCTGCGCGGCCGCTACCCCGCCGACGTGCTCGCCGTCGCCGCCCGGCACGGCGGCCTCGGCCACATCCACGACGGCGACCTCGCCCTGATCAACCAGCCGATCGACCTGATCGGGATCAACTACTACAACCCCTCCGTGGTGTCGCCGAAACCCGGCGAGCCCGCCAACCCGGCCTTCCCCGGCAGCGAGGGCGTCTTCTTCGAACCGCCCAGCGGCCCGACGACGGCCATGGGCTGGCCGATCGTCCCCGAAGGCCTCACCTCACTCCTGCTGCGCCTCTCGCGCGACTACCCGGAGACCGGGCTGCTGGTCACCGAGAACGGCGCGGCCTTCGACGACGTCGTCGAGGACGGCGCCGTGCACGACCGCGACCGCCTGGCCTACCTCGACGCCCACCTGCGCGCCGCCCACGCGGCGATCCAGGCCGGAGCGGACCTGCGGGGCTACCTCGTATGGTCGCTGCTGGACAATTTCGAGTGGCACGATGGATACCGCCGCAGGTTCGGGATCGTGCACGTCGATTTCGCGACCCAGCGGCGACTCCCCAAAGACAGCGCGCTGTGGTACAGGGATGTCATCCGGAGGAACGGCCTCGCCCGATGACCTCCCCACCCGAGGAAGACGAGGCTGTGTGATGAAACGACCGACGCTGGAGGCGGTGGCCGCGCGGGCCGGGGTTTCCCGGGCGACCGTGTCGCGGGTCGTCAACGGCCAGGCGACGGTCACCCCGGAGATCAGGGAGACGGTGCTGCGCGCGGTGGACGAGCTCGGGTACGTCCCGAACTCCGCCGCCCGCAGTCTCGTCACCCAGCGCACCGATTCGGTGGCGCTGGTCATCTCCGAGCCCGCCACCAGGGTGTTCTCCGACGACTGGCTGTTCTCGACGGTGATCCGCACGGTCGGCGCCGAGCTGGAGGCGGCCGACAAGCAGGTCGTCCTCATGCTGGCCGGCTCGCCGAGCGGCCACGCCCGCGTCGAGCGGTACATCTCCGGCGGGCACGTCGACGGGGTCCTGCTGCTGTCGATGCACGGCGCCGACCCGCTGCCCGCCGCGCTCAAGCGCATGGGGGTGCCGGTGGTGTCGTACGGCAGGCCCGCGGTGGCGGTGGAGATGCCGTTCGTCGACAACGACAACGTGGGCGGAGCCGCGGCCGGTGTGCGGCACCTGCTCGACACCGGCAGGCGGCGCATCGCCACGATCGCCGGGCCGCCCGACATGATCGCCGGGCAGGACCGGCTCACCGGCTACCGCGACGCCCTGCGTGGCTCCGACCGCCGCTCGATCGTCGCGGTCGGCGACTTCACCCGGGCCTCCGGCGCTGCGGCGATGCGGCAGCTCCTGGAGGACGACCCCGCGCTCGACGCGGTGTTCGCCGCCAACGACCTGATGGCCATCGGCGCCCTGCGCACGCTGCGGGAGGCGGGCCGGCGGGTGCCCGACGACGTCGCGGTGGTCGGCTTCGACGACATCGAGGCCGCCCGCTACACCGATCCGCCGCTGACCACGGTGCGCCACCCGATCCCCGAGCAGGCGACCGCGATGGTGCGTCTGCTGCTCACGCCGCCGGAGAAGCGCACCAGCGACCGCGTCACCCTCCCCAGCGACCTGATCGTGCGCGAATCGGCCTGAGCTCAGGCCTGGCGGCCGAGGGCGCGGGGAATGCGGTCCAGCACGTTGTAGGGCACCAGGCCGTAGGCGTGGAAGTCGACCTTGTCACCGCCGGCGGCCTTGACCGCGCGCACCTTCGCCGCCAGCCGGTCCTCGGAGTCGGTGTCGGGCCGGCCCGGGCGCAGCACCACCCGCAGCTCGCGGTCGTTGCCCACCGAACGGCGGTAGGCGCCGACGTCGTCGGCCACCCGCGCGGCGTCCCTGGCGTAGGCGAGCACGCCGAACGACGGCACCAGGTCGCCGAGCGCGACGAGGTCGACCCCGAGCTGCCAGGCGTCGTGGGCGGCCAGCCCGGCCGGGGGCAGCCCGTCGGCGTACCCCTTGCGGTGGCCGGTGCCGTCGAGGAAGGTCAGTTGGGAGCCCTCGGACGCCACCGCCGCCGACACCTCGCTGACCAGCGAGGTCACCGTCTCGGAGCGGGCCCTGGCGTACGCCACGGCCTCCGGCCCCGCGTACGCGGTGAGCGCCGCCCGCGTGACCTCGCCCTGCGCGGGCGGGTCGCCGTCGAGCACGCCGCCGACGATGCGGGCGCACTCCTCGCGGGCGACCTCGGCCTTCACCCCGAGGTCGGCGGCGCGGCGCATGCACCAGGTGCAGAAGCACAGGCCGAACAGGAACTCGTCCATCGGGCCGAGCGGGACGAAACACCGCTCCTGCTCGTACCCCTGCCTGAACTCCCCGAAGTGCAGCGAATCGGCCACCACGCTGCTCGCCCCCTGCCGCGCCACCGATCTCGCCAGCGCGACGGCGTACAGGCGGACGTCGGGGTGGGCCGGGCACAGGGCCGCGGGGTAGCCGCGCCCGCCGAAGCAGTCCTGCACGGTGACGTCGGGGTGGGCGCGGCCGAGCGTGGTGTTGTGCAGGAAGACCGTCCACCCGTGCACGGCCATCCCCCGGTCGGCCGCGGCCTCGCGCAGCGCCGCGAGGGGCTCCTCGTCGGCGCCGGGCTGCACCGGCGGCGCCAGGCGCAGGCCGGCGAACACCTCCCCCGGCGGAGGGAAGTGCACGCCGTCGGACCGGATGGTGATCCGCGAGGCGCCGTGCGGGGTGACGTCGCGGGCGGCGTGGTGGGCGGCGGCGACCGTCACCTCGCGCACGCCGTATCCGGCGATCCGGTCGAGGACCTGGCCGGCGCCTTCGTCGCGCACGTCCTCGACATAGACGTAAACCGACCCGTCCACCGCAGCCGTGCCTTTCAGGGAGCCCGCTCTGACGACCTATGTCCCAGGCGACCTTATCTCTTCGCACCTGTCCTGGGAGCGTTCCCGCAGCGGACGGTCCCGCAGCACGTCCCTGGCCCGCTCGCGGGCGAGGTTCCAGCCCTGCCAGGAGTCGGGAACGCCCAGGCGGCCGACGATCCCCATGCGCGACAGCAGGCAACTGCGCGCCGGCTCCGGCAGCCGGTCGACGACGGGGACGGCCTCGGCGCCCAGATCGCTCAGGTAGGCCGCGTCGAGCCTGCCCGGCCCCCGCCCGACGGCGCTCTCGGCGACGCGCAGGTCGGGGTTCCAGACGGCGAACGCCACCAGCGACAGGCCGGTCACCAGCACCAGCATGCGCGGGAGCGGGCCGGACGGGCGGCGGGCCAGCCGCAGTCCCCCGGTCACCATGACCAGCGCGAACACCGCGCCGAGCCACAAGATGGCCGCGCCGACCGACGCCCGCAGCCGCGACAGGCCGTAGGCGTCGACGTAGAGGCCGAGGCGGTGCAGGGCGGAGGCCAGGATCACCAGGGTCAGCGCGCACAGCAGGCCGAGCAGGCCGCCGAGCAGCCACCGCTGCCGCCCCTTGGGGGCGAGCACCCCGGCGGCGAGGGCGACGATGCCGAGCACGAACACGCTGACCGTGACGAGCTCGAAGAACCCCGACCGCGCGTACTGGGCGTAGGTCAGCCCCGCGGTCTCCACGACCCTCCGGTCGCCGCCGAACAGGGCGGTGATCTGAACGGCCACGAAGGACGCGAACAGCAGGTCCAGCGCCAGCAGGGGCGGGATCCACAGGGTGCCGCTCGCCCGCCCCCGCAGGTCCGGCGGCACGGGATCGACCGGCGGCCGCAGCGCCACGAGCGTCGCGGCGCCCACCAGCGCGGTGAAGACCGCGAACACCACCAGGCGGATCGGCAGCGAGGAGTTCTGGACCGCCGCCGACAGCGCGCGGTCGGCGTAGGCGGAGAACACCGCGTCGGCCTCGGTCAGGAGCACTCCGAAGACCATGATCAGGATCACCGCCAGGCCCAGCCCGGCCACCACCGGGGCGAGCCGCTGCCGGCGGCCCTTCAGCGGCGCGGCGAGGAACCACGGCAGCGGCAGCACGGCCAGGGGCACCGAGAGCACACCGGCGGCCATCCCGAGCCAGCCGCGTCCCGCGCCGGACACCGCCAGGGCCGCGAAGGCGAAGGCCGCAAGCAGCATGGGCATCACCAGCCACCCGGCGTCGCGGAACGCGGCGACGGCCACCATCGCGTACGCCAGCAGGGCGAACGCGGCCGTCCACGGCGTGATCCGGTGCCGCGCCCAGGGCAGCACGGCCGCTCCGGCGGCGACGGTCACCAGGACGCCGCCGAGGCCCGGCCGCGCGAACGGCAGCACCACCGCCGCCAAGACCCCCACCGCCGCGGCGAGCGGCGGCACCCAGCGGGGCGTCTCGGGGAGGTCGGGGCGCGGCAGCAGCGGGGGCGGCACGTAGCCGCCGCCGACGCCGGCGGGGTCGTCCGCTTCGGGGTGCCCCGTCTCCTGAGTGTGCTCTTCGGCGGGTTCGGGAGCCGGTGACGGCTCGTCCTCGGTGTCGTCCACGGCGGGCGTCCTTCCGGGAAGGTCGACCGCCATGCGGCAGCCGACGGGTGCGTCGGCGACCGCGATCGAGCCGCCGTGCAGTTCGACGATCTCCTTGACGATGGCCAGGCCGAGGCCCGCGCCGCCCGCGTCCGCCGCACGGGCGGCGTCGAGGCGGGAGAAGCGCTCGAAGACCCGGGAACGTTCCGGCGCCGGGATCCCGGGGCCCTGGTCGGCCACCTCCAGCCGTACGCCCGCCCGCGCGGGCCGCGCGGACAGGACGACGAGGCTGCCGGGCGGGCTGTGCCGGACCGCGTTGTCGAGCAGGTTGGCCAGCACCTGGCCGAGCAGCGCCGGGTCGGCGCGCACGCCGAGGCCCGGCGGGACGGCGGCGCTGATCGTCAGGTCGTCGCGGGCGAGAGCGGCCTCGCGCACGGCCTGGGCGCACAGCGGCCCGAGCGCCACGGGCTCCGGCTCGATCGACCTGGCCCCCGAGTCGAGCCGTGACAGGTCGAGCAACTGGGCGACCACGCGGCCGAGGCGCTCGGTCCGGGCCAGGGCCGTGCTCATCGTCGCCGGATCCGGCGGCGAGACGCCGTCGACGATGTTCTCCAGCACGGCCTGCAGGCCGGCGATGGGGGTGCGCAGCTCGTGGCTGACGTTGGCGACGAACTCCCGCCGCTGCCGGTCCACCTCGCCGAGGTCGGCGGCCATCGCGTTGAAGGCCCGCGCCAGCTCGCCCACCTCGTCCCGGGAGGTGGCCCTGACCCGCATGCCGTACCGGCCCTTGGCGATCGTCTGCGCGGCCTTGGCCATCTCGCGCAGCGGCCTGGTCATGCCCCGGCCGATCAGCTGAACCGTGCCGAGGCTGAGCACCGCCGCCAGGCTCATGCGGACGACGCCGACGACGCCGAGCGAGCGGCCGAACTCGTTGATCGCGAAGGCGGTGGCCACCGCGAGCAGGATCACCAGCCCGAGCTTGATCTTGATCCGGCCGAGGAAGTCCAGCGGCCTCATGACGGCTTGACCATCGCGTACCCCACGCCGTGCACCGTGCGCACGACGCCCGAGCCGAGCTTGCGGCGCAGGGCCCGCACGTGGCTGTCGACGGTGCGGGTGGCCGCCGCCTCCGAGAAGCCCCAGATGTCCGACAGCAGCCGCTCACGCTCGAAGACGTGGCCGGGCCGCTCGGCCATGCGCCTGAGCAGGTCGAACTCGGTGCGTGTCAGCTGGGACTCCACCCCGCGCACGAAGACCCGGCGCTCGGCGGTGTTGATCTCCACCTCCCCCACGCGGATCACCGTGTCCTCGTGCGCGAGCTGCGCGGCCCGTTCGACCCTGCGGAGCAGGGCGTGGATCCGCGCGACCAGCTCGCGCATGCTGAACGGCTTGGTGAGGTAGTCGTCGGCCCCCACCCCGAGCCCCACGAGCAGGTCGGTCTCCTCCCCGAGAGCGGTGAGCATCAGCACCGGGACCGGACGGGCGGCCTGCATGCGCCGGCACACCTCGATGCCGTCCACGCCCGGGAGCAGCCTGTCGAGGACCACCAGGTCGGGCTCGGCCCGCGCGTACGCCGCGAGCGCCTCCTCTCCGTCGCCCGCGACCCGGACCTCGAACCCCTCGGCCACGAGCCGGTTCCGCAGTGCCGTCGCGATGGTGTCGTCGTCCTCGACCACGAGGACGCGCCGCTGGTCTGCCATGGAGGGGAGCCTAGGACCGTCCGGTGCAGACGACCCTGAGCGATATGTGAAGATCCGGTGCAGCCGGGTGGGCTCAGCAGGCGATCGGGGAGGAGCCGAGGGCGACGTCGTCGAACCAGAGGGTGTCGGCGTCGCCGCCGTAACTCTCCCAGCCCAGGCGCAGGGTCGCCGGGCGCGGTGGCGTCGTGCGGCTCAGCCACTGGGCGTCGACGTCGTGCGTCGGCGTGCCGTCCAGGTGCAGTCCCGCGACCTCCTTGTCGTCCAGCCAGGTGCTCATCGCCTGCCTGGTGGTGTCGATCTGGTAGCGCAGGCACACCCACCGGCCGGTGGGCAGCGGCGTGCTGAGCGCGACGCCCGCCGGGCTCTGTTCCGGCAGGGTGGCGTCGTCGGACTCGCGGTTCCACTGCAGGGCGCCGTTCTGCCCGCCGATCCGCAGGTCCTTCCCGCCGTCCGCGGTGTCGGCCATGGTGATCATGGTCACGTGGGAGGCGGGCAGAGCCGTGGTGTGCCTGACCCACACGCGCGCGTACACCACGGGGCCGGCCGCGGAGACGGTCCTGGTCGTGCCCACGAAGACGTGGTTGCAGTACCCGCCCCCGCCGTTCACCCGCAGGGACCTGGCGCCGCTGTGGGCCGTGGAGGTGTCCACGGTGGCCGTGCCGGAGCCCTGGCAGTTGGGCGCGGTCACCTGCCAGTCGCCGGTGGGGGTCGTGCCTGTCTGGTCCTCGAAACCGGAGCAGACGACGGCTCCCGCGCACCCGGCGGGCGGGGTGGGAGTCGGGGTCGGGGTCGGCGTGGGGGTCGGCGTGGGCGTGGGTGTCCCGGTGCCGTTGCAGGGCACGCCGTTGAGGGTGAAGTCGGTGGGCACGGGGTTGGCGGTCCCCGAGGCGCCCTGGAGGCCGAAGTCGGCCGAGCCTCCGGCCGGGAGCGTGGCGTTGTAGGACAGGTTGACGGCCGACACCGCGCTCCCCGTCTGCGTCACCTTGGCGTTCCACGCCGAGGTGACCGTCTGGCCGGCCGTGAACGTCCACCGGACCTCCCAGCCGGTGAGCGCCGGGCCGAGATCGGTGACCTTCACCTGGGCGGTGAACCCGCCGCTCCACTGGTTGAGGGTGTAGTCGACACGGCAGGCGGGGTCGGCGGCGGAGGCGGCCCGTGCCGGCGCGAGCAGGGCCGCGACCGCCGTGACGGCGGCCAGGAGGGCGAGGAGCCGCAGGTGCGCGGGCCGGGCGGGGCGCGGGGGCGGAGAGGCGGAATCGGAAGCACTCATCGGATCGCTCGCTTTCGACATGAGGCCGCGGGACCGGAGGACCGCCGATGGCTGGGAGCGCTCCCACCGACCGTACTCGCCGGCGATGCTTTCTTCCTGCTCACCGCCCTGTCAACGACATCCTCACCGCCCGCGCCGCCGACCTTTGACAAGGGCGCCGATCCGCTGAATCTTTCACCTCGGACAACATGAACGATCTTCCACATCCGGTGGTGAGGAACCTCGATCATGATGTTGACTAAGCCTCTCGCATGGACGTTGCCGGGGGCACGCCGTGAGGCACGGGCTCCCCGGCGGGCTACGGCAGGAGCGTTAACACATGAGGCTCAGCGTCTCCCTCGGGGTGTGGCGTGACCGCCCGGCGGGCGAGGCGGTGCGTACCGCTCAGATCGCCGACGAGTGCGGCTACCCCGAGGTATGGGTGGGCGAGAGAGGGACCTACGACGCCTTCGCCCTGGCGACGGCCATCGGCACGGCGACCCGCGGGATCACGCTGACCGTCGGGCCGCTGGCGGTCACCGTCCGGGACCCCATGATGATCGCCATGGGCGCGGCCTCCGTCGCCGCCCTCACCGGCAGGCCGGTCGGCGTCGCGCTCGGCACCTCCAGCGCCGAGGTGGTCGAGCGGTGGCACGGCCGCTCCCGCGCCGGCTCCGGCACGGCGCTGCACGAGGCCGTCCAGGCGCTGCGGCCGCTGCTCGACGGGGAGGAGTCCGGCTTCTCCGGCACGCAGCTGTCCAGTCAGGGGTACCGGCTCCGCCTGCCCGCCCCCCGGTCCGAGATCACCGTCGCCGCGTTCGGCCCCCTCGCGGTGAGCGCCGCCGCGCTCGCCGACCGCATGGTGGTCGACCTCCTCACCCCCGCCGCCGCGGCCCGGCTGGTCACCGACCTGCGCCTGCTCGACCGCACGACACGGGTCGCGGCCTGGGTCGCCGCGGCCGTGGACCCCGACGAGGCGGCGATCGCGCAGATCCGGCAGGGCGTGGCCCCGTACCTCGCCGCGCCGGGTTACGCCGAGATGTTCGCCGAGGCCGGTTTCGCGGACGTCGTCGCCTACGCCCGCACCTGTCCCTCGCCCGCCGACCTGGCGGCGGCCATCCCCGACGCGCTGCTGGAGTCGGTCGCCCTGATCGGCGACTCGGTCGAGATCATGGACCGCCTGGACGCCTACGCCGAGGCGGGCGTCGACGAGGTGGCGCTCGTCCCCGTCAGCACCCCCGCCGACCCGTGCGGCGAGGCGACCTTGAAGGCCCTGGCGGAATAGGCCTGAGCCGGCGGAAGGCGGCCGTACGGCGACGGCGCGGGCGGAAGGCCGCCGGCGCGACTCGTGGCGGGTGGAACTCGCCCGAAGCCGCCGCGCGTTGAAGGGGCGACGCAGAATGGGCGGTGGGGATCTCCCCCGCTGAAAGAAAGGGCCGGCCATGTCGCCACTCGCTAAGTACTACCTGGGTGCGGGGATCGCCTCCGTACTCGCCCTTCTCCTGCTGCCGTCGCTGGTGGCGTGGATCATCGTCATCGCCGTGCTGGGCGGTCCCGTGGTGGCCTACTTCATGCTCGACGAGTCGCAGCGGGCCCGGCTGCGCAGGATCCGGCGCCGCCAGATCGGCCGCTGAAGGCGCGACCGGCCCACCCCGATCGCGGGGCGGGCCGGCGGTGACGGCTCCGGTCGTCAGGCGGAGGCGGCGGCGTCCTGGGCACGGAGGACGCGCTGGGCCGCCTTGCGCTCGGCGACGAACGACAGGAACGGGATCGTGCCCGCGAGGAGCACGACGAGGGTGAAGGGCCACGACCAGCGCGCCTTCAGCCCGAGGTTGAGGGCCGTCAGGAGGTACACGGCGTACAGGAAGCCGTGCAGGGGGCCGATGATCGCCACCGGGGTGGCGTTGCCGAAGCCGTACTTCACGACCATGGCGGCGACGAGGGCGAGCAGCATGCACCCGACGATGTAGGCCATCACCCGGAAGGGCTTGAACGCGGATTCCACGACAGTCATTACCTCGCTTGGAGAGCGGTCACCACACGATATCCCGGCGGGGGCGTGGTCAGCCCTGCGGGGACGTCCCGACGGCCCGGCCGGCCTCCACCGCCTCGTCCTCGTCGTCCGAGCCCTCGGCGTCCGCCCCTTCGCCCCGCCGCCCGCCGCGGAGGGCGTCGCGGACGAAGTGGAACCACATGAACACGGCGAACGCCGCGAAGATCCACCACTGGGCGGCGTAGGCGAGGTTGCGCCAGGTGAACCCCCCGGGCGCGGTGGGCGGCGGCGCCGCGACCAGCCGCTCGGCCGGGGCGGGCGCGGCCCCGGACCTCACCGCGACCTGCGCGGTCGCGACGACGAATCCGTCGCGCAGCCGGGCGCCCGGCCAGAGGTTGATCAGCGAGGCGGTGGAGACGGTGGCCACCTGCCCCTGGGGAAGGGGAGCCGTCCGGGGCCTGGCGAAGTCGGTGGGTTCGGAGGGCTGCACACGTCCCGTCACGCTCACCTGCCCGCCCGGTACGGCGGTCGCCGGGTCAGCGGGGTCGGAGACCCATCCCCGTACGACGGGCAGCAAGGTGCCGTCGGACAGCTTGAGCGGGGTCAGCAGCCAGTACCCTCCGTCGCGGCCCGCCCCGCCGCCGGACTCGACCGTGGGCGCGCGCTCGGCCACGAGCAGCTGCCGGGAGGCGTCGAACTCGCCCTCGGCCGTGACTCGGTGGCCCACCACCGTGGCCGGCACGCGCTCGCCCGCCTTCAGGAGCGTGGCCACCGCCACGGGGGCCGGGTCGAGGGCGGCGCGCGGCCTGCCCGACTCCTCGAACACTCCGAGCTGCCACCGCCCGAGGAGGGTGAACGAGATCAGCACCCCGATCGTCACCAGGTGGAGGCCCACGAGGCGGGGCGAGAACAGCGTGCGGAGCATGCTCCCACGCTATCCGCCCGACCCGGCGGTCCCGCACTCGCCCGAATCGGCGGCCTTCCGATGCACGGATCACTGCCTAACCGGCATAAACAGCCTCAACTGTCGTCCCGGGTGGCTAAAGTCTCTGCCATGTCAGAACCTCAGATTGATCCTGCAGGCAACACCCAGCAGTTCAAGGCCTTCGCCCAGCGTCAGGAGCCGGAGGCGGCCCCGCCGCAGCGGTCGTTCCTGGTGCCGGCGATCGCCATCGCCGCCGCCGTCATCGTCGTCGCCGTGGTGGTCTTCCTCCTGGTGCGCTGACGCCCCACCTCAACAGGGAGTCCGCGCCGCCGGCAACGCCGCCGTCGGCGCTTTTCCCCTGCCCGGAAACAGGGCGCCCCCTGGACCGTGCCTCGCTTGGAACCTAAATTAGACCATAGGTCTAATAGGGAGATCGCATGGCACCACCCACCGGCCCCGGCATCACGATCATCGGCTCCGGCTTCGCCGGCCTCTGCATGGCGATCAAGCTCAAGGACGCGGGCTACCACGACTTCGTGATCCTCGAGAAGGAACCCGACCTCGGCGGCACCTGGCGCGACAACACCTACCCCGGGTGCGCCTGCGACGTCCCCTCTCCCATGTACTCCTTCTCCTTCGCCCTCAACCCCGACTGGTCGCGCCTGTTCGCCCCGCAGGAGGAGATCTGGGCGTACATGCGGGCGTGCGTGAAGAAGTACGGGCTCGCCCCGCACCTGCGCTTCGGCCGGAAGGTGGCCGCGCTGGAGTACGACGACCGGGCGAGCCGCTGGCAGGTCACCACCACCGGTGGGGAGAGGTTCACCACCAACGCCGTGGTGTCCGGCATCGGCGCGCTGCACGTCCCGTCCTACCCCGGCATCCCCGGGCGGGAGGCGTTCACCGGCCGGTCGTTCCACTCGGCGGACTGGGACCACACCTTGGACCTGACCGGCAAGCGCGTCGCAGTGGTCGGCACCGGCGCGTCCGCCGTGCAGTTCGTCCCGCGCATCGCCCCCGTGGTCGAACGGCTGCACGTCTTCCAGCGGACCGCCCCGTGGATCCAGCCCAAACCCGATCTCGAGCTGTCGCCCCGGACCAGGAGAACACTGCGAACGCTGCCGTTCACGCTGCGGGTGCTGCGCGATGCGATCTACTGGCTGCTGGAGGCCCGGGCCCTCGGCTTCACCGTCGACCCGCGGCTGATGAAGGCGCAGCAGGCGCTCGCCGAACGCCACCTGGCCGCCCAGGTGCCCGACCCGGCGCTGCGCGCCAAGCTGACCCCCGACTACACGATCGGCTGCAAGCGCATCCTGCTGTCCGGCGACTACTACCCGGCCCTGCTCCGCGACAACGTCGAACTGGTCACCGACCCGATCACCGAGATACGCGAGCGCTCGATCGTCGACGCCACCGGCCGGGAGCACCCCGTGGACGTGATCGTCTACGGCACCGGCTTCAAGGTCACCGACGTCCTGCACGAGCAGCACATCGTCGGCAGGAACGGCCTGAAGCTCCAGGACGCCTGGCGCGACGGCGTCCACGCCTACCTCGGCACGACCACCTCGGGCTTCCCGAACCTGTTCTTCCTGCTCGGCCCGAACACCGGGCTCGCGCACAACTCGGTCGTCTTCATGATCGAGGCCCAGGTGCGGCACGTCATGTCGTGCCTGCGCCTGCTGTCGGCCACCGGGGCGAAGGCCCTCGACGTGCGGCCCGAGGTCGAGCGGGCCTACGACGCCGGGCTGCAGCGACGGCTTTCGCGACTGGTCTGGTCCGAGGGCGGCTGCCGCAGCTGGTACCTCGACGCGGCCGGCCGCAACCGAACGCTGTGGCCGGGCTTCAGCTTCGAGTTCTGGGCCCGCACCCGCAGGGCGAAGCCGGGGGCCTACGAGCTCATCGCGTGAGCTTGCCCGGGACGACGACCAGCGCGCTGCCCCCTCCCCTGCGCGAGGGCTCCGCGACCGCCTGCACCTTGCCGTGGCCGAGGAACTCCAGGCCGGTGGCCGCCCCGATCTCGCCGACCGGCGGAGTGGTCGGAATGGCGAACCGGTGCCCGCGCGCGGTCAGCTCGGCGCCGTAGCGGTCGATGAAGGCCTGCTCGGCCTGGGTCACCGCGGCGTTACGCTGGCTGGCCCTCGGCGCGGCGATCGCCTCGGGCAGCGACATGCCGAACTCGTAGCGGTTCACGAGGATCTGCAGCACCGTGGTGATGATCGTGGCGCCGCCCGGCGAGCCCACGGCCAGCAACGGCCTGCCGTTCTTCAGGATGATCGTCGGCGCCATCGAGGAGCGGGGCCGCTTGCCGGGGGCCGGGAGGTTCGGGTCGCCGGGCGCCGGGCCGAAGGTGAAGTCGGTGAGCTCGTTGTTCAGCAGGAAGCCCCGGCCCGGGACGACGATGCCGTTCCCGCCGGTCTGCTCGATGGTGATGTTGTACGCCGCGACGTCGCCCCAGCGGTCGGTGACGACCAGGTGCGTCGTCTCCGGCCCCTCGGGCTTCTCGGCGGCCTCGCCGCCGGCGGCGGCTGCGCCCTGCGTCCGGCATTCGCCGTAGGAGCCGTCCGGGGAACCGGGGGCGGCCGGGCTCGGCAAGGCCACGTCGCCGATCAGGCAGGCCCGCTCCTTGGCGAACCCGTCCGACAGCAGCTCCTTGAGCGGCACGTCGACGTGGTCGGGGTCGCCGACGAACTTGTTGCGGTCGGCGAAGGCCAGCCGCGAGGCCTCGAGGTACTCGTGCAGGCCGGCCTTCGGCAGCGCCTCCAGGATGTTCAGCGCCTCGCCGACCGTCGACCCGCCCGAGGACGGCGGCGCCATGCCGTAGACGTCCATGCCCTTGAATTCGATCTTGGTGGGCCGGCGCTCCAGCGCCCGGTAGGCCTTCAGGTCGGACACCTCCATCAGGCCCGGCCGTACGACCCGGGTGGCGCCCGGCCTGACGGGGGGCGCCTTGACGGTGGCGACGACCTCCTGGCCGAGCTTGCCGCCGTACAGCCACCGGCCGCCCCGCCGGCCCAGCTCCCGGTAGGTCGCGGCCAGGTCGGGGTTGCGGAAGACCGACCCGACGGGCGGCGGGGCGCCGTTCGGGAGGTACAGGGCGGCGGTGGAGGTGAAGTCGGCGAAACGGTCGGCGTTCTGCGCGGTCTGGTCGTGGAAGGTCTGGTCGACCGTGAAGCCGCGGGTGGCGACGTCGACGGCGGGCTGGAGCGCCTTGGCGAGCGAGAAGGTGCCGTAGCGGTCGAGGGCGAGCTCCCACTGCGCCACGCTGCCGGGCACGCCGGCCGAGAGCCCGCTGGTCACGGCCTGGTCGAACGGGATCGCCGCGCCGTTCTCCTGCAGGGAGGTCTCGGTCATGGCCTGCGGGGCCTTCTCTCGGCCGTCGATCGTCACGACCTTGCCGCGGCGGGCGTCGTAGTAGACGAGGAAGCCGCCGCCCGCGAGCCCCGCGGAGTACGGCTCGGTGACGCCGAGCGTGGCGGCGCCGGCGACGGCGGCGTCCATGGCGTTGCCGCCCTGTTCGAGGACGCGCAGGGCGGCCTTGCTGGCGTCCAGGTCGACGGTCGAGACCGCGCCGCCGTACCCCTCGGCGACGGGGACCTTGGCCTCCCCCCGGGTGACCTGGACGTCGCCGCGCGCGGCGGTGATCGAGGCCTGGGCGGTTCCTGAAGGCGCGACGAACGTCAGGGAGACGGCGACCCCGACGAGGGGCACGGCCACGCGGCGAATGCTCATGGTGGACCTCATTCCTAGATCGCACCAGCATTGACTCACAGCGTCACGAGCGCGGTCAATCGCTGTGAAAGCATCCGGTCCGGTGCCCCCGCCCACGCGGAGGGCGGCCCCCTCGTACACCCGGGAGCGTAGACCGTCCTGCCACGCTGGGCCGATGCGCTGGTCAGCGGGGTGACATACCGTTCTGGGGTGCGCGCGAAACGACGCTATCCGATCGAGCCCATGCTGCCTCTGCTGGTTGCCATGGGACAGACCTGGGGCACGGCGGGCGCGCAGAAGGCCCAGGTCCACCCGGGCGACCCGGCCACCCGCGTCCCGCTGGACCCCCTGGGATACGCGCTGGCGGCGGCCGGCCCGCTGGGGCTGCTCATGCGCCGCGCCCACCCCGTCGCGGCCCTCTGGGTCACGATCGCCGCCACCTGCGCCTTCGTGTACCAGGGCTATTCCTACGGACCGATCTTCCTCAGCCCGATCGTCGCGATCTTCAACGCGGTCATGGCCGGCCATCGCCGCGCCACCTGGCTCGCGGCCGGCACCTTCTACCTGTTCTTCGTCTCCTACGCCACCTGGATCGTCCCGACCCCGCTCGGCCTTTGGCACCACGGCGCGGTGGCGGCGGTCGTCCTGCTCGTGCTGACCGTCTCCGAGGTGGCCCGGGCCCGGCGCGACCAGCGCGTGGAGCGCGAGCGGGTCGAAGAGGAGGAGGCGAGGCGCCAGGTCAGCGAGGAGCGGCTCACGATGGCGCAGGAGCTGCACGACGTGCTCGGCCACAGCATCTCGCTCATCCACGTCCAGGCGTCCACCGCGCTGCACCTGATCGACGAACACCCCGAGCAGGCCCGCACCGCCCTGGCGACCATCAAGCAGGCCAGCAAGGACGTCCTCACCGAGATGCGGTCGGTGCTCGGCGTGCTGCGCGAGGGGGCGCCGAGGTCCCCGACGGCGGGCCTGAGCCGGCTCGACGAGCTGGTCGAGCGCAGCGGGCCCACCGTGACCAAGCGGGTCGTGGGCACGCCCCGGCCGCTTCCGCCCGGTGTCGAGCGGGCCGCCTACCGCATCGTCCAGGAGTCGCTGACCAACGTCACCAAGCACGCGCCCGGCGCGGGAGCCACGGTGACGCTGCTGTACCGGCAGGCGGAGCTGGTCGTCCGCGTCGAGGACACCGGCGCCACCCTCCCGGTCACGCTCGGCGACGAGCGGGGCGGCAACGGCATCCCTGGCATGCGCGAGCGCGCGGCGGCGCTCGGGGGATCGCTGACCGCCGCGCCCCACGGCCACGGCTTCCGCGTCGAGGCCCGCCTTCCCGTCCCGCCCGCGGCGGGCGACGACACATCCGAGGAAACCGAGTGATCAAGATCCTGCTGGCCGACGACCAGGCCCTCGTGCGGGCCGGGTTCCGCGCGCTGCTCGACGCCCAGGAGGGCATGGCCGTGGTGGCCGAGGCGTCCGACGGCGCGGAGGCCGTCCGGCTGGCCGAGATCCACGAGCCCGACGTGGTGCTCATGGACATCCGCATGCCCGGCATGGACGGCCTGACGGCGACGCGGAAGATGCCCGGAGACGTCAAGGTCATCATCCTGACCACGTTCGAGCTCGACGAGTACGTCTTCGAGGCGCTGCGCGGAGGCGCCAGCGGCTTCCTGGTGAAGGACACCGAGCCGGCCGAGCTGATCCAGGCCGTCCGCGTCGTGGCGGCGGGTGAGGCGCTGCTGTCCCCCAGCGTGACCCGGCGGCTCATCGCCGAGTACGCCTCCCGGGCCAAGGAGCCGTCCGCGATGGCGGGTCTCGACCAGCTGACCGAGCGGGAGAGAGAGGTCCTCACCCTGGTCGGCGCGGGCATGACCAACGACGAGATCGCCGTCAAGCTCTACATGGCCCCCGCGACGGCCAAGACCCATGTCAGCCGCGCCATGATGAAGCTCCAGGCCCGCGACCGCGCCCAGCTGGTCGTCATCGCCTACGAGTCGGGCCTGGTCAAGCCCGGGTGGCTCTGACAGACACCTGCCGGCCATCCGGTACCGGCTGACCGGGCGCACCGGGGAGTACGGCCACCGGCGCCGCCGATCGTCGTAGCGTTACGAAACTGTCACTGGCGGTCACCGCCGGTATCGGTTACGGTCCGCGAGGAGGCCTTTACGGAGGAGGATCTCGTGGAGCCGAGCCGACGACCGCACCCCGCGGCGGAAGACGCATCACGCGGCGGGCCGCCGCCGGCCGTGCCACGCGTCGATCCGCTTTCGGTGCGCGCCGCGTGACGTCGGCCGCCCTGTTCGCCGGTGGGCTCGCCGCCGGTCTGCTCGCCGGCACCGCCTCCTGCACGGCGGTGCAGGGAGGCCTCCTGATCGGCCTCGTCCAGCCTCCCCGCACCACGGGGGTGTCCTCCTGCTGTGCGCCCGGCGCAGCCCCCTCGCCGTCGAGCCCGGGGCTGGTGGCGGCGTTCCTCGGCGGGCGGCTGGCGACCCACACGACGGCGGGCGCGCTTCTCGGCCTGCTCGGCGGCGCGACGCCGGTCCCGCCGCAGGCCCGCGCGGTGCTGCTGATCGCATCCGGCGCCGCCGTGGCCCTCTACGCGACCCGCCTCCTCCTGCGCCACCGCCACCCCACCGAGGCCGTGACCTCCACCCCGCCACCACCGGCATCACCACTGCGGCGCCGACGCGGCGAGGAGCGGTGCGGCGAGATCGGCGCCGTCCTACGGCGGCTCGCCCGGCCTGGAGGCCACTCCCCGCCGAATCCGCCACGCCGGATCATGTCAGGGCGCGCGGCGGCGCTCGGGGCGGCGACGATCCTCGTTCCATGCGGCGTCACGCTCACCACCGAGGTCGTCGCGGTGTCCAGCGGTTCCTGGCTGGGGGGCGCCGCGGTGATGGCCGGGTTCACGGCCGGGACCGCTCCGGCGTTCGCCGCGCTGGGCCTGCTGCTGCGCCGGTTGGCGACGACGCGGCTCGCGGCCGTCGCGGCGCTGGCGGCCCTCGTCGCCGGCGTCGTCACCATGGCCGCCGGGCTGCGTCTGGGCGGGTGGCTGCCGGAGATCGAGACCTCGGCGCCGGCCGCCGCCGGCGCGTCCGTCCGCGCCGACGGCACCCAGGTGATCACCATCTGGTCGACCGACCAGGGCTACCGTCCCGCCGTGGCGGCCGTGGAGGCCGGACGGCCGACCGAGATCGTCTTCCGCACCCGGGAGAACCACGGATGCACGCGATCGGTGACCATCCAGGGTCACGACATCACCCTGCCCGTTTCGGGAGAGACGACCGTACGGCTCGCGCCCCAGAGCCCGGGAAGGCTCCGGTACGTGTGCGGCATGGGGATGTACACCGGCGTCATCGACATCAACCGGCCGGGCGCCCCTCCTGCCCGCTGACGTGCGGCGAGACCGGCGGGTCAAACGCGTTCCGCCGGACGGCAAGAACCTGTCGATTACGATCCGTCGCAGTGGATCACGTGCGACTCTGTCCCCCATGACGTGGTGGCATGGTGAACCGGAGGCGGCCGTCGCCCGGCACGCCGTGCCGATGCCCCGTGCTCCCGAGCCTTCCTCCGGAGGCGACCCTGGCGAGGGCGAGCTGCTGACCGCCGCCCACGCGGGCGACCCGGCCGCCGCCCACCGGCTCGGCCGCCTGTACGCCCAGCGCGGTGACCGGTCCGCCGCGCGCCACTGGTGGGAGCGGGCCGCGGCGGCGGGGAACATCGACAGCGCCTACAACCTCGGCATCTGGCACGAGAAGCACGGCAGTCTCGACGAGGCGATCACCTGGTACGAGCTGGCCGCCGGAGCCGGGGACGCCGAGGCGGCCGTCAACCTCGCCACCCTGCTGCTGGAACAGCGCGGGGACTTCCGCGGCGCGCGACACTGGTTCGAGAGCGCCGCCCGCGCCGGCTCGCGCCCGGCCGCGCGGCGGCTGGCGCTGCTGTGCGAGGACATCGGCGACGGCCTGGCGGCCCGCGACTGGCACCATCGGGCGGCCTCGGCCGGAGACCTGGCCTCCGCCCACGACCTCGCCTTCATGAGTTACGCGGCGGGCGAGGACGCGCAGGCACGCGGCTGGTGGGAGTACGCCGCGCGGGGCGGGCACGCCGACGCGGCCTACTACCTCGGCCGGCTGCTGCACGCCGACCGCGACCCGGAGGGCGCGGAGGCGCTCTACCGCCTCGCCGCCCGGGCCGACCACCCGGCGGCGGCGTCCCAGCTCGGCAGGCTCGCGCTGGCCCGCCGTGACCTGCGCACGGCGCGTGCCTGGTTCGAGCGGGCGGCGCACTTCGGCAGGGTCGAGGACCAGCGCATGGCGGGATTCGTCTGCGTCGAGCTTGAGGACCCCCGCGCGGCCAGCCACTGGTTCGGGCGGGCGGCGGCGAGCGGCGACCCCGAGTCGGCGTACAACTTCGGCCTGCTGCTCATCGCCGAGCACAGCGACCTGCGGGGCGGGCAGCACTGGCTGCGCCAGGCCGCGATGTGCGGGCATCCGGGCGCGGCCGCGGAGCTGTCCACCCTGCGGTCGGTCATCGGAAGCGCGGCCGACGCCGCCCCGAGGGCGGGAGAGCAGCCGGCGCCGCTGTGGGACCGCCCGGTGGAGCCCGAGCTGGTGGCCCGCGCCGAGCTCGCCGTCGCCGCGGCGGGCAGGCGGGGCGGCACCACGTTGCGGCTGGCCGACCTCACCGAGATCCTCGGCACGTGGGATCTGCTCACGCGGCGGCTCCGGGAGCCCGTCGACGTGGTGGCCTGGCTGACCGAGCAGAGCGGGCTGCACGCGAGCGCGATCGAGCACCTCGGGGCGGTGCGGGCGACGCTGCTGCGACCCGGCACGGCGCCGTGGCCGACGCCGTCGGAGATCGAGCACGTGCTCGCCACGTCCAGGCGGCTACGCAAACGCCTCGGCCTCACGTGACGCCGGCCTGGGGTCAGGCGAGGACGTCGGCGAGGCGGGTGTACGGCAGGCCGTGCGCGTCGGCCACCTGCTCGTAGGTGAGCTGACCGGCGTGGGTGTTGAGGCCGAGCGCCAGGGCGGCGTCGCCGCGCAGCGCCTCCTGCCAGCCGAGGTTCGCCAGCTTGACGGCGTACGGCAGGGTGGCGTTGGTGAGCGCGTAGGTCGAGGTGTTGGCCACCGAACCCGGCATGTTGGCCACGCAGTAGAACACCGAGTCGTGCACCTTGTAGGTGGGGTCGGCGTGCGTGGTCGGCCGGGAGTCCTCGAAGCAGCCGCCCTGGTCGATGGCGATGTCGACCAGCACCGAGCCCGGCTTCATGCGGGAGACCAGCTCGTTGGACACCAGGGTCGGGGCCTTGGCGCCCGGGATGAGCACGGCGCCGATGACCAGGTCGGCCTCCACGACCGCCTGCTCGATGGCGTAGGAGGTGGAGACGATGGTCTTCAGGCGGCCCTGGTAGATCGCGTCGATCTGGCGGAGCCGGTCGATGTTGACGTCGAGGATGCTGACGTCGGCGCCCATGCCCACCGCGATCTGCGCGGCGTTCAGGCCCGACACGCCGCCGCCGATCACCACGACCTTGGCCGGGGCGACGCCCGGCACGCCGCCCGGCAGCACGCCGCGGCCGCCGTTGAACCGCATCAGGTTGTACGCGCCCACCTGCGGCGCCAGCCGCCCGGCGACCTCCGACATCGGGGCCAGCAGCGGCAGGCTGTTGCCGACCTGCACCGTCTCGTACGCGATGCCGGTGATCTTGCGGTCGAGGAGGGCGTCGGTGCACTCGCGGGACGCGGCCAGGTGCAGGTAGGTGAACAGCACCTGGCCCTCGCGCATCCGGTGGTATTCCTCGGCGATGGGCTCCTTGACCTTGAGCACCATGTCGGCCTCGCCCCACACCTCGTCGGCGCTGTCGAGGATCTTCGCGCCGGCGAAGAGGTAGTCCTCGTCGGGGATGTGCGAGCCGAGGCCCGCGTCACGCTGGACGTAGACGTCGTGGCCGTGGCGGACGAGCTCGTGCACGCCCGCCGGCGTGGCGGCGACACGGTACTCGTGGTTCTTGACCTCGGCAGGCACGCCGATCTTCATCGCGTAATCCTTTCAGGATGCATGGGTCCGGGGCGCCTGCACGTCGGGCACCACGGAACTGACGCTGAACCCCGACGAGACTTCCCCGCTCGGTCAGAGACGGTTCCAGGCCTCGGTGAGGACGGAACGCAGAATAGACTCGATCTCGTCGAAGTGCTCCGGGCCGCAGATGAGCGGCGGCGCGAGCTGCACGACCGGGTCGCCGCGGTCGTCCGCCCGGCAGTAGAGACCCGCGTCGAACAGCGCCTTGGACAGGAAGCCCCGCAGCAGCCGCTCGGACTCCTCCTCGTTGAAGGTCTGCTTGGTCGCCTTGTCCTTGACGAGCTCGATGCCGTAGAAGTAGCCCGAGCCGCGGACGTCACCGACGATGGGCAGGTCGAGCAGCTTCTCGAGCGTCCCGCGGAAGACCGGCTCGTTCCTGGTGACGTGGCCGAGGATGTCCTCGCGCTCGAACAGGTCGAGGTTGGCCAGCGCCACGGCCGCGGCGACCGGGTGGCCGCCGAAGGTGTAGCCGTGGGCGAACATCGCCGAGCCCGACTTGAACGGCTCGAACAGCCGCTCGGAGGCGATCATCGCGCCGATCGGCGAATACCCGCTGGTCAGGCCCTTGGCGCAGGTGATGATGTCGGGCACGTAGTCGAACTTCTGGCCGCCGAACATCGTGCCGAGCCGGCCGAAGGCGCAGATGACCTCGTCGGAGACCAGCAGCACGTCGTACTGGTCGCAGATCTCCCGCAGGCGCTGGAAGTATCCGGGCGGCGGCGGGAAGCAGCCGCCGGCGTTCTGCACCGGTTCGACGAAGACGGCGGCGACGGTGTCGGGGCCTTCCATCTCGATGGCCCTGGCGACCTGGTCGGCGGCCCACCGGCCGTACTGCTCGGGGGTCATGCCCGGCACACCGCTGATCTCGTCGGCGCGGTAGTGGTTGGTGTTCGGGACACGCACCGAGCCCGGCACCAGCGGCTCGAAGAACTGCTTGAACGCCGGGATGCCGGTGATCGACAGGGCGCCCTGCGGGGTGCCGTGGTAGGCGATGGCCCGGCTGATGACCTTGTGCTTGAGCGGCTTGCCGGTGAGCTTGAAGTACTGCTTGGCGAGCTTCCAGGCCGACTCGACGGCCTCGCCGCCGCCGGTGGTGAAGAAGACGCGGTTCAGGTCACCGGGCGTGACCTGGGCCAGGCGGTGGGCCAGCTCGGCCGCCTTGGGGTGGGCGTACGACCAGAGGGGGAAGAACGCCAGCTCCTGCGCCTGCTTGGCCGCGGCCTCGGCGAGCTCGGTGCGTCCGTGTCCCATCTGCACGACGAACAGCCCCGCGAGGCCGTCCAGGTAGCGCCTGCCGTGGATGTCGTAGATGTAGGCGCCGTCGCCTCGGACGATGGTGGGCACCTCGCCGGCGTCGTAGGCGCCGTGGCGGGTGAAGTGCATCCACAGGTTGTCCTGCGCTGCCTTAAGGACTGCGGCCGTGTCGGTCTCGGGTCGCGTCATGACTATCTTTCCTCGTGATCTCGACTCCCCTCAGTGTGCATGCTCCGCATGAGCGAACACAACTGGTTGCGTGGCGACACTCTGCAAGAACTTCGGAATCCGTGATATCGGTCTGTAACCACGACGAAATTCGTTTGGGGATGTCGTAGGGAGAACCCGCGGCCCGGCCGGGCCTTCACGGCGTGGCGAGTACGGACGGCGGATATCCGCTGGTGCGGGCGCTGTCGGCTTACCGGCGCGGGTGCCGTCCTGTCTATGGTGCAATGTGTCGAATCCATGAGCTCCATCAGCGACGATGCGGGGGACAGAAATCCGTGACTCCTGACCAGATCGAGAACGCCGTCACAGCCGAGATGCCACGTGCGGTCGACGACCTGAGACGGCTCGTCTCCATTCCCTCGGTCGCCTTCCCCGGCTACCCCGAGGAGCCGGTGCTCGCGGCGGCCGCGGCCACCGAGGAGCTGCTGCGCAGCACCGGCCTGCCCCACGTGCGGCAACTGCCCGTCGAGGGCAGCTTCCCCGCGGTGTACGGCGAGGCTCCCGCCCCGCCCGGCGCCCCCACCGTCCTGCTGTACGCCCACTACGACGTGCAGCCCGCCGGGAACCCGGCCCTGTGGCGCACTCCCCCGTTCGAGCCCACCCTCATCGACGGGCAGCTGTACGGCCGCGGCGCCGCCGACGACAAGTCGGGCATCATTGCCCATGTCCTCGCCCTGCGGTCGTTCCAGGGCCGCTTCCCCGTGGGCATCAAGGTCATCATCGAGGGCCAGGAGGAGTACGCCGGCGAGCGGCTGGAGGCGTTCGTCGAGCGCAACCCCGACCTGCTCCGCGCCGACGCGATCGTCGTGGCCGACACCGGCAACCCCGCACCGGGCGACTCGGCCGTCACGACCTCGCTGCGCGGCATGGCCGCGTTCACCATCGAGGTCCGCTCGCTGAAGGAGGCCGTGCACAGCGGCCAGTTCGGCGGCGCCGCCCCCGACGCCCTGGCCGCGCTGATCCGCATGCTCGCCTCGCTGCACGACGACAACGGCGACATCCGCGTGCCGGGGCTGCCGCGTGGGATCTTCCTCGGCTCGGGGCCCTCCGAGGAGGGGTTCCGCGGCGCCGCCGGCGTCCTCGACGGGGTGTCGCTGGTGGGGTCGGGCTCGCTGGCCGACCGTCTCTGGGCCTCCTACGCCATCACCGTGACCGGCATCGACGTGCCGTCGGTGCAGGACGCCGTCAACGCCGTGCAGCCGGTCGCGCGTGCGCGCGTGACCGTCCGGGTGCCTCCCGCGGGCGACCCCGGCGCCGCCACCCACGACGTCGTCGAGCACCTGCGCCGCGTGGCTCCCTGGGGGGTGCAGGTGTCGGTGACCGACCAGGTCCTCGGTTCCGGCTTCCTCGCCGACACCGGCGGCCGCGCCAGGTCGGCGCTGAACCGCGCGATGGAGCGCGCCTTCGGCCGCCCGCCGCGCGACATCGGCGCGGGCGGCTCGATCCCGCTGGTCGCGACGCTGGTCAAGCAGTTCCCCGCCGCCGAGATCCTGCTGTTCGGCGCGGAGGACGACGCCGCCTCCATCCACGCTCCCAACGAGCGCCTCGACCTGGAGGAACTGCGCCGCGCCGCCACGGCCGAGGCCCTGTTCCTGGCGGACTACGGCAACTTCTGACCTGCTCGAGGACGTGCGGCGCTCAGATGCTCGCGAGCCGCCGCACGCCCTCGGACAGATCGGCGGCGTCGCCGGTGGCGGCGAACGCCAGGCGCAGACAGGCCGCCGGCGGCTCGGCGGCGAAATGGCGGCGGCCCGGTCCGACGGCGACGCCGTGCCGCCGCGCCGCGCTCGCGACCATCATGTCGTCGACGCCGGCCGGCAACCGGACCCACAGGTGCAGCCCGCCGAGGGGCGGCCGGGTGATGTTCCAGTCCGGGAGCTCGCGCACCAGGGCCGACGCGAGCCGTTCGCAGCGCTCGCGCAGCACCGGGGCCAGCGCGCGGACGTGCCGGTCCCAGGTGGGTGAGCTGAGGAGCTCGACCGCGGCCTCCTGCATCGGGCGCGTGACGAAGAAGTCGTCGACCAGCCGGATCGCCCGCAGCCGCTCCATCACCGGCCCGCGGGCGACCAGCGCCCCTATCCGCAGGCTGGGAGCCGCGGGCTTGGTGAGCGAGGTCAGGTGGACGACCGTGCCGTCATGGTCGTCCGCCACCAGAGGACGCGGCGGCGGCCCGCCGTGACCGAGGTGGCGGGCGAAGTCGTCCTCGATGACGAACGCCCCCGCGGCCCGCGCCACGTCGACCACCTGGCGGCGGCGCTCGGTAGCCAGCACCGTCCCGGTGGGGTTGTGGTAGGTCGGCTGGCAGTAGAACAGGCGCGCCCCCGTCATGGCGAAGGCCTCGGCGAGCAGGCCCGGCCGTACGCCGTCGTCGTCCAGCGGCACCGGCACCGGGCGCAGCCCCGCCGCGCGTGCCGCCGCCAGCGCCCCTGGATAGGTGGGGGACTCCACCAGAACCGGGCTGCCCGGCGCGGCCATGGCCCGGAACGCCATCGAAAGGGCGCTTTGCCCGCCCGCGGTGACCAGCACGTCGTCAGGGGTCACGCCACCGCCGGCCATCCTGGCGAACACCGCGCGCAGGGGCGCCAGCCCATTCGTCGGCGCGCGGTCCCAGGCATCGGGACGGCGCGCGGCGCGGGCGAGCGCCGCGCTCAGCGCCCGGGCCGGCTGCAGTGACCGGTGCAGGTATCCGCCGTCCAGCATGATCGTGCCCGGCGGAGGCGGTCCCAGCAGGTCGGTGATCGAGCCGGTGTCGACGGCCCGGTCGGCCAGCGCGACGGTCTGCCAGGTCGTGTCGGCCGCCTCAGGGCGCTCCCTTGTGCGCGTGGCCACGAAGGTGCCGCTGCCCGGCCGGGTGACCACGGCGCCCTCGGCGGCCAGCTCGGCGATCGCCCGCGACACCGTGCCGGGGCCGACACGATAGCGCTGGGTCAGCTCCCTGCTGCTCGGCAACCGGTCGCCGGGCGAGAGCCGGGCGATCAGGGCTCGAAGGCTGTCGGCGAGAGCGGCAGAAGTGCTACCGTCATACATGAGAGTTGACAGTAGCACTTCTATCTCCGCCTCGGAATCGCTACTCGACGTCGCCGCCCTGCGGGCCGACACCCCCGGCTGCCACGACGTCGTCCATTTCAACAACGCCGGATGCGGCCTGCTCGCCACCCCGGTCCTGACCGCGATGCTCGACCACCTCCACCTGGAGGCGCGGATCGGCGGATACGAGGCCTCGGCGGCCCGGGAGGCCGAGGTCCGCGGGTTCTACGGCGAGATCGCCGCGCTGATCAACTGCGGTCCCGAGAACATCGCGTTCGCCGGCAGCGCCACCCACGCCTACTCCACCGCCCTGTCCTCGATCCCCTTCGAGGCCGGGGACGTCATCCTGACCACCCGCAACGACTTCATCTCCAACCAGATCGCCTTCCTCTCCCTGCGGAAGCGCTACGGCGTCCAGGTCGTGCACGCGCCCGACACCCCCGAGGGCGGAGTGGACGTGGACGCGATGGCCGCCCTGATGCGCGCCCACCGCCCCCGGCTGGTGGCCGCCACCCACATCCCCACCAACTCCGGCCTGATCCAGCCGGTCGCCGAGATCGGGCGGCACTGCCGCGAGCAGGACCTGCTGTACCTCGTCGACGCCTGCCAGTCGATCGGCCAGTACCCGGTGGACGTGGCCGAGATCGGCTGCGACATGCTCACCGCCACCTGCCGAAAGTTCCTGCGCGGCCCGCGTGGCTCCGGCTTCCTGTACGTGTCCGACCGGGTCCTCGCCGCCGGCTACGAGCCGCTGTTCATCGACATGCACGGCGCCCGCTGGGTCGAGCCCGGACGTTACCGGCCCGTCGACTCCGCGGCCCGGTTCGAGGAGTGGGAGTTCCCCTACTCGACCGTGCTCGGCTGCGCCGCCGCCGCGCGCTACGCCCGCCGCGTCGGCATGGACGCCATCGCGGGCCGGTCGCCGGTGCTGGCCGCCCGGCTTCGCGAGGGGCTCTCCGCCGTCCCCGGTGTGCGGGTACTCGACCGGGGACCGCGGCTCGGAGCCATCGTCACGTTCGCGATCGAGGGGTGGCGGCCGCAGCCGTTCAAGGCCGCCATGGACGCCCGCGGCGTCAACTCGGCGCTCAGCTTCCGCGAGTTCGCCCAGTTCGACTTCGGGGACAAGGACGTCGAATGGTGCCTGCGCCTGTCACCGCACTACTACAACACCGAGGAGGAGGTCGACCGGGTCGTCGCGGCGGTCGGCAGCCTGAGCGGCGGCCACCGGGCGTAGGGCGCGGGCCGGACGGCGGCGGGAACGCCAAAGCCCCTCGTGCCGTCGCACGAGGGGCTTGCCGCTGTCCGTGCTTCCCGCGCCGGGGTCGTCCCCTGACCTCAGACGGTGATCTTGCCGGCGCCTGCGCCGGCGGTCACGATCGACTTCACGCTCGACGGGGTGTCCAGGGTGTAGGAGTAGGGAATCGAGGCCACGCTGCCTCCGGCGTCCCCGCTCCCGGAGTTGGAGAGGTAGTTGTCGCGGGCGACCAGGTTGCCCGCGGGCGAGCTGCCCTCACCGCGGTGGTAGGGGTCGCTGGTGTTCTCGAAGTAGTTGCCCTCGACCAGCACGCCCGCCTCCTTGGTGGAGGCGACGCCGTAGCTCTTCACCGACGCGTAGTAGTTGTTGTAGACGTGCACCGGGTTGCCGAAGCGCACGCGCGGGTGCCGCTGGGTGGTGCCGTCGAAGTAGTTGTGGTGGTAGGTCACCCGCAGGTGCCCGCGGTCCTCCGAGCCGTTGTCGTCGCTGTGGCCCAGCAGCATCAGCTTGTCGTGGTTGAAGAAACGGTTCCAGGAGACGGTGACGTAGTCGCTGGCGCGCTTGATGTCGACGGCCCCGTCGTATCCGTGGCTCAGCGTGTTGTGGTCGATCCACACGTTCGTGGAGTACTGGACGTTGATCGCGTCGTCGCTCCAGTCCCTGAAGGCGAGGTTGCGGATGATCACGTTCTTCGCCTGGGAGACGTTGAGGCCGCATCCGACGATGGTGGCGCCCGCGTTGCCGAGGATGCTCTTGTTCGAGGTCACCTTCAGCATCCCCGAACAGGTGATCGTGCCCGAGACGCGGATCACCGCCGCGCCCGAGGCCGACAGCGCGCTGGTCAGCGCCGAGGCGCTGCTCACCGTGGTCGGCGAGGTGCTCCCGCCGCCCGTGGTCCCGCCGTTCTGCGTGGCCCAGCCCACCAGGCCGGGGGCCGCCGCCTGGACCACCGCCGGGGCGGCCGACGCCGTGCCGTTGACGAGGCCGCCCACCAGCACCAGGCCGGTCGCCGCCAGGACGGCGCCGCCTGCGTTCCTCTTGCTCACGATCACGCCCATGATCACTCCTCGGCTCTTGTCCGGGCTTCGTGAAGCGTCCACATATATGTACGTCATACATGTGAGCGAACGACTTGAAAGGTAGGAACGGCCCTCACGGCTGTCAACCCGGCCGGTCACGCCGAGCGGCCGGGCGCCTGATCGACATGGGCCGCGAGGGCCACGAGCTGCGCGACCTCCCCCGCGACCGGTTTCACACACGTGAACGGCATGAAACGTTCACAGCAGGGCAACGCGAAGCGACCGCGATGGTGGTAGCTTTAAACTGACCAGTCAGTACAAAGAAGGGGTCCTGCGATGCCAGGCGAGCGTCCGGAGACGCCGGCGATCCTCGCGAGCGGCCTGTCCCTCAAGGGCGGCCACGGCTGGGTCTACCGCGACATCGACCTCGACGTCGCCGCGGGAAGCCTCCTCGCCCTCGTCGGAGAGTCGGGCAGCGGCCGCACCAGCCTGCTGCTGACGCTCGCCGGGCGCATGCGTCCCACCGACGGCACACTGGCCGTGGCGGGCCAGACCAAGCTCCACCGCATCCGGCGCCTGGCGGCGCTCGGCCTGGTCGACGGCGTCAACGACCTCGACGAGGGCCTGTCCGTCCGCGAGCACGTCCACGAGAGGCTGCGCCCGCACCGTCCCCTGCCGTACGCCGCCGTGCTGCGGGCCCGCGAGCTGCTCGGCCGTCCGTCCACCGGCCCGCGCCACGGCGGGCGCCGGCACCGCGACGACCAGATCGCCGAGGCCGTCCTGCTCGACGCCGGGCTCGACGTGTCCGTCCTGTCCGAGGGCGATCGCACCCTGGTGCGCTACCTCGGGCGCGACCAGCGGATGCGCCTCGGCATCGCCCTCGCGCTGCTCGACGAACCCGAGCTGCTGCTGGTCGACAACCTCGACGCCGGCCTGCGCGACGACCAGCGCGGCGCCCTGCTGACGACGCTGCGGGGCCTCACGGGCCGCGGGCTGACCGTGGTGGTCGCGGCGACCGAGCCGCCCGCCGGCGTCGACGCCGTCGTGTCCCTGGTCCGCGAGCAGGACCTTCATCCCCACGTGCCGGAGACGGCCTCCGAACCCGAGACCGGCCGCCCGCACGACGACGCCGCCCACCAGGCGCACCAGACTCAGGACGACACCGCCCGCGAGGCGGAGAAGACGTCGCGGCCGGACGGCCCCGCCGGGGCGGCGCCGGTGACGACCCCCGCGACGTGGAAGGAGCAGTCGTGAGGAAGCCGCTCCCGCTTCACCTCGGGCGGTTGGAGCTTCGCCGGTTCACCAGGTCACGCCTGACCCGGGCGGCGCTGGCCGCCGTCGTGCTCCTCCCCCTGCTGTACGCCGGGCTCTACCTCTGGTCGTTCTGGGACCCTCAGGGCAACCTCGACCGCATCCCCGTGGCCCTGGTCGTGGCCGACAGGCCCGTCACGGTCGACGGCAAGACCCTCGACGCGGGCGCCGACCTCGCCGAGGAGTTGCGCCAGCGCCGGGTCTTCGCCTGGCACCAGGTCGACGCGCGCCGGGCCGACCAAGGGGTGAAGGACGGCACCTACTACCTCTCCCTGACGATCCCCGAAGACTTCAGCGCCGACCTCGCCTCGCCCAACGGCGACGGCTCCCCCACCCCGGCGCAACTCGGCGTCCGCGTCGACACCGGCCGCAGCTACATCATGCGCACGATCTCCGACGCGGTGTTCGCCGAGGTCAGGGATGCCGCGAGCCGCAGCGCGATCCGCGGCTACCTCGACAAGATCTTCCTGTCGTTCGGCGAGATCCACGACGCCACGGCCAAGGCCGCCAAGGGCGCCGACAAGCTGAGCGACGGCACCGCGCAGGCCAGCAAGGGCGCCGCCAGGCTCGAGAACGGGCTCGGCGACGCGCAGAAGGGCACCCACCGCCTGGCCACCGGCGCCGCCGCCGCCCAGAACGGCGCGTCGCGGCTCGCCGGAGGGCTCGCGACGGCGCAGCGTGGCGCCGAGACCCTGCGCCGCGGTCTCGTCCAGCTCGACCAGGGCGCGAAGAAGGTCGCCGCCGGCAACGCCCAGGCGTACAAGAGCGTCCACGCCTACTCCCGCACGATCAACGACGCCGCGAACAAGTACGTCCCGATCCTGAAGGGCGACGGCGAGAAGATCCGGCAGGCCGCGCTCACCGTGGCGAAGGGCGCCGACCTCCTCGCCGACGGCCTCGGCGACCTTCCCTCCCAGATCAACGCCGACGCCGAGCGCGCCCAGCGCGACCTCGCGGCGGTGGAGGGCTGGCTCGACGACCACCCTGACGCCGACCCCAAGCTGCGGGCGCTGCTGCGCAGGGCCTCGAACTCCGCGCAGGCGCTCGCCGACGCCGCGGGCCGGTTGCAGGAGCGCGTCCAGTCGCAGCAGGACGCCATCGACGAGGTGCGGCACGACGCGCGCGCGGTCGCCGTCGCCGCCCGCAAGCTCGCCGCCGCCGCCCCCACGCTCGGCACCAAGCTCGACGCCGCCCGCGACAAGTACAACCAGCTCGACAGCGGCCTCAAGCAGCTCGCCGCGGGCTCGGCCAAGCTCAGCCAGGGCGCGGGCACCGCGGCGCAGGCCACCGGCCGGCTCGGTTCGGGGCTGTCCCAGCTGAGCAACGGCGCCAACCAGCTCAGCGGCGGGCTCGCCGCGCTCGGCCAGGGCGCGGGCAAGCTCGACGCCGGCATCGGCAAGCTGCACGCGGGGGCGGGCGACCTCGACCACGGCCTCGACCGGCTGGCCGACGGCTCCCAGCAGCTGGCGAGCGGCCTCAGCGACGGCGCCGGCAAGATCCCCGACTACACCGCCCCCGAGCGCGACAGCCGCACGGGCATGATGAGCGACCCGGTGCGCCTCGACAGTGAGATCGACAACCGGGTCCCCAACTACGGCACGGGTTTCGCGCCCTTCTTCGTGCCGCTCGCGCTGTGGGTCGGGGCGATGGTGGTCTACATGGTGCTGCGCCCGATGAACCCGCGCCTTCTGGCGGGCTCCGCCCCCGCCTGGCGGATCGCCATGGCGGGCTGGGTCCCCGGCGTCACCATGGGCTTCCTGCAGATCGCGGTGCTGCTGGGCGTCATACGCTTCGGCCTCGGGCTGCAGGCGGCGAACTGGGCGGGCATGATCGGCCTGCTCGCGCTGACGGTCTGCGCCTTCCTCGCGATCGTCCAGGCCGTGAACGCCCTGGTGGGCCCGCCCGGCCGCGTGCTCGTCCTGGCGCTGCTGATGCTCCAGCTGACCTCCGCGGCCGGCACCTACCCGATCGAGACCTCGCCCGGCTTCTTCCAGGCGATCTCCCCGTGGCTGCCCATGAGCTGGGTGGTGCGTGCCCTGCGGCGCCTGATCAGCGGCGGTGACGCCGCGGTCGTGTGGCAGGCTTGCGGCGTGCTCACCGCTTTCACCCTCCTCGGCCTGGCGCTCACCGTGCTCGCCGTCCACCGGAGCCGCACCTGGTCCCTGCGCCGCCTGCACCCGGAGCTGTCGCTATGAGCCGCATGGAGACCCAGCTCAAGCTCTACATGGCCGCGGTGGAGCTGATCGCCGAACAGGGCTACAGCGCCACCACCGTCGACGCCATCGCCGAGCGCGCCGGGGTGGCCAAGGGCACGGTGTTCTACAACTTCGGCAGCAAGGACGCCCTGTTCGCGGCCCTCCTCGAACACGGCATCCACCGGCTGGCCGACTCCCTCCACCAGGCCCGCCAGTCGGAGCCCGGCGACGCGCTGCGCCGGCTCGACGCGGTGGTGATGGCGCAGCTGCGCTTCTTCGAGGAGTACGGCGCGTTCGCCAGGGTCCTGCTGGCCGAGATGTGGCGCACCACCTGGCAGGACGCCGTGGCCCGGCTGCGCGAGCAGGCCCTCGGGGTGTACGCCGACGTGCTGCGCGAGGCCGTCGCGGCGGAGCTGCTGCGCACCGACCTCGACGTCGAGACGGCGGCGACGGCCGTCTTCGGCATGGTGCTGACGGTGTCGATCGAGCACCGCGCGCTCCACCCCGAGCGCCCCCTGACCGAGATCCACTCCACCCTCGTCGACCTGCTCCACGGTCGCATAGCCGGCCGGAACGCCGCCGCGGCGTCCTGAGCCCGGCAGGGTCAGGTGCCGGCGGGCGGCGACGAGAGCAGCCGGTGGAGCTCGGCAGGGGAGGCGTTCGCGCCGGTGCAGGCGAGGGCGACCTTCCGGCCCGCGAACTCCTCCCTCCTGGCGAGCAGGCCGGCGAGGGCGGCGGCGCCGGCGAGTTCGGTCAGCGTGTGCGCCTCGTACAGCAGGATCCGCTGGGCCTGGCGGATCTCCTCGTCGCTCACCAGGATGAAGTCGTCCAGGTCGCGCATGATCCTCTGCGGCGTCGCGAAGGCCGAGCCGGTGGCCAGGCCGTCGGCGACCGTCCCCACCGGACGCCGGACCAGCTCACCGGCGCGCCAGGAGTCGTGCGCCGTGGGAGCCAGTGACGACTGCACGCCGATGATCCGGCAGCGGGGTGCGACGGCCTTGGCCACCAGGCACGCGCCCGCCGCGCCCGTCCCCGAGCCGATCGGGACGAAGATCGCGTCGAGGTCCGGGCACCGGTTGAGGATCTCCAGGTACAGCGTCCCGACCCCGGCGATGAGGTCGGGCTCGTCCGCCGGGCTGATCAGACGGTTGCCCTGCACGGCGGCCAGGGTGGCGGCGTACTCGCCCGCCTCGACCATCGTCGCGCCCTTGACCTCGATCGCGGCGCCGAGCGCCTCCAGGGCCGCCACCTTCGACGGGTTCGGGTTCTCGGGCATCACGATCGTGCACGGGACGCCGAAGGCCCGCGCGGCGTACGCGATCGACTGGGCGTGGTTGCCCGTCGAGTAGGTGAGCACCCCCGCCTCCCGCTGCTCCTCGGGGAGCCGCGCCATCAGGTTGATCCCGCCTCTGACCTTGAACGCGCCGGTCGGCTGGGCGTTCTCGTGCTTGAGGTAGGTCTCCGCCCCGGTCCGCCGGTCGAGCACGGGGTACGACCACAAGGGCGTCTCGGGCAGGCGGGGAGCGATCAGCTGGGCGGCATGGAGGACGTCGGTGACGGACGGCGAAGTCGTTTGCACGGAGACCACGCTCGGGCATCGGCCATCCATAGGTCCAATGCCAACCCACGCTCTTTCCCATAGATATGGTTGATAGATGCTCGATGTCCTGCGCTTACGCGTCCTCGATGCCGTGGCCAGGCACGGCTCGGTGACCGCGGCGGCCCGGGAACTGCACTACTCCCAGCCTTCGGTCAGCCACCATCTGGCCCGGCTGGAGGCCGAGACGGGGGCGAAGCTGGTCCAGCGAGTGGGGCGGGGCATCCGCCTCACCGAAGCGGGGCGGCTCCTGGCCGACCGTGCCGCGGAGATCATCGGCCGGCTCGACGCCGCGTCGAACGAGCTGGCGGCGCACGTCGGCCTGCGTTCCGGGCGGGTACGCCTCGCCGCGTTCCCCTCGGCGCTTGGCACGTTCGTCCCCGCGGCGGCGCTGCGGCTGGCCCGCGAGCACCCCGGCCTGGACCTGCGCCTCATCGAGGCGGAGCCGCCCGAGGCGCTCGCCATGCTCCGCGCGGGCCAGGTCGACGTGGCGGTGACGTTCCGGTACGGCACCTCGGGGCTCGGTACCGACATGGGGGTGGACGGCGCCGGCGCCGGCGGGGTGAGGACGGTCGGCCTGTTCGAGGACCCGGGGTTCCTGGTCACCCCACCGCAGGTGGATCCGGGCGGGGAGCTCGGCTCGTACGCCGGCGCGAAGTGGATCGCCGGATGTGACCGGTGCAGGAGCCACCTGCTGGCGCTGTGCGGCGCGGCCGGGTTCGACCCCGCCATCGCGTTCACCACCGACGACTACGTGGCGGTGCAGGCCATGGTCGCCGCCGGGCTGGGTGTCACCGTACTGCCGCGCCTGGCGCTGTCCGCCCATCGCCACCCCGGTGTACGGCTGAGCGAGATCCCCGGCTCCAGCAGGAACGTCATCGCCGCGGTCTACGGCGAGCCGCCCGATCCTCCGGCGACGGCGGCCCTGGTCCGCGCGCTGGCGTCCGCGGCCGAGAGCGCCGCCCTCGACGGCGCCGCGGGGTCACCGGCCGGGGCCGCCGCGGCGATAGGCTCGTGACCTTCGAGGAGGGGAGATCATGGTACGGGAGCCGAACATCTGCGACGCCTGCGCGCGCCTGCGGTTGCGCCGCAATCCCGAGGCGGAGACCTCGGCGGACCTGTGGACGCCGCACTGCGACGCGTTCCCGGAGAAGGTCCCGGACGCGATCTTCTTCGGCGGTTTCGACCATCGGAATCCGTATCCGGGCGACAACGGCATCCGGTTCGTCCTCAAAGACTACGGAGAGATGCCGCTGCGGCTCTACGAGGAGCGGGTGCGGGCCTCCTGAACCTCAGTTGAAGATGCTCTCCAGTTCCCTGCCGATCGCGCTGGCGAGCGGACGCGGGGAGCTTGACGACATGTACTCCGCGAACGCCTCGGCGATCATCTCGTGTGGTTCGGTGGCGCCGTAGCCGCCCAGTTCCTCCCTGACCCGGGCCGCGGTCGCCGGATGGAACATCCCGCCCTGGACATCGACCCTCCGGCCGAGCACGTCCCGGATGGCCTGATTCAGCCGCCGCTCGCCACTGGGCGGCAGATTGACGAGAAGGTGGTGGCCGAATTCGTGATGGACGATCGCCTGCACGGATCGCCAGCCCTGTGAAAGCCAGCCGGAGTTCATGTTCGCCGCGTACCTGGACGCGACGACCTGGTGGTCCGTCAGCTGGTGAGGGTCGAAGTAGATGCCGCGATCATCACCGGCCAGCACGGAGTAGGCGCCGCGGCCGTCGGATCCGAACCTGCTCCTGGGGTCGCTCACGCCGATCTCCTTCAGCTTGGCCATCACATTCGGGAACCGCTCGCCGAGCCGGTCGAGGGCGTCGCCGAACTCTCGCGCGATGCGCGGATCCATGGCGACCGACGTGAAGTCGATCCTCGGCGCGAACGGCCCCAGCCTGTCGACGAGCCTCCGCTGGACCCGCGCCTCGGTCTCGGCGAGGACGCGCAGTTCGTCAGAGGTGAACCGCCGCGCCCCCGGCGCGGCCCCTCCGGTCATCGCGGCCGGTGTGTCGTGCAGGGGCCGACGGGCGCCGAGCAGACGGCGAAGACGGTTCCGGACGGCGCCGGCCACGCCCTTTCCGAGGAAACGTTCGAGCTGATGCCGGAAGACGGCCCAGGACCGCTGGGCGCCGCCGCGCAAGGTCAGGATCGCGGCCCGCGCCGGGACGGCACCGATGCCGGCGAAGGCGGCCGAGGCGACGAGCCACGCCAGGGCCGCGGCCGCGCAGGTGATGAGGAGCACCTTGAGCGCCTCGACGATGTCGGCGGCGACGTCATGGACATCGGCGAAGGCGTGCAGGGTGGTGGCGAGGTTGGGCAGGTGGGAGGAGTCGTCGCCGTCTTTGTGGTACTCGGCCCAGAAAGCCCGGAACGTTTCGACGTGGTCCCCGATGTCGTGCGCCCCGATCTTGTGGAGTGCGGCGTCGGCCAGCGGGATGACGTCGGTGGTGAGCGCCTTGGCGCAGGCACGGTAGGCGGTGGCGCATGCGCGGAGCCCGTCCTCGTCCTGGCCGGGCCAGGGCACCCCCAGCAGGCCGAGCCCCGCTTCGAGCGCCGGCGGGAGCATCAGCGCCATCGCGACCGCCCGACCGTCAGCCGCGGTGCTCCCACGGTCGGTTCGAGACGTGCGTCCAGGCTCCACGCGGTCCCCGTCAACGCGTCCCGTCCCCCTTCGCTCCGGACCCGGCCGTTGACGGCCGAGTCAAGCCCACCCCGCGAAGACATAGATTATTCACCAAAAGCGACGGCCGGCTTGACCGGCCGCCCACAGCATTCGATGCGATGGCGGCCCGGAAACCGGATGGCCCCTGATCCTGAGCGGGTCCTACTATCAGCGGCATGCCACACCTGACCACGCTCGCGGTGTTCGCCGCCGCCACGCTCGCGCTGCTGCTCGTCCCCGGGCCCGCCGTCGTCTACATCGTGACCCGCAGCGTCGCCCAGGGCCGGGCCGCCGGGCTCGTGTCCGTGGCCGGCATCCACACGGGGTCGGTCGTGCACGTCGTGGCCGCCGCCCTCGGCCTGAGCGCGCTGCTGGCGGCCTCGGCCACGGCGTTCACGCTGGTGAAGTACCTCGGCGCGGCCTACCTGGTCTACCTCGGCCTGCGCAAGCTCTTCGACCGGTCCGGCTCCCTGGCCAAGGAGGTCGCGCCGGTCTCCCGGTCACGCCTGTTCGGCGAGGGCTTCGTGGTGAACGTGCTCAACCCGAAGACGGCGATCTTCTTCCTCGCCTTCCTCCCGCAGTTCGTCGACCCGGACCTCGGGCCGGTGGCGTTCCAGGTCACGGTGCTCGGCCTGGTCTGGATCGCGCTCGGCATGGCGAGCGACGGCGGGTACGCCCTGCTCGCCTCCGCCCTCGCCGGCCGCGTGCGCCGCTCCCCCGTGGCCGCGCGCCGGCTCGACGTCACCAGCGGCCTGGTGTACATCGGCCTCGGCGCGGTGGCGGCCTTCGCGGGGGACGGCACGGCCAAGGCGTAGCGGTCATCCGGGCTGCCGGTGGAGGCGCCGCAGCGCGAGGGCGAGCTGCAGGCGCAGCCGTCCCCGCGGCTCGCGGACCGGCCAGCCGAGCAGGTGCTCGGCCTGCGCCAGCCGCTCCTGGAGCGTGGAATGGTGCACGTGCAGCGCCACCGCCGCCGCTCTCAGGCTGGAACAGGAGGCGACCGCGTCGAGCGTGGTGAGCATCCATCGGGCGGCCGCCCCCGCGCGCTCCAGCGCCTCCACGTCGGGCACCGGCGCCGTGCCGGGGCCGACCGCGGCGGCGAGGACGGCGAGCCCGCCGAGCTCGTCGGCGTACACCACCCGGGGACCGGGGTCCTGCTCGCCGCCGTCGGCGGTGAAGCGCAGCGCCGTGCGCGCGGCGGCCCAGGACGCCGGCAGCTCGAGCAGGGGGACCACGGGCCCGACTCCGGCCCGCCCGTCCCTCGCCGCCGGCCCGGCGCCCGCGCGTCCGTCGTTCTCCTGCCGGGGCCGCGCCCCCGGGCCCGGCACGGGCTCCAATCGGGCCACGCCACCGGGCAGCGCCACCGCGCGGGCCAGCGGCGCGGTCAGGCCGAGCCGCCGGGCGGCGGCCAGGCGGACCAGCGCGTGCGCCGAGGCGTCGAGAACCGTCTCGACCAGCGCGGGGTCATCGGGGGCCGGCGAGCCTCCCCTCGTCCGGTCGAGGACGACGCGGACGGCGGCCGCGAGGCGCTCCAGCACCATCGCGTCCACGGCTCCGGCGGGTCCGGCGCGCTCCAGCCACACGGCCGACGGCCCGCCGGGCGCCAGCGGCAGCCGGAGCCACGAGTCGTCGGCCGGACCGGCGTCGTCGCGGCGCCGGCCGTCCGGCTCGACCCGGACCCGCAGGCGGCGTTCGTCGTCCACCAGGCGGGCGGGGCAGCCGGACAGCACCGCCGCCCCGCGGACCAGGGCCTCCAGGCCCGCCCGTCCCTCGATCAGCCGATCGAAGTACGCGATCACCTGCACCGCGTCGGCGGCGGCGGCGTCGAAGGCCGCGAGACGGCCGGCCAGCTCGCGCATGGATCAATTCTGCCCGACGGCTGCCTCAGTGCTCGACGGTCTCGCTCCGCCCGGTGGCGACGACCGCCGCCGCGGGGCGATAACCCTTCGCCGAGCTGGAGTCGGCCCCGGTGGCGAGGGGCGCTCAGCCTCCCAGCACTCGGCGCAGCCAGCGCGTGCGCGCGTTCTTGGCGTCCTGCGAGATCGCCGCCTGCGGGGCGAAGCCGTCGAACCCGTGGTACCCGCCGGGCCACACGTGCAGCTCGGCCTGGCCGCCCGCCTGCCAGATGCGGGAGGCGTACGTCACGTCCTCGTCCCGGAACGTCTCGGCGGAGCCGACGTCGACGAACGCCGGGGGCAGCCCGGACAGGTCCGCCGCCCGGGCCGGCGCGGCGTACGGGGAGACGTCCGGCCCGCCCCGCAGCTCGCCGAGCAGGGCCGTCCACCCGGTCTCGTTGGCCGTGCGGTCCCAGACCCCGCGGCCCGCCATCTGGATGCTGGACGGCGTGTCGTTGCGGTCGTCCAGCATGGGACATATCAGCATCTGCCCGATCAGCGCGGGACCGCCCCGGTCGCGCGCCATCAGCGCCACCGCCGCCGCGAGGCCACCCCCCGCGCTGGCCCCGACAACGAGGACGCGCTCGCGGTCGACGCCCAGTTCCTCGGCGTGCTCCGCCGTCCAGACCAGTCCCGCGTAGCAGTCCTCCACGGGAGCGGGATGGGGGTTCTCGGGCGCCAGCCGGTACTCAACGGAGACCACGACGAGCTGGAACTCCTGCGCCACGTCGAGAAGGTCGTCGAGCCCGGTGCGGTTGTCACCGAGGATCATCCCGCCGCCGTGGATCACGTACAGCGCGGCGAGCGGCGTGGCGGCGGCCGCGGGACGGCAGATGAGCAGCGAGATGTCGGGCGCTCCCGCCGGGCCGGGCACGAGGCGTTCCTCGACGTCGAACGCGCCGCCACGGCCGAGCTGCTCGTTCGACACGGCCGGCGCCTGCCGGAGATGTTCCCGCATCTGCGGGATCATCTCCGGCAGGAACGCGGGCGGGAGCTGCATCATCTCCAGGGCGGCGGCCAGCTCCGCGTCGAACGGCGGCGGCGGTCCGACCCGGTCGGACTGTGGAACGGACGGTTCTGAGGTGGTCGTCATCGGCTCTCCCAGCATCGGGCTACCAAAGGTGACCGGTCCCGCCGACCGTAACAACACCGGCACCCCCGACAACAGCGCCACACGGCGGCCCCTACCCGCCAACTGGCGGGTAGGGGCCGCACCGGCCGGGATGATTCGTCCACCCGGCCTGGCCGGGGCCCCGATACGGTGATCATCGGGCCATGGCTCGTCGGGAACCCTACGTCTCAGCGGCCGGCCTGCCCTCCGCTTCCACATCGATGCCCTCCTCCCCGGCGGCAGGGATCTGGTGGCCGCGGCCGGTGAGGTGGGGGACGCGGCTCAGATGACGAGGCCTCGCCCACCCGGCTCAGGTGGCTGATCCGCTTGGAAGGCGGCCTGATCCGCGAGATGTGGACGTATCGCAACACCGGCAACCAACGCGAGGCCGACATCCAGCAGCCTCGCCCAGTGGTGTTCACACAAACGGCCGATCAAATACATTGCGTTACGACATGATTACCTTGTGCATCCTGTCGAATCACCCTTGGCCGGTTTCATCGATGAGTCGATACATACCGACGCACAGCTGTACGCCGTCGGCCTGGTGCTGGCCCACCCCGCTCTCGCGGAAGAGGTCAGGAAGCGGCTGTGCGCGGTCATACCTAGCGCTCGCGCCCCCCACTGGTCCCAGGAGGACGCCCCGACCCGCGCCGCGTTGATTCAGGAGATCGCGTCTCTGCCGATCTCGGCTCGCGTGTACGGCTGCCGCTTTGAGCGCCCCAAGCGCAAGGAGGCCGCTCGCGCCCGAGCTCTCACTTGGCTGATACAGCAGTTGCCCGGCGGGACGCGGTGGATCGTGCTGACAGAGCGCGAAATGAACCAGGATCGGCATGATCGCAGGGTCCTCGGCGGCCTGGCAGGACGACCCCCTCGCTTCGAGTACAGCCATGCCCCGTCGGCCAAGGAACCACTTCTCTGGGTGGCGGATGTCGTCGTCAGCAGCACGGCCAAGGCGCTGGCCCTTGGTGAGGAGCCGAGCAGAGTGGGACTGGGCTCAACGCTCTCATACGTCGGCTGCGAGCCCACATGACCAATGAACGCGAAAGCCGGGCCACCTCCTGCGGAGGTTAACCCGGCCTCACTTCATAACCCGGAGTGGGTCATGCATCACCAATCGTAATCAGAGCCTGCCCTTTGTCAAGCCACTATCGCGACCGACCTGACCTCATCCCTCCTGAAGCACGGTCCCAGGAAGGAGCAGGCCGGCGACTCCTATGAAGCGGCCTGGGCGGTGGCCTTGGCCCAGCGGTAGTCGGCCTTGCCTGCCGGGGAGCGGACCATCTGGTCGACGAAGGCGTACGTGCGGGGCACCTTGTAGCCCGACAGCCTCGCCCGGCAGTGAGCGTCGAGTTCCTCGGCCGTCAACCGGACGCCCTCGCGGGGCTCGACGACGGCGGCGACCCGGTGGCCCCAGCGCTCGTCCGGGACGCCGGTGACGACGGCGTCGAACACCGCCGGGTGGCCCTTGAGCACGGCCTCGATCTCTTCGGGGAAGACCTTCTCGCCCCCGCTGTTGATGCACTGCGAGCCGCGCCCGAAGACCAGGATGGTGCCGTCCTCCTCGACCCGGGCGAGGTCGCCGGTGAGCAGCCAGCGGGTCCCCTCGGCGTCGGTGACGAAGGTCCTGGCGGTCTTGCCGGGGTCGTTGTAGTAGCCGAAGGCGATGGTGCCCGTCTTGGCGACGGTGCCGATCTCGCCGGAGCCCGGCTTGACCGGCTCCAGCGCGTCGTTGAGGACGGCGAGCGTCGCGGTCGCGTTCGGCTGGTATTTCAGCCCCGCCTCGGGCGAGGAGCCGGCGACCGCCGAGGCGGTGTAGCCGGACTCGGTGGACCCGAAGCTGTCCATGATCATCACATTGGGCAGCAGCTCCTGCAACCGGTCGCGCACCGCCCCGGTCAGGATGGCCCCCGTCGAGCTCACCACCAGCAGCGACGGCAGGTCGTACGCCCCGGTGGCGATCTCGTCGGCCAGCGGGCGGGCCATCGCGTCGCCGGTGATGTTGATGGTGAGCACCTTTTCGCGTTCGATGGCGCGCAGCACCTCGGCCGCGTCGAACTTCGGCACGTACACGACGGTCGCGCCCATCCACCACGCGATCCAGGTGGCCATCTGCGCGGCGCCGTGCATCAGCGGCGCGACGGGCATCATCACCATCGGCCCGGAGTTCCTGGCCGCCTCGATCACCTGGCCGGGCTCGCGGTGCGGCTCGCCGTACGGGTTCCCGCCGCCGAACCCCATGAACAGGTCCTCGCTGCGCCACATGACACCCTTCGGCATGCCGGTGGTGCCGCCGGTGTAGATGATGTAGACGTCGTCCCCCGAACGCTCGGGGAAGCCGTCGCGCCCGGCGGAGCGGCCGGCGAGCGCCTCGCCGTACGGCACGGCTCCCTCGACGCGCGACGGCCCGCCCACCGCGACCAGCGTCGCCAGCTTGGGGCATCGCGGCGCGGTGGCGGCCACCCGGTCGTCGAACTCCACGTCGTACAGCAGGGCGACGATGTCGGAGTCGGTGTACAGGTACAGCAGCTCGGCCTCGACGTACCGGTAGTTGACGTTGACCGGCACCGCCCTGATCTTCAACGCGGCGAGCAGCCCGGCGATGTACTCGATGCCGTTGTACAGCTGGATGCCGACGTGCTGCCCGGCCCGCACGCCCCTCTCCAGCAGGAAGTGGGCCAGCCGGTTGGCGTGCCCGTCCAGCTCGGCGTAGGTCATGCGCGTGTCCCCGCAGACCACGGCCACGCGGTCCCCGATCGCGTCGGCCAACCCCTCGAACAGATCAGCGTGGTTGAACTCCATCGGGGACTCCCCCTTATAAGTCGCGGGTCCTCATGGCTTCTCGCTCCCGACGATCCACATCGCGAAGAACTGGGCGCCGCCGCCGTAGGCGTGGCCGAGGGCACGCCGCGCGCCGTCCACCTGGTGTTCGCCGGCGAGGCCTCTGACCTGCAGGGCCGCCTCGGCGAAGCGGATGAGCCCGGACGCGCCGATCGGGTTGGAGCTGAGCACTCCGCCGGAGGCGTTCCAGGGGATGTCGCCGTCCAGCGCGGTGGCGCCGGACTCGGTGAGCTTCCAGCCCTCGCCCTCCCCGGCGAAGCCGAGGTTCTCCAGCCACATCGGCTCGTACCAGGAGAACGGCACGTACACCTCGGCGACGTCGATCTCACGCCGCGGGTCGGTGACGCCGGCCTGCCGGTAGACGTCGGCGACGCAGTCCTTGCCGGCCTGCGGGTTCACCATGTCGCGCCCGGCCCGGAAGATGGGCTCGGACCGCATGGCCGTCCCGTGGACCCAGGCCGGGGTGCCGGTCACCTTGTCCTCGGCGGCCAGCACCATCGCGCACGCGCCGTCGGACGACGGGCAGGTCTCCAGGTAGCGGATGGGCTCCCACAGCATCGGCGTCGACTCGACCATCGCGCGGCTGATGCCCGGGATCCTCAGGTGCGCGTACGGGTTCTTCAGCGCGTTCTGCCGGTCCTTGACGGCGACGAGCGTGCCGATGTGGTCGGGCGCGCCGGACCGGCGGATGTACTCGCGGATGTGCGGCGCGAAGTAGCCTCCCGCGCCGACGACCAGCGAGGCGTTGAACGGCAGGTGGGTGGACAGCGCCCAGGTGGCGTTCGACTCCGACTGCTTCTCGAACGCGACGACGAGCACCCGGTCGTGCACCCCGCCCTGGATGAGCGACGCGCCGACCAGCCCGGTGGACCCGCCGACGCTGCCCGCCGTGTGCACGCGCATCATCGGCTTGCCCGCCGCGCCGAGGGCGTCGGCGAGGTAGGCCTCGGGCATCATCACGCCCTCGAACAGGTCGGGCGCCTTGCCGATGACGACGGCGTCGATGTCCTTGAACGTCAGCCCGGCGTCCTCCAGGGCGCGCAGCGCGGCCTCGCGGACGAGGCCGGCGATCGAGACGTCGTGCCGCTTGGTCTGGTACCTGGTCTGGCCGACCCCGATGACGGCGCAGCGGTTGCCCATGGTCAGGCCTCCATGACGGTGACGAGGTTGTGCTGGAGGCAGGGGCCCGACGCCGCGTGGCCGACGGTGCGGCCCGCGCGGCCGTCGAGGACGCGCTGGGCGGCCTCCCCGATGCGGATCAGGCCGGTGGCCATGACCGGGTTGGCGGCGAGCGGCCCGCCGGAGGGGTTGACGACCGTGGCGCCGGTCAGGCCGAGCGCCTCCCGCAGGATGAGCTCCTCGTGGCTGAACTGGGCGTGCAGCTCGGCGACCTCGACTGGACCCTTGTCGACCCCCGCCGCTCGTGCGGCCTCGGCGGCGGAGGCCGACCGGGCGAGATCGCGCATACCCAGATAGTGGGGTTCTATGCGGTGGGCGATGCCCGTGATCCACGCGGGCCGTTCGGCCAGCTCTCTCGCCGCGTCGCCGGCCGCGAGGACGACGGCGGCGGCCCCGTCGGTGACGGGCGCGACGTCCATCGGGCGCAGCGGCTGGACCTCGGGTTCCTCGTCGCCGGGTTCGGGCAGGTCGAGGGCGTAGGGGTTGGCCCGGCCGTCGGCGCGGCTGCGTCGTACGATCTCCCGCAGCGCCGCCGGGTCGGCGCCGAGGGCGCTCGCCTGGAGGGCGGCGAACGACACCTGGTCGAGGCCGAGCGGCACCAGGTAGTACGGGTCGAGCTGCAGCGTCATGATCTCCCGCAGGTCGCCCTGTGACGACTTGCCGAAGCCGTAGACGAGCGCGGTGTCGACGTCGCCGTGCTGCAGGCGCACCCACGCCTCGTACAGGGCCCAGGCGGCGTCCATCTCGACGTGGCTCTCGGAGATGGGCGGCCAGGCGCCGATGGCGTCGAGCGCGGAGACGAACGAGAACGGCGCTCCGGCGAGGTAGTCGCAGCTTCCCGAGCAGGTGAAGCCGAAGCGTGACAGCCCGGTGCGCTCCTTGACCTCGTGGATGATCGGCGAGATCAGCTCGGGCTCGGTCAGGCCTTCGTCGTGGCCGGTGTGCCGGGTCTGGGCGAACGCGACGACAGCTACCTCACGCACGGCGCGGGCCCCCTCAAAGCTCGGCGTCCGGCTCGCCGGTGGGGGCGAACCACTTGATGTTGCTCATGGACAGGGTGCGCTCCCCCGGGGGCAGCCAGACGGCCCTGACCCGCATGCCCTGGCGCACCTCGTGCGCGGGGACGTCGCCCAGCAGGGCGATCATCGGGACGTCGGCGCCGTCGAGGAGGATGTACGCCGAGACGAACGGCACCTCGGGGGCGCGGGGGTCGGGCAGGTTGTTGATGGCGAAGGTGGTGACGGTGCCGGTGCCGGGCAGCGTCATCTCCTCCTCGATGACCGAGCCGCACGCCGGGCAGGACGTCCGGTAGGGCACGTACACCTTGTCGCACCGGGCGCAGCGCCCGGCGAGGAAGACGCCGTCGCGGATGCCTTCGAGGAACCGGGCGAGCGAACGGCCGGGCTGGATGCGGTACTCCGCGCGGATATGGGAGACCATCGAGGTGACCTCAGGCGCGAAGTAGGCGATGTCGGTGATGTCGCCCACCCGTTCCGCCTCGGGCTTGAACCGGGGACGTACGCGCAGCCCGGGACGCATGGCCTTGACGTCGCCGGCGCCGACGGCGTGGACGAGCGAGGTGTCGGCGCCGTCAAGCTTGATGAGCGCCCACGCGAACGGCCGGTCGAGCGGGTGCCCCTTCCGCGGGGTGCTCACCCAGGCCCAGGTCACCACCGTCCCCGCCGGCCCCACCTCCACGTAGTCGCCGGTCACCGCCTCGCCGGTGTCCGGGTCGTACTCCAGGGGCGGTACGAGCACGCGGCCCTGCGCCGTGCGCACGCCGACGATGCGGCCGTCGCGTAACTCCGTGAGGAAACGCCCGATCACCGGCCCGGTGGTACGCGTGTACCCGCCGGGGAACTCAAGGACGTGCTCGGCGACCAGGGGATCAGATGGCACGATCGCGGCCCTCCCAGTAGGGGTCACGGAGTTTGCGCTTGAGGAGCTTGCCGTTCGGCTCGCGGGGCATCTCGGCGATGAAGTCGATCGAGCGGGGCCACTTCATCTTGGCCAGGCGGCCTTCGAGCGACCGCAGGATCTCCTCGGCCAGCTCGGGCCCCGGGGTGGCGCCCGGTGTGGGCTCGACGACGGCCTTGATCTGCTCGCCCCACTCGTCGTCCGGGATGCCGAAGACGGCCACGTCGGCGACCTTGGGGTGGATCATCAGCTCGTTCTCGATCTCGGCCGGGTAGATGTTCGCGCCCCCCGAGATGATCATGTCGGCCTTGCGGTCGCAGAGGTAGAGGAAGCCCTCCTCGTCGAGGTAGCCGATGTCGCCGACCGTGAAGTGGTCGCGCAGGCGGTTCTCCTCGGTCTTGGCGGGGTCGCCCTTGTACTCGAAGCGGACGCCGGCCATCTTCATGTAGACCGTGCCGGGGGTGCCTGCGGGGACGGGCTCGCGGTCGTCGTCCACGATGAGCAGCTCACTGATCGGCCAGGCCTTGCCGACCGTGCCGGGGTGCTTCTTCCAGTCCTCGGGAGTGGCGATGGTGCCGCCGCCCTCGGTCGCCGCGTAGTACTCGTAGATGCAGTCGCCCCACCACTGGAGCATCGCCCACTTGACGGGGACGGGGCAGGGCGCGGCCGCGTGGATCATCCACTTCAGGGAGGACAGGTCGTACTTGTGCTTCACCTCGTCGGGGAGGGCGAGTAATCGCTTGAAGTGCGTGGGCACCATGTGGGAGTTGGTCACCCGGTACTTCTCGCAGAGCCGCAGCGTCTCCTCGGCGTCCCACCTGTCCATGTAGACGAGCGTGTGTCCCATGTGCAGGGCCGTGCCGCCGAACTGGGTGACCGCCGTGTGGTAGTTCGGCGAGGTGACCAGGTGGGCGTTCGGCCGGCCCGGCGTGATGCCGAACAGCGAGAGCAGGAACGTCATCAGCTCGGCGGCGTCGTCGGGGTCGAGCCCGTTGAGCGGGCGCCTGACCCCCTTGGGCTTGCCCGTCGTCCCGGAGGTGTAGTGCATGGTGGCTCCGGCCGTGCGGTCGGACGGGAGCGTGCCGGGCTGTCCGACGGTGAGGTCGGAGACCGGGCGGAAGCCGTCGATCCGGCCGAAGGAGAACCTGCGGTCCGCCTCGATGGCCTCGGCGCCGCGCACGCCCTCGGCGGCGTACCGCTCGTGGACGAAGAACGCCCTGGCCTCGCTGTCGCCGACGATGTAGGCGATCTCGGGCCCGGTGAGGTGCCAGTTGACGGGGGTGTAGTACCAGCCGGCCTGCAGCGCGGCGAGGTACAGAGTGAGGCCGTCGACGCCGTTCGGGACCAGGCCGCAGAGGCCGTCGCCGGCCTTCAGGCCGAGCGCCCGCAGCCCGTGGACCAGCCGGTTGGCACGGGACAGGAGCTCGGCGGCCGTGTATTCGGTGCCGTCGGGGTCGACCGCCGCGATCCACTCGGGATCGGCCTGCGCGAGCCTCCAGAAGCCGAGCGAGCCCATCGGCACTCCCTTGTCAGGTTCCGCCGTGACATACCGCAACGTCCCCCGGACCCGCCGCAGTGAAGCACGTTATCGGTTTCCCGGCAAGGCCTGGCGCGTCGCGGGGTTCGCGAACAAGAATCTGTTCTAGTTCGCAAGCCGCAGACTAACCCGGCCGACGTGTACCGAGCAAGCGCTTGATTTGAGCCACACGAGGACGTACGGCTAGCCTTGCAAGCGCTTGGTCATCTAGGAGGGTGTCGTCCATGGAGCTTCTCCCCATCAGCACGCCGCACTGCCGGATCGAACGTGACGGCCACGTCGTCGTCGTCACGATGGACCGGCCCGAAGCGAGGAACGCCCTCTCCTCCGACATGCTGATCGGGCTCGCCGAGGCCTGGGCCTACATCTCCGCCGAACCGGACGTGCGCGTGGGCATCCTCACCGGCGCGAACGGCACCTTCTGCGCCGGCGCCGACCTGAAGGCCATGGGCACGCCCTCCAGCGACCCGCGCGTGCTCAAGCGCGCCCAGGAGATCCCCGACTTCCACTGGAAGGGCCTGCTGCGCGACAGCGACGCCCTGCCCACCAAGCCGATCATCTGCGCCGTCGAGGGGTACGCCGTGGCGGGCGGCACCGAGCTGCTCGTCGGCACCGATCTGAGAGTCGTGGGCGAGTCGGCGACGCTCGGCCTGTTCGAGGCCCGCCGCGCGCTGTTCCCCATGGGCGGCAGCGCCATACGGCTGCCGCGCCAGATCCCCTACGCCTTCGCCATGGACATCCTGCTCACCGGCAGGTCGATCACCGCCCAGGAGGCGCTGTCGATGGGCCTGGTCAACCGGGTCGTCCCGGACGGCGAGGCACTGAGCGCCGCCCGTGAGATCGCCGACGAGATCTCGGCCTGCGGCCCGCTCGCCGTGCAGGCCATCCTGCGCACCTACCGGGAGACGATCGGCATGCCCGAGCCGGAGGCCCTGAAGGTCTCCGACGCCATCGGCTGGCCGGTCATCGGCTCCGAGGACGCCAAGGAGGGCTCCCGCGCCTTCCGCGAGAAGCGCCCCGCCGTCTACCGGGGCGAGTAGCCCCTCGGGGGCCGGGACGGGCATCTGACGGGCCGGCGTCGCGCAGCGACCGCCGGCCCTGGTCCTGTGAGCGGCGGCGTCTCTCGCGGCGGACGAGCGCCCTCCACTGAGGACGACCGGAAAACACGCGAGACGGGCCTTGCCCTGCCTGGGGAAACGGGCTTACGATCCGGGCAATTCTTAGGAAACCTTCTTAAAAGAAAGGCTTTCCGCATGCGCAGGCCCGCCATCCTGTTACTCCCGGTCCTGTTACTGGTCGCCCTTGCGGTCAACGTGGCGCCCGCGATGGCCGCCTCGCGGCTGATCGCGGCGTTCAGTCTCTCCGGGACCACAGGCAAGTTCGTCGTCAGCAATCCCGGCACCACCGCGGTGAGTGACTGGTCGATCAAGTTCGACCTGCCGTCAGGGGTGACCGCGTCCAACCCGCAGAACGCCACCGTCAGCCAGAACGGCACACGGGTGACGCTCACGCCCGCCTTCTACATCGCCACCATCCAGGCGGGCAAGAACACCGAGCCGTACAGTCCGACCTTCACCCTCAGCGCCGCCGCGCAGCCCGCCAACTGCACGATCAAGGGCGCGAACTGCGACGGCACCGGCGACGACCCGCCGCCGCCCGCGCCGCTGGTCGCGGACTACACCGTCAGCGGGACCGCGGCGAAGTTCGTCGTCAGGAACAACGGCTCCACGGCGCTGAACGGCTGGTCGATCGTGTTCGACCTGCCCGCCGGGGTCACCGCGGGCAACGCGGAGAACGGATCGCTCAGCCAGAGCGGGACCACCGTGACGCTCACCCCGGCCCACTACAACACGACCGTGGCGGCGAACGGCTCCACCGAGCCGTACAGCCCGTCCTTCACCGTCAGCAAGGCGGGCGCCGAGCCCACCAGCTGCCGGATCAACGACGTCAACTGCGACGGCTCGCCGGACACGCCGCCCGGCGCGCCGGGCAACCTGCGCTCCCCCGTCAAGACCACCAAGACCGTGTCGCTGACCTGGGACGCCTCGACGCCCGGCAGCCTCCCCGTCACCGGGTACGAGGTCTACAAGGACGGCGCCCTGGCGACGAGCGTCACCTCGACCTCGGCGACCGTCACCGGGCTGACCCCGAACACCTCCTACGCCTTCACGGTCAAGGCCAAGGACCGCAAGGGCAACCTCTCGGCGGCCGGTCCCGCGCTCACGGTGAAGACGAACGACCCGGCCACCGACACCCAGGCGCCGACGGCGCCCGCGAACCTGCGCAGCACGGGCAAGACCTCCTCCAGTGTCACGCTGACCTGGGACGCCTCGACCGACAACACCGGCGTGGCGAACTACGACGTCTACGTCGGCTCGACGGTCGCGGCCACCGTCATCGGCACCACCGCCACGGTGTCCGGCCTGTCGCCGTCCACGGAGTACTCCTTCTCCGTCCGGGCCCGTGACCTGTACGACAACATCTCGGCGCCGAGCGCCACGGTCAAGGCGACCACGGCCGACATCGTGGAGAAGGGCTACGCCCGCGTCGGCTACTTCGTGCAGTGGGGCATCTACGGCCGCCAGTACTTCGTGCGCAACCTCGACACCACCGGGGCCGCCGCCAAGCTGACCCACATCAACTACGCCTTCGGCAACATCGACCCCGTCAACCTGACCTGCCTGCAGGGCGTGACCAAGGGCACGACCCAGAACCCGCAGGATCCGAGCCAGGGCGACGGAGCGGGCGACGCGGACGCCGACTACGGCCGTCCGATGAGCGCCGCGCAGTCGGTGGACGGCGTCGGCGACACCGGGTGGGAGAAGCTGCGCGGCAACTTCAACCAGCTCAAGAAGCTCAAGGCGAAGTACCCCAACCTCAAGGTGCTGATCTCGCTGGGCGGCTGGACCTACTCCAAGTACTTCTCGGACGTGGCGGCCACCGACGCCTCCCGCAAGAAGTTCGTCCAGTCGTGCATCGACGTCTACATCAAGGGCAACCTGCCCGTCTACAACAGCGCGGGCGGGCCGGGGTCGGCCGCCGGGATCTTCGACGGTATCGACCTGGACTGGGAGTGGCCGGGCGCCGAGGGGCACGCGGGCAACCACGTGAGCCCCAACGACAAGGCGAACAACACGCTGCTGATCGCCGAGTTCCGCCGCCAGCTCGACGCGCTGACGGCCGAGACGGGCAAGCGGTACCAGCTGACGGCCTTCACTCCGGCCGACCCGGCTAAGGTCAGCTCGGGCTGGGACCTCCCCGAAGTCGCGAAATATCTGGACATCTTTAACATCCAGGGCTACGACTTCCACGGCGCCGGCAGCGACAACTCCTGGGAGCCGAACCGCACCGGCCACCAGGGCAACCTGTACACCGACGTCGACGACCCCTACAGCTTCCACTTCAGCGTGCAGGACGCGGTCAACGTCTACCTGAACGCGGGGGTGAACCCCCGCAAGCTCACGATCGGCCTGGCCTACTACGGCCGCGGCTGGCAGGGCGTCGCCGACGGCGGCAAGTACGGCGAGTGGCAGTCGGCCACCGGGGCCGCTCCCGGCCAGTTCCAGGAGGAGGCGGGCACCCGCGGCTACAGCAACCTGATCTCGGGCGTACCGGGCTGCACCGTGCGCCATGACGAGCAGGCGGTGGCCACGTACTGCTACACCGGCAACGGCGGGCAGTGGTGGACGTTCGACGACCCGTGGTCCATCGGCAAGAAGACCGCCTGGTTGCGGAGCAAGAACCTGCTCGGCGCGATGATCTGGGAGATGTCCGGCGACCCCGGCACCCTCACCACCGCGCTGGACGCCGGTCTGAACTAGCGACCGGCGAGAAGCCTCCGCGCGCCCCCGGCCCGACCGACCGGCCCGCACCGAAGCCGGGGGTGCGCGGAGCCCGCCTACGGCCGGCCCTGGATCATGGCGTGCGTTCCCGTGGTGCGCCACGGGGCGCCGTCCGCGTCCAGGGCCGCCAGGGTCCGCTCGGGGACGCCGGTGAGGACGTCCGACTTCAGGGTGCGCAGCGCGACGACAGGGCCGGGGAAGTACGCGGTGACCTGCGGGAACGGCGTGGTCGCCGGCCACATCAGATCGCCGGTGAGCCTCCGGTAGTTCAGGTCGCCCTTGGTGATGGTGACGGACGCCGAGGCGAAGTCGTCGCGCAGGTCGGCGGGCATGTCTCGGTAGGGCAGCGGAGCGCAGGCGAACGGATGGGCGCGCAGGGTCAGCCGCCCCTCGCCCATGGCCCGCCACAGGCGCCCGCCCGCCTTGCCCGCCTGACCGGGCGCCGCGGCCAGCCGCCGCAGGCAGGCCAGCACGTCCGCCGGGGTGGCGTCCGAGACGAAGTACGGCTGCGGCTTGACGTGCAGCACGACCTCACCCGCCAGGCCCTCGGCGAGGAGGTGGTCGGCGAGCACGAGGTCGGGCAGCAGCTCGCGGCCCGCGTTGTCGGCGACCAGGCACACCTTGCCCGGAGCGCCCTGGCGCAGCAGCGACCACAGCAGCTCGCCGTCGTCCACGACCAGCCCCGTCGCACGCTCGCGCTCGCCCGTCTCGGTCACGTTGAACGACAGGTCCGCGCGGTTGCCCCACAGCGATCCGAGGAGCAGCGCCCGTGCCCGCTCCTCCGGCGGCAGCGCGGCCGTCTCGTCGAGGGCGGCCAGCTCGCCGTCCACGACCGGGCCGTCGAGTTCGGCCTGCTTGAACGGGCCGAACGGGTCGACGCCGCGCCACGGGCCGTCGGCGAAGTAGCCGGTGGCGGACAGGAGCTTGCGGTAGAAGAAACTCTCGGCCCAGAGGAACGGCACGTCGATCCAGCGACCGCCGTACCTGCCGCGCCCCCACTCGGCCCAGGCGGCGTGGTCGTGCTCGGAGGGGTCGAGCGGTTCCATCACGTCGCGGACGGCCTCGTCCAGCAGCCGGTCGAGCGCCTCCTGCCGGTCGGGGGTGTAGGGCAGCGCCTCCCTGACCTGCCGGATCAGGGCGGGGTGCCGCTCCCGGAAGACCCCGAGGGCGTACGAACCGGGCACGTTGCCCATGATGGGCGGCACGGCGTCGTGGCTCATCGCCGGCATTCCTCCCGATGTCGTCGCGTGTCCCGGTCAGTAAACCCCAGCGCCACCCGGCGGGGCACGCCGGGGGTGCGTCGTCCTTCATCACAGGTGGCGCAATCAGGTGTGAGCGTTTGTGTGGATCTCGACTATCCGGGTCCGCCGCCCGGCGCTAGCATCCCCTGCACCCCTACCGAGCAGTAGCTTGGTTTCGACCTGGAGGGACACCGATGCTCCGGCGCAGCATGATCCTTACAACCCTGGGAGCCCTCGTGCTGGCATCCGCCGCCGCGACCCCGGCCCAGGCCGCGGAGGAGGAGACCTACTATCTCGCGCTCGGCGACTCGCTGGCCGCCGGCGCCCAGCCCGTCGGCGAGGGCAACGCCGTCGTGGCCACGAACGAGGGCTACGCCGACCAGCTGTACGCCAAGCTCAAGGAGAGCGACCCGAACCTCAGGCTCGTCAAGCTGGGATGCGTCGGGGAGACCGCCAAGTCGTTCGTGTACGGCGGGGTGTGCGGCTACGACGGCGCGGGCTCCCAGCTCGGCGCGGCGCGGAACTTCCTCCGCAAGAACGGCGCCAAGGTGAAGTACCTGACCATCAGCATCGGCGCCCAGGAGGTCTACGGCTGCATCACCCCGACGGGAGCGGACACCGGCTGCATGCTGAAGGGCCTGGCCTCGGCCGGGCTCTACATGCCGCAGGTCGTCGGCGGCATCAAGCTGGCCGCGAGCGCCAGGACCCGGCTGATGGGGATGAACTGGTACAACCCCGCGGTGGCGGCCTGGCTGCTGAGCGACGACGGCAAGAACCAGGCCAAGCAGTCGCAGCTGCTCAGCGGCACGCTCAACCTGAAGATGAAGGTCAACTACGGCGCCTGGGGGTTCAAGCTCGCCGACGTCTGCGCCGACTGGCGGTGTGACGACTGGACCGAGGACACGCCGTTCAACTGGCCGCGCAACGTCTGGGACCTGATGACCCGCACCTGGATGCCCAACGTGATCGGCAACTGGCTGCCCAAGGCCCACGGCTACGGGTACATCGCCGACACCTTCGCCAAGGTCAGCTCGTAGCGGCCTCCCGGGCGGCCGGGGATCCGGCCGCCCGGGAGCGGTCAGTCCTGGGTGATGCGGTCCAGGCGCTCCATGGCCTCGACGTATTCCTCGACCATGTCGAAGACCACCTGCTTGGCGGACTTGACGTGGTTCATCGTGCCGATGATCTGCCCGGCGGGGAACGTGCTCAGCTCGGCGGCGTCGGAGTGGGCGATCCGCCGCAGCGCCGGGGAGATCAGCATGAACTGCAGCGGCATCGGGAGCGTGCCCGGGGAGTCCTCCGCCTCCCAGGCCTCGGTCCACGCGTTCCTCAGCAGGCGCGCGGGCTTGCCCGTCCAGCTGCGGGAACGGACGGTGTCGCGCGAGGTGGCCCGCAGGATCTTCTGCTTGGCGGCCTCGGGCGTGTCCGCCTCCTCGACCGTGAGCCACACCGAGCCCGTCCACACGCCCTCGGCCCCGAGGGCCATGCCGGCGGCCATCTGGCGGCCGGTGCCGATGCCGCCGGCCGCCAGCACCGGGACGTCGACGGCGTCGACGACCTGCGGGATCAGCACCATCGTGGAGATCTCGCCGGTGTGCCCGCCCGCCTCGGTGCCCTGGGCGACGACGACGTCCACGCCGACCTCGACCTGCTTGACGGCATGACGGGGGGTGGACGCCAGGGCGGCCACCTTCACCCCTTTGCCGTGCGCGAGGGCGACGACGTCGGCCGGGGGCGGGCCGAGGGCGTTGGCGAGCAGCGCGATCGGATGCTTCAGCGCCACCTCGACCTGGGGACGCGCGGTCGCGTCCGTCCAGCCGAGGAGCACCTTGCCGGGGTCGGATCCGGTGAGCGGCGGCACGTCGTGCTTGGCCAGCAGGTCGTCGAGCCACTGGCGGTGCCGCTGCGGGATCATGCCCTGGAGCCGCTGGACCAGCTCCTCGGGAGAGTCGACGCCGAGGTCGGCTCCGGCGTAGGAGGCGGGCATGACGACGTCGACGCCGTACGGCCTGCCGTCGACGTGGTCGTCGATCCACTTGAGCTCCGTCTCGAGCTCTTCCGGGGTGAAGTAGAGAGCGCCCAGAACCCCCATGCCCCCGGCGCGGCTGACCGCGGCGACGACATCCCGGCAGTGGCTGAAGGCGAAAATCGGGAACTCGATCCCGAACATGTCGGTGACACGTGTCCGCATGGCTCGAATGTACGACCGCGATCATCCAGCTGCAACGCGTTCTATCCAGAATGTTTCTTCTATTACGTGAGCCGTGGGGGCCGAGGAGATCAACCGCGGTCGATCAACAAAGAACGTGTTTCAACCCCAGATGCCCGAACTTTCTTCGGCTCCAGGGGGTGTTGTGGGCATGATCCGACAAATATGCGTCAGATTTCGTGACATACCGGGATTGCGGCCATAACACCGCAGTCGTACGTTCCCGGTATGGATCTGGAGCTTCGTCACCTCAAGATCGTGCGCGCGGTGGCCGAGGCCGGGAGCGTCACCAAGGCGGCCACCCGCCTAGGCCTCGCCCAGCCCTCGCTCACCGCGCAGTTGAAACGCATCGAACGCTCGCTGGGCGGCCCGCTTTTCGAACGCGGACGCACCGGCGCCCGTCCCACCCCCCTCGGCGAGCTCGTCCTGTCCCGGGCGCGCGTGCTGCTGCCCGCCGTGCAGGAACTCCAGGAGGAGGCGGTGCGGTTCGCCAACACCGCGGCGATCCCCGGCTACCGGCTCGGCGCAACCCACGGACCGGTCCTCGGCGGCCTGGTGGAACGCCTGACCGCCACCTACCCCACCACCCCCGTCAGCACCCACACCTCCTGGTGGGCGCGGGAGCTGATCTCGATGGCCGCCTCCGGACGGCTCGACTTCGTGCTCGTGGGCACCTGCGGCGACAGCCCTCCGCCGCAGGCCGATTCGATGAGCTGGACCGTCATCGGGACCGACCCCGTCTTCGTCCTGCTGCCCGAGGACCACCCGCTGGCCGGCGAGGAGGAGCTCAAGCTCTCGGCGCTCGCCGAGGAACACTGGGCCGCGACCCCGGGGGACGGCTGCTTCGCCGACTGTTTCGCCGGAGCCTGCTCCCGCGCGGGCTTCGTCCCGCAACCCATCTACGAGACCGACGTGGCCACCTCGCTGCACCTGGTCAAGGTCGGCAAGGCCGTCGCCCTGTGCCAGGCGACGTTCCAGCTGACCGCCGGGCTCGTCATGATGCCCCTGGCCGGGGCGCCGCTGCGCTGGCGGCACCTGATCGGCTGGCACGCCGACGCCGAGGCCGCGCGCGCGGCGGCCGAGGTCGCCAGGCACGCCCGCGCGGCACATGCCGACGCCGTCCGCCGAAGCGTCCGTTACGCCCGCTGGCTGCGCGCCAACCCCGAGTACGGAACGGCCCGCTGAGCCCACACGCGTAGGTAGAACGTGTTCCAGTTCGATCTCTCGTAACGGGCTGGGGAAGATCTTTGCTACTCGCCGGTAACCACGCCGCCGAGGCCCGATAGAACGTGTTCTACCGAGGAAGCCGCCGCCATACCGCGCGGGGAAGGATCCGCATCACCGCGAACACGGCCCGCAGCCTGGCGGGCACCCATATGGTCTGCCGCCCCGACCGGAGCCCCTCGATCACCGCGTCCGCCACGGCGTCGACGCCCACCGACATCGGCGCCGGCTTCATGCCGGCCGTCATCCGCCCGATCACGAAGCCCGGCCGCACGACCACGACCCGCGCCCCCGACCCGTGCAGCGCGTCGGCGAGCCCCTGCGCGAAGCCGTCCAGGCCGGCCTTGGCCGAGCCGTAGACGAAGTTCGCCCTGCGCACCCGCACCCCGGCCACCGACGACAGCACCACCAGCGTCCCGTGCCCCTGCTCCCGCAGCCGTGCCGCGGCGGCCAGGCCCACCGAGACGTGCCCGCCGTAGTTGACCGCCACGTCACGGGCCGCCGCGACCGGGTCGGCGTCGTAGATCGCCTGGCTGCCGAGCACGCCGAACGCGGGGATCACCACGTCGAGGTCGCCCAGCTTGGCCACCGCCTCCTGGACGAGCCGCGGATGCGTCTCGGGCAGGGCCGCGTCGAAGTCGGCGACGTGCACCTCGGCACCGAGCGCCTGGAGCCGTCCGACGGGCGCGGTGCCGCCACGGGCGGCCAGCATCACCCGGGTCGCGCCGGCGCGCACCAGCCGTTCGACGACCGCGAGGCCGATCTCGCTGCGCCCGCCGAGCAGCAGGACCGTGTCGACCTGGCCCAGGGCGTTCTTCACAGGCGCAGCCTCCTCGCGAGGTCGGAGCGGAACACGCCGCGCGGATCGGCGGCGTCGCGCACCTTACGCCACCGGCCGAGCTCGGGGTACATCGCCTCCACCACCGCGGCGGACATCCGCGAGTCCTTGGCCAGGTAGAGGCGGCCGCCCGCCGCCACGACCCACTCGTCGAACTCGTCCAGCAGCCGCGCCAGCCCGTCCCCGGCGACCGGGATGTCGAGGGCCAGGGTCCACCCGGGCAGGGGGAACGACAGCATGCCCGGCGTCCCCGGCCCGAACCGCTTGAGGACGGCCAGGAACGACGCCACGCGCCGCGCCGACAGCCGTCCCACGACCCGCCGCAGCGTGGCCTCCTGGCCGAACGGGACGACGAACTGGTACTGCACGAAGCCCCGCGAGCCGTACAGGCGGTTCCAGCCCCGGACGCCGTCGAGCGGATGGAAGAACGGCGCGATCCCCTGGATGACGCCGCGCCGCGCCTTGGGCGCCTTGGCATACCACACCTCGTTGAAGGCCCGGACGGTGAGCGGGTTGAGCAGCCCGCCGGGCACCCACGCGGGCGCGGCCAGCCGGGTCGCGGGGGCGAACGCCAGCGGGTCGCCCTTGCCACGGAGATCCGCGCGGCGGGCGTGGTCGCCCCTGGTCAGGACGCTGCGCCCCATGCTCGCGCCCCGGGCCATCAGGTCGATCCAGGCGACGGTGTAGCGGTAGTCGTCGTCGGTGGCGGTCATCACCTCGAGCGTGTGGTCGAGGTCGCGGGTGCGCTCGATGTCGACCCGCATGCGGGAGGTCTCGACGGGGACGCAGGCGAACGTCGCCTCCACGACCACCCCGGTGAGCCCCATGCCTCCGACCGTCGCCCAGAACAGGTCGTCCGCCGGGCTCAGGACCCGCACCTCGCCGCCGGCGGTGACGAGGGTCAGCGAGCGGACGTGCGCGCCGAAGGAGGAGTCGACGTGGTGGTTCTTGCCGTGGACGTCGGCCGCCACCGCCCCGCCGACGGTGATGTGCCGGGTGCCGGGGGTGACCGGGACGAACCAGCCGCGCGGCACCAGCCGCAGCATGAGCTCGTGCAGGCTCACCCCTGCCTGGGCCGTCACCGTGCCGTCCCGCTCGTCGAACGTCCAGCCGGTGAGGGCGGTGCCGTCGAGGACGAGGCCGCCGGCGTTCTGGGCCGCGTCGCCGTACGACCGCCCGAGCCCGCGCGCGATCACGCCGCGCCGGCCCGCGGTCGCCACCAGGGCGGCCAGTTCGTCGACCGTGGCCGGACGCGCCAGTGTGGCGCGCGTCGGGGCCGTACGCCCCCACCCGGTCAGCTGGGTGACCGTCATGTCAGATAGATCCCCGTGATCAGCAGTGCCAGCAGGGCGGCGACGAAGACCTGCAGCGGGCGGTCGGTGAGCACGAGCTCCTCCGGCTCCTCCCCCACTCCTCCGTCGACCAGCAGGCCGTGCCGCAGGACGATGAGGACGAACGGCACGATGCTCAAAGCGTAGAAGGTCAGCGCGGTGCCATTGTGCTCCTGCAGCGCCCACAGACAGTACGTCACGATCATCGCAGCGGACGTCATCGCCCGCACACTGGCCAGGTAGGCGGGGGTGTAGGCGCCGAGGGTCGTCCGCGTGCCGCTCGCGCCCCTGGCCCGCAGCTCGGCCTCCCGCTTCCCCGCCACCAGCTGGAGCGAGCCGAGCGAGATGACGACGAGGAACCAGCTGGTCACCGGCACGTCCACCGCCACGGCCCCGGCATAGGCGCGCACGACGTGGCAACCCGCGACCGCGACCAGGTCGACGACGGCCTGGTGCTTGAGCCAGAGGGTGTAGGAGAAGGTCAGGGCGAGGTACCCGGCCACGACGGCGGGCAGCCTCCATCCGCCGCTCAGGGCCGCCACGGCGGGGGCGGCGAGCATCAGCGCCACCCCCGTGACGCGCGCCAGCCAGACCGGCACCTCACCCGCGGCGACGGGGCGGCGGCTCTTGCGGGGGTGGAGCCGGTCGGCCTCGACGTCGGCGGCGTCGTTGAGGAGGTAGCTGCCGCTCGCCGCCAGGCAGAACGCCGCGAACGCGATCGCGGCATGGGCGACGGCGGTACCGGTGGCGAGCACGCCCGCGGCGGCCGGGGCGGTGAAAACGAGGCCGTTCTTCAGCCACTGCCTGGGCCGGCATGCCCTGACCAGCCCGGCGAGCCGCCGTAACGGTGACAGGGCCGCCGGCGGGGAACCCACCGGCGGCCGCAGAGCCGCACCTCCGGACGTCACTCCCCCGCGGCCGTCCTCGCGCCCCGGCCGGCGATGATCAGGACGGCGCCCGCCGCGAGGGCCACGATCCCGATGACGAGCAGCACCAGCGGCGCCGTGCTCCTCAGCAGGTTGATCTGGGTCTTGGCGTCGGTGGCGCTCTTGACCAGGGCGCCGACCGACTCGGGGGTCATCCTGGCGGTGCCGTCGAAGGCGACGAGCCGCTCGACGCCGTCCGTCGTCTTCAGCACCTCGTGGCGCTGCTGCTCCTGCTTGACCGGCGCGCCGGAGGTCGGCTCGATCCAGAAGGTGTTGGTGCCGGTGTAGTACCGGTCGACCTGCACGTCACCGGCCTGGTCCATGCCGAGCACCGACGCGGGAGCGGTCAGCGTCGCGATCTTGGTCTCGGGCACGTCCTGCTGGAACTTGTACACCGGCAGCCCGTTGACCGTGTCCTCGCCGACGAACCGGGCGTCGAACGCCGCGTGCGCGCTGGAGTTGAACACCTTGTAGGTCTTCTTCTCGGTCCCGAACGGCCACAGGAAGACCTGGCCCTCGATCTGCACGGGCTCCTTGTCGATGTTGGCTCCGCAGCAGTTCACCGCGACGCCGTTGTACCTGTTGAAGGCACTGCGGAACTGCGTCATGTCCAGCCCGCGGTTGTCGTTGGTGACGTCGTTCACGACGGTGAACTGGTCCCACACGACCTGGTCGCCCTTGGCCCCTGCGACGTCCCCCCGCGTCGTCACCGTGATGTCGAGCTGCCCGGACATCACCTTGAGGTCCTTCTTGCTGAAGTACCGGCCGTTGTCGACCGTCAGGTTGGTGATGTTGTACTGGTCGGCGGGCGCCTCGATGAGCCTGTCCGCGACGACGGACCGGACGAGCGGCGCCAGAACGATGAGGAACGCCCCGATGGCTAGCAGAAAGACTCCGATGGCGCGGCGCATTCGCTCCTCCTGGACTGCCCGCAGGGGCGGGGTGAGGGGTGACGGTGACGGAAAATGTGCCGTATGTCCTGAAACACGGTTCTATTTGGCGTTATGGTAGTGCGGCTGGTGAGCTACGTCACGACGGGATGCTGAAAAGTGACCGAAACAGGTTCTAGGAAGACCTCCCGCGATCACTTTCCACCGAGCAGCGGGCCTCAGGCGGCCACGGACACCGCGGCCTCCCCTGCGCCGTCCGACGGCCTTCCGGCCATCGGCGGACACCAGGCATCCCTCGACGGCGTGCGCGCCATCGCCGCGTTCGCCGTTCTGCTGTTCCACGTCTCCATCGAGACCGGCACGGCGCTGCGCACCGGCTTCGTGGGCGGACTGCTCGCCCGCGGCGAGGTCGGAGTCCCTATCTTCTTCACGTTGTCGGGCCTGCTCCTGTACCGGCCCTGGGCGCAGGCGACGTTGGAGTCGCGCCCGGACCCCGACCCAAAGAACTACCTGTGGAAGCGATTCTTCCGCATCATCCCCGCCTACTGGCTGGTGGTGTCCGTGGCCCTGCTGCTGTGGGCCGAAGGTCACCGGGGCGACATCTGGACCTGGGCCGAGATGCTTCTCCTGATCCAGAACTACGACGTCGGCCACTGGTGGTTCGGCCTCGGCCCGAAGGGCCTGGCCCAGATGTGGAGCCTGTCCGTCGAGGTCGCCTTCTACCTCACCTTGCCCATCATGGCGGCGGTGCTGCGCGCGTACGCCACCCGGGCCGGCACCACGAGCGTCGCAGTGCGGGCCAAGCGGCTACTCACAGGTCTTGCCGCCTTCGGCGCCCTCTCGTACGTCTACACGATCTTCGAGTTTCACCCTGACTACCGGCCCTGGATGAACATCTGGCTGCCGAGATCCTGGACCTTCTTCGTGCCCGGCATGATGATCGCGGTCATCTCGGTGTGGGCCCGCGCGGAGGACGGCTTGGCACGTCGCCTCACCCACGGCATCCAGGCATCCACGGGCACCCTGTGGCTCATCGCGGGCCTGGCGTACGTCATCGCGGCCACCCCGGTGACCGGCGCGCGCTTCCTCGGCATCGACGGCATGTGGACCGGCCTGTTCGAACTGGCCCTCTACACGATCGTCGCCTTCTGCCTGGTGGCCCCCGCGGCCCTGCAGCCCGAAGGACCGGGCTTCGTTCGCTCCCTGGTGGGCAACCGGGTGATGAGCTACCTCGGCCGGATCTCCTATGGGGTGTTCCTCTGGCAGTTCGTCGTGCTCTACGTGTGGTACGCCTTCACCGGCCAGCAGAACTGGACCGGCGACCTGCTGCTCAACTTCGTCCCGGTGGCCGCGATCAGTGTGCTCATCGCCCACCTGACCTACCGCTTCGTCGAGGAACCCGCCCGGCGCCTGGTCCGCTACGTCTCCCCCAGGCCCGGTTCCATCGTTCCCGAAGCCCCCTTCGAACCGGCGCCGTAAGCCGGCACTCGACGCGCCGGTTCTTCTCAGGGGGCCGACTTGGGGATGGCGCCGCCGAAGGCGACGGACTTCAGGCAGAAGCCCTCTCCCCCCGGCGTGGCCAGGGCGACGCGCATACCGGCGCCCACGCCCGGGTGTGGGAAGAAGAACAGCCGGAAGGCCGGGGACGCCGGCAGGTCGAGGCGCTGGGTGAAAGTCCCCACGGTCACGTCGACGGATACCGGTCGCGGGCTGGTGTATCCCACCGCCCCGACCGCGTCCGGGCCTCCCGCCGACTCTGCCGGGAAAGTGATGGCGCCCGACCGTAGCTGGTAGCACTTGCGGTTCTTGACCATGTCGAAGTACCCAAAAAGGTGATCCACCGGCACCAGATGTCCCCAGTCGTCGAAGACGTACGGCTTGTCGGAGGGGCCTGGGGTGTGCATGCGGGTTCTCAGGGCCTCGTCGGCCAGGGGGGACAGGAGGTGGTGGCTCAGGCGGCGTTCGCCGTTCCAGGGGATGACGACGTAGTCGGGGACCGGGCGGGTGTAGATCTCCGCGTTCTTCGGCGCCTTGGCCAGGGACGCCCGCACGTTGTCGAGGTACGGGCGCACGCGGTCGCCCGCGACGAGGGTCGTGGAGTAGGAGTTGATCGTCGCGATGGACAGCACCAGGAAGACGACCGTGGCCAGGGCGGTGACCATCGGCATCACGTCGGGCCAGGGGCGGCGGTACGGGGCCTGTTCCCCCTTGAGCGGCAGGGAGGACAGGGCGAAGCAGATGGCGAAGACCAGCGCCGCGTCGGCGACGTACCTGGTCTCGGCGCCCACCAGCGGGGTGTACCTGCCGCGGGCGAGGATGGTCGGGACGGTGTCGGCGACGATGACGTACAGCGCGGCCACCGTCCAGGCCCGCCAGGCGTGCCGGCGGAACAGGATGGTGAAGACCACCACCGCGGCGAGCGCCAGCCAGGCCACCGCCACCATCACCGGGGCCGGATCGGCGAGCCCGCCGGTGGCCGCGACGCCGCCCCAGCGCATCGGGCCGCCGACGACGCCGGTGGGGAAGGTCTTGCCGAGCAGCCAGCCGACGAGCCCGACGCTGACGTCCAGCTTGGGCGTCCCTGCTCCCTCGTCGCCCGCGGTGCCCTGCTGGAGCAGGTAGACCAGCGCGTACAGCCCCAGCACGACCACGTACGCCCCCCACACCTTGGTGCGGTGGCGCAGCTCGGCGATGATCGAGGGGAGCCAGCCCGTCCTCTGCCCGAAGTAGGCGGTGGTCAGGGCGAAGGTCACCAGCGGCAGGAACACGCCCTTGGTGGAGAAGGCCATGCCGAACACCGCCCAGCCGAGCCCCCACCAGGCGTGGCGTACCGCCCCCGTGCGCAGGTACCGCACGTGCGCCGCCAGGGAGAACACCATCGCCACCTGCAGAGGTACGGCGTTCAGCGCCGCCGACCACCAGCTGAGCGCCGGCACGGTGAGCGGCGCGAACAGGTACAGCGCCAGGGGGACCAGGATGCCGGGCCGCTCGCCGAACAGGCGGCGCAGCAGCCAGAGCATCCCCGCCGAGGCGGCCGCCTGCATGGCGAGCATGACGGTGTTCACCAGGGCCCAGTTGTACGGCGACAGGCGCGACAGCCCCCACACCAGGGCCAGCGCCCCGGGCATGAGGTGCCCCTTGTGCACCCGCATGAGGTAGTCCCAGGTCAGGCCGTGCTCGTAGGAGTCGCCGACGAACAGGAAGTCGTCCTCGATGAAGTACGAGTGCGACATGACGCTGATCTTGACCGCCAGGGAGGCGGCGATCAGCGTCAGCCCGGCGAGCACGATGGGGCCGAGCTTCAGCGCGGGGATCCGGATCTCGATGGTGTCCGGACGCCTCACGTGCTCGACCTCGGTTCCGGTCATCTCAGCCCCTTCACGGCTCCGCCGGCACGTCTCCTGGGTGCAACACGTTCTATATACCGTGTAAGCTCCGCCGCGTGGAGACCCACGAGGCGTTCCGCGCGGACCTCGCGCGCTCGGTCCGGCTGCTCAGCGCCTTCCGGCTCGAGCAGAGCGATCCCGACTACTTCTACGGCCTTCTGGCCAGGGACACGGTGGCCCAGCTGTCCACCTACACCGAGCTCGACGGCGCCCTGGTCGTCGATGTCGGCGGAGGTCCCGGCTACTTCGCCGACGCGCTGCGCTCCGCGGGGGCGCGCACCGTGTGCGTCGACTGCGACGCCGGCGAGATGCGCATGCGCGACGGCGCGATGCCCGAGGGCGCGGTGCTCGGCAGCGCGCTGCGGCTGCCCCTCGTGACCGGCTCGGTCGACGTCTGCTTCTCCTCCAACGTGCTGGAACACGTACCAGACCCGGTCACCATGGCCGAGGAGATGGTGAGGGTGACCCGTCCGGGCGGGCTGGTGTACCTGTCGTACACCAGCTGGTACTCGCCGTGGGGCGGCCACGAGACCTCCCCCTGGCACTACCTCGGCGGCCACCGTGCGGCCCGCCGGTACGAGCGGCGGTACGGGAAGCGGCCGAAGAACGTCTACGGCGAGAGCATGTACGCCGTGACGGTGTCGCGGATGCTGGCGTGGGCACGCCGGCAGGACGGCGCCGAGCTGCTCGACGCCATTCCGCGCTACCACCCTCGCTGGGCCCGGCATGTCGTCCGCCTACCCGGAGTTCGCGAGGTCGTGACGTGGAACCTCCTGCTGGTCCTTCGCAGGCGCTGAGCGCCGACGCAGCCAGATCCCGGCGCCGATCAGCCCGAGCCCCGCGATGCCTCCGGCGATCGGCAGCGCCACCCGGATCCAGGTGCTCCACGACGAGAACGCCGACGCCTCGCCCACGCTGACGGCGACGTCCTCCTCGGGGGTGCGCAGGTCGGCCCGCAGCGCCACGAGCCGGTCGACGCCGTCGGGGGTGCGGAAGCTCTGCCTGATGTCCTCCTCGGCCTTCACCGGCACGCCGCTGACCGGCTCGACCCAGATGGTGCGCGTGGTCCGGCCCCACCTGCTGACCTGATAGGACCGTTTGCCCGGCAGGCCGAGCACCTTGGCGGGGATCGGCGTGGCGAGCCGTTCCAGCTCGGCGGGCGGCGTCTGTTGCTTGTAGCGGTAGGTCAGCACGCCCGCGACCTTCTCGGTGCCGTCGTAGGCGATCGGCACCGCCCGCCTGAGCTCGGGGTCGAAGTACTCGTAGGCGCGCTTCTCCGCGCCGAACGGCCAGCGGAAGGCGAGCCCCGACTGGTGGACCGTGGTGTCGTCGTCGACGTACTCGCCGCAGCAGTTCACGATCGCCCCGGTGCGCCGGTCGAAGGCCACGCGGCGCTCCGCGTAGTCGATGCGCGCGCCTTCCAGGGTGGTGAGCGAGCTGTACTCGGTCCACACGGCACGGTCGGCGTTGCCGGCCTTGGCATCGCCGGTGAGCACGCGGGTCAGCACGACGGGCCGGTTTCGCAGCCGCATGGTGGCCGGGTCGAAGAACGTCGCCGTCCGGGCGTACATCCGCACGACCGACGACTGCTCCAGCGGCGTGCGAATCACCTGGGCGTAGACGTAGACGCGCAGCAGCGGCACCAGCGTCAGCAGGAACGCCCCGGCCCCGACGCAGATGAGGGCGGCCGTCTGCCGCAGATCGGTCCTGGTCACGGCGCCGGCACCGCCTCGCCCACGGCCACGTCGCCGAAGCACACCCGCGCGTCCGGCGCGATGCCCGCGATCTGCACCTTCGCCATGCCGGCCCGGGTGGGCACCAGCAGCCGGCCGAGGCCCTCGGAGAGCCGTACGAGGGTGATCCCGCCGTCGGCGTAGACGCGCACGCCGGTGTCCTTGGAGGCGGAGTATCCGAGCCGTACGACGTCGCCGGGCCTGGCGGCCTGCGGGAGCGGCACGTCCACCACGCCGTTGGCGGCCGGGTAGCAGCCGCCGGGGGCGGGCACGCGGTTCCCGGTGACCTCGGCCTCGCGCAGGTGGCCCTGGTCGTCGAAGACCAGGGCCTTGGCGTACGGCGGCGGGGCGTACATGCGCCGCCGCTGGTCGTCGGAGGCGAGCGGGGCGAGCAGCCGGGACGTCCTGGCGTACGGGCCGTAGGAGGGGGACACCACCGTCAGCGGGACGGGCCGGTCGAGGACCACCGCGTCCGGCGGGGCCGCCCGCAGCGCCCCGGCCGCCGTGGCCAGGTAGTCGTGCACGCCGGCGTTGCCGAGGTAGCCCGCGAAGGCGGCGGAGGAGGCGAGCGAGCCGACCACGAAGCCGCCGAGCAGCAGGCCGCCGGCGCCCGCGGCCGCCTCCCGGGGCGGCCTGCGGCGGTAGGGCCGCGTCTCGCCGCGGAGCGGCAGCAGCACCAGGCCGACGACCAGGGCGAGCACGGGGGCGGCGTCGGCGACGTACCTCGTCTCCAGGCCCTGGAAGGCGCCGAGGATGTGCACGCGCCCGTAGTAGGTGGGGGCGACGTCCGCCAGCAGAAGGTAGCCCAGCAGCAGCGCCCAGGCGCGGACGCCGTGCCGCCGGTAGACCGCGGTGGCGATCAGCAGTGCGACGGCCAGCACCGCCGCCAGGCCGGTGAGCATCGCGGGCGGGGTCGCGACGGCCCGGTCGGGGCCGGGGAACCACCGCCACGGCCCGCCGAGCAGCGCGCTGAGGAAGGTCTCGAACAGCAGCCGCCTGACGAAGCCGAGGCCCTGGGACAGGGTCGGCCACCCGCTGAGGTTCGCGACGCCGCGGCTCGCGGCGAGGTAGCCCGCCGCGTACACCACCAGCACCCCGCCGTAGGTCGCCCACAGCGGCGCGTGCCTGCGCAGCACCCCGCGCACTCCCGCGCCCTGGGAGAAGTACGCCAGCGTGAGCCCGAACAGCAGGAACGGCAGCGCGGCCGCCTTGAGGAACGAGCCGAGCGCGACGACGATCCAGAACGTCGTAGCCACCGCGTGCACCGGGCGGCCGTCCCTGAGGTGGCGCACGTGGTCGGCGATCGCCATGGGGATCGCGACCAGCAGCGGGACGAGGTTCAGCGACGCCGACCACCAGCTGAGCACCGGCACGGTGAACGGCGCGAACAGGTAGACCGCCAGCGGGACCAGGACGGCCGGCCGGTCGCCGAACACCACCCGGAGCATGCGGTGGACCGCGAGGCCCGAGAGGGTGAACAGCACGAGCACGCTGCCCGCCGCCACTCCCCAGTCGTAGGGCGCGGCGCGGGAGACCACCCAGGCCAGCGCGAACCCGACCGGCATGAACTGCCCGTAGTGCACCCGGGTCAGGTAGTCCCACGACAGGCCGTGCTCGGCCGCCCGCGCGACGAACTCGAAGTCGTCCTCCTTGAAGAACGCCTGCCCGACGATCCCGGCCCGCCACCACAGCTGCAGGACGAGCATGGCGGCGACGCAGAGCCCGACCCGGTGGCGGCGGAGGAAGGCGCCCCAGGCCGTGAGCCGGCCGACCGTGCCGGACGGCAAGGTGATGCGCAGCCTCGGCTGCCCGGGTGATGCCGTTTCCTCCGTAACCATCCCGGTCACGGTACTCCCGAAAGGCGACTGTCCCGGCCGGTCTCGGGAAGCTCGGACGGCACGGCCGGGCGGGGCGCGGGCCGCAGGCGCAGCGGCGCCACCGCCGGGTCGTCAGGGATGTTGGCCAGCAGGAACGCCAGCAGGGGCAGGCACAGCACCTGCGGCACCAGGTCGCTCAGCGGCTGCCCCCAGGCCGTGTTCTCGACGCCCAGCAGGTACGTGCCGGCCGCGAGGCTCACCCCGGCAAGGGCGAAGGCGGCGAGCGCGGCCCGCGCGGACCCGACCAGCCGCAGGACGGCCCCCAGTACCCCTCTGCGGGCGTGCCGGGCCGAGGCGAACCGTCTGAGCAGGACGGCCGCGGCGAACAGCGCGGTCACCACGCCCAGGCCGGCGTACCCGCCGATCCAGAAGCCGTACACGGGCACGACCGGCGCCAGCCACGGCAACCTGACGCCCGCGGGGCCGCACACGGGCAGCACCCGGCGTCGGCGGACGGGGATCGCGGCGGCGGCCACCACCAGCAGGGCGCAGGCGGCGCCGGCCGCGAGGCCCGCCCGGTACACGGCGTCCGGACGGTACCGGATGGTGACGGTCCCGGAGGTCCCCGCGGGCAGGGCCCAGGCCTGCCGCCAGCCGTCGAGCCGTGCCGGCGTGAGCTCACGCCCGCCCGCGTAGGCGTGCCAGCCGGCGTTGAAGTTCTCGTTGACGAGCAGGTAGCCGGCGGTGGCGGCGCTCACCTGGACCCGGCGCTCGGAGTCGGTCCATTCGTCCACCCTGACGGGCCTGGTCGTCACCGCGGGGGCGGGCCGGCCGCCGGCGGTGACGACCACCGCCGTCTGGACGCGGAAGGCGTCCTGCGGGGACACCGACAGCCGCGTCTCCCCCTCCTCCACGTGGACCCGGTCACAGTTCTCGTACGTCACCGCCTTGCCGGTGATCAGGTCGTTGAGGGTGCCGGCGACGACCGCGGTGTGCACCGGGACGTCGTCGACCCGCAGCGTGGGCCCGTACCCGCACGGGAGCCGCAGCTGGTAGCCGTACAGGCTGCCGAGCGGCCGCACCCCGGGGATGGTGATCTCGTTCACCTCGACGGAGCGGGAGCTCGGCGCCTTGAACTCGATGGTGAACTTCCGGGTGCGCATCTTCGGGAACTCGACCCAGCCGTCCTCGCCCACCCAGCCCTCGCGGCTGCCGCCGTCCCCGCGCAGGGTCACGTGCACCGGGGCGGGCCCCTGGTAGGCGTCGGGGAAGACGAAGCGGACGCGGGACATGGTGACCGGGCGGGCCAGCTCGACGTCGAGCGTCGGCCTGCGGTCCAGCGGGTAGGCGTACCAGACGGTCTTCGGGTCCCCGTCGAAGGCCGACCTCGCCAGGGTGGCCGGATGGTCGGTGTAGATCGAGGGCGAACTGACCTTCAGGGAGTCGCCGGGCAGCGTGGTCAGCTTCTCGATCACCGTGCGGTCGGTGAGCAGGGCCTGGCCGGTCACCGTCCGCTCGCCCGAGCCGTTGGAGACGAAGGCGCGGTTGAAGCCGTAGCCGTCCTCGCCGAGCACCTCCAGCCGGTTGGCGCACGCCCACACGGCCGAGCCGCGCATGCACGCCGGCACGTTGCCGTTCCTGCTGAACGCGACGGTGGCCTCGCCGTCGGGGTCGTTCGGCAGCTCGGGGACGACGATGGTGCGCCCGGCCCTGACGCCGGGGATCTGCAGCTCGTTGATCCCGACCCTGCTGCCGAGCTTGCTGTTCGGCTCGTACGCCAGCTTGGTGACGCGAATGCGCACCCTGCTCGTCTCTCCGGCGGGCACACTGAGGCGCTGCGGATCGGTGGTGGGCCGGACGGCCTGGGGCAGCGTGCCGCCGTCGGTCTCGACGGCCACCTCGGCGGGCGGCGGACCGGTCTGCGCCTGTTCCAGGGAGAGCATGACGTACGGGACGCGCATGGGGGTGGTGAGCCGTACCTCCAGCCACTCGCCGACCGAGCCCTTCCACCCGGTGGAGCGCCAGCTGGTGCGGTAGTCACCGTCGAGGGCGGCGAACGGCTGATGGCCCGGGTCGCGGGAGCCGGACATGGCGGTGACGTCGGCCTCGGAGGAGGAGGCCCGCACGCCCGCGATGCCGTACACCTGCGCCGTGGTCTCGAAGGTCTGCCAGGCGGGGTCGGTGAGGTCGGTGCCGGGTGAGGGGTCGTCCTTGGTGAGGGTCTGGCTCGCGGCCTGCCGCAGGTCGCTGAGGGCCACTCCCCTCTTGCGCAGGGTGTCGGTGAGGATCGTGTCGGACGGCGGGATCTTCAGGGCGCCGGGGTCGTCGCCGAGGATGACGGGACGGTCGTCCGTCAGCAGTCCCTGCTCGGCCAGGTCCAGCATCGCCTCCGGGCCGCCGCCCACCCGCAGCGGCCGCTGGGCGGGCACGGTGCCGACCAGCGGGCCGGCGCCCTCCACGCGGTAGACCTCCAGGGCGTGGTACGGCTGGTCCACCCAGCCGGACGCCGTCCGGTTCTGGAAGACGCCGATGCCGGGACCGAAGCTCTGCGCCAGAGTGAGGCCGGGAGAGTCCTCCAGGGCCTGGTGGACGCGGGCCGGCCAGGCGGTCCCTATGGTGCGGCGGTCGAGGTCGTTGCGGACGACGAGGTACTTCACGCCGATGCGGCGCAGGGTCGCGGTGAGGCCGGTGGAGCCCTGGCCGGAGGAGAAGCGGTCGTCGATCGCCGCCAGCAGCCGGGTCACCCCGGCCGACCCCCACGGCACGATCGTGTGCGTGGCCCAGCGGGCCTTCAGCAGCGGCTGCATCGGCTCGTCCAGCGGACGGCCCCACAGGTACTCGCCGCGCTTGGACCCGGGCAGGGCGAGCACCATGCCGTCACCGGCGTTGGCGTCGAGCCAGGTGGTGGCCTGCCGCCAGTAGTCGGGGATGTCCGCGAACGCCCCGGAGGGGGCGAGGCCCTGGGTCAGCAGCGGCAGGCAGGTCGCCGTGACGAGCAGACCTCCCGCCCCGGCCAGCGGCCTGCGCAGGCGGGCCCTGGCCATGGTGAGCAGACCGGCGAGGCCGAGCACCACCGGGAGCCGGATCAGCGCGTCGAACTTGTGCAGGTTGCGCAGCGCGGACAGGGCGCCGTCCAGCAACTGCTGCATCGGGCCGGTGGCCGGGCCGGCGATGGCACTGGTGTGACCGGCCGCCACGACGGCGACCCCCACCAGCACGGTGATCAGCAGGAACGTCCGCTCGGGCAGGCCGCGCAGGGCCAGCCCGGCGAGGCCGAGACCCGCGAGCAGCACCGTGACGACGATCAGCCAGGGCTTGAGCGCCTGGTCGTAGGCCACCCCCATCCACGGCTCGCCGTCCACCGACAGGAAGGCCAGCCAGCTGGAGGTGCCGCGCAGGATGTTGGTGAGCGAGGTGACCTTGGTGGTGGCCGCGGCGTTCTCGATGAAGGGGAGGAACGAGAAGACGTAGCGGCCCATCACCAGCAGCGGCACCAGCCACCACAGTGAGACCGCCGTGACCGCGGCGCCCCACCACAGCATCAGGCGGCGGCGGCGCGGGCCGGGTCTTCGCGTCAGCAGGTAGATGGCGGGAGGGATCAGCGCGGCCAGCTCGGCGGTGGCGTTGACCCCGCCGCACAGCAGGAACGCCAGTGCCGACAGCGCCGCCGCCCGGCGCGGGGAGATCGGCTCGGTCGAGGCCCTGACCAGCGGCAACATGATCCACGGCAGCATCGCGCTGGGCAGGAACTCCGAGGAGTTGATGCCGATCAGCGCCTGCGCGTGCGGCGCCAGCGCGTACGCGAGCCCGGCGAGCAGGCGGGTGTTGTCCGAGCCGATCCGCATCGCCCTGCCGAGCTGCACGACCCCGACGAAGGCCGCGCACAGGACGAACGACATCCACAGGCGCTGCACGTTCCACGCGGGCATGTCGAGCCCGAGCCACAGCGCGTAGAACGGTCCCATGGGGAACAGGTAGCCGTACGCCTGGTTCTGCAGGTGGCCGAAGTACGCGTCGTCCCACAGGTGCAGGGCCCGGCCGAGGAACCTCAGCGGGTCGACCGCCATGTCAAGTTTGGTCTCGGCGATGATCTTCTCGGTCGCCGTGTTGAAGGCGATCGCCCCGAGGAGAAGGCATCCGGCGAACAACCGGAGCCTGTGCCTGAAACGTCCGCTGTAGGAGTCCGGTTCAGCGGGTGCCACCTGGCGAATCCAGCCGGCAACGGTCACTGAGCTACTCCGGGAGGGGGAACGACAGATCCGCGTTCTGCGAGCTCTGAGGTGATTAGTCCAGTCATGCTAGCGCCGGTTTTCCCCCAGGTGAACTCCCTCGCCCACGCACGGCAGGCGGCGCTCACCATCGCCCGGCGCACCGGGTCGGCCAGCTCCTTCAGAGCCCGTTCGACCACGGCGGCGAGGGTGTCGCCCTCGCGGACGAGCCAGCCGGTGACGCCGTCGTTGACCGAGTCGCGCAGCCCCGCGACGTCGTAGGCCACGGTGGGGACGCCGAGCGCCGCCGCCTCGATGACGGTCAGCCCCCAGCCCTCGAACTCCGAGGCGGTCACGTTCAGCAGGGCCGCGCCGAGGACGGCGTTCTTCTCCGGCTCGCCGAGATAGCCGTGCAGGTGGACGCGGCCGGTGACGCCCCTCTCCTCGGCGTGCCGCGCGAGCGGCTCGAACTCGGGGCCGCGCCCGACGACGTGCACGGCGAGGTCCGGCCACTGCGGGGCGAGGTCCGCCGCGAGGTCGACGACCTGGTCGACGTGCTTGTGGCCGACCAGCCGGCCGAGGTACACGATGGCCGGGTCGCCGGGGACGTCCATGTCGGCGACGGGCCTGGCGACGGGGCTGCCGTTCGGGATGACGACGATGGGCGCGAGCCAGCGCAGCCGCGCCCGCAGCTCGACCAGGGACGACTCCGACACGGTGACCGTGGTGCGGCGCCGGTAGACCAGGCGGGACACCGGGCCCTCGATGAAGCATCCGATCCGGGCCAGCCAGCGCGGGAAGAAGGCGTAGAACTGCCGGTCGTGCACGTGGTGCACCAGCGCCAGCACGGTCGTGCGCCGCCGCACGACGAGCGGGGAGAAGAACGGGATGCCGTTCATCGAGTCGATCACGAGGTCGAAGCGGCGCCGGCGGGCCAGCAGCCACAGCGGGACCAGCAGGTAGACGAGGTACCTGTTGCCCATGCGGCGCAGCTCGATGTCGTCGCGCCGCTCGGCCCTGGGCTGGCCGGGCTCGCGGCTGGTCACGAAGTGGACGGCGGCGCCCTGCCCCACGAGGTAGCGGCTGACCTGCCAGGCGTACTCCTCGGCGCCGCCCGCGACCGACTGCAGCGGCTCGCGGAAGTTCAGGACGGCGACGCGCACCCCCTGGAGGGACGGCTCGGGCTGCGCGGTCCCGGGCGCGCCGTGAAGCCGGCCGCGCCGCTCGACGACGAACGGGGCCTTACCCACATTCGCGGCACCGGGTACGACCACGACACTCTTCCCTTTCCCTCGGCTTCCCTCGCCAGGAACCGGTCGCCCATCGGCCGCGCACCCTGAAAGAGCGCATGGCGAGATCGGCTCCATGCGTCATGAGGCGTCCCTCGCACCGGCCGGCCCGTACTACGGCCGGTGGTGCGGCTGACGCGAACCCATCAGGGATGGGACCGAAGACCGCTGTCGATCAGCGGGAGCCGTAGTTGTACAGCGGCTTGTTGGGGGGCTCGGGGGTGGGCGAGGCCACGTTGACTACCGCCACCGACGCGACGCCGGCGAGGACGGCCCCGATCGCCAGAGCAGCAAGCACCTTCAACATGAGATGCCTCTCCCTCCATAGCTTGCGAACGCGCGGTGTGCCGAGACTAGAACGTGATGCAGATCATAAGCCATAGCCTTGGTCAAACCGTGATAAATAGAGTTACCGTCCAGTATGGGGCAAAGGCAAGGGTCAATCCAGCTCACAGCCGCAACAAGAGCAGCTCAGCCCCCGCGAAGACGGCGTGAGCACCCGGCAGGCGAGGCAAGAACTCGTTCTCGTTAGCCCGCTGCAGCAGCACGTACCGCACCCCCTCCCGCCCGAGCATCCCCGTCACCCCCGTCTGTGACCGGCCCCCTTCGAACAGTTCTCCGATCCTGCGGATCCGCGGGTCCTCCCCGCCGACCACGATCCGGCCGCCGCCATGGAGACCGACCACGAGGCTGTCGTTCCACAGGACCGGACGCGAGAACAACTTGCCGGCCGGATCGAGCACCACCCTCCCCGCGTTCCAGGAGAACGCCCGGTAGGCGCCCCAGGGCAGCGTCAGCAGCGCCCCCGGGGCGGGATCGTGGTTCACGATGGCCTGCACCTCACGCCAGTCGCGCGGGTACTCCGCCGTCCCCAGCCGGCCGAAGGCACCGAGGGCGAAGGTCGGGAGCGCCAGCAGAGGGACGGCCGCCGCCGCGATCGCCGTCCGGCCGAGGGCGGCCACCACGACGGCGAACCCGACGGCCTGCGCCAGGGCGAGCGGAGCCACGTACAGCTGACCGTCCCGCAGCGGCCCGAACCCCGACCACCACCCGATCAGGCTCCGCAGGCTCCCCGTCGCGAAGGCCCCCGCACACGCCACCCCCATCCCCGCGAGCGCCGCCCCGGCGAGCCCCCACCCGTACTCCGCGGGGGTGCTCCCCCAGCCTCGCCGGAGCAGCCGGGCGAAACCCGCGAGGGCCACGGCGCTGAGGATCAGGCGGACCGTGGCGAGCCCGAGTGAGCCCTGGCCCGGTACGCCGGCCTCGGAGTTCCAGATGCCGCCGAGCGTGACCAGGCTGCCCAGGGTGCCGAACGGCCCGTCGGCCCTGGGCGCGAAGGCGCCCACCCCGGCCGGATCGGTCACGGCCGCCGAGCGCAGGGCCGGGATCAGCCATGGAAGGCTGTACACCACGATCACCGCACCGCACGTCGCCACGGCCCGGACGCGTCCCCTCGACGGCTCGTCCCGCGTACGGGAGGACAGCGCCGCGACGGGAAGCACGGTGAGCGCCGTGACGAGCATCGCCTGGAACCCCCCGGCCGCCGCCGGTAGCAACGCGATCGCGAGCCGCCGGACACCTCCTCCGGCGGCGGCCCGCACCGCCCACGGCAGTCCGGCGAACCCCAGCAGGAGCGCCCAGTGTCCGAGGAGGAGCCGCTGGGCCACATAGGCGTTCCAGGCGTAGAACGCGGCGGCGGCCAGCCGGGCACCCGTCCTGTGGGCGGGAACCAACGCGGCCGCTCCGGACGCCGCGAGCACGAAGATCCCGAGCAGGATCACCTTCTGCACCACCTGGGCGGGGACGACCGACGACAGCAGCGCGACGACCTGGTCGCTGGGTACAGCCCGGGGGAACCCGCCGGTGTCGAAGCGAAGTGGCGGATCCGGCACGAACACCATGTCGTACCTGAGGACGAACCCCGGCCCCAGCGCGGGCCCGAGCGCCAGCACGCCGAGCAGCAACCCGAGCACGGCAGGAGCAGACCGCGCGAAACGGGAAGACACCGGCATGCCGTACAGGCTAGTGGGCCCTCATGCCCATCCCACCGCCCTCAGCCCAGGTCACCGGCCGCGAACGGCGCCGGCTTCACCGCCTGTGGAAGGTGGTTCCATAACGCGGCGATAGGGGCTAAACGATAGCTCCGCGACCGGCGGGAGCGCGGTTACGGTGACGGCACCCCCCAACAAGAGGAGAGCCAATGCTCCGCAGACGCACGGTCACCGCCGGATGCGCTCTTGCCATCAGTGCCCTCACCCTCGTCGCCGCGCCCGCCATGGCCGACCCCGCCCCCGCCGCCGCGACCGGTACCGCCATCGCCCAGCCCGCCCCCGCCATGATCGACGCGATGTCGCGCGACCTGGGCATCACCAAGGAGCAGGCCGAGTCCCGGCTGCTCAACGAGGCCCGCTTCCAGGGGCTCGAGGCGACGAACAGCGCCAAGCTCGGCGACAGCTACGCCGGCTCCTGGCTCAGCGGCCCGACCTCCAGCACGCTGACCGTCGCGACCACGGACGCCTCCGCCTCCGCCACCGGCGCCGGCGTGAAGACGCAGGTCGTCAAGCACAGCCTCAAGAGCCTCGACGCCGCCAAGGCCGCCCTGGACAAGGCCGCCGCCCAGGCGACGCCCAAGTCGACGCCGGTGTGGTTCGTCGACGTGCGCACCAACAGCGTGGTCGTCCAGTCGTCCAACGCGGCCGACGCCCAGGCCTTCATCGCCGCCAGCGGCGCCGACGCCTCCCTGGTGCGCGTCGAGGCGACCAACGAGCAGCCGCAGACCTTCTACAACGTGCAGGGCGGCGACGCCTACTACATCAACAACTCGGCCCGCTGCTCGGTCGGCTTCTCGGTGCGCAGGGGCAGCACGCCCGGCTTCGTCAGCGCCGGCCACTGCGCGACCGTCGGCAGCTCCCTCACCGGCTACAACAGGGTCGCGATGGGCACCTTCCAGGGCCACTCCTTCCCCACCAACGACTACTCGTGGGCTTCGGTGAACAGCAACTGGACGCCCACGAACATCATCTCGTACGGCAACGTGCGGGTCACCGGCTCCACGGTCGCCAACGTGGGCGCGTCGATCTGCCGGGCCGGCTCCACCACCGGCTGGCACTGCGGCACCGTCCAGCAGCGCAACACCAGCGTCACCTACCAGCAGGGCACGGTGTACGAGGTCACCCGCACCAACGTGTGCGCCGAGCCCGGTGACTCCGGCGGCTCCTACGTCTCCGGCACCCAGGCGCAGGGCGTCACCTCCGGTGGCTCCGGCAACTGCACCTCCGGCGGCACGACCTTCTTCCAGCCGGTCAACGAGATCCTCTCGGTCTACGGCCTGACCCTCGTCACCAGCTGATCGGACCCGCTCAGGTGACACCCCCCAGGCGCCGCCGGGCCCCCCCCGGCCCCGGCCGCCCCCCCCCAGACCCCCGCGGCGCGGGGCG
>NZ_JAHDTF010000002.1 GCF_018531465.1 Sphaerisporangium fuscum
TGGGTAGCCGGCCTCCCCCCCGACCCCCGCTGCTCGCCCCCGCCCCGGGCACACCCCCCCGGCGCCGCCGTCCCCCCAGGGACGGCGGCGCCTCGCCATGTCCGCAGTGCTCCGGGGCCGGGGGTTCGCCGGTCACGACATGAGGCGGAAGTGACGGCGATGGCCCAACTTATAGTCTTCTAGCAGCATTAACGCCGCCAAAAACAGCGTGTCGCCGTACTTCCGACAGAAGCAGGGGTATTCCCCGATGGGGGAATCTCGGCTTTCAAGGAAGGTGAGCAATGGCGCGCATCTATCGATTGGGGCTCGCCGCCGCATCGGCGTTTCTTTTGGTTTCGGCACCGGCCGCCGCGTTCGCCGGCGACAGGGCCGACTCGAGGATCGATTCCTGGGGCGACACGACCGCCGCCAACAACTTTGACCCTTTCGCCTTCGCCTTCAACGATGGCGACAACAGCACACTGAACACGAACTGGGTCTTCGCCAACGGTGACACGGACTCGGAGGATGATGACACCGACACCGACGACACGGTCAAGGATTAGGTGGTCCGGCCGCAGGTGTGGATGCGCGAGGACGGCACCCACACCTGCGTGACCCCACCGTCACGTCGCGACCGGCGGGAGCGGGCGCCGGATGACCCGGGTGCCGCTGAGCAGGTCGCAGTTCCGCAAAGGGAAGTCGAACACGATGTCGCCACCGGGACATCCGGCGGCGTGGACGCTTCGCTTCTGCACTGGTGGGTGACGTGGGTTGATATCCGTTTCGATATCAATGAGTACCTGATATCGGTCTTGGACAGTGTGCCGAGAGACGTGCTGTCATGGCCGCCATGTCCAGGTCGTCGGTTCATACGCGGATGTTCAGCATTGCCCGGCTCACGGTGGCCGCCACCGCCGCCGGGCTGGTGACCGCGGCGCTCGCGCTGCCCGCCGTGGGCGGCTCGGGGGCGGCGATGGTCGCGGCGACCGAGGCGCTGAACCTCCGGCCGGAGGAACTGGTGGAGCCGCCGCTGGCGGAGAAGACGACGGTGTACGACGCCGAGGGCGACAAGATCGCCCAGTTCTACGCACAGGACCGCAAGGTCGTGCCGCTGGAGCGCATCGCGGACGTGATGAAGACGGCCATCGTCGCGATCGAGGACTACCGCTTCTACCAGCACGGCGCGATCGACTTCGAGGGCACGGCCCGCGCCCTGGTCAAGAACCTCGCCTCCGGCGGCATCGGCCAGGGCGGCTCGTCGATCACCCAGCAGTACGTCAAGCAGGTCCTGCTCAACTCGGCCGACACCGACAAGGAGAAGAACGCGGCCCTGGAGGCCAGTTACACCCGCAAGCTCAGGGAACTGCGCTACGCCATGGCCGTCGAGCAGAAGTACACCAAGGACCAGATCCTGGAGAAATACCTGAACATCGCCTACTTCGGCGCCGGGGCCAACGGCGTGGAGGCGGCGGCCAGGCGCTTCTTCGGCGTGCCGGCGGCCCGCCTGGACCTGGCGCAGGCCGCCACCCTCGCCGGGGCCGTCCAGGACCCCAACCGGACCGACCCGAACCTCGGGCCCACGGCGCGACGGCTGCTGCTGCAGCGGCGCGACGTCGTGCTCGACCGGATGGCGGAGCTGGGCCGGATCACCCCGGCACAGGCCGAGGCGGCCAAGGCTCGCAAGCTCGGCTACAAGGGAATCAAACAGCCCAACGGCTGCCAGGAGAGCCGCTACCCGTACTTCTGCGAGTACGTCCGGTACGAGCTGCTGGCCGACCCCGCGTTCGGCAGGACGCAGCGGCAGCGCGAGCAGGCCGTCAACCAGGGCGGGCTCAAGATCTACACGACGCTGGACCCCAAGGCGCAGAAGGCGGCCGAGGCGGCCCTCAAGAAGCACGTCTTCGCCTCCGACCGCGCGCTTGCCGCCGAGGCGCTGGTCGAGCCGGGCACCGGCAAGATCAAGGCAATGGCCGCCAGCCGTCCCTTCGGCGGCTCCGCCCGCAGGCACGAGATCTCCTACAACGCGGTCGCCGACAAGCGGCACGGCGGGCTGATCGGCTTCCAGCCGGGGTCGACCTACAAGACGTTCACCCTGATCACCGCGCTCAAGCAGGGCATGAAGATCGACGACGGCATCACCGCCGGCGCCGGCTACACCGCGCCCGGTCACGCCACGTTCAAGAGCTGCGCGGGCGAGAACGTGGCCGATCCGTCCTGGACCGTCACCAACGACGAGGGCTCGCCCGGCTTCAAGACGCTGGCCACCGGCACCTGGGGCTCGGTCAACACCTTCTTCATGGCGCTGCAGGAGCGGGTCGGCCTGTGCCCGACGGTCGAGACCGCCGAGTCGCTGGGCATCCGGCGGGCCGACGGTACCAAGCTGCGCGAGGTCGAGACGTTCACGCTCGGCGTCAACGAGAGCGACCCGGTCACCGTCGCCACCGCCTACGCGGCCATCGCCGCGCGCGGCACCTACTGCCCGCCAATGGCCATCACCCGCGTCACCGGCCGCGACGGCAGGCCCGTGGAGTACCGGCCGCGGTGCGAACGAGTCCTGGACCCGGAGATCGCCGACGCGACCGCCCACATCCTGTCCGGGGTGTTCACCCACGGCACCATGCGGGGTGTCGGCGGCATCGGCCGCCCGGCGGCCGGCAAGACCGGTACCACCGACGGGTACGCCAGCGCCTGGTTCGCCGGGTTCACCCCCGACCTGGCCGGGGCTGTCAGCATCGGCGACCCCCGCGGCTCCCAGCGCCACAAGCTCACCGGGGTCACCATCGGCGGCCGCTACTACGACGCGGTCCAGGGCGCCTCACTGCCCGGCCCCATCTGGAACGACACCATGAGGGCCGCGCTGCGCGGCGTGGCGGCGACCCCGTTCACCCCCGTGGACGAGACCCGCTTCGGCGGCTGCGACCAGGACTGCGCCCCCTCCCACCAGGACCCCGGCGACGCGACACCGGCCGACCGGTAACGGACCGGGACTCCAGCCGCCACAATGGAGAAGCGCTCAGGGGGTTGCGCCGAGCTGGCAGAACGCCGGACCTATCGATTCACATCTGCATCACCTTTGGCGAGAAGACCGCCGCGACGGTCCACAAGCAGAGAAGCGGTAATCCCTCCCAACAGAGTGAAGCCCACCCGTACAACACTTCCCTGGCTCGACAGGGCCGCCCACCCACACAACCCCCAGCCAGAAAGGACAAGCCCTTCCCTACCAAAGAGCGCTGTCACACCGACCATGCACATGGCCCGACGGCCGACCACGAGAAACGCGCCAGACAGGGTAGGAGAACGGTCACTCGGACACGGAGTGGCTAGAGGTGGAACCTGCCCGCCTTGATCCCATCAACGAAGGCCCGCCACTCCTGCCGCGGGAAGGCCAACACCGGGCCGCCAAGGCTTTTGGAATCCCGGACCAGGTACCGAATCTCAGCCCCATTCAGGCTTCCACTCGGGATGACGCCCGTAACCGCGAGCTCGATGCAACCGTTGGCACCCTCGCTGAAGCTGCTCTTACGCCAGGTCAGCCTGCCAACGTTCTCTTCTCGGTACGACATCGCGCATCCCCTTGCCTGTAGGACTACAGTGTCTCGGCGATTCTGCTGATCATCTCGAGCGATTCGTCTGGACCAAGCGCCATCGCCCTCAGCTGGTCGTACGCCAGGGCATATCGGTGCACATCCGCATCTTCCTCGACATAGAGGCTGCTGGCCATAGTCTCCACATAAACGACGCTGGGGTCGTACCTCCCCGGAAACTCAAGGATGGAGAACGCACCTACCGCTCCTGGATGCGCGCCGGCGCTGTTCGGCAGCACCTGGATCGTCACATTGGGCCGATCCGACTGCTCGAGAAGATGCCTGCATTGCGCCCGCATCACTTCCGGCCCTCCGACCACGCGTCTCAGCGCTGCCTCATCGAAGACCACCCAGAGATGAAGTGGGTCGGCTCTTCTCAGGACCTCCTGGCGAGTGAGCCGGACCTCCACCCGCCGGTCGATTTCGTGGGCAGGCGCAAGAGACATGAGTCCTGACCGGATCACAGCCCGCGCATAGTCCTCCGTCTGCAGTAGCCCATGGATCAGGAGGAGGTCGTACCGCTTGATGCCACACGCGGCTGCCTCAAGGCTGATGTAGTTGGCGTACTCGGTGGGGATCGAGTCGTACATGTCCCACCATCCACGCTGGCGATCGGTTCGAGCCAGCGTCAGCAACGCACCGCGTCTGCTCTCAGGGACGTTGTACAGATCCAGTAGAGCCACGAGGTCCCTGATCCGCACGCCGACGTGCGCAGTCTCGATACGACTGACCTTCGAGGCCGACCAGCCGACGCTCTCCGCGGCCTGATCGCCGGTCAGGCCAGCCCGTTCACGAAGGGTACGCAGCTCAGCGGCCAACCTGCGCCGACGAACACTGGGACCACGACGGTCGGCCACCGGCTCTCCTTTCCTCAGCACGGGCACAGTGTCGCGCACCCGCCCCCACTCCTGAGGTGAGCTGGCCAAAGAAGCTGGAGCTGCAATTCTTGCAATAAGCTTGCCGCAATGCTCGCGGTGAGTAACCATGCCGTCACAATCAATGAAGGAGACGGCATGGCTGGAAGCAGTCTCGTGGCCACGATCAACCTGATCGGCGCGAAGACCTCGGTGGCGCGGGCGCGGCAGTTCACACTCGACCTGCTCGGCGATGGCCACCCGGCGGTGGACGAGACGGTTCTCGCGGTGAGCGAGTTGGTGACCAACTCGATCGTCCACTCGGATTCCGGCCGCCAGGGAACCGTCGCCCTCTCCATCCGCGGCTCGGATGACAGCGTTCGCGTCGAGGTCACCGACGCGGGCTCCTCCTGCACAGCCCCCTACATCAGAAACGACCCCGACGCCGAGAGCGGACGTGGACTCCGGATCGTCAGCGCACTGGCGAAGGAATGGGGAGTCACCCATCGCGGTACCGCTGTCACCACCTGGTGCGAACTCCCCTTCTGAACGGCTTCCAGGTCAGTCCTCGGAACGGCCCTTTTCGGCGCGTACCAGTACCTCGGTGAGACGTCGGCGGATGACGTCGAGGGCGCCCATCCGCTCCTCCACGTCGGCGAGCCGGCGGGCGATGACCTGGGCGCTCGCGTGGCAGATGAGGCCGGTGTCCGAGACCTCCTGGTCGAGACACGGCAGGAACGCGCGGACGTCGGCGCCGGTGAGGCCGACCGACAGGAGCAGCCGGATGTTACGCACCCGGGCGACGGCCGACTCGTCGTACTCCCGGTAACCGTTGGGGGCTCGCCGGGGTTCGAGGAGACCCTGCTCCTCGTAGTACCGCAGCGCCTTGACGGTCGCCCCCGCCCGGCCGGCCAGCTCTCCGATCAACATCGCCCCGTCCTCAACCCCCCGTGCTCAGGCCGCCGTCCACACGGATGACCGTACCGGTGAGGTAGGCCGCCTCGGGGCGTACGACGTTCACGATCCACCAGGCGATCTCCTCCGGACGGGCGAGACGCCCGAGCGGGATGCGCGCCCGGAGCCGCTTTCCCATCTCGGCCGTCTGTTCGTCGGAGAAGCCGGCGTTGGCCATGACCGGTGTCGCCGTGACGCCGGGGGCCACGGAGACGACGCGGATGCCGCGCGGCGCGAGCTCCACGGCCCAGGTGTGGGTCAGGAAGTCGAGGGCCACCTTCGTCGCTCCGTACACCGAGTTGTCGCGCCAGCCGTAGTAGGGCGGGTTGGAGGTCACGTTCACGATGGTGGCCCCTGCCTCCAGGTGCGGCAGGGCCTGCTGGGCGAGGAACAACGGGGCGAGGAGGTTCGTGGCGATCTGTTCTCCGGCGACCTTCGGGTCGATCGCGCCGAGGGGGGCCGGTCTGGTGATCGCGGCGTTGTTGACCAGGGCGTCGATGCGGCCGAAAGCGTCGAGCGCGGCGTGCACGATGGCCGCCGGCGCCTCCGGCGCGGCGACGTCGGCCGTGAACGCGCGAATACGGGGGTGCCGTCCGGCGGTCTCCGCCAGGCGTTCGGCGGTGCGGCCGACGATGAGGACGTCGGCACCCTCGTCGGCGAACCGTTGCGCCGTCGCGCGTCCGATCCCGGCGCCTCCCCCGGTGATGATCACTGCCTGACCGCGAAGGCTGTTCGTCTCTTCCATGCCCGGGACGCTAAACCTTGCCCCCGGGGGCAGGGTCAAGCCGGCACGGGGGACGCCCGCCTACGAGGCCGCATGTCCCTTTTCGGCTACGTCTCCGAAAGGGATGCCGCGCAGGGTGAGCAGCAGGAGGAAGGCACAGCCCGCTGTGAGGGCGATGTCGGCGAGGTTGCCGACGAACAGGCCGGCGTAGTCGATGAAGTCCACGACATGGCCGTGGGCGAAGGCGGGCGGGCGGAACAGACGGTCGAGCAGATGGGAGGTGGCGCCACCCAGCAACATCCCCAGGGCGACGGCCCAGGCCGGCGAACGCAGCCGCCGCCCGACGTAAAGGATGCCGGCCACCGCGGCGGCCGCCGTCAAAGCGAAGACCCATGTCACGCCCTCACCGATCGAGAACGCGGCGCCGGAGTTCAGCAACAGCCGCAACCGGATCAGGCGCGGGATCACCGTGATGCCTTCACCGTCCGAGAGCGCTGAGACCGCCCAGAGCTTGGAGGCCTGATCCACGAGCAGAACTCCTGCGGCCAGCACGAGCATCCGCGCATACGGCCGCATTCCCCGTCTCGTCCGCTCTTCAGACACCTTCACCTCGCAACCTAGGACTTTCTTCTGCCAAACCTACCGAGATCGCCCTCTTCCGGGGTCGTCTCCCCGAAAAGGGACATGGATCGAGGAGGTCACCAGCCGCTGAGGCGGCCCACGACCGGCTCGGCACGCGCCGGCCGGTCAGGCCGTGACCTCCTCCACCGCGGCACGCCGGAACTCCCAGGGGTCGTGGGCGGAGATCACCTGGACCTCGGCCGAGCGCAGGCGGGCCAGCTGCTGGAGGCGGGCCAGGTTGCCGAGGCGGAGGGGGCGGTCGGCCTCGGTGACGGCCTGCAGGACGTCGGTCTCGGGGTGCGGGTGCGGGGAGCGCGGATCCAGCTCACCGTGGTAGAAGTACGCGTCGCCGGCATGGAGCAGCCAGCCGTCTCCGGTGTCGACCGCTACGGCGGCATGGCCTTCGGTGTGCCCGCCGAGCGGGACCAGCAGGATCTCCGGCGGCAACCCGTCCAGCTCGCGCACCGCGTCGAAGCCGAACCACGGTTCGCCGCCCGGCGCGGCGTACGTCACCCACTCCGGTCCGTGCCGGAAGTGGGCGTCGCGGAAGCGGTGACGGTTCTCCTCGGCCAGGGCGGCCGCCAGCTCCGCCTCGCGGAGGTGCACCTTGGCGTGCGGGAAGTCCGGCAGCCCGCCGGTGTGGTCACCGTGCAGGTGGGTGAGCACGATGTGCCGGACGTCCCGCGGCGAGTGGCCGAGACGCCTCACCTGCCGGATCGCCGTCTCCTCGGGGTCGAGCACGGGTTGCGCGAACGCCAGCCAGTCGGCGCCCAGCGACTCGGCCGGATGCTCGATGTCGACGGTGCCGAGGCCGGTCTCGACCAGCACCAGCCCCGAGGCCGGAGTCTCGACCAGCAGGCAGTGGCACACGGCGGGCGCGGGCTTCAGCCGGCCGTCCTCGTCGTGGACCGGGGCGACCTCGCGCAGGGATCCGCAGTTCAGGTGGTGGACCTTCATGGTTCTCCTTCAGGGCGGCACGGGGAGCGGAGCCAATAATATGACGTTCGGTCTATATGTTAGAGCGATGGCGAAGGAGGGTGGACACGTAACCCCGATGGGGGTATACAAGGGTTATAACCCTCTACTAACCCCATCGAGAAGGGGCCACCGTGATGCCGAAGATCAACGTCTATCTGCCGGACGACCTGGCCGAGGCGGTCAAGGAGGCCGGGGTGCCGGTGTCGGCCGTCTGCCAGCGGGCACTGGAGCAGGCGGTGCGGCGGGTGACCGCCATCCGCGAAACCGTGATCGGCGACCTGGACGTCGACGACGCGACCGCACGGCTGCCCCACTTCACCCCTCGGTCCCGCAAGACGATCAAGCTGGCCGTGGAGCAGGCCAGGGCCGCCGGCGCGTCGAACGTCGGTACCGAGCACCTGCTCGGGGGCATGCTCGCCGAGGGCGAGAACCTCGCGCTGCACGTGCTCCGCGCCGTCGACATCGAGCCGGAACACCTGGTCCGCGAGCTGGCCCGCAAGGTCGCCCACGCCGGCACTCCCCCCGTGGACGGCACGGAGAAGGACCAGGACGGCGTGGCGCGCCACTTCAGCGTCCCCGCCGCCAACGCCCTGGAGTTCGCCGTCACCGAGGCCACCGGCATGGGACACAACTACATCGGCTGCGAGCATCTGCTGCTCGGCCTGGTCAACGAGCCCGACGGCACCGCGGGTCAGGTCCTGCGCGCCCTGGGCGCCGAACCGCGTCTCACCCGCCGTGCCGTCGCCGCCGCCCTCGCCGGTTACGTCCACCTGCGCGCCCAGACCCAGGGCACCGCCGCCGCACCACCGGCGGGCGCCGCCCAGGCCCTCGCCGCCGCCGTCCGCCAGGAGATCCAGCCTCTGGTCCAGCGCATCGAGCGGCTGGAGGAACGCCTCGACGTGACGCCCGAGAACTGACCCGCATCCGTGAGAGCAGCCCGGCCCTGAGGAGGTGGGACGAGTCATGAGGCGTCACCCGAGCCCGCCGTCCGGGACTCTGCCGGCCCTGATCGGCGCGGTCGTGTTCCTGGGATGGCTGTGGACCGCGCAGGGCGCCGCCATGAAGGACCTCGTGATCGTGGTCCTCCTCGCAGTGATCAGGCGGTGATCTCGGGGCCTGACGTGCTGCGAACATTATTTGGCCGCGTACGTCACGGACAGCAGCGGGCGGTCGGCTGATGCCGATGACCAGAGCATCGCGGGCGACGTCGATGACCTCGGTGGTGATCCGGTCGACGCCGTTGAGTTTCATCACCCGTTCGGCTTGTTCCAGAAGTCGGGTGACCAGCCGGAAGTCGCCTGCGGTGGTGCGGTTGATCGCGGCGATGGCCTCAGTGGTAGTGGCGTCCGGGATGTCCAGGCCAAGGTGGGCGAAGGCTGTGGTCAGGACGATGACGACGAGTTCGGTGTAGAGGCCGGCACCGTGGAGGTTGGTCTCGCGATTGGGGTCGTCGATGTCGCGGGCGCGGACGACTGGCCGACCTGCGGGGATGTCTCCGCGGCGACGTTGCCCGGGTCGCGTCTCGAAAGCATGGATTCGAGACGAGCAGGGCTGAGCCAGATCACGTTAGTTGGCACCAGTAGGCCATCGCGACCTGGTCTGTGGGATCTTCCCGATTCAGGCTTGTTGGCACCGATGGGTCACGCTACTTGCAACCGAACGGGGAAGGCCCTCGGAACGGCGGGGTGAAACACTCGGAAAAGGTGCCGGACATGTATCGAGATGTCCGACACCTTGGTACGAGGAGAGTCATCTGTGACCCACCCCCCGGGAGCGCGAGACCGCTTCGAAGCGATCTACAACGCGCACTACCCGGCCATCCACCAGTACGCCGCCCGCCGTACGGACTCGCCCGAGGACACGGCGGACGTGATGTCCGAGACGTTCCTCACCGCGTGGCGGCGCATCGCCGACGTGCCCGAGGGCGAGGCCGCCCGCCTGTGGCTGTACGGCGTGGCCCGTCGCGTCCTGGCCAATCAGCGGCGCGGCCAGTCCCGTAGGGCCGGGCTGGCAGAACGGCTGAAGGATGCGTCGTCCGCCGCGCGGCCGTCCGGGCCGGACGGGCTTGACCGTGTGCGGGAGGCGTTCGACGACCTTCCCGCCCGTGACCGCGACGTGCTCACGTTGGCCTGCTGGGAAGGCCTGACCGGCCCGGAGATCGGCAAAGTGCTCGGCTGCACAGCGACGGCGGCCCGCATCAGGCTGCACCGCGCACGCAGGCGGCTGGCCAAGGCGCTGGGGCTGACGGAAGAAGACCAGGCGATCGTGGAACTGAGAGGAGAGAGCCTGTGAGCAAGATCGACCGGCTGGTGGCCGCCATCGACCCCGCGCCCCACGCGCCAGAACAGGGTCAGGACGCGCGGGAGTTGTTCCACTCGATCGTTGCGACGCCGGTCAAGGCACGTCGCAGGGTGCGCTGGCCGGTGGTGATCCCCGTCGCCGCGGTGCTGGCGGCGGCAGCCGTCATGGGGGTGGCGTTCATACCCACCGACGCGCCGAGCGGCATCGCGCCGACCGCCGCGCTGGCGTTCCAGCGTTCGGGCGACGACTGGATCGTCACCGTCAAGGACCTCTACGCCGACCCCGAACGCTTCGCATCCGAGTTCAAGGCCCGCGGGCTCGACATCCGCCTGTCGATCGCCCCAGGTTCACCAAGCCTGGTCGGTCATGTCACGGCCACGGATAATTCGGAGGAAGCCCGCATCGAGGAGGAGTCGGTGGAGTGCGAGGCCGGCCGATGCACGGCCTCGTTCCGCATTCCCGGGGATTTCAAGGGCAGCGCGCAGATCTGGTTCGCCCGTCCGGCCCGGCCCGGGGAGCGGTACGAATCGGCCGGTGACGCTGACGCCACTGGTGAGCTGCTGCATTGCGTACCGTTCCGCGGCATGACCGTGGACGAGGTACGGGCCGTGCTGGCCGAGCGGGACGGCTCGATCGAGGAGTTCAGGGTCGGCAAGAGCTCGGACCGCGCCCAGCAGGTGCCGGGCAACTGGTTCGTCAGCGACGCGGTGCCGACAGCCCCGGGGCAGGTGCTCGTCTGGGCGCAGCCGGACCGGGTGAAGTTCACTCCCGAGCTGACCGCACACGTGAAGAAGAAGATGGCCGGATGCCCGAAAGGCTGACCGAGAAATACCCCGTATGAGTGAGTATGGCGCCGCAGCAGAAGGTGCGGCGCCATACGTACGCCAGCCGCCGGAACGGCACAACCGCGATCAGGTTCCACCTAACGTGATCTGGCTCAGGGGCCCCGTCACTAGGAGTGACGTCCGGAAGCTCCCCTCTGCCAGGATTCGTGACGCCTCGGGGGCTTGTCGCAGGCGCGGCGCCGAAATCACGTGGTGGCGTAGTCGGACAGGGCGGGTTCCAGCAGGTCGAAGGCTTGAGTGGCTTCGGCGGCGATGATGTCGGCGATCTGGTCGTTGGGGTGTCCGGCCATGGTGAGGGCCTGGATGCGCTGGAACAGCACGCGGTGGACGGTGCCCAGCAGGCCGGCGGCGGTCTGGACGGTGATGTCGTCGGGCCGGGCGCCGGTCGCCTCGGCGAGCGCCCCCGACAGGTGGTGTTCGCGCTGGTCGTGCAGGCCTCGTAGGCAGACGGTCAGGGTGGGACTGTCTGCGATCATGCGGGCGAACTCCTGACCGGAGAACCCGGCGATCGGGTCCTGGGCGGAGACGGCGTCGGTGAACGTACGACGCAGTGCGGCCAGCGCCGACTCCCCCGGGCGCCGGGTGGCGACCGCGCGGGCCAGGGAGGCGGCGAACTCCTCCTGGTGATCCAGGGCCAGGTCTTCCTTGCGGGCGAAGTAGTTGGTGACGGTCTTCTTGGCGACGCGGGCGGCCGCGGCGATCTCGGCGATGGTCGTCTGCTCGAAGCCCTGGGCGATGAACAACCGGGTCGCGTGGTCGGAGATGAGCTGCCGAGTCTCCTGCTTCTTGGTCTCGCGCAGCCCGGCGGGGACGGAGGTCTGGGTAGCCATGACGCAATCTTACCCTCGTAGCATTTTTATGTTGACACTCTATGGAGTCTGGGCTAAGTTTACGTCCGTCGCAAGTTTGCGACGATGGAACGCCACGTCTGAAGGGGGACGCCCATGCGCCAGCACATCCACGATTTCCTCGCCCGCGCGGTCGAGCCCGCCACCGTGCCCCAGCCGCAGCCACCGAAGCGGCTCCCGCTACGCGGCGCCGAACTGCGCCGGCCGCCGGCCGAGCACCGCGTCCGTGCGGGGCAGCAGGCCCAGGCGGCCCGTATCGTCCCCCGCCGCCGTAGTTACTGACCCGCACCCCGCCACCGCACAAGCCGCCGCACCTCTAGGAGACCCGTGCAGTTCACCGCCTCCACCGTCTCGCTGACCGTCGACGATGTCACCGCCTCACAGGAGTTCTTCACCACCCACCTGGGCTACACCGTCCAGCAGGCCGCCGACGGCTTTGCCTCCCTCCAACGGCCCGACGCGTTCGGCGTCGTCCTGCTCGCCCGCGGCATCCAGGTGCTGCCGCCCGAGCAGCGCGACCAGCGCGCCGGCGGCCTGATCCTGGCGTTCACCCTCGCCGAGGGCCTGGATGAGCAGGAGAAGCGCCTGCGCGGCGCCGGAGTCGAGATCACCATGCCGCTGCGTGAGGAGCCTTGGGGCGAACGTCTGTTCCAGATCACCGACCCCAACGGCGTGATCGTCCAGTTCGTTGAATGGGCCGCCCTCGACAACGGCTGATCCCTCTCCCGGAGAGTTCAGGACGGCCGGTGGAATGTCCCGCTCCATCGGCCGCTTCCAGGAGTGCCAGTGAGAAGTACCCAGCCGAGCTCGCCCGAGAGCGCAAGACCCTGCCTGGAATCACCGCGCCGAAAGGTGTCCAGGCCCACTGCCAACCACCAGTTCAGGAGCCGTTGACCACATGACGGAGCGCACCATCAAGGCTGAATTCGAGATCGTGAAGTTCGAGGAGTCCGCGTACGAGGAGCCCGCTGAGGGCCCGAAGCTGACCCGGGTCACGATCCACAAGCGCTACCAGGGCGCGATCGACGGCACAGGCGTCGCCGAGGTGCTCACTGCGCAGGGTACGGCGGGCGGCGGCTACGTGGCCTCCGAAAGGATCGAGGGCAGGCTGGACGGCCGGCACGGCACCTTCGTCATCCAGCACGGCGGCTTGGCCGACGGGGGCGACCAGTCCAGCTACGGGAGCATCATCCCCAATTCCGGGACCGGGGACCTTGCCGGGATCTCCGGCCAGGCAATGGAGTTCGAGTTCCAGGTGCTCACGCTCGTCTACACACTGTGACGTGTCAGAGCGCCGGACTCCATGATCGACGACATCCCTGGTGGTCCTGCCCAGTGGTGAGCTCGGCTTGGGCGAGCTGGTCGGCGGGCAGGTTCGTGCGTGGCGAGCACGAGGTGGCCGACGCCGGGGCTGATCACCGCTGGTCTCAGGTCCATGCTGTGCGTGTGCGCAACCATTCCAGGGCGGCTTGCCCCTGAGCTGCCTGAAAGGCACGTAGCTTCGGCAGGCCCGGTGGCTCGGGCTGTCGGGACTGACAAATGAAATACCCGGTAAGCGCGGCCAACACGGTGGTGACCGCAGCAGGGTCGGCGTCCTGGGCGACCGGGTGGGCGGTGAAGACCTGCTCCGGCGGTGGACCACCCTGCATCCGCACGCTGGGCAGCATCTGCAGAAGATCGAACCAGGCGGCTCCGACGAACGCCCACGGCCAATCGACGACCATCACCTCATCGGTGGTGAGCAGCAGGTTGTCCGCCCGGATGTCGCCGTGAAGCAGACTGTTTCCTTCGATGGCGCTCGGCCAGAGCACTTCCAGATCCGCAAGCGCATCCAGGTGACGTGCCGCCCACGCGTCAAGACCGGCCAAATCGTCGGCCCCCGTGTCACGGGCCGCGACCAGGCGTCGCCACCCCTGGAATTGGTCCCCGCAGCTCTGCTCGGCGGTCGGGGCGGCGATCGGGCAGGGGGTCAGCGTATCGGCCAGCTGAGTCAAGGCGTTCAGCACTCGTCTCAGCTCGTCGGTCCGCCAGGGGTTGGCCGGGGGGAGACCGTCCACGTCCTCGAACAGCATCGCTACCCAGCCGCCGGAGTCCAAGGAGGCCAGCAGCCTGGGCGCGGGCACGTCCACGGGAAGCGCGGCGGCGATGCGCATTTCGGACCGATAGATGTCCGCGCTGAGCGGATTCGGCTCGGGGCCGACGGCTTTGGCGAACGCGCGTCGGCCATCGGCCAGTCTCAGCCGCACGGCGGCGCCCGGTGAGAACCCGCCAGGTTGTGTCACCGCCTCGACGACCGGCGCACCCAGATGTCTCTCGAAGGTCCGGCGGATCGGTTCGGGCACAGCGTGCCACGGCAGCCGGGTCGCGGTTGTGGAGGCATTCATCGCATCATCATCGGCAAGATCACCTCCGACGGCGACTCCATTTAATGGCCACTGGAACCTGCTGGCACTGTCAACAGGCGATAGAGGACCCTCCGGACGAGATCAGGCAAGACGGGAATGCCGCAGACGCGTCATAGATTTTGCGTTCCTGCAAGCAGTGCTACAGGCCTCCGAGCATCCGGTTGAAGGTGCAGATCGCCAACTTGTTCTTCCGCCGCCCTCGCCCCCGAGCGGATTGCCGAAAGACCGGATCAGCCCCACAGGCCCCGGTAGACCCAGACGCCGGAATCGCCATCAGGTTCATAGACGGCCCGGGAGATCTCGCCGCACCGCTCCGCCCGCGTCTGTGCCGGTCAGTCCAGCATGGCGCCGCAGCTCATGTTGATCGCCGCCCCGGTGATGGTGCGAGCCCAGTCCGAGGCGGCGAAGACGGCGACGTTGCCGACGTCCTCCGCGACATGTCCACCATGGGTGTGCCCTGCACATCACTGTCGGAGATCACGTTCAGCGAGACGTCGAGGCTGCCGGCCTCGCCCGCCACCGCCGCCGCGTGCTCCTCGATCGCCCTCTCGTCCAGCGCGTCGACCTCGGCGGTCTCCGCCGTCCCTCCGGCGGCGCGGATCTCACCGGCGACCCGCTCCAGCGTGGCCCGGTACGCCCGGCTAGAAAGACGCGTGCCCCTTGCCGGGCGAACGCCCGGGCGACCACGCCGCCGATCGAACCGCCCCCACCGTAGATGACCGCGTTCTTGCCCTTGAGCAGCATGGCCTGACTCCTGCGTGTCGATGATCCGAGTCCTGTCGGACCTACAACCCGCGGAGGTCTGCGGACTCATCGCTGTCGGCGGGAGATCACTCCACGATCTCGGCCGGAAGGCCGAACTCGGCGAAGATCTCCGGCATCAGGAACGAGACCACCTCGGCGATCTCCATGTCCCGCAGGACGATCACGTCCAGCCCGGCCGCGACGTACGCGTCCCGGCCGGCGTCCCACAGATAGGTGCCGAACGCGGGGCCGCCGTTCGCCGAGGTGGGCAGGAAGCGCCACTTCCCGGTCAGCGGTCCGCGGACGAGGAACGCCCTGATGGCGTCGCGGCCCTCGTACCACTGAGGCAGTGGCGGCATGGAGTACCTGGCGTCGTCGGTGAGCATCGCCACGATCGTCTCGACGTCGCCGTTCTCCCACGCGGTCGCGTACCGCTCGGCGAGGCCGCGAACGGCCTCGGCGTCCGGAGGATGCGAGGTGGCGGCGGGCGGCCGAGGGCCGAGGTCCGGCGGGCGCGCTGCAGGGCGCTGTTGACCGACGCGACCGTGGTGTCCAGCAGGTCCGCCACCTCGCGTGCGGAGAATCCGAGGACCTCGCGCAGTACCAGGACGGCTCGCTGCCGGGCCGGAAGGTGCTGAAGCGCACAGTGTGCCCTCAGTTCGGCCCGGAACGGCCCGGCAAGCCGCCCGAAGGCCTCGGTGTCACCGGCCCGCGCCGCCTCCAGCAGCCGCGTCTCGTGCCCGCCGTCCCCGCGCCCCACCCCGCCCCCTTCGACGTCACCGCCATCATGAAGGCCATACTGCCGCCGTCCTGACGGCCATCAGACCAGACCGGCCCGTCACGCGCCGGCGACGCCGATCGCCTAGGGTTTTCTCGTGATCTACGTACAGACGCCGTTGACCGAGGCCGTACGGCGGGCCGTCGCCGAGTGGTGGGGAGTGGACGGAGAAGGCACCCGGCTGCACGGAGGCGAGGAGTCGGCGGCCTATCGGCTCGGTGATCACGTCGTACGGGTCGGTCCCGCGTGGCGCGGCACGGCCGAGATCGAGTGGTGCCACGCGATCGCCCTGCACGCCGCCACCGGCCTGCCCGAAGCGGTGGCGCCGCTGCCCACGGCCGAGGGCGCGACCGTCGTCCGGGTCGAAGGCCGCCCGGTCTCGGTGTGGCCGTACGTCGAGGGCTCGTGGAGCGACTCCGACGAGCCCGGGCAGCGGGTCCAGGGAGCGCGCCTGCTGGCCAGGCTCCACGAGGCCCTGGCCACCGCGCGCCCCGGACCGCGTCCCGTTCCCGCGTTCCAGGAGTTCGGGCTGTACGGCGTGCCGGGTGTGCCGGCCCCGGCGGGAGACCGCTCGTACGGTGTCCCGGCCGTGCCGCCGGCGGGAGACGCCTCGTACGGCGCCCAGGGTGTGCCGCCGGCGGGAGATCCGTTGCCGGACGGGGCCACCCCAGCCGAGCTCGCCGACCCGCGGCTCGACCGGTGGCTGGCCGAGTTCCACCGCACCCATCCCCGGCGGCATCCTCTGCACGGCGACTACTACACCGGCAACACCCTGGCCCGCGACGGCGTGATCACGGCCGTGCTCGACTGGGACGAGGCGTTCGTCGGCGCGCCGGAGGTGGAGCTGGCCGCCGCCGCGCTCGAATGGGGCGACGACGAGCTCGACCCCAGCAGGGAGTTCGTGGCCGCCTACCTGGAGGCGGGCGGCACGGCCGGGAAGCTGGACGACGAGGCGCTGGCCCAGCTGATCCGCCACAGGCTGCGCCGGGAGGCCGCCTACTTCCACAAGGCCGTCGCCCGCGGCGTCGTGCACGACGAGGAGGATCTCGACTACCACCGCGAGCGGGTGGAGCTCTTCCACCGGCTCCGCCCCTGAACCACCGCACCCACCGCTTCGGCCTCTGAACCACCCACCGCTTCCACCCCTGAGCCACCCACCGTCCAGCGGGATCAGCCGGACGCCGGTTCCGGGACGCAGCAGGCGGCTCCCGTACCCGGCGTCGGTGAGCCGAAGCGGGCCAGGCAGTGCCACACCTTCTTGAGCGCCTGCGGGTCGTACCGCCCGCCGCGGGCGGCCTCCCCGATGACGCGGGGGTCGAGGTGCCCGTCCTCGGCGATCTCGGCGCCCAGGTCGACGTGTTCCTGTCCTCGATAGTCCGGGTGCCGCCGCAGGTGGTCGACGGAGAGCCGGAACCCGGCGTGCCACTCGACCGGGCACGGCAGCAGGCGGGCGGCGTCCTCCACCTCGGTGCCGCGATAGCAGGGGTCGAGGACCAGCGCCTCCACATCGCGCCCCAGCAGGACCGGCCCGTGCACCTGGGCCTCGATGTAGTCGTCCAGGGCGTCCTGGTCGTCGGCCTCGGCCAGTTCGACGAGCGCCATGCGGGTGGCCACGCCGAAGGCGGACGGCTCGAAGAAGCTGTCCGGGTAGCAGAACGTCGCCCGCCCGAGAGCCTCCGCGGTGAGCCGGAGATGCGCGGACCCGAACCTGGGGGGCCCCGACCGGCTTGCGGCGGAAGTTCAGCGCGCCGTACACGGGACGCTCGTGGGCGGGCGCCTCGTCGTACGCACCGCCGAAGATGCGGCTCTCCCACCGCCACCGATCCCCGCCCGGGTACGCGGTCAGCCCGCCGTTGCTCGTCCCGGTGACGAACTGCGAACGGTAGACGCCGTCGTCGGCCAGCCCGAGCAGAATGAGCCGGTCCCCCACGATCCGGTCCGGATGGAAGTTCAACGTCACCCGCAGATCGGCCGGGACCGGCCCGCCCGAGGCCAGGGCCGCCACGTGCCGGATGGCCCGCTCCCGCGCCGGCCCCGATCCGTCTGTACTCCCCCGCGCATTCTGCTCGAACCCGGCGGCCTCCCGCATCTCGATTGAGCGGCCCGATTCGGGCTCGCGGAGCCGGCCCTCCGGCCGGCTCCGCGAGAGGCTACTTGCCGGGTTCGGGGTCCCGCGGGAGGCCGAGCATGCGTTCGGCGATGATGTTGAGCTGGACCTCGGTGGTGCCGCCGTAGATGGTCATCGCCCGGGTGGCGAGGACGGCGCGGTTCCAGTAGCCCGCGTCGCCGAGCTTCATGTCGGCGGCGATGGTGGCGGCGGCGCCGAGCAGGCCGACCGCGCACTCCGAGACGTGCTGGGCGTGTGAGGTGGACAGCAGCTTGCGCACCGAGGCGTCGGCGCCCGGTTCGGCGCCCGCGAGCTGCTTCAGCGTCACCCGCAGGCTGAGGGCGTTGATCGAGTGGCCCTCGCAGACGACGCCGGCGAGTTCCTGCCGTTCGACGGGGTCGAGCTCCCGGCCGAGGCGGGAGGCCAGGCCGAGCAGGTCGGGGACGGACGCCCCCGTGCCGCCGGAACCGGACGACAGGGACACGCGCTCGTTGGACAGGGTGTTGCGGGCCACCCGCCAGCCCTCGTCGACCTCGCCCACGACCAGGTCGTCCGGGACGAAGACGTCGTCGAAGAAGACCTCGTTGAAGAGGTTCTCGCCGGTCATCTCGGTGAGCGGGCGGACGGTGACGCCGGGGGACTTCATGTCCACCACGAAGTAGGTGATGCCGTCGTGCTTGGGCTTGGAGGTGTCGGTGCGGGCGATGCAGATGCCCCACTCGGCGACGTGGGCCACCGAGGTCCAGATCTTCTGGCCGTTGAGCTTCCAGCCGCCCTCGACCTTCTCGGCCTTCATCTGCAGGGAGGCCAGGTCGGAGCCCGCGCCCGGCTCGCTGAAGAGCTGGCACCAGATCATCTCGCCGGACAGCGTGGCGGGCAGGAAGCGCTCCTGCTGCTCCTGCGTGCCGTAGGCGGCTATGGACGGCACCACCCACGCGCCGATGATCATCTGCGGCAGCCGCACCCGGGCGGCCTTGAGCTCCTGGTGGATCAGCACCTGCTCCAGCGGGGAGGCGCCGCGTCCCCACGGCTTGGGCAGGTGGGGCATGACGAAGCCCTTGCCCGCCAGGGCGCGCTTCTGCTCCTTGCCCTCCAGCTTCGCGATCTCGGCGATCTCCTCGCGGATGGACGAGCGCAGCGCCTCGGCGTCCTCGGGGAGGTCGATCTCCATCTCGCGCGACACACCGGACAGGGCGTAGGAGGCGACGGTGTCGGCCCACTCGGCCGAGGAGCCGAGCAGCGCGCGGAGGGTCAGCGCGCGGCGGTAGTAGAGGTGGGCGTCGTGCTCGAAGGTGTAGCCGATGCCGCCGAAGGTCTGGATCGCGTCCTTGGCGCACTGCACGGCCGCGTCGGGGGCCATCACGCCGGCGATCGCGGCGGCGTACCCGAGCTCGTCGCCGGTGGCGCGGGTGGCGTCCCAGATGGTCGCGCGGGCCTGCTCCAGCGCGACCAGCATGCGGGCGGCCTTGTGCTTGATGCCCTGGAACTGGCCGATCGGGCGCCCGAACTGCACACGCACCTTGGCGTACTCGGAGGCGGACCGCACGCACCAGGAGGCGACTCCGGCGGCCTCGGCGCCGAGGATGATCGCGGCGAGGTTGAGGACCGTGCGGCGCTCCAGCCCGTCGAGCACCCGCTCCCGGGGGACGGCCACGCCGTCCGCCTCGACCTTGGCGACCGAGCGGGTGAGGTCGAGGCTCTTGGTGGCGGTGACGGTGAGCTGGTCCTTCGACAGGACCACCCACTCCTCGCCCTTGTCGGTGGCGACCGGAAGGACGATCACGTCGGCGAGGGCGCCGCCCAGGACGGGTTCGGCCGTGCCGGTGACGGTGAGCACGCCGTCGGCGTCCCGGGTGCCGGTCAGCGCGCCGGCGAGGGACACCGCGCCGGTGAGCGTGCCGTCGGCGAGGCCGGGCAGGAGCTCGGCGCCGGCCTTGGCGTCGGCGGCGTGGATCACCGCGGAGGCGAGCACGGTCGGCACGTACGGGCCGGGCGCGGCCCGCTCGCCGAGCGCCTCGACGGCTACGGCGGTCTCCAGGAGGCCGAAGCCGCTGCCGCCGTACTCCTCGGGCAGGTGCAGGCCGAGCAACCCCTGGTCGGCGAGGCCGGACCAGAAGCCGGGGCGCTCCTCGGCCTCCGCGCCGATCACCGAGCGGACGACGCCGGCGGGGACGTTGCGCTCCGCCCAGCCGCTCACGGACTCGCGGAGCGCCTCGTGTTCCTCGCTCAACCCGATCGCCATAACACCCTCCGGTTCGCCCTGCAGAAGTGACAGAACCATATTCTAGAAGATGCTTCCAAGGCGAGCCACGGGCCGGCGGAACCGATGCGGCCAAATTAGCCACCATCGGGCCGGGCGCCGCCAGAGCGCGCGGGCGGGGGTAGGCAAACCCTCAGCCGGATGGAAGGTTCGTCCACCACCGCGTCAGCGGCGCCTCACCGCGGGGCGCGCCGACGCGGAAGGGTCACTTCCCGTGCACGTCGTCCAGCGCCTTCTCGAAGGCGTCCATCGCCTGCTCGACGCGCGCCAGGCCGGCCGACGGCAGCCACGCCATCACACGTGAGACCCCCGCCTTCTCGCACTCCTCGATCACCCGCGGGTCCGCCGGGACGGACAGCATGTACACGCGCACCCGCTTCCCCGCCTCCTCGGCGCGGCTCACGAGCTCCGGAATGCGCTCCAGGACGCCGGGGCCGTAGTTGGGCAGCCACACGTCGCCGTAGGAGAGGACCCGGTCGAGCACCTTGGGGCCGGTGCCGCCGACCAGGATCGGCGGGTACGGCAACTGGGCCGGCTTCGGCCACGACCACAGCGGGCCGAACGACACATGCTCGCCGTGGTACTCCGCCTCGTCGCGCGTCCAGATCTCCCGCATCGCGGCGATGTGCTCCCTCATCACGCCGAAACGCTTCCTGGGATCGACCCCGTGGTCGCGGATCTCCGGGTCGTTCCACCCCGCGCCGACCCCGAACTCGAAGCGTCCCCCGGTCAGCCGGTCGACGCTCGCCACGGTCTTGGCGAGGGCGATCGGATGGTGCTGCACCACCAGGCAGATGCCGGTGCCGACGCGCAGCCTGGTGGTCGCCGCGCCGGCGACCATGCACGTGGTGAGCGTGTCGTAGGTGTGCCAGTACTTCCGGGGGAGCAGGCTGCCGTCCTCGGCACGCGGCGGCTCGCCGGTGGTCGGGATGTGGGTGTGCTCGGGGAAGAGCAGCGCCGCGTGGCCACGGTCTTCGACCAGCCGGGCGAGGGCGTCGGGAGCGAGCGCGTCATGTGTCGCGAAGTAGCCGAATCCTGTTTCCATCGCCCCAAGGTAACCCGCGATCAAGTGTCCGACCTGGCGACACTCGAGCGCCGTACGGCGAGGGCAGGGCTAGATCGCCCGGGCCGTCCAGTACAGCATGTTGAGGTCGCGGTAGAGGGATTTGCGGGTGTCGGGGACACTCGCGACCAGCATGGCCGGGGCCTTCTTCGACGTGCCGATGACCATGACGTACACCTGCGAGGAGCGCTTCTTGCCGTCCACGAGGTAGCTCACCTTGTACCCCGCCAGCCAGCCGAGGTTGTAGCGGGCCCGCTGCGAGACCGTCCAGGTGAACGCCGACCCGGCCGGCTGGTAGCGCAGCGACCACTTGGCCACCTTGGCGGCCAGCGCCCGGTAGTCGGCGTACGTGGCGGGATGTTCGGGGACGGCGACCGGCACCGGGCCCGACCCGATGCGCGCGGGGCCGGCCTTCTGGGCCGCCGAGAACGGATCCCGCGACGTCTTGGCCCAGGGGGCGCCGTACTGGGCGTAGCTGATGCCGGCGGTGCGGTCGACGACGTAGGACGCGATCGGGGAACCGGAGCCGGTGAAGGTCGTCATCGCCTTGGCCGCCGGGATCGCCGGCACCGCGACCGGGGCCGGCGCCGGTGGTGAGGACGAGGGCCGCCTGACGGGGGCGGCGGCCCGGGTGGGGCCGGCTCCCACGGGCTCGGCGGGCTTGTCGCCGGAGAACAGCATGAAGATCAGTACGACGACGACGGCGGTGACGACGAACGCGCCGACGCCGTAGACCACTCTTATCGGGATGTCGCCGAGGACCAGCATCGCCCGCGAAAGCCAGAGAGGCGCGCGGCGGCGGCGCGGGCGGTCGAACATCGGAGTCGCCGGGAGGTGGCCGGGCGGCCGGGGAGTGTAGGGACCGCTGGAGGCGGCGGGGCCGGGCGGACGGAGGAACGGTCCAGCGGGCTTGCGCACGCTCGCCGTCGCGTCGCCGTCGCCGGACCCACCCGGCCCGGACGCCTTCACGGGCAGGTCCGATGACGCCTTCGGGGCGGCCAGGCTGCGGACGTACGCCTTGACGTCGGGATTGTGGCAGGGGGCCTTCGGCGGCACGCGGACGTACGCCGTCGCGTCCGAGTCGAGACCGTCCGCCGGGCTCACCTGGGGCATGGGGCCGGTGGGCGCGTCGTGGGAGGAGGGGTATGTCGGAGGCCGCCCCGAACCCGGGCGGCTGGGGGTGTTCGCAGCGCCGTCCGCCATGTCGGCAGACTACGTCACAAACAGTGATCCACGAGCCTCGCCGACGGTCACAGAGCCGTTCCGGACGGCGTTTCCGCAGATGGGCGACCGGAGCGGCCGGTGAACAAAATGACGTTCCACCTGATCCGCGCCGGGTCGCCGGAGCGCTTGATCACGGTGAGTATCTTCCGCTCGCCCGGGAAGTACCTTTGCCATGGGAACGACACCACGCGGAGGGCGATCCCGGCGCTTCCGCCGGCAGATCATCACCGCCGGACTCGCCGGCATCCTGGTGGTGTCCACCGGTTGCGCGCTCGCGCAGACCCCGGCCACACCCGGCGGTACCGCCAAGGAAGGGGTCGTCACGACCCAGCCGCCCGCCCCCACGTCCGCGGTCGGCGAGGAGCAGGCGTACGAACGGGTGATCTCGCAGGTCCTGCCGTCGATCGTCCAGATCACCACCAGTGGGGGCCTCGGCTCGGGAGTCGTGTACGACACCAAAGGCCATATCCTGACGAACGCCCACGTGGTGGGTAAGTCGACCAGCTTCCAGGTCACCCTCGCCACGGGGGGAAGTCCGCGCAAGGCGAGCCTCGTCGCGTCGTACCCCGTCGGCGACCTCGCCGTCATCCGCGTGAACGACACCTCCGGCCTGACCCCCGCGCGGTTCGGTGACTCCGGCAGGCTCAGGGTGGGCCAGATCGTGCTCGCCATGGGCAACCCGCTCGGCCTCTCGGGCAGCGTCACCAACGGCATCGTGTCCGCCCTCGGGCGTACGGTCACCGAGCCCCAGGGAGAGGGGTCACCCGGTGCGACGATCACCAACGCCATCCAGACCTCGGCCTCGATCAACCCGGGCAACAGCGGCGGCGCGCTGACGAACCTGTCGAGCGAGGTGATCGGCATCCCCACGCTGGCCGCCATCAACCCCGAGCTCGGCGGCGGCGCGGCCCCGGGCATCGGCTTCGCCATCCCGAGCAACACCGCCAAGGACGTCGCCGACCAGATCATCAAGAACGGCAAGGTCACCAACACCCGCCGCGCCGCCCTCGGCGTGCGGGTCAACACCGTCGTCGGGCCCGACGGGCAGCCGATCGGCGCCGGCGTCGCCCTGGTGGAGCCGAACGGCGGCGCCGCCAAGGCGGGCATCCGGGCGGGCGACGTCATCGTCGCCGTCAACGGCAAGCCCACCCCCACGGCCGCCGCCCTCTCGGAGGTCCTCGCGGCGCTCAAGCCCGGCATGCGGGCGAGCGTGGAGATCATGCACCCCGACGGCCGGCACGCCACCGTCACGGCGACGCTCGGAACCCTTCCCGGCAGCTGACGCCTCCCCGGACCGCGCTCCATCCCCGGCGGCCGGCGCATGCCCCTGAGTGCGCAATGGGATCAAGAAGCACTAAAGTCGTACGGTCAGGACGAGCCGCCACTTCCACGGCGTTTCGCCCCCCGCTGTTCCCGCGATGGAGTTTGGCATCCGATGACCACCACCACGATCGTCTACGCACGCATGATGATCGAGCAGGCGGCCAGAGGACAGTACCGCACTGTCTACACCCCTTCCGCGCTGGAGGCGGCCTCCACGGTGCTGGCCGAGGTGCACGCCGCCGCGGAGCGGCACGGCGTCGCCCCGGCCGACTGGACGGGCGTGTACGGCGCCGACCAGCGCCTGGCGGAGGCCGTCCTGGTGGCCCAGTCGACCGCGTACCGGCGGGCGTCGCTGGTGGACCTGCGCGACCCGCGGGCCCTGCTGGCCGAGGCGGCCGCTCGGTCCGGGCTGGAGACCGCGGACGAACGACCCGGGCGCGCGCCCCTGGAGGAACGGAGCGGGTTCCCCATGCGCGAGGGGATGCCGGGGGGTGACGCTTCGCCGCACCGGGTCACGATCCGTCTCGCCCGCCTGCCGGAGACGCCGCCGTGGGGCTGGGACGGCCTGGCCCCGCTCGTGGTGGCCCTCGACCGGTTCGAGAGCCTCGAGAGCCCCGCGTGGAAGTGGGAGCTGTACCCGGACGTCGGGGAGCCGAGCACACAGATGGTGCAGGTCGTCGCCCCGCCCCCGTCGGCGGCGGTCGCCGACGAGGTCCTCGCCGTGGCCCGCAGGATCCTGACGGGCACGCTCCGCCTGTACCTCTGACACACCGAATACGACCGGCTGGACCGCCGCTCCCTGCGGCCGGTCGGCCTCGGGCCCGCCTGGATGGCCGGGCCGTTCATGGCGGACCGGCCGGCGTCCGTCCTGCCGCCTACTGCTTACGGATGATCCAACGGCGGCTTTTCATCCTTTGTCATTATTTGCGACTTACAGTCGTTGATCAACAATCGTCTCGGCTCGCATCGCCGGGCCGCACGCACCAGGAGCCGTCGTACCCGCTGTCCGCGAGGCCGGCCCGGGGCACCATCACCGGGGGAAGTCGTCGTCCATCGCCGGACGCGGGTGCTCGGCCAGGCATCCGACGATTGGAAGACACGTGCGAAGAAAAGTCCCCCTGTTCGGCCTCGTCGTGGCGGCGGCCGCCGCTCTCCTCCCCTTGTCGCCCGCGGGGGCCACGACGGCCGCCCCGGCCAAGGGCACCATCGCCTGGAGCCCGTGCCCGGAGGACGCGAACGTCGAGTGCGGCACGCTGAGCGTCCCGGTGGACTGGTCCCGCCCGAACGGCCCCACCGTGGACCTCGCCCTGGCCCGGCGCAAGGCGACCGACCCGTCGGCCCGCGCCGGCTCCCTGCTGATCAACCCCGGCGGGCCGGGCGGATCCGGCGTCGACTTCGCCCTGTTCGGCGATCAGTACTTCAGCAAGGAGATCAACAGCAGGTTCGACATCGTCGGCTTCGACCCGCGCGGCGTCGCCCGCAGCCACCCCATCGTCTGCTCCACCGACCTGCTGAGGCAGGCGCCGTACCCGATCATGAAGAGCCAGGCCGACTTCGACCGGCAACTGGCCTACAACAGCCGGCTCCGCGCGGACTGCCGCGCCCGCACCGGCCCGCTGTACGACCACGTGGACACGCTCAGCGTCGTCCGCGACCTCGACGCCATCCGCGCCGCCCTGGGCGAGGACAAGCTGACCTACTACGGCATCTCCTACGGCACCCTGATCGGGCAGCTGTACGCCGAGACCTTCCCCGAACGGGTCCGCGCCCTCGCGCTCGACGGCAACATGGACCACAGCCTGCACACCCGCGGGTTCCTCGACACCGAGGCCGCCACCGTGCAGGACTCCTTCGACGAGTTCGTCTCCTGGTGCGATCGCGAGGCCTCGTGCGCGCTGCACGGGCGTGACGTACGCGCCTTCTGGGCCGGCCTGCTGGCCCGCGCCGACCGCGGTGAACTGCACTTCCCCGGCCAGCCCGAGGCGCCGCTCACCCGGCTCGACCTCATCGGCATGGCCACCGGCGCCTTCTACGGGCCGGCGTGGGCCGAGCTCGCCCGGTTCCTGAACGACGTGGACACCGGCACCGCCGCCGCCCCCTTCACCCTCAGGTCCCCCAAGCGCGACGCGGACGTGACCGAGTACCCCACGCAGGTCTTCTGCGAGGACTTCTCCCTCCCCGTGCACGACTACCGTGAGTACGCCGCGCTCCTGCGCCGCTCGGCCCGGATCGCACCCGACATGCGGTTCAGCCCGCTCGCCCTGTCGATGACGACGAGCTGCCTCGGTCAGCCCACCCCGATCCCGAACCCCCAGCACCACCTGCGGGTGCACGGCAGCGCGCCGCTGCTGCTCGGCAACTCCGTACACGATCCCGCCACCGCCTACAGCTGGGCGGTGAGCAGCGCCCGCCAGATCGGCCGGGAGGCGACGCTCCTGACCTATGACGGCTGGGGCCACGGCATCTACGGCCACAGCGACTGCACCACCGGGACCATCGACTCCTACCTGGTCTCGCTGGCTCTCCCGGCCCGCGGCACGCACTGCCCGGCCGTCGAGCCGCCCGCGCAGCTCAAGGCCCAGCGGCCGCCGCTCCCGCTGCCGCCCGGCCCGCTGCCCGCCGTCCCCGGCTGGGGCCTGCCGAGGTCCTGACCGTCCCACCCGCGAGCCGTACGGGCACCGTCCCGTACGGCTCGCGCCGTACCGGCGGGGGGTGTCACTCCCGTGGCAGGCGGCGCACCATGACGCCGACGAACTCCGCGCCGCGCACGAAGCCGAACTCCCGTGAATCCCAGCTGGTGTCAGGGTTGTCGCCCAGCACGACCAGCGCGTCCTCCGGTACGACCGTCTCGGAGACGTCGCGCAGGGCCGGGAAGGACTCGCGGGGCACCGGCTCCCCGGCCACCGCGACCGCCCGCTTCACGAGCAGGCGCCGGCCCGGGTGGTCGAACATCTCCGGCACCGTGTCCTCCTCGCCGGGCTCGACGCCGGGCGGCAACCCCTCCACCGCGGGAGGGTCGGGAATCCGCACGACGACGATCTGCCCGGAGTGGACCCGCTTCGTCCTGCGCACCAGCAGCCGGTCACCGGAGCGCAGGGTGGGTTCCATGCTGGGCCCGCGGACCGTCGCGACCATGTACCGGCGCCGGAGCCACAGCAGCGAGGCTCCCACCGCCACGACGCCGAACGCCGGCAGGAGCAACTTCGCGTGCCCGGTCATGCCCGGGATTCGATGGGCAGTTCCTCCAGGCGGCCACCGGCGGCGATGAGGCGATGGTCGGAGCCGAAAAGGTAGAGCGCCGGGGTCCACGAGTTCCGGAACGCGCTCGCCACCGGCCCCTCGTCGTCCTCGACGATCACACGGGCGGCCGGGGTGAGCGCCTCGACGGCCACGGGGTCGTCGCCGGCGACCACGGCGAGCACGTTCTCGCGTCCGAGCTCGCGGGCCCGCTCGGTGAACCTCGGCAGCAGCGTGTGGCAGGGCTCGCATCCGGCGGAGAAGAATCCGACGAGCCCGGTGACCGTGTCCTGGGACACCGGCTCGCCGTCCAGGGTCACCGCGGCGAACTCGCCGGCGGGCGAGCCGAGCGGCAGGGCGATGGGAGGCCCGGCGTGCGAGGCGCCTCCCCCGCCGCCCGTCTGCTTCATCCGGCGTATGAGGCCGACGGTCAGCAGCAGGTTGAACGCGGAGACCAGAGCGATGAGCACCACGGCGGCGATGAGGTAGGGCATCAGGCGTTCCTCGCGAAGAGATCGACGATGTCGTCGAAGGAAGCGATGATCATCGCTCCGATGAGCCCCGCGACGACCGCCAGGGCCGTCCCGGCGAGCACGGGCACGCCGGCGGGCAGCAGGGCGCCGAGCGCGGCCACGACGATCAACAGGGCGTTGCGCACCAGGTGGCGGGCTCCAAGGGGTGCGGCGGAGGCGCCGAAGCATCGGCAGGGAGCCCGCTGCCCGCGCCGCAGCGCGAGGGCGATCGCGGCGGTGAACGCGACCAGCAGCGCACCGGCGAGCGCGAGACCGTACGGCGTGAGCGGCGGCACGGCGATCAGGATCGGGATCAGCGCCTCCGTCGCGACGACCGCCACCGCGATCGGGCGGAGCAGGGGGCGCCGGACGGGGACGAGCTGGGGCAGGGAGCGGCGGAAGCCCTCGAAGTCGCGCAGCTTCGACACCGCGGTGATCGCGAAGACCAGTGCCACGAGGCAGGCGCATCCGATCCGCACGTACTCCATCCGCACCTCCACCGCCGGGCGGGCGGCGGAGACCCGCCGCCCGCGGACATCTTTACAGACGGATCAGCAGGTGCCGACCTTGACCGTCTGGCAGCCCTGGTCCAGGCAGCACTGACGGAGGTACTTCACGTGGTTGGAGCAGTAGTAGTAGTTGCTGCAGCCCGCCTCCACGGTGGCCTTGTGAGCCACGCGTGCAAGAAGACGGTCGACGAGACCCATCATGATGTCTCCTCTCGAAGGCCCTGATCGGGCCACGGGGTTGGCGAGCACGATCTTCCGGTCTTCCGAATTACGGCGCAATGGTCGAGATCGAATCCGCAGAAAACGATCAGACGGTCCAGGTGCCGGAAGTTTCGGCCATGATCATTTGATGCCCTGGAAGGGACCGAAAAGCCGGGCGTCCGGACGCATGCCCCTTCTCACCTGCGCAATCACCGGAACTCCCCGTAAGAGCCCCGCCACACGGCGTACCGGAACCCGCTCGGCGACCGAGACCGCCGGCGCCTACCCGGCGAGGAACTCCGTGACGGCCGCGAGGAAGTCGGCCGGGCGGGTGGAGTGGATCTCGTGGCCCGCCTCGATCGTGACGAGCCTCGCGCCGGGGATCCGCGCGGCCACCTCACGGACCTGGTCCTGCGGGAGATGACTGGCCGTACCGCCCGCCAGGACGAGGGTCGGCGCGGTGACACCGGACAGCCCCTCCAGCCAGCGCGGGTCGGGGTGATTGCGCTGGTGGGCCGTCTGCTCGACCATCGCCCAGTCGAACGGCAGGTCCCCCTCGGGCCGCTCGGGGAGAGGCAGGCCGGCGGGGTGGGGGGCGGGCACGTCCTCCAGCACCAGCCGCTCCACCCGGCCGGGGTGCTCCTGGGCGATCAGGAAGGCCACCATGCCGCCCATCGAGTGCCCGATCACGGTCGCGCTCGCCACGCCCAGGTGGTCGAGCAGGGCGACGACGTCGTCCCGCATCAGTTCCAGGGAGTACACCCCTGGCCGGCCACTGAGGCCGTGACCTCGCAGGTCGGGTGCGTAGATCCGCCAGGAGGAGGCGAGGTGGTCGATGATCCCGGCCCAGTCGGTGTGGTCGAGCCCCCGCCCCGGAAGGAGCAGCAGGGGCGGCGCGGCGGCGTCCCCCTCGACGCGGTAGGCCAACTCGACGCCGTTCACCAGGGCGGTGCGTATCTCGCTCATCGCGTCACCATAGGCACCGTTCGTCCCAGAGTGGCCGGAATTCACCACGGGCGGAAGACGGCAGGCGGGGCAGGTGTCCACTGCCCCGGAACGCGAAAGGCCGCTCCCGCCTTCGATCGCTCGAAGGCGGGAGCGGCCTTTCGCCGTGGAGGTGGCGGGAATCGAACCCGCGTCCTTCAACACCACGACAGGGCTTCTCCGGGTGCAGCCTGCTGCGATTTTCTCAGCCCCGGCGATCACGCAGGCGAGTCGCCGACGGGCTCAGTCACTGTTAGGTTTCCCTATCGACCCCGTGACCGGGTCGATCGGTTTAGCCTCCTAGCGATGCCAGATCCGGGCCGGAGGCGGTCCCGGGCTGACAAGGGCGAGGTCCTCGCTCAGGCGGCGAGGGCCATCTGGCCCTGAGTGCTCTTAGTATTGGCACTTGTTTTTTGCGGTCACAGGATTAACGAGGTTATGTCCGCAGTCCTCGACCCGCTTCCCCTGGCGCGACATGCCGAAGTCGAAACCAGTCACCCCCTGTGGAGTTGTCAACTCTGACCACCTGGAAGACCAGGCAACCAGAAGATACTCCAGACAACACCCGCAGCGCCAACTTGATTCCCGGCGCGGCCGGCGGTACGGGTGCCGAAACCCCCGGAGACGTGGCACACGGCACACGCCCCCGGGGGCCGACCGGCAGGGTCGAGCCGGTCCGGACGGCAGGGCTTCCCCCGAGATGAAGCCCTGGTCTCATCACGGCGACTGAGTCCGCAACCCCCAAGCGGTGCTCAGTCACCCAGAAAGACGCCGGGAACCGCCCCGATGGTTGCTCGCCCCGAGAACAATTTTCGGTGACGTGTCACCAACGCCGTCGCGCCTCACCCGAGCGGCGCCGCCGATCCCGAGGTGGAGGCCCGGCGGCATCACTCCGGCCGGGCACTACGCGGCGCTGCGGGCGCTGCGGAAGAACTGGCCGGCGATCTGCGCCGAGGCCGCCGGGGTGGACGTCTCGGTCAGCACGGCCACGGCGATGTCACCCTGCCATCCGACGAACCACGACAGGTTCTTCTGGTGCTTCTTCTCGCTGTAGGTGACGGTGGAGGCGACGCCGTACACCTTGCCGCCCGCGACCGCGGCGGCGGACGCCGAACCCGAGGTGACACCGGCCCGCATCAGCGCCTTGAGCTTGTCGAGCGTCTTGGAGTCCAGCTGGACGGGACGCGAAGGAGTGACCGGCGCGGTCCCCGCCGGGGTGTCCGGCGCGTCCGGCGCGGCCGGCGAGGTGACCAGCGTGGGCGGGTGCCAGGTGCCGGAGGCGACGGCGCCGGCCACCAGCGCCATCGACAGCGGGCTCACCCGCACACTCGTGCCGGCGATGATCTTCGCCTTGGCGGCGTCGGAGGTGCCGGCGGGCAGACTGCCGCTGAACGACCGGAGCGGGAGGTTCCAGGCGGAGCCGATGCCGAACCGCGACGCGGCCTGGCTGAGCGCCGTCGAGCTGATGCGCCGCGAGAGCGACGCCAGGGCCGTCACGCACCCCTGGGCGAAGCCCGCGGCGATCGTGGGCGCCGTGCCGGCGGGAATCGTCGCCTGCTGGAATCGGGCGCCGCCGACGGTGCGGTCGGCCGGGCACGGCACCTTCTGCGACGGATCGACCCCGGCGCCGAGCAGCCCCTCGGCCGCGACGACCGAGAACGCGGTGCCCGGCGGGAACCGTCCGGCGAGCCCGTCACGCTCCTGGTCCATCCCTCTGGACGCCACCGCCCGGATGGCCCCCGTGGGGGCGTGCACGGCGACCAGGACGGCGGGGGTGGCGCCGCTGACGGCGAGGTCGGCCGCCTGCTGGATGCCCCTGTCGATGGTGGTGCGCACGGCCGTGGTGTTGTCGCGGCCGGGCCACTCCTCCAGCTGGGCGACCTTCGCGCCGGTCTTCTGGTCAAGCGTGATGATCTTGGTGTCGGTGGAGCCGGTGAGCTGGTCCTGGTAGGCCTTCTGCAGGCCGCTCTGCCCGATGGTGTCCCCGGCGCGCTGCGGGCCGCCCAGTTGCTGCTCGGTCTCGGCGGTGATCGCCCCGACCCTGCCGATGATGTCGGCGGGCTGGGTGGGCGCGACCGGCTGCTGTCGCTTCTCCACCAGAAGGCCGGGGATGTCCAGCCTGTCGCGCAGCTGGGAGTACTTCTTCAGGCCGAAGGTCACCAGCGGGACGAACTCCTGCGGCGGTGCCGACATGATGCGGCCGAGCAACCGGTCCTGGGCGAACCCGGTGAGCTGGTAGAGCCGCTCGCACAGCTCGGCCGGGTTCTTCACGCTGGCGGGGGTGACGCCCGCGACGTACAGGTCCTGCTCGGTCTGCAGGGCGTTGCCGGCGACGTCGTTGATCGGCTGACGGTCCCTGGGCGTGACCTGCACCGCGAAGCGCTGCCCCGGCTGCAGCTTGGGATGGATGACGCTGGGCGACCAGCGGACCTTCCACGAGCCGTCGACCACGTGGAGGGGCAGCTTGTTGTCGTACTGCCACAACGGGTTGTTGTCGCCGAGGTCGATCTGCACGTGGAAGTCGGCGGTGGCGTCGTCGCCGTCCATGCGCAGCCCCTTGAGGGAGAAGCGGATGGACGAGACGTCGAGCTGCGTCGCGGTGTCGGCGAGGGCCTTCTTCACCACCGCCGGATCGGCGTCGGCCCGCCGCGCCGCCGCGTCGTAGTCGCCGGTCTGCCAGCCGACCAGGAACTCGCTGACCGCGTCGTGCGGCGAGGGCTCGGAGAAACAGGCCGCCAACAGGGGCACGGCGACCGCCAGGGACATCCCGGCCGACAACGCCCTTCTGAAACGTACGCCTAGCGCCACGGCTTATCGAGCCTCACCGGTTGCGGTGACGGAGGGCCCGGGCCATCTCGCGCTTCGCCTGCTGCTCGGCGAGGTCGTGCCGCTTGTCCCAGGTCTTCTTACCGCGGGCCACGCCGATCTCGACCTTGGCCCTGCCGTCCTTGAAGTACAGCGAGAGAGGGACCAGGGTCAGGCCGGTCTCCTTGGTCTTGTTGACGATCTTCCCGATCTCTTTGCGGTGCAGCAGCAGTTTGCGGGGCCGGCGAGCGGCGTGGTTGGTCCACGTGCCCATGTGGTACTCGGGGATGTGGATGTTCATCAGCCACACCTCGTCGTCCTTCACCTGGGCGAACCCGTCGGTGAGGCTCGCCCGGCCGGCACGGAGGGACTTGACCTCCGTGCCCATGAGGACGAGCCCGGCCTCGTAGGTGTCCTCGATGTGATAGTCGTGCCGGGCACGCTTGTTCTGGGCGATGAGCTTTCGCCCGGTCTCACGTGGCATACAGCGAGCCTACCGGGGCGCGTCACACCCGCAGGTATCGGCGGAGCGTGAAGAACGACGCCAGGATACAGATCACGACACCGATCACGGTCGTGAACGTGATCACCTGCGCGACGTCGGCCCAGTCGAGCTGCGTCGCCAGCACGAAGTTCGTCTGAAGGCTGTCGAACAGCACGACCTTGGCCACCATGAGCATGACCGCGGAGATCACGCCGCCGATGAGGCCGGCGATGGTGCCCTCCATGACGAACGGCAGCTGGATGTAGAGGTTGGAGGCGCCGACCAGGCGCATGATGCCGGTCTCGCGTCTGCGGTTGTACGCCGACAATCGCACGGTGTTGCCGATCAACAGGATGGCGGCGAAGACCTGGATCAGCGCCACGATGAGCGCGGACAGCCGAAGTTTGTTCATGAAGCCGAAGAACTTGTCGAGGAGCTCCTGGTCGTTGACGACGTTGGAGACTCCCGGCGCGCCCTTGAGGGCGTCGAAGACGGCCTTGTAGTCGTTGGGGTCCTTCAGCTTGACCCGGAACGACTCCGGCATGTCCTCGGCCTTGACCGCGTTGAGGAACACGGTGTTGCTGCTGTAGGCCTCTTTGAACTTCTCGTAGGCCTCCTGCTGGGGCTCGAACGTGACCTGTTCGACCTGAGGCATGCCCTGGATGCGCGACTTCAGCTGGTCCTTCTCCTGCTGGCTCACGGCACCCCGGCCCTTGCAGGCCTCGAACACGTCGTTCTTCTTGCACAGGAACGCCGAGAGCTGCACCTTGTCGGACCAGTAGGAGCTCATGTGCCCGACCTGGGCGTTGATCAAGAGCCCAATGCCGAGCAGCGCCATGCCGATGGCCACGGTCACGATGACCGCGATGGTCATCGTGAGGTTGCGCCGAAGGCCGATCCAGACCTCAGAGAAGATGAAGTTTGCCCGCATGCTTTGGGTGTCCCCTGTTGCTCTCGCTTGGTGATCAGTACGCCTGGCCGTAGACGCCGCGCGACTGATCCCGGACGATCTTGCCGTCCTCGAGCTCGACCACGCGTTTACGCATGGAGTCGACGATGGCGGCGTCATGGGTCGCCATGACCACGGTGGTGCCGGTCCGGTTGATCCGGTCGAGCACCTTCATGATCCCGATGCTGGTGGCGGGGTCGATGTTTCCCGTCGGCTCGTCGGCCAGCAGGATCATCGGACGGTTGACGAACGCGCGGGCCATGGCGACCCGCTGCTGCTCACCGCCGGACAGCTCATCGGGCATGCGGTGGGCCTTGCCCTCCAGGCCGACCAGCTCGACGACCTCGGGCACGACCTTGCGGATGAACCTCCGGGGCTTGCCGATGACCTCAAGGGCGAACGCCACGTTCTCGTAGACGTTCTTGTTGGGCAGCAGCCGGAAGTCCTGGAACACGCAGCCGATGCGGCGGCGCAGATGCGGCACCTTGAAGTTCGACAGGCGCGCCAGATCCTTTCCGGCGACGTGGATGGCGCCCGAGTTCGGGCGCTCCTCCTTCAGGACCAGACGGAGAAAGGTCGACTTCCCCGAACCCGAAGGACCGACCAGGAACACGAACTCGCCCTTGTCGACGTCGACGCTGACGTGGTCGAGGGCGGGCCGGTTCTGGTTAGCGTAGACCTTGGTGACATTATCGAAATGGATCACAGGCGCATCACGGCATGCCAGTCTAGGGGTTAGGACGGTAGCGGACGTGGCCACGTGGCCACTTCGCATTGGTCGCCGGCCGGGGGGCGCCGCTCTTTACCATTGATCGACGTTCCGGTTGGCCGAGGCTCAGTCTAGGGGTAACACTGGCATGGAACGTCCATAACGGAAACAAAACGATTCCACGCTCGCTAACGGCCTGGTAAAGCGAGCCCCGTGGAGAGGGAGATCCCCGTGAGCTGCGAACACCTCATCTGCGCCCAGTGCGCCGGCCCAGTGGTCGAGGGACGGTGCCCGACGTGCCGGGCCGGGAGGGCGAAGGTGCACCACCACGGCTTCGGCGGCATTTCGCCCACGCTGATCGCGATCGTCCTGATCGTGGTGCTTGTGTGCACGCTCGCGCTCAGGCACCTGTACGGCGCCTGAGCCGCTCTTCACGTCACGCCGGCGGGCGCCCCAGGGCGCCCGGTGCCGTTACGCCGCGCCCGATTCCTGGCGGCGCATCCAGCGGATCTCACCCTCGATGAACTCGTCGAGATCGCCGTCGAGCACGGCGCTGGGGTTGCCCGCCTCGACCGCGGTGCGCAGGTCCTTCACGATCTGGTAGGGGTGCAGCACGTAGTTGCGGATCTGCGTGCCCCACGAGGTGGTCGACTCGCCACGCAGCTCCGACATCTTCTCGGCCTCCTCCTGCCGCTTGCGCTCCAGCAGCTTGGCCTGCAGGACGGCCATCGCCGAGGCGCGGTTCTGCAGCTGGGAGCGCTCGTTCTGGCAGGACACCACGATGCCGGTCGGCAGGTGGGTGATGCGGACCGCCGAGTCGGTGGTGTTGACGCCCTGCCCGCCGGGACCCGACGAACGGTAGACGTCGATGCGCAGGTCGTCCTCGTTGATGTCGATGTGGTCGGTCTGCTCGACGACCGGCACGATGTCGACGCCCGCGAAGGAGGTCTGGCGGCGGCCCTGGTTGTCGAACGGGCTGATGCGCACGAGCCGGTGGGTGCCGTGCTCGCCCCTGAGCGTGCCGTAGGCGTAGGGCGCCTTGACGACGAAGGTGGCCGACTTGATGCCGGCCTCCTCGGCGTAGGAGGTGTCGTAGACCTCGGTGGAGTAGCCCTTGCGCTCGGCCCAGCGGAGGTACATGCGCAGCAGCATCTGCGCCCAGTCGGCGGCGTCGACGCCACCGGCCTGGGAGTTGATGGTGACGAGGGCCTCACGGGCGTCGTAGGGGCCCGACAGCAGCGTGCGGACCTCCAGGGCGTTGACGTCGCCGCGCAGCGAGGCCAGCTCACGCTCGGCCTCTTCGCGCGTGTCGGCGTCGTCCTCGGCCTCGGCGAGCTCGAACAGCACCGAGACGTCTTCGAGCCGGCGCGCCAGGGCCTCGACGCGGTTCAGCTCGCCCTGCAGGTGGGAGAGCTTGCTGGTGACCTTCTGCGCCTGCTCGGGGTCGTTCCAGAGGTCAGGCGCGGCAGCCCGCTCCTCCAGCTCTGCGATCTGCTTGCGCATAGCGTCGAGATCCAGCACGTCCTGAATGCTCTTCAGTGTGCCGGTAAGCTCGCTGATCTCTTCTGTGGGATCGATGGCTGCCACATCGTCCAAGGGTACGCGACGACGGAGGCACCTTGCGCGTGGCTAGCATTGGCCCGGTACCGATCGGGGAGGACGGGCGTGAATAAGACCATGCGTGTCGCCCTCTCGCCGTTGCTGCTCGCCGGTCTGCTGGCCGGCTGCTCGGCGGGCGGGTCGGCGGACGGGCGGCTTCCGACGGCGTCGTCGTCGGCCACGACCGTCCCCGCGGCCGCCACCTCGCCGTCCGCGACGCCGGACGGCCCGGCCGTGACGCTCGCGGAGGCCGGCCAGGAGGCGCGGAAGATCCTCAAGGCCGACGAGATCATCAGGGCGTTCGGCGCCGAGTCGTACGCGCTCGCCCAGACCGCCGACGCGCAGAGGCAGGTCACCGTGGCCGATTTCCAGTCGACGGCCATGCGTCCGGCCCGCTACACCTGGGGCGATCCCACGTTGCTCGTGCCGAGGCTCGAAGCCGGCCGCTACCCCTACTGGTTCGCCGCCGTCGCCGAGCGGCGCGACGCGGGCGGTACGAGCCGCACGGCCGTGCTCGCCTTCATGAAGTCCGACGAGAGATCCCGCTGGCAGCTGAGGTCGGTCTCCCTGCTCTACCCCGGCACCAAGCCGCCCGCCATCACCCTCGACTCCGAGGGGTACGCCACGGCGCTGGCCACCCGCGACGAGAGCGTGGCGATCAGCCCGCGCCTGATGGCGCCGCTGCACGCGACCATCGCCGAGGAGGGCCCGAAGGGGTACGCCGCGCAGCTGATCACGGCGGGCCCGCAGACCACGGGGTACTTCGCCGAGGTCCAGAAGGCCCAGCCCGCGGCCAAGCGGCAGGGCCTGCTGTACGACTCGATCTTCGCCGCCACGCCGTACCCGATCTACGCGCTGCGGGCGGCCGGCGGCGGCGCGGTGATCATTTACTCCCTGAGGCGCACCACGTCGCTGCAGGGCGAGACCGTCAGCGCCAGCGGCCTGGTGCCCGTGCCGAAGGCCGTGCGCTGGGCCGTCGACCACCAGGCCGCCAGAGTGGCGCGCAAGCTGCGTGTGGTGGAGACCCAGCAGTACGTCAGCCAGGTGGCCCGCAAGGGCGCCACCGACCCCGCGAAGATCATCGCCTTCGACGGCACCCCCACCACCATCACCGTCGACTGAGCCCCTCACCGCCGAGCGCAGCGAGGCCATCGAACACAGTGAGGGGCGCGCCTCGGAGCGCGCCCCTCACCGGTCGGGCGGTCAGGCGGGCAGGTTGCTCGTCGCAACCAGGGTGCGGACCGCCCGGAGCGCCACCGACAGCGTGGCCAGGTCGAAGTGGTCGCTCTCCCAGATCTCCGACAGCGTCTGGCGGGACCGCGCGACGGCCGCGGAGTTGGCCTCCGACCAGCGGGCCAGGCGCTCCTCGGGCGACAGCCCCGGCTCGCTGTGCGTCAGCACGTCGCGTGTCAGCGTCGCGTGCGCGGCGTACAGGTCGTCGCGCAGCGCGGCCCGAGCCATGGAGTTCCACCGGTTGTCGCGCGGCAGCGCGATCACCCGCTCCCTGAGCCGGGCGAGCTGCAGCCGCTCGGCCAGGTCGAAGTAGACCTCCGCGACGTCCGTCACGGGACGGCCGGTGCGTGAGGCGATCTCCACCAGGTCGAACGTGGAGTACGCCGGGACCATGACGGCGGCGCGCTCGGCGAGGTCGGCGGGGACGCCCCGGGCGACGAACCCGTCACGGCGCTCCTCGAACGCCGCCAGGTCGGGGCCGGCGAGCAGCTTCGGCAGGTGCGGAAGCAGCCCCTCGGCGCCTTCGACGAAGAACTTCACCGTGGAGGCCAGGTCGAGCGGCGGCCGCCGGTTGCCGAGCAGCCAGCGGGCCCCCCGCTCGGCGAGCTTGCGGCCCTCCAGCAGCATGGCGAGCTGGGTGGCGGTGTCGACCTTGTTGTCGAGCGCCTCCACGGCCCGCCAGAACGCCGGCAGTTCGAAGACCTCCCTGGAGACCAGGTAGGCCCTGGCGATGTCGGGGGTGGAGGCGCCGGTCTCCTCAGCGAAGCGGAACATGAACGTGGTGCCGCTGGCGTTCACCAGGTCGTTGACCACGCCGGTCGTGATGATCTCGCGCCGCAGCGGGTGCCCGTCCATCGCGGTGCGGAACCGCTCGCGCAGGGCCGAGGGGAAGTAGGAGACCAGCCACGACGAAAGGTAGGGATCGTCGGGCAGGTCGGAGGCGAGCAGCTCGTGGTCGACGACGAGCTTGGTGTAGGCGAGCAGCACCGAGAACTCCGGAGCCGTGAGCCCGAGGCCCGCCTGGCGGCGCTCGGCCAGCATCTTGTCGGACGGCAGGGCCTCAAGCTCGCGGTTGATCAGCCCGTCGCGTTCGAGCTTGCGCAGGTAGCGGGCGTGGATGTGGAGCATCTCGGGGGCCTGCGCCCGCGCGGCGGCGAGGACGACGTTCTGGGCCTTGTTGTCGCGCAGCACCAGCCCGGCGACCTCGTCGGTCATGTCGAGGAAGAGCTGGTCGCGCTCCCGCTCGCCGAGCTCGCCGTCGCGGACGACGCGGTCGAGCAGGACCTTGATGTTCACCTCGTGGTCGGAGGTGTCGACGCCGGCGGAGTTGTCGATGAAGTCGGTGTTGACGTAGCCGCCGTTGAGCGCGAACTCGATGCGGGCGAGCTGGGTGAGGCCCAGGTTGCCGCCCTCACCGATGACCTTGCACCGCAGGTCGCCGGCGTTGACCCGCAGCGGGTCGTTGGCCTTGTCGCCCACGTCGGCGTGGCTCTCGGAGCTCGCCTTGACGTAGGTGCCGATGCCGCCGTTCCACAGCAGGTCGACCGGCGCCTTGAGGATGGCGCTGATCAGGTCGTTGGGGGTGAGCGCCGAGACGCCCTCGGGGATGCCGAGCGCGGCGCGCATCTGCGGCGACACCGGCACGGATTTGGCCGTACGCGGCCACACCCCGCCGCCCGCGGAGATCAGCTCGGAGTCGTAGTCGGCCCAGGAGCTGCGCGGGAGCGCGAACAGGCGCGAGCGCTCGGCGAAGCCGCGCGCGGCGTCCGGCGAGGGGTCGACGAAGATGTGCCGGTGGTCGAAGGCGGCGACCAGCCTGATGTGCTCCGACAGCAGCATGCCGTTGCCGAAGACGTCGCCTGACATGTCGCCGACGCCGACCACGGTGAAGTCGGTGGTCTGGACGTCGACGCCCATGGCGCGGAAGTGGTAGGCGACCGACTCCCAGGCGCCCCGGGCGGTGATGCCCATGGCCTTGTGGTCGTAGCCGACGGAGCCGCCGGAGGCGAAGGCGTCGCCGAGCCAGAAGCCGTAGTCCTTGGCGACGCTGTTGGCGATGTCGGAGAAGGTCGCGGTGCCCTTGTCGGCCGCCACGACGAGGTAGGTGTCGTCGCCGTCGTGCCGGACGACGCCGTGCGGGGGCACGACCTTGTTGTCGACGAGGTTGTCGGTGATGTCGAGCAGGCCCGAGATGAACTGGCGGTAGCAGGCCACGCCCTCGGCCAGGATCTCGTCACGCCCGCCGCCCACCGGCGGCCTCTTGACGACGAAGCCGCCCTTGGAGCCGGTGGGCACGATGACGGTGTTCTTCACCATCTGCGCCTTGACCAGGCCCAGCACCTCGGTGCGGAAGTCCTCCATGCGGTCGGACCAGCGCAGGCCACCGCGGGCGACCTTGCCGAACCGCAGGTGGACGCCCTCGACCTTCGGCGAGTACACGAAGATCTCGTACTTCGGCCGGGGCAGTGGCAGCACGCTGATCGCCGAGGACTCGAACTTGACCGAGATGTACGGCTTGCGGTGGCCGTCCACCCGCTGGAAGGCGTTGGTCCGCAGCGTGGCGAGGATCATCTCGAGGTACGCCCGCAGGATGCGATCCTCGTCGAGGGAGGCCACGTCGTCGAGGGCGGCGAGGATCTCCTCGTGCAGCGCCTCGCTGAGGTCGTCCCTGGAGTCCTCGGAGCGGCGCGGGTCGAGCCTGGCCTCGAACAGCCGCACCAGCAGCCGGGCGAGGCGGATGTTCCCGAGCAGCACCTTCTCGATGTAGCGCTGGCTGAAGGTCGTGCCGGCCTGACGGAGGTACTTGGCGTACACGCGCAGGATCAGGGCCTGCTCCCAGGTGAGACCGGCGGCGAGCACGAGCGCGTTGAAGCCGTCGCTCTCGATGTCGCCGCGCCACAGGGCGCCGAAGGCGTCCTGGAAGAGCCGCTTGAAGACGTCGGGCTCGATCGTCTCCGGCGAGGAGAAGCGCAGGCCGAAGTCGTAGATCCAGCCGCCCTCGCGGTCGCCGCAGGAAATCTGGTACGGCCGCTCGTCGACCACCTCGACGCCCATGCGGGACAGCAGGGGCAGCACCTCCGACAGGGAGACCGCCGAGCCGAGCCGGTACACCTTGAACCGCCACTCCCCCTGAGCGCGGTCGCGCGGCTCGTACAGGTCCATCCCGATCTCGCCGGGCGAACCGGCCAGACGCTCCAGGCGGCGCAGGTCGGCGACGGCGGTGCGGGCGGTGAAGTCCGCCTTGTAGCCCTCGGGGAACGCCGTGAGGTAGCGGCGGGTCAGCGCCGCCGCCTCCTCGTCGGAGGCCAGCTCGGCGATCGCGGCGGCGAGGTCGTCCTCCCAGGAGCGGGTGGTGGCCGCGATGCGGGCCTCCAGCTCCTCCAGGTCGACCTGCGGGGTGGCGCCGCCCAGTGACTTGCCGCGTTCGCCGCGGACGACCACGTGCAGGCGGGCCAGCGGCGACTCGCCGATCATGGTGCTGTAGTCGAGCGACTTGCCGCCGAGCGCCTCCAGGAGGATCTCCTGCATGCGGACGCGCACGCCGGTGGTGTAGCGGTCGCGCGGCAGGTAGATCAGGCAGGAGATGTAGCGGCCGTAGTCGTCGCGGCGCAGGAAGAGCTTGACCCGTCTGCGCTCGCGCAGGCGCAGCACGCCGAGGGCGATGGGCGCGAGCTCGTCGACCGGGATCTGGAACAGCTCGGCGCGCGGGTAGGTCTCGAGGATCTCGATGAGGTCCTTGCCGTCGTGGCTGTCGGGCGTGAGACCGGTCTGGGCGAGCACCTCGTCGAGCTTGCGGCGCAGCACCGGGATGTGCGAGATCGACTCGCTGTAGGCGACGTGGGTGAACAGGCCGAGGAAGCGGCGCTCGCCGATGACCTCGCCCTCGGGGGAGAAGAGCTTGACGCCGATGTAGTCGAGGTAGTTGGGCCGGTGGACCGTGGCCCGGCTGTTGGCCTTGGTGACGACCAGCAGCTGCTTCTCACGGGCCTTGGCCCGCAGCTCGGGGGACATGGCCGCGAAGCTCGCCGAGCCGGCCTTGTCGGCCCGCAGGATGCCGAGGCCGGTGCCGGGCAGTGCGCGCAGCCCGTCGCCGTCGGGGGTCTCCTCCAGGCGGTACTCGCGGTAGCCGAGGAAGGTGAAGTGGCCGTCGGCGAGCCAGCGCAGCAGCTCGAGGCTGTCCTCCAGGTCGGCCTCCGGCAGGGGCGGCGGCGCGGCCTCGAGGTCGGTGGCGACCTGGACGGCCAGGGCGCGCATCTTGTCGCAGTCCTCGACGGCGTAGCGGACGTCCTGCAGGACCCGCTGGAGGTCGGCCTCGATGCTCTTGAGGACCTCGGCGTCGGTCTGCCGGTCGATCTCGAGGTGCATCCACGACTCTTCGAGCAACTGCCCGGTGAGCCCCTCGTCGCCGGGACCCAGCATCTTGCCGGTCATGTCGCGGCGGACCTTGACCTGCGGGTGCACGACCAGGTCGGTGGTGATGCCGTGGCGTTCGAGCTCCATGGTCACCGAGTCGACGAGGTAGGACATGTCGTCGGTGACCACCTCGACGACGGACCGCCCGACGTCGTAGCCGTCCTCCTCGACGGTGGGAGTGTGGGCGCGCACCAGCGGCCGGCCCTGCGGCCGGTGGGCGGCGAACCTGCGGTGGGCCATCGCGGGGGCGTACAGCTCCGCCGGGTCGCGGTCGATCACGTCCTCGGGCGCGACATGCCGGTAGTACAGCTGGAGGAAGTCCAGGATCGCGCCGGCGTCCAGTTGATCGTTTCCGGGGGATTCGGCGCATTGTTCAGCAGCGGACCGCAGAAGCTGGTCTTTTGCCTCGTCGAGCGGCATGTCGCTCTCACTCCTTTGTGAGGGGGTCGCCTGTTTCGAAGTGGTCACAGCCGGCACCGTGCTTCCATGACGGGGGCATGGTCACGGCGCCGCGGACAGGCTGGGTCCACGGCAGCAAAGAGGAGGGGGCGGTGGGACAAGCATCCCACAAGCCCGGCCCCGGCGAGGCGCGAAGCGCCCGCGCGGGTTCCGCGCCCCTCGCGGCGGGGGGCCGCTCGCCCGTTCCCGCCCTCGACCGCGCCACCGAGCACGCTCCCGGACACGCGACACCTCCACAGTTGGGGAGTCAAGTTCACCGATCTCCGTTGACCGGATCGTCTCCCGACGTACCGATACCAGCCCATCACAGATGAAACGTCAACTTGTCCGGGAATCATGCTCGGTTCCCGTTCAAAGCCACCCTTGCGCCGCCTCCACGTGCACCGTTATCGAGTCGAGATAAACCAAGCCTTCACCCAGCACGTCTCACAGAACGGGCGCGAGCTTTCGCGATCCGTGATCTCGTGTTGGGAGAAGATTGACCATGCGCGCCGCGCTCGACCGCCGGAGCTTCCTCCGCGTCTCCGCCGTCACCGCCACGGCCATGGCCGCCGGCTGCGCGCACACGACGGCGAGCGGCCCGGCCTGGGCCGGCGGCGCGAGCGCCGCCGCGCGCACCGGTGCCAGGACCGCCCCTTCGCGCTCCGACTGGACCGCCCTCGGCAAGGGCCTGGCCGGGCGTCTCATCCGCCCCGGCGACGCCTCGTACGACGCGGCCCGGCGCCTGTACAGCCCGTCCTTCGACGGTATACGGCCGAGCGGGGTGGCCTACTGCGCCGGCCCCTCCGACGTGGCCGAATGTCTGGCCTTCGCCAAGAAGTTCGGCGTGCCGGTCACCTCGCGGTCCGGCGGCCACAGCTACGCCGGCTGGTCGACCGGCACCGGCCTGGTGATCGACGTCTCCCGCATGAACACCGTGAGCGCCGCCTCCGGCCGGGCCGTCGTGGGCGCCGGGGCGCAGCTGATCGACGTCTACGACCGGCTGGCCGCCCACGGCGTCAGCATCCCCGCGGGCTCGTGCCCGACCGTGGGCGTGGCGGGCCTGACCCTCGGCGGCGGCATCGGCGTCGTCGCCCGCAAGTACGGCCTCACGTGCGACGTGCTCGAGTCCCTGCAGATCGTCACCGCCGACGGGCGCGTGCTGACCTGCGACGCCGACCACAACCCCGACCTGTACTGGGCCTCGCGCGGTGGCGGGGGCGGCAACTTCGGTGTCGCGGTGTCCTTCACCTTCCGCACCCACCCCACGCGCCAGGTCACCGTCTTCTTCCTGCACTGGCCCTGGTCGCTCGCCCGCAAGGCGATCGCCGCCTGGCAGGCGTGGGCGCCGTACGCGCCGGACGCCATGTGGTCCAACCTGCACCTCAACAAGGACCCGGGCCTCGACCTGCAGATCGGCGGCCTCTACCTCGGCTCCCAGGCCGACTGCGAACGGCAGCTGGAGCCCCTGATCTCGAAGATCGGCTCGCGGCCGTCCAGCCGCTACGTCAGCCAGGCGTCCTACAGCCACGCGATGATGCTCATGGCGGGCTGCTCCGGCCGCACGGTCTCCCAGTGCCACCGGCCGGGCGACCTCCCCGGGCAGACCGCCGACGGCCGCTTCCCGCGCGACGCCTTCTCCGCCAAGTCGCACATGGCGTACAGGCCGCTGTCGGCCGCGGGCATCAACGCCCTGGTCGAGCAGACCGCGCTCCCGGGCCGCCACGCCGTGCTGCTCGACGCCCTCGGCGGCGCCGTCGCCCGGCTGCGTCCGGACGCCACCGCGTTCCCGCACCGCGCCGCGATCTTCAGTGTGCAGTACTACGCGCACATGGCGGGCGCGGCGGCGTGGCTCGGCCGTGCCCACGCGGCCATGTCCCCGCACTTCGGCGACCACGCCTACGTCAACTACATCGACCCGTCCCTGAGCGGGTGGCGTCAGGCCTACTACGGCGCCAACGCCACCCGCCTCGCCAAGGTCAAGGCCGCCTACGACCCGGGCCGCCTGTTCCGGTTCCCCCAGGCGGTCTGACCGCGCTGCGGGGGTAGACGACCAGCCACGCGCGCACCGTGACGGAGGCGTCGCTTCGCGGTGATGTAAAGAAAACTAGACACGGTGTCCACGCTGCTTTACATTCAAGGCGTGCCATTCGAAGAGAAGCTCGCGTGGATCATGGCGGTGGTCTCCACCGCGGCCTACGCGACGTACGTCACGCTGCTCCTCGGGCGGATCGGCTCCACCCCGGCCGCCGAGGTGCCGTACGTCCCCCTGATGCTGTGGACCATCGGCGCCTCGATCGTCGCCTCGATCGTCCTGCGCGTGGTGGTCTCGGCCCTCGCCCCCGAGGACGCGGGCAAGAAGGACCAGCGCGACCGGGAGATCAGCCGGTTCGGCGACCACATGGGCCAGTCGTTCGTCGTCACCGGCGGCGTCGCGGCCCTCGTCCTGGCGATGGCCCGGGTCGACCAGTTCTGGATCGCCAACGTGCTCTACCTGGCGTTCTTCCTGTCCGCGGTCCTCGGGTCCGCCGCGAAGATCGTCGCCTACCGCCGGGGCTTCTGGCCGTGGTGAAGCCGACCAAGGTCACCAACTCGATCCGGGCCCTCCGCTTCGCCCATGGGGAGATGACCCAGGCGGAGCTGGCGTCCCGCATCGGCGTGACCCGCCAGACCGTCATCGCCATCGAGCAGGGCCGCTACTCGCCGTCCCTGGAGATGGCCTTCCAGATCGCGCGGGTCTTCGGGGTCCCGCTCGACAAGGTCTTCCAATACAACGACAGCGCGGAGGAGATCCCGTGAAAGCGATCCTGCAGGACAGGTACGGCCCGGCCGAGGTCCTACGGCTGGGAGAGATCGACCCGCCGGCGCCCGGGGACGACGAGGTGCTCGTGCGGGTGCGCGCGGCGGGGGTGGACTCGGGCGTCGTGCACCTGACGACGGGCCTGCCGTACGCCGTGCGGCTGGCGGCCGGGCTGCGCGCCCCCAGGGGCAAGGTGCCCGGTATGGCCGTGGCCGGGGTCGTCGAGGCGGCCGGGCGGAACGTCACCGGGTTCCACCCGGGAGACGAGGTGTTCGGCACCTGCCAAGGGGCCTTCGCCGAGTACGCCCTCGCCCGGCAGGACAAGCTCGCGCCCAAGCCCGCCACGCTCACCTTCGAGCAGGCGGCGGCCGTCCCGGTGTCCGCGACCACGGCCCTGCGTGGCCTCCGGGAACCAGGAAAGGTCCAGCCGGGGCAGAAGGTGCTGGTCACCGGGGCCGGCGGCGGCGTGGGGAGCTACACCGTGCAGCTCGCCAAGGCGTTCGGCGCCGAGGTCACCGGCGTGTGCGGCACGGACAAGGCGGATCTGGTCCGCTCGCTCGGCGCGGGCCACGTCATCGACTACACGCGCGAGGACTTCACCGACGGGCCGGCCCGCTACGACGTCATCCTCGACATCGCCGGCGACCGCCCGCTGTCCCGGCTGCGGCGGGTCCTCACCCCGGGCGGGACCCTTGTGCTCATGGGCGGCGAGGGCGGCGGGCGGTGGACCGGCATGGGCCGCCAGTTCCGGGCGACGCTGCTGTCACCGTTCGTCCGGCACCGGCTGCGCGTGCTGGTCGCGATGCCGCGCGGGGCGGACCTTCGCGACCTGGCCGAGCTGATCGACGCCGGGCAGGTGACACCGGTCGTGACCAGGACATACCCCCTGGGCGAGGCTCCCGACGCGGTGAGGTACGTGGCCGGGGGCCACGCCAGGGGCAAGGTCGTCGTCACCGTCTGAGGTGCGCGGCTACGGCAGGAAGTGCTTCAGGACCTCGGGGTTCGCCATGGCGCCGGGGTTGGCGGCCTTCTCCACCGGGGTGCCGAGCAGGATCTTGCGCACCGGCACCTCCAGCTTCTTGCCGCTCAGCGTGCGCGGGATGCCGGGGACCTCGTGGATCTCGTTCGGCACGTGACGTGGGGAGAGCTCGTCGCGCAGCGTCGCCTTGAGCTTCGCCACCAGCTCGTCGGTCAGCGTCTCCCCCTCGGCCATGGTCACGTACAGCAGCAGGCGGCCCTCCTGCCCCAGCTGGCCGGTGTCGATCACCAGGCTGTCCTCGATCTGCGGGAACCGCTCGACGACCCGGTAGAACTCGCTGGTGCCCATGCGGACGCCGCCGCGGTTGAGCGTGGAGTCGGACCGGCCGTAGATCACGCACCCGCCGTCCGGGAGGATCTTGATCCAGTCGCCGTGCCGCCACACGCCCGGATAGTCGGCGAAGTAGCTCTCCTGGTAGCGCTCGCCGTCGGGGTCGTTCCAGAACTTCACCGGCATCGAGGGCATCGGCTTGGTCAGCACCAGCTCGCCGACCTCGCCGACCACCGGCCGGCCGTCCGGGTCGTACGACTCCACCAGCGCGCCGAGGCAGCGGCACGGGATGACCCCGGCCCGGACGGGCAGCAGCGGGACCGCGCCCACGAAACCCGTGCACACATCGGTGCCGCCCGAGAACGACCCGAGCTGGACGCCGGGCAGGACGTCGTACAGCCAGCCGAACCCCTCGGGCGGCAGCGGTGAGCCGGTGGAGCCCACGCCCCGCAGTCGTCCGAGGCCCTCTGGGCGCACCCCCGCCCGCATGGACGCCACGATGTACGGCGCGCCGGTGCCGAAGTAGGTGACGCCCTCCTCGGCGGCGAGGCGCCACAGCGCGTCGGCGCCGGGATGCGTGGCGCTGCCGTCGTACAGCACGACGGTGGCACCCACGAGCAGGCCGCCGGCCAGGAAGTTCCACATCATCCAGCCGGTCGTGGTGTACCAGAAGAACACATCGCCCTCACCGAGGTCCTGGTGGAAGGTGAGCGCCTTCAGGTGCTCCAGCACGATGCCGCCGTGCCCGTGGACGATCGGCTTGGGCAGCCCGGTCGTGCCCGACGAGTAGACCACCCAGAGCGGGTGGTCGAACGGCACCGGCTCGAAGGCGAGCGGGGCGCTCTCGGCGCGCAACTCCTCCCACGACGCCTCGCCGACCACCACGGTCGCCGCCAGGGTCGGCAGCTTGGCGGCGATGTCGGCCACGACGGCCGACCGGTCGAAGTCGCGGCCGTTGTAACTGTAGCCGCCGACCGCGATGAGCACCTTCGGGGTGATCTGGGTGAACCGGTCGACGACGCTGGAGGCGCCGAAGTCGGGCGAGCAGGACGACCAGATCGCGCCGAGGCTGGCCGTCGCGAGGAAGGCGATCAACGCCTCGGCGGTGTTGGGGAGGTACGCCGCCACGCGGTCGCCGCGCGTCACGCCGAGCCGTACCAGCCCGGCCCGTACCCGCGCGACCTCGTCGGCCAGCTCGCCGTAGGTGAAGGTGCGGCGGCCGCCCTTCTCGTCCCGGGCGATCACGGCGAGCCGGCCGGGATCGCCGCGCAGGGCGTTGGCGGCGTAATTCAGGGTGGTCCCGTCGAACCATTTGGCGTTCGGCATCGTTCCCTTGATGACGGGCCCGTCGCCACGCTCACCCACGACCTGGAAGTAGTCCCAGACCGACGTCCAGAACTCCTCGGGAGCCTCGACCGACCACCGCCACAGGTCGTCGTACTCCCCCGGCCGCCCGAGCCATGCGGCGAACCGGGTGATCTTCGCATCGCGGACGACCTCGGGAGACGGCTCCCAGAGCAACGCACCTTCCTCAACCATGCCCTCATCCTGCCCCCACCCCCGCCCGCACGCCATACCGCTCACCCACACACCGCCGCGGCCGCCGGTGGCTTTTCGTCACATGGGATCCCCGCACCGCATGGTCCTCATCCACACACCGCCCCGGGCCATGGTCCTTCACCTCCGCGCCTTGGCGGCGCTCCGGGTCGGGCCGTGTTCCCCAGGGCGTGGTGAGGTCAGAGTCTGCGGGCGATCGTGACGCCGTCGCGCAGCGGGAGCATGACCGATTCGACGCGGGGGTCGGCGGCGATCATGTCGTTCAGGGCGCGCATCGCCACGTGGTGCTCCTCCTGGCAGGCGGGGTCGACGACGCGGGCGCCGAGCAGCACGTTGTCCAGGACGACCAGGCCGCCCGGCCGCAGCCGTCGCACGATCTCCTCGTAGTACACCGGGTAGCCGATCTTGTCTGCGTCGACGAAGGCGAAGTCGAGGTCCCGCTCGTCGGGAAGGGCGCGCAGGGTCTCGACGGCCGGGCCGATCCTGAGGTCGATGCGGTCCGCCACGCCCGCGCGTTCCCAGTACGGCCGGGCGATCGACGTCCACTCCTCGCTGACGTCGCAGGCGAGCAGGCGGCCGTCCTCGGGCAGCCCGCGGGCGATGCAGATGGAGGAGTAGCCGGTGAACACCCCCACCTCCACCGCCCGCCGCGCGCCGATCATCCGCACCAGCATGGTCAGGAAGGCCCCCTCGTCGTGGGACACCTGCATCCCGGAGGCGTCGCCGGTGGCCTCCCGCGTGCGCACGGCCAGCTCCTGGAGCACCTCGTCGGCCGGGGTGCAGTGGGTGGACACGTAGTCGTCGACGACCGGATCGACGATGTGCACGGCGTCGGCCGCGACGGGCTCGGTCCATTCGACCTTGAGCTCCTCCTGGGTGGCGAACCTCAGCAGGTGGCGGGCGACGACATCCTGTACGGCGGCGACGCCCTCCGCGTCCGCGGCACTGGCGATCATCCGCAGCCCGTCCCGCAGCGGGACGAGCACGCAGCGCCCGCGGCTCAACGTGATCACTCCCCGGCCGTCGCCGGAGATCTCCGTGCTGGTTCTGTGGCCCATGTGGGCGACCAGCTGCTTGATGTACCGGTCGGGGCGGGCGGTGAGGACGTGGGCCGTGGAGGTGGGCATCGGGATCCTTCGGTAGGCGTCGGGACGCAACGGGTCGTGATGCGTTCACTGCCAGACAAGCCGGAAGGACGGCGACAAATCAAGTGCCGAGCACGGCGGGTGCGCGGCGGCACCGAGCAGTACTTCCCGCTGGTCAGAGCCGCCTTCAAGTACGACGAGACCATCGGCCCGGAATTCCGGTGCCGTCACAGCCCCCCGGCCACGCGCAGGATCGCGCCGGTGGTGTAGGAGGCGTCGGCGGACAGCAGCCAGGAGACGGCTCCCGCGATCTCCTCCGGCTGCCCGGCACGGCCGAGAGGGATGCCGGGAGCGACCTTCGCCGGACGTTGCGGATCCTGGTGGAAGTCCGTCCAGACGGTGCCCGGCGCCACGCAGTTGACCCGGATGCCGTCGGCCGCGACCTCCTTGGACAGTCCGACGGTCATGGCGTCGACCGCCGCCTTGGAGGCCGCGTAGTGGACGTACTGTCCCGGGCTGCCGATGGTGGCGGCGGCGGAGGAGATGTTCACGATGGCGCCGCCCCCGTTGCGGGCCAGGTCACGGACGGCACGGCGGGCGCACAGAAGGTAGCCGAGCACGTTGACGTCGAGGGCCCGGCGCATCCCGGCGACGTCGGCGTCCGCGAGGCGGCCGTTGGGCCCGCTGATCCCGGCGTTGTTGACGAGGCCGGTGACGGCGCCGAGCTCGGTGGCGGCGTCGAACAGCCGGTCGACGGAGGCCTCGTCGGCGGTGTCGACGGGGACCGTGGCGCAGGCGCCACCCCTCTCGCGGACGGTCGCGGCGACGGTGGCGGCGGCGGAGCCGTCGGAGCGGTACCCGAGGACGATGTCGTGGCCGTCGGACGCCAGGCGGGCGCAGATCGCCGCCCCGATTCCGCGGCTGCCGCCGGTCACGACGGTCACGAACCGTTGCTGTGGCACCTGTGGGCCTCCGACTTCGTGAGGATCAGTGATGGGATCGAAATCATACGGTCATCCCATGTATGAAGGGAAGTCGCCAGGCGATCCTGTGCAGTCAAATGGACAGAAGGGGTCCGCTTAGATATCGTGGCGAGCCAATCGGACGCGATGTGTCCACTTGAGAGGATCGTCATGGACAAGATCCGTGTAGGCATCATCGGAGCCAACCCCGATCGCGGATGGGCGGTCAGGGCCCACGTCCCCGCTCTGCGGGCTCTGCCGCAGTACGAGCTCACCGCGGTGGGCACCAGCAGGGAGGACACCGCCCGCGCCGCCGCGGCGAAGTTCGGTGCCCGGCACGCCTTCACCGACCCCCGGCGGCTCGCCGAGCACCCCGACGTCGACCTGGTGTCGATCACCGTGAAGGTGCCCCACCACGCCGAACTCATCGCGACCGCGCTCGCGGCCGGCAAGCACGTCCTGTGCGAGTGGCCACTGGCCCTGACCACCTCCGAGGCGGAAGGCCTTCTCCGGCTGGCGGACGAGAAAGGGGTGCACCACGCGCTCGGGCTGCAGGCGAGGTACTCCCCCGCCGTCATGTACGCCAGGGAACTGGTCGCCGACGGCTACGTCGGCCGGGTCACCTCGGTGAACCTCTACGCGGCCAACGGCAAGGGCGCGGCGGAGGACCTGCCCGCCTTCAGCGTCTACACGCTGGACAAGGCCAACGGCGCCGGGAACCTGGAGGTCATCGGCGGCCACACGCTGGACGCGGTGCGGTACGTGCTGGGCGACATCACCGAACTGTCGGCGATGCTGTCGATCCAGCGGCCGCGCTACACCGTGAGCGGGACCGACCAGGTCATCGAGGTGACCAGCCCCGACCAGGTCCTGGTGCACGCGAACCTCGCCCGTGGCGCCGTCCTCTCCGCGCACCTGCACACCGGCAAGGTCACCGACGGCCGTACCGTCGTCGAGATCGCCGGCACCGAGGGCGACCTGTCCATCGTCTCCGGTGACGAAGGGCCGATGGGCCTGCAGATCAGCGCCCTCGGCCTGCGCGGTTCCCGGGGGGTGGGCGGCGCCGCGGAGGACCTGCCGGTGCCGGCGCGGTTCCGTACCGCGGCGCCGGACGTCCCCGACGCGACCGTCCTGAACGTCGCCCAGCTCTACGCCGCCCTCGCCGGCGACATCCGCACGGGCGCCCGCACCGTCCCCGACTTCGCGACCGGCGTCGGCCTCCACCGCCTGCTCGACACCATCCGCCGTGCCGCCGAGACCGGAACCAGGCAACCCGTCCTGGGATGAACGATCGGGCAGTGATCCGTCACGGCCGGCACCACCCGCGGAGCCGGACGAACCCCGCCTCAGGGACTGGCGACCGGGCTGGTCAGGCGGGCTATCGCGGCGACCACCTCGGAGGGGTTGACGAGGTCCTGCAGGACGATGTCGGCGCCCGCCTCGTGCAGTTCGGCGGCGGTCGAGCGTCCCGAGGCGACCGCGATGACGGGGACCCTGGCGATGGCGGCCGCCTGGACGTCCCGGGTGGAGTCGCCGACCAGCACGGTGTTGGAGCCGTCGCAGGCGAAGCCGTACACCTGCTTCACCCTGCCCTGGGCGACCTGCAGAAGGCTCGCCTTCGGGTAGACCTCCTCGCCGTACCCGCCGACCTCGAAGTCGACGAACTTGTCCAGGCCGAAGGCCTTCAGCTTGTGCACGGCATTGCTCTTGATCGTGCCGGTCAGCACCGACTGGACGACGCCGTCGAGCTTGGCGACGGCCTTGAGCGCCTCCTTGGCGCCCGGCATGACCCGGCCGTCCTTGTCGAGACGCTTGCGCCTGGCGGCGAACGTGGCGGTGAGCGCGTCGATGAACCTCGGCAGGTCGTCGTCGCCGGGAGCGACGCCGTTGATGGCGAGCGTCTCGAAGATGATCTCCGAGTCCGGACGGCCCATCGCGGGCGCGAGCTTCACGAGCGGACGCCCGGTGACCTGCCGGAACGCGTCGGCGTAGGCCTCACGGGTGACGATCGCCACGTCGACCAGGGTGAGGTCGACGTTCCACAGCACGAGACGGTTAATGGGGGGCCTCCACACCTGCGAAACGAGTCGGGCTCAGAGTACGACCATCTCGTCCCCCGGCCGCACCCCATGCCCAACTTGTCACCGGACGAGAGGGGCATCTCGGGCGGAGACCGGTGACGGATCGTCAGTTCGCGTAGTTGAACGCCTCGACGAGGGTGTCGACGACGGGGAAGCCGGAGGCGGCGAGATCGGTGCGGCTCGTCATGCCGCCCGTGTAGAGGACGGCGGTGGCGCCGACGTGCTGAGCGGCGTGGGCGTCGTCGAGGCTGTCACCGATCACGAGCACCTTGGAGGGGTCGATCCGCAGCGACTCGATGTGGACCACCATGTGCTCGGCCTTGCCTCCGCCGGGGGCACCGTTGAGCAGGCCGTCGATGCGGTCGAAGTAGTGGGAGATCTCCAGCTCGGCCGCCTTGCGCACCAGCCGCTCGTGCGCCCACATGGACAGCAGCGACTGCGAGCGACCGGAGTCGGCCCAGGTGCGCAGGCAGTCGAGCGCGCCCTCGGCCAGGACGCAGGACAACATCAACTCGTGGTAGTTGTCGTGGAAGGCCTGGTCGAGCGCCTCCCACTCGCCCTCGCGCAGCGGGCGGCCGAGCATGCGCTCGTAGGCCACCCAGATGGGGCGGGTGTAGGCGGCCCGGAAGCCGTCGTTGTCGAAGGGGGCAAGGCCGTAAGGCTCGAAGACCTTGTTGGTGGCCGCGACCACCGCGTCGATGTCGTGAAAGAGCGTGCCGTTCCAGTCCCAGATGATGTGCTTCATAGCGAAGTCAAGCCTAACCGCTGATCGTGCATCCCCGCATGACACGACCACCCAACCCCAGCCACCCCTCCCGCCCGACACTCCCCCTCCCTCCCGGCCTTGGTCGGGACACCGGCCAGAAGGTACACGCCGAAGGCCAGGACCGCCGTACGGCGGGCGAGAGAGTTACGGGAGCGCCACCTCACCCCCACACTCCCCCAGCCTCCGGGCCTTCCGGTCGGCGCCGGGGCGGCGGGAAGGTGTGCGGTGAATTCGGCGCCGCCGTACGGCGGGCGAGCGGTTATGGGAGCAGGTCGGGGATTTCCTGGGTGGCGTACCACATGAGCTCGTGGGCCTCGGCGCCGTCGACCTCGAACCGGGCGTCCTCGTCGCCGCCGTCGGCCCGGAACACGGCCGCGAGCGCCACCTCGATGTCGGGTACGGCCTGCGGGTCGTCGACGTGGACGGCGGCGATCTTCTTCATCGGCACCGGATCGGGGACGCGCACCCGTGACCGCTCCTCGATGTCGGCGCCCGAGGCGATGACGGTGTCGTCGGGCACCTCGGCGGCGATCACCACGCGCCGGGCCGGGACGTCGAGCCCGTCGGCGCGGTCGGCGGCCAGCATCCGCAGGGATGCCCTGGCGGCGTCGGTCAGGGCGACGTATTCGAGCTCCTCGGTGTCGCCGGAGACGTACCACTCCACGAGCGCGGGGGTCACCGCGTAGCCGGTGAGCGGGGCCGGGCCGAGCTCCCCCTCGGCGGCCACACGGGCCAGCGCGGGAAGGGTGCATGGCAAGTAGACGCGCATGCGTTCCTCAATCACGATATTTCCGAATCGCGGCGTCTGAGCCGCGCCGATCACACACACGAGTGTGCCAGCCGCCGAGCCCTCGACGGCACACCGTCACGCCGAGCGCCCCGTCGGCGGCACGCCGGCGGCGCGGTACGGTCAGCTCAGGCGGCAGGCCAGAGGCCGTACGGTCAACTCAGGCGGCAGGGCCACGACCGTACGTTCGGCTCACGCGACACGTAGCGTGATCTCGCAGAGTTCCTCCATCGCCGCGATCGTCGCGTCCGCGTCGCGGTGGTGGAGACCGACCAGGCCGAGCGCGCGGGCCGCCTCGATGTTGGCCTCGATGTCGTCGATGAAGACGCACTCCTCGGGACGCAGCCCCACCAGCCCGAGCGCGTGGTGGAAGATCCGGGGCTCCGGCTTGCGCATGCCCACCTCGCCCGAGATGACGACCTGGTCGAAGTAGAGGTTCCAGCCCTCCCGCCGGTAGTGGTCGCCCCAGGAGTTGGAGACCAGGCAGGTCGCGATGCCGGCGCTTCGGGCGGCACGCAGCATGTCGTACATCGTGGGCACGGGCTGGAAGCCGGCGAACATCCGGGTGAGCAGGCCTTCGGCGACCGGGGGCACGCCATGGACGGTGAGGAGCCTCGCGGCCAGATCGCGTTCGAAGGCGGCGACGTCGATCTCTCCCCGCTCCAGCGCGTGGATGGGGTTCTCACCGGCGCGCCCGTCGCCGTCGTAGGCGTGCTGGATGAGCTCGCGCATCAGCTCACGGTAGTGGTCGGCGTCGATGCCGTCGGCGACGAGCCATTCGCTGATCGCCTCGTGGAGACCCGTGGTGAGAACGCCACCCCAGTCGATGAGCACACCCTTGAGCACGTCCGCTCCTTCTGTCCGGCCCGCCCGTTTCACTCCGGCTCGGCCTCTCGGATAAGTCGGGCCTTTCAGAGTAAGACGGGGCATACGGCCAGCGCGTGCCCACCCCTCCTCGTCACCCGCGCAGGCGGACGGGGAGCACCCCCTTGGCCTTGAGGTCTCCGGAGAGGGCCTTGGCGGCGGCCTTGAGGGAGGGCTCCCCCCGCGAGTAGACGGCGAGGGCGACGTCGTACCCCCGCAGCCGCGCCAGCTCGTACGGCGCGCCCATCGACACCACCACGACCTTCTTGCCGGTGGCCGCCATCGCGGAGACGAGACGGCTCTGGGCCGGCCCGGCGTCCTCGGTCGTGACGACCACGGTGTCGGCCTTGGCGGCGGCCGAACGGGCGCCGGCGATCTGGGCGGACGTCGGCGTGTCGCCCGTGGCGGCGGCCGAGGCGCCGTCCAGCATGCCCGCCAGGCGCTTGGCCGCGGGCCCGGTGACCAGGACGTCTCCCTTGAGGGGGAGGCCGCGGGCCCCCTTCACCACGGTCACCGAGCGGTCGGCGATGCCCTGGGCGGCCGTGCGGTGGTCCTTCGAGCGCAGCACGTCGCCCGCCTCACCCTCGCCGGCCGCCGATCCGTCCAGGACGCCCCTTGCGGCCTTCATCGCCAGCAGGCGGGTGACCGACTGGTCGAGCCGGGCGCGGGAGATGCGGCCGGACTTCACCGCGTCGAGCACCGCGCCGTACGCCTTACGGAAGTCGGGCGGCATCAGCAGCAGGTCGACCCCCGCGAGGACGGCGCGCACCGCGACCTCGGCGTCGCCGTACTTCTCGCGCACGCCCTGCATGTCGAGCGCGTCGGTCGACACGACGCCGTCGTAGCCGAGCTTCTCGCGCAGCAGCCCGGTCAGGATGGGCTTGGACAGCGTCGCCGGGTCGCCGGAGGGGTCGAGCTTGGGCATCACGACGTGGGCGGACATGACGATGTCGACCCCGTGCTCGACGGCGGCCCGGAACGGCGGCGCGTCGATCCTCTCCCACTGCGACCGCGAGTGCTGGATCACCGGCAGGCCGCTGTGGCTGTCGACCTTGGTGTCCCCGTGGCCGGGGAAGTGCTTGGCCGCGCTCCCCACCCCGGCGTCGTGGAAGCCCTCGATCGCGGCCCCCACCATCGTCGCCACCCGCGCCGGATCGGAGCCGTAGGAGCGGGACCCGATGACCGGGTTGGCCGGGTTGACGTTGACGTCGGCGACCGGCGCGAAGTCGAGGTCGATGCCGAGCGCGCGCAGCTCCTCGCCGGTGACGCGGGCGGCCGTACGGGCGTCGGCGGGGCGCCGGGTGGCGCCGATCGCCATGCTCCCCGGCACCTCGGTGACGAGGGGGGCCAGGCGGGAGACCAGGCCGTTCTCCTGGTCCGCGCCGATGATCAGGGGGACGGTGGACGCCTTCTGCAGCCCGGCCGTGAGCTTGACGATCTGCTCGGCGCCGGAGACGTTGCCCGCCCAGGGGAACAGGATGACCCCGCCGGGATGGTACTTCCGGACGATCTGGGCGGGGGTCCCCACGCCGAACCTGGCCTGGTTCTCGCCGTGCGCGCCGTCGGCCCGCGAGCCGTAGACGACCGGCATGAACAGCTGGCCGACCTTCTCCTCGACGCTCATCGCGGCGAGTGTGGCGGAGACCGGCGAGGAGGGACTCGGGCTCGCCGAGGGTGACGCGGACGGCGAGGGCGCCGCGGCGGCGGAGGGACGGGGCGGCGGGCTCGAACTCGGCGGCGCCTGGCCCCCGCTCGGGGAACCGCACGCGGCCGTCAGCGTCGCGATCAACAGCAGGGCCACCGGGGGGAGGGATCGAGCCATGGCGTCAACCGTATCCGGGACGCGGCGGTGTACACCCGCCGAAACGGGCGCCCCCTCTCAGACGGCCAGGTCGACCAGGCCGGGCAGGTGAACCCTGGCGGCCGCCTTGGCGGCCTCGGCGGTGGGGGCCGAGCGGGCGGCGACGGCGGCGGCCCGGCACTGGTCGAGGGTGTGGCGTGCCAGCGTGGCGCGCACCCAGGGCAGGGCGGGCGCGCCCATCGACAGCGAGGTCACGCCGAGCCCGACCAGCACGCAGGCGAGCGCGGGATCGGAGGCGGCCTCGCCGCAGACCCCGCACGGCACCCCAGCCGAGGCCGCGAGGGCGACCAGGTCGAGCAGGACGGGCTGCCAGGGGTCCTGCAGGTCCCGCAGCGTGCCCACCTCGCGGTCGGCGGCGAAGAGGTACTGGGCGAGGTCGTTGGTGCCGACGGAGAAGAACCCGACGGCCGCGGCGAGGTCGGCGGCCCTGAGGGCGGCGGCGGGGATCTCGATCATGATGCCGGCGGACGACAGCCCGGCCGCGTGGACGGCCTCGGTGAACCACCGGGCCTCCTCCGCGGTCGCGACCATCGGGGCCATGACGTGGAGCCGGGCCGAGGAGCTCTTGGAGGCGCGGGCCAGGGCGCGGAGCTGCCCCTCCATCACCTCCGGGAAGATGCGCAGGATGCGTATGCCGCGCTCCCCGAGAGCCGGGTTCGGCTCGTCCTCGATCGGCGGCAGGAAGCCGAGCGGCTTGTCGCCCCCCGCGTCGAGGACCCGTACCACCACGGGACCGCCGGGGAAGGCGTCCAGCACCTGGCGGTAGGCGGCCTCCTGCTCCTCCTCGGACGGGGCCTCCTCGCGGTCGAGGAACAGGAACTCGGTGCGGTAGAGCCCCACGCCCTCGGCGCCGTGGTGGATGGCGGACGGGAGGTCCTGCGGGCCTCCGATGTTGGCCAGCAGGGACACGCGGTGGCCGTCGAGGGTGGCTCCCGGGCCGGTGGCCGAGGCGAGCACCGTGCCGCGGACGGTGGCCGCGCGGACGATGGCGTGGATCTCGTCCTCGGAGGGCTCCAGCACGATCCGGCCGGTGGTGCCGTCGACCAGCAGCAGGGTGCCGTCCATGATGGAGGTGGCGTTGGCGCAGGCCACCACGGCGGGCACGCCCATGGACCGCGCGAGGATCGCGGTGTGGCTGGTGGGGCCGCCCTGTTCGGTGACGAAGGCCGCCACGACCTCCTTGGAGAGCGTGGCCGTGTCGGCGGGCGCGAGGTCGCGGGCGACCAGGACGTACGGCTTCTCCGCCTCTCCGGGCAGGCCGTGGATCGGCACGCCGCTCAGGTCGGCGATCACGCGGTCGCGGATGTCGTCGATGTCGGCGACCCGTTCGCCGAGGTAGCCGCCGACCTCGGCCAACAGGTCGTGATATTTCATGAAAGCTTCGTAGACCGCCCGCTCGGCGGTCGTACCCAGGCGGATGAGCTCGGCGACGTCGGCGGCGAGCACGGGATCCCGGGCGATCATGGCCTGCGCCAGCAGGACGTCCTGCGCGTCTCCCCCGGCGGCCTCGCCCCGAACCTCCAGATCGGCCGCGACCCTCTCCACGGAGGCCTCGGCCCGCGCGATCTCGGCGTCCCCGTCGCCGTCGTGCCGGGATCCGAGGGGCGGCTCGGGAACGGCGACGCCGACGAGGTAGGCAGGACCGCAACCGGCGCCGGGGCTCACCCCGGCTCCCGTCATCTCCATCGCGGCCCGTCGCATCACGGGTCTCAGGGGACCGACACGATGCCGGCCAGCTCGTCGAGCAGTTCGTCCGCCCCCTCGCCGTCGGCGTGGATCACGATCACCTCGCCATGACGGACGTCGAGCGCCAGGATGGAAAGGATGCTCTTCGCGCTGACCGGCGAGCCGCCCGGCTTGGCGACGGTCACGTCGATCGGTGCTTTGGCCGCGGTCTGGACGAACGTGGCGGCGGGACGGGCGTGCAGCCCGACCTCTGACTCCACGATGACCTTGCGCTCGGGCACGGGTTCCTCCTCAGCCTGGCCTGGGCGGTCCGGACCACCCGCTCAAAATTACGCGCTAGCGGGTTATATCGGGAAACGTCTCTGCGGTGGTAACGGACCGGCCGGCACCCGGCCGGCGGCGACCACGTCGGAAGCAATTGTGTTCGCGTGCGATCATCGCCCCCCGGCAAGTCGTACCCGCCGCCTCGGACACGGCGCTACCCCGAGCGTATCGTCGGCCCGTCGCGGCGCTCACGCCCGGCCGTTCACCTCCAGGTGAAAAGCTCGTCCCCGGCCCGCACCGGCCCGGCCGCGAGGACGCCGCTCACCCTCGCGGGTGGGGCGTCCAGCGCGACCACCGGGCAGATCGGGGACCGGCCGCCGGCTTCGACGGCGGCGGGGTTCCAGGCGACCACCGGCTGCCCGGCGCGCACCCGCTGCCCCTCGCCCACCAGCAGCTCGAACCCCTCGCCCCGGAGCTGCACCGTGTCGATGCCCAGATGGACGAGGACCGCCCGGCCGTCCTCCGCCGCGATCACGTACGCGTGCGGGTGCAGCTTGAGGACCCTGCCGTCGATGGGCGCCAGCACCTTCCCCGGCTCCCGCACCGGGTCGATGGCCGTCCCCACGCCGACCAGGCCCGAGGAGAACACCGGGTCGGGGACGGCCGCGAGCCCCACGACGACGCCCGCCACGGGGGCGAGGACAGTCGTCATTGGACTCCCGGTCAGGCGATGATGTCGTCTATCTCGGAGGCGATCGTGTCGGCGTCGGGACCGACCACGACCTGGACGACGTTGCCCGCCGCCATGACGCCATGGACGCCGGCGGCCCTCAGCGCCGCCTGGTCGACCTTCGACGCATCACGCACCTCGGTGCGCAGGCGCGTGATGCACGGCTCGACCTCGATGATGTTGGCGGCCCCGCCCAGCCCGGCGATGATCGCGTCAGCGTTAGCCGCCATGCGCGTCCTCCTCGTTAAGACCAACGCAACGCTAGCCCTGTTTTCGGCACGAGCCCGAATCTCCCCGGTCAGGCGCTATGTGCGGTCCACTCCGCTCAGTGATCAGCCCAGATCAATGAGGGCAATGTGCGGAAAATCGGGCTAACGGCGTTATTCGGTCTGCGTCACCTTGTTCAGGCCGCGAGGAGAGTCGGGGTCGATGCCCCGCCGGCGGGCGAGCGCCTCGGTGAGGAGCTGCCCCGGCACGATGAGGCCCATCGGCGCCACCCATTCGGGGAGGTCAGGACCGTTGAGGGCCGCCGTCGCGGCCCCGGCCAGCTCGGCGCCGCCGCCGACGCTGAACGCCGAGGCCCCCGCGCCGGTGACCCGCCGCGCGAGCGCCACCGTGCCCGGGAGGGTGGGCCCCTCGCCCGCGGCCACCAGCAGCGCCGGGGTGCGCTCGTCGACCACCGCGATCGGGCCGTGCAGCAGGTCGGCGTACGACAGGCCCATGGCGTGCAGGTAGCACGCCTCCTTGAGCTTGAGGGCCGTCTCCAGCGCCGTCGAGAAGGCCATGCCCCGGCCCGAGACGACCACGCCCGACACCTCGGCCAGCCCCTCGACGACCGCGTCGAGGTCGCCGGGCTCGGCGATCAGCTGCTCGACGGCGTCGGGCACCCGGTCGAGGTCGGAGGCGTCGACGTCGGCGCCGAGCCCGAGGGCGAGCACCGCGAGGGCCGCGAGCTGGGTGGTGTAGGTCTTGGTCGCCGGTACGGCCTTCTCCTCCCCCGCCTGGGTGCAAAGGGCCAGGTGGGCGGCCTGGGCGAGCGGGGACGCCTCCCCGCCGTTGGTGACCGCGACCGTGGCGGCGCCGCAGTCCTTGGCCCAGGTCAGCGTCTCGACGATCTCCTCGGTGCGGCCCGACTGCGAGAGCGCGACGGCGAGCACACCGGTGAGGTCGAGCCTGCGCTTGTAGGTGGTGGCGATGGAGGGCGCGGCGAGCGACGAGAGCCTGCCCGCGTGCGCCTCGATGAGGTAGCGGCCGTAGACCGCGGCGTTGTCGGAGGTGCCCCGCGCGATGAAGACGAGCTGCCGCGTCTGCCCGGCGAGTTTCTTGACCTCGTCGATCCGCGGGAGCAGGGCGTCGAGGGTGGCTCGCAGGGCAGCCGGCTGCTCGGCTATCTCGCTGCGCATCTTGGTGGTCATCCGTGCCCGTCCTTCGGCGGCTGCGGAGGGCGAGATCGGGCCGTTATCGATCCGTCGCCGGTCCGTACGTTGACACTCATTTCTGGCATGTGGTCTAGTCCGGACTAGACCAGCACAAACCTTAACTTAAACCTGCGCTGAGATCGAGAGGAGAGGATCAGTGGCCCAGATCGACCCCGACAGCCCCGTACCGAAGTACTTCCAGCTTCGGGAGATCCTCCTCGACCTCATCGAGAGCAACGAGCTCTCCATCGGAGCGGCGATCCCGTCCGAGAGGGAGCTCTGCCAGCGTTTCGGCCTGTCCCGCATGACTGTACGCCAGGCCGTCGACCACCTGGTGTCCGAGGGGCGTCTGCACCGCGTCGCCGGCAAGGGCACGTTCGTGGCCCGCCCGAAGATCGAGATGGCCCTGCGGCTCACCTCCTTCAGCGACGACATGCGTGCCCGCGGCATGGAGCCGGGCTCGCGCGACCTGGACCGCCGGGTGGTCCGGGCCAGTGCCCACCTCGCACGCGAGCTCGGCATCCAGCCCGGCGAGGCCGTGCACTTCATCGAACGGCTGCGCACGGCGGACGGGGAGCCGCTGTGCATCGAACGGGCCCACATCCCCGTCTCCTTCGCCCCCGACCTCGGGTCCTACGACCTGTCCGGCCGATCCCTGTACGCCCTGCTGGAGACCCGCCACGGGGTCGTACTGGACGCCGGGGAGCTGACCATCGACGGCGGCATCGCCGACCCCGGCGACGCCGACCTGCTGAAACTGCCCCGGGGCGGCGCCGTGCTGCTGCTGCAGCGCCGGTCGTTCTCGCAGGGCGTCTGCGTGGAGTTCGGCGTCTCGACCTACCGCGCCGACCGGTACCAGCTCCGCACGGTGCTGGAGATACCGACGCGGCGAAGCTGAATCCTCCCATCCCCATCCCTGGAGGAAAGCCGATGAGCTCCGCGCCGGCCGACGCCGCGGGCGTACCCCCGGCACCTTCGCCGCAGTCGAGGATCATGGCGGTGCTGTCGCGCATCGGCCGGTCCCTGATGCTGCCGATCGCCGCCCTGCCCGCCGCGGGCCTGCTGATGCGGCTCGGCCAGGACGACCTGCTCGGCCGCACCCAGAACGCCACCCTCGACAAGATCGCGCACATCGTGGGCGGCGCCGGCGCCGCGCTCTTCGACAACCTCCCGATCCTGTTCGCCATCGGGGTGGCCGTCGGCTTCGCCCGCCGCTCCGACGGGTCGACGGCGCTCGCCGCGCTGGTCGGCTACCTGGTCTTCGACCGGGTGTCCCGGCTGCTGTTCTTCGACGCCTCCGCCGGCTACACCGTGCACGCCCGGGTCGCGCAGCGGGTCGTCACGGCCGGCGGCGGGACGGCCGAGGTGATCAACCTCGGCTCGGGGAACCCGACCGGCGTCCTCGGCGGGATCACCATCGGGCTGATCGCCGCGCTGCTCTACCAGCGCTACCACCGCGTCAAGCTGCCGACGTGGCTCGCCTTCTTCGGCGGGCGCAGGTTCGTCCCCATCATCACGTCGTTCGCCGCCCTCCTGCTGGGCGTGGTCTTCGGGCTGCTCTGGCAGCCGGTCGGCGAGGGCATCGCGAACCTCGGCCGGTGGCTCGCGGACCACTCGATCGCGGGGGCGGGCTTCTACGGCCTGTGCAACCGGCTGCTGATCCCGCTCGGCCTGCACCACCTGCTGAACTCGATCGTGTGGTTCCAGGTGCCCGACTGCACGGTGGCGGGACGGCAGTTCGCGGGCGACATGACCTGCTATCTGCAGGGCAGCCCCGGGTCCGGGGAGTTCATGGCGGGCTTCTTCCCGGTGATCATGTTCGGCCTGCCCGCCGCGGCCATCGCGATGTGGCGGGCCGCCCCTCCCCACCGGCGCTCCAGGGTCGGCGGCATCATGATCTCGGCGGCGCTCGTGGCCTTCGTCACCGGGATCACCGAGCCGATCGAGTTCGCGTTCGTCTTCGTCGCGCCTCTGCTCTTCGTCATCCACGCCGTCCTGACCGGGATCTCGATGGCGCTGGTGGCGGCCCTGGACGGGCATCTGGGGTTCACCTTCTCGGCCGGGGCCATCGACGCGGCGCTCAACGCCACCAAGTCCAACACCGACAAGTTCTGGCAGATCATGGCGATCGGGCTGGTCTACGCGGTGGTGTACTACGTCGTGTTCAGCTTCCTGATCAAACGCCTCGGCATCCTGACCCCGGGCCGCGAGCCCGAACCCGATGTCGACGCGGGCGAGCCCGCCGGGCGCGTCTGAGCCCGGGGCCCTGGTTTCGGACCGAGTCGCGGGCGCCGCTGAACGGCCGCAACCTGGGCCCGGCGGGCACTGTCACGGTGATCTTTCCGGTGCAACCCGTACGAGTCGACCGCCCCCGGTGAAGAGATCGGCGGCGGTCGTATCAGGGAGGGGGTCCGGAAACTCCTTAATGCAGCAGGATTCACCGACGACACCGGAGTTCCCGATGCCCCGTACCCCCCGCCCGGTCCCGATCCCCCGGCTGCGATCCGTCCCGCCGGCCGATCCGCCGTACGACGACGAGCGCGCTCCCGGCTCCGGAACCACCGCTCCGCCGCCCACCCAGGGCGCCCTGGCGCTGGCGTACGAGCGCCCCGGCCCCACTGCTCGCGACGAGCCGTCCGCGGGTCCCTACGGGCCGCGCAGGGGCTTTCCGGGGGGCTCGCCACCGGACGAGCGGGCGCTGCGGAACCTCGGGCAGGCCATGGCGGAGATCCTCGCCGGCAGGCGGCCACCGGCCGCCGTCGCCGAGCACCTGACCGACAGGGCCTACGCCGAGCTCGTCCGCGCGGGCACGATGATCCAGACCAGACGGCCACCGAGGGTCGCCGTCCCCCACGTCAACCGTCCCCGGGACGGCGCCATCGAGGCGTGCCTGCTGGTGCACTGCGGCGAACGCAGCCGCGTGATCGCCCTACGCCTCGAACGCCGCGGCACCCAGTGGCTGTGCACCGACTTCGAGACGGCCTGACCCACGTCCGAGCAGGGCCCACCGCCGTACCACGGCGCCGATCCCCTCCGTCGCGCGGCACCGAGGACGCCAGCGGAAGAGGATCGGGCAGCCGTGGGATGCGCGTGGCGACAGGAACGGCCCCGGGACCTGAGGTCTCGGGGCCGCTGTGGATCTAGGGGCCGGCCGAGGGGCTCGGCCTCCCTGGATGTCAGGCCTCGGCGTTCTTCGGGTCGCCGTGGCAGCGCTTGTACTTCTTGCCCGAGCCGCAGGGGCAGGGGGCGTTGCGCTCGACGTTGCCGTACGCGGCGCGCTGCTCCGGCGTGCTGCGCACGCGGGTCTGCTCGACCTCGCCGCTCTCACCGGGCGCGGTGTAGATCATCTCGCTCGGGCGCTGCGGGCGGCGCAGCGCCTTGGAGATGATCGCGCCGACCTCGCCGGTGACGGCGTCCTGCGGGACCTCCTCGACGATCGGGTTGTCCTGCACCTCGACCTCGAGGTTGAACAGGTAGCCGACCGACTCCTCCTTGATGCCCTCCAGCATGGCCGCGAACATGTCGAAGCCCTCGCGCTGGTATTCGATCAGCGGGTCGCGCTGGGCGTAGGCCCGCAGCGCGATGCCCTCCTGGAGGTAGTCCATCTCGTAGAGGTGCTCGCGCCACTTGCGGTCGAGGACCGACAGGATGACGCGCCGCTCCAGCTCGCGCATGGTCTCGGCGCCGAGCTCCTCCTCGCGCCGGTCGTACGCCGCGAGCGCGTCGGTCTTGACCCACTCGGTGATGAGCTCGGGCGTGAGGTTCTCGCGCTCGCCGCCGGCCTCGCGCTCGATCAGGTCGTCGACGGTGCCGGTGATCGGATAGAGCTGCTGGAACGCCTTCCACAGCTTGTCGAGGTCCCACTCTTCGGCGAAGCCCTCGGAGGTCTCGCCCTTGACGTACCCCTCGACGACCTCGGTGACGAAGCCGCGCACCTGCTCGCGCAGGTCGGCCCCCTCCAGGACCCGGCGGCGCTCGGCGTAGATCACCTTGCGCTGGCGGTTCATGACCTCGTCGTACTTGAGGACGTTCTTGCGGATCTCGAAGTTCTGCTGCTCGACCTGGTGCTGCGCCGAGGCGATGGCCTTGGACACGATGCCCGACTCGATCGGGACGTCCTCGGGGATGTTCAGCCGCGTCATGATCATTTCAACGCGGGCGGAGTTGAACAGCCGCATGAGGTCGTCTTCGAGCGAGAGGTAGAAGCGGGACTCGCCCGGGTCGCCCTGACGACCGGAACGGCCGCGCAGCTGGTTGTCGATACGCCGGGACTCGTGACGCTCGGTGCCGAGGACGTACAGGCCGCCGAGCTCGGTGACCTCCTCGTGCTCGGCCTTGACTGCCTCCTTGGCCTTCTCGAGGGCCTCGGGCCAGGCCTTCTCGTACTCCTCCGGAGTCTCCGACGGCGACAGGCCGCGCTGCTGCAGCTCCATGGACGCGCGGAACTCGGGGTTGCCGCCGAGCATGATGTCGGTGCCTCGACCGGCCATGTTGGTCGCGACGGTCACGGCGTGCTTGCGGCCGGCCTCGGCGACGATCGCCGCCTCACGGGCGTGGTTCTTGGCGTTCAGGACCTCGTGCGTGACGCCGAGGCGCTTGAGCATCTTGGACAGCCGCTCGGACTTCTCGACGGAGGTGGTGCCGACGAGGACCGGCTGGCCCTTCTCGTAGCGCTCCTTGATGTCCTGCGCGCAGGCGGCGAACTTGGCGTCCTCGGTCTTGTAGACGACGTCGGCCTGGTCCTTGCGGACCATGGGACGGTTCGTCGGGATCGGGATCACGCCGAGCTTGTAGGTCTGGTGGAACTCGTTCGCCTCGGTCGCGGCCGTACCGGTCATGCCGCCGAGCTTGGCGTAGAGGCGGAAGTAGTTCTGCAGGGTGATCGTGGCGAGGGTCTGGTTCTCGTCCTTGATCTTCACGCCCTCTTTGGCCTCGATGGCCTGGTGCATGCCCTCGTTGTAGCGGCGGCCGTGCAGGACGCGGCCGGTGAACTCGTCGACGATCAGGACCTCGCCGTCGACGACGATGTAGTCCTTGTCCTTCTTGTAGAGCTCTTTGGCCTTGATCGCGTTGTTGAGGAAGCCGACCAGGTGGGTGTGCTCGGGCTTGTAGAGGTTGTCGATGCCGAGCCAGTCCTCGACCTTCTCGACGCCGGTCTCGAGCACGCCGACGGTGCGCTTCTTCTCGTCGACGATGTAGTCGCCGGTGCTCTCCTCGCCGTCCTTGCCCTCGACGCCGCGACGGAGGCGGGGAACGATCTTGGCGAACTCCTGGTACCACTTGCCCGACTGCTCGCCCGGGCCGGAGATGATCAGCGGCGTGCGGGCCTCGTCGATGAGGATCGAGTCGACCTCGTCGACGATGGCGTAGTTGTGGCCGCGCTGCACGCACTCCTCGAGCGACCAGGCCATGTTGTCGCGCAGGTAGTCGAAGCCGAACTCGTTGTTCGTGCCGTAGGTGATGTCGGCGTTGTACTGCTTGCGGCGCTCGTCCGGCGGCATGTTGGCGAGGATCACGCCGGTCTCGAGGCCCAGGAAGCGGTGGACACGGCCCATGGTGTCGGCGTCGCGCTTGGCCAGGTAGTCGTTGACCGTGACGACGTGGACGCCCTTGCCGGAGATCGCGTTGAGGTACGCCGGCAGCGTACAGGTCAGGGTCTTGCCCTCACCGGTGCGCATCTCGGCGATGTTGCCGAGGTGGAGCGCGGCGCCACCCATGATCTGCACGTCGAAGTGGCGCTGGCCGAGGACGCGGCGGGCGGCCTCGCGTACGGCGGCGAACGCCTCGGGAAGCAGATCGTCGAGCGACTCGCCGTCGGCGTGGCGCTGCTTGAACTCGTCGGTGAGCGCGCGCAGCTCGGCGTCGGACAAGCTGGTGAAGTCGGCCTCGATGGAGTTGACCTGCTCGGCGATCCGCTTCAGCTTACGCAGAACCTTGCCCTCACCGGCGCGAAGGATCTTGTCGAGAATGGCTGGCACTTTGTGTAAAGCTCCTCGCAGGTCTGTACCGCGGCCCGACGGCCGGGACATGAGGACGAAACCTTAGTTCCCCTCAGCCATGGTAGGCGGTTTCACCACCGGACACAGCCACCGTCAACGACGCTGTCGGAGCTCGGAAGGTTCCCGTGTTCCCTCCGCTGGGCCCCTTTACACGGGTACGGCCTGCGGGAGGGGGCATCACGTTGTATATCGTGCGACGTTAAGGGGAGGGAACCTTTGCCTCGTGGCCTCCCTCGAGACGGCACGCTAATTCGTAAGGAAACAAGGAGTCAGGATGGCCGAGAGCGCACCGGCACAGGCACACGGCGGACAGTCCCATGCGGGACGCCCCACCTCGTGGCTTGCCGTCACCGTGATCCTCCTGGGGTTCACCATCGGCGGAGTCGCCCTCACGATGGGCCCCAACTGGTTCCTGTTCTGGGTCGGCGGCGGAGTGATCGTGGTCGGCGGCATCCTCGCTCTCGTCTTCGACGTCTTCTCCGATGTCATCGAGGACGCTCCCCGCGAGATCGCCGTCCAGGAGCACCACTCTCCGTTCGAGCGCCACAAGGGCCACGCCTGAGCACCGCCCAGGACCGCTGACAGGGTCCCGGGGCCGGGCAGGGCTTCCGAGCGCACGGCCCCCATCGGCGTCCCGGCCCGGGACGCCATGCCGGACCGCGACCTCGAACCGGCCCGCCGTCCTCGGGATGAAACCTGCGTAGCCGTTTTGTCGGTGGCGGGCTCTACGATCGGGGCATGCCGAACCGTCTCCCCGCCCCCACGCTAGAGCTCTCCGCCGACGAGGCCCGTCGCATCATCCTGCGCTCACAAGGGTTCCTCGGCGCCGACTCCCGCCGGGGCGGAGTGGCGGCCATGCTGCGCCGCCTCGGGGCCGTCCAGCTCGACACCATCTCGGTCCTGGCCCGCTCCCACGAGCTGGTGGCGTACGCCCGGCTCGGGCCCGTGGGCAGGGCCAAGGTCGAGCGGGCCTACTGGCACGACCCCGCTCTCGCGTTCGAATACTGGTGCCACGCCGCCTGCATCCTGCCGATCGACGACTGGCCGCTCTACGCCTTCCGCCGCCGGGCCTACCGCGAGCGCCGGTTCCGCTGGCACGAGGTGCCGCCCACGATCGACAAGGTGCTGGAACAGGTCAGGAGCGAAGGGCCGCTCACCACCACCGAGCTCGGCGGCGCCAAGAACGGCGGCCCATGGTGGGACTGGTCCGACGTCAAGATCGCCGTGGAGTTCCTCCTCGACATCGGCGAGGTGGTCTGCACGCGCAGGGTCGGCTGGCGGCGGGTGTACGACCTGGCCGAGCGCGTCGTCCCCGCCGGGCTGCTCCAGCAGGAGCTCACCGACGAAGAGTGCGTCGTCCGGCTGGCGCGCGTCGCGGGCGCGGCCCTGGGCGTCGCCACCCGGGCCGACCTGGTCGACTTCCTGCGGGTGCGCGGCGCCCACGCGGCAATGCTCGACCAGGCCCTGCTCGACGGCACTGCGGGGCTGGTCCCGGTGCGAGTCGCCGGCTGGCCCGGCGTCCGGGGCGCCTCCGGAGACGGCGCCCGCCCGGCCGCGTCCGCCGCGAACGCCTGGGCCGATCCCGCCGCGCTGCAGACCGCGCCCCGGGGACGTCACCGCACCACGCCGCTGTCCCCCTTCGACTCGCTGGTGTGGGACCGCGCCCGCACCGAGCGCGTCTTCGGCTTCACCCACCGCCTGGAGGCCTACGTGCCCAAGGCCAAGCGGGTGCACGGCTACTTCACCATGCCGGTGCTGGCGGGCGGGCGTCTCATCGGCCGGGTCGACCCCGCCCGCGAGGGCACGACGTTCGTCGCTCGCCAGGTGGGGTTCGAGCCGGGCGACGGCCGCACGGGCGGGCCGGTCCGGGCCGCCGCCGTCGAGGCCATGGCCGAGGCGCTGTGGGAGGCGGCGGCCTGGGTGGGCTGCGACGACGTACGGCTCGAACGCGTCGGCACCCCCGAACTGACCGCCCCTCTCGAGGCCGCCCTACGCGAGAACCGCTGACCACGCGATCGATCGAGGCCGCGAGTCCTCAATGCCAGAGGACCGCCCCCGCGTTCGGTCGCCCGCGTCCGTATCGTCCGGGCTCGGTCGTCCTTCTCGGTCGCGGCCCCCGGGCTTCGGGTCCGGTCAGGTGATCTCTAGCAGGCGCTCCCGCACGGCGTAGACCACGGCTTCCATGCGGGAGTGCAACTGGAGCTTCTCCAGGATGTTGCGCACGTGGTTCTTCACCGTGTTCTCCGAGATGAACAACTGCTTGGCGATCTCGCGGTTGTTCATGCCCTTGGCGACCAGCCGCAGCACTTCCATCTCGCGATCGGTCAGCCGGGGCACCGGGAGCTGCGGAGGGCGTTCGGCCTCCTTGCGGCTCATGTTGGCGAACTCGGTGATGAGCTTGGCCGCCATCGCCGGATTGATGAGCGACTGGCCTTCGTGGACGCCGCGCACGGCGTCGGGCACCTCGTCTATCTGTACGTCTTTGAGCAGGTAACCCGTGGCTCCCGCCTTGATCGCCTCGAAGAGGTCCTCCTCTTCGTCGCTCACGGTCAGCATGATGATCCGTGCGCTCGGAACCGATGCCCTGATGGCCCTGGTCGCCTCGATGCCGCCCTGACGGGGCATCCGGACGTCCATCAGAACGACATCGGGCAGGAGGCGGTCGGCGATCTCGACCGCCTCCTGACCATCGCTCGCCTCGCCGACCACTTCGATGTCCGGCTCCGCGGCCAGCGCGAGCTCCAGGCTCCGCCGGATCAGCGCGTGATCGTCCACGATCAGCACGCGGATCGGCTCGTCCCGCCCGGAACGGCCGGCCGTTTCGTCGGTCTGCGTCACGCCTCCTCCTCGTGGGGAGCCAGAATCGCACCAAGTAGATCGATCTCTACCGGGCGACGCTCCCGCGCCGTCGGAACCGCCATCATTACACGGCTTTCCGGTGCGCGGGGGTGGTCGAGAGGATCATCGAACGCGTTGGTTACTGTTCCTCGAGCCGCAACACGCCGTACGCGTAGCCGACACGCCGGTACACGACGCTGGGATGCCCTGTCTCCTTGTCCCTGAACAGGTAGAAGTCATGGCCGACCAGCTCCATCTCCAGCAGTGCCTGGTCGATGGTCATGGGGTCGGCTTTGTGGAACTTCTCGCGGACGACGAGGGGCCCGTCGCCGTCCATCTCGATCGGGACGATGGGTTCGGGGTACTCATCTTGCCGGGAAGGCCTCTCGGCGTGCGCGGCCTCGGCCTTCTCCTTAGCCTGCGGCTCCGCCGGCAGCGGCTCTGGCAGCGGCTCGTAGGTCTCGGCAAGGACGGAGGTCAGCTCGGCGACCGATGGGGGGCAATGGTTGCCGTGATGGACCTTCCGCCGGTCGGCCGCCCGTCGCAGCCGTCCTTCGAGCTTGCCGAGTGCGATGTCGAGCGCCGCGAACCGGTCGTCGGCGGAAGCCTCGGCCCGGACCGCGGGACCTCGCGAGTGGATGGTCAGTTCCACCCGCTCGCGTTGGTCGCTGGCCCGCACGTTGGCTTCTTTGGACACCTCCACGTCGACTCGGATGAGCTTGTTGTCCAGTCGTTCGATCCTGGCCAGTTTCGTTGTCACATGATCGCGGAACCGGTCACTCACACTGGTGTGCCGTCCTTTGACGATGATGTCCACAAGGCCCCCCTTCGTCTCGACTGCGAGGAGGGCACCCGTCCGGCCGACCTGGTCTTCGTCCCCACATCCGCCTGCTGAGGGGTTCGCGGCTCCGTGCCACTACTGCCCTTCTCCTCTGACGGAGGACATCTGGTCCTCCGGGAAGGCAGGACTTACCTCTAAGCCGCACCGTGATCGGTCGACGAAGAGTCGCCTTACGTGGGCCGTTTCGCCTGCGGCTGGCATCGGCTAGCCAGCCCGGCCCCCCTGCGGGGGTCGGTCCGGCGCAACCACGGACCCGAACGGGTGCCATGCTCGAACGCTAGTCGCTACCGGGCCGAATGTCAGCCGTGAGGCCGCCGAAACGATCACTTTAAGTGATTTCCGGGGTCTCCGGAGGCCTCCGGGGAGGGGTGCCACGACGGTGACCGCGCCCGGCCCACCAGGGCTTCCGGCGTGCGTTGAGCAGGGGTATCGACCCTGGTGACGACCGTCGGCCGACCCCTCGGGCAACTTCCCGATTTGACCAATTCATTACCCTTCGTAATCTTTTAAAGTCGGCTCCAAACCGGGCGTGTCGCACGTGCCGCGGCCTACGACAAGCCGCCTCGATCACGCGATCGCGCACGCGATCAGCGACCGGCCCCCCACCACCCCGGACCCGCCCTGATGCGATCCCGCGCGCGATCAGCGACCGGCCACCCACCACCCCGAAGTCGGCTCCTGTTGGGCGGATGGGGTGTCGCCGACTCTCAACGGGAGCGGCGAGGGGTGGCGGCGAGCGTGACCGCGAGGGGCACGGCGATGCCCTCACGCCGGAGCGCCCGGGCCGCCTCGGCGAGGGTGGTGCCGGTCGTCACGATGTCGTCGACCAGAACCGCTACGGGCCCTGCGCGCCCCCAGAAACCATCACGACCGGCGATCAAGGATCTCTCGATGCGGAAGGCCTCTTCGAGATTGGCGGCCCTCTCAGAGGCGCTGAGGCCCGCCTGGTCACGAACTCGCCGCCGCTGCTTCAGGACCGGCGCCGCCATGACGGACGATCCACGCGACCGCAGGCACCGCGCCGCCAGCACGGCGAGCCGTCCGATCGGATCATGACCGCGCTGCCGCACCGCCCTGCGCGAACTCGGAATCGGCACGAGCGCGACCGGCCCCAGAGACGGACCGGCGGCCCGCAGCGCTCCGCGGCCGCCGGTCCGCGAGGGGCCACCGGCGGCCCGCAAGGCTTCGCAGCCATCGGCGGCCGCGACCAGAGTGGCGGCCAGGCACTCGGCGAGCGGCCGGGCCAGGGCGGTCCGGCCGCGTTCCTTGTACGCGAGGATCAGCCGGCGGGACGCCCCTTCGTACCGAGCCGCGGACCAGCACTCGGGGAAGCCACGCGGCGCGGGGCTCGGCGGCCTCGGGGACGGATCGTGGGCGAGCTCGCCCAGACAGGCCGGGCAGACGACGGCGCCGGCACGCGAGCACCCGGAGCATCGCGGCGGCAGGATCAGGTCGAGGAAGGCGCTGAACATGCGGCCATCGTCCGGCCCGCCTCCGACAGAACCGCCGGCAGAAGCCCCTTTATCCACAGGCCGGCCTGAACCCGGAAGTTGTCCACAGCCCACTCGGCCGAACCGGTCACCCGCCGCACCCGGCGCCGGATTCACCGCCCCACCCCCCGCCGTACCGGCGCCGAAGGAGAGGCGGCTGGAACACCCGCCAGCCTCAAGAGGGGCGAGCCGTTCCGGGGCGGAAGGGGAAGGCCCGGCAAGTGACAGGAGGGGCGGCGGACCCAAGCCGAAGAAGGAGAAGCCCGAAGCAGCCGGAGCACCACGCCAGACCCAAAAGGGGCGAGCCGTTCCGGGGCGGAAGGGGGCCGGGAAGCAGCAGGAGGGCCGGGGCCGGGCCAGTGGGGACTGGGGGGCTTCGCCGGTGGTGGGGGTCAGCCGAGGGGGTAGGTGGGGGTGGCGGCGGGGGCTTTCAGGAGGGTGGTCCAGAGGCGTTTCTGGGTGTCCCAGATGAGGATCTCGCCATCGGCGGCACCGGCCAGGAGGGGGGCGGTCTCGGGGGCGGCGGCGATGTTCTCGATGTGGGTGGCCGGCTTGGCGGAGTCGCTGCGGATGCCCTGGGTGACCGACCACGGGGTGAGCTCGAGGCCGGACTTGGTCTTGGTGAGGACGAGCAGCGTGTCGGCGTCCCGCCACGCGATGTCGACGATCTTCTGGTCCTCCACGGCCGGGACGAGCGGGTGGAGGTTCTGCACCGCCCAGGCGGTCCTGTTGATGGAGCCGACCAGGACCCGCTGGCCGTGCCCGTCGTCGCAGATCACCGCCACCCTGGCGCCGTCGCGCGCCACGCGGAACGCCGTGACGTCGGTGGACTCCAGGTCGGGGGCGCTCACCGGGACCTGCCGCGAGGGGTCGTGCGCCCGCAGCACCTGGGACTTGCGGGGCCCCTGCCTGGACACCGACCAGACGTCGCCGTAGCGGTCCCAGGACGGCGCGGTGAGGTTGGTGCCCTCGATCCAGCGCTGCCACTGGCTGCCCGGTGAGGTGCCGGTGACCCAGATGCCGCCGGTCTTGTCGACGGCGGCCGCCTTGGCCAGCTGGTCGTTGGAGATGGCGAGGCCGGTGAACTGGTGGGTGCCGGGCGCCCCGGCCCCGGGCACCGCCGGGTTGCCGCTGTCCTTGTCGATCACGTGCAGCCGGCCCTGTTGCAGGTAGTACGCCTCGGGGTTCCCAGAGAGCACGTCGGGGTCGAAGTTCTCGTACTGCCGCGGGTCGATGACGAACGGCCCGCCGGGGAACTGCTCGCCGTTCACCTGGACCTCGATGCGGCGCGATTCGGTCAGGGGCTTGAGCGTCCAGGAGAGCTGGGCGGACAGCGCCTCCTTGTTCTCCTGCTCCTGGACGGAGTCGACGATGCCGTAGGTGAAGTCGACCACGACGGTGTCGCCCTCGACCGAGACCTTGTTGACGTCGACGTTCGGCCCGAAGGCGGACTCGACGGCGCCGCGCAGCGGGGTGGTCGGCCCCTCGGTCAGCCGGTGGACCAGCGCCTTGGCCAGCCCGACGCCCGGGTTTATCGACACCCGCACCTGGTCGGCGACGAGCCCCGGCGAGTGGTAGGCCGGGTAGTACAGGCTGAAGGACCGGTAGGCGCGCTTGAAGTCGTCGTTCGACAGCAGCAGCCCGGGCGGGGCGGACGAGATGCGCCACTCGCCGCCGACCTTCACCAGCGTGAAGCCTTTGTTCAGCTCGTTGCCGGAGGAGGCGTCGTTCGGCACGTAGTGGTTGTCGGTGTCGAGGGTGCCGAGCAGGTTGCCCTTCAGCGTCACGTGGGCCTGCTGGATGTCGTCTCTCGACGCGTCGCTCTTCGCCTCACCCTGGTCGTAGACCGTCACGCTGTCGAAGGGGCTCCAGGTGCGCTGGGCCTCTCCGGTGAGGTACTGCCGGGCGACGGTGCGCAGGGGGTCGTCGAAGCTCGCCGCGGCGGCCAGGAAGCCGTCGACGATGTCGATGGGCGAGGCCTGCGGCTTGGGCGCGGAGGCGATGATACGGACGTACGGCTGGCTGAGCGGGTCGCCCTGGCCCTTGCCCCGCGCGGAGAAGATGGCGCCCCCGGTGGGCGCGCCGGCGCAGGACGCCGAGGTCACCGCGACGATGATCAGGGCCAGCACCCGCGGACCGCCTGAAAACCGGCCTCTAGTCGCCATCGAAGCCCCCTTCGATCGCCGGGGAGAGAACAGGCGTGGCCTGCCCTCTCCAGGTGCGCCGCATCTCGACCTCCGGCGGGACGAGCGGCAGCGGGGACCCCCGCAGCTCGGACCCCGCCTGGCGGGGAAGCGACAGCCGGAACTGCGACCCCTCGCCCGGCATGCCCCACGCCTGGAGCCACCCGCCGTGCAGCATGGCGTCCTCGCGGGATATGGCGAGGCCGAGACCGGTGCCGCCGATGGTGCGGGCGCGCGAGGGGTCGGCGCGCCAGAACCGGTCGAAGACCATGTTCTCCTCGCCGGGTTTGAGGCCGACGCCGTGGTCGCGTACGGCGACCGCCACCGCGTCGCGGTCGGCGCCGAGGGTGACGACGATGTCGCGGCCCTCGCCGTGCTCGATGGCGTTGAACAGCAGGTTGCGCAGGATGCGCTCGACCCTGCGGCTGTCGACCTCCGCCATGCAGGGCTCGTTCGGCAGCCGCAGGTCGAGCCGGGTGGTGTTGCGCTCGGCCAGCGGCTGGGAGTCGCCGACCGCCCGGAGCACGACGTCGCGCATATCGACCGAGTCGATGTCGAGCGTCGCCGCGCCCGCGTCGTACCGGCTGATCTCCAGCAGGTCGGCGAGCATCGACTCGAAGCGTTCGAGCTGGTTCTGCATGAGCTCGGCGGAGCGGGCCGCGGCCGGTTCGAAGTCCTCGCGGCTCTCGTACAGCAGGTCGGCGGCCATGCGGACGGTGGTCAGCGGGGTGCGCAGCTCGTGGGAGACGTCGGAGACGAACTGCCGCTGGACCTGCGACAACTCCTCCAGCTGATGGATCTTGAGCGCGAGGTTGGACGCCATCTCGTTGAACGACGTGGCCAGGCGCGCGAGGTCGTCCTCCCCCCGGACCTTCAGGCGCTCGCTCAGCTTGCCGGCGGCGAGCCGCTCGGCGGCCTGCCGGGTGAGGCGTACCGGCGTCACGACCTGGCGCGTGACCAGGGACGCCACGGCGGCGAGCAGCAGCACCAGGGCGACGCCCACCACGACCAGCCACTGCTGGACCTGGGAGAGGGTCTTCACCTCCTCGTCGAGCGGGAAGAAGTGGTAGACCTCGTAGTCGCCGTAGGGGTTGGGCACCAGGATCCCGATGACGAGGCCCGGCACCGGCTGCGCGTTGCCGAGGTAGTAGATCGGGGTGTACTGGGCCTGCGGCTCGTCCTTGTTCTGCCGCACCTTGTCGCGCAGCTTGCCGGTGACGGTCCTCGGGTCGACGGGGCCGGTGGCGCGGTCGCGGCCGACCTGGTCGGCGTTGAGGATCAGGACGTTGTACCTGGAGTCGGCGCGGCGGCTGAGGGCTTCGGCCGCCTGGTCGAGCGGATTGCCCGGGGTGGTGTCGGTGCCGTCGTCCGGCTGGGTGCCCGCCTGCTTGCTCACGGCGACGAGCGGCTGGCTGAGGTAGCTCGCCACCGTCGCGACGTTGGCCACCGACTCGGCCGTGGCGGAGTCGAGGCGCCCGCGCCGCACCGCCGTGTCGATCATCTGCATCAGGAAGACACCGAGCACCACCACGACGGTCATGGAGATGACCAGCGTGCTGGTGACGACCCTGAGCTGCAGCGAGCGCCGCCAGAAGCGGCGCACCCGCCCGGCGGCACGCCGAGCCCGCCTGCGGGCGCCGCGCACGATCTGGCGCGGCGTCCGCCGGGGCTTGGTCTTCGGCTTCGGCCGCCCGGCGGCGCGGGCGGTGCCGGATGTCGGGGGGGCCATCTCAGGGTCCGAGGTCACGCCGGGACGCGGCGGGGCGGCCTACGCCGGACCCGCCTTGTAGCCGACGCCGCGAACGGTCACGACGATCTCGGGGTGCTCCGGGTCCTTCTCGATCTTGGCGCGCAGCCGCTGCACGTGGACGTTGACCAGGCGCGTGTCGGCGGCGTGGCGGTAGCCCCACACCTGCTCCAGCAGCACCTCGCGCGTGAACACCTGGCGCGGCTTGCGGGCGAGCGCCACCAGCAGGTCGAACTCGAGCGGGGTGAGGTTGACGGTCTCGTCCTCGCGCTTGACCGAGTGACCCGCGACGTCGATCGTGATGTCGCCGATCTGCAGCACCTCGGGCGTGGGCTCGTCGGTGCGGCGCAGCCGCGCACGTACCCGCGCGACGAGCTCCTTCGGCTTGAACGGCTTGACGATGTAGTCGTCGGCTCCCGACTCGAGGCCGAGGACCACGTCGATGGTGTCGCTCTTGGCCGTCAGCATGACGATCGGCACGCCGGACTCGGCGCGGATGCGCCGGCACACGTCGATGCCGTCGGCCCCGGGCAGCATCAGGTCGAGAAGGACGAGGTCCGGCCGCGTGTCGCGGAACGCGTCGAGCGCCTTGTCCCCGTCCGAGACGAACGACGGCTCGAAGCCCTCCCCCCGAAGGACAATGCCGAGCATCTCGGCGAGAGCGGCGTCGTCGTCGACGACCAGCACGCGTCCTTTCATGGCCCCTCATTCGTTCTGCACTGTATTGAAGGTTGAGGCGAAAGCCGTACGACCGACCGCAGGCTACCCGTGAGTCACGCGTGGGTGATAAACGATCGAACATTAGCGTCGCCAAAAGCCGAATTTTAGGCGCACGTTACGGAACCCGCCAATGATCTGGCCCTATGAGCCTGTCGCGTGGCGTGGCGCGTCCCCCGTGCGGCCCCTCCCCAAGTGTGCTCCAAACCGGTCGTATTCGGCCATCCCCGGCAGTGATCGGGTCGGGGGCCATCACGAAGACCTGCGCGACATGCCAGGATTGGGATATGTCAGACGGTCACGGCTCCACGCCCGAGACGCCTCCCGGGTGGGCGAAGAACCAGCCCCCGCCGTACACCGGTCAGGGCCCCACGCCGTGGACCGCGCCCGGTGACGCTCCCCCTCCCTCCGGGCCCGCCCCCTCCGGTGACGGCCGCGCGGGCGCCCCTCCGCCCTACGGTCCCGCGGGCCAGGCTCCGCCGCGGGGCCAGGGGTACGGGCCACCCCCGGCGGGGCCCCACGGCGCCCCCGGCCAGGGTCCGTACGGCGGGCCGGGACCGGGGCCGTACGGCGGGCAGCCGGGCCCGGGGCCGTACGCCTACGGGCAGCCGTACGGCTTCCAGCCGCCGCCGCAGGCGCCGCGGCCGGGGATTATCCCGCTGCGCCCGCTCGGCCTGGGCGACATCCTCGACGGCACGATCAAGCTGATCCGCTCCAACCCCAAGGCGACGCTGGGCCTTTCGGCCATCGCCGCCGCGGTCGGCACACTGCCCGTGGCGATCGGCCAGGCCATCTACTACAAGTCCGTCGGCGGCATGGTCACCGACCCTCTGGGCGGCAGCCGGAGCACCGAGGTGTCCCTGGACGGCGCGTTGGCGCAGCTCGGCGGCTCGGTGGTGGGACTGATCATCCAGTTCTTCGTGGTCACGATGCTGACCGGTGTGCTGACACGCGTGCTCGGCCGCGCGGTCTTCGGGGGCCGGATCACCATCGGCGAGGCCTGGCGGCTCACCAGGTCGCGGCTGCCCGCGCTGTTCGGCCTGGCGTTCCTCACCGGCCTGATCATGCTCGTGCCGATCGTCGTCGCGGTGCTGCTGATCGTCGCGGTCGTCGTCGCCGGCGCGGAGCCGGTGGCCGTGATCGGCGTCGGTCTGCTGCTCGTCCTGTGCGTCGTGGCCTACGGGCTGTTCTTCACCACCCGTTTCGCCCTGGCCGCCCCGGCCGTGGTGCTCGAGCGGCGCGGCGTGATCGAGGCGATGCGCCGCTCGTGGCGGCTGGTGGACGGCGACTTCTGGCGGGTGCTGGGCATCATCCTCCTGACGCAGCTCATCGCGGCCATGCTGGGCGGTATCCTCTCGGTCCCGGTCAGCCTGGTGGGCGCGGTGCTCGCCATCGGCGGCCAGGGCAGCCTCGGGATGGTCGTGGTTACGGCGGTGTTGTTCACCGTCGGCGGCATCCTCAGCGCGATGATCACCTATCCCATCCAGGCGGGGGTCAACGGCCTGCTCTACACCGACCGCCGGATGCGCGCCGAGGCCTTCGACCTCGTGCTGCAGACCGCCGCGACCGAGCAGCAGCGCCAGGGCTGGGTGTCGGCCGCCGCCGACGACCTCTGGCACCCGTCCCACGCGGCCGGGCCGAACGGACACGGCGGCTACGGAGCACCGTGACCGTCGCAGAGCTGGTGAACGCCGTCGTCCTGGACGACATCGGACGCGAAGAGGCACGCCGCAAGGCGGTCGAGGAGCTGGTCAAGCCCGAGTACCAGCAGGAGTCACTGCCGGAGCGCGTGCTGCGGCTGATCCGGGAGTTCGTGGACAGCCTGCTCGACCAGGCGCCCGGCGGCGTCCCCGGAGGCGTGGTCGCCCTCGTCGTCGTCATCCTCGTCGTGGCGGGCCTGGTCGCCCTGATCGCCTGGCAGGCCCGCAAGGCCACCCGCAGTCACCGGCTCGGGGGCGAGGAGCTGTTCGGGGCGCGGGAGCGCACGGCCGAGGAGCACCGGGCCGAGGCCGAGCGGCTCGCCGGGCAGTCCCGCTGGGCGGACGCGATCCGCGAGCGGCTGCGGGCCATCGCCCGCGACCTGGAGCACCGGGCGATCGTGGCGCCCCAGCCGGGCCGTACGGCCGACGAGCTGGCCGAGACGGCGGGGCGGGAGCTGCCGCCGTTCGCCGTAAGGCTGGCCACGGCCGCCCGGCTGTTCGACGACGTGACGTACGGCGAGGTGCCGGGCACCGCCGAGGGCTACCAGACCATGGCGGCGCTGGACGACGACCTGCGCGCCACCCGCCCCGCCGCGTCCGCCCCCATGGCCACGGAGGCGGCCCGATGACCACGACGGCCTCGATCACCCGAGGAGAGGGCCGGTGACCCTGTCGGCGCCCGAGCAGGCGGTCCCCTCGCTCTCGACGTCTCCCACGGCGAGGAGCATCTGGCGCGGCGGCCGCGGATTCCTGGTCTTCGGTGTCCTGGTGGTCGCCGTCGCCGTCCTCACCGTGCTGATCACCGGCACCTCGGCGGAGGGCCGTGACCTGGATCCCGCCGGCACCTCGCTGAACGGCGGCAAGGCGCTCGCCGAGATCCTTCGCGGGCGCGGTGTACGGGTCGAACGGGTCTCCACGGTGGCCGACGTCGAGCGCCTCGACGGCGCGGGCGCCCAGCTGCTGCTGACCGACACGACCCACCTGAGTGAGGACGACCTGCGGCGTCTGGCCGCCACCCGGGCCGACCGGCTGGTCGTGGGACCGTCCGTGGACCAGTCCCTCCTGCCTCCGGGCCTCCAAGCCGAGCAGACGGCCGCATCCCGCTCCCGCGAGCCGATGTGCGACCTGCCGGCCGCCGTGCGCGCCGGGAGCGCCCACACCGGAGGGGTGTCGTACAGGCCGCCGCGGGGCGCCGTCGGCTGCTACCCCGACGGCAAGGGCTTCACCCTCGTGCGCCAGACCACCGGCTCCGTCGTCACGACGGTGGTCGGCGACGGGGCGTTCATGTCGAACCAGCGGCTGGCGGAGGACGGCAACGCCGCCCTGGCGATGAATCTCGCGGGCGCGCGGCCCGTTCTGATCTGGTTCGTCGCCCCCGACCGCCCGCAGGCCAGGCCGGGCTCCGGGCGCGCCACGCTCGGCGAGCTGATCCCGCCGGGGGTGCCCTGGGCGGTGCTCCAGCTCGGCGTCGCGCTGCTGGTGGTGGCGCTGTGGCGGGCACGCCGTCTCGGCCCCGTCGTGGTCGAACGGCTGCCCGTGGTCGTCCGGGCGGCGGAGACGGTGGAGGGGCGCGGGCGCCTCTACCGTGCCCGCCGGGCCCGCGACCGGGCGTCCGCGACACTGCGCGCGGCCTGCGTCTCACGGATCGCACCGCGGCTGGGGCTGTCCGGCGACGCGACCTGGGACGAGGTCGTTGCCGCGACCGCCCTGCGCACCGGGCAGGATGCGGTCTGGGTGCGTTCAGTCCTGTACGGCCCGATACCGGCGGACGACGCCGGGCTCGTCGCCCTGGCGGGCCACCTCGACACCTTGGAAAGGCAGGTACGAGAGCCGTGACCACACCTCCGCCTGGAGGCCCCGCGAGCGGAACGCCCGGTCACCCCTGGCCTCCCACGCCGCCCCCCATGGGCGACGCGCCGGCGCCGCTCGCAGGGGACCCGTCCCGCACCGTGCCCGGCGGCCTCCCGGCAGCGCCGGCGCCGAACGCGCCCGCTCCGGCGCCCCAGCCCGGCGAGCCCGTACGCGACGGCGCCCGGGACGCGCTCGGGGCGCTGCGCTCCGAGGTCGCCAAGGCGGTCGTCGGACAGGACGCCGTGGTGACCGGCCTCGTCATCGCCCTGCTGTGCAAGGGGCACGTGCTGCTGGAAGGCGTGCCGGGCGTGGCCAAGACGCTGCTGGTCCGCACGCTGGCCGCCACCCTGGCCCTCGACTTCAAGCGGGTGCAGTTCACCCCCGACCTGATGCCGGGCGACGTCACCGGGTCGCTGGTCTACGACGCCAAGACCAGCGAGTTCGCCTTCCGCGAGGGCCCGATCTTCACCAACCTGCTGCTGGCCGACGAGATCAACCGCACGCCGCCGAAGACCCAGGCCGCCCTGCTGGAGGCCATGGAGGAGCGCCAGGTCAGCGCGGACGGCGCGCCGATGAAGCTGCCCGAGCCGTTCGTCGTGATCGCCACGCAGAACCCCATCGAGTACGAGGGCACCTACCAGCTCCCCGAGGCGCAGCTCGACCGGTTCCTGCTCAAGCTCACGGTGCCGCTGCCGCCGCGTGAGCAGGAGATCGCCGTGCTCGAACGGCACGCGCTCGGCTTCGACCCCAAGGACCTGTCCCACATCAGGCAGGTCGCCTCGGCGGCCGACCTCGCCGCCGGGCAGGCCGAGGTCGCCAAACTGCACGTCGCACCCGAGGTACTGGGGTACGTCGTCGACCTCGCCCGGGCGACCCGGATGTCCCCGTCGCTGCAGCTCGGCGTCTCCCCGCGCGGCGCCACCGCGCTGCTGGCGGCGGCACGGGCCTGGGCGTGGCTGTCCGGCCGCTCCTACGTCACTCCCGACGACGTCAAGGCGCTGGCCAAGCCGACGCTGCGGCACCGCGTCCAGCTGCGCCCGGAGGCCGAGCTCGAGGGCGCGACGCCGGACGGGCTGCTCGACGGCGTGCTCGCCTCGGTCCCGGTCCCCCGCTGATGGCGCTCACCGGCCGCGCCGGGCTGATCGCCGCCCTCGGGGCCGTCGCCGTGCTGTTCGCGCCGCGCCCCGGGTACGCCGTGCTCGGCCTGCTGCTGTTGCTCGGCACGCTCGTCGCCGTCGACCTGTTCTTCGCGGGGGCCGTACGGCCGCTGCGGTTCCGGCGCGGCGGCGAGCGGCTCGTACGGCTCGGCGAGTCGGTGGCGGTGGAACTGATCGTGGAGAACCCCGGGCGCCGTCGCGTCCGGGGGAGGCTGCGGGACGCCTGGCCGCCGTCGGCGGGCGCCGCCCCGCGCCACCAGCGCCTCGACGTCCCAGCCGGTGAGAGGCGTCGTCTGGTCACCACACTGACCCCGTCGCGGCGCGGCGACCGCGAGGCGGCCACCGTGACCGTACGGTCGCTCGGCCCGCTCGGCGTCGCCGCCCGCCAGGGCTCCCACAGCGTGCCGTGGAAGGTGCGGGTGCTGCCGCCGTTCCTCAGCCGCAAGCACCTGCCCGCCAAGCTGTCGAAGCTGCGCGAGCTGGAGGGGCAGCACCCGGCGCTCGTGCGCGGCCAGGGCACCGAGTTCGACTCGCTGCGCGAGTACGTCGTGGGCGACGACGTGCGGTCGATCGACTGGCGCGCCACGGCCCGCCGCGCCGACGTGGTCGTCCGGACATGGCGTCCCGAACGCGACCGGCGCGTCCTGATCGTCCTCGACACCGGCCGCACCTCCGCCGGCCGCGTCGGCGCCTCCCCCATCCCGGCCCAGGCAGGCTCGGGGGACGTCCGGGGAACCGGCCCGGGACCCGACGCCGGCCGGAACCCGCCGGGAACCGGTTCCGGCCCGGACACGGCCCCTGGATGGCCGCGGCTCGACTGGTCGATGGACGCCGCCCTCCTGCTGGCCGCCCTCGCCACCCGGGCCGGCGACCGGGTCGACTTCCTCGCCCACGACCGCGCCGTACGGGCCTGGCTGTCGGGGGCGTCCCGGACGGATTCGCTCTCGGCGCTGGTCAACGTGATGGCCCCGATCGAGCCGGAGCTGGTGGAGTCCGACTCCGAGAGCATGGTGGCGGCGATCCTGGCCAGGGCCAAGCGGCGCTGCCTGATCGTCCTGCTGACCGACCTGAACCCGGCCGCGATGGACGAGGGGCTCCTCCCGGTGCTCCCCCAGCTCGCCTCGCGCCACCTGGTGCTGGTCGCCTCCGTGGCCGACCCGCGCGTGGCGGAGATGGCGGCGGGACGTGGCACGGCGGAGCTGGTGTACGACGCGGCGGCCGCCGAGCACCTGCGCGGCGAACGGTCCCGGCTGACCACCCACCTGCGGCGCCACGGGGTGGAGGTCGTCGACGCCGTCCCCGAAGACCTCGCCCCGACCCTGGCCGACGCCTACCTGGCCCTCAAGGCCGCCGGGCGCCTCTGACGCCCTCCCGACGGGTATCGGGCGCGCTCAGAGGGCCGTCGCGGGCGCGGGCTCAAGGACAGACGGCGGCGGGATCGATCTCGGGGACGTCCCGCCTCCACTGCTCCACGTCCGGCCCACCCCCGGCCCGCCGGCAGACCGCCGCCGCCACGTGCCCGGGATCGAGGTCGAAGGCCCGGAGCACCCCATCGGGTGTGGCGCTGTAGAGGGTACGGCCATCGCCGCTGAAGGCCATCGTGATCTCCCGATCTTCCTGAACAGGAGCTTGGAAGATCGTTCCCATGGGCTGACGGCTGATCTCGTCCCAGAGCCTGACACTGCCACCCGCCCAGGAAGCAGCGAGCGTACGACCGTCAGGAGACCATGTGGGAGCCGAGAGGCCGTCCTTCACCGCGGGGAAAGCCTGGCCTCTCGTCGCCCGGAAGTCGGCATCCCAGATCACGATCCGGCCGGTGGCCGTAACCGCCACCACGCGACCGTCCGGGCTGAACGAGTATGTGTCTCCGACGCTTCCCGAGCCAGGCGGAGCGGCGACCGGCGCGAACTTGATCGGGTCCACGAGTGTCAGCCTCGGATACATCTCCGCTACCAGCAGTTTCCCGTCCGGTCGATAGGCCATGAAGTCCGACCCCTTGACGCCGGGGACGAGCCGAACCTGCCGACGTACCAGGTTCCACAGCTCGAGAGGGGGGCCGTAGAGATCGTTGGGTGCGACGGCGAGGGTGGTGCCGTCCGGGTTGAAGGCCATGCTCTCGACTCCGACGGCCCTGCTGTCCGAGACGTGAAAGGAAGTCAGCACCGCACCGTCTGCTGTGTCCACTATGGTCACCCCTGCGCGCGGCGTCGCCTTGCCACCTGTCCCGTCGACGCTTGGCGCGCCGATGGCCAGCCTTGCCCCGTCCCTGTTGAAGGCCAGCGAAGGCGCAGAGAACGAGGCCCCGAGCGTGACGGCCCGCCCTATCTGCCGTCCCCGCTGTACGTCCCAAATGTGTACAGCGCCGTGGCCGTCATAGATCGCGAGGACCCGGCCGCCAGGTCCCAGAAGGGCCCTGCCATCGACATATGAGCCCGGCAGGACCGGTGAGTCGAGCAGCATGCCGACGTCCAGTGTGCGGACGGTTCCGGCGTCCGTCAGGTAGCGCAGGCGATGGTCCGCCTCGTCGAAACGGAGCTTCCCGATCGGCGAGCCGAGTTCGCGAGCGAAAACGATATTGGAATCCGCGGGGCGCAAGATGACCAGGCTGCGGTCAGCCCATGTGGCCACGAATCGGCCCTGATATCCGAAACCGATGAAATCGGCGACCGGCCCCGCGCCGTCCCCTTTCACAGGAGCACCCGAACGCGCCGTCCTCAGCAGAATGCTGATGGCGGTGTTGCCAGGGCTGTTGGGGCTGCCCGGGATGAGAGGGATCGCTCCATCGGCCGCCATGACTCTTGTGACCGCCAGCGTTCGCCCGTCCTCGGCGAAGCGGGCGTCCTTGACCTCCTTCTTGTCGGGGAGCCACTTCGCCGGTAGCCGGTGGCCGGTCTTCAGGTCCCACAGCTCCGCCCGTCCCTTGCCGGTGGAGTACACCAGGCCCAGGCTCTCGTCCGCGTTCACCGCGTCGACCCCGGCTCCGGATCCCGTCTGGATCCTCTTCCGTTCGCCGACGTCCCACCACCTGGCGTCGCGATCAAGCTCGGGAACGGACAGCAGACGCCCGGTGGGATCGAACTCCAGCGGATGGGAGTTGCCGGGGGCGGAACCGGGCCCGAAAGCCTTTCCCGTGGCCCTGCCGGTCGTGACGTCCCAGAGCTGTACGCCCTTGTCGTCCTGGAGGGCGAGCACCTTGCCGTCCGGGCGTAGCCCCGCCTTGGCGACCGACGCGCTCACTCCTTGGAAGCGGCGCAGCCGCCGGTGGGCGCGGACGTCCCACAAGGTCACCTGGCCCGCCCGGACGGCGACGAGGACGTGGCCGTCGTCGCTGGTCGTGTAGATCGTGTCGGCGCTCACCTCCGGGTCGGTGAAGGAGTCGGTGAACGGCTGGGAGCGCGAGTCGTACAGCGCCCCGCGTGACTGCGGGAGGTCCGGGGCGAGCCGCCAGGCCGCGACGCTCATCAGCATCGCCGTCCGCGGGTCGGTGTCGCGCAGGTCGGCGGCGCGCAGCGCCAGCGAGCGCGCGCCGGCGTCGTCGCGCTGCCGTTCCACGATCCGGCGCTGGTATTCGGCGAACCCGCCCGCGGCGAGCGCGAGGACCAGCAGGACGGCGAGCGCCCCCGCCAGCATGGCACGCCGCCGCGACGTGCGCGCCGAGAGCGAGGCGGCCGCGTCGAGGAACTCCCGTTCCAGAGGGATCAGCGTCACGTTGCGGCGCCCGCCGGCCGCCCAGCGGAGCGCGCGGTCGAGGTTGGAGCCGTGCAGGAGGTCGCCGGGTTTCCGCCCGTTGCGGTCCCAGGCGCGGGCCGCCTCCGTCAGCCGCCGGTGGACGGGCAGGCCGTCGCGTTCCGCGGCCACCCATTCGCGCAGCCGGGGCCAGGCCTGGATCAGCGCCGGATGGACCAGGGTGAAGGCGGTGTCGGTCTCGACGACCAGGCCTGCGGCCTCGTACACCGTGAGCAGCGAGGCGGCGGGTCCGTCCCCGGCGGCGTCGGCCAGTTCCTCTCGCGGGACGTGCCTGACCGTCTCGTCGCCGTCCTCGGAGGCGCCGACCATCCGCAGGAACACCTCGGGCGCCACGGCCCGTTCGCTCTCCGACAGTTCCTTGTAGAGCTCCTCGGCGATCGTCCCGAGATCGCGCTCGGAGGTGGGGGCCGTGTCGGGCGGGCGCACGGTGGCCGCGACGCTGCCGCCGTCCGCCAGCAGGTCGTCGCCGGACGGCGGCCGGTGCCCGTCCACGCCGCCGAGCAGGCCGAGCAGGAGGTCACGGGCGGACGGCCGGGCCTGTGGTTCCTGGGTGAGCGCGCCGGCCACCAGCCCTCGAAGCGGCTCGGCCAGGTTCGCGAGGTCGGGCCGGTAACCGAGCACCTGGGTCACGACGGCGAACGGGTCGGCGTCCGGGATGGGGTCCTGCCCGGTCGCGGCGAACAGGACGGTCAGTCCCCACGCCCAGACGTCGGCGGCGGCCGAGGCGTCCTGGCCGGCGAAGAGCTCGGGCGCCATGTAGTTCGGGGTGCCCATCATCGGCCCCGTGGTGGTGCCCGGGACGCCGAGTTGCCGGGCGACGCCGAAGTCGATCACGCGGGGGCCGTCGGGGCCCAGGATGATGTTGTCGGGCTTGAGGTCGCGGTGCACGATGCCGACCTGGTGGATGGCCGTCAGCGCGGTGGCGACCCCGATGGCGAGCCGCACCAGGAGATCGCCTTCGTACGGCCCCGACTCGGCGACCACCTGCCGGAGGTTCGGCCCGGGGACGTACTCGCTGACGATGAACGCCTCGGGGACGTCGGTACGGGCCTCGATCACCCTGGCCGTGCAGAACGACGCCACCCGCTGCGCCGCGGCGGCCTCCTTGGCCAGTCTGGCGCGCGAGGCGGGGTCGTCGAGCCGGGGCACCTTGACGGCGACGCGCTCGCCGTCCTCGCCGTAGGCCTCGTAGACGACTCCCTGGCCACCCGCGCCCAGCCTGCCCGCCAGCCAGTACCCGCCGAGCCGCTGAGGGTCGGACGGCGCGAGCGGCGACAGGGGCATCGGTTTCCTCCCGTGATATTAAAGCTTTCGGCCGTCAGGACGTATGACCCGTGTCACGGGGAGATTGTCATGGAATTTCGGATCATGGGGGCGCTGCGGGTCCAGGAGGGCACGCACGACCGTACTCCGACGGCCGGGAAGCACCGTGACCTGCTGGCGGTCCTCGTGCTGAACCCGCGCCGCCCGATGACGCTCGCCCGCCTGCGTCACCTGCTGTGGCCGAACGAGGACGGCGAGAGATCCGACTCCCTGGTTCGGGGCTACGTCGGCCAGCTGAGGAAGCTCCTCGGCAAGGACGTCATCACGACCGTCTCCGGCACCTACACCCTGGCGGTCGACGACGACCAGATCGACGTGCACCGGTTCCGCGGCCTGGTCGACAGGGGCCTTTCGGCGGCGCGCGCAGGGCACGACGAGGAGGCCCGCTCGCTGCTGGGCGAGGCGCTCGGCCTGTGGCGGGGCGAGGTGCTGGAGGACGTCGACCCCGACGGCCACCGATGGGTCGAGACCCTGGCGATGCGCGAGGAGCTGGAGGAGCTGCGCCTCCTCGCCGTCGAGCGGCGCATCGACCTCGACCTGAAGGCCGGCCACCACCGCGAGCTGGTCGCCGACCTGCGGCAGCTGACCAGGGCGCACCCGATGTGGCAGCGCTTCCACGGCCAGTACATGCTCGCGCTCTACCGCAGCGGGCGGCGGGTGGAGGCCCTGGACGCCTACGGGCGGCTGCGGGAGGCCCTGGACGACGGGCACGCGATCGAGCCCGACCCCGAGCTGCAGCTGCTCTACCACCGGATGCTCCACGACGACGTGTCGCTGCACGTCTCGACGGGGCCGCCCGTGCTCCTGCCGTACGACGTGGCCGACTTCACCGGCCGGGAGAGCCTGCTGGGGCAGCTCGACCGGCTCACCGCCGATCCGCGGGCCCCGGCGCGCGTCGTGGTCCACGGGCAGGCGGGGGCGGGCAAGTCGGCGCTCGCCGTGCACGCCGCGTGGCGGACGCGCGACCGCTTCCCCGACGGCGTCTTCTACGCCGACCTGCGCGGCGACCACGGCCGGCCGGTGAACCCCGCGGCGGTCCTGGAGGACTTCCTGCGCTGGCTCGGCTGCCCGGTGCAGGCCATGCCCGCCACGCTCGAACAGCGGGAGAAACTGTTCCGCACCTACACCGCGGGCCGCCGGCTGCTCCTGCTGCTCGACAACGCCGCGGGCGAGAGCCAGGTGCGTCCCCTGCTCACTTCGTGCCCGGTGATCGTGACCAGCCGCTCCCCGCTCGGTGGCCTGATCGACGCCGTACGGCTGCCCGTGGACGTCCTCGACGACGACGACTCGGTGGCCCTCCTCGTCCAGCTGATCGGCCCGGAACGGGCGACGGCCGAGCCGGCCGCGACGCGCCGGCTGGTGCGCGCCTGCGCCGGCCTGCCGATCGCGCTGCGCATCGCCGGGTCCCGGCTCGCCGCGCGCCCGGCGTGGACGGTCGAGCACCTGGCGAACCTCCTCGACGACGAGCAGCGGCGGCTCGACCTGCTGCACTCGGGCGACCAGACCGTCCGCAGCGTCTATTCGGTGGGCTACGAAGAGCTGCCGGACAAGGCCAAGCGCATGCTCCGCATGCTCGGGGCGCTGTCGGCGCCCGACTTCGCCCACTGGGTCGCCGTCCTGTTCGGCGACGAGGCCGAGACGCTCGTGGACGCGGGCCTGCTGGAGACGCACATGGTGGACGCCGCCGGCCAGGTCCGCTACCGGCTCCACGACCTGACCCGCCTGTACGCGCGCGAGGAGCTGATGGCGCAGAGCGGTGAGGACGCCGTCCGCCATGTCCTCACCGGGCTCATGAGCGTCGTGATGACCAAGGTGCGGGCCTCCCGGTTCCCGCTGGTGTCGGGCGAGGCCGCGGCCGAGCTCGACCGGCCGGCCTTCGCCACCACCGACATCCGCGCCTCGGTGAACTGGCTGCTGGCCGAGCGGGTCTTCCTGACCGCCCTGGTGGACGACCTGCACAAGGCCGGGCTGTGGGACGGCGCCTGGCGGCTCGCTCACCTGCTCACACCGTTCCTGGAGCGCCACCGGTTCATGGACGGCTGGCGGCACGTCGGCGAGCTCGGGCTGGACGCGGCCCGGCAGGCCGGGGACGCCCGGGCCGAGGCGCTCATCCTCCGCGACCTCGGCGACCTCCACCGTGCGGAGCAGCAGTGGGACCTCGCCCACGACCGGCTGCGGCTCGCGCTCGGCATGTTCCTGCGCGCGGGCGGCCCCAGGGATGTCGCGCACACCAGGCGAAGGCTCGGCCAGGTGCTCCTGGAGCAGGGCCGGCTGGCCGACGCCGAGCGCAATCTCACCGCGTGCCTGGCCGAGTTCGACGAGCGGGCCGATCCCGCCGGGGCGGCCGAGGCCCGCCGTGCCCTCGGCACGGTGCTGCACCGGGCAGGACGGCTGGAGGAGGCCGCGGCCGAGCTCGGCAGGGCCGCGGCGCTGCTGTCGTCCCTGGGCGACCGGCATCGGCACGCCGACGCCCTCCTCGACCTCGCCGCCGTACGGCTGTCGCAGGCGCTGGTGCCGGAGGCGAGGGTTCTGGGCCAGGAGGCGAGGAGCATCGCCGTACGGCTCGGCGACCGGCTGCTCGACGCGCACGCGCTGACCACCCTCGCCGAGGTGAACCTCGCCGAGGGTGACCCCGGCCGCGCGTGGCAGCTCGCAAAGGAGGCGCTGGCCGTCTTCGAGAGCACGGGCGACCAGCCGGGACGGGCGCGGGCGCTGGCGGTGATGGACAAGGGCTCGGGCGGCACCGGCGGGCGCTGACCGGCGGCCTCACACGGATTCAACATTTCCTCAACAACCGCCGCCTTACCTTCCTCTCGTCCGCAGCACGACAGCACTCGGAGAGGAACGGACATGACCACCATCACCGCTCGCCTGCGCTCGTCCATCGCCGCCTTCGCCCTGGTCGGGGCGGCTTCGGCCGGGGCGCTGGCGACCGCTTCCCCGGCCGGCGCCGCCACGTCGCCGGCGGCCGCCACCAAGGCCTCCGCGGCCTCGACCGCGAGCACCCTGTCGGCCGTGCGGCGCAACTGCGGGATCGTCACCTGCTCGTGGTACCTGTCCAAGAACAGCACCCGGAACCTCAAGGACCAGCTCGGGTCCGGCACCACGTTCGCAACCGGGGCCGCGTACATGATCTGCAGCAAGATCCCGCACCCGATGGGCATGGCCGTCTGCGCGGCGGCCATCGTCGCCAAGGGATGGTCCGCCGGCCACCACATCGTCGCGGCCGCCAACCGGGGCGGGTGCTTCGTCGCCCGGGTCAACATGGCCTACATGCTCTCCAACATCGCCCCGCTCCAGTTCGCCAAGGGGCTGACCTTCGACGACGTGCCGCTGAGCAACAAGTACTGCGACGCTGCGTGACCTCCTGACACCCCGGAACCAACCTCTCCCCTGCGGGCGGGTGGCGGGCCTCCGCCACCCGCCCGTCCCCCTCACGCCGAGCACGACGATGGCCCTGTCCTGACGACGCTCAGAAGACGAAGCCACCGGGGCGGGCGTTACGGTCGGCGAGGAGGCCGGCCAGGGTGGAGACGGCGATCTCCGGAGGGGTGCGGGAGCCGATGTTGAGGCCGATCGGCCGGTGGATCCGCGCGATCTCCTCGGCCGGCACCCCCAGTTCCGCCAGCGCGGCCACGTGCGGAGCCGTGTGGCGCGGGCTGCCCATCACGCCGATCCAGCGGCATGGGAAGGTGAGCAGTTCGCGCAGCACGGCGCCGAGTTCGGGTCGGTCGTGGTCGGTGACCACGACGTCGGCCGCCCCGACCGGCTCGGATGGCGCCTGTGCCACCACCTCGGCGCCGGGCGGCACGCGGCCCGCCGCCCGCTCGGCGCGTTCCGGGTCCGGCTCCAGCAGCAGCACCCGATATCCGAGATCGACCCCGTAGCGAAGCAGATATTCGGCCACCGGTGAGGCGAAAACGGCGACGAGGGTGCGCTGATCCGTCTCCGCCGCCATCTCTCCGTGGGCGAGGGCGCAGGCCGGATCGGTGTGATCGTGGCGGGAATGGACGTCATGCATGCTGGCCATGACAGCAGTCTTTCACCGCTCCGGCGACCGGGGGGATGCGTCCCGTTATTCCGGTTCGAGAAAACGCGTATTCAGCACTGGCCGTATTCCAGTCGGTGAATAAAGCAGGGATGAGCGCACCTTTTGCCGCATACGATCTTTTCGCGGTGTGCGGTCCCAATCAACTCGGCGGTGCAAACAATGCGTGCTCGATGGCCCGTGGTGATGGTCGTCCTGGTGGGCCTGATGCTGGCCTTCGCCGGGTACGCGGTGCTGACCACGCCGGATCCCATGCAGACCCCGCTGGCACGCACGCGCCGGCCGTCCCCCACCCTCACCGCACAGGCCCCGCCGGTCACCGCCCGACCGGCCGGGACGGTGGCACCGGTCACCGGGACGACGGCGCCCGCCACCGGCCTCCCCCTGCCCGCCTCCCCCTCCACGCCGCCCGTCCAGGAGGGGCCCGGCGGCACCGCGAGCCGCTACTTCGCCGCCTGGCAGGCCGGTGACCTCACCTCAATGGCCGGCCTGGTCGCCGATCCGCCGGCCGACTTCGCCGACCGGCACCGCCGGTTCAGCGCCGACCTGCGGATCGCGTCGTTGTCGCTGACGCCCGGCGTCCCGCGCCTGGTGGGCGCCGAGGCGGCCGAAGTGCCGTTCCAGGGCGTGCGCCAGGTGACCGGGCTCGGCCCGTGGCCGTTCTCCTCGGTGCTGCGCCTCGCCCTGCGGAACGGCTCGTGGAAGGTGCTGTGGGCGCCCGAGACGCTGCATCCGTCCCTCAGGGACGGCGGTGGCGTACGGCTGAAGGAGAACAGGTCCCCCCAGGTGCTGACCCGCGAGGGGCGGGCGTTCCCGCCGAACAGCAGGGCCGGCGACTACTTCCCCGGCCTGGACGCCGCCGCCGTACGTCTGTCGCTGGAGGAGGTGCCGTCGGGCAAGGTGTTGCTGGCCTCCCCCAACCCCACCCAGGCGGGACGGCGCACCACGATCGCGCAGCGGGAGCAGACCGCCGCCGCCCGCGCCCTGGACGGTGTGACGCAGCCCGCGGCGATCGTCGCCGTGGACGTCCAGAGCAGGCAGGTCCGCGCGGTGGCGGACACCCTGGGCGGCAGGCGGGCCTTCAACGGCCTCTACCCGCCCGGTTCGGCCTTCAAGGTGGTGACGGCCGCCGCGCTCCTGGGCAACGGCCTGACGGCCGACTCCCAGGTGCCGTGCCCGGCGTCGTACACCATCCCGAACGCCCGCAGCTTCACCAACGACGGCGGCGCCGACCGCGGCACGGTCAGCCTCACCATGGCGTTCGCCCACTCGTGCAACACCACCTTCGTGCAGCAGACCTACGAACACCTGCGCGGCGACCAGCTGCGCGCCGAGGCGGCCGACCGGTTCGGGTTCCGCGAGAAGACCGGCCTCAGCACCTGCCGCATCCAGCCGCCCAAGGACCTCGACGAGCTGGGCGCCGACGCGATCGGGCAGAACTCCGTGCAGGCGAGCCCGCTGTGCATGGCCGAGGTCGCCGCCGCCGTGGCGAGCGGCGTCTGGCGCCCCGCCCTCATGACCGACACGCCGCCCGCCGGATCACCGCCGGAGGTGCCCCTGGACCAGGGAGTGCTCGACGGCGTGCGCGCGATGATGGGCGCGGTGGTGACGAAGGGCACCGCCGCCCAGGCGGGCCTCCCGTCCGGCACCGCCGGGAAGACCGGCACCGCCGAGGTGAAGGGGGCGAGCTCGCATGCCTGGTTCGTCGGCTACCGGGGCTCGCTGGCCTTCGCCGTGCTCGTCCAGAACGGCGGCAGCGGCCCCGGCGTGGCCGCCCCGCTCGCCGCGAAGTTCCTGAGGGCGCTCCGGGACTAACTGGACGGTGCGACGTCCGGGGCGCGTTCGAGATCGCCGGACTCGCCCGCGCGCAGCGCCCTGCGGCCGAAGAAGACGACGTAGGCCAGGAAGGCGCCCTCGGCGATCACGCCGATGCCGATGCGCGCCCAGGTGGGCAGCGGGGACGGGGTGACCATCGCCTCGATCAGCCCGGAGACCAGCAGCACCGCCACCAGTCCGAGCGCCACGCTCACCACGGCGCGCCCCTGCTCGGCCAGCGCCTCGGTGCGTTTGCGCGGCCCCGGGTCGATGGCCGTCCACCCGAGGCGCATCCCCACGGCGGCGGCCAGGAAGACGGCTGTCAGCTCCAGCAGACCGTGCGGGGTGATCAGCCCGAAAAAGACGTCGAGCCGGTCGTAGGAGGCCATCAGGCCGCCGGAGACGCCGACGTTCGCGGCGTTCTGCCAGAGGATGTACGGGATCGGGATGCCGAGCAGCACCGACATCGCGATCACCTGCATGGACACCCAGGCGTTGTTGATCCACACCTGCCCGGCGAACGCCCCCGCGGGGTGATCGGAGTAGTAGTCGGCGAAGTCGTGCTCGACGAGCTGCCTGATCTCCTCGGGACTCGCGACGGCGGCCTGGACGCCGGGGTTGCGCGCGATCCACACCCCGAGCACCACCGACACCACCAGGAAGGCGCCGGCCGTGGCCGCCCACCACCAGCGGGCGCGGTAGGCCACCACGGGGAACGAGACGGTGAAGAACCGCACGAACTCCCGCCAGGCAGGGGTGTGCGCGCCGGTCACCGCGGACCGGGCCCGCGCGACCAGCGCCGACAGACGGCCCACCAGGAGCTGGTCGGACCCGGACCTGACGATGGACAGATGTGTCGCCGTCCGCTGGTATAGGTCGACCAGCTCGTCGACCTCGGCGCCGCTCAGCGAGCCCCGGTGGCGCACGAGGGCTTCGAGGCGGTCCCATGTCGGCTTGTGCGCGGCGACGAACGCGTCGATGTCCACGCATGAGAGCCTATTGGCCCGCCGGATAGGGTGGGGGCGTGTCCGATGTCGTGACCGGTGAGGCCGTCGTCCTCGAAGTGCGGGTCGCCCAGCTGCCGAGCCGCGCCGTGGCCCTGTTCATCGACATGGTGGTGCAGGTCCTGGCCATGATCGGTTTGATCATGCTGCTCGGCATGGCGTCCTTCGTTACCGAGGAGGCCGTGGTGATCGCGCTCATGATCCTCGTCATGGCGCTCGTCACCGTCGGCTACCCGGTGATCTTCGAGACGCTGAGCCGTGGCCGCAGCCTCGGCAAGCTCGCCCTGGGGTTGCGCGTGGTCAGCGACGACGGGAGCCCCGAGCGGTTCCGGCAGGCGCTGTTCCGCGGGCTCGCCGGGCTCCTGGAGTTCTGGATCCTGTACGGCGCCCCCGCGCTGATCAGCTCGCTGATCTCCTCGCAGGGCAAGCGGCTCGGCGACGTCTTCTCGGGCACCATCGTGATCTCCGAGCGCGGCCCCCGCCAGTCCCCGCCGCCGCAGATGCCGCCCGCGCTCGCGGCGTGGGCGGCGACGCTGGAGCTGTCCCGGCTGCCCCAGGAGCTCGCCTCCACCGCCCGGCAGTACCTTTCGCGCTGGCACCAGCTCTCTCCCGCCGTCCAGCACGAGATGGGATCGCGGATCGCCGCGCAGTTCGCGTCGTTCGTCTCGCCGCCGCCTCCGCCCGCCGTGCCTCCGCACGCCTACCTCTCGGCCGTCCTCGCCGAGCGCCGCCGCCGCACGGAGGCGCGCATCGCCCGGCAGATGGCGCAGCGGTCGCGGTACGCGCGGACGGCGTACGGCCATCCCGTCCCGCAGGCCCACGCGGCTCCTCACCCCGGCCCGTACGCCCAGGCGGCTCCTCCGCAGGCCCCGCAGCCGCAACCCGCCGAAATTTTCTCACCAGGCGCGCGTACCGCCCCATCTGCGGAAACGCAGCCGGCATCGGGCGGATTCACCCCTCCCGCCTAGATTTTTTTCCTCGCCCCCGCATACATGGCGCGAAGGCGGGCACTTGGCGACCCAACGGGTCACTGGGGCATTGACCCGTACGTGGGAAGCGGGTATGGCCGGTGCGCGAGGGAGAGGTCGCGCCGGCCATGCCCATCCCCACGAAGGCCTCAGGCCAGCCGGACGCGGGCGTCCAGGAGGGCGTACGCCACGTCGACCAGCAGGTTGGCGACGACCACCGCGGCGGCGCTGATCAGCACCACCCCCATGATCACCGGTAGGTCGCTGCTCACGAACGCCTGCACCACCGCCTGGCCGACCCCGCCGAGGCCGAAGACCGACTCGGTGACGACCACGCCGCCGATGAGCGTGCCGACGTCCACGCCGAGCTGCGACACCACGGGGGTGAGCGCCGAGCGCAGTCCGTGCCGTACGATCACCCGCCGCTCCGGCACGCCCTTGGCGCGGGCCGTGCGGATGTAGTCCTCGCCCAGCACGTCGAGCATCGACCCTCTGGTCAGCCGCAGGTAGGTCGCGGCCTGCACCGTGGCCAGCGTGATCCACGGCAGGATCAGGTGCCGCGCCCACTCGGCCGGGTTCTGCGACAGATCGACATAGGAGTCGGGCGGGAAGATCGGCATCCCCGCCTTGGTGAGCTGGAAGAACAGCAGGTAGAGCAGCAGCAGCCCGATCACGAACGTCGGCATGGACACCCCGGCGAGCGCGAGGAACGTCAGGAGCCTGTCGAGGACCGAGCGTGCCCGGGTGGCGCTCAGCATCCCCGCTGTCACCCCGACGATCAGCCACAGCACCGCGCCGCCGAGCACCAGCGACAGGGTCGGCGGCAGGTCCGCGGCGACCAGCTTGCCGACCGACTCGCCGTTGAAGTACGACTTACCGAGGTCGCCGTGGAGCAGCCGTCCCATGTACTGGCCGTACTGCACGATGACGGGCTGGTCGAGGCCGAGGTCGCGCCTGATCATGTCGACCTGCTCGGGGGTGGCCTGCCGCCCGGCCAGCGTCCGGGCCGGGTCGCCGGGCGCCACGAAGAACATGAAGAACGTCCCGAGCGTGACGAGCCACAGCACGATCACGCCGAGCAGCACGCGCCGGACGATGAATCGACGGAACATCGCGATCAGCCCTCCGTCTTCACGCGCCGCGCGGCCTTCGCACGGGCGCCGCGTCTGCGGACGATGCCCCGGCGCCTGCTGAACAGCCGCTCGGTGCGCGGGTCGATGGCGTCGCGGATGCCGTCCCCGAGCAGGTTGAAGGCGAGCGTGGTGAGCAGCAGGGTCCCCGCCGGGAAGGTGAGGTACCACCAGGCGACCCGGTAGAAGCCCTGTGCCTCGCTCAGCAGGTTGCCCCACGAGGGTGTCGGGGGCACGATGCCGAGGCCGAGGTACGACAGGGTCGACTCGAAGACGATCGCGGCCGGGATCAGCAGCGTCACCAGCACGATCACCGGCGCGAGGAGGTTCGGCAGGATGTCAACGAACATGATGCGCGCGTCGCCCGCCCCGAGCGACCTCGCCGCCTCGACGTACTCCCGTTCCTTGATCGACAGGGTCTGGCCGCGCACGATGCGGGCGATCGCCGCCCAGGAGTAGAACGCGATCACCCCGATCGTGGCGGTGAGCGACGGCCCGGCGATCGACACGACGGCGATGGCGAAGATCAGGTACGGGAACGACAGCACGACGTCCATCAGCCGCGACAGGATCGTGTCGATCACGCCGCCGTAGAACCCCGCGACCAGGCCGACGGCGACCCCCAGCATCGCGGCCAGGCCGGTGGACAGCACGCCGACGACCAGCGACACCCGCGCCCCGTACAGGACGCGGATGAACAGGTCGCGGCCCAGGCGGTCGGTGCCGAACCAGAACGTCCCGTTGGGGGCCACCGGCAGGCCGGCGTCGGTGATGCCGGTGTCGCGGAACTGGTCGTCGGGGCCGTGCCCGCTCCACTGCGCGATGAGCGGCGCCGCGGCGGCGAGCACGAGCAGCAGCACGACGACCACCGCCGACGCCAGGGCGACCTTGTCGGTCCGGATGCGGGCCCAGGCCAGGGCCCAAGGGCTGCGCCCGGCGATGGTGCCGCCGGGCACGGCCTCCGGGCGTATCTCGGTGAGCGTCACCGCGTCCTCCTCTCACCGTCGCCGATCGGGAAGTGGCAGGCCGTCAGGTGCCCGGCGCCCGCCAGAACGGGCTGCTCGACCGAGCAGACCTCCTGCGCCCTCGGGCAGCGCGGGTGGAACCGGCACCCGGACGGCGGGTCGATCGGCGAGGGGACGTCGCCGGTGAGGATGACGCGGCTGCGCCGGTCGGCGGCGTCCGGGTCGGCCACGGCGGTGGCCGACAGCAGCGCGTCGGCGTAGGGGTGGCGCGGACGCTCGTACAGCTCTCCGGCCTCGGCGAGCTCGGCCACCTTGCCCAGGTACATCACCGCGATGCGGTCGCTGACGTGCCGGACGACCGACAGGTCGTGGGCGATGAACAGGTACGTGAGCCCGAAGTCGTCCTGCAGGTCCTTCAGGAGGTTGAGGATCTGGGCCTGGATCGACACGTCGAGGGCGGAGACCGGCTCGTCGCAGATGATCAGGCGTGGCCGCAGCGCGAGGGCCCGGGCGACGCCGATGCGCTGCCGCTGGCCGCCGGAGAACTCCGCGGGGAACCGGTTGTAGTGCTCGGGGTTGAGGCCGACCCGTTCCATCAGCTCCGCCACCGTGCGGCGGCGCTCGCGCGGGGTGCCGACGTCGTGGATGACGAGCGGGTCGGCGATGATCGAGCCGACCCGGCGGCGCGGGTTGAGCGAGCCGTAGGGATCCTGGAACATCACCTGGATGTCCCTGCGAAAGGGCCGCATGGCGCTTCGCGACAGGTTGGTGATGTCCTGCCCGTCGAAGGTCACCTTGCCGGAGGTCACCGGGTACAGACCGGCGATGCAGCGCGCCAGGGTCGACTTGCCGCATCCGGTCTCGCCCACCAGCCCCAGCGTCTCGCCGGGCGCCAGGGTCAGGCTGACCCCGTCGACGGCGTGCACCTGCCCGACCGTGTGCCGGATCAGCGTGCCGGCGGTGATCGGGAAGTGTTTGATGAGGTTGTCGACTTCGAGAAGGTTCACCGCGTATCTCCCCCCGAGCCTTCCGGGACCGCCCCGCCCGGTTCGGGCTCCTGATCGGAGGCGGCGGCGGCGCGCAGCCGTACGGCCTCCGCCTCCTCGCCGAGCCCGACCGCCTCGTGCGGCAGCCAGCACGCCGAGGCGTGGTCCCCGTCGCCGGTGACCCGGTCGAGGGGCGGGCGCTCGGCCAGGCACACCGGCATCGCGTACCGGCAACGCGGATGGAACGCGCATCCGGGCGGCACCGCGATCATGCTGGGCGGCTGGCCGGGGATCGGCCGGAGCCTGCCCTCCCGCACGCCGGTGCTGCCGGGGATCGACTCCAGCAGCCCCTTCGTATAGGGGTGATGCGGCCGGTAGTACAGGGTGCGCCGGTCGGCCCGCTCGACCGGGAGGCCGGCGTACATGACCATGACCTCGTCGGCCATCCCCGCGACGACGCCCAGGTCGTGGGTGATCAGCACGAGCGCGATGTCGAACTCCCGCTGTAGCCGCATGATCAGCTCCAGGATCTGGGCCTGCACGGTCGCGTCCAGCGCGGTCGTCGGCTCGTCGGCGATCACCAGCCGGGGGTTGAGGGCGAGCGCCATCGCGATCATGGCGCGCTGCCGCATGCCGCCGGAGAACTGGTGGGGGTAGTCGTCGATTCGGCGGTCGGGCCGCGGGATGCCGACCAGTCCCAGCAGCTCGACCGCGCGCCGCCGGGCCTGCGCGCGGCTCACGGAGGCGTCGTGGACCTGGATCAGCTCGGCGATCTGCCAGCCCACCTTGTACAGGGGGTGGAGGCTGGTCAGAGGGTCCTGGAATATCACGCTTATCTCGGATCCACGGATCTGGCGCAGACGTTCCTCGCTCAGTGCGAGGAGGTCGAGGCCCTCGAACAGCGCGCTGCCCGAGATGTCCGCCTCGGGCAGCAGGCCGAGGATGGCCTGCGTGCTCACCGTCTTGCCGCTCCCCGACTCCCCGACGATCGCCAGCGTCCGCCCCGGCTCGACACTGAACGACAGGCCGCGGACGGCCCGCACCAGGCCGTCCGCGGTCGGGAAGCCGACCGTGAGATCTCTCACCTCGAGAAGGCTCATTCTCCGGTCCTTCGGCTCACAGGTCCTCCCGTCACGGGGTGGGCGGGTCGAGCCAGAGGTTGGTGACGTCGTACAGCTGGAAGGCCGGCAGGTAGAGAGCGTTCTTCACCCGCTTGGAGTGGTAGATCGGCGTGTTCTGGTTCTGGAACGGCACGATCACCGCGTCGGCCAGCACCTGCTGGTCGACCTGGTGCCACAGGCCCGCGGCCTTGGCCTGGTCCGGCTCCGCCAGGGCCTTCTTGATCAGGTCGTCGACCTTGGGGTTGCTGTAGCAGCCGTAGTTCGACGTGCCGGGGGTGCAGTTGGTCTGGAACAGCGGCTGCGCCACCGCCCGGCCGTTGTTGCCGTACCAGTCGGGTATCCAGCCCGGCGCCGAGACGTCCCACTTGCTGTCCTTGGCGAGGGAGGGGTTCTGCAGGAAGGCGCCGTAGTAGTCGCCCTGCCGCACCGGCAGGCCCTTGACGGTGATGCCGCACTTCTTCAGGTCCGCCGAGTACGACTGGAAGACCGAGGGGTGGTTGCCCGCGTTGCGGAACGCGCCGATCAGCGTCATGCCGTTCGGGTAGCCGGCCTCGGAGAGCAACTGCTTGCACTTGGCCGGGTCGCCGCTGTCGTTCGGCGTGGGGTACGGGTTGTACTCCTGGTAGCCGATGTTGCCGGGCGGGATCGCGGTGTGCAGCGGGGTGTTCAGGTCCTTGCCGCCGTAGATCTTGCCGACCGCGACCTTGCTGATGGCGTACTCGATGGCCTGGCGCACCTTGAGCTTGCCCATCGCGCCGTTCTCGTTCTTGCTCTGCAGGTTGAAGACGAGGTAAGGGTTGGTGATCGCGCCGGGGAAGACCTTGTAGTTCGGGTCGTTCGCGGCGGCCAGGCGGGGAAGCTGCGCGGTCGGCACCGGCAGGTCCCACGACAGGTCGGCGCTGCCGGCCTCGAGCTGCTGCTGCACGCTGTCCGGCTCGGTGACGCCCTCCTTCACCTCGATCGCCTCGACGTACTGGTGCCGGATCGGGTCCGCCTCCTGCCTCCAGGCCGGGTTGCGCTCCAGGCGGATCTCCTTGGTCGCCGCGTACTTGGTGATTTTGTACGGGCCGTCGGAGATCACGTGCTGCCGGAAGTCGGCGTCGTCGGGGAGGTACTGGTCGTACTCCTGGGGGGCGGCGGAGGAGAAGTTCAGCGACAGGATGTTGAGGAAGTCGCTCGCCGGCTGGATCAGCGTGAAGACGATGGTCTTGTCGTCCTTGGCCCGCACACCGGAAACGTCGTGGGAGTTCTGGAAGTCCGCCAGCGCCTTCGGCGTGGGCTTGTCCTTGGCGAACGCCTTGGCGTAGGCCGCGCAGTACTCGGCCATGCCCTTGATCGTGCTGGTGTAGTAGCCGGGAGCCCCCGCGCCGGCCACCGGGTTGCAGAGGCGCTTGAAGCCGCGCACGAAGTCCTGCGCCGTGACCGGCCTCGGCGGCGTGGTGTCCCACTGGACGCCGTCGCGCAGCTTGATCGTGTAGGTGAGCAGATCTTTGCTGATGCCGCCGTTGCCGGTGGTCGGGATCTCGGTCGCCACGTCGGGGACGACCTCCAGCGCCTTCTTCGGGTCGCTCTGCGCGGCCAGGGAGAACAGCTGGCGGGCGTAGGCGCGCAGGATCCCGTTCGTCACGGTGTAGTAGGTGCTGGTGGGGTCGAGATGGTCGACGTCTCCGCCGCCGACGAGCCGGAGCGTGCCGCCCGAGACGGGCTTGCCGGCCTGTTCGGTGGGGCCGGAGTTCTGGGGGGGATTGGCGCTGTCGGTCTGGCAGGCCGTGGCGAGCAGAGCCGCGGCCGCCGCGACCGTAATGGTGAGATGGCGCCTTCTGACCATCTTCCCTCCTCGTGGGCGAGATGGGGATTTTTGGGCCGATGGCAGGGCACATGGCGACAACCCGACAGTGCCCTGCGGTGTCTTCGGACTTGCTCTCACCTGTAGGAACGCACTTGGCGGGGAGGCTGTCGAGGCCCGGTTACATAACCGTTGACGAGGCGCGATCGCTAAGTGATGCCGGTTGGGTGACAAAATGTCACCGAATCCCGACATAACTGTCTATGAAATAGAGCAGTGCGCGGCCGACCTGTGAGGACGTGAAAAGAAACCGTTAAAGGTCCCGCCGGAAGAACAATTGATGACGCGACGGAAAACGGCTCAGGAACCGAGGCGCCAGGACCGCAGATAATCGGCCTGGACAGGGGTGAGCGCGTCGATCTCGATGTCCGCCGCCGCCAGCTTCAGCCGGGCGACCTCCACGTCGATCTCCGCCGGGACGTCGTACACCCCGGGCGTGAGCCGTGAGCGCTCCTCCGCCAGCCAGGCGACCGCGAGCGCCTGGGCGGAGAACGACATGTCCATGACGGCCGCGGGATGACCCTCGGCGGCCGTGAGGTTCACCAGACGGCCCTCGGCGAGCAGCAGCAGCCGCCGGCCGTCGGCCAGGACGTACTCGTCGGTGTGCGGGCGCACGCCGAGGTACACGGTGTCCGCCATCGACTCCAGCGCCCGCACGTCGATCTCGACATCGAAGTGCCCGGCGTTGGCGAGGATCGCGCCGTCCTTCATCTCGGCGAGGTGCTCACCGCGGATGACGTCGCGGTTGCCCGTGACGGTGATGAAGAGGTCCCCCTGCCGGGCGGCCTCCGCCATCGGCCGCACGTCGTAGCCCTGCAGGCTCGCGTCCAGTGCCTTGACCGGGTCGATCTCGGTGACGATCACCCGCGCGCCCTGGCCGCGCGCCCGCTCGGCCACACCTCGTCCGCAGTAGCCGAAGCCCGCCACGACCACCGTGCGGCCCGCGAGCAGCATGTTGGTGGCCCGCAGGATGCCGTCGAGGGTCGACTGGCCGGTGCCGTACCTGTTGTCGAACATCCGCTTGGTGCGGGTGTCGTTCACCGCGACCATCGGGAACCGGAGGGCCTGCTCGGCCGCCATCTGGCGCAGCCGGATGATGCCCGTGGTGGTCTCCTCGCACCCGCCGCTGACGCCGTCGAGCAACTCGACCCGCTCGGTGTGCAGGATGTTCACCAGGTCGCAGCCGTCGTCGAGCACGATGTCCGGCCCGATGTCGAGGGCCTGGTGGATGTGGCGGTAGTAGGTGTCGCGATCGACCCCGGCGCGGGCGTGCACCGCGACGTCGTACGCCGCCAGGGCCGCCGCCACGTCGTTCTGCGTGGACAGGGGGTTGGAGGCGGCCAGCGCGACCCGGGCGCCGCCCGCCCGCAGCGCCCCGACCAGCACCGCGGTCTCAGCGGTGATGTGGAGGCACGCGGCGATCTTCAGGCCGTCGAGCGGCAGCGTCCGGGCGAACCGCTCCCCGATCGCCCGCAGAACGGGCATGGAGCGCAGCGCCCAGTCGATCCGCCGCTCGCCCGCCTCGGCCAGCGGCGCGTCCGCGAATTCCACAATTCCCCCTAAATGTGGCGAAAGGCCCCCACGCAGGACGTGCGCGGGGACCTCGCCTGAGAGCTAGGGCTGACCGATCAGTAACGGTAGTGGTCAGGCTTGTACGGACCCTCGACGTCGACGCCGATGTACTCCGCCTGCTCCTTGGTCAGCTTGGTGAGCTTCACGCCGAGCGCGTCGAGGTGGAGCCGCGCGACCTTCTCGTCGAGGTGCTTCGGCAGGACGTACACGCCGACCGGGTACTCCTCGGTCTTGGTGAACAGCTCGATCTGCGCGATCACCTGGTTGGTGAAGGAGTTGGACATCACGAAGCTCGGGTGGCCGGTGGCACAGCCGAGGTTCATCAGGCGGCCCTCGGCGAGCACGATGATGGAGTGGCCGTCGGGGAAGGTCCAGGTGTGGACCTGCGGCTTGACCTCCTGCTTGACGATGCCCGGCACCTTGGCGAGACCGGCCATGTCGATCTCGTTGTCGAAGTGGCCGATGTTGGAGACGATCGCCTGGTGCTTCATCCGGCCCATGTGGTCGGCCGTGATGATGTTGAAGTTGCCGGTCGTGGTCACGAAGATGTCCGCGATCCCGACGACCTCCTCGAGCGTGGTCACCTGGAAGCCGTCCATGGCGGCCTGCAGGGCGCAGATGGGGTCGATCTCGGTGACGATCACGCGGGCGCCCTGGCCGCGCAGCGCGTCGGCACAGCCCTTGCCCACGTCGCCGTAACCGCAGACCACGGCCACCTTGCCGCCGATGAGCACGTCGGTGGCGCGGTTGAGGCCGTCGATCACGCTGTGGCGGCAGCCGTACTTGTTGTCGAACTTCGACTTGGTGACCGAGTCGTTGACGTTGATCGCCGGGAACAGCAGCGTGCCGTTCTTGAACATCTCGTACAGGCGGTGGACGCCCGTCGTGGTCTCCTCGGTGACGCCCTTGACGCTCTGGGCCACCTTGGTCCAGCGGCCGTCGTCCTCGGAGATGGTGCGGCGGAGGAGGTCGAGAATGATCTTCCACTCCTCCGGGTCGTCCTCACCGGCCGAGGGCACGGCGCCGGCCTTCTCGTACTCGGCGCCCTTGTGGACGAGCAGGGTGGCGTCGCCGCCGTCGTCGAGGATCATGTTGGGGCCGCTGCCGTCAGGCCAGCGCAGGGCCTGGTCGGTGCACCACCAGTACTCCTCCAGGGTCTCGCCCTTCCAGGCGAACACCGGGACGCCCTTGGGGTCGTCGACGGAGCCGTTCGGGCCGACGACCACCGCGGCGGCCGCGTGGTCCTGCGTGGAGAAGATGTTGCAGCTCACCCACCGTACGTCGGCACCGAGCGCCACCAGCGTCTCGATCAGGACGGCCGTCTGGATCGTCATGTGGAGCGAGCCCATGATCTTGGCTCCGCTCAGCGGACGCGACTCGGCGTACTCGCGGCGGACGGCCATCAGGCCCGGCATCTCATGCTCGGCGAGCTGGATCTCCCTGCGCCCGAAATCGGCGAGTGCAAGGTCGGCGACCTTGAAGTCCATAGCGTCTTCCCCTCAACCCGGTCACTTTCGTCTCTGCGAGTGTAAGAGGCTCCCGAGCCCCAATGCATACCCAGAAGCCCGAACCTGACAAAAGAATGTAAGAATTGGTCTCATGCGCATCACTGAGGCCGCGAAACGCCTGGGCCTGTCCCCCCGGATGCTCCGCTACCGGGAGTCGCTCGGCCTGCTGCCCGAGACGCGGGACAAAGGCTCCCACCGGCGCTTCGGGCCCGAGGAACTGGCCGCCGTCAGCCAGGCGATGGAGCTCGAACGGCGCCTCGACGTCTCACCGGCCGAGCTCGCCTTCGGCCTGCGCGTCCTCAGCGAACCCGCCGTCGCCCAGGCCGTCCGCGACCTCGGCCTCCGCCTCGGCCGCATCCACGCCCCCCGCCGCGCCCTCGACTTCGAGAAGGAGAAGGCCCTCCGCCTCCTCCGCGGCCGCTGACCTCAAGCGAAACACGAACACTTTACGTGTTCGTATGGTAACTTTCCGTCATGTCCACCTCCCAGCATGAGGCATTGCACAGGATCTTCCAGGAGCACACGGAGCTGATCCCTCGCGTCCTGCAGAAGGTCCTGAACGTGCCCCTGCCCGACCCGATCAAGATCGAGGTCATGAACGTCGACCTCACCGACCTGCAACCCGTCCCCCGCTGGGTCGACACCCTGGCCAAGATCCACCTGCCCGACAGGGCCGTGATCACCGCCGTCGAATCCCAGACCAAGGCCTCGGAGCAGAAACGCCGCCGCTGGGCGCGCTATCTGTCCTACCTGCACGACCAGCACCAGTGCGACGTCCTGCTGATCGTCACCTGCCGCGACGCGGCCACGGCCCGGTGGGCACGCGAACCCCACCAGGTCGGCCTCCCCGAGTGGCCCACCCTGACCGTACGCCCACTGGTCCTCGGCCCCGACAACGTCCCTGCCATCACCGACGTCGACCAGGCACTCGAGGACATCGACTTCGCCGTCCTGTCAGCACTCGTACACGCCAAGTCACGGAACGTGGATGCGATACTGGACGTGCTCTCCAACGCGCTCAAAGAGATCGACGAAGAACAAGCCAGCGAACTGATGGAATTCACCGAATTCGGGCTCGGCACCGGGCGGGCACAGCAGATCTGGAGGATGTTGATGGCCACCAAGCCCCACGCATACATCTCCGAAACCCGAGCCAAGGGCCGCGCGGAAGGCCGCGCGGAGGGTGAGGCCAAGACGATCCTGCTGGTGCTGGAGACCCGCGGTCTGCCCGTCACCGACGCGCAGCGCGAACGCATCACCTCCTGCACCGACACCGACCAACTCGAACAGTGGGCCAGGCGCGCCGTCGTCGTCGCGGCCACCGGCGAACTGTTCGGCTGAGCGACGGACACGTCGGTCGACAGAGAAGATCAAGCCCCCCGGGGATGCTGCCGGGGGGCTTCGGTATGGGCCGGTTCAGCCGGTGGTGCGGTAGAGGTCGGGTTCGAGGTAGATGACTCGGGCCATGGGGACGGCCTCGCGGATGCGGCGTTCGGCTTCGTCGATGCCCTTGGCGATCTCGGATGCGGTGTCGTCGTGCTCGACGGCGATCTTGGCTGCGACCAGCAGTTCCTCCGGGCCGAGGTGCATCGTGCGCAGGTGGATGACCTTGCTGACCTCGGGGCTGTTCTCCAGCGCCTCGCAGATCTTGTCCTCGACCTCGGGAGTCGCGCTCTCGCCGATGAGCAGGGACTTGGTCTCGACCGCCAGGATCACGGCGATGACGGCGAGCAGCAGGCCGATCATCAGGGTGCCGACGCCGTCCCACATACCGTTGCCGGTCACGACGGCCATCGCCACGCCGAACAGCGCGAAGACCAGGCCGAGCAGGGCCCCGAAGTCCTCCAGGAGCACGACGGGCAGTTCGGGCGCCTTGGCGCGGCGGATGAACGAGAACCACGAGTGCTCGCCCTTGAGGGCGTTGGACTCCTTGATCGCGGTGCGGAACGAGAACCCCTCGGCGACGATGGCGAAGACCAGGACGGCGAACGCCCAGATCGGCGACTCGACGTCGTGCGGATGCGCGATCTTCTCGATGCCCTCGTAAATGGAGAACACCGCACCGATCGTGAACAGCACCACCGACACCACGAACGCGTAGAAGAAGCGCTCACGGCCGTACCCGAAGGGGTGCTTCCGGCTGGCGCGCTTCTTCGACTGCCGGTCACCGAACAGCAGCAGCGCCTGGTTGCCCGAGTCGGCGACCGAGTGCACCGACTCGGCGAGCATCGACGACGACCCTGTGAACAGGAACGCCACGAACTTCGATACCGCGATCGCCAGGTTCGCCCCCAGCGCCGCCATGATCGCCTTGGTACCGCCGCCTGCGCTCACCCGCAGTCTCCGCCCATCCGTGTAACTTGCATCAACGCCGCCAGTAAAGCGGTCATTGAGATCCTATTGGGAAATTCTCGCCTTAAGCTCCGCGATGGCGCTCACCGGAGCCGGATCGATACCGAGGCCGAGGGCCAGGTAGACGCTGCCGTAGTCGGCGAGGCACACCAGCGAGGCCAGTCGCTCCAGGGGATGGACGCCTTCGGCGGTGATCTCGCTCACCGCCACGCCGCGGTCCTCGGCGAGCCGCACCGACGCCGTGCGCTGCTTGCTCACCTGCGGGTGCTCGTCCAGGTCGCGCAGCACGACGAGCCGCAGGGCGAGAGACGGCGAGTCGTCGAAGATGTCGCGCCGGGCGAGCGGCCCGTCGAAGGTCACCACCTGGTTGTGGCCGGCCTCGGGGAGCTCTCCCCAGATGGCGGGGTATTTGGCGTTCTGCTCGAGCTGGGCCGCGAGCCGGTGCGCGGCGACCGCGGCGACCGGCGACGTCCCCCAGATCACCGGGACGGAGTCGGCGACCTCCATCGCCAGCGTCTTTCCGGGGTTGATGAACGACTCGCTCGACGGACGGCAGCGGTGCGCGAGGTCTTCCAGGCGGCCGGCGACGGCCTCCACGACCTCGGACCCCACGTCGCTCAGCCCGAGGGCCGACGCGGCGGCGACGAGCGGCATGGCGAGACCCCAGAGGTTCGCCCGCGGCACGCCGGCCGCGCCCTGCACGGGCACGACGGGCACGTGGAGCCCGGAGGCCTGCTCGGCGATCGACGAGAGCGGCGACCCCTGGCGGCCCACGGTGAGCAGGCGGCATCCCCGGCGCACGGCCTCCATCGCGACCGTCAGGGTCTCCTGGGTGGCCCCGGACGACGACACCGCGACGACCAGGTCGGCGGCCCCGACCCAGCCGGGCAGCCGGTAGGAGCGGACGGTCACGATCGGGACGGGCGTGCCGGCCCCGCACACGGCGGCCAGCAGCTCGCCCGCGAGGGCCGAGCCTCCCACGCCCACCACGACGATCGCCCGCGGCCGTCCGTCGGTGGCGACCCGCGAGATTCCCGCCTCCAGCGCGGCGCGATAGGACGTGCGCACCTGGGCACCGGAGGAGGCCACGCCCGGCAGCATGCCGGAGGGGTCGCCCTCGGTCAGGAACGCCGCGTCGTCCAGGCGCTCCGGCTCGAACGGGCTCACGCCTTGCGCGCCTCGTCGACCAGCAGCACCGGGATGTCGTCGCGGACGGGGTAGACCAGCCCGCACGTCTCGGAGGTGCACGCCAGCTCGTCGTTCTCGGGAACGGCGCTCAGCGGCGACCTGCAGGCGGGGCAGGCCAGGATGTCGAGCAGCCAGTCGTCGATCTTCACGGTCAACTCCTCACGACGGCGAGCACGTCGTCGCGCACCGCCGCCATCAGCTTTTCGTCGGCCGCCTCGGCGTTCAGCCTCAGCAGCGGCTCGGTATTGGACGGACGAAGATTGAACCACCAGTCGGGGCCGGACACCGTCAGGCCGTCGAGATCGTCGAAGGCGACCCCTTCGCGTCCGGCGTACGCCTCGCGTACCCGCGCCAGCACACCCGCCTGGTCGGCCACGGTGCTGTTGATCTCGCCGGAGGCGCGGTAGCGGGAGTAGGACTCGAGCACCTCGGACAGCGGGCGGTCGCGCTCGCCGAGGGCCGCGAGCACGTGCAGCGCCGCCAGCATGCCCGAATCGGCGAACCAGAAGTCGCGGAAGTAGTAGTGGGCGGAGTGCTCTCCGCCGAAGACCGCTCCCGTGCGGGCCATCTCGGCCTTGATGAACGAGTGGCCGACGCGCGTGCGGACGGGCACGCCGCCGTGCTCGCCGATGATCTCGGGGACGGCCCTGGAAGTGATCAGGTTGTGGATCACGGTGGCCCCGGGGTGCTTGGCGAGCTCGCGCGTCGCGACCAGCGCCGTGATCGCCGACGGTGAGACCGACTCGCCGCGCTCGTCGACCACCCAGCAGCGGTCGGCGTCGCCGTCGAAGGCCAGGCCGATGTCGGCCCCCTTGTCGAGGACGGCCTTCTGCAGGTCGCGGAGGTTCTCGGGTTCCAGCGGGTTGGCCTCGTGGTTGGGGAAGGAGCCGTCGAGCTCGAAGTAGAGCGGGGTGACCTCCAGCGGGAGGCCCTCGAACACCGACGGCACGGTGTGACCCGCCATGCCGTTGCCGGCGTCGACGACGACCCTGAGCGGTCTGATGCCGGAAAGGTCGACCAGCCCGCGCAGGTGCGCGGCGTACCCGGCGAGCAGGTCGCGGCGGACCACCTGCCCGCCGCCGGCGCCGTAGGCCGAGCCGAGAAGTTCGGCGGCGCGGTCGCGGATGCGGGTGAGCCCGGTCTCGGCGCCGATGGGCACGGCGCCCGCGCGGCACAGCTTCATCCCGTTGTAGCGAGCGGGATTATGGCTGGCCGTAAACATCACGCCCGGTAGTCCGAGGCTACCGCTGGCGTAGTAGAGAAGATCGGTGGACCCGAGGCCCGCGTCGACGACGTCGGCGCCGCGACCGGTGGCGCCCCGGGCGAAGGCCGCGGCGAGGGGCACGGAGGACTCGCGCATGTCGTGGGCGATCACGACCGAGCTCGCGCCGGCCTCCTCGGCGAAGGCGGCTCCCACGGCTTCGGCGACATCTTCGTCCAGCTCTCCGGGGACGACGCCCCGGATGTCGTACGCCTTGAAGATCTTGGCGAGGTCGCCCACTGCCGCTCCGCCCCTAGTCAGTCATTTCCGGGTCGAGCCTACTGCGTTCGTTCAGGCCCTTTCACGAAGCTCGGGGCGGAAGCCGTCGATCGGGGGCGATGTCACCGCTCGACGTTCTGCTGGGCGGAACGCAGGACCCGTAGGTGGCCGCGGCGGCCGACCTCCACGCCCTGCCCGACGGGCTCCCCCGAGGACGGCGCCGGCCTCGCGGCCTCACGGACGGCGTTGGCCAGGGCTTCGAGGTCGTCGGTGCTGGGTTGCCCGGACTCGGACGGCAGCCGCACGACCTCCCACCCTCGCGGGGCCGTCAGCCGCTCCGCGTGGTCCGCGCACAGGTCGTAGCAATGGGGTTCGACGTACGTCGCCAACGGTCCGAGCACCGCGGTCGAGTCGGCGTAGACGTACGTGAGTGTGAAGACGGCAGGCTGCCTGCAGGCGGTACGGGAACAGCTGCGGACGGGGCTCACGGAGGGACCGTATCCGGTCCGCGTTCACATTGCCACCACCCGGCACCTCTTAACGAGCGTGTCGCCACAATTCGGACACGCACGGGCCACCGAATCCACTCCCGGAGCCCTCTCGCCTCTCCGACGCGAAGGGGCCGGGATCACTGCGGGGAGTGGGCACAGGAGCACGGAGGCACGATCTAGGCTTGCTATGTGAGTTCGGCTCCAGGCGGCAAGCCCCGCCCCAACGGCCCACGCCGGCGTGACCGGCACGGCCGCGGCATGCGCGGCCCGCTGGCCCCGTCGCACGTCCCCATAGCACGCTCCCGGAGCGAGCGCTTCGACGACTTCGTGCTCGACGCCGTCGACCGGCTCAAGCCGAAGTGGGGCGGGCAGCTCTCGTCGGTGGAGTTCGCCGTCGAGGACGTCCCCCCGGCCGACGAGCTGGTCGACGGGCCGGGACGCGTCTCCTCCGACCCGATCCCGTTCGGCAGGGCGCAACCGGCCTCGGGCGGATCTCCGGCGGTCGTCGTGGTCTACCGCCGCCCGCTGGAGGCCCGGGCGCGCGACCGCGACGCGCTCGGCGCCCTCGTGCACGACGTGGTCGTCGAACAAGTGGCCAACCTCCTCGGCCTCTCCCCCGAAACGGTCGACCCCGGGTACGACGACCGCCACTGAGCACCGGGCGATCACGCGATGACCGCCCCGCACGCCCCTGCCGGCGGCCGGCCGGTGCTCGACCCCACCGGCCACCCGGTGAGCCGCTCCAGGCGCGACTCAGCCGCTTCCAGAGCCTTTCGAGGGTCAGGGCAGTACGACGGCGGGGGTCTCGGTGATCTCGGGCACCAGAGCCCACGTGCGGGCCAGCGACAAGGGCGCCGTCGTCAGCAGCAGCCCGTCTCCCGCCTGCTCGTCCAGCACCCGGCCGCCGTACACCGGGCCCGAACCGGGCTGGGGCAGCACCATCACGCTGAAGTCGCCGCCGCCCGCCGGAGGGACGAGCTTGACCTCCTTGGTGCGCGAGGCCGGGATGGCCACGTCGACCGGCGGCGGCGCCGCGCCCCGCTGCGGCAACGTCTGGACGCGGACCCTGCCCGCGGCGCCGGGCGCGGAGAGGATCAGCCGGGAGCTGTTCTTCTTGCCGGCGCGGTTGCCGGCCACCACGCTGCCGATGTCGATCGGCACCGCCCCCGCGCTGAAGGCGATGTCCTGCTTGGCGCCGGTGCCGGTGACCTTGAGCCCGGCCACGATGGGCACGTTCGCGGTCAGCACGATGGCCGACGGCTGCCCGGCGATGCCGGTGGACACATCGAGAGAGGCCGCCGACCCCGCCGCCACCTCCACCGACTCGCGGTTCTTCATGGCGTAGAAGCCGTCGGCCGTGAGCGCCTTGATCTGGACGACGGTGTCGTCGTCGCCGGGAGCCGCGACGTACAGCTCACGCAGGCCGCCCCCGCCGGGGATGCCGGGGACCACCACGCGCGTCGCGGGCGCGGCGGAGGCGGGCAGCCAGTCGACGCCCTTCCCCTTGCCGAGAGCGACCCGGGCGGCGGCCGCCACCCGGCCGCTGATGGTGCGCACCTCGACGGCCATGACGAGCGGCGAGGGGGCGATGTCCTTCACCCTGAGGACCCGCTGCCGTCCCGGCTCGATCATGATGCCGTCGCCGGTGTCACCCACCACGGGACCCTCGCCGGAATAGACCATGACCGAGACGATGGCCTCGGCGGCGTCGGCGTTGGTCAGGTAGAGCACGACGTCGGCGGCGGCCGGGCCCGGGCCGACGAACCACGCGCTGGACCCGGGCTCGGCGCACCGCACATCGGCCAGCCCGCGCGCGGCGCCCCCGTCCTCGCGGGTCGTCTGCGAGGCCTCCAGGCCGGCGGCCATGGCCCCGGCCCCGGCGATCTCGAGGGGAGCCGACTTCTCGGCCACGTCGCGCTGCCACAGCACCCCGGGCCGGTCGAGCTGGGCGACGGTCACGCCCTTGGCCTTCACCTCGGTCACCGTGGCGCGCCCCGCGCCCTTGCCCCCCGGCGGGACGACCGCGTTCACCCGCGCGCCCCCGGGGGCGGGGCAGACGGTGGACACCGACTCGACGGCGACCTTGCGAGTGGTCGCGGGCGGTGCGGCGGCGACGCCGGGACGGGTGGCGAACGCCACGCCGAACAGGGCGCCGAGCGCGATCAGCACCAGCGCGAGGAACCCGAAGCGGTTCTCGATCAGCGCCCTCACCGGGCCACCGCCTTCCGGCGCCCGTCGGCCGGGCGGGTCGCGGCACGGGCCCTCATCGGACGCCCACCTCCTGCCGTTCACGCTCCACGGGGACCTCGGCGTAGTCCTCCACCACCTCCGCGCTCCTGCCGCCGGGAGCGGCCAGGACCAGGATCAGCACCACGAGCACCAGCTGCGCCCACAACCACGCCTCGTGCCAGAACGCCGGGTGCTCGATCGTGATCCGGCCGCCCGCGGCGGGGGCCTGGAAGGCCTGCGCCCAGCCGTCGAAGGTGGTGGCGGCGAGCAAGGAACCGCCCGCGGTGGCCGTCCACCCTCCGGCGGGCTCGGCCAGCACCACGGCCCTCTTCGCCGAACCGGGCGGGACGACGACGGTGACCGCGCCGCCCGCCTCCTGCGTGTAGGCGGCGGGCACGCGGCGGCCGTCCTCCTCGACGAGGTAGGCCCGGCCGAGCGGCTGGACCATCTGCCACAGCCCGCCGCCGGGCGAGAGGTTGACCCTGGTCAGCGCCGGATCGGAGTCGAGGGCACGGGCCACCTCGGGGGCGACCGGCCCGGGCACCTGGATGAAGCGGACGCCGTACGTCGCCAGAGTGAGCGCGTCGTCGCCGCCGCGGCCCGAGGCGATGCCCGACACCAGGTCGGCGAGCCGTTCGCGCATGGCCTCCGGCACGGGCAGGTCGGTCTCGCCGAGCAGGGGCGTGCGCCCGCGCAGGAGGGTGAAGGTGAGCCGCCCGCCGGCGACGGAGCGCAGCACGACCGTGCTCTCACCCCGGGTGGAACTGGAGGCGGCGAAGTCGCCGATGGCGCTGGGCACGCCGCGCTGGATCGGCCCCTGGGCGCCGCTCTTGATCCACAGGCTCGCGACCGCGACCGGAGTGGCGCAGGCGAGCACGACCAGGACCGCGGCGGCGGCGCGGCGCAGGCCGCCGGCCCGGCCGAGTTCCATGATGCGGTGGCCGGTGAGCGCGGCGGCCACGATCAGGCCGGTCGCGGCGAACGCCATCGGCACGCCCGGCCAGGCCGGGACGCCGTGGACCTGGACCCGGCTCACCACGATCGCCACCAGGATCCCGAAGACCGCGACACCCCAGCCGACCACGACCACGATCTGGTGACGCCGGAACAGCAGGGCGGCGAGCGCGGCGCCGATCAACCCTGCCGTCACCCACACCGGGGGCATCCCGGGGCCGCCGGGGCTGAGGAGCAGCAGCGCCTCGGCCGGGAGCCGGGGGTCGGCCAGTCCGGGCCGGTGCAGGCCCGCCTCCAGCAGGATGCGCCCGGGATCGGCCGCCAGCCCCGCCAGCCACGGGAACAGCAGCACGAGGGGTACGGCCATCGCGACGCCCAGCGAGACGCCGACGCCGCGCCGCACCCCGCCGAAGGACACCGCGGCGAGCACGGCGAGCACCCCGACGAGCACGTAGACCAGCGGCGCGAAGGCCGTGCCGACCGCGAGCAGGAACCCCAGGGCCCAGGCCGCGCGCCGCGCGCCGCGACGCTCACGGCTGATCACCCTTGCGGCGAGCGCGGCGTAGATGGGGAGCAGGACGAAGACCACCGCCGTGCCGAGCCGTCCCGCCGCCACCGCGCCCGTCGCCACGGGAAGCAGCGCGTACGACGCGGCCAGCCAGGCCCGCGCGATCGGATGCGAGATCATCGAGCGGGTGGCGACGTAGGCCGACAGGCCGGCGAGCGGCACGCAGCCGAGCAGCAGGACCGACACGGCGAGCCAGGTCTTGCCGAGGAAGAGGGTCGACAGCGCGGCGAGGATCGCGACGTACGGCGGGGCCCAGCCGTCGGACCCCAGGCCGCTGAAGTGGTAGCCCGAGAGGTAGAAGTGCCACAGGTCGGATGCGCCGCCTGCCACGGGCACCAGCGCGCCGCCGCCGAGCAGGTCGCCCAGCAGCAGGGACCGCTCGGCCACCAGCGTGACGGCCGTGAGCGTCAGGCCGAGCAGCACGCCCGGGTTGCCGAACACCCGCTGCACCAGGCCCGCGTCGGTCAGCAGTTCCTCGCCGTCGTCCTTGGACGGCTCGGAGATCACCGCGTGGTGCCGCCCGGCCGCGTCGATCGGCCCCGATCCCGACAGGTAGCTCTGCAGCATGTCGACCAGGCGGCGGTAGGCCATGCCCGACGGTGTAAACAGTTTCCTGACGGCCGGGTAGCCCTGTTTCCTGCCTTTCCTGCGTGCCTTCCTGGCCTTCATCAGGCGGCCGGGACGAGCGAGCAGGGAGGCGAGCGCGACGATCTCGTCGATGGCGTTCGCCGGCTGCTTGGCGAGCAGCAGCAGGAGGGTGCGGACCACCGACCCGAAGACGTTGCGCACGAGCGACCACAGCAGCGACCGGAACGGGAGGTTCGCCATGATCACGAACATGGCGTTGCGACGGTCGAGCCTGCGCGGGTGGTCGGTGCTGGCGGTGACCCGGCGCCTGCGGCGCGCCGCCGCCTCGGCGTGCCAGGCGACCGCCTCGGTGACGATCATCACGTGGTGCCCGGCGGCGGTGGCCCGCCAGCACAGGTCGAGGTCGTCGCGGAACAGCGGGAGGCCGGGGTCGAGGCCGCCGAGCTCCTCCCACACGTCGCGCCGGATGAGCATGCCGGCCGTGGAGACCGACAGCACCCGGCGGGTGCCGTCGTGCTGCCCCTGGTCGTATTCGCGGGGTTCCAGGCCGGTGTCGCGGCGGCCCGACCGGTCGACCGTGACGCCGACCTCCAGGAGGGTGCGCCGGTCGAGCCAGTCACGGAGTTTCGGGCCGAGGATCGCCGCCTTGCCGTTCTCGGCGGCGGCCCACAGCAGCGCCTCCAGGGCCTGCGGATGCGGCGCGCAGTCGTCGTGCAGCAGCCAGATCCACTCCGGGCCTCCGGTGCGCGGCAGCCGTTCGAGCGCCGCCGCGACCGCCTCGCCGAAGCCGGTGGAACGCGGCAGCGTCAGGACGTTGTTGGCGCCGAAGGCCTCGCCGAGGACGCGTCCGCCGCCGTCGCGGCTGCCATTGTCGACGCCGACCATCCTGTCGAGCGGACGGCTCTGCCGAAGGACGGCCGCCAGTGTCTCCTTCAGCCAGCGGGTGCCGTCATGGGCGACGACGACCGCTGTGACGGATGCGCGCGGCGGTTGCACGGGGTGTCCTCAAGCTGCTCGGGTGACTTGCGCCGATCACGATACGGCACCTCCGGCGCGCCTGGTCAGGCACTCGGCCAAACGGCATGACGGGACCGTTCCGATTCACCGGGATGCCGCGCGCGACCGTCACGGGTGCCCCCGTCCCGGTCGCGCTCTGCCCGGACAGCATGATGGGCCGTCCCCATCTCAGGGGTCCGGCCGTTTGTGATCATTCGCGTACGCTCGCGGGTTCAGGACCGTTCCAAGGTCCTGCCGGGATCCCGCGGTCATCACCTGCTCCACCTGTCCGGCGGTCACGTCCCCTCGCCCGGTGCGCCGGCCTCGGCCCCCCTTGACCTCAGCCTTCGCGACCCTGACCGTGATCGCTCGATGGTGTCTCGCCGGTGAGGGTCACCCCTCAGCCGGCCTCGCGTTTGATGCGACGGCGCTCCCGCTCGGACAATCCTCCCCAGATGCCGAATCTCTCATCGTGCTGCAGTGCGTACTCCAAGCATTCGGCCCGTACCTCACATGAGCGGCACACCTTCTTGGCCTCCCGCGTGGAACCGCCCTTCTCTGGAAAAAACGCCTCCGGGTCGGTCTGCGCGCACAACGCGCGCTCCTGCCATCCCAGCTCTTCCGCGCCGAGCATCTGTGCCATGACCAGATCGGTCACTGCACACCTCCTGCCGATCGCCCGCCCGCCCCGCAACGGAGCCCCCCTTTTGAACACCTTCCTCAATACCCAGCATGTGAAAGGCGTAACAACACAGCTGTAATTACACGCGTGTGCCGCGTGTGGCGTCAAGCAGCAGGACAGTATCCGGGGAAAGACCAGCTCACCCCGGTATGCAGGCCTCGGCGGAATATGCGGACCCCCGCGGCATATACCGCCCTGCGGAGGATCCGACGGCCTTGTGTAATCCCCCGATCATCAATGCCCTCAGCGCTCGGAACCGTACCAGGGCCTTCCTTGATCCCCTCCAGATCCTGTCTGATCTCTACCAGCGCTTTCCTCCGGCCTTGCCTGGGCGGACCGGTCGGGGGCGTAGATGGCGGTCGGGGCGATGGCGTCGTCCCGCGGAGGCTCCTGCGCCGCCGGCGGCATCGGGGCGTTCAGCGGGTCGTTCTGGTACGCCTTCGGGTCGAAACGCACCGTCTTCTCCGCGGCGGGCTCCTCCCAGCCGGGCTGCCGCTGCTGCTGGTACGGCTGCTCCTGGTGCTGCTGCTGGTAGGGAGCCGGCTGCTGGAACGGCTGCTCGGGAGCCGGTTGCTGGTACGGCTGCTGCTCGGGAGCGGACGGCTGGTACGGCTGCTGCTCGGGAGCCGGCTGCTGGTACGGCTGCGGGTCGGGGCCGGGAGGCTGGTACTGCGGCGGGTACCCCGGCTGGTCCGCGGCCGGCTGCGGCTGCCCGAACGAGCCGCCGCCGTAGCCGGAGCTGAAGTCGGGCGTCCTCACCGGCTGCGTGCCGGTGCCCGCGTACTCCGAGCCCTGCCGGCCGTAGTCCGTGTTCTGGGCCTGCTGGTAGCTCTGCGCCTGCTGGTAGGCCTGCGCGATCTGCTGCTGGCGCGGGTCGGCCGCCTCGGCGTACAGCGGGGACGGCTCGGGCGCGCGCCCGATGTCGCTCCCCTGGTACCCGCCGCCGTACGGGTCCGGCTGCGGGGAGGCCGCGCCGTACGAGCCCGGCTGCGCGCCGGCCTGGCCGTAGCCCGAAGGCTGGTCGAGCGGGCTCTGCTGCGGGCCGGTCTGTCCGTAGGCGGGATCGAGCGGGCTGGTCTGGGGGCCGGTCTGGCCGTACGACGGCTGGTCGAGCGGTCCCGGCTGACCGTAGGACGACGGCTGGTCCAGGGGGCTCGCCTGTGGACCCGTCTGACCGTACGACGAGGGCTGATCGAGCGGACCCGGCTGAGCGTAGGACGGCTGGTCGAGCGGACCCGGCTGAGCGTAGGACGGTTGATCGAGCGGACTCGGCTGGCCGTACTGGGAGGGCTGGTCCAGGGGGCTCTGCTGCGGGCCCGTCTGGCCGTACGACTGGGGCTGCTCATACGGGGCGGACCCCTGCGAGGGCTGCGGGACCGCCTGGCGGGCGCCGGTCGTGAAGGCGTCGGGGCTCGGGAAGGTCCCCGGAGGAGCGGCCGGAACCGGGTGCCGGCCCTGCTGCTCATATGCGCCGGGGGCCTCGGCGGAGGGCTGGGGGGTGTACGGCGCGGCGGCCTGCTGCCCGTAGGTCCCGGCCGGCGGCGCCTCCGCCGGCGTGGAGTGCTGGGGTCCGTACGGCTCACCCGGCGCCTGCGGCTGCCCGTACGGATCGGCCGGCCGCTGCTCGCCCATGCCGTAGGGCTGCGGGGGACCGTCGGGCGCGTACTGCTGACCAGGGCTGTCCGGCGTGAACGGCCGGCCTGCGGTGTCGGGCCCGGACTGCTGCTCCCCCCCGAACTGCGGGGCGTGGTTCTCCGGCCTGTACGGCTGAGCCGGCTGCGGCGACACGTATTGCTGGGTCGCGTTGTCCTGCCCGAACTGCGAGCCGGGGCTGTCCTGCCCGAACTGCTGCGGCGAGCTCTCCTGCCCGAACTGCTGGGCCGGATTGTCCTGCCCGAACTGCTGGGCCTGGGGCCCGGCGCCGTACTGATGGGTCCTGTTGTCGCCCGCGTACTGCGGCTGAGGGTGATCGTCGGGGCCGTACTGCGGCTGAGGACTCTCGCCGACGTACTGCGGCTGAGGGGTGTCCGCCCCGTGGTGGGGCTGCGGACCGTGCGGGGGCGGCGGCAGGGCGGGAAGACCGGTGGGGGCGCCGCTCTGCGGCGGCTGCTCCGGCTGGGCCGGCCGGGGGCCGTGGCCCGGCTGCTCACCATACGGCTGCTGCTCGCCGTACGGCTGCTGCTCGCCGTAGTACGGGGCGCCGTAGCCGGGTCCGTTCGGGCCTTCGCCGGGACGTACGCCGAACCCGTCCCGCCGCGGCGCGCTCGCCGAGGCGGCGGCCGGCTGGAGGACGGACATCGCGTACACCAGCGCGATGGCGACCAGGGCCAGTGAGGGAAGGCCGATCAGCAGGGGGTCGAGCACCCCGGTGCCGCCGGCGAGCGACCCGACGAGGGCGACGAGCCCGAAGGCGGCGGCGACGCCGAGCGCGGCGACGGCCAGGAGGTTCACCAGCCGGGCGCGTGGAGTGGGGGCGCCGAACCTGGTCGTGAGCACGATCGCGCCCAGCGCGAGCGCGGGGAGGACCGGCGAGAGGAGGTCCGGCCGGACGAAGGTCGACCGGATGCCGAACGACCCGTCACCGAGGACCAGCGTCCCGACTCCGCTCAGGACCTGGGTGCAGACCAGCACGAGCATGATCCACGCCGCAGGCTCGCGGAGCCGTCCAGGCTCTACTTTGACCACAACTACCCCCCAATGGGTCCATACGGCACCCGAAGTTTTGCACATCTCCCCACTTCGCGGGCACAAGACCCAAGAACCTCATAGGTCTCGCAACCCACATGTGACCGGCATTCGTCTCGTTCCACGCGACCCTGAACAGCCGTTTCGCGGCGCGGCGACGGGCCGGATCCGGGCGACACGAAGGCAATGGAACACTTGACACCATGCGCATCGTGTCCCTAGCCGGTGGAATCGGCGGCGCCCGCTTCCTGCGCGGACTCCGTTCCGCGGCCCCCGACGCAGAGATCACCGTCATCGGCAACACCGGTGACGACATCACCCTCTTCGGCCTTCGCGTCTGCCCCGACCTCGACACCGTGATGTACACCCTCGGCGGCGGCATCAACGAGGAGCAAGGATGGGGCCGTACCGGCGAGAGCCATGTCGTCAAGGACGAGCTCGCCGCCTACGGCATGGAACCCCAGTGGTTCGGGCTCGGCGACAAGGACATCGCGACGCACATCGTGCGCACGCAGATGCTGAACGCCGGCTACCCCCTCTCCGCGATCACCGAGGCCCTGTGCGCGCGCTGGCAGCCCGGCGTGCGCCTCATCCCGATGACCGACGACCGCGCCGAGACCCATGTGGTGATCAATGACGAGCAGGGCCGGCGTGCCGTCCACTTCCAGGAGTGGTGGGTACGGCTGCGCGCGTCCGTCCCGGCGGAGCAGATCGTGCTGGTCGGCGCCGACGACGCCAAGCCCGCCCCCGGCGTGATCGAGGCCCTCGACGAGGCCGACGTGGTGATCCTCCCGCCCTCCAACCCGGTGGTGAGCATCGGGACGATCCTGCAGATCCCCGGCATCCGGGAAGCCGTGGAGAAGAAGACCGTCGTCGGCGTCTCCCCCATCATCGGGGGCGCCCCGGTGCGCGGCATGGCGGACGCCTGCCTGACCGCGATCGGCGTGGAGACCAGCGCGCAGGCGGTCCTCGAACTGTACGGCTCGCGGCTGCTCGACGGCTGGCTGGTGGCCGAGGAGGACGAGGGCGTCGCGCTGGAGGGCGTCCGGGTGGTCGCCCGGCCCCTGCTGATGACCGATCCGCAGGCCACCGCCGACATCGCCCGCGCCGCCCTGGAGCTGGCCCGATGACCGGCCCCACGAACGGCCGGGCCGTCACCGTCCACGGCGTCGCCGGGCTGCCCGAGGTCCGTCCGGGTGACGACCTCGCCGAGCTGATCACGCGGGCCGTGCCCGGCCTGGCCGACGGCGACATCCTGGTCGTCACCTCCAAGATCGTCAGCAAGGCCGAGGGGCGGGTGCGCCGCGCGGACGGCAGGGCCGGCGCCATCGCCGAGGAGACCGTACGGGTGGTCGCGCGGCGCGGCGAGACCGTGATCGCGCAGACGCGGCACGGCTTCGTCATGGCCGCGGCCGGAGTCGACGCCTCCAACACCGAGCCGGGCACCGTGCTGCTGCTCCCGGAGGACCCCGACGCCTCCGCGCGCCGCATCAGGGCGGGCCTGAAGGCGAACGTCGGGGTGATCCTCTCCGACACCTTCGGGCGGCCGTGGCGCAACGGCCTCACCGACGTCGCCATCGGCGCGGCCGGCGTGCGCCCGCTCGACGACTTCCGCGGCTCCTCCGACGGCTACGGCAACCCGCTCTCGGCGACGGTCACGGCGCTGGTCGACGAGATCGCGGCGGCGGCCGAGCTCGTCAAGGGCAAGCTCGACGGAGTCCCGGTGGCGATCGTGCGCGGCCTGTCCCACCTGGTCACGGCCGACGACGGCCCCGGCGTGCGGCCCCTGGTCCGGCCCGCCGACGAGGACATGTTCCGGTACGGCTCGGCGGACGTGCTGTACGCCCGCCGCACGATCAGGGAGTTCTCCCCCGAGCCGGTGGACCCGGCGGCGGTCCGGCGCGCCGTGAACGCCGCCATCAGCGCCCCGGCGCCGCACCACACGACGCCCTGGCGGTTCGTGCTGCTGGAGTCGCCCTCGGCGCGCGAGAAGCTGCTGGACGCGATGCTGGAGGCCTGGATCGGCGACCTTCGCGCCACCGGTTTCACCGAGGAGTCGATCGCCCGCCGGGTGAAGCGCGGCGAGGTGCTGCGCCGGGCGCCGTACCTCGTGGTCCCGTGCCTGGTGATGGAGGGATCCCACACCTACCCCGACGAGCGCCGCAACGCGGCCGAACGAGAGATGTTCGTCGTCGCCATGGGGGCGGGCGTGCAGAACCTCCTGGTGCACCTCGCCGTGGAGGGCCTGGGGTCGGCGTGGGTGTCGTCCACCATGTTCTGCCGCGACGTGGTCCGCGAGCTCCTCGACCTGCCGGACACGTGGGACCCGATGGGCGCGGTCGCCGTCGGCCACGCGGCGGCCCCGCCCCGCGACCGTCCGCCGCGCGACGCCGCCGACTTCGTCGTCACGCGCTGACCAGCGGACCCCCGGCCACCGGCCTGCGGCACACGTACGCCAGGCCGGGCGGGATGTTCCGCCAGACCGGCCCGGTGACCAGCACCTCCTCGAAGGCCGCCCGCAGCCGCCGCCGGAACGCCCGCGCCCCCGGCAGCGGCAGGCCGGTCAGGTAGGCCACGGTGGTGAAGGCGCCGGCCGGGGTCAGCACGCGGCCGACCTGCCCCAGGACGCGCGCCTGGAGCGCCCCCGGGAACAGCGACCACGGCAGCGTGCTGACCACGGCGTCGGCGCGCGTCACCCCGGCTCGTTCCAGAAGCCCGCACAGTTCGGCCGCGTCGCCGCGGACGACCTCCAGCCAGGGCTTGGCCCGGCGCAGGTGGGCGACCATCGACGGCTGCCCGTCAGCTCGCCTTCGGGCAGGTCGGGTTGCACAGGCGGCGGGCCAGGGCGTTGAGGAAGACGTCGATGATCTCGCCGGGCCGGGAGGCCACGTGCAGGGAGCCGTTGGTGGCCGAGGTGATCTCGCCCAGGGCGGCGCTGTCGGCGCTGCCGAAGGCGATCATGATGATCTGCACCGGATGGTCGGGGTTCCACTCCTGGTGCAGCTTCGCGACCAGCTCCTGCCGGGACATGCCGGTACCGTCGTCCTTGCCGGCCGTGATGACCAGGAGTGAGTTGTTCATCGCGATGTCGTACTTCGAGCCGACCTCGCGGAATCCGGCCAGGATGCTGTCGTAGAGGGAGCTGTCCCGGTCCTTGTAGGCCTTGAGGGTCTGGGTGTACTCGTCCAGCCTGGTCCGCCGGGTGTACTGGTCACCCTGGCGATCGGGCTCGGTGATCGGCCCCAGACCGACGAGCGGGCGGTACCCCTTGCCGTCCAGCCCTTCGGCGAACTCCCAGAGCCCGAGGTGGGTGGAGGCGGGGAACAGCTGAAGCCCCAGGTGGGTGGCCTTGAGCGCCACCGACTGCCGGGTGGCGTCCTTCTCACCGGCGATGGGCTCGGTCATGTGCTTGGAGACGTCGGCCAGGACGAGCAGGTTGCTCGGCGGGGCGAGGCGGCTCCAGGCGTCGAGGGCCTCGTCGATCACCGACGGGGTGATGGACGGACGAGGGCGGGGCTGGTCGAAGGGGATCTCCGGCCCCGCTTCGAGCGGCGGCTCCTTGCCGTCGGGCAGGCGGAACCCTCCCTGGCGCACCTCCGTCCGCGTCTCCGGCGAGGTCAGCCAGTCGCCGAAGAGCCGGGCGCCGGCGGCGTCGGCGGGGTCGGTGGCCGTGACGACGTAGGGATAGTCGAGGATGATCGTCCCCTCTTTGGGGTTCAGCGCCACGACGGGATCGCTCGACGGCGTCCGGCCGTGCAGCCACACCGACTGCTCCGGCACCACCACGACCGGACGCTGCCAGAACGACCTGTCGTCCACCGCGGCCACCATCGAGCGGTAGTCGGGAACCGAGCCGGCCTGCGCCATGCGGACGAAGGCGGTGAGCTCCTTGGCGCCCTTGTCGCCCGAGCCGGCGATGTCCCTGGCGGCGGCCACCGTGGCGATCCCCGCGCCCGCCATCGAGGGGTCCGGGATGCGGACGACGTCCGGTTCGCCCTCGGACGGCTGGAGCCGTCCCCGGGCGGTGGCCGGGAACACCATCTCCCAGCTCATCTCGGTCTTGCCGGCGGCGAACCGCTGGGCGAGCGAACGCCGGGTCGCGAACACCAGCGGCGAGGTGGCGATCACGGTCTGGCCGGAGGCGAGGCCGGGGGCGCCCTGCTTGCGGGCGAGCCGGATCCAGGCCGAGGAGTCGGCGATCCAGGCGTCGGGCCGCTGGGCGAGCACACCGGCCTGGTCCCCGATCAACGTGCGCAGGACGGGCGCGGGGCCCTCCTCGTTCACCTCCACCAGGACGCAGCGGCCGTCCACGCCGGCCCTGGTGGCGTTGAACCGCTCGGCGGCCCGCATCGCGACGGGGGCGATGTCGACCGCCGCGTCGACGTCCACGAGCACCGGGTCGCGGGACGAGCATCCGCCCCCGCCGCGCGTGAGGGCCACGACCAGCACCCCGGTGAGCACGACGAGGGCGGTGATCGCGGCGAGCACGCCACGACGCGGAGCCCGGGGGCGCGGGGCCGGAGCGACCGGTTCCGCGCGGTGCCGGCCATGTCGCCCAGACGCCACGGCTCGCCTCTCGTTGTCTCTCGTTACAAAGACTGAGTCGGACGATTCTCCCAAAGGTCACCGTGGCCCGCGCAAGTAGCGCAAAGGCGGAAATGTAGAACTTGTTATAACGCCATCCGACAACCAGCCGGCCTCGCCCCCGCACGACGACGCCGGCCTCGCCGTCCCCTCATCCCGCCGACGCGGCGCCGAGGAGAACACCGACCTGACGAAGCGGGATCAGCACGCCGCTCCCCTCCCGTCGGAGGTGATCAGGCTCTCCATCCGGCGCCGCGGCGGCGAGAAGGTGGGCGGCGAAGTCGGCGCCGTTCCCGGTGGGACGGTGACTCATGGGGCCAGCAGTGGGATGGTCCGGCGGACGCTGCGGCAGACGCCGTCGCTGGCCCTGGCGGCGGCGAGCCGCTCCTCGGAGGGCGTGCCGTAGCCGGTGGTGCGCTGGCGGAGGGGGCGGCCGGTGGGGGCGACCATGGCGGCGATCTCGCTGATGGTCTTGTACGAGCCGTTCTCCGACCCGGCCATCCTGCTGATCGTCTCCTCCATCAGCGTGCCGCCGAGGTCGTTCACCCCGCCGGACAGCACCGACCGGCACAGCTCGTCCTGGAGCTTCACCCACGAGCACTGGATGTTGTCGATCGCCCCGTGCAGCATGATCCGCGCGAGGGCGTGCACGGCGCGGTTCTCCCTGGCGGTCGGGCCGGGCCGGGCGATGCCCGCCAGGTAGATCGGCGCGCTGTGGTGGACGAACGGCAGCAGCACGAACTCCGAGAAGCCGCCGGTCTCCTCCTGGATACGGCGGATCAGCCGGATGTGCGCCACCCAGTGCGCGGGAGTGTCCACGTGGCCGTACATCATGGTCGAGGTCGTCGGGATGCCGACGCGGTGCGCCGTGGTGATGACCTCGACCCACTCGCGGGTGGGCAGCTTGCCCTTGGTGAGCACCCAGCGCACGTCGTCGTCGAGGATCTCCGCGGCCGTGCCCGGCAGGGAGTCGACCCCCGCCTCCTTCGCCGCCACCAGCCAGTCCTCGATCGACATGTTGGTGCGGCTGGCGCCGTTGATCACCTCCATCGGGGAGAAAGCGTGGACGTGCATCTCCGGGCACCGCTGCTTGACGGCCTTGGCGATGTCGAAGTACGCCGCGCCGGGCAGGTCGGGGTGGATACCGCCCTGCATGCACACCTCGGTGGCCCCCGCCTCCCACGCCTCGGCGGCCCGGTCGGCGACCTGGTCGAGGGAGAGGGTGTAGGCGTCGGCGTCGGTGCGCCGCTGGGCGAACGCGCAGAACCGGCATCCGGTGTAGCAGACGTTGGTGAAGTTGATGTTCCGGTTGACGACGTAGGTCACGTCGTCGCCCACCGCCTGCCGGCGCAGGTCGTCGGCGATCCGGCACAGTTCGTCCAGGTCGGCGCCGTCCGCGCCCAGGAGGGTGAGCGCCTGGGCGTCGGTGAGCCCCGCCGGGTCGGACGCGGCGCGGCGCAGCGCCTCCCGCAGGTCGCCGTCGATCGCGGTGCCCGCCGTCGGGACGCGGTCGCGCAGGGCGTCCCAGTCGCCGTAGACGTTCTCGAAGTCGTCGCGCCGGTCCGCGGACCGCCCGGTCGTGTCGACCTCCACGTGCAGGTCGGTACGGCCGCCGGGGGCGAACCCGCCGTCGGGCTCCTGCCAGGGCCGACCCACGGGAACGGTGTCGAGCGCGAGGCCGGTCTCCGGGTCGGCCAGCGCGGCGACGTGGCCGGCGAGGCGCGGGTCCAGCCACGGCTCCCCCGCGAGCACGTACTCCGGGTAGATCGTCAGACGTTCCTTGAGCGTGAACCCGGCGGCGGCGGTCCGGGCGGCCAGTTCCTCGATCTGCGGCCAGGGGCGCTCGGGGTTGACGTGGTCGGGGGTGAGCGGCGAGACGCCGCCCCAGTCGTCGATCCCGGCCCTGATCATCAGGCTGTACTCGTCGCCGATGAGGTTCGGCGGGGCCTGGACGCGCGTCTTGGTGCCGAGGACGAGCCGGGTGACCGCGATCGTGGCGGCGAGTTCGTGCAGGTCCGCGTCCGGCATGCCGCGCATGGCGGTGTCCGGCTTGGCGCGGAAGTTCTGCACGATGACCTCCTGCACGCCGCCGTACTCCCGGGCGACGCGGCGGATGGCGAAGATCGACTCCGCCCGGTCGGCGACGGTCTCGCCGATGCCGATGAGGATGCCCGTGGTGAACGGCACGTTGGTGCGGCCGGCGTCCTCCAGCACGCGCAGCCGCACCGCCGGGTCCTTGTCGGGCGAGCCGTAGTGCGGCTGCCCCTTCTCCTCGAACAGCCGTCGCGAGGTGGTCTCCAGCATCATGCCCATGGAGGGCGCGACGGGCTTGAGCCGCTGCAGGTCGCGCCAGGTCATGACCCCCGGGTTGAGGTGCGGGAGCAGGCCGGTCTCCTCCAGGACCCGGATGGCCATCGCGCGCACGTACGACAGGGTGTCGTCGTAGCCGTGCGCGTCCAGCCACTCCCGGGCCTGGTGCCAGCGGTCCTCGGGGCGGTCGCCGAGCGTGAACAGCGCCTCCTTGCACCCCATGGCCGCGCCCTGCCGGGCGATCTCGAGCACCTCGTCGGGGCTGAGGAAGGCGGCGGGCAACTTGCCGGGGGCGGTCGCGAACGTGCAGTAGCCGCATCGGTCGCGGCACAGCCTGGTCAGCGGGATGAACACCTTGCGGCTGTAGGTGACGACGCCCTCGCGTCCCACGGATGCGAGACCGGCGTCCCGCACCCGGCCGGCGTATTCGAGAAGCCGATCGAGGTCGGCCCCGCGCGCGTGCAAGAGGACCGTGGCCTCCGACACGTCGAGCGCCTTGCCGTCCCTGGCCCGCGCCAGCGCTCGCCGCATCGCGGCGTCAGTGGGGTTCACGTTCATGAAGGCACAGTACGAAACCGTTCCAACCATCCGGTCCATCGGGGGGCCCGTAAGTCAGCGGACTTTAGCGATCCTTAAAGGTAAGAGTCAGAAGTTCTAGATGGACGTAAACAGTTGCATGGGACGACAATTGAGTCATCACCCCTTCCAACCCCAGGAGACTGCAATGTCCGTGCTGGTCATCGCCTTCATCGTCGCCGCCGCCGTCCTCGCTCCGCTCTTCGGAGCCGACACGCGCGACGGTCGCGACTGGAGACCCGCGACCCCGTGGACGCCCGACGAGGGACACGAGGACGTCAGAACGATCGGTAGTCGCGAGCGGGCATCCTCGGCCCGCGTGCGGGTGGCCTCCGCCCGCTGATCTCCAGCAGGCGGGTGATCCGGTACCGGTGCCCGCTGAACGGAGCGAGCAGTTCGAGCATCCCCGCGTCGTCGGTCTTCCGTCCCGTCAGCGACCATCCCACCAGCGAGGGCAGGTGGTAGTCGCCGACCGAGACGGCGTCGGGATCACCATGGGCCCGCTGCCGCGTCTCCGCCGAGGTCCACACCCCGATTCCCGGCAGCGCCCGCAGCAGCCTGTCGGCCTCCGCCGATCCGGCCGCCTCCAGCTTGGCGGCGTGCGGGGCGGCGTTGACGATCGTCCTGGCCCGTACGGCCTCCGCGCCGGCGCGGTGCCAGTCCCACGAAGGGACCGCCCGCCACACCTCGGGCGCCGGGAAGACCCGCATGCCGGCGGGCGCCGGGCCCGGGGCGGGCTCGCCGTACCTGCCCAGCAGCCAGCGCCAGGCGCGCCAGGCCTCACGGCCGACGACCTTCTGCTCCAGGACGGCCGGCACCAGCGCCTCGAAGACCCGTGAGGTGCGCCCGACCCGCACCCCGGCGTAGCGGGCGGCCAGCTCCCGCAGCAGCTCGTACCCGCCGGAGGCGGTCCGTTCGACCAGCCGCCGGAACTCGGCCACCTGGTCGTCGGCCCCGAGCAACTGGGGCAGCGTCTCCAGCATCCAGCCCGCGCCGGGCCCCCACGCCCGCGCCACCACGACCCCCTCGCGGGCGTCGGCCACCAGGCGCAGCGTCCCCGGGCCGTCGGGCGTGCGGGACGTACGCCAGATCGCCCCGTCGGGAGTGATCTGCCAGGCGGGATCGCCGGTGCCGCGGCGGTGCGGCGCCATCGTCGTCCTCACGTCGAGAGGACCGTCGGGCCGCCACCTGCGTTCCAGCACCCACCCAGCCTATTGCGCCGTGCGGCCCCGATCCCCGGGCGCTCGTCAGACGTCGCTGGAGAAGCGCACGGCGTTCGGCGGAAGGTGGACGCCTGGCCAGACCCGCGCGCCGGAGAGCAGCTCGTTGCCCGGACCCACCACGGCGCCGTCGCCGACCACGGCGTTGCGCAGCACGGCCCCCGAGCGGATGATCGCCCCGGCCCCGACCACGGAGTCGACGACGACGGCCCCCGACTCCACGACGCAGCCCGCGTCGAGCACGCTGCCCTGGACGCACGCGTCGGACTCCACCCGCGCCCGGGCGCCCACCACCGTGCCGCCGGAGACCTTGGCGTTCGGCGAGACACTGGCCTCGGGCAGCGTGAGGAACTCCCCGCAGGGACCGGGAAGCGCCGGGGACCTCAGGCGGCCGAGCACCAGGTCGCAGGACCCCTGGACGAAGGCCGCCGGGGTGCCGACGTCGAGCCAGTACGACCGGTCGGCGTACCCGAGCACCAGCTCGCCGGACTCGATCAGGCTGGGGAAGGTCTCGCGCTCCACCGAGACCACCTGGCCCTCGGGGATCCGGTCGATGCACGAGCGCTGGAAGACGTAGCAGCCGGCGTTGATGCGGTTCGTCACGGGGTTCGGGGTCTTCTCCAGGAAGGCGGTGACCCGGCCGTCGTCGTCGGTGGGCACGCAGCCGAAACGCGAGGGGTCGTCGACCTCCGTCAGGTGGAGCGTGAGGGAGGCGCCGCTGGAGACGTGCAGGGCGACCTGCTCGGAGATGTCGTGGCCGGAGAGGATGTCGCCGTTGAGCACCAGCACCGGAGCGTCGGGGCCGCAGGTGAGCGCCTGGGCGGCGTTGCGGATGGCGCCGCCGGTGCCGAGCGGCGTCTCCTCGGTCATGTACTCCAAGGAGAGCCCGAACGCCGAACCGTCCCCGAAGGCCTCGTTGAACATCGAGGCTCGGTAGGAGGTGGCGAACACGATGCGCCGGACGCCGAACGAGCGCGCCCGCGCGAGCTGGTGGGCGAGGAAGGGGACGCCCGCGGTGAGCAGCAGCGGCTTGGGGGTGCTCAGGGTGAGCGGGCGTAGCCGGGTGCCCTGGCCGCCGACGAGGAGGATGGCCTCGAGATGCGCCGACTCCGGCGAGTAGCTGTCCGTCACACGGGTGAGGCTAGCTCACTGATCGAGTGCCCGTTGATAGGACACCATATGCGCTTCGGCGGAGGCGTCCCACGTGAACTCCCGCGAGCGGGCGATCCCGGCCTCCGACAGGGCCCGCCTGCGCTCGGGTGACTCCAGCAGCGCCCGCAGCGCGTCCCTGATGCTCTCGGCGTCCGGCTCGGTGTACGCCACGGCCTCGCCGCCGACCTCGGGAAGCGAGGTGCGGTGGGTGGTGAGCACGGGAGCGCCGCAGGCCATGGCCTCCAGCACCGGCAGCCCGAAGCCCTCGCCGCGCGAGGGGAAGGCCACCACGACCGCGCCGCCGAGGAACCCCGGCAGGTCGGCGAAGGAGAGGTAGCCGGGGCGCACCACGCGCACCGTCACCGGAAGCCGGCTGATCGCCTCGTCGACCTCGTCGTTCCAGCTCGCGCCGCTGGCCAGCACCAGTGCGGGCGGGGACGGCAGGTCGCCGGCGGCCTGCCCGAAGCCCCTGACGAGGTTCGGGACGTTCTTGCGCGGCTCGAAGGCGCCGAGGAAGGCGACGTACGGCCGGCCGTGCAGGCCCAGCCGGCCCGCCACCCTCTTGATCTCGCCGTCGGACGGCGGGTGGAACAGCGCCGGGTCGACCCCGTGGTAGGCGACGTCGATGCGGGTGGGATCGGCCTCCAGCACGCGCACCAGCTCGTCGCGGGTCGCCTTGGAGGGCACGATGACCCGCGAGGCGTGGCGGGCGGCCGTGCGCGTGGCGGCCCGGAAGAAGGACCCCTTGGTGATGTCGTGCTGGTCGGGCTCGGTGAACCAGATCGCGTCGTGGACGGTGGCGACGGTGGGCAGCCCGCAGTGGAGCGGGATGGAGTAGTAGGGGGCGTGGATGACCTGGGCGCCCACCTGGCGGGCCAGCACGGGGACGCCGGTCTGCTCCCAGACCAGCCGGGGACCCCTGCTGGCGATGGCCGGGGGCCCGGGGATGATGCGCGCGGACGGCGCGAGGTGACCGTAACGCTCGGCGTCGGCTCGCTGGCACACCACCGCGAGATCGGCGCCGGCCCGGTCGAGAGCCGCGACGAGCCCGTCGACGTAGCGGATCAGCGCCCCGCGGTCGGCGGGAGCCGCTGTGGCGTCGACGAGCACTCGGGGCGTCAAGAGCGGTCGTTCCTTTCGGGTCTCCGTGCCTGCCTGGAGCGACGGAGACCGCGCGCGGGCGAAAGGCGCTCCATCGTGCGAACCGGCCGGTGCACTGCCGTGCCCCGTCGGCTCGCGCCGGCTGTCCTCGCCCCGATCCCCATCAACCTCACTCTATTGCGAGCGTCCCCAAATTCGTGAGAGAAATCACCGGACATTCAGGGCGGAAGCCATCCACCGGGCGGGGGGCACGCCCTGCCGATCGGCGTCCGGCGGTCAGCGGGAGTGGCGTTCGACGGCGGCCGGGACGGCCTCCGCGCGGCGGGCGGCCAGGCCGGCGAGCCCCGCGCAGATGAGGTCCCCGGCCGAGACCACCAGCCGGGAGCACAGCGCCGCCGCGATGGCCGAGCCCCCGTCGAGCACGGGCGCCAGCGCCGCCACCATGGCGACCTCGCGCACGCCCGCCCCCGCGGGGGCGACGACGATGACGAACCCCAGGCACCAGGCGAGCGCGAACGCGCCGAGGGAGAGGGCGAGGGCCCGCGGCCCGGTGGCCCCCAGCCCGGCGGCGATCAGCGCCAGGTGCACGCCGTACGCCAGCCAGCCCGCGAAGGCCCAGCCGGCGGAGGCGAGCACGCCACGGCGGCTGAGCGGGCGCTCCAGCGGGGGCCGGCGCAGCGCCTTGAGGCCGAGGCCGATGACACCGTTGACGATCTTGGGATGCAGGCCCACGGCGAGCAGGGGAAGCAGCAGCAGGAGCCAGGCGTACCGGGCCACGGAGTCGCCGGCGAACACCGGGAGGGTCACGGCGGCGACCAGGAGACCGCTGGCGAGATAGATCGGATAGGTCAGGAAGAAGGCGGCGGCGCTTCGCGAGCGCGGGACGCCCAGGTCCTTGCCCATCTCCATCTGCGCGAGCACCGGCCACAGCGACCCGGGGATGTACTTGCCGAGCTGCCCGACGAAGAAGACCTTCGCCGCGCCCGCGAACGGCAGCGGGGACCCCAGGTCGGCCAGCAGCGCCCGCCACATGAGCATGCCCGCCGTCAGCGCCCCGAGCACGGCCACCAGGGAGCCCGCGAGCAGCGGCCAGGAGAGCCGGGAGAAGCCGTCGGCGACCTGCGCCCACCGGCCCGCGATGGCCCACGCCCCGAACCCCAGCGCGACCAGCAGGAAGACGCCCCTGATCAGCTTCTTGCGGTTCACGGCGTCGGCACGGGCTCGGGCGGCTGCGGCAGGCCGGCGCCGAGCGGCCTGCGCGGGCTCTTGGTCGCCACCCACAGGTAGGTCGGGACGACGGGCAGGAGCGCCCGCAGGGCCGGACGCGGCGTCCTCGCCAGCGTGGACTGCGCGACCCGCCCGACCGTCCCCGGGAACAACTCGCCTCCGGCGAACCGCTCCGGGGAGGCCAGCACCGGGAACGAGTAGTCCCACACGTGGAAGCCGGCGAGCATGCGCCGCAGCCCCCGCCGGGTGCGGAAGCGCTCGTAGTAGTGGTCGGCGCGGCCGGTCGCCCGGACGTACCGGTCGGCCAGCGACGGCGGGAGGTACGACAGGAACGGCAGCTTGTAGTGGGGCTCCATCACGCCGAGGCGGTTGCCGAGGCCGAGGTACAGCACGCCGTCGTCGGCGAGCACCCGGTGCATCTCCTTCACCACGGCGTCGGGGTCGACCACGTGCTCGTAGATGTGGTTGAAGACCAGCACGTCCATCGAGCGGTCGGGGAAGGGCAGCGCGGTGCCGTCGGCGCAGACGAACTCGACCCGCTCGCCGAACCGTTCGGCCGCCTTGCGCAGGCCGGGGACGTCGATGTCGACGCCGAACGCGTGGGCGGCGCCCGCCGAGGCGAGCTCGTCGGCGATGAACCCGGCCGAGCACCCGATGTCGGCGACGGTCAGCCCTTCGAGCACCGTGACGCCGGCGTCCCTGCCGAGGAAGTGCGCGAGCACAGCGATGATCTTGGCCGCCTTGCGGCGGCGCTTGGCCTCGTCCAGCATCGCGGACTGGAATTCGGAGTACTCGAGCTGTGCCACGCGTTGCCTACCCACGCCGCCCAAGAGTAGTGGGTGCCCGCGTCATGAGGGCGTAACGATGGCGCGGCGAAGCTACCCCTTGGTAATGATGACGTCGTACGCTGGCCGAATGCTGAGCCGGTTGCGATCGAGCCCCCTGCTGAGGGCCGCGCTCGCGCTCGTCGCGCTGGGCTTCCTGGGCTACGGGCTGTCCAAGAACTGGAACGACTCCGTCGCCGCCCTCACGAGGCTGTCGTGGTGGACGGTCGCGGGCTCCTTCGCGGCCGTGCTGGTGGGCCTGGGCTTCATGCTGGTGGCCTGGCGCGCCGTGCTGGCCGGGTTCGGCTCCCGGCTGCCGATGGGGATCGCCGCGAAGGTGCTGTTCATGGGGCAGCTCGGCAAGTACATCCCCGGCTCGGTGTGGGCGTTCGCCGCCATGATGGAGCTCGCCCGCGACCACGGCTCCCCGCCCCGCCGCACCTTCGGCGCCACCGTGGTCGGCCTGGTCGACTCGCTCGGCTGCGCGCTCGCGCTCGCGGCGGTGACGCTGCCCCTCACCTCGCAGGACGTCGCGCGGCAGACGTGGTACCTGCTCGCGCTCATCCCGCTCATCGTGATCGGCCTGCACCCCCGGGTGCTGACCTTCGGCCTCAACCTCCTGCTGCGGATCGCCCGCAAGGAGCCGCTCGACCAGGTGCTCTCCGGACGCGCCATGCTCGTGGCGACGGCCTGGACGATGGCCGGGTGGCTGTTCTACGGCGCGCACATCTGGCTGCTGCTCGGCGACATGCGCCCCGGTGGGGCGTCGCTGTTCGCGGTGGCCGCCGGGGCGTACGCGCTGGCCTGGGTCACGGGCCTGCTCACCGTGATCGTCCCGGCCGGCATCGGCGTGCGCGAGGGCGCCATGGTGCTGGTGCTCGCCCCGGTGCTGGACGCCCCGCACGCGCTGGTCATCGCGGTCGTGTCGCGGCTGGCGTTCACCCTGGCCGACGTGGTGTGGGCCGGTCTCGGCTTCCTGCTGGCGCGCGCTCACGCCCCGTCGGCGAGCAGGACCTCCGAATACGCCGCCCAGTAGGGCTCCGGGTCGACGGCCTTGACCCCCGCCGCCAGCCGCTCGGGCTCGCCGTCGGCGTAGAACCGGCCGAGGGCCTCGGCCAGCGCGTCGGCCGAGCCGGGCTCGACCAGCAGGCCGTCGACGCCGTCGGTGACGTGCTCGGCCAGCGCCCCCACCCTGGTGGCGATGACGGGGAGGCCGTGCTCGTGGCCCAGCCAGGCGTTCTGGCTGGCGGTGGCCGACCGGTAGGGCAGCACGAGCGCGTCGGCCCGCGCGAACAGCGCCGGGACGTCGGCGGCGGCGACGTACCCCGGCCGCAGCTCCACCCGGTCACCGAGCCCGAGCTCGGTGATCAGCGCACGCGTGTCGTCCAGGCCGCCCCAGAACTCGCCGGCCACGGTCAGCGAGACGTCCGGCACGCGGGCGAGGGCGCGCAGCAGCAGGTCGAGCCCCTTGTACGGCCTGACCATGCCGAAGAACAGCAGCCGGCGGCGCACCTCCCGGACGCCCGTCGCCTCGGCCCTGGCCGGCAGGTGGGGCGGCAGCGCGGCGACGGACACCGGCGCGGGCGCCAGCCGCCTGGCCAGCCCCGCCTGCTCCTCCGAATGCGCCAGCACCCGGTCGACCCGCCGCAGCAACGCCCTCATCAGCGGCGCGTCGTACGGCTTGCGCTCGTGCGGCAGCACGTTGTGGCACAGCGCCACCACCCTCGCGCGGCCGCGCAGGCCGGAAAGGATGCCGAGGTACGGCGGGACCTGCACGGGGCTGAGCACCGTCAGCACCACGAGGTCGGCCCCGCGCAGCCGGCGCCCGCCCCGGAACCAGCCGTCGGGGCGGCGCCAGTCGAGGTCGCGCCGCACGCCGGGGTACGGCTCACCCTCGGGCTCCGAGATCGTCTGCTGTCCCGGGTAGAGGAACGAGGGGTACTGCGCGCGCCACGACTCGATCACGACGTCGTGGCCGCGCGCCGCCAGCCGGTGCGCGAGCTCGGTGGTGTGCTGCGCCCCGCCGCCCTTGTACGGATAGGTCGGGCCGACGATCGCGATCCGCACGTCATTCGCCCCGGGAACGCACGATCAGGTCCGCCAGCAGCGCCAGCGAGCCGATGATCAGCCCGGACAGGAAGGTCATGACCGTGCTCGCCGGGAAGTAGAAGGGGTGCCGGATCATGTCGACGATGCCCTTGACGAACGCGATCACGACGAGCCAGATCGCGGGCGGCATCAGCACCTTGAGCGGGTTGAAGTACATGACCATCCGCAGCACCTGCAGGATGTAGCGGTAGGCGTCGGAGATGAAGCTGAACTTCGACTTGCCCGCCCGCTTGCTGTACTCGATGGGCATGTAGTGCACGTCGTGCTGGTTCGACAGGAACGCCAGCGTGATCGTCGTGACGCAGGAGAAACCGGGAGGCAGCAGCCGGAGGTACGGCAGCGAGACCGACTTCCGGAAGGCCCGCAGGCCGGAGTTGAGGTCGGGGATCTCCTGCCCGGCCAGGCGCTCGGCCACCTTGCGGATGAACCACTTCGCCGGCACCCGCAGGACCTTGTGCGAGCCCTGCTCGCTGGTGCGCGCCCCCACGACCTGGTCGATCGTGGGGTCCTTCTCGAGGATCTGCACCAGCTCGGGGATGCGCTCGTTGGGGTAGGTCATGTCGGCGTCGGTCCACACGACGATCTCGCCCCGGGCGTCCTGCGTGCCGATGCGCCGTACGGTGCCCGAGCCGCCGTTGCGGTGGAAGGCCACGATGCGCATGCGCGGGAAACGGGGCGCGGCCTCCTGCAGCCGCTCGAGGGTGCCGTCGGTGGAGTGGTCGTCGACGGCGACCAGCTCGTAGGTGTAACCGCTGACGTCCATGGCGCCGCAGATGCGTTCGACCTCGTCGATGACGTGATCCTGCTCGTTGTAACAGGGCAGGACGATCGTCACGTAGGGATTGGCGTCCACGGCGGGTCCAGTCTCAGGAGTCTCGGTCACACTCACGTGGGGCGAGGATACAGTGCCCGGCCGGCAAAGGTTTCCACCTCGTCCCCATCGGAACCCTTCCCGGCCACGGCCTGGAACGCCCCAGGCCGCCGTCCAGACTCTCCCAAGCCGCTCCCTCTCCTGGTGGAGCCGCTTCGCCGGCGGCCGGTCACTCGACGCGGGTGACCTCCAGGACGCCGGGCATCGTGTCGACCGCCTGGCGCACCAGCTTGTAGCCGTCCGGCCTGCCGATCCTGAGGCGGAAGGACTCTCGCACGGCCGAAGACGGGATGCCGGTGTCGCCGTCGACACCTTCGGGGAAGTAGCGCTTCATCAGCTTGAGGGCGAACGCCTTGTCCTCGAAGTAGATCTTCTCCACACCGTCGATGCCACGGAGCCGGTCGAGGATGGCCTGCTTGGGCTGCTCGGCGATCGGGCCGGTTCTGAACGACGTGCACAACTCGCCGGGGCCGGCTCCGCACAGGTAGACCGAGACGTCGGCCTTGCCGCTCCAGAAGTCGGTGATCTCGCGCCGGACGTCCAGGACGCCGGGTACGTGCCTCAGCCGTGCCTCCACGGCCGGATAGTCCGCGGAGCGACGGAGCGTGCCGTCGAGCCTGTCGGAGAAGTGGGTGCGGTCCAGCGGCTTCGTGTGTGCCTCCGGGTCCTCCTCATACGCCTTGAGCGCCTCCCGGTACTGCTCTTCCTTGCCGACCACCTTCACCGAGGCCACTCCCGGGATCGCCCGGACCGCGTCCGGCACCTCGCCTCCGTGCCCGAAATACACCCGGAAGCGGAGCTGTTCGGGCAGGGCGGCGTCCGGCGGGGGAAGCGGCTTGCGGGACTGGAGGTAGAGGTACGTTCCACCACCGCCGGCCAGCGCGAGCGCGACGACGATCGCCGCGCCCACCGCCAGCAGCCGGCGGTGAGCGGTGACCCATCGGCGCAAGCGGGGTTCGCGATCGGGATCACCGCCGAACGACAGCTCCTCGGTACCGGATGATCCTTCAGGCGTGTCCATGCCGCCCACTCTCGCGATCTTTCCGGCTCGGGGTCAACACCGGTCAGGGGATGGCCATCCAGACGTCGACGCTCAGCGACCACGTGCCGTTCGGCGCGTCGACCAGGGAGTGCTCGTCCTGGCGGGTGCGCAGCCTCATCACCTGGATGGGCGTGCCGTACGGCGTGAGCTGCTCCTGGAGGGCGGCCAGGAGCACCGGCCGCCGGCCGGTGGAACGGATCCGCTCGACCAGCCGGTTCACGTCGGCCGGCGCGGCGACGTCGGGAGGGGTGGACGGGGTTCGCGCCTGCGGGATGGGCAACTGGGCGGTCGGGACGCCGCACATGCCGCGCACCAGCTGGGTGAAGCGGGCGCCGGTCACCCGCTCGATGATCAGCACCGAGGCGTCGCGGGGCAGCGCGGCGCAGAGGTGCTCGACGGCGGCGGTCTCGCCGCGCTCGGTCGGGGTGAACGCCGTGCCGATCGAGACCACCGCCGCCGGGACGACCAGCAGGACGCCGCCCGCCGCGGCCACCGCGCGCCGGACGCGCACGCCGTACCCGGCCTGCCGCGCCCTCGCCCACACCCAGCGCAGCCCCCAGGTCGCCAGCAGCACCAGGCCCGGCACGATCACCGGCACCAGCCGGCGGGAGGCGAACGGATGGTCGGGTGTGATGCCGGGCCGGTACAGCGTGGTGACCGTCGTCCATCCGATGATCGCCAGCGGCAGCAGCCAGACGAACCCCGAGCCGCGCGCCATGCGCCGTACCAGCACGGCCGCCGCGAGCGTGGCCAGCACGACCGCCGGCACCCCGAGGTACCAGATCACCCAGTAGAGGGAGTACTCGGAGTAGAGCCGGGTCTCGTCGACCGGCAGCCCGTTCGCCTGCTGCGTCGCGTGGATGAACTGGGCGTTGGCCACGTCGTCGGGGGTCACGGCATGGCGCCGGACGGTCTGCACCCACGGGCGTACGGCGAAGGCGAGCATCACCAGAACGACCAGCCCCGCCGCCGCCTCGGGAAGGCGGCGGGCGATCGCGCCGAACCGTCGCCGCCCCGAGGCGGACCGGGCCGATCCGGCGACGATGAGCTTCGGGCCGAAGGCGGCGCCCAGCAGGGTCACGACGAGCACGACCCCGGAGATGATCAGCAGGGGCACCACGGAGCCGGACAGGTAGTTCAGGTACGGCCGGGACAGCGTGAACCCCGCCACCAGCCCGAGGCCCGCGCCCACGGCCAGGCCGGCGAGAAGCGGCGGTCCCATGCGCGCGTACGCCTCGCCCCGGTCGCGCCGGCCGCGCAGCGCGATCAGCAGGCCCGAGTACGCCAGGACGGGCAGCACGTCACGCAGCCCGTCGATGCGGACCAGGACGGCGAGGCCGAAGGCCAGCCCGGCCACCGCCGCCGCCCTGGGCCGGTTGCGGGCGTCGAACGCCAGCGCGAGGCCACCGAAGATCAGGATCAGGGACGGGATCTCGCTGAAGGCGGTCCGCGAGGTGTAGAGGATGGGCATCGCCACCGCGAAGGTCAGGGCCGCCAGGGGCGCCCATCGCGCCCCGACCAGCCGCGCCGCGACCCCGGCCACGGTGAGGACGGCGAACGCGCCGAGCACGGCCGGGACGAGCAGCAGCCCGGGGACGCCGGCGAGCCAGTGCCCGACGGCGTAGATCATCGGCGTCCCCGGCATGAACTGCGGGACGACCGCGCCGCCGTGGTTGTAGAGGCCCACACTGTCGAAGATCAGCGCCGGGTCGGCCCCGCCGAAGGCGGCCGTGCCGTACGGGATCGGGAGCGAACCGTGCCGGGCCAGCCAGATGGCGTACTGCGCGTAGGTGGCCGGGTCCCGGCGGATGATCAGCTGTTCGCTGTGGAAAACCGCGTTGAAGACCGCCGAGGCGACCGCGACCGCGGCGACCGCCGCGACCTGCCGGGCGCTCCCGTCGAGCGGCTCGTAGCGGGAGGCGGAGGCCGTGCCGCTCTGGCGGGTGAGGCGCACACCGTACAGGCACAGGACGACCGCGAGACCCCCTCCGACCAGCAGCATCGGCAGCGGCGTGAACCGGCCGAGCAGCAGCAGCGGCAGGCCCGCGACCAGCCAGCCGGCCAGCGCGAGGACAGGCAGGATCGTCATCGCGGCGAGCACCCGGCCCACCGGCGGCCGTCCTGCGGGGTCGAACCACGTTCCTTCCATAGGTGCCCGCGAGCTTAATATCCACAGGCCCGCCTCGAGCCGCAGGCGGGGCCCGGGAGAGCAGGTAGCGTGCGGAACGCCGTACGGCTCGCCCTGAGCCGGCACGGCTGACGACGAACGTGACGGAGCGGGGGATCGAGTGGCGAACGCGGGGCGTCCCCATGCGGGCCGGGCCGGCGACCTGCGGGCCTGGGCCGCGCGCGCGGCCGGCCGCCTGCGCGCGGCCGGCGGGCGTTCACCTCTGGGGAGGGACGATTCACGCGCCGCCGGGGGGCGCGGCCGGGAGCCGCTCTCCACCTCTGCGGGCAGGACTCCCGCAGGTCAGGCTCTCGGGCCCGGCGGCAGCGTGAGCGCTCTGAGCGCCAGAGCCCGGGCCCATCGCGCGTTCCTGGTGGTGCTCGGGCTGGGGGCGCTGCTGCGGGTGGCCGCCATGCTCGGGTACCGGCCGGCGCTGTGGTTCCCCGACTCCTACACCTATGTGGTGACCGCCATGCGGCCCCGCCCCGACCTCGTGCGGCCCGCGGGGTACTCCCTGTTCCTCCGGCTGCTGGAGCCGTTCCACAACTTCGGCCTGGTGGTCTTCGTCCAGCACCTGCTCGGGCTCGCCATCGGCGTGCTGGTGTACCTCGCCGCCCGGCGGTGGAGGTGCCCCACCTGGGCCGCCGTCGCGGCGTCGGCGCCGGTGCTGCTCGACGGCTACCAGATCGAGCTCGAGCACCTCCTGGTGTCCGACACGCTGTTCGCCTTCCTCGTCGCGGCGGCCCTGCTCACCGGCATGCGTCCCCTGACCTGGCGCACGGCCTGCGCGACCGGGCTGCTCCTGGCCTGCGCGACGGTGACGAGAACGGTCGGCCTGCCCCTGATCGGCATCGTCGCCGTGTCGCTGGTCGCCCGGCACGCCCTGGCGGCCCGCACGCGCCGATCCTCCGCGACCGGTACGGCGCCGGCACCCGTTCCCGGCACCCGGCCCCCCGTAGGCGGCGCCCACTCGCCCGGGATCCCCGCGACCGGAACCGGCCGGGCCGCCCGCCGGTTCGCCGCGGCGGCCGATCGGCTGGGGCTGCGGCTGGTGGGGGTGCTGCTGGTGGCCGCGCTGCTGCCCGTCGCCGGGTACGCCGCCTGGTTCGGCGCCACCAACCACCGGTTCGGCATCGTGGGCTCCAACGGGGTGTTCCTCTATTCGCGCACGATGGCCTTCGCCGACTGCGCGATCATGCGTCCGCCGCGCGACCTCGCCGTGCTGTGCGACAGCAGGACGCCGTCGCGCCGGCCACCCTCCCAGGAGTACATCTGGGCGCCCGACTCCCCGATCGTGGCGCTTCCCGGCATCACCTTCACCGAGGAGACCGACCGGCTGGGCCAGCGGTTCGCCGTCTTGGCGCTGCGCAGCCAGCCCCTCGACTACGCGGCCTCGGTGCTCTCCGAACTGGGCCGCACGTTCACCTGGGGGCGTCCCGTCTACCCCGACCAGGAGATCTACCAGTACTACGAGTTCCCCGCCACGCCGCCCCCACCCCCCGGCCGCTATCCGGCGACCGCCGGCGCGGAGTTCGCCCAGCGGTACGAACAGGGCCCCATCGGCACCCGCATCGTCGAGCCGTTCGCCGGGGTCACGCGCGCCTACCAGCACGCCGTCAGGCTCCCCGGCACCGTGCTGCTCGTCCTGCTGCTCCTGCCTCCCGCGGTCGCCCTCGTCCGCGCTCGCCGCGCCCGGGGCGGCCAGGCCGGCGCCGCGCGCCCCACCGGGGTGCCGTGGGGGCTGCCGTGGCTGGCCGCGGTGGCGTTGCTGGTGGTCCCCCCGGCGACGGCGGAGTTCGACTACCGATATGTCCTACCTGCGGTCCCACTGGCGTGCCTCGCCGCGGCCCTCGTAGCCTCACGAAGGCTGTGAACTTTGAGCAAAACGCCCGTTTACGATATTCAAGCAAATATCCTCGTCTCGGTAAGCTCTGGCACCGGTCAACCCAGGGAGAGCACGTGATCAAGAGCCGATTCATCCGATCATGCTGCTCCGAACAATCCCGGTGACCTAACCTCGTGACGAAATGAGCGAGCACCAATACGGCGGCTCGGTGAGGGACCACCGGGCCGAACCGCCTCCGTCCGGCCGCAGAGCGAGCCGTGGCCGCCCGCCCGAGCCCGTCGGCGGGCCGCCCCCCGGCGAAGGCGAGCGCCCGCGCGGACGCAGAGGGGTTCCCCAGGAACCACAGGGCCCGCCACCGGGCGGCCGGCGCCGCTCCCGCGGCCCCGAAGGCATGCCGCCGGCCGACCCCTACGGCCCCGCAGGCCCGTACGGTGAGCCGGGCGGTCCGTACGGAGGCCAAGGCCGGCCGTACGGCGGCCCGGGCGAGACCGGCGTGCGCCCCGAACCGACCGTCGAGTCGCGGCGTCCGCGCCGCCAAAGAGGCGGCGAGGCCACGCCGCCCCCGCCCGACGAGCCCGACCGCGGGCGCCGCCGCGGAGGGAACGCCGACGGCCGCCGCCTGGGGGTGCTCGGCTGGGTCAGCATCGCCATGACGTGCGTCCTGGTCGCGACGGCCCTGGGCGGCTACACGCTGTACCGCAGCCTGCTCGGCAACGTCCGCACCGAGGACGTCAGCGGCGACCTCAACGCCAACCGCCCGGTCAACGCCACCGGCGCGCTCAACGTCCTGCTCGTCGGCTCCGACTCCCGGGCGGGCGACAACAAGAAGTACGGCCAGCACATGGCCAACGAGGGCGAGCGCACCGACACGATCATCCTGCTCCACGTGTCGCCCAACCGCGACAAGGCGATGCTGATCAGCTTCCCGCGCGACTCGATGGTGCAGATCCCGTCCTGCAAGAACGCCAGGACCAAGGCCGCGATGCCCCCGCGCCTCGACATGATCAACTCGGCGTTCAACGAGGGCGGCATGGGCTGCACGATCAACACGATCGAGGCCAACACCAACATCCGCGTCGACCACTTCATCAAGGTCGACTTCACCGGCTTCAAGAACATCGTCGACGCGCTCGGCGGCATCCAGATCTGCGTACCGTCCGCGGTCGACGACAAGCAGGCCAAGCTCCATCTCACGGCGGGCAAGCAGATCGTGAAGGGCGAGACCGCGCTGGCGTACGTGCGGGCCCGTCACTCCATGGGCGACGGCAGCGACATCAGCCGTATCAAGCGCCAGCAGATCTTCCTCTCCCAGGTGGTGAAGAAGGCCACCAGCGGCGACACCCTGACCAACCCGATCAAGCTCACCGGCTTCGTCAAGGCCGCGGCGCAGTCGGTCGTGATGGACCCGCAGCTCGACGTCGACACGCTGATCCAGATCGCGCAGAGCGCCCGCAGCCTCACGGCCAAGGGGGTCAAGTTCATCACGGTCCCCTGGGAGCCGTACGCGGCGGACAAGAACCGCGTCCAGTGGAAGCAGCCGGACGCCGGAAAGATGTTCGACTCGCTGCGCAACGACATCGAGGTGACCGCCTCGCCCAAGCCCAGCGCGTCGTCCTCCGGCTCCCAGACCCCGGCCAAACCGGCGCTCAAGCCGAGCCAGGTGCGGGTGCAGGTGCTCAACGGCACCAACACCGGCGGCAAGGCCAAGGAGGTCGCCGAGGCGCTGGCGGCCCAGGGTTTCAAGGTGGAGCAGGTCGGCGACGCGCGGCGGCCCGACGGCACCGACCAGCCGCAGACCAAGATCCTTTACTCCAAGAAGGCCGCCGACGGCGCCGACTACGGCGCGGCGGTGGCGGGCAAGCTGCTGACCATCAAGGTGACCCCCGAGGCGGGCACGATCAAGGCCGGGCTCGTGCAGCCCTTCACCCCCTCGGTGGCGCCCACGACCCAGCCCGGCACCGCGACCCCGGCGCCCGGCTCACCGATCATCAAGCTGATCATCGGTGCCGACTTCAAGGGCATCAAGGTCCCGGTCACCATCCCCGACAGCGCCCGCGTCGTCGACTCCAAGACCGACGTCTGCAGCACCTGACGACGGCGGCGAGACCTCTCACCCGACGGCCCGGTTCCCGCGAGGGACCGGGCCGTCGGCCGTTCCCCTGCACAGCAGAGCGACCGGCCCGCGATCGCAACGGTTCGATCGGTCACCGCGCCGGTGGTGACGACGCCGCAGGAGGTGCTCAGCACCGACCCGGACTGGTCCCGGTCGTGGAGACCAGGCGCACGCCCCGGCCCGTACAGAAGTCGTCGAAGTGGGCCGGCCGAAACTCACAGGAGATTCATAGGAACAGCCGGAGCGCGAGCGCCCGGCGCTGTTCCCGCCCGCGGGCGGTTCGAGGAGAGGCCGCGCGACGTCGGCTGGGCAGGGAGAACAGCCAGGCGGGAGCCGGCGGCGGGGCCTTACGGAAAGGGAAGATTAACCTCGCTCGTAACTTACGCCTCCCTGGCGACAACTGTTGACCGGCGCGTTAGGGTGGTTGATCTGGCAGGCGCCCGCACCCTTCCGTCCGCCGCATTCCTCGAGGGCCCTTCCAGACTCAGAAGCCATCCCTCGTCTCCAACAGATAGCCGAGCGTTTCCCCCGTGAGTGACTCCCGATCCTCCTTTCAGGTTCCGGCCCCCCGCTCCAACGGCGCTTCCACCGGCGCCCAGCAGGACAAAAGCCACGGCACACGAGGAGAGGGGGCAGCGGATCCCGTCCTGGACCCGAACGTGAGCGAGGAAGAGGAAGACGCGCCGACGGCGCACTGGCCCGTCCCCGACTACACCACCCCTCCAGCGGCCCGGCACGCCGGTCCCGATCCGTACGCCCGCCACACCGATCAGCCTCGGCCCGCCGAGTCTTCCCCGCACGAAAGCTCCCACCAGCGCCCCGACCTGCCCCGCCGGGGCGAATCCCCGTCGCCCCGTCGCGGCGACTCCGCCCAGGCCTCCGAGCTCCCTCGCCGGGGCGAGTCCGGCCGCCGTTCCGACCTCCCCCGGCGCGACGCCGGACGGGCGGTGCCGCCCGACGACGACCCGGAGACCTTCACCTTCGACCGGCCCGCAGGCTGGGACGATGCGCCGTCCCACGCCGGGCAGGCCGCCCCCCCGGCGTACGGGATGCCCGAGCCCGCCCGCGAGCCGCGGCCGCCGCTGCCGCCGCTGCCCGCCTGGGCGGCGCCTCCGACCGCGCACGAGGCGCCGTCGCCGGCGGCCTCCAACGGGTTCTCCTACTGGGAACGCCGTGAGGCCCAGCAGACCCCGGGTCCGTCCGCGGCCGAGAGGGCCCCCCGCGGGGCCGAGGACCCCGTGACCGCCGCGCGCGAGCGGCCCCACTCGTACGCCGACGCCCCGCCCTCCACGACCTGGGCCGATCAGCCGGCGCCGCGCACCGCCACCCCCGGCTCCGCAGACGGGACTCGTACCGCCACCGCCGACTCCGCAGGCTGGACAGAACGGCCCGGCATCCCCGGTCAGGCGGCCTGGGGCGACCAGTCGCCGTCCATCCCCGCCGCGGCGTGGATGAGCCGGGCGCCGTCAGGTACGGCGACGCTGAACAGGGAGGCCGCCTGGGACGACCCCGCGCCCGAGACCGACGAGGAGCCCTCGCCCCCGCCGGTCAAGCGGGGGCGCGAGCCGTACCTCGACAACGTCAAGTTCCTGCTGATCGCCCTGGTCCCCGCCGGGCACGCGCTGGTGCCGACGCTCGCGGCGCACTCCGCCCGCGCGGCCTATCTGTTCATCTACGTGTTCCACATGCCGCTGTTCGTGATCATCAGTGGCTATCTGAGCCGGAACTTCTGGAACTCCAACGCCAAGACGAACAAGCTGGTCGACACCTTCCTGGTGCCGTACGTCATCGTGGAGATCGGCTATGCCGCACTCCGCTTCGCGCTCGGCCACAAGTGGAGTCTGACGATCATCGATCCGGCCTGGCTCAACTGGTACCTGCTGGCGCTGCTGCTCTGGCGTCTGTCCACACCGGTGTGGAAGCGCATGCGCTACCCACTGCCGATCGCGATCGCCGTCTATCTGCTCGCCGGCCTGTCCGACCTGCCGGGCGACTTCAGCATGGACCGCTTCTTCGGCCTCATGCCGTTCTTCGTGCTCGGTCTCTGGCTGCAGCCGCACCATTTCGAGATGCTCAACCGCACCTGGGTCAAGATCCTCGCGGTGTTCGTGCTCGCCGGTGCCGTCGCGGTGGCGATCCTCATCGCACCGCACGTGTCGCTCGACCCGATCTACTACAAGGACAGCTACGCCGAGCTCCATCTGTCGTGGTGGAAGGGCATGGCGATGCGCGCGGGCCTGCTGGTCGCGGCCCTGACGGTGTCGATGGCGATCCTGGCGCTCGTGCCGCGGCGGAAGACCTGGTTCTCCGATCTCGGCACCCGTACGCTCTACTGCTACCTGCTCCACGGCGTCCCGGTGCTCATCGCCAAGGAGATGGGCTGGCTGAGCTTCCCCTGGCTGTACGGGCCGCTCGGAGTGCTGGCGATCATGAGCGGCGCCTTCGCCCTGGCGATCCTCCTGTGTCTGGCGGAGACCCGCACGCTGTTCAAGTGGCTGCTGGAGCCGCGCCTGGTCTGGCTCTACCGCAGACCATCCGCGCAGGCCAGTGCGGGCACGAACTGAGGGGCGGATGTTCAGCGGCATTTCCTTCCTGATTCACGGTGCGCATCCAGGCAGGAAGGGAACGCCGCTCAGCATCGACGTATGAAGGTATGTGTCGGCACGATCGTCCACCACCCGGAGGACGCGCGGATCATGCACCGGCAGATCCGCGCGTTGCTCGACGCCGGGCACGAGGTGACCTACGTCGCGCCGTTCACCCACTGCAACGTCACTCCGCCCCAGGAAATCCATCCCATAGACGTGCCCCGCGCGGTGGGACTGCACCGCAGCCACGCCGTGAAGGCCGCGCGACGCGCCCTGCAGAAGGGCGTCCGGGACGCCGACCTGCTGCTGGTCCATGACATCGAGCTGCTGTTCGCCCTCCCCCGGCGGCGGCCGACGACCGTCTGGGACGTGCACGAGGACATCGTGGGGGCCCTGGACACCAAGACTTACCTCCCCGAGGCGGCCCGCCGGCTGCTCCCGGGCATGATCAGGCGGATCGAGTCGCGGGCGGAGCGCCGCCTGCACCTCATCCTGGCCGAGGCCGCCTACCGGGACCGGTTCGCCGGGGACCACCCGGTCGTCCCGAACACCACCTACGTCCCGGCGACGCCGCCGCCCCCGCCGGGCGACGACCGGGTGGTCTACGTCGGGCACCTGTCGGAGGCGCGCGGCGCGGTCGAGATGATCGAGCTGGCCCGCCGCCTGCGCCCGCACGGCATCCGGCTGGACCTCATCGGCGCGGCCGACGCCCCGGTGCGGCCGCTGCTGCGCGACGCTCAGCGGGAGGGGCTGCTCGACTGGTTCGGGTACGTGCCGAACAACCACGCGTTGCGCATGACCGAGGGCGCGCTGGCCGGGCTGTCGCTGCTGCACGACGTGCCGAACTACCGGCAGTCCCTGCCCACCAAGGTCATCGAGTACATGGCGCGCGGCATCCCGGTGGTGACCACCCCGCTGCCGATGGCCGCCTCGATCGTGGGCCACGCCGACTGCGGCCTGATCGTGCCGTACGGCGACGTGGACGCCGCCGCCCAGGCGGTGCTCCGGCTCCGGGACGACCCCGAGCGGCGTACGGTCATGGGCGGCCGCGGGTACGCCGAGGCCCGCGGCCACTACCACTGGCCCGACCACGCCCGCGAGTTCGTCGCCCGCCTGGAGGAATGGACGGCCCCGGCGCCCGCCCCGGCCGTCCCCCGCGTCGTCACCGCCTGACCGCGACCGTGGCGGGCGCGCGGCGCAGCAGGTGCCGGGCGAGGGCGATGACGGCGGCCACCGCGACGAGGGCGCACACTCCGAGCCAGGACAGGTGCGTGTACGTCCGCACGCCGATCCACGATCCGAAGCTGCCGCCGAGGAACGAGCAGGTCATGTACCCGGTGTTGAGCCTGCCGCGGGCCGCCGCGTCGATCGCGAAGATGCGGGCCTGGTTGGCGACCTGGCCGCCCTGGACCGCTGTGTCGATCAGCAGCATGCCGACCAGCAGGGCGACCATGCCGGCCACGCCGCCGAGAGAGCCGGCCGACAGCACGACCGCCGCGACCACCGCGCAAAGTATGCAGACGAGATTGACGAGATCGGCTCCCAGCCGGTCGACCCAGCGGCCCGCGATGGGCGTGCACAGCAGGCTCCCCGCGCCGGCGAAGGCGATCAGTCCCACCGCCTGCGCCCCCAGGCCGTACACCGGACCGGTGACGAGCAGCGCGAGGCTGGTCCAGGCGGCGTTGAAACCGGCGAACAGGGCCGCCTGGTAGAGGCAGCTTCGGCGCAACTCCGGCTCGGTCATGAGCAGGCGCAGCGGGGCGGCGAGCAGCGCGGGGTACGGCTCGCGCGAGGCGGGGGCGGTCGTCGGCAGTGTGAAGGCGAGTGCCACGCCGAGCAGGAGCACCAGCACCGTGGCCACCTGGTAGGGGGCGTGCCATCCCAGCCACTCGCCGACCGTGGCGCCGAAGGTGCGGGCCAGGAGGATGCCGGCGATCAGACCGCCCATCAGGGTGCCCACCACGGCACCACGCCGTTCGTCAGGCACCAGTCCGGCGGCCATGGGAACGATGACCTGCGGGACCACGGTCGTGGCACCCACCAGCGTGCTCGCGGCGATGAGAAGGGGCAGCGTGGGAGCGGCGCTCACGGCGAGCAGGCCCAGTCCTGTGAGCGTCAGCAGCGTGAGGATCAGCCTCTTGTGCGGGACGCGGTCGCCCAGCGGCACCAGCAGGAACAGCCCGGCCGCGTAACCGAGTTGCGTCGCGGTGACCGCCAGGGCGGCGGAGTCGGGCGCGACGTGCAGGTCGGCGGCGATGAGAGGGCTGATCGCCTGGGGGAAGTAGATGTTGGCGGCGGTGATGCCGCAGGCCACGGCCAGGACCAGGATCTGCGTACGGCTCAGGCGGGGCGGAGGCTCGCCCTGCGGCGCGGAAATGTCGCGCTCCTCGGTCTCGCGGCGGGACACCATGGATCTCCTTCCGAACGAACTAATTGGTTCGGAAGGTATCGAGGGCCGGTGGACAACGTCAAACGAAATAGTTCGTTACGCTGGCGGCATGCCGTACGACTCTCAGGCGACCAAGGAGCGCATCCTCGCGGCGGCCACGGCCGAGTTCGCCGAGCATGGTTTCGCGGGCGCCCGGGTCGACCGGATCGCCGCCACCGCCCAGGCGAACAAGCGCGCCATCTACGACTACTTCGGTGACAAGAACGACCTGTTCGCGGCGGTGCTGGAGCACCAGATGGTCCGGTGCGCCGAAGAGGTGCCGGTCGACGGCACGGACCTCGGCGCCTTCGCCGAGCGCCTCATCGACTACCACGCCGCGCATCCCGAGGCCCTGCGCCTGCTCCTGTGGGAGGCCCTGGAGTTCGGCGGCCGCCAGGTGCCGGCCGAGGCCGTACGAACGGGCAAGTACCAGGCGCGGGTCGACGCCATCGCCTCGGCGAACTCCTCGGGCGCCGATCCCCGGGCCGTGCTGTTCTTCACGATGGGGCTGGTCCACTGGGGCTCCGCCGTACCCCAGCTGCGCCGCATGATCCTCGGGGACGACTACTCCCCCGCCCGCCTCCGCGACACGGTCGCCGCCGCCGTCCGCAGCCTCACCGCGCCCTCCGAGCGGTCCCCGCTCTGAGGCCTCCGGGCCGGCCCGTGACCGGCGCGGAACGTCTGCCCGAGCCGGCCGCGACGCACGTACGGCCCGCCACCGGCGCGGCCGGCCGCCCCGAGCCGGACGGGGCGCCGCGTCGGCGGTGGACGGTGTCCGGCCGCGGCGCCGTACGGTCCGCCCGTTCACCGGTTCGTCCCGCTGTCGTCGTTCTCGTACGGCTGGCGCCGGACAGTCCAGGTTGATGTACTTGGGACCATGGCTAGCCATCTCATCCAGGGGCGACGGGTCGACATGCCCGTGGAGATCAGAGACGCCACGGCCTGCACCGCGATGTACCTCGTGAGAGCCGACGCCGCCAGAGCCGTGCTCGCCTATTCCGACATCGACGTCACCGAGGTACTGCCCGGCAAGGCGCTGTGCGTCCTGGGGTTCGTCCGCTACAACGAGGGCGATCTCGGCTCCTACAACGAGTTCGGCGTCGGCTTCATGGTCCGGCCGCCGGACGCCGCCCGCCCACCCGCGCGGAGCATGCTGGCCGGCCTCAAGGACATCCGGTTGCACGGCGCGGGCGCCTTCGTCCACTGGCTCCCCGTCGACCAGGGCTTCACCCTGGAGGCCGGCCGTACGATCTGGGGCTTTCCGAAGGAACTGGCCGAGATAGACCTGCGGCTCTCCTCGCCGTACAAGCGGTGCGTCCTACGCAAGGACGGACGCCTGGTGATCGACCTGCTCATCCGCCCGGGCATGCCCGTGCCCGCCGCCCCGGCCCCGATGGAGGCCTACACCCACCTCGACCACGGAACCCGGCGCGTCCCGTGGACGATCCGCCCCCACGGCGTCCGAGCCCGCCCCGGCGGAGCGCTCATCAGACTGGGCAACCACCCCATCGCCAAGGAACTCAGCGAACTGGGCCTCCCCAAACGCGCCCTCCTGACAGCAACGATCAGCCACGCCCGGATGACTTTCCAGGCCGCCAGGCCCTTCACGTCCCCCTGAGCACGAGCCACCGCCGCCGGCCCGGGAAGGCACAGCGGAGCGCCGCCAAACCCGCAGGCGAGGAACGTCACCGACGAGTTCCCGTACCTGATGAAGGCGAACCCGGCCATTCCGTCGCCACGGCCGGGAGCACTTCGGCCGGTCACGCCTGTGAGGACCTCACATAATCAGCATTGTGTGTCCCCGAGCAGTAGCCGGCGGTCAGGGCCAGCGCCAGTCGAGGGTGATGGTGCGGCGCACTCCGGCCTCGAGCATGCGTGGACGACACCCACTATTCCGTATTGCTAAGTACCGGTAGTCAGTGTTACGTTATACCAGTACTCAATAGTGCTGACTAGTGCAGGGAGCAGGTGTTCCATGGTCAAGCTGCTGACGGAGATGCTCAAGGGCACTCTGGAGGGCATCATCCTCGCGTCCCTGTCCGGCCGGCCCGCCTACGGCTACGAGATCACGGCACGGCTGCGGGAGCAGGGCTTCTCCGACATCGCCGAAGGAACCATCTACGCGCTGCTCCTCAGGATGGAAAAGCGCGGTCTCGTCGACGTGGAGAAGGTCCCCTCAGAGAAGGGGCCGCCACGCAAGGTGCACTCCCTCAACGCTCAGGGACGGGAGTACCTCGAAGAGTTCTGGAGGACGTGGAGCTTCCTCACGGAACGACTGGAACAGCTCCGTGAAGGGGAAGGCGAGTAACCATGTCCGATGTCGAAAAGAGCGGCTTCATCTCGAAGGTGATCGGGCCCAAGAAGCGCTGGAGGGCGTACAAGGCGCGCGTCAAGGAGCTTCCCGACAGCTACCGCACGGCGGCCGAAGCGATCGAGCGGTACCTGATGCACTTCGTACCGACCGACCAAGACAGCAATGCATCGATGTTCGAAGACCTCGCCGACCTGTTCGAGCAGGCCACGGTGAACGGAACTCCGATCCGCCAGATCGTCGGGGAGGACCCGGTGGAGTTCGTCGAGGCGTTCGCCCGGAACTACACCGAGGGTGGCTACGTCCCCGCCCGCGCTCGCAAGCAGCTGACCAACGACATCGAGCGCGCCGCCGGTAACGAGACCAGAACAGAAGACAACACGGTCTGATCGCGCCTCAGCACATCGCCCAGCGGTCGAGCATCACTTTCATCACCTGTCCGCACCATGCGGGCGCGGAGCCATGCCCGGCCGGCCGCCTAGCGCCGTATGCCTACCGCACCGTCGAGACCGACCACTGCATGCAAGGAGATTCATGATGGGAAACGGCAACACCGGCTTGTCCCAAGCAGGGCTGCGCCGACTGCGCGAGGTACTGCAAGCGCATGTCGAGTCCAAGAAGATCCCCGGACTCGTCGCCCTGGTCGGCCGGGGCGAGGAGACCCATGTCGAAGCGATCGGGACGATGCGCCATGACGGTGGCGCGCAGATGCGCCGGGACACGATCTTCCGGATGGCCTCCACGACCAAGCCGGTCGCGGTCGCCGCGACGATGGTCCTGTTGGACGAGTGCCGGCTGCGACTTGATGACCCGATAGATCAGTGGCTGCCGGAACTGGCCGACCGGCGGGTGCTCAAGCGGCCCGACAGCCCGCTGGACGACACCGTGCCGGCGCGGCGGCCGATCACCGTGCGGGACCTGCTCACCTCCACCTGCGGGCTCGGGCTGGACATGACGGCGATGGGCTCCCCGATGATGAGCACGTACTTCGAGCAGCGGGTCTACGGCGAGAACGGGTGGTTGCTGCCGGCGGTGGGGCCGGATGAGTGGATGCGCCGTCTGGGCACGCTTCCGCTGATGTACCAGCCCGGAGAGCGGTGGCTGTACAACGTCAGCGACGACGTGCTGGGGGTACTGGTGGCCAGGGTCACCGGCCAGTCGTTCGAGGCGTTCCTGCGCGAGCGCATCTTCGATCCGCTGGGGATGAAGGACACCGGTTTCCACGTGCCGGCCGACAAGATCGACCGGCTGCCGCCTCTGTACGCCCCCGACCCGCAGACCGGAGAGTTCCTCGTGGCAGACGAGACCGAAGGAGGACATCACAGCCGGCCTCCGGCGTTCCAGTCCGGCGGCGGCGGGCTCGACTCGACCGTCGATGACTACCACGCCTACTTCCGGATGCTGCTCAACCACGGGAAGCACGGCACCGAGCGAATCCTGTCCCGGCCCGCCGTCGAGCTGATGACCACGAACCGCCTCACGCCCGAGCAGACAGCCGCCCTGCAGTCCTGGGCGCGCAGCGTCGTCCATCTGTCACACGGCCAGGGACAGACCGGCGGCTGGGGCTTCGGGATGACGGTGCGCACCTACCGAGGCGACTACGCGCCCATCGGCCAGTTCGGCTGGGACGGCGGAGCCGGGACCACGACCTACGCCGACCCGGACAACCAACTCGTCGGCATCCTGCTCACCCAGACCGGAATGTCCACCCCGGACTCCGCGCGGGCCATGCAGGACTTCTGGACCACCCTCTACCAGGCGATCGACGACTGACCGGCCTGGCCGAGTTCGGGCCAGCAGAAGACCTCGGCCCGGCCCCGTCCTTCGACACCTCCACAACGCCTACACAAAACCGCAGGTCAGCCATGTCACGGCGTGGTGCCATTGCAAGGCTTCATGGCTCACTTTGATGTCTTCGCAGCTCATAGAGTGCGCCACTACCTCTCAGTTGTGGCACCAGTTGATGCCGCACGGCACCACGAGGCACCATGCGAATCCCCGCAGCGCGCCGGAGAAACGAGAAAACCGCAGGTGGGGGATCCACCTGCGGTTCTGGCCCCCGCGCCGCGGGGGCCGGGCGCCTCACGCTTCACACGGTCGGCGACGCGCTCTCCAGGAATCGCAGCACGGCCAGGACCCGCCGGTGATCGCCCTCCGAGGCGGGCAGGTCGAGCTTGGTGAAGATGCTGTTGATGTGCTTGGCCACGGCGCTCTCGCTGACCACGAGCTTCTCCGCGATCCCGGCGTTGGACCGCCCCTCGGCCATCAGCCCGAGCACCTCCCGCTCCCGCCCGGTGAGCCGGTCGAGCGGGGTGTTCTGCCGCCGCACCAGCAGCTGCGCCACCACCTCGGGGTCCAGCGCGGTGCCGCCCGCGGCCACCCGGCGCAGCGACTCCAGGAAGACGTCCACGTCCGCGACCCGGTCCTTGAGCAGGTAGCCGACGCCGGTGGTGCTCGTGGAGAGCAGGTCGGCGGCGTAGCGCTCCTCGACGTACTGGGACAGCACCATGATCGCCACCTCGGGCCACTGCCGCCGCACCACCAGGGCGGCGCGGATCCCCTCGTCGGTGAAGGTCGGCGGCATCCGCACGTCCGCGATCACCAGTTCCGGGCGGTGCCGCTCCACCGCGGCCAGCAGCCCGGCGGCGTCGTCCACCGCGGCGGCCACCTCGAAGCCGGTCGTCTCCAGCAGCTTGGTCAGCCCGGCGCGCAGCAGCACCGAGTCCTCGGCGATCACAGTTCGCACGGAAGCTCCACCATTATCGTGGTCGGCCCGCCGACCGGGCTGACTATCTCGAACCTGCCGTCCACCGAGGCCGCGCGCTGCGCCAGGCCGGTCAGCCCCGAACCGCGGGCGGCGTCGGCGCCGCCGATCCCGTCGTCCACGACGGACAGCCGCAGCAGGGCGCCGTCCAGCCACACGTCCACCCGGGCCGCGGACGCCTGGGCGTGCTTGGCCACGTTGACCAGCGCCTCCGAGACCATGAAGTACGCCACCGCCTCGACCGTCGGCGGGACCCGCCGGGGCACGTCCACCGCCAACCGCACCGGGACCGGGGAGCGGGCCGCGATGCCGGAGAGCGCCGCGTCCAGGCCGCGGTCCTCGAGGACCACCGGGTGCAGGCCGCGGACGAGGTTGCGCAGCTCGCCCAGGGCCTCCTTGGCCTCCTCGTGCGCCTCGGCCAGTGCGGTCCGGGCGTCCTCGGGCAGGTCCTTCAGGGTCGCCCGGGCCAGGCCCAGGTTCATCGCCAGGGACACCAGCCGCTGCTGGGCGCCGTCGTGCAGGTCGCGCTCGATCCGGCGGCGCTCGGCGTCGGCGGCGTCCACCACCGCGGCCCGGCTCTCGGCCAGGTCGGTCACCCGGCGGGCCAGCCGCTCCGCCCGGCTGGGGCCGAGCAGGTCGGTGGCGAACTTCAGATCCCAGCGCACCGAGGCCATGACCAGCCAGGGCGTGAGGTAGACCACTACCAGGCACACGAGCGCCCACCAAAGCGCCTGGGACGTCGCCATGGACAGCACCTTCCAGTTCGGGCCGAAGGCGATCGCCGCGCTCAGCCAGCCGAGCCAGATGAGCCCGGCGACCCACATGGTGCCCGCGATCACGCCGACCAGGTTGGCCGCCGGTCCCGCGATCAGGTGGTAGCAGGCCTGCCGCCAGGTGCGCGGGTCGCGCAGCCACGCGCGCATCCGCGGGAGGAACGGCCCGTCCGCGGACGCCGCGTCCCGGACCGTGTGCGGGGCCCGGGGGATCTGGGCGCCCCGGATCTTGTAGTACGCGGACCGGCGCAGCGTCGTGAGCTGCGGGCCCAGCAGCACCACCGCCAGCAGCGGGAGGAAGGCGCAGGCGAGGATCGACGGCAGGTAGATGGGGGCGAAGAACGCCCACGGCAGCCCGATCAGCCCCAGCGGCAGCAGGCTCAGCGCCGAGGAGAGGATCACGAACCACAGGTCGCGCCACGCCCGCCCGCGCCAGGGCGCCAGCAGGAAGCGGCCGACCGGCGCCAGGACGGTGTTCATGGCCCCCAAGGTATTCGACCACGTGACCGGCGCTCCATGGTGCTGGCGCCCGCTTCGGCCTGTACCTGGCACCACCCCCGGAACGGAAAGCCACACTACTGATTCGCCCGGGCCGCGGCGGCCAGAGTGGTGATCGTGCCCGGCGCACCACCAGACGCCGACGCCGGGCGGAGAGGGGACGACCGCCATGCTCGCCGTCACGGACCGCCTCGACCGCGTCCTCGGCCGGATCGGGTCCGAGCCCGGGCTCCGGCCGGGGCGCGGGCGTCCGGACGCCCGCGCCGACCGCCCCGGCGGACGCCGGCCGAGCGCGCTCGGCGCCGCCTTCGTGCTGGCCGGGCTCGCGATGATCCCGTGGGTGTTCTACCTCTCGGTCACCCTGCCGGCCAGCGCGCGGGACGCGCACTGGTCGCTCGCCTGGGTCGGCCTGGACAGCTGCGAGGCGCTGGCGCTGTTCGCCACCGGCCGGTTCCTGCTGCGGCGGGACAACCGATGCGTGCTGACCGCGGCCGGCAGCGCGGTGCTGCTGCTCGTGGACGCCTGGTTCGACGTCACCTCGGCGGCGCCCGGCCCGGACCTGGCCACTGCGATCGTCATGGCGGTCTTCGCCGAGATCCCGATCGCGCTGGTCTGCGCCGTGCTCGCCGCACGCGTCCTGCGCACCCCGTTCCCGCGCGGCTGACCGGCCGCCGCGTATCCGTTCCTCCGACGAACACCCGCCCCTACCGCAAACACCTCACCGCCGCGCGATGCGACGGCGTGATTCCGAGACGATGGACCTGCGAACGCGCGAGGACTACTACGGCCAGCACCCCCGCCGACCCGGCCGCTGACGATAACCACCGGCCAGTAGCCACTCACTGACAACGATTCCGCACGCAACAGTGAGCCGATGCGCACCGGGTCAGCCTAGTGACGGCCATCCCGGACCGGCCTGGTGTATCACCCCGAGTGGGACGATGCTTGAGGACTGACCGTGGCTTTCGGGGACCAACCGCGGGGCCTGTTTCTCAGGGTTTCACGTGCACCTCGATTCGGGCGGTTCCGGTTTTTCCTTTCGCCGTGACCTGCCAGCAGCCCTTGCCGGGAAATTCGATTCTCATGGGGAGGGGGCCGGGAATCCCTTCGCTGGTGGGGGCCAACTGGGCCCGGCCCGTTCCTTCGGTGCCCTTCACGCCGACGACGGCCAATTGCGGCATATCCCGGCCGCCTATCCACATGGGAAACTTGCCGGCCGCGCCGCCGCCCTCGCTGGTGACCAGGTCGCTCCAGTGGCCGGCCTCCGGCGCGACGAACCACACGTCCCCCTGCCCGACACCGTGGCCGAGTTCCTGGTCGCGCATGGCCTGCGGGACCTCGGTGGAAGACTCGACGGCGTCGTCACACGGCTGGGCCGCGGGTTTCGCCGCGCATCCGGAAACCGTCGTGAAGGCCACCATGGACAGCACCATGAGAAACGGCCGCCAATTGGCGTCAGATCGCATAGAGATAGGCTATCAATGCGGTCGGCAGAGCGACGAGTAACGCCAATCCCGCCGATTGCACGGACCGCAGCGGCGGGGATCCGGAAAATCGGTCGGTGCCCCCTAATGGCCCGAACAACACCGCCAGCACCAGAGGGATACCGAAGAAGGCTCCGTAAACCAGTCCGCTCCACTGGGGCGCGACGTCGACGAGGGCACTGAGGAACAGCACCCACGAGGTGCAGGAGACCCGGAAGGTCGTCCAGATCAGACCGATGTCCGGTCCCCACAGCAACGGAGTCACCCACCACGGGCGGCCGTCATCATGGGCGAGAGACTTCGGCGGTCTGCCTCTTCAGCCCTATGGAGTACGTGCCCTTCCATACCGCGCGGACGTCGACCAGCACCGCGGCGGCGGCCGCCACGGCACACGCTCCGACCGCCGCGCTACCGGCGGCGGCCAATCTCGACCAGCGGGACGATCGTCGCGATCACCTTCGCGTGGGGCACCCGGAGGGCGTCCAGCGTCGACCGGAACGGCCGTGGAGCCGCGAGTTTCTGTGCTGCCGCCTACAGGAGCCCCGAACCGGACGACGACCACCAGAGCGGCTACCACGTCAGGCCGCTCGGGTGGTGAGCACAAAAGCCCGTTGACCGGTCGGCAGGAGAAGGCGTCAGACGATGGGCGGGCGGCCGAGGCGGAGCATCCGCCAGGCCGTACGCCAGGCCATCGGCCGGCGCTCGCCGGCGGGCTCGCGCAACCCCTCCTTGAACCCCTGGAACCACGATCGCAGCGCCAGCGAGGAGCGCTCGCGCACGAGGGTCAGCACGATCCAGTCGAGGAGGTAGAACGCCGCCAGCGGCCAGGGAAGGTTGCGGCGGGCCAGCCACACGCGATTGCGGGCGTTCAGCCGGTAGAAGTCGGCGTGGCGCGTCGGCGGCACCTGCGGGTGGTACATGACGGCATCGGCGTCGTACTCGATGCGGTAGCCCTCGCCGAGGAGGCGCCAGGCCAGGTCGGTCTCCTCGTGGGCGTAGAAGAACCGGCCGGGCAGACCGCCCACCTGCAGGAACGCCGAACGCCTGATGGCGCACGCACCGCCGAGGAAGGTGGTGACCGGTGAGGAGCGCTGAGGGTCACCCGCGCGCAGGCGGGGCACGTGGCGGCGCTGGCCCGCTCCCCCGTCGGGGTCCATCACGCGGAAGGACAGCACCGCGAGATCGGGCTCGGCGGCGAAGCGCTCGCGGACGTGCGCGGCCACCTTGTCCGAGGCGTACCACCCGTCGTCGTCGAGGAACAGCACGACGTCGCCCGTGCACTCACGCACGCCGACGTTGCGGCCCTCGGGGATGCCGACGTTGTGCGGGACGCGCACGGTGCGGACGGTGGCGGAGCCGTTCTGGACGTCGGCGAGCGGGGGCACGTCGGCGCCGTTACCGACGACGATCACCTCGACGTCGCCGTCGGTCTGCATGACCGCCGACTCGATGGCCCGGTCGAGCTCTGCGACCCTGTTGCCCATAGTGAGGATGACGCACGAGATCTTCAACGCGTCATCGCCCCGACGCATGGAGAACGCACGAAGTCATGATCACCGAGTCTGTCTGGGCGGGCAATGCCGGCTGTCTCTGGGTACTGCGAAATAAGCGTATCGGAACCGGCAGCGAATCCCGGCCAAACATTGGCTGTAGGACCGGACCGGACTCTTGACACAGAGATACGACGCGGTGCGGACCGCGCCGGTTCCGATACTCCTTCATGACTACGCGAGCCGCTTCGACGCGAGGATGCTCACCAGGTGGAGGACCGTCTGCAGCCCCGCGAAGACGGCGCACGCCACGGTGAGCACCTGGGTGGCGGTCACCCCGCCCGCCACGGCGTCCCACAGCGCGGCGACGACGGCGATGAGGGACAGCTCGACGGCCTGGATGACCCGGTGGAAGCGCAGCGCCGCCGCGACCCTCCGGGCCGCGCGCAGCCCGCTCGACTGGAACTGCTCGGCCGCCGCCTCCGTGGTCGCCGTCAGACCCGAGCGTGCCCGGGCGACGTCGACCAGGTCGGTCTCCGACTTGATCAGGATGGCCCCGAGCGCGGCCGCGAAGCCGAGCACGGTGAACCAGTCGGGCAGGGTGACCGACGCCCGGAAACCCAGGCCGATCAGCAGGGCCGCCTCGGCGAAGTAGTGGCCGACGCGGTCGAGGTACACCCCGGTGATCGAGGTGCGGTGGGTCCACCGCGCCAGCTCACCGTCGGAGCAGTCGAGCAGCAGGTAGACCTGGATCAGCAGGGCCGCCGCGACGGCCGCCGCCAGGCCGGGCAGCGCGAGCACCGCCCCGGCCAGCAGGCCTGCCAGGATCATCAGGCCGGTGACCTGGTTGGGAGTGATCGGCGTGCGGGCCAGCGCCCAGGTCACGTAGATCGACAACTTGCGCATGTAGAGCGCCCCGGCCCAGTGCTCGCCGGAGTTGCGCTCCATGGTCGTCTGCGGTTGGGCGACCGCCCGCAGCTCAATGACCGACGGCCCGGACATATTCCTCCACCCGGTCGCGCACCTCGGCCTCGGACAGGCGCAGGTGCTCCAGAATCGTGTATCGCCCGGGGCGGGTCGACGGCGCCAGCATCACCGCGGCGGTGAACTGCTCGGCCGTCAGCCCGACGTCGCCGGGGGTGACCGGCAGGTCGTGGCGGCGCAGGCAGTCGGTCACCAGCCCGAGACGGCGCTCGTCTTCCCTCAGGAAGAAACAGAAGGCGGCACCGACGCCGGCGAGCTCGCCGTGGTTGGAGGTGCCGGGGTACAGCTGATCCACGGCATGCAGGATCTCATGATCTCCGCCGCTGCCGGGACGCGAGGATCCCGCGATCACCATCGACATGCCGGAAAGGATCAGTGACTCGGCGAGCACGGTGAGGAAGGCGTCGGACTCGATGGAGTCGGTGCGCCCGAGCACGGCCTCGGCGGCGGTGCGCGCCATCGACACCGCCAGGCCGTCGATGGGCTCGCCGCGCTCGACGTTGCCGAGCTGCCAGTCTTCGATGGCCGACAGGTTGCTGACCACGTCGCCCGCCCCGGCGCGTACGAGCCCGGGCGGCGCGCCGTGCACGAAGTCGAGGTCGACGAGGATCGCCAGCGGCATGGGCACCCCGAAGGACCCCTTGCCGCCCTCGTGCTCCAGCGAGGAGACCGGCGAGCAGATGCCGTCGTGGGAGAGGTTGGTGGCCACGGCGACCATGGGGATACCGGCGAGCGAGGCGGCGTACTTGGTGACGTCGATCGTCTTGCCGCCGCCGATGCCGATCACGGCCTCGTAGGCGCCCTTGCGCAGGTCGGCGCCGAGTGACACGGCGGCGTCGACCGAGCCGTCGGGCACCCGGAAGACCTCGGCCTCGCCCAGCGTGGAGGCGATGAGCCCGGAGATGTGGTCGCCCTGCCCGGCGCCGACGGCCACCGCGACCCGGCCGCTGGTGGCGACGCGGCTGTCGGCCAGCAGCGCGCCGAGCTCCCGCACCGCGCCCCGGCGCACCTCGACGGTGAGCGGGGCCGTCAGCATGCGTGCTAGAAGCGGCATGGGGCCTCCAGGGCGGGCGCCGCCGCGGCGGCGGACGCGGCTAGTACGTGCACGCGATCTCCCGCGCCCTCGCCAGGTCGTCGTGGTTGTCGACCTCGACCCAGTCGACCTTGCCGATCGGCGCGACGGCGATCTTCTCACCGCGGGCCACCATCTCGCCGTAGCCGTCCTCGTAGTAGAGCTGCGGGTCGCGCTCGAAGGTGGCCTTCAGCGCGTCGGCGAGGCGCTCGGCGGCGCCGGGGCGGATCAGGGTGGCGCCGATGTACTCGCCGAAGGCCTCCGACGGGTCCATGAGCTTGGTGATGCGGCGCAGGTGGCCCGCCTCGTCGAGGGTGACCTTCATCTCCTCGTCGGCGAGGGTCTTGACGTCGTCGACGGCGAGGAGGATGTCGCTGGTCACCGGCGCGTCGAGCAGGGTGCGCTCGACCGAGACCGGGTGGACGGTGTCGCCGTTGACCAGTAGCGCGCCCTCGGCGAAGTGATCGCGCGCGCACCACAGGGAGTAGGCGTTGTTCCACTCCTCGGCCTTGTCGTTGTGCACGAGGGTGAGCTTCACGCCGTGCCGCCGCTCGAGGTCCGCCTTACGGTCGTGGACGGCCTGCGCGGCGTACCCGACGACGACCACGACGTCGCGCAGGTCGACGGCTGCGAGGTTACGCAGCGCGATGTCGAGGATCGTGGTCTCCCCGTCGACCGGCACGAGCGCCTTGGGCAGCGTGTCGGTGTACGGCCGCAGGCGTCGTCCGGCCCCGGCGGCCAGCACCATTCCCAGCAACGTGCACTCCTGAAGTCAAACGCGAATCTGGTAGGCCAAAGGTTAGTTGCCTGCGAGTGGTGTTGGTGTAATCCGAGGTTCACCTATTCCATTACAAAACCAAACGTTGGCCGTGTTCGCTTGATCCTGCTGCTCCGCTCCGCTCCGCGGCGAGGAGCGCCTCTCGCGCGTTCAGTCGTCGCCGCTGAGGTCGGCGGCCTCGACGCCGGACCTCGGCGCGGCGATCCAGCAGGTGACGCTCTCCCAGCCGAACAGGCCGAGCAGGTAGAGCGCTAGCAGGGCGAAGACGGGGGTGACCGCGCCGAGGAGCGCCCCGAGGGCCACCAGCAGCATGCGGCCCTCCCACCCGAGGCCGGCGGAGGCGAGCCAGAGGGGCGGGTAGACGTGCTGCCTGCACCGGTAGACGACGTCGTAGTGGTGGAAGAGCATCGCGCCGAGCAGGGCGAACAGCAGCACCTTCGGCACGTCCCACGCGAAGCCCACGCAGGCGACGAAGCCGTACTCGGTGAGCCGCAGGATCGGCGGGACCAGCCAGTCGAACCGCCCGTCGTGGGGGTGGGAGCTGCCGGGGCCGGCCAGCATCAGCGCCACGGCCGGCGCGAACACGGCGGGACCGTTGTCGCCGGCGACCCCGAGGACGAGCATCACCGCCGTGACGAACGCTCCGGCGAGGGCCGGCGGCAGCGGCGGCAGTTGCCCGGCGACCAGCAGGCCCATGCCGCGCGACAGCACGCCGTCGTCGCGGTAGGTCACCACGGAGCTGCGCGGCACCGGGGTCATGTGGACGGTGGTCATGGTCACAGCGACCTCGCGATGCGGCCGGTCAGGGTGTACAGCGCCGCGAGCCCGCCCCAGGCCAGCAGCGCGAGGAAGGTCACCCGGGCGTTGAACAGGGCGGCGGTGACGGCGATCAGCGCCATGCGCTCGCCGATCGGGAGCACGACGATCTTCTTCAGCCAGCGGGCGGCGGTGTTCCGGTCGAGCCGGGCCGACAGCCGTACGACGAGGCGTCCCCGGCCGCCGCCCGGAGCGGCGGGCGGATCCGGCGGCCGGGCGCCCGACGGGAGCCCGAGGGAGGCGCCGTACCCGGGACGCTGCCAGATGGGGTCGAGGCCCTCGGCGTCCGCCCGCGCCCCGGCGTACGAGAAGTCGATCATGTGGCGGATCGCCTGCACCAGCATGGCCGTCACCGCTAGGCCCCAGACGCCGCCGGGCCCCAGCACGCCGCCTCCGACGTCGGCGGCGTAGCCGATCGCCAGGCCGGCGTAGGCGACGTACTCCTTGACGCGGTCGAAGGTGGCGTCGAGCCAGGCCCCGAGCGGGGAGAACGTGCGGGTGTAGCGGGCGAGCTGGCCGTCGACGCAGTCGAGGACGAACGACAGGAACAGCAGCGCGGCGCCCGCGACCTGCGCCCGGCGCTCTCCGGCCGAGAAGGCGACGGCGGCGAGCCCCGCCAGGCCGACGGACAGGCCGGTGACGGCGTTCGGCGTGAGCCCCAGCCGGGCGGCGAGCCGCACCAGGTGGCCCGACCACGAGCTCACGAGAAAAGTGGCGACGAAGCCGTCCTCGGACTTCACCGCGGCCCGCAGCCGGGCATGGTGCTCGTCGACCTCGGCGAGCCCGGCGATGGCCGCCTGGGCCGCCGAGCGGCTCGCGACCCTGCCGCAGTGCAGCCGCCCGACGGGGACGGCCCGCACGGGCACGCCGACGCGGACGAGCCCGGCGAGCAGCAGCTCGGGGAGCTCGCCCTCCCCCACGTCGCCGAGGCGGTGGTCGCGGGCGAGGTTGGCGAGCTCGTCGGCGACCTCGGCGAGGCTCGCGAGGTCGGCCTCGCCGACGTGCAGCACGCCGTGGAAGACGCCGTCCGGGCCGCTGACGGTGTGGAAGGAGTTGCCCGCGGCCACCACCCTCCCCCGCTCGGTGCGGACGGCAGGCGCGGCCAGGGGCCCCTGGCCGGGCGAGACCAGCGCGCCCGTGCCGCGGGCGGGATCGGCCAGCAGGAGCGCGAACGCCTCGGTGTGGGCGACCAGGTCGCCCGGGACCACGGCGAGCGGCCCCCCGCCCGCCCGCGCGGCGGCGGCGACCGCCCGCAGGTCGTCCGGCAGGCCGTCGCTGGTGACCACCTCGACCGCGACACCGCCCGAGCGGGACGCGGGCCCGGGACCGTCGGCGGACCTGGTCACCAGGCGCAGGCGGCGGACCGGTAGCGTGGCGAGTTGTGCGGCCACGCGGTCGCTCAGCGTGCCCTCCTCGCACGGCAGGCGGGCCGGCGGGGCGGTGGCGATCACCACCGCGACGGTGGTGCGTGCCTTGGCGCCGGAAGGCCGCTCCGGGGGCTTGACGGGCGGGGGGAGCGGCCGGGAGGCAGGCTTCACAGGGGGTGGGGACGCGGATTCCGGCAAACCGGGGGTCTCCTTCCGCGCGGCGATGTCCACCCCGCAACGTAACCGAGTGGTCACGCACCTCGCAATCCCATCGGCGAGTCGCGAGGTTCGTCCCTGGTCACGGGCCCGGCCGGGCGGCGCGGCCCGGACCCGCCCGGTCACGCAGCGCCACCGTCCCCGGTGACAGGGTCTCCGCCGTCGGGTAGTGATCAGTAGGGTCAGCCGTGAACGAGTCGCAGAAGGAAGTCGCAACCTTGGCCGAACAGGAACCACGCCTGCGGACCGTCGGAGTGGTCCTCGCCGGCGGAGTCGGGCAGCGCGTCGGGCTGAACACGCCCAAACAGCTCATCAAGATCGCCGGTCGCCCGATCATCGAGCACACGCTCGCGGTGTTCGACGCGGCGCCCGAGATCGACGAGATCGTCGTCCTGATGGCCCCCGGCCACACCGGCGAGGTGGAGCGCATCGTCGAGCGCAACGGCTTCCGCAAGGTGACCAAGATCGTCGAAGGGGGCGCGAGCCGCACCGAGTCGACCTGGCGGGCGCTGCAGGCCATCGGCGACGAGGAGTGCGACGTCCTGCTGCACGACGCGGTGCGCCCGCTGGTGGAGCCGCGCATCATCTCCCAGTGCGTGGAGGCGCTCCGCACGTACTCGGCGGTCGACGTCGCGATCCCCTCGTCGGACACGGTCGTGGTGGCGGCGCCGGGCCCGCGGGGCGAGATCGTCCGCGACGTCCCCGACCGCTCGCGGCTGCGGCGCGGCCAGACCCCGCAGTGCTTCCGGCTGTCGGTGATCAGGGAGGCGTACGAGCGGGCCTTCGCCGATCCGGGCTTCGAGGAGCAGCCCGCCACCGACGACGCGGGCGTGGTGCACCGCTACCTCCCGGACGTCCCGATCTACATCGTGGCGGGCAGCGAGCACAACATGAAGGTCACCCATCCGGTCGACGTGTACATCGCCGACAAGCTCTTCCAGCTCGCCTCCAACACCGCCCCCGTGCCCGAGGGCCCGGACGCCTACCGGCGGGCCCTCGAAGGCAGGACGGTGGTGGTCTTCGGCGGCAGCTACGGCATCGGGGCCGACATCGTCCAGCTCACCAAGGAGCACGGCGCGAACGTCTACTCGTTCTCGCGCACGCAGAACGGCGTGCGCGTGGAGGACCCCCTCGCCGTCGCCGAGGCCCTCGGCCGGGCGGCCGAGGAGACCGGCCGGGTCGACTACGTCGTCAACACGGCGGGGGTGCTCCACATGGGCAAGCTCGGCGAAGTGGACGACCTCACCGTCGAGGAGACCGTCGCGGTCAACTACCTCGGCCCGGTGAACATCGCGCGGGCCGCCATCCGGCACCTGCGCGAGACCCGGGGGCACCTGCTGCTGTACACCTCGTCCTCCTACACCAGGGGCCGCGCCGACTACAGCCTCTACTCCTCCACCAAGGCCGCGGTGGTGAACCTCACGCAGGCCCTGGCCGACGAGTGGGCGGAGTACGGGGTGCGGGTCAACTGCGTCAACCCCGAACGTACAGGCACCCCGATGCGTTCGCGGGCCTTCGGCGACGAGCCCCCGGCCACCCTGCTGTCGCCTCGCGCGGTCGCCGAGACCTCGGTCGACGTGCTCATCTCGAGCCTGACCGGCCAGGTCGTGGACGTACGCAGAGTCACCTGACAGGCACGATCCGCTCCCGGTGTGGGTACAAGACCACAAACGCGGGTGATCACGACCGGGGGTTGTCGATGGGATGGGTGCGCCGCAACGCGGGTGGAACGTTCCTCGCCGGAGTCCTCCTGGTGTCGTTCCCGGTCCTGCTGCTGGCCGCGCTCCAGCCGGCCCCGGTGGTGTTCGCGGTCGCGGCCGGGGTGTCGTACGGCGTGGAGGCCGCGGCCGGCCGCCTGGCACGGCCCGCGCTGCACCGGCTCGGCCGGCTGTACCTCGGCGTCACCGCGCGCTTCCTCGCCCGTGAGGTGAGCGCGGTGCTCCTGGTCGCCCGTACGGCGGGCGCCGGATCGCGGTGGTTCGTGGTGCTGTGCGCGGGGTTCCTCGTCATGTACGCCCTGCGCGTGCTGCAGGCGGGCACGGCGCTACACCTCGACCGCTGCCTGAACCGCATGCCGGTCGTGACCCGGAACGTCGATGTGTCGGCGCTGCGGATCCCGGCCGGTCCCCCGGGCGGTCCGGTGGCCTGGCGCGGCGCCGGGCTGTTCTACCTGGACGTGCTCCCCGTCGGCGCGATCGCCCTCGGCACCGGCACGCCGTACGCGGCGTACGCCGGCGGGGCCGGGCTGGGCGCGGCGATCGCCCTGCAGGCGGCGGTCGTGCTCCTGCTGCTGTACCACGTGTGGCGGGCCGCCCCGCTGGCGAGCCGGCGGCGGGTGATCGCCGAGGTCGACCGGCAGGTGGCCGCCCACCGGCCTGAGGTGATCTTCTACTTCTCCGGCGGCCCGGCCTCGGTCTACCAGGCGACGATGTGGCTCGGCACGCTCGAACGGGTCGCCCGCCGCACCATCGTCGTCCTGCGCGAACGCGAGGTGTTCTCCCTGCTCGGGCCCACCACGCTCCCAGTGGTCTGCGTGCCGTCGGCCGTCGACCTGATGAACATGCGGGGGCTGGAGAGCGCGCGGCTCGCCCTGTACGCCTCCAACGTCGGCAAGAACATCCACCTGCTGCGGGTGCCCGGGTTGCGCAGCGTGTTCATCGGCCATGGCGACAGCGACAAGGAGGCGTCGTTCAACCCGTTCTCGAAGGTGTACGACGAGGTGTGGGTGGCCGGGCAGGCGGGGCGCGACCGCTACCTGCGGGCCCGGGTGGGCGTGCGGGACGAGGACATCGTCGAGGTGGGCCGCCCTCAGCTGTCGGGCATCCTGGAGACCGGGCCGGGCCTGCCGCTCCTCAGCGTCCTGTACGCGCCGACCTGGGAGGGCTGGACGGACGACCTGTTCCACACCTCGCTCGCCACCATGGGCCCCAAGCTGGTGGACGCCCTGCTGCGGCAGGTCCCCGCGGTACGGGTGATCTACAAGCCGCACCCGCTGACCGGCGAGCGCGACCCGCGCGCGGGGGCGGCGCACCGGGAGATCGTCGAGATGATCACCGCGGCCGGGGCGGCGCCGGGGCCGTGGCCGTGGCCGGCGCCCGCCCTGGCGGACGGAGCGGACGGGCTGGCGTTCGAGCCCGCGCCAGCCCTGGTGCACCACATGGTCGTCACCGGGTCCGAGCCGCACCTGTACGACTGCTTCAACGACTGCGACCTGCTGATCGGCGACATCTCCAGCGTCGTCGCCGACTTCGTGGCCAGCGGCAAGCCGTACGCGGTGACCAACGTCGCGGGCATGGAAGACGGAGCCTTCCGCGACCGCTACCCCAGCGCGGAGGCGGCGTACCTGCTCGGACCGGACCTCGCCGAGCTGCCGGACATCCTCGCCCAGGCGCGGCGCGCGGAAGGGGACGACCTGGCCGAGGCCCGGCGGAAGATGAAGACCTACCTGCTCGGGCCCGGCCATCCGGACGCGATGACCCGCTTCAACGACGCGGTCAACCGCGCCCACGACATGGCGTACCTGGGCGGCGCGATGCGCCTGTAGAGGGGTGTCAGACCTTCTGCGCCAGGCTCTTGCCGGCCTCGCGGGCGAGTCCGGGCGGGCTGGTCAGGAAGCCCCAGCCCCACGAGAGGTGCATCGTCGCGTACACCAGCGGCAGCCGTGCCAGAGCCGCCCCTGGCAGGCCGCGGCCGGTGAGCACCGAGCCGAGGAGGATCGCCGCGGCGTAACCCCCCGGGATCAGCAGGCCGGGCCAGAAGAACGGCGACACCACCAGGCCGAGCAGCATCGCCACCACCGCGAGCGGCGGGGCGAGGTAGCGGAGGTTGATGGTGCCCTCGTGGGTGCGCGACACGACGCGGCGCCAGCGGCCGTAGTGGAAGTACTGCTTGGCGAGCGCCTTGACGTTCGGCCGGGGACGGTAGGACACCCGCATGCGCGGCTGGAACCACACCAGGCCGCCGGTCTCGCGGATGCGGTGGTTCATCTCCCAGTCCTGCGCCCGCTGGAAGTGCTCGTCGTAGCCGCCGACCCTGGCCAGGGCCTCCCGGCGGAAGACACCGAGGTAGACGGTGTCGGCCGGCCCCGCCTCGCCGCCGGTGTGGAAGCGGGCGTTGCCGACGCCGATCTTCGACGTCATGGCGCACGCCACGGCCTGCTCGAACGGGGTCACCCCCTCGGCGGCCATGATGCCGCCGACGTTGTCGGCGCCGGTCGTCTCGAGCGTCTCCACGGCCACCTGGAGGTAGTCCTCGGGGAGCATGGCGTGCCCGTCGACGCGGGCGATGATCCCGTTGCGGGACACGCCGATGGCCGCGTTGAGGGCGTTCGGCGTGCGTCCGGTCGGGTTGGGCACCACCGTCACGCGCGGGTCCTCGGCCGCGAGGGCCTCGGCGACCTCCTGCGTGCGGTCATGGGACGGGCCGATGGCGAGGACGACCTCGATCGGACCGTCGTAACGTTGGGCGAGCACCTGCCGCACGGCCTCGCGCAGGTGCCGCTCTTCGTTGAGCACCGGCATGACGACCGAGATCGGCGGCCAGACGCGTATGGTCTGGACTGCTGGGGGCGAGTCGGGGAACTCCTTCATGGCGGCGCTCACGCTACTGTACGAGCGGGTAGGGACGGCAACCCATGGGCGGCGCGCGTCCTCACCCGGCGAGGTTCTCGGCCTGAGGGGGGCACCACGTGAGCGACGACGACTCCGGTGTTCACGTCGGCGGCGACGCCTACGGCGGCGTCCGGCTGCCCCAGCAGCGCCGGGCCGGGCGCGCCCGGGCGGGCCTGCGCGGCATCGCGATCACCGGAGCCCTGTCGAGCGCCGTCCTCGTCGGGTCGGGTGTGCTGTGGTACGTCTCCAGCTACGCCGCGAGCCAGGTCAGACCCGTCGACGCCGGCACCACCGAGTCCGACTCGCGCGGCGCGATGAACATCCTGCTGGTCGGGGTCGACAAGCGCGACGACCTGTCGCGGGAGCAGCAGAACCGTCTCCACCTCGGCCGGGAGGTCGGGCAGCGCAGCGACACGATCATGGTGATCCACCTCTCCGAGGACCACTCCAGGGTCACCGTGGTCAGCCTGCCGCGGGACAGCTGGGTCGACATCCCGGGCAAGGGCTCCCACAAGATCAACTCCGCGTACTCCCTCGGCGGCGCCAAGCTCGCCGTGAGCACCGTCCAGAAGGTCACCGGGCTCACCATCAACCACTACGTCGAGGTCAACGTCCTGGGGTTCATCAACGTCGTCGACTCCATCGGCGGCGTCTCGGTGTGCACGCCCGTCGCGATCAACGACACCCACACGGGGTTCCGGCTGCAGCCCGGCACCTACGAGCTCGACGGCGCCAAGGCGCTGTTCTACGCGCGCACCCGCGCCACCGCGCGGTCCGACCTCGACCGCATCGACCGGCAGCAGCAGGTCATCTCGTCCCTGCTCCAGCGGGCGCTGAGCGGCGGCACCCTGGCCAACCCCGGCAAGCTCTTCGGCCTGGTCAGCTCGACCCTCAAGACCCTCACCGTCGACGAAGCCCTCGCCAAGGACATGCCGGGGCTCGCCAACCAGCTCAAGGACGTCTCCACCGACGACGTGACCTTCGCGACGGTGCCGCTCGCCGACGTCGACTACAAGGCCCCCACCGGGGAGTCGGCCGTGCTGTGGGACAAGACCGCGGCCCGCCAGCTGTTCCAGCGCATCGCCGACGACCAGCCGCTCGTAAAGCCTCCGTCGAAGAAGCCCTCGGCGCCGTCCTCCGCCACGCCCACGCCCTCGTCGTCCACCTCGGACGCGGGGCTCACCGTGCCGCCCTCCCGCATCACGGTCCGCGTGCTCAACGGCGCGGGCATCACCGGCCTCGGCGCGCGCGCCCGGAACGACCTGCTGAAGGCCGGCTTCCACGTGCCGTCCACGGCCGGGAACACCGGCACGACGGACACCACCGACACCGTCGTCCGCTACCCCGCCGGCCGCGAGGACTCCGCGCGGACCGTCGCCGCCGCCCTCCCCGGGGCCCAGCTCCGCCAGGCCGCCGACGCGCAGGGCATCGAGGTCATCGTGGGCACGAAATACGCCCCGGCCAAGCCGGTCACCGTCTCCACGACCTCGCCGTCGCCGGCTCCGGCCGCCACCGGCACCCCGGTGGCCAAGACCGCGACCGAGAACATCTGCAAGAAATGAGCCTGGCGGCCCGCTGGGACGTCGCCACCGGCGGCGCCCGGTCCTACCAGGACTTGCCGGTGATGCGCTCGTAGGCCTCGATGTAGCGGGCGCGGGTGGCCTCGACGATCTGTTCGGGGACCTCGGGGGCGGGCTCCTTCTTGTCCCAGCCGGTGCCGGTGGCCCAGTCGCGGACGAACTGCTTGTCGAAGGAGTTCTGCGCGCGCCCCGGCTCCCACTCGACGGCCGGCCAGAACCGCGAGGAGTCGGAGGTCAGCACCTCGTCGGCCAGCACCAGGCCGCCGTCGGCCGCCCGGCCGAACTCCAGCTTGGTGTCAGCGATGATCACACCCCGCTCGGCGGCCAGCTCGGCACCGCGCCGGTAGACCTCCAGCGTGACGCGCCGCAGCTCCTCGGCCCCCTCACGCCCCTCCCGCGCCACCACGTCCTCGAAGGTGATGGACTCGTCGTGCGCGCCCAGCTGGGCCTTCGTGGTCGGCGTGAAGATCGGCTCGGGCAGCTTGGAGCCCTCCACCAGCCCCGGCGGCAGCTCCACTCCGGAGACCGAGCCGCTCGCCTCGTACTCCTTCAGGCCGCCCCCGGTGAGGTAGCCGCGCGCGATGCACTCGACCGGCACCATGTCGAGCCGGCGGCAGCGCACGGCCCGGCCCGCGAACTCCTCGGGCACGTCGGTCGCGGAGATGACGTGGTTGGGCACGACATCGGCGAGCTGCTCGAACCACCACAGGGACAGCTGGGTGAGGATCTTGCCCTTGTCGGGGATCGGCGTCGGCAGGATCACGTCGTACACCGACACGCGATCGGACGCCACGAGGATGATGTCCCCGCGGTCCTCGTAGACCTCCCGCACCTTCCCGGAGTGGAGAAGCTTCACCCTGCCCCCTGCTCTACGCCCACCGGCACCCTGCCGCCGCACACAGGCTATCGCCGCGCCCGCCGCCGCCGTTCGGCCCCCCGGCTCGCCGGGTGGTTCTGTCGGAGGCGGCTGATATCGATGCGTCGTCACGATCTTCCAGACGACTCATGGAGACAGCCGATGGCCACGGTCACCCTGCGGGACGAGACCGCGACATCCTGCGGTACAACCAGGCCAAGGCCCTGCTGAACCAGCGCGGCTGGACCGACCTGTCCATCGGCCACTGGGACTACGAATGCGGCGGCGACCGCGGCGAGGCCGTCAAGCGGCTGCCCGGCTGGCAGGCGCACTGGGGGCTGCACGTGACCGGCGACCCCGTCGCGGACCAGTGGGGGACGGCGTCCTTCTGCGGCAGCGAGCAGATCAGGTTCTACCGAGAGGGCCGGGCGCCGGATGGCTACGACCACTACGCCGTGGAAGGGGTGCCGCTGACGGAGGTGCCGCCGCTGGTGCTCTCGGAGGTGCTGCGCGACGCCGACCTCGCGGTGGGCGTGACCTCGGTGGGGCTCGACCAGCGGGCCACCGGCGGGCACGAGGAGTACTGGCGGTCCTACGGCTTCGGTGAGCTCACCGAGACGGCCGTGACCCGGCGCGACGTCCTCGTCCGGCTGCTGCCCCGGCTGAGGATCGCCGACCGCGCGGAGCTGACCGACCGCTTCCTCCGCGTCCGCGGCGACCTTCGGACGTACAAGATCCACCTCGGGTCGGGGAACATATTGATGGAGCCGAACGACGCCTACCTGTGCATCGTCCCCGGCCCCGGTCAGGGGCCGGGGTCCGTCTTCCTCCCCTTCGAAGAGGACGGCGGCATGCTGTCGATCATCCTGTCCAAGGCGTTCCTGCTCGCCGGCGACGCCTCCATCACCGACCCCACGATCACCCGCCAGCTGGGGAGTTGACGGGCCGGGGGCGCGCCCCCTCAACTTGGGGGCGCGGCTTCGTCGCGCCAGGCGCGCTGGTGGCGGGCGATCTCGCGGAAGAGGCGCTTGAACTCGGCGAAGGCGTCCTCGCCGACGGTCTGGGCATGGCGCCGTTCGATCGCCTGGAGGATGGCGTCGGAACGGGTCATCTGGTCGAGCCCCAGCTCGGTGGGGACCACCAGCTTGGCGCGCCGGTCGGCGGGGTCCGGGCGGCGTTCGACGTATCCGAGGGCCTCCAGCTCGTCGAGCAGCTTGCCGACGACCTGTTTGTGCTGGCCGGAGGCGCGGGCGAGATCGGTGGCGCGGCTGCCCTCGGCGTCCAGGTAGGCGAGGACCGCGCCGTGCTGCGGCCGCAGGCCCGGGTGCCCCTGGCGGGCCAGGGTGTCGAACAGCTCCTCCTGCACGGCGAACAGCAGCCGGCTGGTGAGCACCCCCAGATCGGGATCCGACCGCTTGTGCTCGCTCCGCCGCACGATCCCTCCAAATGGTCACCTTTGGTGACGGTCACCTATCTTGACTATCTACGCAGGTGACTATAACGTCCATCGTGCGACCCGATCAAGGAGATGTGATGAGCACGACCGTGGAGTTGACCCGTTTCAAGGTGGCGCCCGAGAAGACCGAGGCCATGCTGGCGGCCCGGCCGGGAATGCTGGCGGACTTCCGCGCCGACCGCGAGGGCTTCCTGGGCGCCCGCCTGGTGCGCCTGCCGGACGACGAGTGGCTGGACGTCGTGGAGTGGCGCTCGGCCGCCGACTTCGCCGCCTCCCGCGCCAAGGGCGGCAATCTGCCGGGCATCGCCGCGTTCTTCGCCACCATCGACGCGCTGGTCAGCGCCGAGGAAGGCGTCCTGGCCGGCGACGAGGCCTGACGACCAGCGAGTGATCGACAGGAGAGAAGCATGTCCACCACGACCGAAGTCCTGGGCACCGTCGCCGACGGCTTCGAGAACGTCCGTGAGGAGTTCGCCGCCGTCGTCGCGGAAGAGGCCGACCCGGGCGCCCAGCTCGCCGCCTACGTCGGCGGACGGCAGGTGGTCGACCTTTGGGCCGGGGACGGCGTCTCCGGCGACTCGCTCCACGCGCTGTACTCCTCCGGCAAGGGCGCGGCGCACCTCGTCGTGGCACTGCTGGTGCAGGACGGCGTCCTCGACCTCGACCGCCCGGTCGCCGCGTACTGGCCGGAGTTCGCCGCCGAAGGCAAACACCGGCTCACCCTGCGCGACCTGCTCGCGCACCGCGCCGGGCTGATCGGGATCGAGGGCGGGTTCAGCACGGCGGAGCTGGCCGACGACCGCCTGATCGCCCAGCGCCTGGCGGCCCACCGGCCGTACTGGGAGCCGGGGACCGCCTACGGCTACCACGCCTTCGTCATCGGCGCGCTGACCGGCGAGGTGGTGCGCCGCGCGACCGGCCGGTCGATCCAGGAGCTGTACGAGGAGCGGGTGCGGGCGCCGTACGACCTCGACTTCCACCTGGGGCTGCCCGAGGATCTCGAGCCCCGGTACGTCCAGGCACGGCCGTTGTTCCCGGACGAGCAGGCCCGGCTCGACGCCGGCGCGCCGGCGCCCGACAGCCTGACCGGCATCGCCTTCAACCTCAATGCGACCCCGCCCACCGATTTGGTGGAGTTCGCCAACACCCGTGCGGTACGCGCCCTCGGCCCCACCTCGTCGGGAAGCGTGGGGAACGCCCGCGGCCTGGCCAGGATGTACGCCGCGGCCATCAGCGAGGTGGACGGACGGGCCCCGCTGCTCAAGCCCGCCACTCTCGCCGAGTTCACCAAGGCCCACTCCACGGGCGTCGACCTGGTCACCGGCGAACGCGATCACTTCCTGCTCGGCTTCGAGGCCCAGCACACGCGGTACCCGTTCCTCGGCGCCGACGCCTTCGGCCACAGCGGCGCGGTGGGCGCCCAGTCGTTCGCCGACCCGCGCAGCGGCGTCGCCTACAGCTACACCCGCCGCCGCTTCTCCTTCGGCGGAGGCGGCGGCGCCAAGGAGAACCACCGCCTGATCGCAGCCGTCCTCCACGCGACCACCCCCTGACGACGGTGCACCCGCAAGGTGTTCTGGTGGATCATCACGTGAATGAAGCTACTTGGGCACATGGTCGTGGTCGCGTTGTCGCTCGCGCTGGCGACCGCCGGGTGTGGCACGGGACGCTCGGAGGCGGACGGAGAGCCGTCCTCCTCACCGCAACGCTCCCCTACGGCGACCGTTCACGAAGGGGGCCGAGCCGACGCCGGCGATACGCCGTCCCCCTCGCCGTCGCGCAGCCGGAAGGCCAGGCGTGAGGGCCGGGGCGACGCGGACGATCGGCCGTCCCCTTCACGGTCGCAGATCTTCATCGCCACCGTGATGAAGAAGGGCCAGGCCTGGAACGTCCCCAACCCGGGCAGCGGCCCCGGAGACCCGCGACTGACGTCGGCGCTGCTGAAGGAGTTCCCGCCGGCACGGGAGTCACAGATGCTGCCGGCCGGGGTGGTCGCCCTGCCGGTCATCGACCGCGCCTCGCTCTTCATGCCGATGCGAATGATCAGCAGCAGCATGGTCGGGCCTCGCGCCTGCGACAAATGGACCGTGGGACTGGGGAACACCGTCGTCCAGGACTTCAACCACAAAGGCGTCCAGATCGGCCTGAACCTGCTCGAAACGCTCGAAACGCCGAAAGGCGGCGTCCTGACACGGCAGCCCGACGCGGAACGGATGTTCGATTCCCTCAGGGAGGACGCCGAGAGGGGCCGGCACAAGCTGAGCCGCAAGGCATCCCCGGAGGATCGGCTGACCTTCGGCGAAACCATCATCACCGGCCCCACCGAGATGCTGAACAGCCTGGTGGACACGAGCGAGATGCCATCCTGCGGCCACCTGACGGGTGACGATGACGAAAAGGGAGCCATCGAGCCGTTCCCCGTGCCGTCCCTCGGCGCACAAGCGTTCGCCTTCCGGGTGACCGGCAGCCGGGAGCCGGTCGGGCAGTGGGTGGAAGTGGTGCGGACTCCCCGCTACCTGATCGAGCTCAGGATCCCTGCCCGGTCCCCGGCCCCTCGCACCGACCCCGCGGAACTCCTCCCGCAGATCGCCCAAGCCGCCTACAGCAGAGCCGAGGAGGCCCTCCGGTAGCCGACGCGGGCGGGCTGCGGTCGGCCGTCCTGGTCGCCGCCGCGGTCGCGGTGGCCGGCGTGGCGGTCGCGCTGACGCTGCCCTCAGAGGGCGAGGACGTAGCCGCCCACCGAGGACGGGATGACGAAGCTGTCGAGCCGCTGTAGCCCGCCTGTCGCGCGGTTCAGGCGGTACCACGTGTGCGTCCTGCGGTCCTCGCCGCCCATCCGGCGGTCGGCGCGAGTCAGGACGTCGATGTGGCCGGCCCTGTCCCATCGCGCCCGCAGCGGGACTTCGCCCTTGGCGAGCCGGATGGGGACGGTGCTCTTCTTGCCGGTGGCCATGTTGCGAACGAGCACGCTGTTCCGGGTGGAGCCGCCGTCGTTCGCCTTGGTGCCGGCCACGGTGACGCCGTCGGGGCCGAGGTCGCCCCGGAGGTAGACCGACCGCCGCACCTTCACCGACCAGGTGCCGGTCGAATAGATCACCGCCGTGCGGTTGTCGCCGGCCAGCATCCGCCTGCCGTCCGGGCTGAACCCCCAGGACTGGTACCCCCGGGGCAGGGTGAAGATCTTCCCCGTGGCCGTGTCGACGACCCGGTCGACCTCCCATTCGGAGGTCTCCACACCGCGCATGCTGACGAACCGGCCACCAGGGGAGATGGTCAAGGTGGTCATCTGGAGGTCGTCCGGCCACTTCACCGCGGGGATCCGGCGCGCCCTGCCAGTGGCGGCCTCCCAGATCATGAGCACGCCGTCGCTCTGCCGGAAGTACGCGACCTGGGCGCCGTCCTGGGAGACCTCGATGACCGCGTTCGCGACGTACTCGTCGTCCGCCACGCTCCTGCGGGCGTCGGGGAGGGCGAGGACGCGGCCGTCGCTCAGCCAGAGCTTCCACGGGCCGCACGGCTGCCGGCCGCCGTCGTGCTGCAGGCAGGAACCGAGCCCGGCGTAGCGGACCACCGGCTTGGCCGAGGCGGCCTCGGCATGGGGGGTGGTCATGGACGTGGCGGCCATCACTGCGGCGAGCATTACCCGGAACGGCATTCCGGCATCTTCGCACAAAGCACTCGGCATGCAAGATCTCGAATATGTGGCCGGCTATCCGGCGTCGGCGAGGGTCCGCATGGTCTCTCGCGGCACCTGTGGCGCCTGGAGAGGGAAGCTCGGGCACGAATATCAGGGCGTCCCACAATACGGCGGCCGATGTGGGGTATACCCCAAGCACCCCTCCGGCGAAATGTCCGTTTTGCCCTTTTGGCGAAACCGGGGGGGCGGTAGCATGCCTCGGCAACGTAACGGTAAAGATAGGTCGGCAGCTGTATATGGAAGGAGCACGTTCGTGTCCTATCGCCTGACGGTCATCGGGACCGGATACCTGGGTGCCACGCACGCGGCGTGCATGGCCGCCCTCGGCTTCCAGGTGCTCGGCCTGGACGTCGATCCGGTGAAGATCGCCCGGTTGCAGGCCGGTGAACTCCCCATCCACGAACCGGGGCTCGAGCAGCTGCTGCGAAGCGGGCTCGACTCCGGCAGGCTCCGCTTCACCACCTCCTACGAAGAGGCCGCCGAGTTCGGCGACGTCCACTTCGTCTGCGTCGGCACGCCGCAGAAGAAGAACGAGTACGCCGCGGACGTCTCCTACCTCGACGCGGTCGTCGAGTCCCTGGCCCCGCACCTCACCCGCGGCTGCCTGGTCGTCGGCAAGTCGACCGTGCCCGTGGGCACCGCCCAGCGCCTGGCCGACAAGATCGTACGACTGGCCCCCGCCGGCGAGCTGGTGGAGCTGGCCTGGAACCCCGAGTTCCTGCGCGAGGGCTTCGCCGTGCAGGACACGATGCACCCCGACCGCATCGTCCTCGGCGTCATGTCCGACAAGGCCGAGAAGATCATGCGGGAAATCTACGAACCCATGCTGTCGGAGGGCACGCCGCTGGTGATCACCGACTATCCGACCGCCGAAATGGTCAAGGTCGCCGCCAACGCCTTCCTCGCCACCAAGATCTCATTCATCAACGCCATGGCGGAGGTGTGCGAGGCCGCGCACGCCGACGTCAAGGACCTGTCGCTCGCGCTGTCGTTCGACGAGCGCATCGGCGGCCGTTTCCTCAACCCCGGCCTCGGTTTCGGCGGCGGCTGCCTGCCCAAGGACATCCGGGCGTTCATGGCCCGCGCGGGCGAGCTCGGCGCCGACCAGGCGCTCACGTTCCTGCGCGAGGTCGACGCCATCAACATGCGCCGCCGGGCCCGCATGGTGGACCTCGCCCGCGAGCTCGCCGGCGGTTCCTTCCGGGGCTGCACGGTCGGCGTCCTCGGCGCCGCGTTCAAGCCCAACTCCGACGACATCCGCGACTCCCCCGCCCTCGACGTGGCGGTGAAGATCCGCGAGCAGGGCGGCAAGGTCACCGTCTACGACCCGGTGGCCCTCGACAACGTGCGCAGGGCCCACCCGAACCTGGACTACGGCGCTTCCGCCCTGGAGGCCGCCCGCGACGCGCACGTCGTGCTGCTGCTCACCGAGTGGCAGGAGTTCATCGACCTCGACCCCGAGAAGCTCGGCGAGGTCGTGGCCACCCGCAAGATCGTGGACGGCCGCAACGCTCTCGACGCCGAGGTCTGGCGCGCCGCCGGATGGCACTACCGCGCCCTCGGCCGTCCCTGATCGACCTCCGGCCGGCGCCGGTCGCCACGGGCTTCAGCCCGGGGCACCGGCGCCGGCCGATGACTTCATGTGCTCCACCATAGTGGCCACGGTTCCGCAACTCGCTATAGCATTCCATAATCCGGAATATGCGAGGGAGACACATGGGTGAGTCACCGGTGGGGAGCGTCGACCGCGCCCTGCTGATCCTGCAGGAGATCAGCAGGCACAGCCGCGGGGTGACCCTGGACGAGCTGTCCACCCGGCTCGGACTGCCCAAGAGCTCGCTGCACCGCCTGCTCGGCGCGCTGAAGCACCGCGGGTTCGCCGCGCAGCCCGAGCCGAGCGGCCCCTACTTCCTGGGCAGCGAGATGCTGGCCACGGCCTTCAGGTTCTACGACACCATGGACCTGCGCACCCTCGTCCATCCTCTCCTGCTCCGGCTGTCGGACAAGTTCGAGGAGACCCTCCACATGGCGACGCTCGACGGCGGGGAGGTCGTCTACCTGGACAAGGTGGAGGCGGTGCGGTCGATCACCATGACCTCGGTCGTGGGCGGCCGCAACGCGGCGCACTGCACGGGGGTCGGCAAGGCACTACTGGCCTGGACGTACCCGACGGACGAGGCGATCAAGGCGTGGGCGGAGCGATACGGCCCGCTCGCCTCTCGCACCCGCAACACGATCACGAGCCCCGCCAAGCTGGCCGCGCACCTGGCCCAGGTCAGGCAGCGCGGCTACGCGACGGACCTGGAGGAGAACGAGACCGGCGTGCGCTGCGTGGCGGTCCCCGTCTTCATGGGCAAGACGGTCCCCGTCGCGGCGCTGAGCCTGACGGCGCTGAAGGACCGCATGCCGCCCGCCAGGACGGAAGAGCTCGGGTACGCCCTGCGAGAGGCCGTCACCGAGGTGTGAGCCCGTTCGTCACCACCTGCCGGTGACATCCGAAGTATTCGCGGAATTCGATTCTGTATCACGGAACAAAGGAGCGGTTGTGACGGTGAAGGTTTCGGAGCCGGAGGTCGTCCCGGTGCCTCGCGCCCGGCTCGGCGAGGGGCCGCGCTGGGACGGCCGTACGGGAACGCTGCTGTGGGTCGACATCCCGGCGGGCCTCGTGCACCGCCTCGACCCCGCCGACGGCTCGCACGCCGCGGTCGACGTCGGCCGGCCGGTGGGGGTCGCGGTGCCGCGGGCCGCGGGCGGGCTCGCCCTCGCGCTCAGCGACGGCTTCGCCGTGCTCGCCGAGGAGCCCACGACGGACGGCACCGCCGCGAAGGTGGAGCTGGTCGCGCCGGTGACGGCCGGGGAGCGGCCGGGGAACCGGATGAACGACGGCGCGTGCGACCGCGCGGGCCGGTTCTTCGCCGGCACCAAGGCCGAGGACGACACCCCCGGGGCGGGCGCGCTGTACCGGCTCGGTCCCGGCCACGCCTGCGAGCGGGTGCTCGACGGCGTCACCATCTCCAACGGCATCGCCTGGAGCCCCGACGAACGCCTCCTCTACTACGTGGACACCTCCACCGGCCGCGTCGACGTCTTCGACTACGACCCCGCCGGGGGACGGCTCGGCGAGCGCCGCGTGTTCGCCGAGATCACCCGGGGAATGCCCGACGGGATCACCGTGGACACCGAGGGCCACGTGTGGGTCGGGCTGTGGGACGGCGGGGCGGTCCTGCGCCTGCGCCCGGACGGGCGGCTCGACCTGGCCGTCGAGATGCCGGCCACGAAGGTGACCAGTTGCGCCTTCGGCGGCCCGCACCTCGACGAGCTGTACGTGACGACCGCCTGGGACGGCACGGGCGGCGGCGAGCTGCTGCGCTGCCGCACCTCCGTCGCGGGCTTCCCCGCCAACCCCTACCGGGACCTCTAGGCGACGCCGAGGGCCGGCCGGCGGTCCGCCGGCCGGCCCTCGGACGCCGGTTCAGCTCTTGGTGACCGTGATCTTGTTGCTGTAGGCGTCGGGCACGTCGCCGCTGCCGTTGAAGATGACGCCGTGAGTGGTGCCGGCGCCGGTGAACGCCGAGGTGGGCACCGACCACTGGTACAGGCCGCCGGCCTTGGAGATCAGCGGGCTGACGCCGGAGACGGCCGTCCATCCCCAGCTCGTGCCGGTGGACCGGTAGAGGGCGTTGTCCTCGATCATGTAGTCGGCCCCCACCCCGGCTCCGAGGGGCACCGTGTAGCCGGTGGCGGGGTTGTTGTCGGTGTCGATGAAGACGTGGTGGGAGCCCCAGGGCATGTTGAACTGCGCCGAGTAGGTGGCGGTGTTCGTGCCGAGGGTCGCCTGCGCGTTGGCGATGGGCGCCGGGTTGGTGGTGGTGACGCTCACCGCGCCGGACGCCGCCGAGAAGTTGTCGGTGGTGTCGCGGGCCTTGACGGTGAAGGAATAGGTGTGGGCGCTGCTCAGGCCACCGAAGTAGGCGGTCGTCACCGTTCCCGGCACCGACAGCACGCGGACGCCGTCCTTCAGGATGTCGTAGTAGGCGACGTAGTCACCGGAGTCGGCGTCGTTGGAGGCCGTCCAGGTGAGCCGGACGCTGGTCGGGCCCACGTTGGACGCGACGGGCGTGCCGGGAGTGGTGGGGGCGTGCGCGTTCCTCGGCGCGGTGGTCACCGAGACGGGGGTTCCGGCGGGCGAGGTGTTGCCCGCCTTGTCCCTGGCGCGCAGCGAGAAGGTGTAGGCCGTCGAGGGAGAGAGGCCCTCCACGTCGAAGACGGTGGCGTTGGGGGTGTGGTTGGCCTCCGTGCCGATCTTCGTCGATCCCTGGTAGACGTCGTAGCCGACCACGTCGGGGTAGGCCGCCGAGGTCCAGGTCAGGCGCAGGCTGGTGGCCTTGACCAGGCTCGCCGCCGGAGCGGCCGGGGCCGCCGGGGTCGCGCCGCCGCTGCCCTGGGCCGCCGTGATCTCCGAGGACATGTAGGACGGCAGGCTGTCCCACGGGTTGTCCAGGTCGTCGCCGGTCACGTAGACGTACCCGGCGTTGTTGGCCTTCGACTTGGCGATGACCGCGTTCAGGGCGGTCTGGTCCGGCACCTTGTAGACCAGGTTCCAGATCCGCTGGGGGTCGTAGGCCGCCTGCCACGCGGGCGGGGCCAGTTCGGCGGGCGGGTTCATGTAGGTGTCGTAGTTGCTCTCGAAGGTGACCAGGATGTCGGCCGCGTCCTGGTAGCAGGCGGCGGGCGGGGCGCCCGGGTTGTCGATGGTGATCGCGCCGGGGTGGTACTTCTTCACGTAGGCGCCGGCCTCGCGGTACAGGTCCACCCACGCGTCCCCGCCGCCGGCCGGGCCACAGGCGTTCTGCGCCTGGTCGAAGAAGATGCCGTCGATGTTGGAGCCGTAGAAGGCGTACCAGTTGTCGACGTCGATCTGGATCTGCGTCCGCCAGTCGTCGGCGCTGGTCGAGTCGAGCCGGGTGGTCTTGCCGGTGGTGCCGAAGTAGCCGGTGTCCACGTAGCCGATGATCTTGACCCCCGCGGCGTGGGCCGAGGCGATGGCGGCGGCGTAGTCCGGGTTGCTGGTGCTGGTGGGGCCGTTGAGGACGTTCACCACCGCGACGGCCGGCTTGGTGCCCGCGCTGGTGAGCTGGGTCCAGTAGGTGGCGGTCTGGCCGCCGGGGTAGAAGTAGGCGGGAACCGCGACCTGCTGGCCGAGGGTGGCGCCCGCCGCCTGGGCCGGGGCCGGGGAGAGGGTGAGCAGGGACGCGACCAGGGGCGCGAGCGCCGCGGCGCGCGCCGATCTGCGCAGGCTTGCGCTGGGCATCGTTCTCCTTCGGTTGGTGGGAAACCTCGGTGGGGGAAACGTGGGAGACGGTCGGCCTACTTGAGCCCGGAGAAGCTCATGGTGGCCACGAAGTATCGCTGGGCGAGGATGAACGCCAGGACCAAAGGCAGGGTGGCGACCAGGTTGCCGGCCATCAGCGCCGACCATTCGGTGTGCCGGGCGCCGGCGAAGGTCGCCAGGCCCATCTGCAGGGTGTAGGTGTCCTCGGAGCTGATGGCGATCAGCGGCCAGATCAGGTCGTTCCACGAGCCCAGCAGGGTGAAGACGGTCAGGGTGGCGAGGGCCGGACGGGCCAGCGGCAGCACGATGCGGAAGAACACCCCGAGCCGGGAGCAGCCGTCGATGGTGGCGGCCTCCTCCAGTTCCCTCGGCAGGGACAGGAAGAACTGCCGCATCAGGAACACCCCGAACGCCGAGGCCAGCCAGGGCACGAACGCCGCGCCCAGGCTGTCGATGAGCCCGAGGTTCTTGAACATCAGGAAGGTCGGGATCATCAGGACCTGGACCGGCACCATGACGGTGGCCATCACCAGGGCGAAGGCGACACCACGGCCGCGGAAGCGCAGCCGGGCGAAGCCGTAGCCGGCCAGCGAGCACAGCACCAGATGCCCGGCCACGGCCGCGACCGAGACGATCACCGTGTTGGCCAGCCAGCGCGGGTAGTCGTCCTCGGTGAAGATCCGCTGGAACCCGGCCAGGCTGAAGTGGGAGGGCCACAGCCGGGGCGGGTAGCGGTTGATGTCCGAGTCGGGCATGAACGCGGTCAGCGCCATCCACAGCAGCGGCGCGGCGAAGATCAGGGCCGTGGGCATCAGGACCAGGTGCGCGAGCCACGACCGTCCTCCGTTCGGGCCGGGCCGGGCGGCGGGGACCTGGTCACGGGCCGGTCCGAGGCCGGCCATGGTGACATCGCTCATGGGCGGGCGTCTCCTTGCCTGTCCCGGCTCATCGGCCGGCCTCCCCTTGGCGTGAGTACCGCAGGGCCAGTCCCGAGACCGCCAGCGTCAGCACGAACAGCCCGTAGGCCACCGCCGCGCCGTAACCGGAGTGGAACAGCTGGAACGCCTGCTGGTACAGGTAGAACACGATCACCGTGGTCGAGTCCAGCGGCTGGCCCTTGGTCGTCGTGTAGACCAGGTCGAACAGTTGCAGGGCGCCGATGGTCTGCCAGATCAGCAGGAACACCGTGGCCGGCCGCAGCTGCGGCACGATCACGTGCCGGAACACCTGCGGGCCGCCGGCGCCGTCGACCCGGGCCGCCTCGGTGAGCTCGCGCGGGATGTCCTGCAACGCCGCCAGGTACACCACCGCCGGCAACCCGACCCCGCCCCACAGCGAGACCACCACCAGGACGAGCATCGCCTGGTTCGGGTCCTGCAGGAAACCCTGCCGCGGCAGCCCCATCGCCGCCAGCAGCGTGTCGGCGATGCCGAACTGCGGGTCGAACACGAAGTTCGCCAGGATGCCGGTGGCGGCGGCAGAGACGACGTACGGCACGAAGATGCAGGTGCGGTAGAAGCCGATCAGCCTGATGGGCCGGTTCAGCGCCAGCGCCAGCGGCAGCCCGGCGATCAGCGAACCGGGCACGAACAGCGCCGTGTACATCAGCGTGTGCCCGGTCGCGGCGAGCAGGTCCGGGTCCTCCAGCATCGCCCGGTAGTTGTCCAGCCCGACGTAGTCCCCGCCGGAGATCAGGTCGCCGTCCCGCAGTGACAGCAGCAGCGCCCACGCGGCCGGGAACAGCGACAACCCCACGATCACCAGCGTGGCCGGGCCGATGAACCCCCAGCCGGTCAGGTCGGGCAGCAGCCGGCGCGTCCCCACGCGCGCCGGCACCGGGCGCACGCCCACCGAGACGCTCACCGCGACCTGGCCAGGATCCGGTCGGACTGCTCGGCCGCCTGGTCCAGGGCCTGCTGCACCGGCATGCCCCCGACCAGCGCCCGGCTGATCGCGTCCCCCACCTTGGCCGACAGGTCCGGATACGCCTCGATCGCGGGACGCGCCCGCTTGGCGTTGTCCAGGTTGGCGGTGAACACGTCCACGTGCGGGAAGTCCTTCACGAACTTCTCGTACGCCGGCAGCGCCATCGTGGCCTTGCGCACCGGGAGGTTGCCCAGCCCCAGCGTCCACCGGGCGTCCTGCTCGGGCCGGGTGAGCCAGGTCAGGAAGTCGGCCGCCGCCTTGGCCCGGCGCGAGCCGTTGTCGAACACCACCCAGGTGTCCGGGCCCGCGATCGTCTCGTGGTTCCCCGCGTATCCCGGCAGGACCTGGACGCCGTAGGAGATCTTGTGCTCGATGAAGTTCAGGAGCGCCCACGGTCCGGCGATCACCATGCCGATCTTCCCGCTCTGGAACAGCGGCAGGAACTTCTCGCCGTTCTGGTCAAGGTAGACCGACTTGTCCTGGCGGGCCATCGCCTGCCACAGGCTGAGCGCCTGCGCGGTGGCCGGGGTGTCGAAGGCCGACTTCCTGCCGTCGGGGGAGACGATGGATCCGCCCTGCTGCCACAGCATGGGCCACAGCCGCCACGTCGTGTCCTCGCCCCCGGTGACCGGGTAGGCCGTGCCGTACACGCCCTTGTCGGGCGAGGTCAGCTTCTTGGCGGCGGCGCGGAAGTCGTCCCAGGTCCAGTCCTTGGACGGGTACGGCACCCCCGCCGCGTCGAACAGCTTCTTGTTGTAGACCACCCCGAGGTTGTCCACCACGGCGGGGATGCCGATGACCTTGCCCTTCACCTCGGCCACCGCCCGCTCCGAGGGCCAGAAGTCGTCCCAGCCGAACGCCGGGTCGTGCACGATCTTGGCCAGGTCGTACACCTTCGGGCTCTTGGCCAGGTGGGCCCCCCAGGAGCCGTACATGTAGGCGATGTCCGGGGCGTCCCCGCCCGCGAGCGCGGCCTGCACCTTCTGCAGCATGTCGTCCACGTTGGTGGTGCCGACGGCCGGCACGACCTGGACGCCCGGGTGGGTGCGGTTGTACTCGTCGGCGAGGTCGTGGACCACCTTGCCGGCGCTCTCGACCTGGCCGTGCCACCAGACCACCTTGACCGGCCCGGACGACTCCTCGGCCGGCGCCCCGCACGCCGTGAGCCCGGTGACGCAGATCGCGAGCGCCGCCAGCGTGCCGTGCAATCTCCTGATCCTCATGTCCGTCCTCCGGCTACTGGAACAGCCCGTTGACTTCGGCGTTCGCGGCCGTGAGCGAGGTCTTGGCGTCCGCCTTGCCCAGGTAGACGGAAGAGATCGCGTTGTCCATGATCTCGGCGATCTTGTCGGCGTTGTCGGTGATGGGCAGCAGGAAGGTGCCCTGCGGGTCCTTGGCCTCGTCCACGAAGGGCTTGACGTCACGTCCGGCCGCGGCGTGCGCGGCGAGGGCCTTGTCGGAGGAGGTGCCGATGGCGGGCAGCACCTCGGTGGTGGCGGCGATCAGGTCCTGGCACTCGGCCGAGGCGACGAACTTCACCCACTTCCAGGCCTCGTCCTTGTGCTTGGTGCCGGCGTAGATAGCGTCGGAGACGCCGTTGATCGGCGATCTGCGCCCCTGCGGGCCGGCGGGGAGCGGCGCCACGGCGAGCTTGAGCGTCTTGTTGTCCAGGTAGGACTTCGCCATCCAGGAGCCGGCCATGACCATCGCGGCCTTGCCCGACTGCAGCACCGCGTCGCCGCCGAGCGCCGACTGCTTGTCGTACGGCGGGGCGTACCCCTTCTTGATCAACCCGGCGAACCAGTCGACGGTCTCGGCCAGCTTGGGATCGTCGTAGTAGTACTTGGTGCCGAAGGGGTTCTTGTCCAGGTACTTGAAGCCGTTGCTGACCGCGAACCCCGCCCAGGAGGTCTGGCCGAGCGAGCCGGTGTTGTAGTCGGGGGCGATGCCGTACACCTTGACGTGGTTCTTGTCGAAGCCGGGGTCGGTGCCCTTGCGGCCCTTGTCGTCCACGGTCAGCGCGGCGATGGCCTTCTCGAAGGTGCCGCCGTCCGTGGGGTTCCAGGTCCAGTTCGCGAAGTCCGCCGTCTTCACCCCGGCCTTGGCGACCAGGTCCTTGTTGTAGAAGACGCCGACGGTGTCCCAGTCGAGCGGCAGCCCGTACCTCTTGCCGTCGCGCACCCAGACGTCGGCGAGCCCCTTCTGGTACTGGCCGAGGTCGACGCCGTCCCTGCTGACCAGTTCGCTGATGTCGAGCATCTGGTTGTTCTTGGCGAACTGGGGGAAGTAGGCGACCGAGTCGCGGAAGACGTCGGGGGCGGTGCCGGAGACGACCTGCGTGGTGAGGTTCTGCCAGTACTGCGCCCAGGCCACCGAGCTCATCTTGACGGTGATGTTCGGGTTCTTCTTGGTGAACGCGTCGGCGCACTGACGGTAGGCGGGAACCTGGTTGTCGGCCCACATGACGTAGGTGAGGGTGACGGGGCCGCCGCTCTCCTGCGCCGCGCCTCCGCAGGCAGCGGTGCCCGCGAGCAGGCCCGCGGTGACCACGGCGATGGGAGCGCGACGACGAACTGACCTGGACATTGGGGGGTCCTTCCTCTGACGAGGGTTTTACTTGATGCCCGTGAACTGCAGGGAGTTGGCCAGCCGCTTGCCGAAGACCAGCAGGAGCAGCAGCACGGGGAGGACGGACAGGGCCGAGCCGGCCATGAGGCCCGTCCAGTCAGGGCGGGAGTTCGGCGACTGCTGCAGGAAGACGCCGAGCGCGACGGTGAGCACCCGGTCGCCCTCCTCCTGGCCCACGAGCAGCGGCCAGAGGTAGTCCTTCCATGCCCATACGGCGTTGGTGATGGCGATCGTGATCAGCGGCCCCTTCGACATGGGCAGCGCCACGCGCCAGAAGATCGTCCACAGGCCCGCCCCGTCGATGAACGCGGCCTCCTCGACCTCGCGCGGCAGCGAGAGGAAGAACTGCCGCAGGAAGAACACGGTGAACGGGGTCATGAGCAGGCTCGGCGCGACGAGCCCGGCGAAGGTGTTGAGCAGCCCGAGCCCCCGCACCATGGCGAAGTTGGGCAGCAGCGTGAAGATCGGCGGGATCATCAGCGCCGAGACGAACAGCGAGAAGACCAGTTCCCTGCCCCGGAACCGGAGGCGGGCCAGCGCGTATCCGGCGAGCGCGCAGCACAGCGTCTGCACGACCACGATGAGGCCGGTGTAGACGACGGAGTTGCGCAGGTAGAGCAGGAAGTCGAGGGCCGCCCCCGATCCCCCGGCGGCCTGGGCCTCCGCGATCGTGGACAGGCCGAGCACCCGTTTGAAGTTCGCCAGGGTGAAGTGCCGCGGGATCAGGGAGAAGTTGTCGGAGAACAGGTGGTTGGCGTCGGTGAAGGCGGTGCGGACCATCCAGTAGAAGGGGAACACGGTGACCACGACGGCGACCGCCATCACCGTCCAGGCGAGGGCACGGCCAGCGCGCATGCGATCCGCCTCCTAGCCGAGATCCGATTTGGACGCGCGCATCAGGCGCATCTGCAGATAGGTGAGGGTGCCCAGGACCAGCACGAGGCTGAGGGCCATGGCGGAGGCGTAACCCATGCGGAAGTGGGTGAACGCCTCCTGGTAGATGTAGTAGTAGATGACCTTGGTGGCGTTGATCGGGCCGCCCTTGGTGGCGATCGCGATGGTGTCGAAGATCTGGAAGCACCCGATCACGGAGACCACCAGAACCAGCGCGAGGATGGGGCGCAGCAGGGGCAGGGTGACCCGGAAGAAGGTGCGGATCTCCCCCGCCCCGTCGATGGCCGCCGCCTCGTACACCTGGGCCGGGATCTGCAGCATCCCCGCGTACAGCAGCAGGGCGACGTAGCCGGCCGACGACCAGGTGGTGACGGCGGCGACGGTCGGCATCGCCTCGCCGGGCGAGCTGAAGAAGCCGTGGGTGCTCAGTCCCATGGAGGAGAGGAGCTGGTTGACGAAGCCGATGTTGGCGTCGAGAAGCCACAGCCACAGCAGCGCCGCCGAGACGTTCGGCACCAGCCAGGGCAGCAGCAGGGTCGCCCGCAGCACCACCGATTTGGTCAGCCGGTGCATCAGCGCGGCCAGCAGCAGCGCGAGGCTGAGCTGCCCGACCAGGTTGAGCACGGTGTTGTAGGCGGTGAGCAGCAGCGCCCGCCAGAAGAGCGGGTCGGTGGCCAGTTCGGCGTAGTTCCGCCCGCCGACGAACTCGGGGTCCGACAGCAGGTTCCAGTCGGTGAGGGAGATCCAGGCGCCGCGCACGCTGGGGTAGATGTAGAAGATCGCGAATCCGGCCAGCGCGGGGAGCATGAACAGCAGCGCCGCGCCGCCCTGGCCGCCCTCGGCGCTGTGCCGCCGCCGCGGCACGCGCAGGGCCGGGAGCGCGGTCGCGCTCCGGGCGGGCGCCTGGACGTTCATGCCAGCCTCGGGACGAGCCTGAGCGCGTTGCCGGTGTAGACCTGGCTGAGGACGTCGTCGGGCAGGTCGATGCCCGAGATGGTCCAGCGGCCCATCAGCGGCGGGTCGTCCAGCGAGTGGGCGAACGCCTCGTCGGCGGTCTCCAGGAAGCGGAAGTAGATCTTGTAGACGTCCGGGTGCGGCGGGATCTCGTCGGTGCCGAACAGGACCCGGTCGGGGTGGCGCAGGACGAGCTCCCGGGCGGCGCGCGGGGCCCGTCCGACCTCGGCGACTCGGGCGGCGATGTCGATGTGGAAGTTCGGGTGGTCGTCGAGCATCCTGCCGACCCAGCCGAGGTTCTCCGGCCAGCATCCGGCGTGCACGCCGATCACGGTGGTGGCCGGGTGGGCGGTGATCATCGCCTCCATGGCCTCCATCAGCCGCTCGAACGGCGGGAACCTCGGGCCGGAGAACGCCCAGTCGGGCCGGGCGGCCAGCAGTTCCAGGCGTTCGTTGCGCTCGTCGATGGGTTCGAAGAACGCGACGGGGTCGGCGGTGTGCAGGGCGATCGGGATGCCGAGCTCGCCCGCGGCCGCCCACAGCGGCGCGAGCCGTTCGTCGTCCAGCATGACGAGCTCGTCGTCGTGGTCGCGCACGTGCAGCCCGACGTCCTTCCAGACCTTCAGCCCGGCGGCGCCCTCGGCGACCGAGGCGCGCAGTTGAGCGGCCAGCCGCTCGCCGAAGCCCGGCTCGGCGGTCTGCGACCAGTCCACGTGGCAGAAGGTGGCGAAACGACCGGGGTAAGCCGCGTCGTACCGCTCGATGTTCTCGGCCAGCTCCCGGCCCCAGCGGCCGTCGAGGTTGACCATGCCGCGCAGGTTGAGCTCGTCCATCAGGTCCACCAGGGCCGGGACGTCCTTGACCATCCAGCCGCCGTCGTCGGTGAGCCAGCGGCCGAGGTGGATGTGGGCGTCGACGGCGGGCAGGCGGGCACGGTCGACCTGGTGGACGGGGACCCGGAGCTGCGAGACCGGGCGGTAGCTGGAGAGCGGGATGTCAGGAGTGCACATGGTCAGCCCCTGATGCCTTCCGGCAGCAGGTCGCCATGGGCGGCGATCAGCTCGTCGACCAGCTCGCGGATCCGCTGGACGGGCAGGCTGGCGGCGGTGTTCGGGTCGAGAAGGGCCGCCTGGTAGACGTGGTCGCGCCGGCCCTCCAGGGCGGCCTTCACGGTCAGCTCGCTGACGTTGAGCGTCACCCTGTTCAGGGCGGCGAGCTGGGTGGGCAGCTCCCCGACCATGATCGGCTGTACGCCCGCCCGGTCCACGTGGCAGGGCACCTCGACACACGCGTCGGCGGGGAGGTTGGAGATGAGCCCTCCGTTGCGCACGTTGCCGTGGATGAGCCGCGGGGTGCCCGTCTCGATGGAGTGGATGGCGAGCGAGGCCAGTTCGTCGCCGCGCTCGATCGTCACGCCCGCGCCCGCGTCGAGGGAGCGCTTCTGCTCCTCGTACTCGGCGAAGCCTTCGGCCAGCCAGTCGAGGTAGACGTTCACCGGGATGCGGTAGTGCTCGACCTGGTCGGCGCGGGAGAGGAACCAGGGCAGGTACTCCGAGCCGTGTTCGCTCGACTCCGTCGGGAAGTACCCGAAATTTCGGTATACCTCTACCCGGACGCGGCGGCGCAGCTCCGGATCCGCCTCGATGAGCTCGTCCAGCCGCCGGTACAGGTTCTCCCCGTTCCGCTCGAACCGCAGGACGAACGCCTGGTGGTTGACCCCCGCCGTCGTGAAGGAGATCTCCTCCTCCGGCACGCCCACCATGCGGGCCAGGGTCGACTGGGTGTCCCGCGCGGCGTGGCAGACGCCCACGACGTTGCGGAACGGCGTCCCCGCGTAGACCGACCACGGGATCATGGACATCGGGTTGGTGTAGTTGAACAGCACCGCGTCCGGCGCCAGCTCGGCCAGGTCGTTCCCCATCGCGACCATGACCGGGATGGTGCGGAGCGCGCGGAAGATCCCGCCGATGCCCAGCGTGTCGGCGATCGTCTGGCGGACGCCGTACCTCGCCGGGATCTCGAAGTCGCGCTTGACGGCGGCCAGCCCGCCGACGGCGATCTCGTTGATGACGTAGTCGGCGCCGTCCAGCGCGGGCCGGCGCTCGGCGTGCGCCTCGACCTTGGCGCCGACCCCCAGCTCGCCGACCATCCAGGTGGTCATCTTCTCGGCCACGGCCAGCCGCTCGGGGTCGATGTCGTGCAGCACGATCGTCGACTCGGAAAGCTCGGGGAAGGTCAGGATGTCGGAGAGCAGGTTCTTGGCGAAGGTGATGCTGCCTGCGCCGACCAGGACGATCCGGGCCATCGGGTACCTCGATTCAGGGGGTGAGCAGAGCCTTGACGGGGGTGGCGCGGCCGTTCATCAGCGAGGTGAAGACCTCGGCGCCCTCGGCCAGGGGGAAGGTGTCGACCCAGCTCAGGTCCCAGCCGCCGACCAGATCCACCGCCGCGGCGAAGTCGGCGTCACGGTAGGCGAAGGAGCCGAGCACCCGCTTCTCGCCGCGTACGAGGTCCGAGGCGTCGAACCCGGCGGTCGCCTCGGCCAGGCCGAGCCACACCGCGACCCCGCTCGGACGCACCCGGGCCAGCGACTGCTCGTGGGTCCCCGCAGCGCCCACGGCGTCGAACACCACGTCGTACTCGCCGGTCAGCTCGGGCACGGCCGCGTCGGCGCCGAGACGCCGCGCGATGGCGCGGCGTCCGTCGGCCCGATCGGCGATCTCGACGCTGCCGGCCCTGCCGGACATCGCGACCTGAAGGCAGGCGAGGCCGATGGCCCCGGCGCCGATGATGCCCACCTTCGCCCCTTCGGGGGCTCCGGCCAGCGCCCAGGCGTGGACGGCGTTGGCCACCGGCTCGACGACGCCCGCCGCCGTCCAGTCGAGCCCGTCGGGCAGCGGCGTCAGCGTGCCCGCGGGGACGGCCACCCGCTCGGCGAACCCGCCGGGCGTGTGCACGCCGACGATCCGCCGTTCCCGGCAGACGTTGCGCCGTCCCTGCGCGCAGAGGTCGCAGTGACCGCAGGAGAGGATCGGATTCACGATCACGGGCCGGCCGTCGTCCGTGCGGCCCGCGAACTCGTGGCCCATCACCAGCGGCGGCACCCGGAAGCCGGGCGACTTGACGCCGTGCAGCTCGCTGCCGCAGATGCCGGAGGCGACGACGTGCACCAGCACCTCGCCCGCTCCCGGCTCGGGCTCGGGCACGTCGCGCATCTCCACGACGCCGGGGCCGGTGAAAACCAGAGCCTTCACCGGGCCTCGCCGATGTGTGCGTGTCCCATGGGAACTCCTGTCTGATAGGTCGGGATGGACGAGGGGACGGTCACCGGGTCAGGTGCGGTGGCCGTCACCGGCTCGTCACCGGGTTGCGCAGGGTGCCGATGCCCTCGACGCTCACCTCGACCACGTCGCCGGGCCGCAGGGAGCGGCGCGGATCCATGAATTCGCCGCAGCCCCAGGGGGTGCCGGTCAGCACGACGTCGCCGGGTTCGAGGGTGAAGGCGCGGGAGCAGTAGGACAGCAGCTCCGCGACGCCGAAGAGCATCTCGGCGGTGCTGGAGTCCTGCACGGTCTCCCCGTTCACGACGGTGCGCAGCCGGAGCGACTGCGGGTCGCCGAGCTCGTCGGGGGTCACGATGACGGGGCCGAGCGGGCAGAAGGTGTCGAGACTCTTGCCGCGGGTCCACTGGCCGTCGGCGAACTGCAGGTCGCGGGCGGAGACGTCGTTGGCGACGGTGTACCCGGCCACGCCGGCGAGCGCCTCGGCCGGGCTCGCGTGGCGCAGCGGCGAGCCGATGACGGCCGCCAGCTCGACCTCCCAGTCGACCCGCTCGGTCAGCTCGCCGTCGATCACGATCGGATCGCCGGGGCCGATCACGCTGGAGGGGAACTTGGCGAACATCAGCGGGCGCTCGGGCTTCTCCATCCCGGCCTCACGGATGTGGTCGAGGTAGTTCAGCCCGATCGCCACGATCTTCCCTGGGCGCAGTGGGGCGACGGGCGCCGCGTGCGGGAGCGGCCGGGACGCCGCGGCGGCGGCCCGCCGGGTCTCCTCGGCTCCCGCGGCGAGCAGCGCCTCCAGCGGGGCTCCGGCGGGGACGTCCAGGGCGTGCCAGACCCCCTCGCGTTCCACCGCGACCTGCCGGGCTTCGCCGACGCGCACCGTGCCGAGCCTCATGACACCTCCGGATTCCGTATCGCAGAATGGCATTCTGAATGAGGGATAGAACACCACCCCCCAAACAGGACTGTCAAGGGCCGCCAGGGACATCCCAGTGACAAAGAGGTGACGGAGCACAAGGGCCGGCGAAGGCGCGTCACCTGGGAATGGGGTGAATATATTCCGGATTGCAGAATGCTGGACCGTTGAGTGGAACGAATGCTACGTTCGCCACGACTCGACGCACAGCCGAGAGAGGCGCCCTCACCGATGTATCCGGAACTCGACACCCCGTCGCTGGTCATCGACCTCGACGTAGTCCGGGCCAACGTGGCCGAGATGGCGAAGACCGCCGCCACGCACGGCGTCAAACTTCGCCCTCACATCAAGACCCACAAGATGCCCGAACTGGCCCGGATGCAGCTGGAGGCGGGCGCGACCGGCATCACCTGCGCCAAGCTGGGCGAGGCGGAGATCATGGCCGACGCGGGTATCGACGACATACTGGTCGCATATCCGATTTGGGGCGAGCCGAAACTGCGCCGCCTCGCCGCGCTGCGTGAACGCGCCCGGGTCCGGGTCAGCCTCGACTCCCCCGACGTCGCCGCCGGGCTCGGACGGCTCGGGCGAGAGACCGGGTCCCCCGTCGAGATCCTGGTCGAGGTCGACACCGGCCAGCACCGGCTCGGCCGTCCGCCCGGCCGGCCCACCGCCGACCTGGTCGCCGAGATCGCCGCGATCCCCGGCGTCGAGGTCGTGGGCCTGCTGACACTGGCCGGCCACTCCTACCACGCGCGCACGGCCGGGGAACTGGCCGAGGTCTCGCGACGCGAGGGCACCGACCTGGTGGAGACCGCCGAGATGTGCGCCCGCGACGGCATCGAGCTCCGCGAGATCAGCGTCGGCTCCACGCCCACCGCGAGGTACGTCGCGGGGGTCGCCGGGGTGACCGAGATCCGGCCGGGCACCTACATCTTCAACGACACGGCGATGATGCGGCTCGGCGTGGCGACCGAGGCGACCACGGGCGCCAGGGTGCTGACCACGGTGATCGCGCGATCGTCCGCCGAACGGGTCGTGTTCGACGCCGGCACCAAGTGCCTCACCTCCGACGGCGCCGGCACCCCCGGCTGGATCAGGGCGGTCGGCGTGCCCCACCTGCAGATGGACTTCCTCAACGAGGAGCACGCCGTGGCCCGCCTCGACCCCGGCGACGCCGCCGAGCTGCCCGTCGGCACCCGCGTCCAGCTCATCCCCAGCCACGCCTGCTCCGCCGTCAACCTCTTCGACGTCGCCTACGGCGTCGAGGGCGGCCGGGTCGTCACCGAGCTGCGCGTCGCCGCCCGCGGCGCGGTGCTCTGACGGACGGCGCGGCGGCACACGGTTCTTACGACAGGGAGGTCGCGATGCGGGGGCTCACCGGCAAGCGCGTACTGGTCAGCGGCGGCAGCAGCGGCATCGGCGCCGCCACGGCGCGCAGGTTCCTGCAAGAGGGCGCCAGGGTCGTCCTCGGCGGGCTCGACGCGGCCGAGGTCGAGCGGGCCGTCGCCGAGCTGGCGCCGCTCGGCGAGGTGAGCGGGGTGGCCGGCGACGTCTCCGCCGAGGCCGACGTCGCACGGCTGGTCGACGGCGCGGTCGCCGCGCTCGGCGGCGTCGACGTACTGATCAACAACGCCGGCGCCGCCTGGCGCGAGCCGTTCCTCGAGATCACCCCGGACAGCTGGGACCGCATCATCACCGTGAACCTGCGCGGCATGTTCCTGGTCGCCCAGGCCGTGGCGAAACGCCTGGTGGAGCAGGGCACCGGAGGGGTGATCCTCAACATGTCGTCCACGAACGGGCTCGGCGGGGAGGCCGACTACGCCCACTACAACGCCTCCAAGGCGGGGGTGCTCCTGCTCACCAAGACGATGGCGGTGGAGCTCGGCAGGCACGGCATCCGCGTGAACGCCCTGTGCCCCGGTTACATCCGCACCCCGCTGAACTCGGCGATCTCCGCCGGGCTCGCCGACGACTTCGTGTCGGCGTACGAACGCGACCACATCCCGCTCGGCCGGGCGGGGCTCGCCGAGGAGGTCGCCGCGGGGTACGCCTTCCTGGCCTCCGACGACGCGATGTTCATCCACGGCACCGAGCTCGTGATCGACGGCGGCCAGCTCGCCGTCATGTGACCCGAGAGGAACGTCATGACCACGACGCCGACGGGCACGCCCGTGACCGCCGCGTCCCCCGGGAGGCCGATCGACGCCGCCGTACTTCGCGAGCTGCGGGCGATCGTCGGCGCCGGCCACGTACAGCATGAGGACGGGGACGTCGCCGCCTACGCCAGGGACGCGACCCCGCTCTTCTCGGCCAGGCCCGGCGCCGTCGTCCACCCCGGTTCCACCGAAGAGGTGGCGGCGGTGCTCAAGCTGGCGAGCTCGCGGTCGATCCCCGTCGTCCCGCGCGGCGCCGGGTCCAACCTGTGCGCCGCGACCGTCCCGCTCTCCGGGGGCATCGTGCTCGTGCTGACCCGGCTCGACCGCATCCTGGAGATCGACACCGACGAGCTGCTCGCGGTCTGCCAGCCCGGCGTCACCTCCGCCGAGCTGGCCGGGGCCGCCGCCGCGCGCGGCCTGCTGTACGCGCCCGACCCCGGCAGCAGGACCGTCGCCACCGTCGGCGGCACCATCGCCACCTGCGCCGGCGGCCTGCGCGGCCTGAAGTACGGCGTCACGCGCAACTACGTGCTGGGCCTGGAGGCGGTGCTGCCGACCGGCGAGGTCATACGCACCGGCGGACGACTGTGGAAGGACGTCGCCGGCTACGACCTCACCCGCCTGCTGACCGGCTCCGAGGGCACCCTCGCGGTGATCACCGAGGCGACCCTCGCGCTCCTCCCGGCGCCCGAGAGCGGCGCCACGGGCCTGGCGTACTTCCCCACCCTCGCCGATGCCGGGCGTGCCGTGGCGCGGATCATCGGCTCCGGCCTCGTCCCCGCGACGCTCGAATTCCTGGACGCCAAGTGCATCGAGGCGGTGGAGGCCTACGCCCGGCTCGGGCTCAGGTCCGAGGCGGGGGCACTTCTGTTGTTCGGCGACGACGGCGACCCGGCCCTGGTCGGCCGCCACCTCGACCGCATGGCCGAGCTCTGCCTCGGCGAGGGGGCGCTGGAGGCCACCGTGGCGGGCACGGCCGCCGAGTCGGAGGCGCTGCTGGCCGCCCGGCGGTGCTCGCTGCCCGCGCTGTCACGGCTGGACTCGATCACCATCCTGGAGGACGCCAGCGTGCCCCGCCCGCGCATCGCCGAAATGGTCGAGCGCATCGACGCCATCGCCGCCCGCCACGACCTCACCATCGCCACCTTCGGTCACGCGGGGGACGGCAACCTGCACCCCACCTGCGTCACCGACGCGGCCGACGGCGACGCCGTCGGCCGCGCGCACCTCGCCTTCGGCGAGATCTTCCGGGCGGCGATGGAGCTCGGCGGCACCATCACCGGCGAGCACGGCGTCGGCGCCGCCAAGCTGCCCTACCTCACCGAGCGGCTCGGCACCGGTCAGATGGCCCTGCTGCGCCGCCTCAAGGCCGCCTTCGACCCCGCCGGCATCCTCAACCCCGGAAAGCTCGGCTCGTGAACCCCACCGCGCCGGACCCCGGCGACCCCGAGCGGACGGCCGGGCACGGGAACGTCTTCAGTCCCGAGTTGCTGGACCGCTGCATCTCCTGCGGCTTCTGCCTGCCGGCCTGCCCCACCTACGCGCTCACCAAGGACGAGACCTCCTCCCCGCGCGGGCGCATCACCCTCATGCGCGCTCTGGAGGACGGCACCCTGCCCGGCAACGACCTTCGGCTGCAGGAGGAGTCGAGTTTCTGCCTCGGCTGCCGCGCCTGCGAGACCGTCTGCCCGGCCGGGGTGCAGTACGGGGCGCTGCTGGAGGAGTGGCGCGACCACCAGTGGCAGGGCGCCCGGCGGCCGCTGATCGCCCGGTTGCTGATGTTCGCGGTGAACGCCCGCTGGCGTGTACGGCTCTTCGGCCTGTTCCGCCGGCATGCCCGCACCCGTCCGTCCCCCGAGGGTCCGCACCTGATGCTCGGCTGCTTCGAGCGGGCCCTGTACCCGAAGGTGAGCAGGGCCGCGCTGCGGCTTCACCCGGAGCTCTCGGCCCCGGCCTCGCAGGGGTGCTGCGGGGCGCTGCACGCGCACAACGGCGATTCCGAGCGCGGCAGGGAGCTGGCCCGTGAGCTGGGTGAACGGCTGCCCGGAGTGATCGTCACCACGTCCGGCGGATGCGCCGCCCATCTCGCCGGCGTGCTCGGCCGCGACCGGGTGAAGGAGATCTCGGAGTACGGGGCCGACGTCCCCGCGCGCGACGCCGGCGCGGGGCGCCCGCGCATCGCCCTGCAGGACTCCTGCCACTTGCGCAACGGCCTGGGCGTCTGGCGCGAACCCCGGGCGCTGCTCGAACGGATGGGCGAGTACGTCGAACTGCCCTCGGCGGGGAGCTGCTGCGGGGCGGCGGGCACCTACGCCCTCGTCCGGCCGCGGGACAGCCGCCGGGTCCTGGACGCGAAGCTCGACGAGATCGAGGCCGCCGGGGTCGACTACGTGGCGGTGGTCAACCCGGGCTGCTACCGCCAGCTCGACCAGGGCCTGCGCCGCCGCCGCTCGGCGGTGCGGGCCGTGCACCTGGCGGAGCTGGCGGCGGAACCGGGCGGCGAGCGCCGCCAGGGCTAGCCCTGTTCTCCGCACGCCGCCCAGGCTGTCCGGGCTCCCGCGGAGGATCAAGCCCGGCTACGTGCCGAGGGTGCGGGCCTCGGCACGCAGCCGCTCGCCCTTGGCGTACGCCTGCTGCTTGAGGTCGGCCTGGAAGGCGGCCATCTTCTCGCGCAGCCCCTCGTCGGCGGCGGCCAGGATGCGTACGGCGAGCAGGCCCGCGTTGCGGGCGCCACCGATCGCCACGGTCGCCACCGGCACCCCCGCCGGCATCTGCACGATCGACAGCAGGGAATCCATGCCGTCGAGGTACTTCAGCGGCACCGGCACGCCGATCACCGGGAGCGGCGTCACCGACGCCAGCATGCCGGGCAGGTGGGCGGCCCCGCCGGCCCCGGCGATGATCACCCGGAGGCCGCGCTCGGCCGCGCGCTCACCGTAGGAGATCATCTCCTGGGGCATGCGGTGCGCGGAGACGACGTCGGCCTCGAAGGGCACCCCGAACTCGCCCAGCGCCTCGGCGGCGAGCTTCATCACAGGCCAGTCGGAGTCGCTGCCCATGACGATGCCGACCGCGGGAGTGTCGGCCATCAGACGTACTCCCCCGTGGCGAGGTGGACGGCCGCGTGGCGGGCCCGGGCGCGGACCTCCTCCACGTCGGTGCCGAGCGCGGTGACGTGCCCGATCTTGCGGCCGGGCCGCACCTCCTTGCCGTAAAAGTGGATCTTCACGCCGGGGTCGTGCGCCATGACGTGCTCGTAGCGGCTGAAGATGTCGGGATCGTCGCCGCCGAGGATGTTGGCCATGACGACGACCGGCGCCGCCGGGGCGGGCGAGCCCAGCGGCAGGTCGAGCACCGCCCGCAGGTGCTGCTCGAACTGGGAGGTGCGGGCGCCTTCGATGGTCCAGTGGCCGCTGTTGTGCGGACGCATGGCGAGCTCGTTCACGACGACCTGGCCGCCGGGGAGCTGGAACATCTCGACGGCGAGCAGGCCGGTCACCCCCAGCTCGTTCGCGATCTTGAGCGCGATGTGCTGGGCGGACGCCGCCTGCTCCGGGTCCAGCCCGGGGGCGGGGGCGATCACCTCGACGCAGATGCCGTCCTGCTGGACGGTCTCGACCACGGGGTAGCTCACGCCCTGGCCGTGCGGGGACCGGGCGACCAGGACGGCCAGCTCGCGCTCGAACGGCACGAACGCCTCGGCGAGCAGCTCGGTGCCGCTGGCGAGGACCTCCGCCGCGTCGTCCTCCGATCGGCAGACCCAGACCCCGCGGCCGTCGTAGCCGCCGCGCACGGCCTTCAGCACCACGGGCCAGCCGTGCTCCTTGCCGAACGCCTCCAGGTCGTCGGCGGAGGACACCCTGGCCCACGCCGGGCACGGGGCGCCGATCGCGGTCAGCCGCTCGCGCATCACGGCCTTGTCCTGCGCGTGCACGAGCGCGGCGGCCCCGGGGTGGACGGCGAAGCCGTCGGCGGCCAGGGCCTCGACGTGGCCGGTCGGCACGTGCTCGTGGTCGAAGGTGATCGCGTCGCAGCCCTGGGCGAACTCGCGCAGCACGGCGAGGTCGCGGTAGTCGCCGAGCCGCGTGTCGGTGATCACGCGGGCGGCGCTCTCGTCGTGGGTGTTGGCGAGGACGCGCAGCTCGACGCCGAGGGCGATGGCGGCCTGCTGTGTCATGCGGGCGAGCTGGCCCGCGCCGACCATGCCGACGACGGGCCCGATCGGAGGTGTTTCCCTCCTGGTCACAACACTGGTCACAGCGTCAAACCCTACCTAGGGCGACCGAGTGGCCGTGATGGCGGTTCCCCGGCGGCGGGACGGCGTCACAGGGTGATGTCGGCCAGGCCCCGGGTGAGGGCGGCGGTGGTCATCCTGCCGTCCGTGCCGACCTCGGTGGCGAGCATGACGACCTCGGTGGTGTGCGTCGTGGCGGGTCCGCTCCTGCCGGTGAACCGCCGTACCGCGTCCGCCCCGAAGAGCGGGTGGGCGAGCCTGCCGGACCCTTTCTGCTCGTAGACGATCCTGATGGCGTGGAAGACCAGCGCCCCGCCGCCCTTCAGCCCGAGCGCCCTGACCTCTCCCGGGACGAGCTGGACGTCGCAGGTCAGCCGGTCCGGCCGTACGGTGGACGGCTTCTTCACCAGCTCGGCCAGCAGATCTTCGACGGGGTCCCCCGAGGCGAAGCGCACGCCGCTGAGCCCGGCGGGGTCGGACAGGAAGGCCAGGTGCTTCTGCGGCACCAGGCGCGCCCGCAGGCCGTCCTCGGGGTCGTCGCCGGGCACGACGCGGGTCACGTCCTCGGTGTCCAGTTCGGGAGCCTTCCCTAGCAGCCGGATGGGCCCGTACGCCAGCCGCCAGCGGTCCTGCTCGTAGGCGAAGACGAAGTAGGACGGCCGGGGCCTGCGGGCGAGCGCGGCGAACCACGGGTGCTCGACGGGACGGTCGGGCAGGAAGTAGACCACGTCGTCGTAGGCGACGGGAGGGGGAACCGGGCGGCCGTTCCGGGTCGCCTCGCAGGCACGGCCGCCCAGTTCGCTCGCGGCCGACGTCGTCAGGAAGAGGATCTTGGTGCAGTCACGCGCCTTCCGGGCGTCGTCGAGATCCTTCAGCAGGCCGAACGCCGCTGCCGCCTCGTCGGGTCCGACGGTGCGGGTGGGGGAGATCACGGCGGGCTCGGGCGTCGGCGCCGGCCGGTCGTCGGCCCGCGCGCCGCATCCCGCCAGCAGGAGGGCACCGGCGACCAGGGCGGCCGTCCGGGGCCGTCGCGCCGCCCGATGTCCTGGCCGCCGAACCTTTCGTAATCGTGAGGACGCGTCGCGCAGCACGCTTGGAGCCACCTCTCCGGGGCATACCTTTGCGATCTGCGGCGCAGCCTAGCGCACCATGTCAGTTACTAGCCGTGAAAGTCACGATATTTCGCTAAATGGTCTTAATGTTCAGGTCGCGCGTCCCGACACGAGGGCGGCCCGTCCCCCGGTAACCTGAAGGGGCTCCAGTTCCCAGGAAGGACCGTTGTGCAGCTTATTCGACGCCTGTATGACAGGTTCTCCTCGCTGTTCCACGAGCTCGCGAAGTTCGGCGCGGTGGGAGCCGTCGCCTTCGTGGTCGACACCGGCGGCACGAACCTCCTGCGCTACGGAGCCCATCTCGGGCCGGTGACCTCCAAGGTCATCGCCACGGTGATCGCCGCCACCCTGACCTACCTCGCCAACCGCTTCTGGACCTGGCGGCACCGCGAGAAGTCGGGTCTCGCCCGCGAATACTTCCTGTTCTTCATGCTCAACGGTATCGGGCTGCTGATCTCGGTGCTCATCATCGGGTTCGTCGAATACACGCTCGAATTGCGCACCTTGCTCGCCTACAACGTCTCGATCGTGATCGGCACCGCGCTCGGCACCCTGTTCCGCTACTGGTCGTACAAGAAATGGGTGTTCCTCCCGCCGGAGCTGCCTCCCGTCGACCCGCACACCGGGCTCCCCGAGACCGGCGCGAGCGCGTCGGCCACTCCCCAAGCCGGCCCGGTCACGCAGGCCCGCTGACCACCCGGTGCCGCGCGGCCTGCTCGGCGTGCCGCAGGAACAGCGCGAAGACGGCCGGCTGCGACCGTACGAGCTCCAGACGCCCGCCGTCGGAGGCGGTGAGCGCCCGGGCCAGCGTCAGGCCCAGCCCGGTCCCTCCCGCGCCGCTCACGTTGCGCTCGAAGACGCGCGCCCGCAGATGCTCGGGGATGCCGGGCCCCTCGTCGGCCACCTCGATCACCACGGACCTGTCGGAACTGCCGGTGGTGATGGTCACCGGGCCGTCACCATGCTCCAGGGAGTTCTCCAGCAGCGTCGACACCACCTGGCTCAGCCCGCCCTTGCTGACCAGCGCGCGCAGCCCGCGGTCCCCCTCCAGGTGCAGCGACCGCCGTGACCTGCGGAACGCCGGCTCCCATTCGGTGATCTGCTGACGCAGCACCTCGTCGAGCGAGATGGCCTCGGCCTGGGCGTGGCGCTGCCTGCGGGCGGCGGCGAGCAGCTCGTCGATGACCGCGGTGAGCCGTTCGGCCTGCACGATCGCCGCCTCCCCCTCCTCACGCACGATCGTGGGCTGGTCGGCGGCGGCGACGATCTCCTCCAGCCGCATGGTGAGCCCGGTGAGCGGCGTCCGCAGCTGGTGGGAGGCGTCGGTGGCGAACTCGCGCTCGCGGCTGAGCAGGTCGGCGATGCGGGTCGCGCTGCGGTCGAGCACCTCGGCCACCCGGTCGAGCTCGGGTATCCCGTACCGGTGCCTGCTCGGCCGTGCCTCACCTGAGCCCAGCCGCTCCGCGATCCGCGCCAGATCCTGGAGCGGCAGGGTCAACCGGCGTGACTGCACGACGGCGAGCGCGACCGCGACGGCGAGCGCCAGGCCCGCCAGCGCGACGATGAGCAGGAGCCATCCATGGATGTTCCGCTCCACTTGGGCTCGGTCCCGCGTTATCCGGACGTAGACCCCGCTCTCGGAGTGGGTCTCCTCGGTCATCTGGCGGTCGGGGGGCGGTTCCGTGCCGACGATGACGGTCGGGCTGTTCCGGATGAAGATCTGGACGTACCTGTTGGGATACTGCCGCTGGAGCTCGTCGGGATCGATCGGCCGATCCTCGATGCGGGCGTATTCCACCTGGCTCAGCAGCAGCGTCGCCTGGGCCCGGAGCTGTTGGACCGCCTCGTCGTCGATGAGGCGGGTCACCACCAGGCCGAGCGGCACCCCCAGCAGCAGGACCGCGATGGCCGCGACCACCAGGGTCGAGGACAGCAACCTCCGGCGCATCTAGCTACGTGCTATTCGCGCTCGAACCGGAAGCCGACTCCACGAACCGTGGTGATGTAGCGCGGCTTGGCGGCGTCGTCCCCCAGCTTGCGTCGCAGCCACGAGATGTGCATGTCGAGTGTCTTGGTCGACCCCCACCAGTTGGTGTCCCACACCTCGCGCATGATCTGCTCGCGGGTGACGACCTTGCCGGCGTCGCGGACCAGCACGCGCAGCAGGTCGAACTCTTTGGTGGTCAGGTGCAGCTCCTTGTCCCCCATCCAGGCGCGGCGCGAGTCGGCGTCGATGCGCACGCCCTGGACCACGGGGGTCTCGGACGTGCCGCGCCGCAGCAGCGCTCGCACCCGGGCGAGTAGCTCGGCGAGCCGGAACGGTTTGGTGACATAGTCATCGGCCCCCGCGTCGAGACCGACCACGGTGTCGACCTCGTCGACGCGGGCCGTCAGGATGAGTACTGGTGTGCCGTGCCCTTCGGCGCGGATCCGGCGGGCCACCTCCAGGCCGTCCATTTCGGGCAGGCCCAAATCGAGCACGATGAGGTCGACGCCCCCGGACAGAGCCCTTTCCAGGGCCTGCGGGCCATCGGGGCTCACCTCCACCTGGTAGCCCTCTCGGCGCAGGGCGCGCGCCAGGGGCTCGGAGATCGAGGTGTCATCCTCGGCGAGAAGTACGCAGGTCATAAAGCGATCGTAGGACCTTAGGCGATCGTTTCCCGGGTACAGCGCGCGGTTTGACTCGTCGTTGACCCACCAATTGACCTGGGCAAAGACGGAGAAACGGGGAGGAGCCCTCCCGCACTACCTGGTACCCCAGGAGCCCCACTCGTACCCCTGCCGAGTGGCCCCGGCTTCCCCGGAACGATCAGGAACCGGACTCGCCGGGAAGCTCCAGGAACCGCTGGACGTACAGAGGCTCACCGAGCTTGTCCAGCAGGTGCAGTTCGGTCTCGAGGTAGTCGATGTGGTGTTCCTCGTCCTGGAGGATGTCCTCGAAGATGCGCGCCGAGGTCGTGTCGCCGCGCTCCCGCATCAGCCTGATGCCGGGGCGCAGCCGCTGGACGACGCCGATCTCCAGCTGCAGGTCGGCCTCCAGCTGCTCCCGGATGGTCTGGCCGATGTGGAGGGTGCCGAGTTTCTGGTAGTTCGGCAGGCCGTCGAGGAAGAGGATGCGGTCGGTCAGCACTTCGGCGTGTCGCATCTCGTCGATCGACTCGGCCCGGGTGTAGGCCGCGAGCTTGGTGTACCCCCAGTTCTCCTGCATCTTGGCGTGCAGGAAGTACTGGTTGATGGCGGTGAGTTCCGACGTCAGCTGCTCGTTCAGCAGAGCGATGATCTCTGTGTCCCCCTGCATGGCAAACCCCTCGTTCTACGCGGTTGCGGCAAGTTCCTCAGATCGCTTCAGGATCGCACATACCTTCCGCACGCATGTCGCGCAGTCCTTGCCGGCGCCCGTGGCGTCCCGGATCTGCCGGGCGCTCCTCGCGCCTGCGGCGATGCAGTCGTGGACCTCGCTCTCGGTCACGGCCATGCAGATGCAGACGTACATAGGGGAAGGGCCTCTCGCCAGGCAAATAGGTTAGGCATACCTAAGGTAACTCACTTCGGTAAGGCTTGCCTATGTGAGGTACGCCACCGGCGAGAGGCCCTTTCGCCGGGTCAGTGCCCGCGGGCGATCCACTTCTCCAGGTCGGGCGCCTCGGCGCCGATGCTGGTGGAGTCGCCGTGCCCGGTGTTGACGACGGTCTCCGGGGGCAGCACGAGCAGGCGGTCCCTGATCGAGTCGATGATCGTCTCGAACGACGAGTACGACCGTCCGGTGGCGCCCGGCCCGCCCGAGAAGAGCGTGTCGCCGCTGAAGAGCACGCCGAGCTCGGGGGCGTGCAGGCAGACGGCGCCCGGCGCGTGGCCGGGCGTGTGCAGCACGCGCAGCGTCGTGCCGCCCACCTCGATCGTGTCGCCGTCGGCCAGCGGGTCGTACCGCCGGGCCGTGCCGTACACCATCTCCCACAGCACCGAGTCGGCCGGGTGCAGCAGGATCGGCGCGCCGGTCGCGTCCGCCAGGGCGCCCGCCGCGTTGATGTGGTCGTTGTGGGCGTGGGTGCAGACGATCGCCTTCAGCCGCCGGTCGCCCACCGCCTCGCGGATGGCGCCGGCGTCGTGGGCCGCGTCGATCACCACGACCTCACGCTCGTCGCCGACGATCCACACGTTGTTGTCGACGTCCCAGGTGCCGCCATCGAGCGTGAACGTGCCCGACGTGACGATCTTCTCGATGCTCATCGCACTTCCTCCGTATACCGACCCGCTCCGTCACAGGACCACGACGGAACGGAGCACCTCGCCCCGATGCATCTTGGCGAACGCCTCCTCGACCTCGTCCAGCTCGATGGTCTCGGAGACGAAGCCGTCGAGGTTGAGCCGGCCCTGCAGGTAGAGGTCGATGAGCATCGGGAAGTCGCGGCTCGGCAGGCAGTCGCCGTACCACGACGACTTCAGCGCCCCGCCCCGGCCGAAGACGTCGAGCAGCGGGAGCTCCAGCGTCATGTCGGGGGTCGGCACGCCGACCAGCACCACCGTCCCGGCCAGGTCGCGGGCGTAGAACGCCTGCTTGTAGGTCTCGGGGCGGCCCACGGCCTCGATCACGACGTCGGCCCCGTGGCCGCCGGTGAGCTCGCGGATCGCCTCCACCGGGTCGGTCGTGCGGGAGTTGACGGTGTGGGTGGCGCCGAACTGGCCGGCCAGCTCGAGCTTGCGGTCGTCCACGTCCACCGCGATGATCTTGGAGGCGCCGGCGACCGAGGAGCCGAGGATGGCGGCGTCGCCGACCCCGCCGCAGCCGATCACGGCCACCGAGTCGCCCCGCGTCACGCCGCCGGTGTTGATCGCCGCCCCGAGCCCGGCCATCACGCCGCACCCCAGCAGCCCGGCGACGGCCGGCCTGGCGTCCGGGTCGACCTTGGTGCACTGCCCGGCCGCGACCAGCGTCTTCTCGGCGAACGCCCCGATGCCGAGCGCGGGGCTGAGCGGGGTGCCGTCGGCGAGGGTCATCTTCTGGCCGGCGTTGTGGGTGGCGAAGCAGTACCACGGGCGGCCGCGCAGGCACGCCCGGCAGTTCCCGCAGACGGCGCGCCAGTTGAGGATCACGTAGTCGCCGGGGGCCACGCCGGTCACGCCGGGGCCGACCGCCTCGACGACCCCCGCCGCCTCGTGGCCGAGCAGGAAGGGGAACTCGTCGTTGATCCCACCCTCGCGGTAGTGCAGGTCGGTGTGACACACGCCGCACGCCTGCACGTTCACCACCGCCTCACCGGGCCCCGGGTCGGGCACGATCACGGTCTGCACCGTCACGGGCTCGCCCTTGCCTCCGGCGATGACGCCCCGGACTTCGTACGGCATGGTGGGTCCCTCCCTTTGTCGACGCTTCCACGCACGTGGCAGGCGTTCAGAATGGTGACGCGGTGTCACCCCCGTCAAGACCGTCGTAGCACGTAGGGCTGGATCATCCCGAGGCCGCGTGCCGGTCGGCGGCGGATCCGCTGCGCGGTCAGACCGGAGCTGCCCGCCACACCGTCGGCCATGCCCTGGTCCACCAGCACGGTGCACGGGCGGGCGATGGCGGTCAGCCGCGCGGCCAGGTTGACGGTCGTCCCGAAGACGTCGCCCATCACCGGGAGCACCGGGCCGTACGTCAGGCCGACGCGCACCTCCCTGCCCTCGTCGCGGATCACGTCGACCAGCTCCAGCGCGATGCGCGCGGCCGTCTCGGCGGTGGGCGCGGTGAACAGCACCTCGTCGCCGAGGGTCTTGACCAGCCGGGCGCCGTGGGCGGCGACCACGTCGGAGGTCTTGGACTCGAAGTTCTCCACCAGCTCCGCCAGCCCCTGCTCGTCCAGCGAGCGGGAGACCTGGGTGAACGACACCAGGTCGGCGAAGCCCACGGCCAGGGTCAGCCGGCCGGGCAGTGTCTCGGCGTTCATGTCGGTGATCGCCAGCAGCCGCGTGCCCGCCGCGGCGAGCTGGGCCCGCCACACGTGGATGAGGAGGCGCTCGAAGTCGGGCAGGAGCGCCCCCGCGGTCTGCAGGACGCCCGCGAGTTCCTTGTCGGTCGGCGGCTCGGACCGGTCGAGCATCGTCCCGATCATGATCTCGGCCTGCCACTGGGCGAGCCTGGCCGTGGTCTGGCCGAGCGCCCGCGCCAGGCGGACCACGGTCTCCTCGTCGATCACCTCGGCGTCGAGCAGGGCGGCGACCCGGCGCAGCGCCTCCACGTCGGCGTCGGTGAAGGCGGGGGTGTCGTCGGCGGGCGTGGCGAACCCCAGCGCCCGCCAGATGCGCTGGGCGAGCTCCGCGGACACGCCGGCCCGCCCTGAGACCTCGCTCCGCGTGTGGCGGGGCGGGGAGCCGACGAACAGCCGCTCTATCTGGTCGGCCGTCGGACGGGTGACGGCCTCGGTCTCGCGCACCTTCAGGAGGTTACGCCAGGTTCGCGGCATGTCTCACCCGCCGTCGATGTCTCCGTCCGACGCGTCCTCCACCAGCCGGAACAGTTCGGCCCGGACCGTCTGGATCTTCGGGATGTCCCTGAGGTTGATCTCGCCCTTCTCGGAGGCCGACTCCACCACCAGCGTGCCGCAGCCGAGCAGCCGCTCGAGGAAGGTCTGGTCGGAGCTGACGCTGTTGACCTTGGCGAGCGGGATGTCGTCCTCGGACTTGCTCAGGATGCCCGTGCTGATGTTGAACCGGTGGGTCGTCAGGGTGTACGACGTGGTCTTCCACCGCAGGTACGGGATGAACGACCACAGCGCCAGCGCGACCACCGACACGACGGCCACCGCGATCCAGGCGAGGCCGGCGTATTCGTAGTCGGCCGGGATGAAGTAGAACGCCGCGCTCGACACGGCGATGACGAGGATGAGCGCCAGAAAGGGCAAGATCAGGCGCTTGCGGTGCGGATGGAACGAGTGGACGACCCGTTCGCCCTCCGTCAGATGGTTTTCAGCGAGACCCATGGGGCAAATCGTGGCACGTCGATATCCCCGACGTCTGCACGACGGGCCGAGCGAGGCGATCAGCGGGCTCTGACGTGGACGACGTCGCCGACGCTCAGTGTGTGCTCGACGCCACCCGCGCGCACGAGCAGGTGCCCCGAGCCGTCCACGCCCGTCGCGGTGCCCTCCAGCAGCCGATCCCCTGGCAGCTCCACGCGGACCCGGCGCCCGACGGTCGCGCTGGAGGCGAGGTAGGCGGCACGCAGGCCGCAGGCGTCGACGTCGCCGCCGGCCCCCGTCCACTCGCGGTAGTGCGTCTCGATCTCCCGCAGCACGGCCCTGAGCAGCGGGTCGCGGTCGGCGCACTCGGCGCCTTCGATGGCGAGGGACGTCGCGGTGGCCACCGGCAGCTCCTCGGCCCGCACCGAGACGTTCAGCCCCATGCCGACCACGATGCCGTCCTCCACCCGCTCGGCGAGGATGCCGGCCAGCTTGCGGTCGTCGACGAGCAGGTCGTTCGGCCACTTCACCCGGACGTCGACGGCCGCCAACCGGCGCAGCGCCGAGGCCGCGGCGACCGCCACCAGCAGCGTCAGCCAGCCCTGCCGTGCCACGGGCACCGCCGGGCGCAGCAGCATGGAGAAGGTCAGCCCGGAGCGCGCCGGGAGGGTCCACGTGCGGCCCAGACGCCCGCGGCCGGTGAGCTGGTGCTCCGCCACCAGCACCGTGCCCTCCGGCGCGCCGTCGCGGGCCAGGCCCGCCAGGTCGGCGTTGGTGGAGCCGGTGGCGTCCATGACGGTCAGTTGCTTCCACAGACCGCCGGGCCGGATCAGGGCCCTGGTCAGCGCCGCCTGCGAGAGCGGCGGCCGGTCGAGATCGGTGTACGGCGAGTCGGGCACCTCTCCATCCTCCTCCCCCGCCGGCACCGCCCCGACCCGGGGTTCGAGGACGGCCGTCGAGGGGTGATGCTATGAGGGACCCCCGGAGGGCCGGCTGTGAGAGGAACGGGTGAACACCATATGAGCACCACCGAGCACGTTCGCCCTGGTCCGACGACGCGGGTGCGGGTGCGCGAGGTCTCCGGCGGGGCCGCGCGCGACCGGCGCGACGACCTGGCCACCGAGGAGCCCCTGGAGATCCGCGTCGCCGCGGGCGGCGCCACGCGCACCCTTGCCGTCACCATGCGGACGCCGGGGGCCGACTTCGAGCTCGCCGCGGGCTTCCTGGCGGCCGAGGGCGTCGCCGGGCCGGACGACATCCACTCCATCGCCTACTGCACCGACGAGGACCTCCCGCCCGAGGCCCGGTACAACACGGTCACCGTACGGCTGCACGGCGCCCACCTGCCGGAGCTTCCCACCATGCACCGGCATTTCATGACATCGAGCGCCTGCGGGGTCTGCGGCACCGCCAGCCTCGACGCGCTGCGCGAGCGCCGGCGCTCGCTGTCGGCGGGTGAGGCCACCCTGCCGCCCGTTTCGGCCGAGGTGCTGTACGGGCTGCCACGGCGTCTGCGGGAGGCCCAGGGCATCTTCGGCAAGACCGGCGGCCTGCACGCCGCGGGCCTGTTCACGGCCGACGGGTCGCTGCTGGCGCTGCGGGAGGACGTGGGCCGCCACAACGCCGTCGACAAGCTCGTCGGCTGGGCCCAGATGAACCACATGGCACCGCTGAGCTCCCACCTGCTGCTCGTCAGCGGCAGGACGAGCTACGAGATCATGCAGAAGGCCCTGGCCGCCGGCCTTCCCATGGTCTGCGGCGTCTCGGCCCCCTCGTCCCTGGCCGTCGACCTCGCCCGCGAGTTCGGCATCACCCTGGTCGGCTTCCTGCGCGACCAGCGCTTCAACATCTACGCCTCCCCCGAGCGGGTCAGCCTCGCGGATCGGTGACGGCCGCGAAGTCGCCGACGAAGCGGGTGAGGAGGCGGGCGAGGGCGGCGCGGTCCTCCTGCGGCCAGGCGGCCGTGGCTTCGGCGATGACCCGTTGACGGAAGGCGTGGATCCCGTCGAGAGCGGCCCGTCCCTCCGGGGTGAGCAGCAGCAGTGATCTGCGGCCGTCGGCCTGGTCGGCGGCGCGGCGCAGGAGGCCCGCCTCCAGCGCCTGGGCGGTCAGGCGGCTGGCGCGTGGCTGGTCGACGCCCAGGGCGGCGGCGGCCTCGGTGACGGTCGGGGCGGAGCCGCGCGCGGTCGCGGTGTCCACGGCGTCGAGGAGCTCGAAGACGGCGTCGGGCAACTCCTCCCGGCCACCGCGTTCCCTGGACAGCCGCGCCAGCGCCCTGCGGGCCTGCGACCGTCTGATCGCCACCATGGCCTGCTCGATCGCGGCCACGTCCTCGCCGTGTGTCATCCGTAGATCTTCCCTCGCGGTCAATTTCATGTATATTTCCAACTACATGTCATTCTACATGCATTGGAGAAGGCTCATGCCCGCGACCGACAAGCCGATCGGCTACTGGGTCAAGCACCTGCACAACCTGCTCGAAACGCTGCTGGACGCCCCCCTTTCGGACGAGAGGCTGAGCAGGCGTCACTGGCAGACCCTCAACCTGCTCAGCCAGTCGGACCGTACCGTGCCGGAGCTCGAGCAGGCGCTCAGGCCGTTCTGGGAGGAGGGCGCCATCGACCTCGCGACGGTGCTCGATGGACCCGACGGCCTGGTCACACGAGGCTGGGTCGAGACCTCCGGCGAGGCGCTGTCCCTGACCGAGGAGGGCCGGGCCGGCCACGCCCACGTCGCCGACCGCGTCAACCGGGCCCGCCGCCTGGTGCTCGACGGGCTCAGCCCCGAGCAGTACGTCGAAACCGTGCAGAACCTGTCGGTCATGACCGAGAACGTCGAGAGGTTCCTCGCCGGCGCCAGGTCCTGAGCCGGCACCGGCGGCCCGAGAGGAAAGCCCCGCCGGCCCGAAGGACGGCGGGGAGTGATGCCTCGGCGCGACCGCCCCTCGCGGCGGAGCGTACGAAGGCTCAGCCGGTGTTCTGCAGGCCCGCGGCCACGCCGTTCACGCTCAGCAGGAGGAGCGTTTCGAGACGTTCACGCTCTTCTTCGGGCATGCCTTCGGCCGCCTCGGCGCGGAGGGCGGACAGGGCGCGCAGCTGCAGGTGGGACAGGGCGTCGACGTACGGGTCGCGGAGCTGGACCGCGCGGGACAGCACACGCCTGCTCTCCAGCAGCCACGAATGCCCGGTCACCTCCAGCACCAGCTTGCGGGTCAGGTCGTACTCGGCGAGCACCTGGTCGGCGAAGTCCTGCCTGCCGCCCAGCGCGAGGTAGCGGGCGGCGATCTGCCGGTCGGTCTTGGCCAGGGACATCTCGGCGTTGTCGATCAGCGAGGCGAACAGCGGCCACTCGCGGTAGGCCTGCCGCAGCTCCTCGATCCCCGGCCCGCCCTCGGACGTGGCGGCGAGCAGGCCGCTGCCGAGGCCGTACCAGCCGGGGAGGTTGACGCGGGTCTGCGCCCAGGCGAACACCCACGGGATCGCCCGCAGGTCGTCCAGCGACCGGGGCGCGCCGAGGCCGCGGCGGGCGGGACGGGAGCCGAGGCGAAGGGAGCCGATCTCCTCCAGCGGGCTGACCAGCCCGAACCACTCGGGGAACCCGGGCGCCTCGGTGAGCGAGCGGTAGGCCCGCTCGGAAGCGGAGGCGACCTTCTCGGCCAGCAGCCGGTAGCGGGCGGCGGCGTCGGCGGTACGGGCCTCCACCGAAGGTGTGGAGGCGAGCAGGACGGCGTTGGTGACCTGCTCGATGTGGCGGTGGGCGATCGCGGGATGGCCGTACCTGGCGAAGATCACCTCGCCCTGCTCGGTGACCTTGAACCGGCCGGCGACCGAGCCGGGGGCCTGGGCGAGCACGGCGCGGTTGGCGGGCCCGCCGCCCCGGCCGAGGGCACCGCCGCGGCCGTGGAACAGCGTCAGCCGGACGTCGTTGGCCAGCGCCCACGAGGCCAGCTCGGCCTGCGCGTCGTACAGCTTCAGCGTGGCGGCGGCCGGGCCGAGCTCCTTGGCCGAGTCGGAGTAGCCGAGCATGACCTCCAGGCGGCGGCCGTTGGCGGCCAGGCGCTCCTGGACGGCGGGCAGGCGCAGCATGCCGGTGAGCACGTCGGCGGAGTTGGCGAGGTCCTCGCCCGACTCGAACAGCGGCACGACGTCGAGGACGGGGGCACGACCGCCGAGGGCGTGCCCGGCCAGCTCGTACACCGCGGCGATGTCGTCGGCCGAACGGGTGAACGACACGACGTAACGCGAACAGGCCCGGACGCCGAACCGCTCCTGGATCCAGGCGATCATGCGGATGGTCGCCAGGACCTCCTCGGTGCGCTCGGACGGCCTGCCCTCGGCGATCTCCTTCAGGGCCGCGGCGTGCACCTGGGAGTGCTGGCGGACCTCGAGCTCGGCCAGGTGGAACCCGAAGGTCTCCACCTGCCAGATCAGGTGCTGGAGCTCGCCGTACGCCTGGCGGGTGGCGCCGGTGGACGCCAGCGAGGCCTGGCACGCGCGAAGGTCGGCGAGCAGCTCGTCGGGCGAACGGTAGGCGAGGTCGAGATCGCGGCGGCGGGTGGCGGCGATGCGGGCGGCCACGAAGAGCAGCCACTGGCGGTGCGGCTCGCGCGGCGAGCGCTTGCTGAGCTCGGCGACGAGCTCGGGGTGGTCGTCGGCGGCCACGGCGAGCCTCTCGGCGAGCTCCCTGCTCGGCGGGCTGTAGAGGGCCGAGGTGGTGAGGGTGCGGCCGATGCGGGTGGTGGCGTTCTCCAGGGCCGTGAGCACGTGCTCGGCCTGGATGAGGACGGCCTCGCGGGTGACGCGGGCGGTGACGTTGGGGTTGCCGTCGCGGTCGCCGCCGATCCAGCTGCCGTACCTGATGAACGCCTTGGCCTGCGGCTCGCGGGTGCCGGACCCGTCGGCGAGCGCGGCGTCGAGGGACCGGTAGACGCGCGGCACGGTGCGGAACAGGGTCTCGTCGAACGCCGACATCGCCGTGCGCACCTCGTCGAGCGGGTCGAGCTTGGTGTGCCGGAGCTGGGCGGTGCGCCACAGCAGGTCGATCTCCTCGAGGAGGCGGCGGTGGGCCTCCTCGCGCTCCTGCGCCCCGCGGTCGGGCGCGTTGTACTCGGCGAGCTGGGTGCTGATGCGCTGGATCGCCGTGACCACGGCCCGGCGGCGGGCCTCGGTGGGGTGGGCGGTCAGCACCGGCCGGAACTCCAGCTCGTCGATCATGCGGGCGAGCTCGCCGGGGCCGAGGTCGTGCTTCAGCTCGTTCACGGCCTGCGCCAGAGAGTCGGACAGCGGCGCCTCGCCGGTGTCCCTGGCCCTCAGCGTGCGGATCCGGAAGTGCTCCTCGGCGAGGTTGACCAGGTGGAAGTAGCAGGTGAACGCCCGGGCGATCTGCACGCTGCGGTCGACCGGCCACTCGGCGACCAGCGCCGCGACCTCGTCGACGGACATGTCCCGCCTGCGGGCGGCGATCACCGCTTTGCGTAGCCGTTCGACGTCGGCCAGAAGGTCGGGACCGCCGTCCTCGGCGATCACTCGGCCGAGCAGCTCGCCGAGCAGGCGCACATCCGCGCGCAGCTCGTCGGGCATCTCGGAGACGGCGCTGTGGCGTTCGACACCGGAACGCTGTGCCTGGTGAGAAGCGGTGGCGGCCATACCACGAAGGTTATCCATACCGCTTCGAGAGCTGGATACCAGTCTCACCAATTGGACTAGACCATTGTGTGTACAGCACATGAACGGCCGCGAGCTGCGGAGATCCTTCAGGCGGGCCGGGAGACGGCGGCCAGGATGTCGGGCAGGCGGGCGTAGCCGATGACGGAGGCGAGCCGCCGCCCCCCGTACGCCGCCGCCAGGCCGTACGGCACCACGACCGCCGCCGTCCAGGTGAGGCCGAAGAGCACCGGCAGCACGACCGGGAGCGCCAGCACGCCGGTGCCGAGCATCGCGCCGAACGACCCCACGAACGCCACGCCGCCCTGCCCCGGTGCCGCGCTGGTGAAGGCGTTGATCCGCTCGGGATAGGTGTAGGGCAGGATCACGCTGGTCACGGCCCCGACGCCGAGCGCGACCTGAAGGAGGCCGGCGGCGGTGAGCAGGGCGGGGACGGCCCAGAGCAGGCGCCCCGCGACCAGGGCCGCCGCGACCGACACCACGGCGAGCAGCGGGACCGCCACGAGCGATACGGCGAGGTGACGTCCGGCGAAGTCGGCGCGCAGCCGGCGGGCGTCGGAGTAGACGATCGCGTTCATCCACAGGGCCCGCCCGTCGATGCCGAACGCGTTGGACGCCTGGAGCCCGATCATGAGCGCCGCGATGCACGCCGGGACGACGGCCATGGCCGGTCCCCGCAGGCCGTGCTCGCCGCTGTTCAGGGAGATCATGAACACCCCTGAGAAGCCGACGGCCGCCATCCAGCCCATGCGTCCCCGTGGTTCGCGCCGGATGTACTTCAGCTCCTTGGCGACGACGGCGCCGAGCGCCCCGCCGGGGACCAGGCCGTCGAATCGGCTGCGGCGCACCGACCCGACCTGGGTGGAGGAGTCGGCGGTGACCATGGCCCTGCGCAGCGCGGCCATCCACAGCGAGCCGATCGTGAGCACCGCCAGGGCCAGCGTCGCGACCTCGGCGAGCGCCAGGGGGCCGCCGTCCGCGATCGCGTGGGCGGCCATCCCCGGCGGCCCCCACCGCACCAGCGAGGCGAGCCCGGCGAGGAAGCCCCGCGGATCACCCCCGAACCCCTGGTTCAGCAGCAGGTTGGGCAACTGGGTCAGCAGGATCACCACGACCGCGCCCACGGCCAGCAGGTCGCGGCCCCGGCGGGTACGCAGCGCGCCCGACAGCGCCGTGGTGACGGCCCGCGACGCGACCAGGCAGAACGCCACCTGCAGGACGACCGCCACCAGGCCGATCAGCACCCCGGTGAGGCTACGGGAGAGCCCGACCACGGCCCCGAGGAGGAAGGCCAGCGAGGCCAGGGGCCAGGGACCGGTGGCCGAGGCGGCGAACATGCCGACGGCCATCTGCCGGGCGGTCAGCGGGAAGAGCGCGAGCCGCGCCGGGTCGAGCGTCTCGTCGACGCCGAAGACGAGCAGCGGGCCGACGACCCACACGAGCGTGAGCGCGGTGAACGCCACCATCCCGGTGTCGAGAGCGACCTCGGCGGGCGCGAACCGCAGCAGGCTCATCAGGACGAAGCCGCCGCCGGCCACCAGCACGGCCGCGAGCACCGTGAAGACGAAACCGACCTGGCGCATGGTGTCGCCACGCAGGTTGCCCGCGATCAGGCGCAGCTTCAGGCGGACGAACAGCCAGGCCACGGCGCTCTCACCTCCACCCGGTCACGGGGACGACGAGCCGAGCCACGACAGTCCCTCCTCGCCGTTGCCGCGCGCGCCCACGAGGTGGAGCAGGGCCTCGTTGAGCGTCTGGCCGCCGCGGACGTCGCCGAGCGGGCCCTGGGCGACGATGTGGCCGTGGTTCATGACCGACACCCAGTCGCACAGGCGCTCGACCAGCTCCATCACGTGGCTGGAGAACACCACGGTCGAGCCGGAGGCGGTGTAGCGGCGCAGGACCTCCACGAGGGTGTTGGCGCTGACGGGGTCGACCCCCTCGAAGGGCTCGTCGAGAAAGAGCACCTCCGGGTTGTGCAGGAGCGCGGCGGCCAGGCCGATCTTCTTGCGCATCCCGGTGGAGTAGTCGACGACCAGTTTGTCGGCCGAGTCGGCGAGGTCCATGACCTTGAGCAGCTCCTCGGCACGCCGCGCCACCTCGTCCTTCGGGATGCCGCGGATCTGGCCGTTGTACGACAGCAGCTCGCGCCCGGACAGCCGTTCGAACAGGCGCAGCCCTTCGGGCAGCACGCCGACGCGGGACTTCACCGCGACCGGGTCGCGCCACACGTCCACCCCGCCGACCTCCGCGGTGCCCGAGTCGGGCAGCAGCAGACCGGTGATCATGCTGAGGGTGGTGGTCTTCCCGGCGCCGTTGGGCCCCACCAGACCGGCGAAACTGCCGCGCGGGACCACCAGGTCGACCCCGGCGACCGCCACCTGCGCGCCGAAGCGCTTGAACAGCCCGCGCGTCCGGACCGCTTCCGGGACCCCGGGCGTGCCCGCCGGATCCGCCGAGCCGGCCCCACCGGCGAGATCGGTCATCCCGTCACTCTAACCGCGCCGGACGCCCCGGGGGCGGCGCGGCAGGTGGTTCGCCGGGCACCGGGTGACCGGCGAGATCGGCGGAGAGCTAACCTACCGGCATGAGTGCTGAGCCCGTTCCCCATGTCGAAGGTGTCGACCCGCACACCACCGCGGGCAAGATCGCTGATCTGGAGCGACGCCTCTACGAAGCCGCCCACGCCGGATCCGCGCGGGCCGTCGAGAAGCAGCATGCCAAGGGCAAGATGACCGCCCGCGAGCGGCTGGTCGCGTTCCTCGACGAAGGGTCGTTCGTGGAGTTCGACGAGCTGGCCCGCCACAGGTCGTCCAACTTCGGCCTGGAGCGCGAGCGGCCGTACGGCGACGGCGTCGTCACGGGCCACGGCACGGTCGCGGGCCGGCCGGTCGCGGTCTTCGCGCAGGACTTCACCGTCTTCGGCGGCTCGCTGGGCGAGGTCTTCGGCGAGAAGATCGTCAAGGTCATGGACCACGCCCTGAAGACCGGGTGCCCGGTCGTCGGCATCAACGACTCCGGCGGCGCTCGCATCCAGGAGGGCGTCGTCTCGCTCGGGCTCTACGCCGAGATCTTCAAGCGGAACGTCCACGCGTCCGGCGTGGTGCCGCAGATCTCCCTGATCATGGGCCCGTGCGCCGGAGGCGCGGTGTACTCCCCCGCGCTGACCGACTTCGTGCTCATGGTGCGCGAGAAGTCCCACATGTTCATCACCGGCCCCGACGTCATCAAGACCGTCACGGGCGAGGAGGTGACGTTCGAGGAGCTCGGCGGCGCGCACACCCACAACTCCAAGTCCGGCGTCGCCCACTACGAGGCCTCCGACGAGAACGACTGCCTGGAGTTCGCCAAGGCGCTGCTGTCGTACCTGCCGTCCAACAACATGGACGACCCGCCGGTCTTCGACTCCCCGGCCGACCTCACGGTGAACGACCTCGACCGCGAGCTCGACACGCTCATCCCCGACTCGGCGAACCAGCCGTACGACATGCACCAGGTGATCGAGCACGTGCTCGACGACGGCGAGTTCCTGGAGATCCACGCGGGCTTCGCCCCGAACATCGTCGTGGGCTTCGGCCGCGTCGAGGGCCAGTCGGTCGGCGTGGTCGCCAACCAGCCGATGAGCTTCGCGGGCACGCTCGACATCGCCGCCTCCGAGAAGGCCGCCCGCTTCGTCCGCACCTGTGACGCCTTCAACATCCCGGTGCTGACCTTCGTCGACGTACCGGGCTTCCTTCCGGGCACCGACCAGGAGTGGAACGGCATCATCCGGCGCGGCGCCAAGCTGCTGTACGCCTACGCCGAGGCGACCGTGCCGCTCGTCACGGTGATCACCCGCAAGGCGTACGGCGGCGCGTACGACGTCATGGGCTCCAAGCACCTCGGCGCCGACATCAACCTGGCGTGGCCGACCGCCCAGATCGCCGTCATGGGGGCCCAGGGCGCGGTGAACATCCTGTACCGGCGCGAGCTCGCCACCGCCGAGAACCCCGAGGAGGAGCGGGCCCGCCTGATCTCCGACTACGAGGACACCCTCGCCAACCCCTACCTCGCCGCCGAGCGGGGGTACGTCGACGCGGTCATCAGGCCCTCCGACACGCGGGTGCAGATCGTCCGGGCGCTGCGCGCGCTGCGCAACAAGCGCCAGACGCTGCCGCCGAAGAAGCACGGCAACATCCCCCTCTAGGAGGCGTCGATGGACCAGCCCTTTCTGAGGATCATTCACGGTGAGGCCACTCCGGAGGAGGTCGCCGCACTGGTCATCGCGGTGGCCTCCCGAGCCTCGGCACCCTCTCAAACCCCCCGAACCCGGGGCGCGTGGCGCAACCCCGAACATCTCATGAGAAAGGCGTTGCCAAAGGGACCAGGTGCCTGGCGATCGAGCTCACGACCGCATTAGATCTCTGGAAGTGGGTGTCAAGCGCGCTAAGAGTTGGGACTATCTAGAAATGGGGGAATATAGTCAGCCGATCATCGCCTAGGACCGAGGCCTGGAGGAGAGCATGGCAATCCCGGACCTCACACCGCATCCCGTGGCGGCGAAATACGCCGTCCTCGTGGACGTCGGCTACCTGTACGCTGCGGCGGGCGAGGTCCTCCTGGGTGCCAAAGAGCGCAAGGAATACCGCGTCGCCGCCGACGAGCTCATCCAGGCGCTCAAGAAGCACGCGATGGAGCGCATCCCCGGTGAGCTGCTGCGAGTCTACTGGTACGACGCCGCGCGCGACCGGGTACCCACCGTCGACCAGCGCGTCATCGCGCAGCTTCCCTGGGTCAAGGTACGGCTCGGCAACCTCAACGCGCGGGGGCAGCAGAAAGGCGTCGACGCGCAGATCCGGAGCGACCTGGAGGCCCTGGCCCGCCACCACGCGGTGAGCGACACCGTCCTCATCGCCGGGGACGAGGACATGGTGCCCGCCGTCGAGGCCGCGCAGACCTTCGGCGTCCGCATCCACCTGTGGGGCGTCGAACCTCCCTACGGCACCAACCAGGCCGAACGCCTGGTGTGGGAATCCGACACCGTGGAGGAACTGACCGCCGACTTCCTGCGGCCCTACTTCAGCCGCGCCGCCCAGGTCGTACCCGCCGCCGCGCCGTCGCCGCCCTCGCCCGCGCAGGTCTTCGCCGGCCGCACCGCGATCAGCGCCAAACCGGCGTTCAAGAGCCCGGGCCAGGTCACCAAGCTCGGCCCGAGCCGCCCCAGGGTCGAAGAGGTCGGCGAGCACGTCGCGCAGAAGTGGATTCTCACCCGAGGCCGCGACAACATCCGCGACCTCCTCCCCGGCCCCCTCCTGCCCACGGTCATCGACACCGAGCTTCTGATCGAGGCCGAAAAGGAACTCGGCCACTCCCTGCGCCCCTACCCCGAGGCCAGGGTGTGGCTCCGCGACGGCTTCTGGGCCAGGGTCTACCGCGAGTTCGACCTGGGAGTAGGCATCTCCACCAAATAACCCCCATCCGGCCCTCGCGAAAGGACAGCCGCGCCCTAACCCCGCACGCCCCGCACGGCGGAACCACCCCCGGCCCTCGCCTCCACTTCCCGGCGCCGCGACGGCGAGAAGGAGGTACGGCGAAGTCGGCGCCGCCGTACGGTGGGGGCCGGACAGGGTGGACGGTCGTGTCCGATTCTCGCCAGCCGCCCTCTGTGAACAGGACATAACGTCGTACTCGTGACCCCACACCAGACTCTCGACTTCGACTCCTGCTACCGCGCGGTGAGTGCCAGGGACACGAGGTTCGACGGGCGCTTCTACACCGCCGTCACCTCGACGGGGATCTACTGCCGGCCGATCTGTCCCGCCCGTACCCCGGCGCGGCGCAACGTGCGGTTCTACCGGCACGCCGCGGCGGCCGAGGCGGCCGGCTTCCGTCCCTGCCGCCGCTGCCGCCCCGAGCTCAGCCCCGGCGACCCCGGCTGGGACGTCGGCGCTGATCTGGTGGGCCGCGCGCTACGGCTGATCGACGACGGCGTGGCGGACGAGTACGGTGTCGCCGGCCTGGCGAACCGTCTGCACATCACCGAGCGGCACCTGCTGCGGATCTTCACCGGGCGCCTCGGCGCCGGCCCGCTGGCCGTGGCCCGGACCCGGCGGCTGCTGCTCGCCAAGCAACTCCTCACCGAGACCTCGCTTCCGATCACGGACGTGGCGTTCGCGGCGGGCTTCGGCAGCGTGCGGCAGTTCAACGCCACGATGAAGGAGGCGTACGGCTTCTCCCCGAGCGACCTGCGCCGGACATCAGGGCCGGTGACCCGCCCGGTCGGCCCTTCGGGCGCGGCGACTCCCGGCATGCCCGCGACCCTGAACCTCCGGCTCGCCCATCGAACCCCCTACGACTCCGGAACGCTCTTCCGCTACCTCGCCGCCCGCGCCATCCCCGGGGTCGAGGAGGCCGACGCGACGGCGTACCGGAGGGCCGTGCCCGGCGGGCTGATCACCCTCGTCCCCGGCGACGGCCATTTCACCCTGTCGGTCACCCTCGACGACACCCGTCACCTGGCCAGGATCGTCGCCCGCTGCCGGCGGCTGCTCGACCTGGACGCCGACCCGGACGCGATCGCCGCGGCACTCGGGACGACCGCCCTGCGCCCCCTCCTCGCGCTCCGCCCGGGCCTGCGCGTGCCCGGCGCCTTCGACGGCTTCGAGCTGGCGGTCCGCGCGGTGGTCGGCCAGCAGGTGTCGGTGGCGGGGGCCAGAACCCTGCTCGGCAGGATCGCCGCCCGCGCCGGCATGCCCGCCAAACCCTGCGACATCACAACAACCGCTGCCCACCCCGAGCCGGGCGCGACCGTCTCGCCGTCTGGGAGCCCGAACGGCGACCACCCCCGGCTGCTGTTCCCGACGGCCGAACGCCTGGCGGAGGCGGACCTGACCGGCCTCGGCCTCACCGGACGGCGCATCGCGACCCTGAAGATCCTCGCCGAGAAGGCGGCCACCGGCGAACTCGACCTGGACGGCGGAGCCGACCCCGCCGAGACGGCCTCCCGGCTGCTGGCCATCCCCGGCATCGGGCCATGGACCACGGGCTACATCGTGATGCGCGCCCTGCACGACCCCGACGCCTGGCCCACCGGCGATCTGGGCCTGCGCCGCGCCATGAAGGCCCTCGACATCACCGAGGACGACATCGACCGCTGGCGCCCCTGGCGAGCCTACGCCGCCCTCCACCTATGGAGCTCCGAACACCCCTGAACCCTGCACCAACTCATGATTAGCTCTGCGTGAGTATATGAATACGTATAGTGTTCACGTCGTGCCGACCCGAGAACATGAAATCTTGCTTGAGCTCATTCAAGAACGGCCATCCCTCGCAGCCGACCTGCTGGAATTCGTCCAACCGGGCGCCGTCCCCGCCTTCAGCATGGCACGCGTGGAGTCAGGAGATCTAAAAGAGCACACGCCCACCGAATACCGGGCCGACACCGTGGTGAGCCTACACTCGGGAGAGCGGTCGGTGACGGCGCTGATCGTGGAGGTCCAGCGCGGCAAGGACACGAACAAACACTGGAGCTGGCCCGCCTACCTCGCCACACTCCGCGCACGGCTGCGCTGCCCGGTGATGCTGCTGGTGGTCAGCCCCTCCCGCCAAGGTGCCCGCTGGTGCGGCAGTCCGATCCCTCTGGGCCACCCCGGACTTGTCCTGACCCCCCTGGTGCTGGGCCCCGACGAGGTCCCAGTGATCATCGACCCTGACCAGGCCCAGGCCAACCCGGAGCTGTCAGTGCTCTCCGCGCTGCTCCACAGCCGTGACCCCGAGGCCGAAAAAGTCCTGGCGGCCATGCTCGACGGGCTCGAGCACATCGAGTTGGAGCAGGCGCAAGGTTATATTGACGAGGTCCTGGCCATTCTTCCCTCAGTGGCCCGGCGACTCCTGGAGGCGATGTTGAGCACACGAACCCGCGAGTACAAGAGCGATTACGCCCGCCACTACTACGGGAAGGGCGAGGCCAAGATGCTCCTCGCGGTGCTGTCCGCGCGCGGGATCGACGTGCCGGACGACGCCCGAGCGCGCATCACCGCGTGTACCGGGCCGCCACGGCCGAGTCGATCGACGATCTGTTCGTCTGAGTTCTCGGCCTCGCCACGCCCCTCCACCGACCGGGCCCCTGTGATCTCGATCTGAATGTTCGGGATCACAGGGGCCCGGCGGCTTCTGGGAGTCGGGTCAGTCCTTGCGGACGATGCTCTGGACCTCGCCCACCGGGACGTCCCTGGTGGCCGTGGACTGGACGGGCTGGAAGGTGAGGCCGCCGCCGGTCACGGGCCAGACCGTGGTCACGGTCAGCACGTACGTCCTGCGGGGCTGGTCGGCGGAGGCGCGGAGGTAGGTGACGCCGCAGGTGAAGTCGCCGGCCTTGGCGTACGGCCGGCCGGTCCCGCCGCAGCCGGTGGTCGTCACCTGCGCGCGGTCGGGGGACGTGCCGGGTTTGATCTCCAGCTTGCCCAGGGTGGCGGTCACCGTGGCCGACATGACGCCGGGGATCTCGGCGGTCACCGACCGGGAGGTGGGGCCGATTCCCGTCAGCCAGACCCAGGTCGGGAGGTTGACGTAGCTCTTGACGTCGGGGCTCAGGTTGATCTTGGGTTCGGGGACCGTCAGCGCGGCCCGGGCGAGCTGGTAGAGCTCCTGCAGCGTGATCCCGCCGGGCGGCGTCCCGCCGGCGGGCACCCACACCGCGCCCTGCAGCCCCGTCCAGCAGGACAGGCCGTCGGGGTCGGCGGCGTTGTAGGCCGGTGTCCACCACCGGCCGTCCTTGCCGACCTTGTCCTTGTACTGCTCGAGGAACTTGTCGAAGTCGGTGTCGCCGTCCGGGTTGGTGTGGACCCACCAGTCCTTGACCTGCTGCTGCCTGTTCAGCATGTCCTGGGCGTTGTCGCCGGGTTCGTACCAGCAGGGACGCTTGACGCGGTACCCGTCGCTCTTGGCCCCGAGGCCGTCCCCGTGCAGCACGATCCGGGAGTTGCGCAGCACCACGCCGACCGTGCGGTCGTGCTGGATCGCCTGGCCCTTCGGGCCCGCGGGATCGTCGAGGGCCGCCGGGAACGCCGGGGCGGCGGCCAGGGAGACCGAGACGGCGGTCAGGGAGGCTGCCAGGAGGAACGACAGCAGTGCTCTCATCTGCGGCACTCCTTCGCTCGCTGTTGGGGGTAGCTGGCGTGCAGGTACGCCTTGATGCGGTAGACGCCGTCATCGCCCTTCCGGACGGCGGCGATCTGGAGGTAGACGGCGGCCGGCCGGCGGGTCCAGGCGGGCTGGCTCTCCATCGGACGCCCCGTGTCGGCCTCGGTGACGCGCACGCCCGACTCGTCCACGCAGGCGTCCACCTCGGCGCCGCGCCCGCTGACCGAGGCGATCCGGACGCCGTACAGCTTCGCGAGCCCGGTCACCGACTCGCGCCGGTCGACGAAGCCGCGCACCCAGCCGTAGGCGTCCCGGCTCGCCTGGTCCTCGACGCCCGCGAGGTAGGCGGTGTCCTGCCCCTGGCTCGTCACGGCCTTCCACGACGAGACGTATCCGTCGACGAACACCTTGGCCAGCGCCTGCTGCGTGGCGTCGAGCCCCGAGGGCCATTCGACCGAGACGTTCATGCCCGGCGCGACCGGCACGGTCTGGACGGACTCGGCCGACAACGCGCGCGCGCCGAGCGGGGTCGGTGTCCCTTCCGCGGAGCCATCGCCGGCGGAGACGGTCCCGGTGCCGCCCGACGGGAGGTCGCCTCCGGGGGTGAACGGGCGGTCCGCGCCGGCGCCCGAGCAGCCCGTGCCCAGTAGCGCGACGGCGGCGAGGGCGACCCGCATCCGCATGCCGACGACGCTAATCACCCTGTTGCCGGTAGAACCAGCGTTTTGCCGGTATCGGTATGGCCTCCACCGATCCGTGGCCGCCTTGCCCACCGCCGCCGTCCTTCTCCTGCTCATCGCGCCTCTCGGTCTCCGTGCCGGTGCCCGTGTGACCGGCTCACGCGGACGGCTTCGAATGCAGCCGCCACGCCGGCAGCAGCTCGTCGATCAGGGCCTCGGTCTCCGGCGCCATGCCGCCCCCGTAGGGATGGGAGGCGGCGCGGCGGCGCAGACCGTCGACGACGGCCCGCAGCTTGAGCGGGTCGCCGGTGGCGTGCGCGGCCCTCAGCAGGTCACGCCAGAGCCCCTCGTCGTCGGCGGCCAGCAGGAGACCGGCCCGTACTGCCGCCACCGCCCCCTCGGCGTCGCCGTGGGCCAGGCGCACCTCGCACAGCCGGTGGGCGGCGTCCGCGACGCTCGCCGCCACCTCGTACTCGAGATCGTCGGCGGCGAGCCAGGCGTAGCGCCCGCGCGGCCTGCCGTTGAGCAGCGGCCCGCGCACCAGGCCGAGCGCCTTGTCGAGCAGCACGGCCCGCGCGCCCGGGTCATTGTGGGAACGCCTGACCAGCTCGCGGAACAGCTGCCAGTCGCTGCGCACCTCCGGGCCGAGCCGCAGGCGTCCGGTGTCGTCGGTACGGAGGTTCGGCCGGCCCTCGCTGTCGGTGCCCAGCCATTCGGCGACCCGGGCGATCGTGGCGTCGCGGACGACGGCCTGTACGCCGCGCGGCCACAGGATGCCGCCGAGCACCACCGGGTGCACCCCTGCCGGATGGGTGGCCAGATAGACCACCATCTCGCATGCCAGCTCGGCCCGGCCCTCCTCGAGCGGCGGCACCGGCCCGATCTCGATCGGGCCGAGGATCCCCACGTTGATGGTGGGAGTGGTGGTGAACTCGCGCGGCGGCTCCTCCTCGCGGATCGGCTCGCCCTCGCGGCGCTCGGCGGTACGGAACAGCTCGATCACCGCGTCGTAGTGCCGGCGCGGCAGCAACTGCGCCGCCACCGTGACGCCGAGGGCCTCGAGCCGAGCCTTGCCGTCCTCGGTGATCTCCCACGTCCACGTGGCGCGCGGCAGATCGCCCGCGATGACGTACCCCGCGGCCATTCGGGTGCCGGCGCGCCCGAGCCTGGCCAGGCGGGCGGCCTCGTCGGGGTCCGGCTCGATGGCCGACAGCAGGAAGTGCGGAGGCCAGGCCGGGTCCGCGGCCCGCCCCTGGACGCGGCCCGTCAGCACCTGGGCGTTCACCGCGGCGGTCTCTTCCGCCCTCGCCTCCAGCTCCGGCAGCACGTCGGCGAGGCTGCCGGCGACCCGGACGCGGTGGGGAGCGATCGTGGCCAGGTCGTCGCCGAACCCGACCAGCGTGACGCGCATCTGGTCGGACCAGCGGTTGGTGGCGAGCTCGACCGCGAGCGCGGCGAGGGCGTCGCGGACACGGTGACCGGTCATGGCGATCACGCCGTGGGCGGCCTCAAGGTCGACGAGCACGCGTCCGGACTCGGTGACGCCGAGGGAGACCAGGCCGGGATACGGGGCCGGAGCGTCGGCGAGGGCGTGTTCGTCGATGGCCCGGCCTTCGTGGGCGAGCAGCCGCCAGGTGCGCCCGCCGTCGTGCGCCTGCCAGGGCTCGGGCGCGTCCGGCTCGGGCGGGTGGACCCACAGGTCGAGCCCGCGGGCGGACAGGTGGACGGCGTAGATCGTCGGGGGGACGCGACCCTGCTCGGCGAGGAGCTTGCCGAGCAGGCGCAGCGCGTTGTCGAGCATGCGGCTGCCGGGGGCGTCCGAGCCGAGGCGGAGCGCGACCTCGACGGAGGCGGCGTCGCCTCTCGGGCGGGTGATCCGGTGGCCGAAAGCGCGGTACCAGAGCTGCTCGCGCCGGCGCCGGCCGAGTGCCGCCAGCAGGCCGGCGGCGGCGAGCGAGCCTCCCGCGAGGTAGTCGACGAGGTCGAGGCCGCCGCCCTGGTCGATGCTCGCCGGCTTCTGGGGCCGATCGCGCTGGTCAGCGCCGGAGTCGGGTCTCTGGGCGCCTTCCCGGGTCCGCTCCTGGTCCGGGTGGTGCGGCTTCTGGCGGCCTTCGTGCCCGTCGGTCTTCGCGGTCTTGCCGGGCGTGACCTGGTGCGGGACCTTGGGGACCACCGAGACGGCGGGGACCTTCGGCACGGGGGGCAGGTGGTAGGTGCGCTGGGAGACGGGGGGCGGCGGCAGGGCGATGCTGGTCCCGTCCCGGCCCGCGGTCTGGTCGTCACCGGGCCGTCCCTGCGCCCGCTCGTCGCCGCCCTGCTGGTGCCCGGCCTGCTCGTGGCCGGCGTCGGCGTGGTCACCGGTCGCCTGGGAAGGGGCGAAGTGGGTGCGGCCGTCGAGCTCGGCGGGCTTGCCCGAGTGGTTCTTGAGAGTCGTCTCGCGGTCCTCGCCGACGGGGACGACGTGGACGTTGCGCGCGTCGTCGGGCATGTCGAGCACCCAGCCCGGCCTGATCAGGTCGGCCATCTGGAGGCGGGAGCCGTCGGGCTGCACCTTGTGCTGGTTGAGCCGGTAGATCTCGTGGTATCGCCGTCCGTCGCCGAGGCACTTGTCGGCGATCTCCCACAGGCTCTCGTGGTGCCGCCCGTGCGGAGGCTGCACGACGTACACCTTCTTGACCTTCTGCACGGCTTCGAGGGGGGCGTGCCGCTCCTCGGGGATGGGCGCGGTCAGCGCCGCCGCGACCACCGTGGGCCGCGCCACCGGCGGCGAGGAGGCGATGCTCCCGATCGGCACCGCGACCGCGGAGGCGGTGAACAACAGCAGCGCGGCGGAGACCAGCCGGTTGGCCAGGGCCTGCGGCCCGCCGGACAGCGGCACCCGTACGGGCATGCCGATGCTGCGGATCCCGGAGTACACCTCGACGATCACGCAGACGACCAGCTGGAACCAGGTGAGCCACACCAGCAGCACCAGGATCGCCACGGCGGTGCCGGTGCTGACCTGCCTGGTCAGGATCTCGCCGTTCAGCAGCTCGGTCGGCGGCGGGGCGAAGCGGAGGAGGGCGTACGGGACACCTCCCATGAGCGCGGCCAGGGCGATGAGCGCCGCGATGCCGGCGATCACGTCACCGACCGTCCGTCGCGGCCGGATGCGCCGGACCGGCGCCTGCCGGGCGGCGGCGGACGGCGGGCGCGATGGTGGCCTGCGTGACGTCGTCATCCCTCTCCCTCCTTCGTCTCCATCAGCTGCTCACCCGGGGGACGGCTACTGGCCGCCGGGGTCGGGGGCCGCGGTGGCGGTGCCGGACATGGCGGAGCCGGCGAATCCGAGCGCGGCGAGGAACACGGCGTTCCAGCGGACGCTCACCGCGACGGTGACCTCCGCCTGCCCGGCGCCGGTCCGGCACCGGGTGAGCCGGACGCCCGGGTCGCCGTGCTCGCTCACGATCTTCCGCGCCTTCCCGCAGACGGCGCCCTCGTCGCCGAGCAGGCGCACCTGCCCGGTGGTGTAGAGGGTGTCGACGTCGAGCTGGTCGGCGGCGGCGCGGGCCGCCTGCTCGGCGATGTCGGACGCCCGCAGCCGCGCGTTGATCGCGGCCCCGCCGTCGACCAGGAGGCCCGCCAGCATGAACACCACGACCGAGAAGATCACCACGAACACCGACATCGAGCCGCGATCGCCCCGGGGCCGTCCCGCCGGCCGCTCTCGCGCCGGTCCACTCGCCTGACGGCCCGGCAGGCGATGACGCGACGGCGATCCCGGCACCGGAACGACCGGAACCCGCTCCCGCGGACCGTCGTGGAGCGGGACGGTCGCCGGCCCGGCGGCCCGGGTCATCGGATCCTCCGGAACTGCTCCAGCGGCACCACCGAGGTGCCTTTCACCTGCTTGACGGCGCCGAAGCCGAGGAAGCCGAGCTTCAGCTCGCACGTCACCGCCGCGCGGACGCTGCCACCCGCCTTCCAGTCGTCGTGGGACAGGCTCACCAGCGGCGCGCACTGGCCGCGCAGGGACGACCCGGCGGCCTGCTCGGCCGCGCTCCGGGCCGCCGTGAACGTCCGCTGCACCGAGGCGGCGCGCGCGGCGTCCCTGGCGGCGCCGTTCACCTCGCCCTGCGCCTCGACGACGCGGCCCGCCCCGACGAGGAACATCAGGAAGAGCAGCAGGACGGGGGCGAGGAACACCGTCTCGACCGCCATCGACCCCCGGTCGGATCCGGATGGGCCCTCCCGCCGTACGGCTCCTGGCACGCCATCATGAGCCGGCAGCGAGCGCCGTACGACACCGCATCGGGGCTCGCCGACCGGCGCCGGTCCGTCCAGGGGAGGGAGCACGACCGTCCGGGTCCGCCGGGAGCGCGTCACGGCTTGCCGCCGGTGCCGCCACCCCCGCCGCCTCCACCGAAGTTGCTCTGGATCTCGGCCTGTTTCTGGGTGACCAGCGTCTTGATCAGCGTGGCGAGCCCGAGGGCCACCCCGGCGATGATCGCGGTGATGATCACCCACTCGACGGCGGAGGCTCCTCGCGAGGGAGCGTTCCTGGCACGGTCGATCCGCACGTTGAGCACGGCGACCAGATAGGTGAGCCACGGAGGTGTGAACATCTACGACCCCAACATCTTCATCGCTGCCGGATAACTGAGGAAGATCACGAATCCCGCGCAGAGCAGGAGCTGGGCGACCAGCATGGACTGTGAGCGCTCCCCCGCCTGCCCCTCGACCTCGGCGAGCTCGCGCCGCCGCATCGTCGCGGCGCGGGCGGTCAGGGACGCGCGGACCTTGGCGCCGTCGTCGGCGACCAGCCCGAGAGCCGCCGACAGGTCGCGCAGCTCGTCGACGTTGATCTCGTCGCCGAGCCGGCCGAGCGCCTGCCAGGGGGTGATGCCGACGATGCGGGCGTTGGCGAGCGCCTCGCGGATGCGGGCCATGGCCCAGTTGGACGAAGAGCCGCCGTCGCCGACCGACACCGCCATGAGCAGCGCCTCGGGCACGCCCCTGCCGCCCGCGAGGTTCATCGCGACCAGGTCGAGGAAGGCCCCGACCGCGTGCCGGAAGTCGCGCCTGCGCGCGGCGGCGTCACGGCGGATCTGCAGGTCGGGGAGGAAGAAGAAGATCAGCGCGACGATGAGGGCGGCCCACAGCGGCACCTGGAGCGACACGTCCCAGGCCATCAGCGCCAGCCACCCGGCGAGGATCGGGAACGCCAGCAGCCCCGACACCGCGAGCAGCACCTTGGTGGCGAGGTACCCCTCGAAGGACCGGCCGAGCAGGGTGAGGTCGGCCCGGGTGGAGCGGACCTCCCAGCCGCGCGAGGCGTAGAACTGCGCCAGCCGCACCCCGAGGTTCCTGCGGAAGGCGCTGACCTCCTCGTCGGGGCTGATGAGCTGCAGACGGAACGCGTCGTCGCCCTCACGGGCGGAGTCGATCGCGAGCAGGCGGGAGACCAGGCCGGGCCTCGCGGGGAACAGCGCCCTGACCAGCAGGAACAGCCCGAAACCCAGGACGGCTCCCGCGAGCACGGTCTCAGCCATGGACGCCTCCGGAGATCAGCTCGCGCTCCAGGGGGGCGCTGGACGCGGGGCCGAGCAGACGGGCGGGCTTGTCGAACCGGGCCAGGCGCCGCATCCAGGCGAACCCCGCGCCGAACAGCCCGGCCACGACGACGAGGACGGCCTGTCCCAGCAACGAGTCGTACTCCTGCACGTAGGACGGGTTGAAGACGACCAGGGCGGCGGCGAACGCGACGGCCGTACCGACCACGATCTGCACGCTGCGGCGCGTGGAGCGGCGTTCGGCCTCGACCCGGCCGCGCATGTCGAGCTCCTCGCGGGCGGAGACGGCGAGCGCGCCGAGCACCTCGCGAAGGCCGGGCCCGCGCAGCCGGGCGTTCAGGATGAGCGCGGCGACCACCAGGTCGGCGGAGGGGTCGTCGAGCTCGTCGGCGAACAGCCTCAGCGCGTCGGGGAGGGGCATGCGGGTGTGGAGGCGGTCTACCAGCGCCCGAAGGTGCGGGCGGAGCATCGGGGCCGCGGCCCTGATGGAGGACGGAATGGCCTGCTCCAGCCCGGCCGCGCCCGCGATGGTGTCCCTGAGCGACTCGGTCCAGGCGGCCAGGCCTTCGAGCCGCTGCATCGCCGCCCGCTCCTCGGCCGCGCCACCGGTCAGTCCGCGCCAGGCGAGGACGAGCAGCACCGCGCCCGCCGCCATGACGGGCCAGCCGGTGATCACCAGCACCAGGCCGCCGGTGATGGTGGCGACCGCCGAACGGGTGGACAGCCTTCGGACCAGCTCGCGGCGGCGCGCTCCCCGGTCGGGCGTGGCGGGCCGGGGCGACAGCCCGTACAGGGCGAGCCCGAACAGGAACAGCCCGCCTCCGATCGCCGCGCCGGCGAGGAGCGCCAGGGGATCGAACAGCCCGGCCGGCAACGGGATCACGGCCGCCCTCCTCGCCGGGCGGAGGCACGGGGGCCGCCTGCCCACCGCCGCACACGAGCGCGCGGAGGCGCGGCCGGTCGAGGGGTCATGCCCAGCCTCCCATGGTCGGGTCGTAGCCGTGGTGGACGAGGTCGTTGATGCAGGCGATGGGGGCGTGCGGGACGGCGTGACCGTCGGGCCCGGGCGCGAACACCTCCGACGACAGCACCCTGCCGTCGCAGCCCGCCACCTCGCGGACACTGGCGACGAAGCGGCGCAGACGCCCGCCGAGGTGGTAGTCGTTGCGCTTCTCGATGAAGACGACGAAGTCGATGGCGCCGGCGATCAACATGTGGGTCGCCTCGATGGGAAGTCGTTCCTCGGCCTGCAGCGCGTAGGTGGCGATGCGGTTGAACACCTCCATCGAGGAGTTGGCGTGGATCGTCGACAGCGACCCGTCGTTGCCCTGGGTCATGGCGTTCAGCATCGTCACGATCTCGTCGCCCAGCACCTCACCGACGATCACGCGGCTGGGGTTCATGCGAAGCGACCGGCGGACGAGCTCCGCCATCGTGATCTCGCCCTGTCCCTCGGAGTTGGGCAGGCGGTGCTCGAACGCGACCACGTTGGGGTGCAGCTCGGGGAACTGGTCGAGCCCGAGCTCCAGCGCGCGTTCGACGGTGATCAGCCGCTCGTGCGGCGGGATCTCGTTCGCCAGGGCCCGCAGCAGGGTGGTCTTCCCGGCGTTCGTGGAGCCGGCGATCATGATGTTCTTGCGGGCCGCGACCGCCGCCGACAGGAACCGGCCGAGCTCGGGGCTCAGGGTGCCGTTGCCGACCAGGTCGCTGAGGAAGACCTTGCCGAGGCGGGCGCGGCGGATCGAGACGGCGGGGCGGACCGTGACGTCCATGACGGCCGAAAGCCGGGAGCCGTCGGGAAGCCGCAGGTCGAGCTGCGGATTGGCGGTGTCGAACGCACGGCTCGACAGGCCGCTGTAGGCGGCGAGGATCTGGATGAGCTCGACCAGCTCCTCGTCGGACTCGGCCACCGGGTCGTGGATCACCTCGCGGCCGTCGGCGTACCCGACGAAGACGCGGTCGCAGCCGTTGATGTCGATGTTCTCGACCTCGGGGTCGTCGAGCAGCGGCTGCAGCCGCCCCACTCCGAACAGCGCGGCGTGGATGCCCGCCGCGAGGGCCTCCTCCTCCTCGGCGGTGGGCGGGGTGCGCCCGGAGCCGATCTCGTTCCTGGCGTGCTCCTCGAGCACCTGGGAGATCAGCGCCCGGGCGAACTGGCGTTCGTCCTCGCCGGACATCGGCACCAGCCCGCTCGCCTGGTCGAGGCGGCGCTGATGGGCGAGCCGGTCGCCCACCTCCTGCCGGAACCGCTTCACGAGGGTGTGGTCGGTGCTCATCGGCTCGCTCCGCTCGCGGAGTTCAGGCGCCCCCGAGCCGGCGGCTTCCCTCGTCGCTCACAAGCGCTCGTTCCTCGCACTCGCTCCCTCCTCAGTCCAGCCACCGGCGCGCCCTCACTGTGCTCATCGGCTCACTCCGCTCGGAGGTTCGCGGCGGGCTGCTGGGGCGTGCGGCCGGGGGCGACGCGTGCGGCGAGGCGGCCCGCGAGCTCACGCGCCGTGCGGATCAGCAGGGAACGGTCGAGGCGCCCGCCCCACTGCCCCCTGAGCAGCTCGGCGCCCTTGGGGTCGTGGGCGAGGCCCGCCACGAACGCGACGTCCTTGCTGGTCGCGGACACGATGCGGCGCACCTCGTCGATGGAGGAGCGGTACGACCGGGGGTCGGCGATGACCACGACGCCGACCGGGCCGCCCATCAGCGTGAGCCTCTCGCGGAGGTGGGCCACATGGTCGAGGTTCGGCCGGGTGAACAGCAGGGTGAGCTCGGCCTCGGCCAGCAGGTCGCCCATCTGCGGGTGGGTGCCGAGCCTGCCGCAGTCGGCCAGCACGTCGGCGCCGGGCAGCGCGGCGAAGGCCCGGCCGAGCGGCCCCCACAGCCACGTCAGCCCGGCGGCCTGCTCACCGTTGGTGAGACCGGTCAGCACGTCGAGGCCGCCGACCAGCTTCTGGGTGTGCTCGTAGACCTGGTCGGGACGCAGACCCCGGCGGGCCGTGGCGCCGAGGCTCAGCAGGCCCCGGCCGGGGTTGAGCACGCCGCCGTCCTGTCCGGGCAGCCGGTAGACCAGGTCGCCGCCCGAGGGGTCGCACTCGGCGAGGAGCACGGGACGCGGCCACACGGCGCCGAGCGCCGTGGCGGCGGTGGTGACCCCGGGCGCCCCCTTGTCGGCGGCCAGCGCGATGAGTGCCACGTCAGCCGGCTCCGGGGAGCTGACCCAGCGCGATCTCGCCGCTGGAGGCGTAGGTGGCGATCGTCGGGGAGACGGTGGCGTCGACGACGATCGAGACCTGGCCGCTGCCGCCGCCGTCGCCGTCGCCACCGCCGACGCTCTGCACGAGCGCGCTCGGGGCGAGCACCTTGCCCTCGGCCGAGGCGCCGTGGCCGCTGCCCGGGACGTAGAGCACCTGGACCTGGTCGCCCCGCTGCAGGCTCTGCGGCATCTGGCCGGGCTTGAGCGCGAGGCCGAGGACGACCTTGCCGGGGCGTAACTGCTCGCTGGCTCTGGAGACCATCTGCTCGGTGAGCAGGGTGCCGGGGAGCAGCGTCACCCGGGCGAAGGTGGCGGCGACCTCCTGGCGGTGGTTCCAGGAGACGTAGCCGATGCCGGTGTCGGCGATCTGGACCTCTTCCATGGCCTCGGGCACGATCGGCTGGCCCGCTCCGATCTGCTGGGTGATCTGGATGGCCGACACGCGGTCACCGCTGCGCATGACCAGCAGCGTCGTGGCGAGGGCCCCGCCGAGGACGAGGAGCAGGGCGAGGGCGGCCAGGGCCGGTTTGCGCTCGCGGGGCGGCACGGGGAGCTTGCGGGAGGCGGGCCCGGACAGCGCGCCCGGCGACCCCGGGCGCTCGGAGTTCACGGGCGCGCGGCTGTCGCGGTCGGGCTTCTCGCTGATCCTCATGGGTGGGGGCTCCCGGAATCAGGGACCGGGCCGACGCCCTCACCATGCGCTGAAATCGATCGGCGAGGACGCCGGTCGAGATGAACCGCATGACCACGGTGGGGGACGGCATGGTCACGGATATGTCGGACGGGGATCGTCTGGTTATGGTCGAAATTGCCACTGCGTGCAGCTTGCACCAAGCTCCGGGATGGAAACGGGACCCATGCTCATCCACTATGGATTAGCTGTCAATGGCAGCGTCAATAATGTCAGCGGACCCGTGACGTCGCTCGCAGTGATATTTCTGCTGATATCGCCCTTTGTATCGATCGTATCGTGAGTCACGATAACCACTGTCTTCACTGTTCGTTTCCCTCCGGACCGGCATCTTAACCGCATGGGCGGCCTTGCCGTTCCCCCGGGCACTCGCGGTAATGCGAAGCAGATCTCGGACAAACCGCGCCTGTCACCCGGGCATCGGCGACGCCGTACGCCCTGGAAGCACCCGTCGGCGGCGGGTGTGCACAGGTTTGTCCACAAGCGCAGCCGCCCACCATCACGCGACCTTGCCCGATTTGTCACCATAAGTGCGGTTTACGACCTAGTGATCACGCCTCGAACTCGCCGGTTATCCACAGGCGTAGAAGTTTTCCACAGGTCGCGCACAGAAGATCCGGCCCCGGACCGTACGCCCACACTCTTTCATTTCGGTCTTTTGACGCCAGACAGCACGAAACAAGCACGGATGTGCTGAAACCCGGATGCGCGGGAAGGATACCTACGTCCCCCCTCAACAGATGGATAGTCCCTGCTCGGCACGGGGGTGCGGAGCTCCTCAGAAGGAGGGGGTTATGAAGAGAATCCTGGCGTCGGGCGTCGGGCTGACCACGACCGTCCTGCTGGTCGGCGCGTGCGGAGGGGCGCGCGAGCCGGCGCCCAATTACACCAGGGCCGCGGCGAACGTCACCACGACTCCGACGGGCATGGAGAGCCCCCCTTACCCCACCGGCACCCAGTCGCCCACGTCCACCGGCTCTCCCACCGGCTCTCCCACCGGCACCATGACCGGCACCGCCTCTCCCACGGGCACCGGGACCATGATGCCCGTCCCCGAGCACGCCAAGGTCAAGGTCGCCCAGTCGAGCCAGTACGGCAAGATCTTGGTGGGCGAGAACGACCGCGCCCTGTACATGTTCGAGAAGGACAAGGACAACACGTCCAATTGCTACGACAACTGCGCCGTCACCTGGCCGCCGCTGCTCACGCGCGGCAAGCCCGAGGCGGGCACAGGGGTCAAACAGGATCTCCTGGGCACGGCCACGCGACGTAACGGTGACAAGCAGGTGACCTACAACAAGATGCCGTTGTACTACTACACCGGCGACAGGAACGCGGGCGAGTACACCGGACAGGGCAAGAACGAGTTCGGCGGCAAGTGGTACCTCGTCAGCCCTGACGGCAAGAAAGTGGAGAAGTAGGGGGACGGGCACCCGTAGGTCTGGTTGGCGTAAACCTCCGGACCGGACGAACTCCCGTCGCTACGTTGAAGCGCGGGAGCCAGCCGGACCCGGAGGAGACGCCGCATGCGGATCATGCTTACCGTGGTCTCAGAGCACGGTCGTCGTGACGTCGTCGTCGACGGCGGCGAAGAGACCACGGTCGCGGCCCTCGCCGCCGCCCTGAAGGGCGCGCCCGAGGAGCACCGCGGCAACGTCGTACGGCTGTCGCGGGCCCGCGCGCCGTACGGCCTGGGCGGCAGGCCGCGCCCGCCGGCGCGCGAGATGCCGTCGTTGTGGGTGGACGGCCGGCGGCTCGACCCGGACGCCCCGATCGTGGCGGCGCTGCGCGACGGCGACCTGGTGACGCTCGACCAGAGGGCCGCGGGCTCCACCGTGCTCACCGAGCCCGGCGGTGTGGTGGAGATCAGGGTGGCCGGTGGCCCCGGGGCGGGCTCGGTGCACCGGCTGGGGTTCGGCGTGCACGTCATCGGGTCCGATCCCTCCTGCTCGGTGCCGGTCGACGACCCCCTTCTGCCCGCCGAGGCCGCCGAGATCCGGATCACGCCCGACGAGGTGCTGGTCCGGTCGGTCTTATCGACCGCCGGGGCACCGGCGAAGCCCACCCGGCGGGCGCGGGGCAAGGCCCGGCGCCGGGCGCACGGCAGGTCGCGGGGCGTCTCCGAGAGCGTCGCGGCCAGGGCCGAGGTCATCGGCGCGCTGACGCGCGGAGCCGCGCACACCGTGCCGCGACTCGACGGCGACCCGGTCGGCGCGCCCCGCCCATGGCCCGAGGGCACCCCGCTGACCTGCGGCACCACCGTCCTGGTGCTGTGGGGGACCGAGCCGCCGGACGCCCACCTCGACGCCCTGCCCGAAGGCGGCCTCGCCTACAACCGGCCGCCCCGGCTGCGTCCCGCCGAGCGCCTCAGGCGGTTCGAGGTGCCCGCCGAGCCGAGCCGCGGGGAGGGCGCCCGCCTGCAACTGCTCGCCGCCTTCCTTCCCGCCGTCCTCGGCGTGGCGATGGCCGCGGTGTTCCAGATCTGGTACTACCTGCTCATCGCGCTGATGACGCCCATGATCATGATCGGGCAGTGGATCAGCGACCGCCGGCACGGCCGCAAGAAGTACCGCCAGGCGGTGAAGACGTACCGCGAACGGATCGCCGCCTTCGAGACCGCGGTCGACAAGGCCAGAGCCGTCAACGAGGTGGAGCGCCGCGCCGCCTCCCCCGACCCGGCCGAGCTGCTGCTGACCGCCACCGGGCCGAGGCGGCGGCTGTGGGAGCGCAGGAGCCACGACCCGGACGCGCTGCGCCTGCGCATCGGCCTGGCCGACCTGCCCGCCGAGATGGAGTTCGTGCCCGAGCGCGGCGCCCCGACCGATATGCCGATGCCCGAGCCGCCGACCGCCGGGGCCGTGCCCGTCTCCCTGGCGATGCGGCGGCTCGGCGTGGCCGGCATGACGGGGCCGCGGGAGGTCGCGCTGGGGCTCGCCCGCTCGCTCGTCGGCGCCGCCGTCACCCTGCACAGCCCCCGCGACCTCGCCGTGGTCGTCCTGTCCGCCAACGCCGACGGCGCGGCGCAGTGGAACTGGGTGCGCTGGCTGCCGCACGCGGCGCCCAGGGACGCCGACTGCGTGGCGATGGTCGGCGCCGACCCCGAGGCGGCGGCCCAGCGGGTGTCGGAGCTGGCCGCGCTGATCGCCGAGCGCCTGGGCGACGACGAGGCCCACGGCCTCGGCTCGCTCGCCCCCGCCAAGGCGTGGGGGCGCGGGTTCCTGCCCGACGAGGAGCCCCTGTTCGCCGCCTACGACGACCGCCCCTACGACGTGCTGGTCATCCTGGACGGCGCCCAGGTGCTGCGCGGTCTGCCCGGCATGCCCCAGGTGCTCCGGCAGGGGCCGCGCGCCGGCGTCTACACCATCGCGATCGACGAGGACCAGCGGCTGCTCCCGGAGGAGTGCGCCACGGTCGTCGACTGCTCCGCCGAGGGGTTCGTACGGCTGCGCGGCGGCGGCCTGGACGTCCTCGGCGAGATCCTCGCCGACCGGGTCTCCCCGGCCTGGTGCGACCGCCTGGCCCGGGCGCTGGCGCCGCTGCGCGACGTGAGCAGGGACGACGCGGCGGCCGTCCTCCCCGGCGCGGTGCGCCTGCTCGACCTGCTCGAGCTCTCCCCCACCGGCCGTACGATCGCGGCGCGCTGGCGGGCCGGAGGGCGGACGACCACGGTGCCGATCGGCGTGGGGGCCGAGGGGCCGTTCACCGTGGACCTGCGCACCGACGGCCCGCACGCCCTCGTGGCGGGCACCACCGGAGCGGGCAAGTCCGAGCTGCTCCAGACCCTGATCGCCTCGCTCGCCGTGGCCAACCGGCCCGACGAGATGACGTTCGTACTGATCGATTACAAGGGCGGCGCCGCGTTCAAGGAGTGCGTGCGGCTGCCGCACACCGTGGGCATGGTCAGCGACCTCGACGAGCACCTTACGCAGCGGGCGCTGGCGTCCCTGGCCGCCGAGATCCGCCGCAGGGAACGGCTGCTGCTCGCGGCGGGCGCCAAGGACATCGACGACTACCACGAGCTGCGCGACCGGCAGAACGGCGGCGCCGCGCTGCCGCTGATCCCCAGGCCCCGGGGCACGTCGGTGGGAGCGCCGGCGCCGGGCGGACCGGGGGCGATGTCCGCCTCCCCCAGCGGGTCCGTATCGGGCTCGGCGCCGCTCGCGCCCCTCCCCCGCCTGGTGCTGATCATCGACGAGTTCGCCGCCATGGTGTCCGAACTGCCCGACTTCGTGGACGGGCTCGTCGACATCGCGCGGCGCGGCCGTTCCCTCGGCATCCACCTGGTCCTCGCCACCCAGCGGCCGGCCGGCGTGGTGACCGCCGACATCCAGGCCAACACCTCGCTGCGGATCGCGCTGCGGGTCACCGACACCACCGAGTCGGCCGACGTCATCGGAGGGCCGGAGGCCGCGCACATCTCCAAGTCGACCCCCGGCCGCTGCTACGTGCGCTCCGGATCGGGCCCGGCGCAGGCCGTGCAGACGGCGCGGGTCGGCGGGAGGGTGCCGCAGGCGGGACGGCGCGCCTCCGGCCCGAAGATCGTCGAGGTCGGGTGGCGGGACCTCGGGCATCCGCTCCGCGGCGCGCTCACCGAGGCCGGCGAGCCCACCGGCGGGGACACCAGCGACCTGGCCGTCCTGGCCGACGCGCTGGTGGAGGCCGCGCGGCTGGCCGGGGTGAGGGAGCAGCCGAGCCCGTGGCTGCCGCCGCTGGACGAGCGGGTCCTGCTGGACGGCCTCGCCCCGGCGCCTCAGCCGGGCGAGGAGGTGCCGCCGCTGCCGTTCGGGGTCACCGACCTGCCGTGGGCCCAGGACCGCCGTCCGCTCGTCCTGGATCCCGCCCACGGCGGCCACCTGCTGATCGCGGGCACCGCCCGGTCCGGGCGGTCCACGGCACTGCGCACGCTGGCGGGCTCGATCGCCCTGCACGCCTCCGCCGAGGACGTCCACCTGCACGCGATCGACTGCGGCTCCGGCGCGCTGCTGCCGCTGGTCGCCCTGCCGCACTGTGGCGCGGTGGTGACCCGCGACCAGCTCGACCGCGTCGAGCGTCTGCTCACCCGGCTCCGCGACGAGGTGGGTCGCAGGCAGCAGGTCCTCGCCGAGGCCGGGTACGCCTCGCTGGCGGAGGCACGGCAGGCCGACCGGCGCGGGACGGGGGACCCGGCCCTGCGGATGCCGTGGCTGGTGCTGCTGGTGGACCGCTGGGAGGGCTTCACCGCCGCCTTCGAGGGTTACGACTACGGCAGGCTGCTCGACGCGCTGATGCAGTTGCTGCGGGAGGGCCCGGCGGTCGGCCTGCGCGCGGTGGTGACCTCCGACCGGTCGGGGCTGCTCGGGCAGATCTCCACACTGTTCGAGGACCGGCTGGTCATGCGCCTGGCCGACCCCGCCGACTACGGGCTCGCCGGCCTGCCGATGCGGGGCCTGCCCGCCTCCATGCCGCCCGGGCGTGCGGTGACGGTCGGCGAGCAGGGCGTCGTGGAGAGCCAGGTCGCGCTGCTGTGCGATGATCCGTCCACTCCCGCACAGGTGGCGGCCCTGCAGGCGCTCGCCCGCACGTCCGCCGCACGGCATCCCGTGCCCGCATCGCTGCTGCGGGTGGACGCCCTGCCGATGCGGATCACGGCCGCCCAGGCCCTGGAGCTCGTGCCGGGCTTCAAACCGCCCTCCCCGCTGTGGGCGCTCCTCGGCGCGGGCGGCGACTCCCTCGCGCCCCTCGGGGTCGACCTGCTGGCACAGGGGCCGGCGGCGGTGGTCGCCGGGCCGGCGAGGTCCGGCAGGTCGTCCGCGCTGGTCACGGCCACCCGCCGGCTGCTCGCCCAGGGCACCCCGGTCGTCGTGGTCGCCCCGCGCCGCAGCCCGCTGCGGGAGCTGTCCGGGGAGCCGGGCGTCCTGGCGGTGATCACCTCCGACGCCGAGGACCTCGCGGCGGCCGTCGCCGGCCACGAACGGTACGTGGTCGCCGTGGACGACGCCGAGCTGATCTCGCCCGACTCGCCGCTCGGCATGGCCCTGGAGGGCACGCTGCGCAGCGGGCGGGACGGCGAGCACGGGCTGCTGGTCGCGGGCACCACCGGCGACCTGGCCACGGCCTACCGGGGGTTCGTCGCCGAGGCGCGCAAGTCGCGTACCGGGCTCCTGCTCGCGGTGCAGAGCCCGGCCGACGGGGACCTGCTCAACGTACGGCTGCCGCGCGGCGCCGTCGGCGGCCCGCCCGGCCGCGGCCTGCTGGTCGTCTCGGGAACCGCCACACCGGTCCAGACGGCGCTGACGGACAGATGATCAGAAAAGGGGCGGCGGGAGCCGGAGATCACTGGCAGCCGGTGCCGCCGGTGTCCGGGCGGAAGCACTCGATGGGCCCGCCGAAGGTGGAGGTCACGCGGAATCTCATGCCGGGGAGCAGGGGGACCACGGCGACGGCGTCGCCCTCCACGGTCACGCCGCGCTGGTCGCCCCGCTGCCAGGCGCGCACGGCGACCGCCTGGAGCATCTTGGGCCCGACGGCGCGCACGATGCCGCGTGCCTTGGCCTCGGCAGCGCCCTGCCAGCCGCCGTCGCCCGTGCCGGCGGAGCGTGCGACGCGCGCCCCCTCGCGCGCCGCCGCGTCGGCCACCTGCCTGCCGTGGAAGACCATGGTGAACTGGACGACGAGCAGGACGACCACGAGCACGACCGGCATGATGAGCGCCAGTTCGATCACAGAGGCTCCACGATCGCGCCGGGCGGAGAGGGAGGACAGGCCGCGAAGGTGGGCAGGCACCCGCTACCGGGTCGCGGACTCGATGTTGCCGCGGTAGGTGTTGATGATGCGCGACGCCTCGGCAAGCTCCTCCGACATCCTCTGGAAGGCCTGCCGGTAGCTCTGCCAGGCGCCGGCGAACCGCGTGGCACCCGGCCCCGTCCACGCCGTGCCGACCTTCGCGGCCTCACGGTCGAGCGCGGCCATGGTCTGGCGCACCTGCTCCGCCTGCTGAGTGAACTGGGCGGCCATGTTCTGCATTTCCGCGGGGTCGCCGCCGAGCAAGCTCTGGCTCATGCCGGTCTCCTTGTGCGTACAGGGGGTAGCCAAACGCCCCTACCTTAGACGTCCACCCCCTAAGATGCACTGGTTATACCTACTGGTTATCAGCGCCTGCCCGTACCCAGGTTTTAGGGGCCCCGGCAGAAAGCCCGGGGGTAGGGGCTTACGAGAGATCAGAGGCCGCTTACACTCCGTGGGAGGCGCGGAAGGCCTTTGGTAGGAAAGGGACAACCTCGGTGCAGAAGGTCCTGATCGCCAATCGTGGCGAGATAGCCGTGCGGATCGCCCGCGCATGCAAGGATGCCGGCCTGACCGGTGTAGCCGTGTACGCCGACCAAGATCTCGACGCGCTTCACGTGCGGATGACGGACGAGGCGTACGCCCTCGGCGGGCAGTCTCCCGCGGAGACCTACCTCGACATCGGCAAACTCCTGCGGATCGCCCGCGAGTCCGGCGCCGACGCCGTACACCCCGGTTACGGCTTCCTGGCCGAGAACGCGGAGTTCGCCCAGGCCGTCATCGACGCCGGGCTGGTGTGGATCGGGCCGCCCCCCTCGGCGATCATCTCGCTCGGCGACAAGGTGGCCGCCCGGCACATCGCCCAGCGGGTGGGCGCGCCCCTGGTGGCGGGCACCCCCGACCCGGTGTCCGGCGTCGAGGAGGTGATCGACTTCGCCGTCGAGCACGGCCTGCCCATCGCGATCAAGGCGGCGTTCGGCGGCGGCGGGCGCGGCCTGAAGGTCGCCCGCACGCTGGAGGAGATCCCCGACCTGTACGAGTCGGCCGTGCGCGAGGCCGTCACCGCGTTCGGGCGCGGCGAGTGCTTCGTCGAGCGCTACCTCGACCGGCCCCGCCACGTCGAGACGCAGTGCCTCGCCGACAAGCACGGCAACGTCGTGGTCGTCTCCACGCGCGACTGCTCGCTCCAGCGGCGCCACCAGAAGCTCGTCGAGGAGGCCCCCGCCCCGTTCCTGTCCGACGAGCAGCGTGAACTGCTCTACACCTCCTCCAAGGCCATCCTGAAGGAGGCGGGGTACGTCGGGGCGGGCACCTGCGAGTTCCTGGTCGGCCAGGACGGCACGATCTCCTTCCTGGAGGTCAACACCCGCCTGCAGGTCGAGCACCCCGTCAGCGAGGAGGTCACCGGCCTCGACCTCGTGCGCGAGATGTTCCGCATCGCCGACGGCGAGCCGATCGGGTACGACGACCCCGTGGTGCGCGGGCACTCCATCGAGTTCCGCATCAACGCCGAGGACGCCGGCCGCAACTTCCTGCCCGCCCCGGGCACGCTGACCGCCATGCGGCCGCCCGCCGGCCCGGGCGTGCGGCTCGACGCCGGTTACGAGGCCGGGATGACGGTGCCCCAGTCGTTCGACTCGCTGGTCGCCAAGCTCATCGTGACCGGCCGCACCCGGCAGGAGGCCCTGGAGCGCTCGCGCCGGGCCCTGTCCGAGTTCGTGATCGAGGGCATGCCGACCGTCCTGCCGTTCCACCAGGCGGTGGTGTCCGACCCCGCCTTCGCCGGTGAGCCGTTCAGCGTGCACACCCGGTGGATCGAGACCGAGTTCACCGGCGCCATCGAGCCGTACAGCGGCGAGGTGTCGGCCGAGGAGCCGGTCGAGCGCGAGCGGGTGGTCGTGGAGGTCGGCGGCAAGCGGCTCGAGGTCGTGCTGCCCGCGGCCTCCGCCGCCGCGCGTCCCAGCACCCCCAAGAAGCCCGCGCGGCGCTCCGCCGGCAAGGGGCAGACGGCCGCCACCTCGGGAGACTCGCTGGTCAGCCCGATGCAGGGCACGATCGTCAAGGTCGCGGTGAGCGACGGCGACACCGTGCAGTCGGGCGACACGATCGTCGTGCTCGAGGCCATGAAGATGGAGCAGCCGCTCACCGCGCACAAGTCCGGGACGGTCACGGGCCTTTCGGCCGCGGTCGGGCAAACGGTGACCGCGGGGGCGGCGATCTGCGAAATCAAGGACGCCTGAGGCCACGGCTGACGAGGGTTCCTCGACAGGTAGAGATACGGTGGCCTATCGAGGAACCCTTACGACCCGCCATTCGTCCTGTAGGGCGAAGGAGGCAATTAGCCGTGACCACTCATTCGGTTCGCCGCGCCACAGCCACGATCGTGGCGATGCTGGCCGGTCTTCTCACGCTGCTCGCGTTGTCGCCCGCGGCGAGCGCGGCCGCTCCACCCGATCCGAACGCCATCGTCGCCGCCTGGAAGTCCGGTGACCCGGTCTACGCCGCGCCCGGAACGACCCTCAGCTCGAGCCAGCTGTCGGACATCCGCTCGGCGGTGAAGGACGCGAACAGCAAGATCTACGTCGCGGCCTTCCCCGACGGCACGGTCGACAACACGACGGCGGGTCCGCTGATCACCGCGCTCGGCCGCAACCTCGCCTCGCAGGGCCGGCCGCGCGCCACGGTGGCGGTCCTCGACGGCAACACACTGTTCGCGGGCTCCAGCGCCATCCGTAAGACGGGCCTGGCCGGGCAGATCGCCAACGCCGCGACGAGCAACAACAAGGACGTCGTCTCCGGCATGAAGGACTTCGTCCACCGCGTCGACCAGGCCGTCGGCGGCGACCCCAAGGGCGCGCTCAAGTCCGGCAGCTCCGCCGGTGGCGGCGGTGGCGGCGTCCTGATCGGCATCCTGGTGCTCGCCCTGGCCGGTGGCCTCGGCATCTTCTGGTACTCCCGGAAGAAGCGGCGTGAGCGCGAGGCCCGCGAGGCCGCCGAGCTCGCCGCCGTGAAGCAGACCGTCGAGGAGGACGTCACCAAGTTCGGTGAGGAGATCACCACGCTCGACCTCGACGTGAAGGTGTCCGACAACCAGGCCCAGACCCAGGGCGACTGGCAGCAGGCCCTCGACTCCTACGAGCGGGCCAAGAACCAGCTCGCCGAGATCAAGCGGGCCGACGACCTGCGCACCGTGACCACCACCCTCGAGGAGGGCCGGTACGCCCTGGCCTGCGTCAAGGCCCGGGTCAACCACGAGCCGCTCCCCGAGCGGCGCGCTCCGTGCTTCTTCAACCCGCAGCACGGCCCGTCCGTCCGCGACGTCATGTGGGCCCCGCCCGGCGGCGCCCCGCGTGACGTCCCGGCCTGCGCCGACGACGCGCGGCGCGTGGAGCAGGGCTTCGACCCGCACATGCGTGAGGTCGTGGTCGACGGCCACCGCCGTCCCTACTGGGACGCCGGGCCGGCCTACGCCCCTTACGCCTCCGGCTACTACGGCGGCTTCGGCGGCGACCTGATGACCGGCATGCTGATCGGCACCGTCCTCGGCGGCTCCTTCGGCGGCTGGGGCCACAGCGGTTACGCCTCGGGCTACGACGCCGGGTTCGCCCAGGGCGCCGAGTCGGCCGGCGGCGACTGGGGCGGAGGCGGCGGCGTCGACTTCGGTGGCGGTGGCGACTGGGGTGGCGGCGGAGACTTCGGTGGCGGAGACTTCGGCGGCGGCGGAGACTGGTGACCTTCCGGGGCCTCCGGTGACGACCGTCCCGGGGCCCGTGGAGGTTCCCGACCTTCGACGACACGCCTCGGCGTGACAGGCACGGCGCTCGACCGCCTTCACGACGGCGGGGGACTTCGGTCCCCCGCCGTCGCCGTTTCCGGCCGTCGCCGTCCCGTCCCGGGAAGGTGGGCCGCCGTCGCTGAAGTGATCTGCAAGGCGGGTGCAACCTCGCGTATATGATCGCCTGCCAGACTCGGCACAGTTCTCGAGGAGGCTGTGTTGCGTCGTTCCATCCCTCTGGCCCTGGTTTCGGGGCTGTTCGTGCTGGCCGTTCCCGCCGTACCGGCATCGGCGTCGGCCGTCCCGTTCACGGCCACCGTGCTCGCCGCCTCCGCGTCGTCGGCGGTGGCGGTGCCCTGCAGGCCGGGGTCCGGCGCCAAGCTGCGAGGCAGGAACCTCACCGGTGGCGCCGCCCTTCCCGAGAACCTCCGCTGTGCCGACCTGACGGGTGCCAGGCTGGACGAGGTCGACCTCGGCCAGAAGGACCTCACCGGCGCCATCCTGAAGAACGCCTCCCTGAAGGAGGCCGACCTCACCCAGGCCAAGCTGGAGTACGCCGACCTGACGGGCGCGAACCTCTCCAAGGCCGACATCGGGCAGATGCACGCCAAGCACGCGGTCCTGCGTGACGCGGTCCTCACCGACGCCCACGGGAGCCAGGCGGAGTTCCCCCACGCCGACCTCACCGGGGCGATCATGGCGCGGGCCGAGTTGACGCAGGGCGACTTCACCGACGCCAAGCTGGTCGGCGCCGACCTCAACGAGGCCACGCTGGGCCAGCTCCAGGCCAGGAACGCCGACTTCGGCAAGGCCAAGATGCGCGACGCCAAGCTCGGGCAGGCCAAGCTGCAGTTCGCCGTGTTCAGGGGCGCGAACCTCACCAAGGCGGAGTTCACCCAGGCGGAGATGCAGAACGCCGACCTGCGCGGGGCGACGGTCGAGCGCGCCTCGTTCACGCAGGCCGACGACGTCAACCTCACCGGCGCGCTGGGCGAGCCGGTGAACGTCCCGGACGACGCGGTGGGCGAGCCGTCGAACCTGCCGCCATCGTCGTCGGAGTCCGCTGATCCGCAGCCGTCCGGCGGGGGGCGTGGCACGTCCGGGCTGGGGTTGGTGCTGGTCATCCTGAGCGGCCTGGGGCTCAGCCTGACCCTCATCGTGTGGGGTCTTTCGCACCGCCGCAGGGTGGAACGGGCACGGCGCTTCGAGGAGGCCCGCCGGACGGCGGAGGAGGACGTGATCCGCCTCGGCGAGGAGATCGACTCCCTCGACTTCGACTACAAGATCAACCACATGACCGGCGGCAGCGTCGACCAGGACTGGCGCCGCGCCCTGGACGCCTACGAGGCCGCCAAGCAGTCACTGCACAGCGCCCAGAACATCCCCCAGCTCGCCGGGGTCGCGGCGGCCGTCCATCACGGCCGGGCCGCGCTCGCTCACGTGAGGTCCCGCCTCACGTGAGCCGCGAGGGTCCGGCGGTGGCTTGAGGAGGAGGGAGGGCGAGGAACGAGCCTGGACGACGACGAAAGCCGCCGCCTCAAGCAGGCCCCGGGCCCGCCGAGCGGAGCGAGGCCATCGAACAGGGTCAGATCACGGTCGAGGTGACCGGGAGCATGAGGCGGCGGGCCGCCTCGGTGACGGAGCCGGACAGGGAGGGGTAGACCGCGAAGGTGTGGGCGAGCTGGTCGACGGTCAGGCGGTGCTGCACCGCCAGCGACAGGGCCAGGATCAGCTCCGAGGCGCGCGGCGCGACGACGACCCCGCCGAGCACGATGCCGGTGTGCGGGCGGCAGAAGATCTTCACGAAGCCGTCGTTGAAGCCCTGCATCTTGGCGCGGGGGTTGGTGGCGAGAGGCAGCTTGACGATGTTGGCCTCGACCTCGCCGGCCTCGATCTGCTGCTGGGAGACGCCGACTGCGGCGATCTCGGGGTCGGTGAAGATCGTGGACGCCACGGTGGCCAGGCGCAGCGGCTGCACCGCCTCGCCCAGGGCGTGCCACACGGCGATACGGCCCTGCATGGCCGCCACGGAGGCCAGCATGAGCACGCCCGTGCAGTCGCCCGCCGCGTAGACACCGGGGGCGGAGGTGCGGGAGACCTTGTCGACCTGGACGAAGCCGTTGCGGTCGAGGGTGACGCCGCACTCCTGCAGGCCGATGCCGGAGGTGTTCGGGATCATGCCGACGGTCATCAGGCAGTGGCTGCCCTCGGCCGTGCGGCCGTCCTCGAGGGTCACGACGACGCCGTGCGCGGTGCGCTTGACGGACGCGGCCCGGGACCTGCCCATGACGTTCATGCCGCGCCGCCGGTAGACCTCTTCGAGGACCTCGGCCGCGTCGGCGTCCTCGTTGGGCATCATGCGGTCGCGGGAGGAGACGAGGGTGACCTCCGAGCCGAGCGAGCGGTAGGCGCCCGCGAACTCCGCGCCGGTGACGCCGGATCCGACGACGATCAGGTGCTCGGGCAGCTCGTCGAGGTCGTACAGCTGGCGCCAGGTGAGCACGCGCTCGCCGTCGGGCTCCGCGGTGGGCAGCACGCGAGGCGTGGCGCCGGTCGCGACGATGACGACGTCGGCCTGGATCGTGCGGTCGCCGGCCCGCACGACCTGCGGGTCGACCAGGCGCCCCGGCGCGTGCACGATCTCGACGCCCTCGGCGACCAGTCTGGCGGAGATGTCCGCCGACTGGGCCTGCGCCAGCTCCTTGACGCGCTTGTTGACCAGCGGCATGTCGACGCGGATGCCGCCGACGTCGCCGTCGGACCCGCCGGTGTAGTGCACGCCGAGCGAGGCGGCGTCGAGCAGGGCCTGCTTGCGGACGGACGTGGCGATCATCGTCTTGGACGGCACGCAGTCGGTGAGGACGCACGCGCCACCGGGGCCCTCTTGCTCGACCACGGTGACCTCGGCTCCGAGCTGAGCGGCCACCAGGGCCGCCTCATAGCCGCCGGGCCCACCGCCAATGATCACAATCCTCGTCACATAGCCCATTGTCCCGCATGGTGAGGGGTGCCCGTGGTGCAATACCCGGCTAGAAGCACTGAAGACCCGTAAAAAACCTGATTTCAGCCGATAAACCCCTATGAATCCACGGATAGCGGTCGCGATCACCGGAAGAACACCAGGGGTCGCCACGGTCCCCGCGCGTGTTGCCCGCGCGGACCGGATCCCGGCCGGGATCTTGGATTAGTCTTGTGTGCCGTGCCTGTTTACGCCGCCTACGGCAGCAACATGGACCCGAAGCAGATGGCCCAGAGGGCTCCCCACTCGCCCATGCGAGGGACGGGGTGGCTGCAAGGCTGGCGCCTGACCTTCGGCGGGGCCGACGTCGGCTGGGAAGGCGCCCTCGCCACCATCGTCGAAGACCCCGACGAGCACGTGTTCGTCGTGCTCTACGACGTGCCCGAGTGGGACGAGCCCTCCCTCGACCAGTGGGAGGGGGCCGAGCTCGGGCTCTTCCACAAGGTCCGCCTGCGCGTGGCCACCCTCGACGGCGAGGTGGTCGCCTGGTTCTACGTCCTGGACCGCTATGAGGGCGGCCTGCCGTCCGCGCGCTACCTCGGCATCCTGGCCGACGCCGCCGAGAAGGCAGGCGCCCCCGACGACTACGTCGCCGACCTGCGCAGCCGCCCCTGCACCTCGATCGGCGGCTGACCCGCGAGGGGCGCGGCGGTGGTCTGAGGAGGAGGTAGGGCGAGGTACGAGCCCGGACGACGACGAAGACCGCCGCCTCAAGGAGCGCCCCTCGCCGCCGAGCGGAGCGAGGCCATCAAGCACAGCAACGCGATCAGCGGCTAGGTGTCGTCCTCGATCATGATCGGCTCCTCGGTGACGGTGATCGGGTCGCCGGGGCGCACCGGGGTGGAGCCGCCGTCCAGGCGGTGGACGGCCCGCGCCCTGGGGCCGGCCGTGGTCTCGGCCGTTCCGGAGATCGTCCAGCGGATCCTCGTCGTGTGACGGCGGCCCGACTCGGTGACGACGAACTCGCACTGCCAGACGTTCTCGGGCAGGCTGATCGCCAGGCCTCGCCCACAGGAGCGGCCGGCGGCGTGCGCGAGCCACCGTTCGAGCTGCTCCACGGCCAGCGCCGCCCGGGTCGGGGCCCCTCCGTCCGCCTGCAGGACGATGGGGATCTTCGTGCCGCCCCAGTTGTAGAAGTACATCCGTTCGAGGTTGACGTCGCGCGCGTACAGGCCGGCGAGGTAGAAGCGCACGGCGTAGTCGCGTGCCCGAGTCTCGTCGAGCGGGGTCTCCAGCGGGATCGAGTAGGTGGTGCCGGTGTTCCACAGCCGCGGCTGCACCCCGGCCTCGTGCATCGTCCGGTCGACGGCGGTCGCCAGCTCCAGCATGGTCTCGGGCGGATCCGAGGCGCTGCGCTGGTACAGCTTGATGCTCGCGACGTCGCAGTGGCCGTACCCTCCGAGCTCGGCGAACCTCCGCAGCACCCGCTTGCCCTCGGGCGTCCACAGCTGCCCCATCCCCGGGCAGACCACGGTGGCCTTGGGGTCGGCGGACCTGATGATCCTGCTCGCCCGCCGCGTCATCTCGACCAGCTTCTCCACGCTCCCGGTGTAGAAGCGGTGGTCGTTGGCGAGCACCCACAGCTCGTACGCCTCGATGCGCCCGCGGTACCGCTGGACCACGGCGCGCACGAAGGCGTCCCAGTCGCGAAGGTCGTCCGGGGGCGAGGAGCGCGAGCCGTCGGGGTACGGCGCCGCGGGGCCCTCCTGGCTCGCCCACGAGGGCGTGCCGCCGAGGACGTACAGCACGGGCAGCCCCGCGCCGGTGGCGCCGCCGACCAGGCGGTCGAGGACCGACCAGTCGTACTCGCCGCGCTGGGGCTGGACCTGGGCCCAGCGGGTCTCGCTGTCCCACAGGCGGACGGCCCCGACCCGGAAGCCGGGCATGGTGCCGGTGGCGCTGTTCACGGTCACGCCGAACAGCGTGCTCGGAACGGGGGCCTCCGGCCTGCTCCAGGCGGGCCCGGTGATCCACTGCACGGGCCGGGCGGGCCCGGTGGACCGCGCTTCTGACGGTGTCCGGGACGGCCCGCTGGAGCTCAGCACCACCAGGCACACGATCACCAGCGCCGTGCCCACCAGCCCGGCCCCCTGGCGTACCGTGGCGCGGCCACGCCACCGCGGCCCACCGTCCTGGGCGGCTCCCCGGCCCGGCCCGATCTCCACCGACGTGAGCGCCCCCCGGCCGGCGTCCACCGGGGAGGCGACCGTGACGGCCTCCTCCCCCGGGCCGGCCTCTGCTTCGGGCAGGGATTCCGCGGACGGTAAGGCGGTGTTCGCCTGTGCCCATAATCGGTACAGCTCGTCGAGTTCGGCCTTGCTCGCGCCGCAGGCCCTGGCGATGCGCTCCAGCGGTCCGTAGCTGTCGGGGACGATCTCGCCACGGCAGTAGCGGTGCACGGTGGAGCGGCTCATGCCCGTACGGCGCCCCAGGGCTTCGTAGGTGCGACCGCTGCGACGCTTCAATTCGGACAGCAATTCGGCCAGCCGCTCCGCCGCCAACTCCGCCACCTCATCTCGCCTTGGCCCGGGTTGGCTGGAGTATCCCAGGGCGACATGAACAGCACACGTCAATGCCCTGATCGTTTCCCACCGTCCCAGCCGTGCGGGGCCGCGAGGGACCGTCACAAGATGTATGGCTCCGTGCCCCAGCGGCCCGGAGCCGGTTTCGAACTTCGGGCCCGTCAGTTCCGGGAGGTGAGGAGCTCGGCGAGGGATCGCGCGGCCTGGACGGCGTCGGCGTACCGGTTGTACAGCGGCGCGAAGCCGAACCGCAGCACGTCGGGGGCGCGGTAGTCGCCGATCACCTCGCGGGCCGTCAGGTCGGCGACCAGCGTGCGGGCGTCCTGGTGGCGCAGGGACACCTGGTGGCCACGCCACGCGTCGCGCGGGGTCACCACCTCGACCGCGTCGCCCAGCAGTTCGTCCACGCACTCGATGAAGAACCCGGTGAGCGCCAGCCCCTTGGCCCGGACCTCGGCGAGGTCCACGCCCTCCCAGACCTCCAGGGCGGCGTCCAGGGCGAGCAGCGACAGGATGTCGGGCGTGCCGACGCGGGCCCGCGCGATCCCCGGGTCGGGGTCGTAGGCCGAGGCCATCGCGAACGGATCCCTGTGCCCGCCCCACCCCGACAGCGGCTGGCGGAACGACGGCTGCAGCTCACGCGGCACATAGATGAACGCGGGCGCGCCGGGGCCGCCGTTGAGGAACTTGTAGGTGCAGCCGACCGCGAGGTCGACCCCGAGGGCGTCGAGCTCGATGGGCAGCACGCCGGCGCTGTGGCACAGGTCCCAGACCACCCGGGCGCCGGCGGCGTGCACCTTGGCCGTCACCGAGGGCATGTCGTGGAGGCGCCCGGTCCGGTAGTCGACGTGGTTGACCAGCACCGCCGCCGTCCGGTCGCCGAGCACGTCGTCGAACTCGTCCACCTGGACCGGACGCAGCAGCGTGCCGGTCATCTCGGCCACCGACTCCGCGACGTACCCGTCGGTGGGGAACGTGGCCGCGTCCACGATGATCTCCCGCCGCTCCGGGGAGCCCGCCTGCGCCAGCCGTACCGCCCCGACCAGGGCCTTGAAGACGTTGACGCTGGTCGAGTCGGCGACCACGACCTGTCCCGGCGCGGCGCCCACCAGCGGCGCGATCTTCTCCCCGACCCGCTCCGGCGCGGTCCACCAGCTCTCGGGCCAGGACCGGATGAGCCGGCGGCCCCACTGTTCCCGTACGACCTGCTCGACGCGCCCCGCGACCCGCTTCGGCGGCGCGCCCAGCGAGTTGCCGTCGAGGTACACGACTCCGGGGTCGAGGTCGAACTCCTCCCGCAGATGCCGCAACGGGTCCTCGTCGTCCAACTTCGCTGCCCGCTCGATCAACACAGTCCACCTCCCCCGGCAGCCCCTACCGCCGGGGCCCGGTCCGGACGAGACTACGCAATCCCCTGCCGTTCGCACCATCCACCCCGCCTGACCGGGGCGCCTGCCCCCGAAGTCGCGGTCCGGGGCGGGTGCCCGGTGTGGCGGGTGGGCTGTAGCCTCGGTGAACGTGAGCAATGACGCTTATGTACTCGCGGCCGAGGCCGCGGTCGCGCTGAGAGAGTTGACCGGGGTCGATTCGTTCGACGTGGCGCTGGTGATGGGGTCGGGGTGGGTCCCGGCGGCGGACGCGATCGGGAGGACGATCTCCGAGCTCTCGGTCACCGACCTGCCCGGCTTCGCCCCTCCGGCCGTGGCCGGGCACTCCGGCAGGATCCGGGCCGTCGAGACGGAATCCGGCCGTAAGGCTCTCATCTTCCTCGGGCGCACCCACCTGTACGAGGGCCGGGGCGTGGAGCCGGTGGTGCACGGCGTGCGTACGGCGATCGCCGCCGGTGTGAGCACGGTCGTGCTGACCAACGCCGCCGGTGGCCTCCGGCCGGAGACCCAGGACGTCGGCGAGCCCGTGCTGATCAGCGATCACATCAACCTGACCGGCGACAACCCGATCAGAGGGGCGACGTTCATCGACCTCACCGAGGTCTACTCCAAGCGTCTGCGCGAGCTGGCCCGCGAGGTCGACCCGTCCCTGGCCGAGGGGGTGTACGTCGCCTTCCGCGGGCCGACCTACGAGACCCCGGCGGAGATCCGCATGCTGCGCACACTCGGCGGCGACCTTGTGGGCATGTCGACCGTGCTGGAGGCCATCGCGGCCCGTGAGGGCGGCGCGGAGGTGCTGGGCATCTCGCTGGTCACCAACCCCGGCGCGGGGCTGGTCGGCGAGCCGCTGAACCACGAGGAGGTCCTCGAGGTCGGCCGGGCCACGGCGGCGCGCATGGGCGTCCTGCTCGGCAAGGTCGTCAACAAGCTCTAGCGGAGCGGGCGCGGGCGATGGCTTCGACGATGTTTTCCGACGGTCCCTTCCGGGCGAGGAGTTGTGGTGTCTGATCTGGTGCGGCGGGCCGAGGAGTGGCTGGAGCAGGATCCCGACGCGGAGACGCGGGACGAGCTCCGCGCGATCCTCGATCGCGGCGACGTGCCGGCGCTGGAGGACCGTTTCGGGGCCAAGCTGGAGTTCGGCACGGCGGGCCTGAGAGGCGAGCTGGGGGCCGGGCCGAACCGCATGAACCGGGTGACCGTCATGCGTGCCGCGGCGGGCCTGGCGAGGCGTCTGGGGCCCGGCGGGCATGTCGTCATCGGGTACGACGCCCGGCACAAGTCGGACGTCTTCGCCCGCGACTCCGCCGCCGTCCTCACCGGCGCCGGGCTGCGTGTCTCGCTCATGGCGCACCACTGGCCGACCCCCGTGCTGGCCTTCGCCGTACGGCACCTCGGCGCCGACGCGGGTGTCATGGTCACCGCCTCCCACAACCCGCCCCGGGACAACGGCTACAAGGTCTACTGGGGGGACGGCTCGCAGATCGTCCCGCCGGTCGACGAGGAGATCTCGGCCGCCATCGACGCCGTCGGGCGGGTGGACGAGCTGCCTCTGGGGGACGGATGGGACGTCCTGAGCGACGCCGCGATCGTCGAGCCCTACCTGGCGGCCGTGGCCTCGCTGCCGCTGGGTGACGCCCGTGACCTGCGGGTCGTCTACACGCCGATGCACGGCGTCGGCGGCGACATCCTGCTGCGCGCCTTCACGCGGGCCGGGTTCGAGCCCCCGGCCGTCGTCCAGGCGCAGGGGGAGCCGGATCCCGACTTCCCGACCGTGGCGTTCCCCAACCCGGAGGAGCCGGGCGCGATGGACCTCGCGCTGGAGCTCGCCGAGAAGGCGGGCGCGGACCTGGTGATCGCCAACGATCCCGACGCCGACCGATGCGCCGTGGGCGTGCCGCTCCCGGAGGGCGGCTTCCGCATGCTGACCGGCGACGAGGTGGGCGGCCTGCTGGGCGAGTACATCATCACCCGCACCACCGGACCGGACCGGCTGGTGGCGGCCTCCATCGTCTCCTCCTCACTGCTGGGGAAGATCGCCCAGGCGCACGGCGTGCGGCACGCCGAGACGCTCACCGGTTTCAAGTGGATCGTGAAGGCCGGCGACGGGCTCGTCTACGGGTACGAGGAGGCGCTCGGCTACAGCGTCGGCTCCGACGCCGGGCTGCCCGTACGCGACAAGGACGGCATCGGCGCCGCGCTCACCGTCGCCGGCATGGCGGCACAGGCCCGGCGGGACGGCCGCACGCTGCTCGACCTCCTGGACGCCCAGGCCGCGACGTACGGCCTGCACGCGACCACACAGCTCTCGGTCCGTGTGAGCGACCTGTCCCTCATCGCCGGGGCCATGGAGCGGCTGCGGGCCCGCCCTCCACAGGCGCTGGCGGGCAGGACCGTACTGTCGGTGGACGACCTCAACGCCGGCGCCGACGGCCTGCCCCCCACCGACGGCCTGCGCTACCGGCTCGACGGCGACGCCCGGGTGGTCGTCCGTCCTTCGGGCACCGAGCCGAAGCTGAAGTGCTACCTGGAGGTCGTCATCCCCGCCACCGGAGCGGAAGACGTGGCGGCCGCCCGAGCCCAAGCCGTACGGGACCTGGACACCCTCAAGGCCGACCTGTCGAGCGCTCTCGGCCTCTGAAACGGCTACGAGACGATCAGGGCCGCGATCACGAAGGACAGGGCCACGGCCAGGACCACCAGGGCCGACGGCGACCAGGTGACCGTCAGGGAGCCGCGCTCGCCCTCGTCGTGGGACTTCTTCTCGGCGGTCTCGGTGATCTGAGTGGCGACCCAGTCGGCGTGCGTGCGGCCCGCCATCGCCTGGGCCGCCGCCCGCTCGGCCTTGGACAGCTCCGGCTGGGAAGTCGGGTAGCGGCCGGACCTGGCCGGAGAGCCCGCCGCCCCGCGCCGTACGGCCCTGGCCCGCTCGCGCGCCGAGGCCTGCGGCGTCCAGCAGCGCACGCTCTCGTCGCCCGACTCGATGACGATCGCGTGCGACACGTGGACGCCGTCGACGGCCTTCCAGGGGACGAAGACGTTGCGCAGCGGATTGCGGACCAGGAGGCCGTGCTCCTGGAACAGGATGCCCGGCCGCAGGCAGCCGACGAAGACGGCGGCCGTCAGCACGGCCAGGACCGCCCCGGCCACCAGCGCGGAGGGAATCGTGCCGCGCCTGACCAGGTCGACGGCATTGAAGGCGGCGAAGACCATCCACACCCAGCCGAGGACAAAGGCCGTCTTGGACCGGAAGACTTGTGGCTTCACCGCGACACCTCTCCGCTTAGCAGGCGGTCACCACGCTAACGCCTCAGCCGCACTGCTCAAGCCGCCACTCTGACAGGGGCCGCCGGCAGAATGGCGGGCGCCTGCTACGCCTGGCCCCTGAGCCGCGCGAAGCCCGGCTTGATGACGTCGTTGATCAGCGCGAGACGCTCGTCGAACGGGATGAACGCCGACTTGATGGCATTCACAGTGAACCACTGCAGGTCGTCCCATCCGTACCCGAACGTCTCGACCAGGTTGGCGAACTCCTTGGAGACACCGGTGTCGCTCATCAGCCTGTTGTCGGTGTTGACGGTGACGCGGAAGTGCAGGCGGCGCAGCAGCCCGATCGGGTGCTCGGCCAGCGACGACGCGGCGCCCGTCTGGAGGTTGGACGTCGGGCACATCTCCAGCGGGATCCGCTTGTCGCGGACATAGGCCGCGAGGCGCCCGAGCTTGGCACTCCCGTCGGAGGACACCTGGATGTCGTCGATGATGCGCACGCCGTGCCCGAGACGGTCGGCGCCGCACCACTGGATGGCCTGCCAGATCGACGGCAGACCGAACCCCTCGCCCGCGTGGATCGTGAAGTGGGCGTTCTCGCGCTGGAGGTACTCGAAGGCGTCGAGGTGGCGGGTGGGAGGGTACCCCGCCTCGGCGCCGGCGATGTCGAAGCCGACCACGCCCACGTCGCGGTAGCGCACGGCCAGCTCGGCGATCTCCATCGAGCGGGCCTGGTGGCGCATCGCCGTCAGCAGCGCGCCCACGCGGATGCCGCGCCCCTCGGAGCCCAGGCGGAAGCCCTCCAGCACCGCCTCGACCACCTCGTCGAGCGAAAGCCCCGCGGAGGTGTGCAGCTCGGGGGCGTACCGCACCTCGGCGTACACGACTCCGTCGGCGGCGAGGTCTTCGGCGCACTCGGCGGCCACGCGGACCAGGGACTCCCTGGTCTGCATGACGCCGACCGTGTGGTCGAAGGTCTCGAGGTAACGCTCCAGCGAGCCGGAGTCGGACGCCTCGCGGAACCAGGTGCGCAGCTCGCCCGCGTCGGTGGTCGGGAGCCGGTCGTACCCCGTCTCGCGCGCCAGATCGATGATCGTCTCAGGTCGCAGGCCACCGTCGAGATGGTCGTGGAGAAGAACTTTCGGCGCCTTGCGGATCTCGTCGTATGTGGGCTGCTCACTCATCGGAACATCCTAGAACGGCCCTCTGGTCTCACTCGTCACGGTCGGCCGTGTCGGGGGAAGGTCACTCGTCACGGTCGGCCGTGTCGGGAGCGAAGGTCACTCGTCGCGGTTGGCCGTGTCGGGGGAGAAGGCGGGCAGGCACACGGCGACGTATTCGGCGCCATCGGGGCCGACGCTGTAGCGGATCTTCTCGCCCGGAAGGCTGACGAACGCCTCGCCCTCCCCCACCTCGGTCACACCCTCGTCGTGCTCGACCACGACCGTGCCGCGCAGCACGAGGGTGTACTCGGTGAACTCCGGCGTCTGGGCGGGCTCCTCCCAGCCGGCCGGCGCGACCATGTGCGCGATCGACACCTGGTCGTCGCCGCTGTTCACGCGGCCGATGTACTCGTCGATGACCTTGCCACCGGGGACAGGGATACGGGTCGCCCCCGCAATTTTGCGTACCACGCGGACAGTCTAGTGAGCGGCCCAGGAATCGGGCGCCCCACCACATCTCGCCATCTCCCCACAGGAGCGGCCCGCCGCACCCCCGTCTCTCCCCGCAGACCGCCACATCCCCGACATCTCCCCAACACAGCGGCCCGCGGCGTGCTCCTGGGGTCAGTCCTCGTCGGCCGCGGTGGCCTCGCGCAGCGGGTCCGGTACCGTCACGACGGTGTACGGCGGGGTGCCGGGCGCGTGGTCGAGCTGGCCGTTCACCACGTACACACGGCCGTTGCGCACCGCCAGAGTGGTGGGTGAGTCGAAGCTCGGGTCGATCACCTTGGCCACCACCTCCCCGGCGCTCAGGTCGTCGCCGAGCCGCGCCACGTACACGCCCTGACCCGCGGGCGCGGCGTAGTTCAGCACGGCGTACACCGTCGTACCGCGCAGCACGAGGCCGTCGGGACCGAAGCTCGCGCCACCGAGATCGACGAGGCGGGCCTCCCGGGTGGCGACGTCGACGCGGATCAGGGCCTCCAGCCCCTGGGAGGAGACGATCAGCGTCTTACCGTCAGGCGTGGCGTCGATGCCGTTCAGGAAGAAATACTGCGCCGGCATCTGCGGCACCAGCGGGCGTACGTCCAGCCACCGCTGGAGCTGTCCGATGCGTCCACCTTCGAGCGTGGCCCGCCATACGACGGCGTTGGTGGAGTCGGTGACGTAGACGGCGTCCCGGGTGATCACCAGGTCGTTGAGGAACGGGTCGCCGACCGGGCCGGCCGTGGCCGGACGGTGCGCGATCAGCCTGCCGTCGCGGCCGTGGACGTCGAGCGCCGCGCGGGTGGCGACGAAGACGCGGCCCCGGCGGTCGGGATGAATGCCGGCGGCGTAGCCGCGACCCGCCGCCCTTCCGGAGGCGAAGGTGCGGAGCCGGTCCTGGGAGACGTGGCCGCGGTATATGTCTCCGGTGCCGGTGCTGGTGACGTACATGGTGCCGTCGGGCGCGATGCCGATCCCCTCCGGCAGGACACCGGGCTCCTCGGAAACGACGTATCTGGACGGCAGCCGGCTGTCGGCGTAGGTCACCGCTGCCGTACCGAACTGACCCACGGCGAGTGCGGCGACAACGGTGACAGTGGCGGCGAGACGGCGAAGACTCACGATCAACTCCTCGGCCCTTAACGGGATCCGCCGGTGCGGCACCCGGCGAACTACTTCGAACACGAAGTACTTTGCCGCAGGGCGGGACCGAAAGATAGTTCGGATTCGAATTGTTATCCGGAACCTAACCCGCCGCCTCGACGGTGCGGTCGAGCGCGTTGGCGAGGTCGTTCAGCACGCCGCGCACCTGCTCCACCGGATTGCTCAGCTCGGTCTGCAACCGCACCATGTGCCGCTTCACCTGGGCGACCGCATCCCGTTGGAGCCGCTGCCCCTCCTCGGTGAGCTCCAGCAACGCCGAGCGTCCGTCCACCGGGGCTCGTTCGCGCTGGATCACCCCGCGCCGGGTCAGGGCGGCGAGGTGGCCGGAGAGGGTGGACGGGCGCATTCCGATGCCTTTCGCCATCTGTGAGGGAGTGGTCGGGCCGAGGGTGGCGAGCAGACTGGTCACCGCGTACTCCATCGGCTTGAGACCCGTCTCGGCGAGTGCCAGCCGCAGCAGCTGGCCCACCCGCTCCTCGACCGCCAGGACGTCGAACAGGAGCCCGATCGGCTGTTCCGGCCTGCGGCCCATCGCACGCCCTCCTCTACCTGAATCCGGTCACTCCACCGCGAAGCGCGCAGAGGCCGGCCACCCTCTGGCCAGGCCACCGGCAGCCAGACCACCGACGGGCAAGGATCCGCCGTCCACAGAGGGTCGCCTCCGCGGCGGTCCCCTTCGCCAGCGAAGACGAATACCATGCCGGCGACCACGGCGCCACCTGGACTCAGGCCCCGCAAGCGGGCCGTTCGCGGTTCGCTCTAGAAGACGCCATATCCCTCCGGCGCCTCGGTGGCCTGCTCGGCGGCCCGGCTCGTCTCCTCCCACGCCGCCCAGGTGGCCATGCGGCGTCGCGAGATGTCGAACGCCAGGTCGTAGGCGGCGCCGCCGAGCAGCAGCCGCAGCGGCGGATCTTCGCTGCCGACGAGCTTCATGAGCGCCTCGGCGGCGAGGTGCGGCATGCTGTCCACCGACCCCTCGGCGAACTGTTTCTCCAATTCGGCCCGCAGCGGTGCATAGGCCTCCATCGGCTCGGTGGTCACCAGGCCGGTGGTGTAGAGGTCGGTCCAGTAGCCGCCGGGCTCCACCATGGTGAGCTTGACGCCGAAGCCCGCGACCTCCGCCGCCAGCGCTTCGCTCATCCCTTCCAGGGCGAACTTGCCGGCGCTGTACATGCCCGTGAGCGGATGCCCGCCCAGTGCGCCGATGCTGGAGATCTGGACGATGTGCCCGCTCCTCTGGGCTCGCAGATAGGGCAGCACGGCCTGGCTGACCCACATGGTTCCGAAGAAGTTGGTCTCCATCTGGGCGCGGGCTTCGGCCTCGCCGAACTCCTCGATCATCCCCATCGCGAGGTACCCGGCGTTGTTCACCACGACGTCCAGGCGGCCGAAGTGGCGCACCGCCTGCTCGACGGTGGCGAACACCGCCTCCCGGTCGGTGACGTCAAGCGGGAGCGCGAGCAGGCGGTCGCCGTGCTCATGGGCCAGGTCTTCGAGCGTGGTCAGCGTGCGGGCCACACCGACGACGCTGTCACCGGCGCGTAGCGCAGCCTCGGTGAAGGCCCGGCCGAGGCCTCGGCTCGCCCCGGTGATGAACCAGACCCGGGCGGAGGACGCACTGCTGGTGGGGGTGGCGGTCATCAGATCTCCTGACATTGAGAACGACAAGACGAGTCGTCTCGTCTCGCAGGGACATTAGCAGGACTTGGGAGCAGCCGCAAGACGGTCCGTCTCGTCTCCCGTTCGGTAGGATTCGCCCTGTGGCGATACAGCGCAAAGCCCCAGATGCCGCTCGACGCAGCCCGGCCACCCGTCGCGCGATCCTCACCGCCGCCCTCGAGCTCGTCGGAGAGATGGGATACAGCAGGGTGAGCATCGAGGCGATCGCCGCCAGAGCCGGGGCGGGCAAGCAGACGATCTATCGCTGGTGGCCGTCCAAAGGCGCGGTGCTGTTCGACGCACTGCTCATGCTCAGCGAAGGCGAAGGCGAAGGCGAGCAACTCGCCGAGCTCCCCGACACGGGCGACCTCGAAGCCGACCTCAAGACGGTGCTGCGCGCCACCGTCGACGAACTGAACGACCCGCGCTACAGCGAACCGATGCGCGCCCTGGCCGTCGAGATCCTTCTCGACCCGTCCCTCGCGGAGGACTACACCGAACGCCTGGACAAGCCGATCAAAGAGCTCAAGCGTCGCCGTCTCCGCAAAGCCCAGCAGGCCGGGCAGCTGGCTCCTGAGGTCGACCTCGACGTGGCCGTCGACATGCTCTGGGGGCCGCTGCGCAGTCGCTGGCTGCACCGCGAGGGCCCGCTCACGGCCGAGTTCGCCGACATGGTGGTCGAGGCCGCCCTGAACGGACTGCGTACGCACCACGGCGCCGCGTCCCCAGCCTCACAGGAGGAGGGGACGATCGGAGCGAGGGGACGCTAGAAGGCTGCCGACCGCCGGCGCCAGGAGCGGGGCACCTCAACGCGCCACCCTGTTCGCCGCGGTGCTGGTGCCGCTGCAGTCCTCCAGGCGGCATCCGGGGACGAAATGGTCCACCGCGTCCCGCAGTCCCCGGCTCTGGCGTGCCGTCAGGCGGAGACCGATCAGCACCGCCGCGTCGAGGAGCTTTCCGGGGACGCCGATCTGCCGGCGCCACCAGTTGCCGGCCGGGGCGGCCTCCGCGGCGTACACGCGCCGGCGGCGGTGGCCGAGGCCGTGGAGAAGAGACCGGAGCGAGAAGGCTCGCGCGAGGTCAGTGGGCCACGTCGACGACGAGGCGGGAGGGGGCCGACTGTTCGATGACCCGGAAGCCGGCCTGGTGGCCGAGGACGAGCGCGAGGCTCACGGTGCCTTCGAAGTCGCCGGTCCGCACCACACTGCGCACGTTGCCGAGCCCCGCAGGAAGCACCCGGTTCCCGCCGAGCGTCGGCTTACCGTCCTTCGTGTGCGCCTCGGCGGGGCGCAGAGTGACCGCGAGATAGGCCCCGCCCTTGATCGCGATGGGATCCCCGGAGCCGTCCTCGACCAGCTGCTTCACCCAGTCGACGCTGTAACCGGCCATCGCCCCCGTGAGGTCGAGGACCACCCGGTCGTACCCCTCGTGCCGCGCGAACCGCACACCGGTCACCAGGGGCGGCCGGGCGGGCGTGTGCGACACCTCGACCGGCTTGGTCCCGGTGGGCGGAGCCAGTTCGGACGCCCCCGTGGAAGGCGCGCCGGACGTCCGGGGGCCACCGGTAGCGGACGGCGTTCCCGGCAGCGCGGTGGCCGAGCTCGGCGCCGGCGAGGGCGTGGCGGGCGACTCGGTGCCGGTTGAGGAAGGGGGCGCCGAGGTGATGATCGGACTGGTCGTCGCACCAGAGTCGTCCCGCGCGGTCCCGCACGCGGCGAGGAGCGCGAGAGGCACGAGGGCGCTTGCGATGGCGATCTTCTTCATGGGCCTCGGCTTCCTCGAACGAAGTCACCAACTCCTACAACGCCGAGAATGCCTCACCGGTTCACCCGGAAACCCCTGATCCCGAAATTGTGTCCGAAACACCCCGATCTCCAAGCCGACACCCGCACCCGACCACGCGAAACACGTCCTTCCCCTCGTCGCATGCCCAGGCCGGCGCGAGACACCTCTCCCCGCGGTTGTCCGGGCCGGCGAGACAGGTCTCCCCCTCGCATGTCCGGCGAGCACGTGGCTTCCCCTCGCATGTCCGGAGCGCTCACTGGCGCCGCGACGGCGGGGAGGAGTACGGCGGGGGATGGTCAGCGGATGGGGGTGGGGTCGCGGGGCCAGGTTTGGATGCGGGACAGGGACGCGGCGAGGACGGCACGGTGGGTGGGGAGGGCCTGGCGGTGGCGTTCGAGGCCGGCCGAGGTGATCTGGACGAAGACCCCGCGCCGGTCGTCGAGGCACATGTTGCGGCAGACCAGACCGGCCTTCTCCAGGCGGGAGATCAGGCGCGACAGCGCGCTCTGGCTGAGATGGACGGCGTCGGCGAGCTCCTGCACGCGGTACTGCCCGTGCTCGGACTCCGCCATGTGATCGAGGACCTCGAAGTCACTGACGCCCAAGTCGTGCTTCTCGCCGAGCTCGCGTTCGAGCGCGCACCACGTCATGGCCTTTTGGGCCATCAGGTCGCGCCACCAGCGCACGACTTCGCGGTCGTCCTCCATGGCCGGACTATAGCATGCAGGCGCAATAGATGCACGCGAATTATTTGCTTGTGCATTGAATGCATGTGCATGTAATGTCCTACGCCATGAACTCCTCCGCGCATGACCAACGATGGGACGCACGACTGTGGGGAGCCCTGACCGTGCTCTGCGCCGTCGTGTTCCTCGACGCCCTTGATGTCTCGATGGTCGGGGTCGCCCTGCCGTCCATCCAGTCCAGCCTCGGCCTGTCGACCTCCTCCCTTCAGTGGGTCGTCAGCGGCTACGTGCTCGGCTACGGCGGGCTGCTGCTGCTCGGCGGCCGGACGGCCGACCTTCTCGGCCGCCGGCGGGTCTTCCTCACCGCCCTGGTCGTCTTCGCCGTGGCCTCGCTGCTCGGTGGCGTGGTGAACGACGGCACCCTGCTCATCGCCGCCCGGTTCATCAAGGGCATCAGCGCCGCCTTCACCGCCCCCGCCGCGCTGTCCATCATCACCACCACCTTCGCCGAGGGGCCGGCCCGTAACCGGGCGCTCAGCATCTTCACCGCCTGTGGCGCCAGCGGCTTCTCGCTCGGCCTCGTGCTGTCGGGCTTCCTCACCGAGCTCGGCTGGCGGTACACCTTCCTGATGCCGGTGCCGGTCGCGATCATCGCGCTGGTGGCGGGCCTGAAGCTGCTTCCGCGCCACTCCGGCGAGGAGCGCGCCACCGGCGGCTACGACCTCATCGGCGCCGCCACCATCACCGGCTCGATGCTGCTGTTCGTCTTCGCCGTGGTCCAGGCCCCCGAGGCCGGGTGGGCTTCGCTTCGCACGCTGGGCAGCATCGGGGGCGCCATCGCCCTGTTCGCCCTGTTCATCGTCGCCGAGCTGCGCGTCAAGCACCCGCTCGTGCGCCTGTCCATCCTGCGCTCCGGGCACCTCGTCCGGGCCAACCTCGGACTTGTGATCCTGTTCGGCTCCTACGTCGGGTTCCAGTTCGTCGGGATGCAGTACTTCCAGAACCTCCTGCACTGGTCGGCCCTGCAGACCGCCCTGGCCTTCCTCCCCGCGGGCCTGCTCGTGGCCGTCACCTCGACGAAGATGGGTGACCTCGCCGACCGGTTCGGCACCACCCGCCTGATCACGATCGGCTCGTTCGCGCTGGCCGCCGGGTACGCCGTGTTCCTGAACGTCAGCGAGCACCCCAGCCTCACCACCATGATCATCCCGGGCATGGTGCTGCTGGGCATCGCGTTCGCGCTGTCGTTCCCCTCGCTGAACATCCAGGCCACCAGCGGTGTCGCCGACGACGAGCAGGGGCTGGCCTCAGGCCTGCTGAACACCTCCGGGCAGGTCGGCGGCGCGCTGGTCCTGGCGATCGTCACCGCCGTGGCGACCTCCCACGGGGGCACGGTCACCATCGGCACCATCCGGTCCTCCTTCGCCCTGTGCGCGGCGATCGCCCTGCTGGGCCTCGCCATCGCCGTCGTCGGCCTCGTCCGGGGCCGCGCGACCGTCCAGACCCCGGCGCTCGCCGAGGAGGCGGGCGGGGACGACGTGAAGGTCCTCGAGGCGATCTGACCCGGTCCAGGGCGTCTCGCCCATCAGCCCGGACGACCGAGCCCCCCGCGCGTACACACGCCGGGGGGCTCTTGCGTTCGGTGGCCTTTCAGGCGGTGAGGCGGTCGATCACCAACGGGAGGAGGGACGGGCCGGAGGTGCCGGCCACCTCGTAGGCGCCGTCCAGAGCCTGCAGGGCGCGGGTGAAGCGATCCGGGTCGTCGGCGTGCAGGGTCATCAGGGGCTGTCCCTCGCGGACGGTGTCGCCGGGCTTGGCGTGCAGGGTGACGCCCGCGCCGAACGACACCGAGTCCTCCTTGCGGGCCCGGCCCGCGCCGAGGCGCCAGGCCGCCAGCCCGACGCCGTACGCGTCGAGCCTGGCGAGCACGCCGGAGGACGGCGCGGTGATCTCGAGCGTCTCCGGGGCCTTGGGCAGCTTGGCGTCCGGGTCGCCGCCCTGCGCCGTGATCATGCGGCGCCAGGCGTCCATGGCGGAGCCGTCCTTGAGGGCGGCCTCGGGGTCCTTGCCCGACACGCCGGCCGCGGCGAGCATCTCGCGCGCGAGCCGTACGGTGAGCTCCACCACGTCGGACGGGCCACCGCCGGACAGGACCTCGATCGACTCCTCGACCTCCAGGGCGTTGCCCACGGCGAGCCCGAGGGGACGGTCCATGGCGGTCAGCAGCGCCACGGTGGTGACCCCGTGGTCGGTGCCGAGGTCGACCATCGTGCGGGCCAGCTCGCGGGCGGCGTCGACGTCCTTCATGAACGCCCCCGAGCCGACCTTCACGTCGAGCACCAGCGCGCCGGTGCCCTCGGCGATCTTCTTGGACATGATCGACGACGCGATCAGCGGGATCGACTCGACCGTGCCGGTGACGTCGCGCAGCGCGTACAGCTTCTTGTCGGCGGGGGCGAGCCCGTCGCCCGCCGCGCAGATGACCGCGCCCGCCTCGCGCAGGACGGCCAGCATCTCGTCGTTCGACAGCGACGCCCGCCACCCCGGGATGGACTCCAGCTTGTCCAGGGTGCCCCCGGTGTGGCCGAGGCCGCGTCCGGACAGCTGCGGGACGTACGCCCCGCAGGCGGCCACCAGCGGCGCCAGCGGCAGGGTGATCTTGTCGCCGACCCCGCCCGTGGAGTGCTTGTCGGTGGTCGGCCGGTCGAGCACCGACCAGTCCATGCGCGAGCCCGAGCGGATCATCGCCTCGGTCCACCGGCCGATCTCGCGGCGGCCCATGCCGTTGAGCAGGATGGCCATCGCCAGCGACGACATCTGCTCGTCGGCGACCTCTCCCCGCGTGTAGGCGTCGACCACCCACGCGATCTGCTCGTCCGAAAGCTCGCGGCCGTCCCGCTTGGCGCGGATCACCTCGATGGCGTCCATGGAACTCATGCTCCCCGGGAGAGGTCGTCGGGCCCGAACGCGAAGGGCAGGAAGTCGGACATCCGCCACGGACCCTCCGGCGTCTCCACCAGCAGCTCGGGGCCACCGTGCTCGAACAGCAGCTGGCGGCACCGCCCGCACGGCATCAGCAGGTCGCCGTGCCCGTCGACGCAGGTGAACGCCACCAGCCGGCCGCCGCCGGAGGCGTGCAGAGCCGAGACCAGGCCGCACTCGGCGCACAGGCCCACACCGTAGGAGGCGTTCTCGACGTTGCAGCCGGTCACGACGCGGCCGTCGTCGACCAGGGCGGCGGCCCCCACGGGGAACTTGGAGTACGGAGCGTAGGCGTTCGCCATCGCCTCGGTGGCGCGCTCCCGCAGCATCTCCCAGTCGACGTCGTCGCTCATTTCGCCTGTCCCTTGCGATACGGAAGACCGTTGGCCGCCGGCGCGCGCAGCCGCTGGGAGGCCAGCGACAGCACCAGCAGCGTGGTGAGGTGGGGGGTGAAGGAGGTGAACTGCTCGGGCACCGTGTCGGTCACAGCGAACAGCGCGAAGACCAGCAGCGCGAAGACGCCCGTCAGCAGCGCGGCGCGGTTACGACGCTGCGCGACGAGCTGGTAGACCGCGAAGGCGGCCAGCAGCAGCGCCACGACCAGCAGCAGCGCGTGCACGGACGTGCCGCCCTGGCGCAGCTGCAGCGCGTCGGTGTACCCGAACAGCAGGGCGCCGCCCGCGAGCCCGCCCGGCCGCCAGTTACCGAAGATCATGGCGGCGAGGCCGATGAAGCCGCGCCCGCCGGTCTGGCCCTCGCGGTAGATACCGGCGGCGACGATCGACAGGTAGGCGCCGCCGAGGCCGGCCAGGGCGCCGGAGACCACCACGGCGATGTACTTGTACAGGTAGACGTTGACGCCGAGCGACTCGGCCGCGACGGGCCGCTCGCCGCAGGCGCGCAGGCGCAGGCCGAAGGCCGTGCGCCAGAGCAGGTAGAAGCTGAGCGGCACGAGCAGGATGGCCACGATCGTGAACAGCGAGACGCCGTGGAACAGGCCGTGCAGGACGCCCGCGAGGTCCGACAGCAGGAAGATCCGGGTCTTCTCGAGGGCCTGCAGCGGGTCCCCGATGCCGGGGATGCTCACGTCGGCGATGGTCGGGATGTGCGGCGACTGGGTCTCGCCGCCGCCCTTCATGCCGACGAAGAGGAGCTTGGAGAGGTACTGGGTGACGCCCTGGCCGAGAAGGGTGATCGCCACACCGGAGATGATGTGGTCCACGCCGAACGTCACCGTGGCGATCGCGTGCAGCAGCCCGCCTACGGCGCCCCCGACCGCACCGGCGATCACGCCGGCCCACGGCGAGCCGAACGACAGGGACGCCCACGCGCCGCACCAGGTGCCGGCGATCATCATGCCTTCGAGGCCGATGTTGACCACACCGGCCCGCTCGGACCACAGGCCGCCGAGGCCGGCCAGTCCGATGGGGACCGCGAAGCTGATCGCCGTGCGGATCGTGCCGTCGGAGGTGATGTCGTTGGCGCCGGTGATGACCCGGGTGAGCGACAACATGACGAGCAGGCCGAAGACGGCGAGCAGCGCCGTCTGCCAGGTCACCTCGAAGCGGCGGGTCTTCGGCGGCGCCGGGGGCGCCACCGTCACGTCGGAGACCGTCACGCCGCCGCTCCTTCCATCTCGGGGGACTTGCCCGCGGAGAGCTCACGGCTCACCCGGCGCTGCTCCGCCACCTGGCGGTAGCGGTGCACCAGCTCGTAGGCGACGATCACCGAGAGCACGATGGTGCCCTGCATGATGAGCACGATCTCCGTCGGAACGCTGTTGAAGTCGAGGATCACGCTGGAGTTGTCCAGGAAGCTCCACAGCAGGGCGCCGACGGCGATGCCGATCGGGTTGTTGCGGCCCATGAGCGCGATCGCGATGCCGGTGAAGCCGAGCCCCGGCGGGAAGTCGAGGCTGTAGGAGTACGAGGCGCCGAGCAGCTGCGGCATGCCGACCAGTCCCGCGACGGCACCGGAAAGGATCATCGTCGCGAGCACCATCTTCTTGACGTTCACGCCGCTGGCCACGGCCGCCGACTCCGACCGTCCGGTGGCCCGCAGGTTGAACCCGAACCGCGTCCAGTTGAGCAGGACGTAGTAGCCGATCGCGAGCAGGACCGCCACCACGATCATGCCGTACACCTTGAGCGGCGTGCCGGAGATGAGCGCCAGCCCCGGGAACTGACCCGACGGCGGGATCGGCTTGGTGCCGATGTTGTTGCTGCCCGCCACGGGGACGGCGAGCCGCTCCGGGGTGAGCAGCCACGCGCCGAGGCCGGTGGCGATGGCGTTCAGCATGATCGTGGAGATGACCTCGCTGACCCCGCGCCTGGTCTTCAGCAGGGCCGCGATGGAGGCCCACAGCCCGCCCACCGCGATCGCGACGACCATGATGAGGCCCACGTGCAGCGGCGCCGGGAGCACCACCGCGCCGCCGACGGCCGCCGCGACGAGGGCGGCGAGGCGGTACTGGCCGTCGACCCCGATGTTGAAGAGGTTCATCCGGAACCCGATCGCGACGGCCAGGGCGGAGATGTAGTAGGTGACGGCGGTGTTGATGATCACGGCCTGCGTACGAGGAGTCGCACTGTAGCTCAGCAGGCTGCTGAACGCCTCGATCGGCTGGCTGCCGTTCAGGAGCAGGATGATCGAGGTGACGATGGCGGCGAACACCACGGCCAGGATCGGGGCGGCCAGCCCCAGCAGGCCGGTGAGCCTCACCCTGCCGAGCAACCGGTCGGAGAACGACGAACTCATGCTTCCTCCCCGGCGCCGGTCATGGCCGAGCCGAGCTGTTCGGGGGTGACGGTGGCCGGGTCGACGTCGGCCACCATGCGCCCGCGCAGGATGACCTTGAGGCTGTCGGACAGGCCGATCAGCTCGTCGAGGTCGGCCGAGATCAGCAGGACGGCGAGTCCGGCCGCGCGGGCGGCCCGCAGGTGGTCCCAGATGGCGGCCTGCGCGCCGACGTCGACGCCGCGGGTCGGGTGGGAGGCGATGAGGACGACGGGGTCGTCGCTCATCTCACGGCCGACGATCAGCTTCTGCTGGTTGCCGCCGGACAGCGCGGCGGCGTCCACGTCGATGCCGGGGGTGCGCACGTCGTACTCCTTGACGATGCGCGATGTGTCGGCGCGGGCGCCCGCCCGGTCGATCCACGGCCCCTTGACGTTCGGCTTGCGGGTCTGGTGGCCGAGGATGCGGTTCTCCCACAGCGGGGCCTCCAGCAGCAGGCCGTGCCGGTGGCGGTCCTCGGGGATGTAGCCGATGCCGCCCTCGCGCCTGCGCAAGGTGGACCAGTCGGAGATGTCGGCGTCGTCCAGCTTGATCACGCCGTCGGCCTGGCGCATGCCCATGATGGCCTCGACCAGTTCGGCCTGCCCGTTGCCCTCGACTCCGGCGATGCCGAGCACCTCGCCCTTGCGGATGTCGAACGAGACGCCCGACACCACCTCGCGCCCGTCGGTGTCGCGCATGGTGAGGCCGCGTACGGACAGGGCGACCTGGTCGGTGACCGTCGACTCGCGGGTCTCGGGGCTCGGCAGCTCGCTGCCGACCATGAGCTCGGCCAGCTGCCGGGCGGTGACGTCCTTGGGGTCGACGCTGGCCACGGTGGTGCCGCGACGGATCACCGTGATGGCGTCGGCGACCGACAGCACCTCGTCGAGCTTGTGGGAGATGAAGATGATGGTGAGGCCCTGGCGGACGAGGTCGCGCAGGTTGTCGAAGAGCTCGTCGACCTCCTGGGGCACCAGCACGGCGGTCGGCTCGTCGAGGATCAGGATGCGCGCGCCCCGGTAGAGCACCTTGAGGATCTCCACGCGCTGCCGGGCGCCGACGCCGAGGTCCTCGACCAGGACGTCGGGGCTGATCCCCAGGCCGTACGCGTCGGAGATCTCCTTGATCTTGCGGCGTGCGGTGGAGAAGTCGATGCCGACCCCGCCCTTGCGCGGCTCGCTGCCGAGGATGATGTTCTCGAGGACGGTGAGGTTGTCGGCGAGCATGAAGTGCTGGTGCACCATGCCGATCCCGGCGGCGATGGCGTCGGCCGGGCGCTTGAAGACGATGGGCTTGCCGTCGACGCGGATCTCGCCCTCGTCCGGCCGCTGCATGCCGTAGAGGATCTTCATGAGCGTGGACTTGCCCGCGCCGTTCTCGCCGACGATGGCGTGCACGTGCCCGCGGCCCACGCTGAGGCGGATGTCGCGGTTGGCGACCACGCCGGGAAATCTCTTGGTGATCCCCTCGAGTTCGACGGCGGGCTCGGTCGCGGTGGCCGAAGGTGTCGAAGTGCTGATGGCGGCCTCCTCCAGGCGGGTGGCCTCGGTGGCGGGGACGGGTGCGCCTCGTGGGCGTGGCGGCCGGCTGGCCTTGAGGCGTCAGGGCCTCGGGGAGGGCCCGCCTCTCGGCACGCGGCGAGCCTGGTGGGCGTGCCGTTCGTGCCTCGCCGGCGAGACGCTACCCGACAGTAGTGCAAGGGGTCCGATGGTCGGGCCCCGGGGCTGAGCTTGCCCTGCCTCGCTGCGCTCGGCGGCTCGGTGCGCCCCTCGCGGTACCGGCTCAGCAGGCGAGGGGCGCTCCCCAGGAGCGCCCCTCGGGGGATCAGTGGATCACTCGGTCGGGACCTTGATCTCGCCGTTGATGATCTTCTGCTTGTACTCGTCGAGCTTGTTCTTGATGTCGTCGACCTTGCCACCGGTGGTGGAGAAGTCGACGCCGCCCGCCTTGAGGTCGTACCGCACCGGACCGGACTTGACGGTGCCCTCGGTGTAGCTCTTCAGGAAGTCGAAGACCGCGACGTCGACCTTCTTGAGCATGGAGGTCATGATGACGTCGCGCACGCTCTGGTCGGCGGTGAGGGCCTGGTCGGAGTCGACGCCGATCGCCAGGGCCTTCGCCGCCTTGGCCGCCTCGAAGACACCGCCGCCCGAGCCGCCCGCCGCCTGGTAGACGATGTCGGCACCGGCGTCGTACATGCCCTGGGCCGCGGCCTTGCCCTTGGCCGGGTCGTTGAAGCCACCGAAGTCCGGCGGCTGCGTGAGGTACTTGACGTCGATCTTGATGTCGGGCTTGACCGCCTGGGCGCCCCGGGTGAAGCCGGCCTCGAACTTCTTGATCAGCGGCACCTGGACGCCGCCGACGAAGCCGATGTGCTCCTTCTTGGTCTTCAGGGCGGCGGCGGCGCCGACCAGGAACGAGCCCTCGTTCTCGGCGAAGACCAGGTTGGTGATGTTCGGGCCCTGGGCCTCGTCGTCGACGATGGCGAACTTGGTGTCGGGGAACTCCGCCGCGACCTTCTTCAGCGCCGCCGAGTAGGCGAAGCCCACGCCGATGACGGGGTTGTAACCGCTCTGGGCGAGCAGGCGGAGCCGCTGCTCCTTCTGGGCGTCCGTCTCGCCGGCGGTCGCAGCGAGCTCCTTGGTCTCAGCCAGCTTCAGCTCGCTCTTGGCCTTCTCGAGGCCCGCGGCGGCGGCGTCGTTGAACGACTGGTCGCCCCGGCCGCCGACGTCGAACGCCAGGCCGACCTTGGCGGCGGAGGGAGCCGCCGAGGAGGCGCCGGCCGACGCCCCGGTCGAGGTCTGGGCGGAGGTGCCCGAGTCGCTACCCCCACCACATGCCGCGACGCCCATGAGCATGGCGCCCACAGCCGTCGTGGCGGCCAACTTGCTTGCACTGATGCGGAGCAAGATGACTCCTTCCGTGTCTTCGCGGTCCATGTGTGCACGCGCGAAGGAACGCACGGCAACCCTGCACGGAAGATAGTTGTTGTACCAACGTTGGCCAAACCGCCACCCGGCTCCGAAATAGGTCCGTTATGCAGCTCACGCCGGCCTGTGACCTGCGAAACCTCCCCCGAGCGCCGCCGGTCGTCAGGCGGTGACAGGCTGCGCCTGAGCCTGGTCGGCCGAGGCGCGGCAGCCGTCCCACAGCGCGGTGAGCGCCGTCGCGGCCAGCACCCGCACGCCGGCGCCGATGCAGCGCTCGTCGACGTCGAAGGTGCCCTGGTGGATGTCGACGTGGTCGGTGCTGCCGGGGGTGCGCACGCCGAGCCGGGCGTACGCGCCGGGCACCGACTCGAGGTACCAGCCGAAGTCCTCACCGCCGAGGGACTGCGGGGTGGGGACCGCGGCCTCGACGCCGAGCACCTGGCCCGCGGCGTCGCGGAGCATGTCGACGCTGGTCTCCTCGTTGATGGTGGGCGGCACGCCGCGGACGTAGTTCATCTCGGCCTCGACGCCGTAGGCCATGGCCACCGAGTCGAGCAGCGACTTGAACAGATCGGGGGCCTCGTGCCAGGCCTGCTCGTCGAGGCAGCGGATCGTGCCCTCGGCGACGCCGTCGTCGGGGATGGCGTTGGCGACCGAGCCGGCCTGGACCCTGCCCCACACCAGCGACAGCGACGAGCGCGGGTCGACGCGCCGGCTGAGCGCGGCGGGAAGCTCGGTGACGATCTTGGCGAGGGCGAAGACGAGGTCGGCGGTCAGGTGGGGACGGGCGGTGTGGCCGCCGGGCCCCGCGACACGGACGCTCACCTTGTCGCAGGCCCCGGTGATCGGGCCGACGCGCAGGCCGAGCTGACCGACCTCCAGGCGCGGATCGCAGTGCAGGCCGAAGATGCGGTCGACGCCGCTGATGCCGCCGGCCTCCAGCACCTTCAGGGCGCCGCCCGGCATGACCTCCTCGGCGGGCTGGAAGATCAGGCGGACACGCCCGGGGAGCAGCCCCGCCGCGGCCTGCCCGGCGAGGAACAGGCCGGTGCCGAGGACGATGGTGGTGTGGACGTCGTGGCCGCACGCGTGGCACACACCGGGGACGGTCGAACGGTAGGGGACGTCCTTCTCGTCGGGCAGGGGCAGCGCGTCGATGTCGGCCCGCAGCGCGACGGTGGGGCCGTCACCGCTGCCGATGTCGCAGATCAGGCCGGTGCCGCGCGGCAGGGTCGTGGGGACGAGCCCGGCCCGCGTGAGGCGCTCGGCGATGCGCTCGGTCGTGCGGTGCTCCACGAAGCCCAGCTCGGGGTGGGCGTGCAGATCGCGGCGGAAGCCGATCAGTGACTCGTCGTGGACCCCCAGGAAAGCGTCGAGTTCCCCCCGCAGATCACGTGCCGGCATGGCCTATCGCCCCGTTCGACGTCGTTCTCAAAGTTGTGGTTATGAAGCGGTCGTCCGCCAGCTCGGCGATCGTCGCGTCCACGACGTCGTCGAGGGTGCCGCCTCCGGAAACGATCGCCCGCTGGCGTTCGCAGGAGTTGCCCTGCTCCACCACGTCGGACACGACCGCCAGCTCGTCGGCACAGCCGAGCCGCTCGGCCATCGGCGCGAGCTCGCGCGTCAGCTCGTACAGCAGGTCACGCATGGGCGCGGTCGAACCGTGGTCGTCGGTGATGACCATGGCGTCCAGCCCGTACCGCGTGGCCCGCCACTTGTTGTCGCGTACGACCCACGGCGCGGGGTGCGGCAGCCGGTACCCGCGGTCCAGCTGCTGGTCGAACTGCTGCACCAGGCACTGCGACAACGCCGTCACCATCCCGACCTCCCGTAGGGTCGGTATACCGTCGAACATTCGAATCTCAATCGTGCCGAAGTCGGGGTGGGGTCGAATGTCCCACCACACCTCTTTGATGCTCTTGATGGTCCCCGCGCGCTTCAGGGTGTCCATGTACTCCTCGAACTCCGCCCAGTCGGCCAGCATCTGCGGTGGTCCCGCGGTCGGCAGGGCGCCGAAGACGACGGCCCGGCTGGAGGCGAGCCCTGTGTCTTGGCCGCCCCAGTACGGGCTGGAGGCCGTCAGCGCGAGGAAATGCGGCAGGTAGGCCGCAAGTGCGTTGACGATGGGGATGACTTTATCCCTATGGCGGACCCCGACGTGGACATGTACGCCAAATGTTTGGATACGCCATGCCAGCCACTGCATTTGCTCGACCAGCTCGGTGTACCTCTGGACGGGCGCGTAGACGGCCTCGCGCCAGTCGCTGATGGCGTGGGTGCCCGTACAGGCCAGGGCCATGCCGCGCGGCTCCACCGCCTCGCGCAGGCGGTCGATGGTGCGCTTGAGGTCCTGGACGGCCTCGTCCGCCGTGTGGCAGACGTCGGTGATTATCTCGAGCTGGGACTGCATCAACTCGTGCATGACCTTCGGCCGCGGGACCTCGCTCAGCTCGGGAACGTCCTCGAGCACGTAGCGTGCGTCCTGCCGGAGCCGGCGTGTGCGCGTGTCGACAAGCTGGAGTTCCCATTCGACGCCCAGTGTCGGGCCGCGCGAAGGATTGAACTCGATTGTCACAGCACGCCTCCAAGGCAATGGTCTCAGGCTGAGTTTCCGCCCATAGGCGGAATCAGCCAACCCGTACGGTCACCCCTGTACGCCCTGACTTACGGCTGTTCGCGGCCGCCAGCAACCAGGAGATGCCTCCCACACCTGCATGCTCAACCGCAAAACGGTCGTTTACCGTCTCTGCCCGGGAAGGGCGCGTTATATGCGACCTTCGCGGCCGGCTCCGCGCCACGCACGCCACCCCAGGGCCCCCAGCACCAGGGCGAGGATCAGGTTGACGGCGATCAGGATGCCGTGGACCACGTAGAAGGACGTGGGATGCCCGTCGGCCAGGTTGAAGCCGAGGTTGATCCACTCAAAGACCATGAAGGCGGCCAGGACCAGGAGGAACCCGGCGACGCGTCGTGTCATCTTCACCGCCTCCATCGTACCGCCGCTTCCTGACCGGCCCCTTCGTGATCTTTGTCGCGTCTTGCCCCACATGAAAACCGACAAAAGCTACGCTGAGTGCCCTATGGGTAAGTACCTGACAGCAGCCGGCGCGATCGCGCTGGCCGGAGGACTCACGCTGGTGACCCCGGCGCACGCCCGGGCCGCCGCCGACGACAACACGACGATCGGCGGAGCGCTGCTGGGACAGCACGGTGTCATCGTCGACGCGGGCGCCAAGAAGCTGCCCAAGACCGAGTCGTCGGCCTTCGTGGTCGCCGACGCCGACACCGGGGAGATCCTGGCCGCCAAGGACCCCCACGGACGCTTCCTGCCGGCCAGCACGCTGAAGACGCTGACGGCGCTGACCCTCATCCCCCGGCTCGACAAGCGCAAGACCATCAAGCCGTCCCTTGACGCCTGCAACGTCGAGGGAAGCGCCGTGGGGCTGACGCAACACAAGATCTACAAGGTCGCCGACCTGTTCCGCGCGCTGATGATGGTCTCCGGCAACGACGCCGCCGTGGCGCTGGCCGAGGTCAACGGCGGCCTCGCCCGCACCCTGGCCGACATGAACGCCGAGGCCAAGCGGCTACAGGCGCTCGACACGGTCGCCAAGACCCCGAACGGCCTGGACAAGCCCGGCCAGAGCAGCTCGGCCTACGACCTGGCGCTGATCGCCCGCGCCGGGCTCGCCAACCGCGACTTCCGGGAGTACGTGAGCACCAAGCTCGCCGACTTCCCCGCCCCCGAGGGCAAGCACTACCAGATCCAGAACCACAACCGGCTCCTGGGCCGCTACCCCGGCATGATCGGGATCAAGAACGGCTGGACCACCAAGGCACTCGGCAGCTTCGTCGGCGCCGCCCGGCGCGACGGGCACACGATGATCGTGGTGGTGATGCGGCACGAGGGCTCGTTCTGGCACGAGGTCGAGGACCTGCTCGACTGGGGGTTCGCCGCCCGCGGCCACGTGACGCCGGTCGGCACCCTGGTCAGCCCGGTCCCCGAGGTCAAGCCCACCAAGCCCGTCGGCGGCCCGCCGTCGGGCGCCCCCGCCGCCCCGGTCAAGCCGGTGGAGGCCGCCCACGACTCTCCGCTGGTCGGCGTCGGCGCGGGCGTGGTCGCCGTGGCCATGCTCGGCGGCGCCGCCTGGATCGTGTACGGCGTCCGCCGCCGCTCCCGCTCCAACCCGGAGGCCCAGGCCTAGCCTGCTCCCCGGAGGGCCGGAGACCCGGAGGCGCAGGCCTGCTCCCCCGGGGCCGGAGTCCCGGGGGAGCACGCGGTCAGCGGGCGATCCGGTAGGCCCGGATGATCGTCTGGTCGACGGTGTTGCCCGAGGTGTCGGTCGACCGGGCACGCAGGGACACGAAACCGTCCGACGATGGATGCCGCAGGAGGAGCGTGCCCTTACCGCCGGCGCGCACCAGGTTCGCCGGCTGCCAGGTGGCGCCGTCGTCGTAGGACACCTCCACCGAGAGGTCCCGCACCGGGCCGGCGGCCGAGCCAGGCTGAACGTCCACGGTCAGCGGTACGGCGAAGGTCCTGCCCGCCGGCGCGGTGTTGTTCCGGTCGAGGTCGGGGGTGAACCGGACCACCGACAACGGCAGGGCCGTCCTCGTACCGTCCCGGCCCGCGGCGGAGCGGAACGTCCAGGCGACCGAGGTGCGGGTGGACAGCGGAAAACCGGCTCCGCGTTCGGCCTCGGCCACCAGGCGGTAGGCCGCGTCCTCAGGCGGCACTTCCGTCAACACGAACGAGAACGGCTGGTCGGTCACGAGCTTGCCGTCACGGTAGAGGGCGACGTGCTCTTTCGTCGTCGTCGAGATTCCGGTGTGCCCGGCCCTGTCGCCGTAAAGTGCCGGCTGAGCTGTGATCACGTTCCCGGTGCGGGTGACGGCAGGGGCGTCCAGACCGACGACGAGGGACGGTCCGAAGACCCCGCGGTTCCACTTCTCGGTGTAGGTTCGCCCCGCGTCGTACCGGGTCGCCGACGATTCCAGGATCGCCATGTCGTCGGGGCCGGACTCGAAGAATCCGCTCTTCCAGCGGATCCCGCCGTCGGTGTTGACGTACTCCGTGTGCGTGAAGGGCGGATGGAAATCCGTCAGGTACTCGTTGCCGAAGAACCAGTCGTCGGCAGGCCACGCGAAGCTCCCCACCTCGCCGAGCGCGCCGGCCTGGTGCACGGCGTAGTCCCTGCGTACCGTCGCCAGTTCCTTCCGGTCGACGTTCTTGGTGAAGCCCGCCGGCAGCCCGCCGGGGAGGAACCATGCCAGCCTGTAGGCGGACGGGCTGCCGTCCTGGCCGCCGTCCGGCGCGGGCGTGAACCACTGCCCGCCGATCTTGGTGACGACGTCGTACTTGCGGGCAGGGCCGAGTTGCGCGATGAAGCGCCGGTCGAACGAATCGGCGGTGAAGCCGTTGAAGAACTTGAGGCCGTCGAGGAACTCACCGCCGTATGTCAACTCGCTGAACAAGGAGAGCGCGGACGTGTCGGGTGCGCCAACGGACACCGGGCGGCCGAGGCGCGTGTCGAGCACCACCGTTTGCGAGGAGTTCAGGTCCAGGCCCGGATGGACGAGCATGGTGGTCCCCTGGTCGTCGACGGTCCTGCTGTCGATCACGTACTTCCCCTTGGGGAGCCGAAGGGTGATCGTGCTGTCGCCGCTCTCGACGTCCACGGCGTAGGCGTCCCGCCATTTCACGTCGGTCCTGAGGACAGAGATGAGATCGCCAGGTGACGGCTTACCCGAACGGTCGAGGTGCTCCAGCGTCAGGTCGTAGCTCTCCACCTCCTGCTCGACCCCCAGCGGCGTCGCGACGGACGCTCCGCCGTCCCCTGTCGCCTCCAGGTAGCCGCCGATGAATCCCTCCGGGATGTTCCCGCGGGTGTCGGCGGTGACGGACGCCTCGGCCTCGCCGCCGGCCGGCACGGTCACCGTGTCCGGGGTCACCGAAAACAGCGACGCCGGCAGCGGCTTGCCGTTCCCGTCGATCGCCCGCGTCGTCAGCCGGAGCGTCACCGGGGCGGAGCCCGCGTTGCGGTAGGTCACCTTCCTGGTGATCGGCTGGTCGTCGGTGTGCGGCCACGCCTGGCGGCCGAAGCTCAGCCCGCCCGGTTCGGCCGTCACCGACTGGGTGATCGCGCGCGCCACGTCCACCCGGCCCGATCCCTGGGCGAAGACGCCGATGGCCGGGTTGGGCCGCGCGCTCGCCATCAGCGCCGACTTCAGGGCGCCCGGCTTCCAGTCGGGGTGCTCCCCCGCGAGGATCGCGGCCGATCCGCTGACATGCGGGGTGGCCATCGAGGTGCCGGACATGACCGTGTAGGACCCTTCACCCTCGGAGTCCTTGCCGCGCGCCGCCTGGATGTCCACGCCCGGCGCGGTGATGTCGGGCTTCAGCCCCGAGTCCCCGGCGCGGGGGCCTCGGCTGGAGAAGACCGCGAGGGCGTCGGACTTGTCCACGGCGCCCACCGTCAGCGCCGCGTCGGCGCTTCCGGGCGAGGAAATGGTCCGATCCTGGCCGTTGTTGCCTGCGGCGACCACGAAGAGGGTGCCGTACCGCTCGGTCAGCGTCTGGACGGCCTCCTCCAGCGGGTCGAGGCCGGGGGTGTCGTCGTGGCCCAGGCTGAGGTTGACCACCTTGGCCCCCTGCTCGGCGGCCCACTGCATCCCGGCCAGGATCGACGAGTCCGCACACGAGCGCGACGCGCACACCTTGCCGTCCAGCAGCGTGGCGTCGGGGGCGACGCCGCGGTACCTGCCGCCGGAGGCCGCGCCGCTGCCCGCGATCGTCGATGCCACGTGCGTGCCGTGCCCGACCACGTCGCGCGCGTCGGGGGCGTCGGTGAAGTTCGCCCGCGCGGCCACCTTGCCGGCCAGGTCGGGATGGGTGTCGTCCACGCCGGTGTCCAGGACCGCGACCTTGACCCCCGTGCCGGTGTATCCCTTCGCCCAGGCTTCGGGCGCGCCGATCTGCTTGACGCTGACGTCCAGCGACAGCTCGGCCTTTCCGTCCAGCCAGACCTTCGCCGACGGCGCGGCCAGGGCTCGGGAGGCCGAGCCGCCCGTGAGGTCCTTCCAGAAGCGGGCGCCGTCGGCCTTGTTCTCCCGTACGGCGACGCCGTCGACGGCGGGCAGGTCCCGGGCGACCTGCGCGGTCAGCTGCGACCGCAGCTTTGCCGCCCCGCCGGCACCGGTCATGATCAGCGGCAGGTCCGCCCGCCGGTCGTCGTAGCCGGACTCCAGCAGCGTGGTCACGTCGAACAGCCGCGGGTCCAGGCGGTCCTGGCGTAACAGCGGGAGCGCGTCGCCGGGCACCACGCGCAGCCGTCCGGCGATCTCCCGGACGGCGAAGGTGACGCCCTCCCGCCCCTTGGCCGGGGTCACCTGGGCGCCGTGCCCGAAGACCGTCACCCGGTCCCCCGTGATCAGCGTGACGGTGCGCCTCTGCCCGGCCGCCGGCGTGTCCACGGGGCCTGCGATCCGTACGGGACCCGGCGATGCCGTCCGGGCGGCGCCGGCCGTAGCGGGTGTGTGCTCGGTGCCGGCGACCAGCAGCGCGGCGGCGAGCAGGACGGTGGCGGAGCCCCGTCGCGTGGCGGTCACGGGGTCTCCCCCGGCTTGTCGACGATGCCGGAGGCCAGGACGGAGAAGCCGAAGGTCCTGTCGGCCGTCACGGTTTTCATACCGAGGTAGTGGTAGTCGCCGGGGTCCAAGATCGTGTAAATCCTGCCCGCCGCTCCCGCGTCGAACACGACGCCGATCCCCTTACGGCCCTCCATCGTCGTCGCGTTCTCATCGATCTGGATGTTCGGGATCTTCGCCATCGCCCGGTACATCACCGCGGCCTTGTCCGGCGGAATGATCGGACCGTACTCCATGTACCACTGGAGGGCCGCGTACGCTTCGACGTCCTTTTCGCTGCCCTCGGGGCAGGGCGTCTGCTCCCCGCAGATGACGCGGCCGAATCGCATGCCGTCCGCGTCGTCCCGGAAGTAGTCCAGCATCGCGTCCGGGTCCGAGGGAAGGTCTTCTATCCTCCGCTGGGTCTTGGCCGGGTTCATCGGCCCCTTCTCCCCCGGTCCGATCTTGAGCTTGCCGTGCCACTCCCGGACGGCCTCCCGGCTGCCGTCCATCCGGATCCACTGCTCCCAGACCGGATTGATCGGGAGGTCCTGCGTCTGCTTGACGTAGTACCACTGGTCCGGCCGCCACTTGACGATCTTGGTTTGCTCGGCGACCAGAGCCGCCTTCTCCAGCACCGACGCGGCGCTGACCGCCGCGGTGGTCGCGGGAGGCCGGGGCACGGCCGGTGTCCCCGCCCCACCGTCCAGCCGGGTCAGGGTGACGGTCACGGCGGCCGCCAAGCCGAGAGCCCCGGCCAGGGTCAGTCCCCAGCGCAGCCGGGCCATCGGGCGCACCGGCCTCAGCCGGACGGCGGCGGGTGCGCCGGACCCGCCGCGGATCTCGGCGAGCAGCCGGTTCCTTTCCGCGTCCAGGTCCGTCTGCGGAGGGACACCCTCTCGCAGCCGGTTGAGCATGGTCATCTCATCCACGGTCGAACTCCTCGTTCACGGCGGTCGGATCCATGTCGCCGAGCGCCCGGCGCAGCTTCTTCCGAGCCCGGTTCACCCGCGAGCGCACCGTCCCCACGGCCACGCCCAGCGATCGGGCCGCGTCCTCGTAGGTGAGCTCGCCCCAGGTGACCAGCAGCAGCGCGTCGCGGTGCCCGTCGGGCAGGCCGGCGAGGGCGGTGGCGAGCCTGCCGCGCGCCGCGCCCACGGCCACCCGCTGGTCGACCCGGTCGGTGAACGGCTCCATGACGGGGTCGGCACCGGTGCGGCTGAGTGCGCGGTACTGGTTGATCTCGTCGCGGCGGTGCCTGCCGATGAGGTTGGTCGCGATGCCGTACAACCATGGCCGCGCGTCACCGTAGGCCAGGTCGTACGACGCCCGCCGGCGGAACGCCACGACGAAGGTCTCCGCCACGATGTCCTCGGCCGGCTCGATCCCGAGCCGGCGGACGACGTACCGCTTCAGCGCGGAGGCGTGGCGGGTGAACAGCGCGGCGAACTCTTCGGGCTCGTGCCGGGAACGTGCGATCACCTCGGCGTCGTCGGCCGCCGCGGCGGCCACGGGCGCGGCGAACGCAGGCCGGCTCTGTTGTCGCATCTACATGCCTTTCGGGTGTCGGCAGTGACGCGTGTGATTGCCGCGAGTCCGGTGCGCGGTTCCCGCTTGGAGCGGAAATCTTCCCGCGGGCGCCCGGCGGACCGGCGAGCCGGGAGGGTCAGACGTACTCGCTGGCGGGGACCGGGGTGGGTTCGGGGGGTGGGGCGCCGTCGGCGGTGGAGGTCCAGGCCGCGACGTACAGCGCCCAGCGGGCCGAGAGGTTGATCCAGATCAGCAGGCCGACGACCACGGCGAACGCCCCGTAGATGGGGTTGCCCAGGGTGTGGGACAGCAGCAGGGTGGCGACCTGCTTCAGCACGCCGAACCCGACGGCGCCGAGCAGCGCCCCCTTGAACAGCACGCGCGGCGGCTTGCCCACACGGGCCAGCCAGCCGAGGATGACCAGGAACACCAGCATGTCGGCGCCGACGCTGATCAGTACGCCCGCGACGCGCACCAGCACCGTGGCCAGCACGGACTCACCGAGGCCGAGCCAGCCGAGGATCGTGCCGGTGGCCTGCACGGCGAAGCCTCCAACCAGTACCGAGATCACCAGTGTGAGCCCGATCATCAACAGGGCCACCAGGTCGCGCAGCTTGCCGACGAACCAGTTCAGCGGCGGCTCGCAGCTGACGCAGATCTCGTGCAGCGCGTCGCGCAGGGCGTCCACGGCGCCGATGCCGGCGTACAGCAGGCCGAGCAGGCCGATGAGGCCCGCGCTGCGGCGCGCCTCGGCGAGCTGTTCGATGTGCAGTTGCCCGGCGAGGCCGGGCAACTGCTGGTTGACGGCCTGGACCAGGGTCTTCAGCGCGTTCGGGTTGACGCTGAGGACATAGCCGAACAGCGCGAAGGCCAGGGCCATCAGCGGGAAGAACGACAGGAACGCGAAGTAGGTCACCGCCCCGGCCAGCCGGTCGCCCCGCTGCGACTGGTAGCGGTGCACCATCCGGATGAGGTGGTCGAACCACGGCCAGCGCACGCGGTAGTGCTCCAGCGTGCCCCTGCCCCGCTCCTTGACGGCGTCGATCCGCCGCAGGAGTGCGGCCCAAACGCTTCCCATCTCCGGGATCTACCCGGGAGCCGTGCGGTATGCGCGGCGGAGCAGGGGTTCCGGTGCTCAGACCTTCGGCAGGAAGCCGACACGGTCGCGGACGACCTCCATGGTCTCCCGGGCGACGGCCTCCGCGCGCCGGGTGCCGACCGCGAGCAGCCGGTCGAGCTCGGCCTCGTCGGCCAGGAGCTTCTCGGTGCGCTCCCTGATCGGGGCGAAGGCGTCGACGACGACCTCGGCGACCTCCTTCTTGAAGGTGCCGTAGCCCTGGCCGGCGTAGCGCGCCTCCAGTTCGGGGATCGGGGTGCCGGTGAGCGCCGACTGGATGCGCAGGAGGTTGGTGACGCCCGGCTTGTTCTCGGGGTCGGCGACGACCTCCGAGCCGGTGTCGGTCACCGCGCGCATGATCTTCTTACGCAGCGGGCCCGGCTCCTCGAGCACTTCCAGGATGCCCTGCGGGCTGGAGGACGACTTGGACATCTTGGCCAGAGGGTCCTGCAGGTCGGAGATCTTCTCGACCTCCTTGGGGATGAACGGCGAGGGCACCCTGAAGGTCTCGCCGTAACGGCTGTTGAACCGCTGGGCCAGGTCGCGGGTGAGCTCGAGGTGCTGCTTCTGGTCGGCGCCCACCGGGACCTGGTCGGCCTGGTACATGAGGATGTCGGCCGCCTGCAGGATCGGGTAGGTGAACAGGCCGACCCCGGCCGAGCTCTCGCCGTACTTGGACGCCTTGTCCTTGAACTGCGTCATGCGGGCGGCCTCGCCCATGCCGGTGTTGCAGATCAGGATCCAGGCCAGCTCGCTGTGCTCGCGGACCTGGCTCTGCACGAAGAGCGTGCTGCGCTCGGGATCGATGCCCGCGCCGAACAGCTGGGCGGCGGAGACCCGCGTGCGGCGCCGGAGCTCGGCGGCCGAGGGGTTCACCGTGATGGCGTGCAGGTCGGCGATGAAGTAGAAGGCGTCGTGCGTCTCCTGCATGTCGACCCACTGGCGGACCGCGCCCAGGTAGTTGCCGAGGTGGAAGGAGTCGGCGGTGGGCTGGATGCCGGAGAGAACACGAGGTCTGGCCATAGCACCCAATTGTGTCAGGAGTGCGACCGGGTCTGCGACTTCGACGGCGCTCTCACCCCACCTGTAACCGGCAGCTCCGATAAGACGGCTCATTAGGAACGAATCTCTCCTAATGGCCTTCTACTGTTGTCTCAACAGCACGACGGGGCCGGAGGATCGGCCCCGCACCGCCGTAGAGAAAGAGGAACCCATGAACGCGATCGACGGACTCAAGCTCGTGGCCGACGCACACAGCTACCTGCGGACCGTCGTCGCGGGCGTGTCGGAGGAGCGCTGGGCCGGCCGCACCCCGTGCACCGAGTGGACCGTCCGCCAGGTGCTCAACCACGCCCGGCTCGACCAGCAGGCCTACCGGGTGGCCATCACCGGCGAGGGCGGACCCGAGTCCGACCCGTTCGCGCCGGCGGACGCGCTGGACGCCGACCCGGTCCGCCGGCTCGACGAGGTGCTCTCGCCGGTCTCGGCCGCCTGGTCGACGGTCGACCCCGGCGCCGAGAGCGTGCCGACGCCCCTCGGGCCGATGCCGGTGTGGCTGGGTGCCGGGGCCTGCGCCCTCGACGCGGGCGTGCACGCCTGGGACATCGCCGTCGCCACCGGGCAGGACCTGCCGATGACCGAGGACCTGGCCGAGGGGCTCACGGCGGTGGCCGAGCAGATCGTCGACCACCTGCGCGACTCGTTCGGGGTCTTCGCCCCCGCTCTTCCCGATCCCCACGGCGAGGAGGACCACCGCGCCGCGGCGCTGCTGCGCTTCCTCGGCCGCGACCCGCACTGGAGCCGGGCGTAGCACGCCCTCCCGGTCAGGGCGTCTCCGGCTCGGGTGAGGGCGGAGGGTCGGCCGGGACCACCCGGCGGATCACGCGGACGCGGGCGACCCTGCGGCCGTCGAGCTCGGTGACGATCAGGGAGTAGGGGGGCCGGTCGACCCGTTCCCCCGTCTGCGGCAGGTGGCCGAGCGCCGCCATGACGTAGCCGCCGACGGTCTCGTACGGCCCCTCCTCCAGCCGGATGCCGGTCTCGCCCGCGAACTCGTCGAGGGTGACCAGCCCGTCGATCTCGATCTCGCCCGCCACCAGGCGGACGGCCTGGCCGGCGGCGTCGTACTCGTCGCGGATGTCGCCGGTCAGCTGCTCGACCAGGTCCTCCATGGTGACGATGCCGGCGGTGCCGCCGTACTCGTCGACCACGATGGCGAGGTGCTGGCCGTCGTCGCGCATCTCGGTCAGCGTTGGGAGCACCCGCTTGCTGGCGGGCAGCAGCTTGACGGGCCTGATGGGCACCAGCTCGCTGATCGGCTCGATGCGCCCGGTGAGCACCGGGTCCAGCAGATCGCGGACGTGGACGAACCCGATGATGTCGTCGTAGGAGTCGCGGTACACCGGGAAGCGGGAGTGGGGCATCGCCGCGGCCAGGATCGCCGCCTCGGCGAGGGGCGTGTCGGCGGCCATGAACTCCACTTCCGTGCGCGGCAGCATGACCTCTCTGAGCTGGCGCTTCCCGGCGGTGAACACCTCGTCGATCAGCTCGCGCTCGTCCTTGGTCAGCTCCTGGTGCCCGACGACCATGTCGCGCAGCTCTTCGGTGGTCATCGCGGCCCGGTCGGCGTGGGGGTTGCCGCCGAGCAGCCGGACCACCCCGTCGGTCGACTTCGACAGCACCCAGATCACCGGCCGCGACAGCGACGCCAGCCGGTCGAGGAACGGCGCGACCACCAGCGACAGCCCTTCGGCCCGCTGCCGGGCGAAGCGCTTGGGCGCGAGCTCGCCGAGCACGAGGGTGACGTAGGAGATCGCGAGGGTGACGACCACGAGGGAGAGCGGACGGGCGGACGGGGCCGGCAGGCCGGCCCGGGTGATCAGCGGCTCCATCTGGCCCGCCAGGGTGTCGGCGCCGAAGGCGGCCGACAGCACGGTCGCCACGGTCATGCCGATCTGAACGGCCGACAGGAAGCGGTTGGGGTCACGGGCCAGCTTGGCCACACGTGCGCCGCGCCGGCCCTCCTGGGCCAGTCTGCGGATCTGGCTTTCGCGCAGCGAGACCATGGCCATCTCGGCAGCCGCGAAGAACCCGCCGATCAGCACGAAAATCAGGACGAGGACGATGTTCGCCGCGACGTTGTGCACGTCGATCGATATCCGTTCGGATGAGCCTCACACGATGATCTGCCAGCGTACCCGGTGTGCTTTACAACACCAGTGCGTGGCGGCGCGTAAGCTGGAGGCGCACCTTACAAATCCAAACACAATCGCACACGATCCAACGGAGGGGCGGCGAAAGTGAGGCTGCTGGTCACCGGCGGCGCGGGCTACATCGGAAGCGCCGTGGCCGCACAGCTAATCGAGGCAGGTCACGAGGTCACAGTTCTCGACGATCTCTCCACGGGCCACGCGGACGCGGTGCCGCCCGGCGCGTCCTTCGTCGAGGGCTCGATCACCCAGGCGGCGGACATCCTCGATCGCGGCTTCGACGGCGTGCTCCACTTCGCCGCGCGTTCGCTCGTCGGCGAGTCGGTGGAGAAGCCGGGGCTCTACTGGGAGAACAACCTCGGCGGCACGCTGGCGCTGCTGGAGGCGATGCGAGGGGCGGGCGTGCCCCGCATCGTGTTCTCCTCCACCGCCGCCACCTACGGGGAGCCCGAGAACACCCCGATCCTCGAGACGGACCCGACCCGTCCAACCAACCCCTACGGCGCGTCCAAGCTCGCGGTCGACACCGCGCTGACCGCCTTCGCCGGGCTGCACGGCCTCGGCGCGGTCAGCCTGCGCTACTTCAACGTGGCCGGCGCCTACACCGCCGCCGACGGCCGGGTGTACGGCGAGCGCCACACCGTGGAGACCCACCTCATCCCGAACGTCCTCGCCGTCGCCCTCGGCCGCCGCGAGTCGGTGAGCGTCTTCGGCACCGACTACCCGACGCCCGACGGCACCTGCGTCCGCGACTACATCCACGTCGCCGACCTGGCCCGGGCCCACCTGCTGGCCCTGGAGTCCTGCGCCCCGGGCGCGCACAAGATCTACAACCTGGGCAGCGGCACGGGCTTCTCCGTGCAGGAGGTCATCTCGGTGTGCCGCGAGGTCACCGGGCACCCGATCCCGACGGTCGTGGCCGAACGCCGCGCCGGCGACCCGGCGGTGCTGGTGGCCTCCTCCGAGCGCATCCAGCGCGAGCTCGGCTGGAAGGCCGAGCACGTCGACCTGCGCGGCATCGTCACGGACGCCTGGGCCGCCCTCCCCCGCTGACGGACGACGACCGCCGGCACGCCGTCCGACGGGGCGAAGCGAGTCACGTTCCGCGAAAGCGACATCTCGCTACGTCAGCTGTGGTGAGATCTTCCCGTGAGGAAAGCCGGCGACCTTCCGCCCTTCGCGCTGAAGCTTGCGCTCGCCGCGCTGATCGTGGCCTGCGCCACGCTCAGCGCGGCCGGCGCGGTCTTCGCCACGTCGGTTCCGGCCCGTCATCACCCGGGAGGGGTGTGCGGCACGCACCCCTGAAGAGTGCCGCACCCGCGACCGACCGGGCCCCGCGCCCGCCACGGAAGGGGCCAGGCGCGCGGCGAGGCCCGCGGTCGCGTCCACGCGGGTGACCACCTCGGCCCGGTTGTCGGCCTCGTTGTCGTCGGCCACCTCCGAGGTGAGCCCGGCGACGGCGCGAAGCGGGCCCCGCGCCCCCTCGCGCACCATTCCGACCACGGTCACGCCCCCGCTGTCACCGGCCGGGATGTCCACCGACGACGGGCACACGACCTCGTTCCTCACCGCGCCGGGCCGGCAGCTCGCGACGTTCACCATGGTGATGTCGACCTCTTCGGGCACCCTGATCTTCAGCACCGGCAGCACGGCGTCGCCGGGGCCCGCGTTGCGCACCTTGACCTCGTAGGCCAGCCACTGGCCCGGACGGACCGTCTTCGGTGAGACGGTGAGGCCGACCGACAGGTCCGCCCCTCCCCACAGCAGCCTCGGCGAGTGCCGGGAGGACGCGTTCACCACCGACGGGACTCCCGTGACGACGAACAAGACGAGACCGGCGGCGACTCCCGCCGAGAACAGACCCATTGATGTGCGACCCCCATGCGTTCGGGATCAATTGAACGCCGTACGGCTCACGCGACGCCGCCCCGACACGCACCGGCCGGTGAAGGCGAACCCCAGAATCGGCAAACCTACTCTGTGCTGGTCTGCCTCGCCTTCGCTCGGCGGCGAGGGGCGCTGCTTGAGGCGGCGGGCTTCGTCGTCGTCCGGGCTCGTTCCTCGCCCTCCCTCCTCCTCAGACCACCGCCGCGCCCCTCGCGTCACCGGGGGCGGTGCGGGCGTCCGGGCGGATGACGGTGCCGCCGGGGAGGAAGACCAGGGCCACCAGGGCGATGGCCGCGCCCGCGACGGCGAGCCAGGGGACGACCGTGGCGGTGGCCGCCGCGTGGGCCTGGGTGATGCCGTGGACGGACGCCTGGTCGCGCGCGATCGTGGCGTACGCCGGCCCGGCGGCCGCCAGTGCCACCGACCCGCCGATCTGCCGGAAGAACGTGAGGTTCGCGCTCGCCGTCCCGATGTATCTCGGCGGCACGGAGAACTGCACGGCGACCGTCAGGCCGGAGAGCATCGGCCCGATGCCGAGCCCCATGAGCACCATCCAGCCGGTGAGCGCCCAGGTGGAGGTGCCGGCCGTCAGCCCGGAGCAGAGCACCGCACCCACCGCGATCAGGAAGGGCCCGGCGATCAGCCATGGCTTGTAGCGGCGGGTCCGGCCCATCAACATGCCCGTCAGCATGCTGCCGGCCAGCATGCCGAGCATCAGCGGGTAGATGTGCAGCCCCGAGGAGGTGGCGCTCAGGCCCTGCGCCTGCTGGAAGTACCGCGGCAGGAACACCACCCCCGCGTACAGGCAGGCAGCGGTGAAGAACGAGGCGAGGTTGACGATCGTGTAGGTGGGGACCCGGAACAGGTGCATCGGCATGATCGGCTGCTGGGCACGCAGTTCGACCAGCACGAACGCCCCGAAGAGCACGACCGCGGCGATCAGCGGTCCGGCGACCCGCGCACTGGTCCAGGTGTTGCCGTCGAGCCCGTTCTCCGTCAGGCCCACCAGCAGGAGGGTGATCGCCGCGGTGAACACCGCGATGCCGAGATAGTCGGGCCGCCCGCCGCCGCTGCCGGCCACCCTGGGCAGGCGGGTGGCGATGATCGCCAGGAGCACGATGCCGATGGGCAGGTTCACGTAGAACGCCCACCGCCAGCTCGCGTGGTCGGTGAAGAACCCGCCGAGGAACGGCCCGGCGATGTAGCTCGCCGCCATGATGCCGCCCAGCACGCCCTGCACCCTGCCGCTCTTGTCGGGCGGGAACATGTCGGCCACCAGGGCCAGCGAGAGCGGCATGAGCGCCCCCGCGCCGAGCCCCTGGACACCGCGGAAGGCGATGAGCTGCCCCATGTCCTGGGCGAGGCCGCACAGCACCGACCCCAGCAGGAAGACCGTCACACCGATGATCAGCAGGGGCTTGCGGCCGTAGATGTCCGAGAGCCGCCCGTACAGGGGGACCGTGATCGTCGAGGTCAGAAGGTAGGCCGTCACCACCCAGGTGTAGAGGCCGGCGCCGCCCAGTTCGGTCACGATGCGCGGCAACGCGGTGCCGACGATCGTCTGGTCCAGCATCGCGAGGAACATCCCGCCGACCACGCCGAACAGCAACAGGCCGCTGCCCCGCGTCCTGGGCTCCGCCTCGGCGGGAGCCGTCGTCATCGCCGTCATGAGTCGTCCTTTCACCGTCGTGGGCCGGGACCGCGCCGCGCGGTCCGGGAGGGTGTCAGCCCAGACATGTAAAAGGTGACATGTCTGTATTTACATGTCAATCCATAGATATGATGACGGCATGTCGCTGCGGATCGCCCTTCTCGGGCTCCTGTCGTTCTTCGGCCCCGCGAGCGGATACGACCTGACGAAGAAGTTCGAGCTGTCGATCAACCACGTGTGGCAGGCCGGGCACAGCCAGATCTATCCGGAGCTGGGCAAGATGGCCACCGACGGCCTGATCACCGTCGAGGCCGAAGGGCCGCGCGGGCGCAAGATCTACACGATCACGCCCGAAGGCACGGCCGAGGTGCACCGCTGGATGGTGGAGCACGTCCCTGCCGAGCCGATGCGCAGCGAAGGGGCCCTGCAGGCCTTCCTGCTCCCCGTCCTGGAGCCACAGGAGGCGCTCGCCGTGCTCGCCAGGCTGAGAGCCTCGACGCAGGCCAAGCTCGAAGGCCTGGAAGCGCTACAGCAGGTCCACCACCGCCGCCGCGCCGAGACCGGCCACGTCAACCTCGGCCACTATTCGCTCGAGCTCGGCATCATGCACACCCGGACGACCCTGGCGTGGCTCGAGAACACCATGGCGGAGATCGAGTCGGAGCCGGCCGCCCGCTGACGGCCGCACGGGACGGTCAGGCACACCTTGCGGCCGGCGGCATGTCCTCTTCCCCGTCGAAGACCACCTTCGAGAAGTGCTTCCTGAACAGCGCCTTGATCGTCCCGCTGCTGTACGCGTGGGCGATGGCGCCGTTCACCGCCCGGCAGGTGCGGACGTCGCCCTTCTTCAGCGCCACGGCGTACCGCTCGTCGGTCAGCTTGGCCCCGAGGACGCGGTAGCGCTGGTTCTCGCGGTCGGCGAAGCCCGCGAGCACCATGTCGTCACCGGGGACGGCGTCGACCTTCCCCGTGCGCAGCAGGTCCATGCAGGCAGCGTAGTTGCCGGCGTAGATCGGCTTCATCTTCACGGCCCGCTGCACGACGCCGACCGAGGCGCTGGTGCCCGGCGTGCACAGCCGGCGCCCCTGCAGGTCGTCGATCTTGTCGTACGGGTCGCCGTCGCGGACCAGCACGTCGACATGGGCCAGGTAGTACGGCCCGGCGAAGGTCACCTGGTCGCGGTCGTCGTCCTTGATGGAGTAGGTGGCGATGACCATGTCGGCCTGGCCGCGCTCCAGCATGGACACCCGCTCTGCCATGCCGGAGGCGACGAACGTGACCCCGCTGCGGGGGACGCCGAGCTGCCTGGCGATGTAGGCGCCGAGCTCCACCTCGAACCCGCTCCACTCGCCGTCGTCGATGGCGACGCCGGGCAGGCCGTCGCGCATGGCGATTGTGATCTTGTGTGTGGCCGCGGCCTTGTCCACCACCGTGGAGAACCCCTCCGTCGGAGAGGACGGCATTCCAGCCGTCGACGTCCTGGCAGGGGCGCCCCCGAGGCCGTCCAGCAGCTGGGGCGCCCACTGCCGGACGGCGAAGGCGCCGCCGGCCAGCGTCACCAGGGCGATCGCCGCGGCGAGCCACCGGCCCCGGCGCGCCTTGCGGGGCCGGGCGGGCGGCGGGACGGAGGTCTGCAGCCGGGGAATCGACGTGCGCGACGGCTCGGCGAGGCCCCCGGTGGGGACGGACGGAAGGGACGGCCCGCCCTGCCCAGGACTCCACGTGCCGCGGACGCCGGTGGTCTCCCTGCCCGCGAGCTCCGCCCCCTGGCTGAGCACGGCCGTCGAGGCTCCGGCGGTCTCGGCGTGACCGAGCAGGCGCAGCAGCACCTGGTCGGCGGTCGGCCGCATGTGGGGGGCCTTGGCCAGGCACGACTGCACGACCCGGCGCAACGGCTCGGGGAGCCCGCTGACGTCCACCTCGTGGTTCAGGACACGGTTGAGCACCACCGCGATCGAGTTGCCGCCGAACGGCACGGTCCCGGTCGCGGCGAAGGCGATCGTGGACGCCCACGCGAACACGTCGGCGGCGGGCCCCACCTCGCCGCCGGAGATCTGCTCGGGCGCCATGTAGGCCGGCGTGCCGACCGCCTTGCTGGTGATCGTGCCGGTCGAGTCGAGGATTCGGGCGATCCCGAAGTCGACCACCCTCGGCCCGTCGGCCGCCATCAGCACGTTGTCGGGCTTGAAGTCGCGATGCACGATGCCGGCGTGGTGGATGGCGGTGAGCGCGGTGGCCGTGCCGACGGAAAGGCGCTGCAGGGCGCTGTCCGACAATGGTCCGCCGGTCTCGACGGTCTCGCGCAGCGACCTGCCCTCGATGTACTCGCTGGCGATGTACGGCGTGTCGCCTTCGAGGTCGGCGGCCAGGACGCGTGCCGTGCAGAACGACGCGACGCGCTCGGCCGCCTTCAGCTCGCGCCCGAACCGCGAGCGCGCCGTCTGGTCGCCACTGAACTTGACGTGCAGCAACTTGACCGCGGCGAGCTCTCCGGCGTCGTTGCGGCCGAGGTAGACCACCCCCTGGCCGCCCTCGCCGATGCGCCCGTCGAGTCTGAAGGGGCCAAGCTGCTGGGGATCCCCCCGTCCGAGCGGCCCGAGCTCCGGCATTCCCCGTCCCCGTGATTCCTCAACTGTCGACCATGAGAACTTTACGGCCCCTTGGTGTCCTTTACAGCCGCCCGAGACCACGCCGTAACCTCACAGGTCCGCCATGACCGGACATGCGTGAGGGGCCGCCCGGCCGGAAGATTCGGCGGGCGGCCCCCGGGAAGAGCGGTGGATCGTCCGGTCAGACGGCCATCTTCTTCTTGAGGTTCTCGTCGATGGCGGCCAGGAAGTCCTGGGTGGTCAGCCACTTGGCGTCGCCGCCGACGATGAGGGCGAGGTCCTTGGTCATCTGACCGCTCTCGACGGTCTCGATGCAGACCTGCTCCAGGGTCTGGGCGAACTGGGTCACCTCGGGGGTGTTGTCGAGCTTGCCGCGGTGGGCGAGACCCCGGGTCCACGCGAAGATCGAGGCGATCGGGTTGGTGGAGGTCGGGTTGCCCTTCTGGTGCTCGCGGTAGTGGCGGGTGACCGTGCCGTGCGCGGCCTCCGCCTCGACGGTGCGGCCGTCGGGGGACATGAGCACGGAGGTCATCAGGCCGAGCGAGCCGAAGCCCTGGGCCACGGTGTCGGACTGCACGTCACCGTCGTAGTTCTTGCAGGCCCAGACGTAGCCGCCCTCCCACTTCAGCGAGGCGGCGACCATGTCGTCGATCAGACGGTGCTCGTAGGTGAGGCCGTTCTTCTCGAACTCCTCCTTGAACTCGGTCTCGTACACCTCGGCGAAGAGGTCCTTGAACCGGCCGTCGTAGGCCTTGAGGATGGTGTTCTTCGTCGACAGGTAGACCGGGTAGCCACGGTCGAGGCCGTAGCGCATGGAGGCGCGGGCGAAGTCGCGGATCGACTCGTCCAGGTTGTACATGGCCAGGGCGACACCGGAGCCGGGGAAGTCGAAGACGTTGAGCTCGATGGGCTCCGAGCCGTCCTTGGGGGTGAAGGTCAGGGTCAGCGTGCCCTCGCCCGGCACCTTGAGGTCGGTGGCGCGGTACTGGTCACCGAAGGCGTGACGGCCGACGACGATCGGCTTGGTCCAGCCGGGGACGAGCCTCGGCACGTTGGACATGATGATCGGCTCGCGGAAGATCACACCGCCGAGGATGTTGCGGATGGTCCCGTTGGGGGACTTCCACATCTTCTTCAGGCCGAACTCCTCGACCCGGGCCTCGTCCGGCGTGATCGTGGCGCACTTGACGCCGACGCCGTGCTCCTTGATGGCGTTGGCCGCGTCGATCGTCACCTGGTCGTCGGTGGCGTCGCGGTTCTCGATCCCCAGGTCGTAGTACTTGAGGTCGACGTCGAGGTAGGGCAGGATCAGCTGGTCCTTGATGAACTTCCAGATGATCCGGGTCATCTCGTCGCCGTCGAGCTCGACGACAGGACCCTCTACCTTGATCTTGGGCATGCTTGGGGTTCCCCTTTTACTTGTACTTCTAGCGACTAGGCTGACCAACCGGTCTTTTCATGTGCAACCGCCGTGAGGGTACCGGACCGGGTATGTGGGGCTATTGCCTACCCATGATCCACTGCACGGCCACACTCAGGGCGATCACGGCGAGGGCGCCGCCGAGAACGCCGTAGGTGACGGCGTCGGTGCGCTTGCTGCGCACCGCGAGCATGCTGTCGCCGTCACCGGGAACGAGCAGCCGCAGCACGGCGCCGGACAGCACCGACGCGGCCACGATCAACGAGCCCGCCCATGCGGGCAGGCCCATCGCGATCGTCCCGAGGCCGACGGCCGCGCCCGCCAGAGTCAGCAGGTACGGCCACCAGGCCTTAGCGTTCGTCAATCGGTGTCCACTTCTGGTCGCGCTCCCCGATGTACTCGCTGTCCGGACGGATCAGCCGGTTGTCGGCGTGCTGCTCGATCACGTGGGCGGTCCAGCCGGACATCCGGCTCACCGAGAACACCGGGGTGAACAGGTCGGTCGGAATGCCGAGGTAGTGGTAGACCGTCGCGGCGTAGAAGTCGACGTTCGGGTAGAGCCCCTTCTCCGCGAAGACGACCTCCTCCATCTCCTTCGACATCCGATAGTAGGTGTCGTCCCCGCTCGCCTCGGCCAACTCCCGCGACATCTTGCGCAGGTGAGTCGCCCGGGGGTCCTCGGTCTTGTAGACCCGGTGACCGAATCCCATGATCTTCTCACCGCGCGCGAGCTTGTCCCGTACGGCCTGGGCGACGCCGTCGGACGGGATGCTCTGCAGCGTACGCATCACCTGCTCGTTCGCACCGCCGTGCAGCGGGCCCTTGAGGGTGCCGATGGCGGCCACGATCGCCGAGTGCATGTCCGACAGGGTCGCCGCGCAGACGCGGGCGGCGAAGGTCGAGGCGTTCATGGTGTGGTCGGCGTGCAGCACGAGGCAGGCGTCGAAGATGTCGATCTCATGCTTGTCGGGGACGCGCCCGGTGATCTGCATGAGGAAGTTCGCGGCGATGCTGAGCGACGGGTCGGGCTCGCTCGGGGTCTTGCCGCTGCGCGCCGCGTGGTAGTGCGCGACGAGGATCGGCTGCTGCGCGGTCAGGCGCGCGGCCTTGCGCCGGTTGGCGTCGGCCTCGTTGGAGTCCTTGTCGGGGTCCTCGGCTCCGGCCAGGGAGACCAGGGAGCGCAGGGCCTCCATGGGGGCCTGCTTGTCGGCGATCTCGGCGATGTTCGATTCGACGAGGACGCCGAGGGTACGGCCGCGGACGAGCTCGGCTCCGTAGTCGGCAAGCTCCTGACGCGTGGGGAGCGTGCCGTGCTGCAGCAGGTGCGCGGTCTCTTCGAAGGTGGTGCGGCCGGCCAGATCATGAATGTCGTAACCGCGATAGAAGAGGCGACCGGCTTTGCCATCGATGTCGCTCAGCGCTGTAGACGCGGCGACGACATCGGCGAGGCCTTTGGTGGGGTTGTCCGCCATGTGTTGTTTCCTCCGCTTATCTTCCTTCGGAGTCTACCTGTGAGCAGGTAAAACCGGCCTCGGAGGTCCAGACCAATTTCTGTAGTGATTCTCGTTATGGCAAAGGCGATTCCCCAACCCCTCGTTTGGGTAAGCCGGAGGTGTAGCGGAAGTAACGGCGGGCTACCTGGGGAGGAACTGCCGTGGAGGGGCCGTTCATACGCGTGGAGGACACCGGCGAGGTCGTCCCGCTGCGCCCCGAGATCACGACGATCGGCCGGGGCCGAGGCGTCGACATCAGGCTGGGCGATCCGAGCGTGTCACGACTGCACGCCGAGTTCGTCCGCCGTGGACCCTACCTGTACGTCGTTGATCTGGGCCTGTCCCGCAACGGCACACGGGTGAACGGCAGGCCGATCGCCCGGAGGGTCCTTGACGACGGCGACGTCGTGTCCTTCGGGGCGGCCCGGTGCAGGGTCGGCGGCCTGCCGCGGGAGGACTTCACCCCCGAGGTCGAGCTGCGCCGGGCGGCGGCGCCGGAACTGACCAGGCGCGAGGTCGACGTGCTGACCTCGCTGTGCCGGCCGGCGCTGTCCGACGAGGCCTTCGTGGCGCCCGCCACGGCACGGGAGATCGCCGACGACCTGGTGGTGACCGAGGCGGCGGTCAAGCAGCACCTGCTGCGGCTGTACCAGAAGTTCCGCATCCCCGAGGGCATCAACCGCCGCACCCGTCTGGCCAACGAGGTCGTCGCGCTCGGCCTGGTCCGCCCGACCCCGGTCGTCCCCCCGCAGCGCACGTCGGGGCCGGGCGAGTCACCGCCGCAGACGGCGGGCCGTCGCGCGTCCTGACGGCGCCGTTCAGCCGGCGATCCGGGCCGTGTTTCACAGTAACAGCGCCCCGTCGCGGCTCTCGGCCGGGCGGCTTTCAGAGCCAGCCGTTCTCCTCGGCGATCAGCGCGGCCTCGGCCCGGGTGGCGGCGCCCGTCTTGCCGATCGCGGACGACAGGTGGTTGCGCACGGTGCCGTTCGACAGGTGCAGGGCCCTGGCGATCTCGGCCACGGTGCCGCCCTGGCGCGCCTGGCGCAGCACGTCACGCTCGCGGGCGGTCAGCGGGCCGACGCCGCTCGTCAGCGACTCGGCGGCGAGGGCCGGGTCGACCACACGGAGCCCGGCGTGCACCCGGCGCACCGTGTCGACCAGGTGCTCCGGGGAGGAGTCCTTGACCACGAACCCGGCGGCGCCGTTCTCCATCGCACGGGCGAAGTAGCCAGGTCGCCCGAAGGTGGTGCATATGACCACCCGGCAGGAGGGCAGAACCGCACGCAACTCGGCGGCGACGGTGAGCCCGTCCGTCCCCGGCATCTGCACGTCGAGCAGGGCCACGTCGGGCCGGGTGCGCCGAGCCTCCACCACCGCCTCCTCCCCCGACCCGACCTGGGCGACCACCTCGATGTCGGGCTCCAGGGCGAGCATCGCGGCGAGCGCGCCGCGGACGAGCGCCTGATCGTCGGCGAGAAGCACCCTGATCATGCGCGGCTCGCCCGCAGCCGGAACCCGCCCTGAGGGAGCGGCCCCGCCTCGATCCGCCCACCGACGGCGTCCAGTCGTTCGGCGAGCCCGGTGAGGCCGTTCCCCGCCGCGTACGCGCCGGGATGTGCCCGGCCGTCGTCGCGCACCTCCAGCGACGACTCCGCGAGCCGTACCTCGCAGCGGGTGGCACCGCTGTGCCGGATGACGTTGGTGACACCCTCGCGCAGTACGTACGCGAAAGGTTCGCGCAGGTCGGCGGGCACGTGGTCGACGGCGGCGGGGAGCGTGGCGGTGATCCCCGCCGCCCGCAGCGCCGCGCGGGCCCCCGCCAGCTCGACCGCGAGGGAGGGCCGCCGCTGCCCGGAAACGGTGGCGCGGACCTCGGCGTGCGCCTGCCGCGACAGCCGTTCGACGTCGCGGAGCTCGTCCAGCGCGCGTTCGAGGTCCGGACCGCGTTCGAGCAGCCGCCGGGCCAGGCCCGCCTTGGCGCTGATCGCGGTGAGGCTGTGCCCGAGGACGTCGTGCAGGTCCCTGGCCAGGCGGGCCCGCTCGGCCGCGACCGCCAGCGCCTCGATCTCCTCGCGCGCCTGGCTCAGCTGGATGGCCACCCGGATCAGCAGGCTGACGGCCACCGGGGTCACGGTGTGCGGCAGGACCTCGACCACCGTGCTCGACCGCACGACGCCGGTGGCCGCCCAGGTCGCGGCGACCTCCGCCACCCAGACGGCGAGGGCGAGCAGCAGCCCCCAGCGGGCGGGCAGCAGCCACACCGCGGCCATCAGGGCGTAGGCGAGGTGACCGAGGTCGAACGGGTCGGCGCGGAGCAGGGCGACCGCGACGGCCAGGGCGAACAGCCAGCCGAGCAGCAGCAGCCGGTCCCTGGGCGGCCGGGCGACGCCGTGGACCATCGCGAGGATCCAGCTCGCGCCGTAGACGGCCATGACGGCGAGCGTGACGACCGGCAGGGCTCCGGCGTGCGGCCGGAGAGCGGCTTCCACTGCGCCTTTGAGCGGCCAGACCAGGAACAGGGCGAGCACCACGACGCCGCGTGCCGTCGCGAACCGGACGGAGCCTCTGCGGAAGGCGCTCAACTCCGGCCACGCCGTCGCGCCGAAAAGGTCCTGCCCTCGCATATCCGTCACCCTAATCCCGCCTCTCCTCGCGGCCGGCACGTCGCGGCGCCGTCAGACCCTGGCGCCGTCGCGCCGGTAGCGGACGACGACGGCCGCGCCCAGCGCGAGCGTGTACAGCCCCAGGACGAGGGCCGCCTGCCCGAAGCGCGCACCGCCGACGGCCGCGGCGTGGGCCACCTCCGCCAGCCAGTAGCTCGGCAGCACCCGGGCGACGGTCGCCAGAACCCCCGGGAAGAGGCTCACCGGGATGAACAGCCCACCGACGAAGCTGAGCACGAGCGTGACGCCCCCGTGGAAGACCTGCACGTTCTGCGGCGTGAGGACCTGACCGAGCAGCAGACCGAGCAGGGCGAACGGCACCGAGCCCGCCCAGACCCCGAGCACCGCCGCCCACCAGCCGCCCGAAGACAGGTGCACACCGGACAGCGCCCCCGCGAGCGCCACGCCCACCACGGGCGGAAAGGCGACGAGCAGGGCCACCGTCCCCTTCGCCGCCAGGTACCCGGCGCCGGTGAGCGGGGTCAGGCGCAACTGCCGCTGCCAGCCCATCCCGCGCTCCACGGCCGTACGGGCGCCGGTGTCCAGCGCGGCCTTGAACGCCCCGAAGGCGGCCAGGCTGCCCATGACGTACGAGGCGGGGACCCCCTCGCGGCCGTGGTACAGGTCGGCCTGCAACAGGAAGAGGCCGACGGGCAGGGCGACGGCGAAGAGCAGGAACTTCGGGTCGCGGAGCATCCGCCTGATCTCGAACATCAGGTATCCGGTCTTCATCGCGCCGCCTCCGCCGTCAGTCGCAGGAAGGCCTCTTCCAGGCCCGGCGCGACCACCTCGATGTCACGTGCCGCGGGGAAGACGGTCAGAAGTTCCCGTACGACGGCGTCGGCGTCCGAGCACTGCAGTTCGGCCCGATCGCCGCGCAGCCGCGCCTCGGCCACCCCCGGCAGCCGCCGTAGTTCCTCCAGGCCGGCGCCCGGGACGCGGGCGCGGACCGTACGGCCGGTGGCCTGGGCCATGACCTCGGCCACCGGGCCGTCCGCCACGATCCTCCCGCCGCTCATCAGCACGACCCGGTCGGCGTACGCCTCGGCCTCCTCCAGATAGTGGGTGGCGAACAGGACGGTACGGCCGGTGGTGGTGAAGGCGTGCATCGAGCGCCAGAAGTCGCGGCGACTGCCCACGTCCATCGCCGAGGTCGGCTCGTCGAGCACCAGCAGGTCCGGGTCGGACGCCAGCGCCAGCGCGAACCGGACCCGCTGCTTCTCGCCGCCGGACAGCCGGGCCGAGCGGCGGGAGGCGAGACCCTCCACACCGGCCCGCCGCAGCGCCTCCTCCACGGGCAGGGACGTGCGGTGCAGGGACGCGATCAACGCCACCGTCTCACGGACGGTGACGTCGTCCAGCAGCGCCGCCTCCTGCAGCATCACCCCGACCAGGCCCTCGCGCACGGCCTGCCCGGGCGGGAGGCCGAACAGCGTGATCTCCCCCGCGCCGGGGCGGGTCAGGCCGAGGAGCATGTCCACTGTGGTGGACTTGCCGGCGCCGTTCGGGCCGAGCAGCGCGACCACCTCGCCGCGTCCGATCACCAGGTCGACCCCGTCGACGGCGCGGACCTCGCCGTACTGCTTGCGCAGGCCGCTCGCGGCCACCGCATGCTGTGTCGTCTTCATGGGACCAGCATTCGCCCGCCGCGCCGGGCGCTCCCCCGCCGTTTGTCACGACCCGTCCACGACAGATGTCACGGGTCGGCCCGGCTAGGTGGACTCGCGGATCACGAGCTCGTTGGGCATGATCACCGGCTCCTTCGGGCCGCCTTCGAACAGGCCGAGCAGCAGCCGCACCGTCGCGACGGCCTGGTCGGCCATGGGGCTGCGGATGGTGGTCAGCGGCGGCGCGGTGTAGCAGGCGGCCTCGATGTCGTCGAAGCCGACCACCGCCACGTCGTCCGGCACCCGCCGCCCCGCCTCCCGCAGGGTGCGCAGCGCGCCGATGGCCATCAGGTCGTTGGCGGCGAACACCGCGTCCAGCTCGGGGTCGTCCTCCAGCAGCTGGCGCATGGCCTCGGCCCCCGAGATCCGGGTGAAGTCGCCGATGGCCACGATGGAGCGGCGGCCGGTGTCGCGGAGCGTCTCGCGGTAGCCGGTGAGCCGGTCCTGCGAGGCGATCATGTCGAGCGGCCCCGAGATGGTCGCGATGCGCCGCCTCCCCTGTTCCAGCAGGTAGCGCACGGCCTTCGCGGCGCCGCCGACGTTGTCGTTCTCGGCGTACGGCACGGGGGCCGGCCCGGACTCGGCGGGCTTGCCGTTGGACACCAGGGGGATGCCCATTCGTGCCAGCGCGGCGGGCAGCGGATCGGAGCCGTGCAGCGACACCAGCATGACCCCGTCCACGTGCCCGGCCGCGACGTACTGCTCGACCCGCTGCCGGCTCTCGTCGGACCCGGCGAGCATGAGGACCACGCGCTTGCCCGCCGCCTCCAGCTCGCGGCTCGCGGCGCGGACCACCGCGGAGAACATCGGGTCGTCGGAGGTGAGCCCCTTGGGCGGGTCGGAGACGACCACCGCCACCGCGTTGGTGCGGCGGGTGACAAGGTTGCGGGCCGCGGCGTTGGGGACGTATCCCAGCTCGCGCACGGCCTGCAGCACCACCTCGCGGATCCCGGGCGCGACGGTGGTCTCACCGTTGATCACGCGGGAGACGCTCGACTTCGACACCCCCGCCCGGGCGGCGACCGCCTCCAACGTGGGTCGTTTCATACCAGTCCGTTCCGTTCGATGACGCCGCGGTACCACAGCGCGCTGTTCTTGGGCAGCCGCCGTTGGGTGGCGTAATCGACGTGCACGATGCCGAACCTCTTGCGGTACCCCTCAGCCCACTCGAAATTGTCCAGAAGCGACCATACGAGATAGCCGCGCAGGTCCGCGCCGGCCGCGATCGCCGCGTGCGCCGCGCGCAGGTGGGCGTCGAGGTAGGCGACGCGTTCGGCGTCGTGCACGCGACCGTCGGCGACGACGTCGTCGAACGCGGCGCCGTTCTCGGTGACCAGCAGTCCGACCTGCGGGTAGTCGCGCGACAGCCGCACCAGGAGCCGGGTCAGCCCGTCGGGCGCGATGGGCCGGCCCATCGCCGTGGTGGGCTCGCCGGGGTCGACGAACGCGACGCCCTCGCCGCCCGTGGCCGCCATGAAGGTCAGCATGCCGAGCACGGCGGCGGCGGGCCGGGCGACGGGCAGGACCACGTGCCAGTACAGCCCCCAGGTGGTGCAGCCGTCCACCCGGCCGGCCTCCAGCAGTTCGGTGGGCAGCGCCCGCGAGAGGAACCGGGTCATGAAGAACACGCCGAACGCGTTGACCAGCGCGGGCACGACCAGGGCGTACAGGGTGCCGGTCCACTCCGGCTTCACCATCAGCAGGTACAGCGGGATGATCCCGAGCTGGGTGGGCACCACAGGGGCGCGAAGTGGAAGTCACTGAACAGCGCCACCGTGACTTTGATCTTCTCGGCCGGTTCGCCTGAGGCGCCCGGCGTGCTCGCGCCGCCGCCACCGCAGGCGGCCGCGCTCATCGCCAGGACGGCCGTCAGCACCGGGGCGACGAGCCGGGGGCGGAGCTTGCCCATAGAACCCTCCTTGGGCTCTTAATGATCATGTGGGGAGCGCTCCCTGAACGAGGTTCGTGCCGTCGCCGCATCGACGTCAAGGGGGCCGGCGATAACGATGCCCGTTACCTGAAGGTGAATTTCCGGGAACGCTCCCTGGCAGTACATGAGTCTCAACCTGCTCAATCACTTCGCAGGTCGAGATTCTGGGAGCGCTCTCTCAATGTTGCCGAATGGGGGCGGGAGGATGTCGGGGAGGTTTCCAACGCGTTGATTAGGGCCTTGACAGACCTTTCGGACAGGGGTGACGCTCAGCTTCCGGGAGCGCTCCCCGAACACCCCCGCCATCCGAGGAGCCGTTGTGAGTCCATCTCGCGGCCCCGGCCCCCGCCGCCTGGGCCTGCTCGTCACCATCGTGATCACCTTGATGGTTTCCTGTCTCAACGCCCTTCCCGCCCGAGCCGCCGACGCGCTGCTCTCCCAGGGCAAGCCCGTCACCGCGTCCTCCTCCGAGAACGCCGCCCTCGCCCCCGCCAACGTCGCCGACGGCGACACGGGCACCCGCTGGGCCAGCGCGTTCAGCGACCCCCAGTGGATCCAGATCGACCTCGGCGCCACCGCGACCGTCTCCCAGGTCGTACTGCGCTGGGAGGCCGCCTACGCCAAGGCCTTCCAGATCCAGGTCTCCGGCGACGGCGGCGACTGGACCCCCATCTACTCCACCACCACCGGCACCGGCGGCACCCAGACGCTCGACGTCTCCGGCACCGGCCGGTACGTGCGCATGTACGGCACCCAGCGGGCCACCGCCTACGGCTACTCGTTGTGGGAGTTCCAGGTGTACGGCAGCGCCGGCTCCGGCTCCGGCTGCGGGACCACCAACGCCGCCCAGGGCCGTCCGGCCACCGCCTCCTCCGCCGAGAACGCGGCGACGGGCGCGGAGAAGGCCGTCGACGGCGACCCCGCCACCCGCTGGTCCAGCCAGTTCGCCGACCCCTCCTGGCTGCGCGTGGACCTCGGCGCGCCCCGGTCGATCTGCGGGGTGACCCTCAACTGGGAGGCCGCCTACGCCACCGCGTTCCAGATCCAGGTGTCGGACAACGGCGGCGACTGGACCCCCATCTACTCCACGACCACCGGCACCGGCGGCACCCAGCGGCTGACCGTCTCCGGGACCGGCCGGTACGTGCGCGTGTACGGCACCGCCCGGGCCACCGCCTACGGCTACTCCCTCTGGGAGTTCGCCGTGCAGGTCACCGGCTCGGGCCCCGGCCCGGATCCGGGCGGCGACAAGCTGCTGTCGTACAACAAGCCCGCCGTGGCCTCCAGCTCCCAGAGCGACGCGAACTGCTGGGAGTGCACCCCCGCCAGGGCCTTCGACCTGGACCCGGCCTCCCGATGGGCGACCAGCTCCACCACCGGCTGGGTCGACCCTGGCTGGATCTACGTCGACCTCGGCGCCACCGCGCAGATCAGCAAGGTCGTCCTCCAGTGGGACCCGGCCTACGCCAAGGCCTTCCAGATCCAGGTCTCCGACAACGCCTCCACCTGGACGCCGATCTACTCCACCACCACGGGGACCGGGTTCAAGCAGGTCCTGACGGTGAGCGGCACCGGCCGCTACGTGCGGATGTACGGCACGCAGCGCGCCACCGCCTACGGCTACTCTCTGTGGGAGTTCCAGGTGTACGGCACCGGCGGCAACCCGACGCCGCCCCCGCCGCTCCCGCCCGACCCCGCCGACCCGCCCAAACTCGTGTGGAGCGACGAGTTCAACGGCGCCGCCGGGACCAAGCCCGACGCCGCCAAGTGGACCGCCGACCCGGGCACCGGCCCGAACGCCGAACTGGAGTACTACACCAACAACGACAACGCCGCCATGGACGGCGCGGGCAACCTGGTGCTGGAGGCCCGCAAGCAGGCCACCCCCGGCTCCGCCTGCCCCACCGACCCGCTGACCGGCAGCACCGCCTGCCAGTACACCTCGGCGCGGATCAACACCGGCAACAAGTTCCACTTCACCTATGGCCGTGTCGAGGCCCGGATCAAGGTGCCCAAGGGCGCCGGGTTCTGGCCGGCGTTCTGGATGATGGGCGCCGACTTCCTCACCGGCCGCCCGTGGCCGTACAACGGTGAGGTCGACATCATGGAGATCCTGGGCAAGGACGTGAAGACGGCCTACTCCACGATCCACGCGCCCGCCTACAACGGCGGCGGCGGGATCGGCTCGCCGTACACGCTGCCCGGCGGCGCCGACTTCTCCGACGACTTCCACGTCTGGGCCGCCAACTGGAACAGCAAGGGCATCACCTTCACCCTGGACGGCCGGACCGTCTTCACCGCCGACAAGGCGCAGGTCGAGCAGACCCGCGGTCCATGGATCTACGACCACCCCTTCTACATCATCCTCAACCTCGCCGTCGGCGGCGACTGGCCCGGACCGCCGAACGCCGCCACCCCGTTCCCGTCCCGGATGCTCGTCGACTACGTCCGCGTCTACCAGTGAGCCCTCGCCGGGCGGCCCGGACCGTCCCGGTCCGCCCGGCGGGTCCCACCCCCGTTCACGACCCGCCCCCCTCCCGCGTCCGGCGTCCGCTACTCACCCCCGAAGGATCGCCATGCGCTCATCCCTGATCCCATCCCTTTCACCCGGCCGAGGCCGCCTGCGCGTCCTGCTCGGCGCCGTGCTCGCGGCCACGGTCGCCGCCGGCGGCACCGCGCACCTGTTCGCCCGGGCCGCCGCGGCCGCTCCGGTCGTCGTCCAGGCCGAGTCGTACGCCGCGCAGTCCGGCGTGCGGCTGGAGACGACCGCCGACACGGGCGGCGGGCAGAACGCCGCCTACCTGGCCGACGGCGACTGGATGCGCTACGACGGCGTCGACCTCGGCCCGGCGGGCGACCTCACCATCAGCGCGCGGGTCGCCTCCGCCGTCGGCGGCGGCGCCGTCGAACTGCACACCGGCTCGCTGACCGGGCCGCTGCTCGCCCGGTTCGCCGTCACCGCGACCGGCGGCTGGCAGAGCTGGGTGACGCAGACGGCCACGGCCACCAGCCACCCCGCCGGGGCTCAGACGGTGTTCGCGGTCATGCGCGGCACCGGAGCCGGCGACTTCGCCAACATCAACTGGTTCTCCTTCGGCAGCGGCTCCTCGGGAGCCGGGTGGGTCGACATGGACCAGGCCAAGTGGAAGGCCCAGCTCGACGCGTTCGCCAAGATGACCCCCGCCCCTGTTCCCGACGGGATCGTGCGCGTCCCGGAGTTCAACGCCACCTGCGCCTACAGCCACTCCAAGCCGGACGACCCGATCGTCTTCCCGAACCAGGCCGGCGCCTCGCACATGCACACCTTCCTCGGCAACACCGGCACCAACGCGTTCACCACGACCCAGACCCTGCTCGCCAACGCCGGGACCAGCTGCAAGCCGGCCGAGGACCTGTCGGCGTACTGGATCCCGACCCTCTACGAGCACGGCCAGGCGATCCAGCCGAAGGACGTCGTCGTCTACTACGGCTCGCGCCTGGCGGACCCGACCACGACCGTGCCGTTCCCGCAGGGCTTCCGCATGATCGCCGGTGACGCGCGGTCGCAGGTGCCGACACCGAGGGGCACTCCCAACCAGTTCTACTGCGCCGGTCCGGGCGGGGAGATCGGCCGCAGCGCCGACGGCAACTGGCCGGTGTGCGCGCCGACCGCCAACCTGATGTACCAGCTGCTCTTCCCCGACTGCTGGGACGGCGTCCACCTCGACAGCCCGGACCACAAGTCACACGTGGCCTATATGCACGACGGCAGGTGCGACGGGAACTTCCCGATCGCCATCCCGTCGATCTCGTTCGTCATCTCCTACCCGACGAGCGGCACCGCCGACGGCTTCCGGCTGGCCTCCATGATGGCCTCCTCGATGCACGGCGACGTCTTCCTGGCCTGGGACGACACGGCCCTCGGCCGGCGGGTCAGGAGCTGCGTCGTCCAGAAGGCCAAGTGCAACACCGCCGGCACCTTCTGACCGGCTATCGTCGTCGAGGTGGACGGACACCGAGTGCTGATCGCCGGGATCTCCGGTTCCGGGAAGACGACCCTGGCGCGCAGGCTCGGATCCCGGCTCGGCATTCCGCACCACGAACTCGACGCGCTCCACCACGGTCCGAACTGGCGGAAGAGACCGGAATTCGACGCCGACGTCGAAGCCTTTTCCGCTGGTTCGTCCTGGGTCACCGAGGACCAGTACCACTCCGCGCTCGGCGACCTGCTGTGGGAGCGGGCGGACACCCTGGTCTGGCTCGACCTGCCCCGCCGCACGGTGATGCGGCAGGTGCTGCGGCGCTCGTTCGTGCGGGCCGCGACCGGCAGGGAGCTGTGGAACGGCAACCGGGAGAGCTTCCGCGACTGGACCGGCCCCGACCACCCGATCCGCTGGGCCTGGTCGCAGTACGACCGCAAGCGCGATCAGACCGCGGCCCGCGTCCTCCACCACCGCCACCTGACGGTCATCCGCCTCACCTCCCCCGAAGCCGCCACCCGCTGGTCCCGTTCTCCGGTGCTCGCCGGCAGGAGGGAGAAGGGGATATATGCCACCTATAGCGACTGACATGGCAATGCATCCCACACCTTCGGCGAGAACCACGCAGCGTACATGGATGGATTGCTACCGTGAGGGCATGACAGTCGAGGTCCGGATCGAAACCCGGAGCGAAATCATGACAGACCCACGTCTTCCCGACTGGGCGGTTCCGCCGCAAGACGGTTTCACCGCCGAAAGCCTCGATCACATTCCGGATTTGCCTGCACACACAGAGTTGATCGATGGAAGCTTGGTCCTTGTGAGCCCCCAAGCCTCCTTCCACACGGTGACCACCTTCGTGCTCGAATACGGGCTACGCAAGCACGCACCCGAAGAGCTCCGCATCCGTCGCGAGATGAGCATCATCCTCGACCCGCGTCAGCGTCCGGAGCCCGACATCATCGCCATCAAGGCGACGGCCGACCTCGGTCCCGACACCACCGCCTACCAGGCGTCCGACGTCGTGCTGGCGGTCGAGGTGGTGAGCCCCGACTCCGAGACGCGCGACCGGGAGCGGAAGCCGCAGCTGTACGCCGCCGCCGGCATCCCTCACTTCTGGCGGGTCGAGCAGAGCCACGGCAAGGCGACGGTGTACGTCTACGAGCTGGACCCGGCCACCAAGGCGTACGCGCTCATGGGGATCCACCACGACAAGCTGCAGCTCTCGCTGCCGTTCGAGATCGACATCGACCTGACGGAGGTCGAGAAGCTCTGAGGCGGGTTCACACGCACAGGAAAGTCCCCGGTCGGCGAGGCCCGGCCGGGGACCTTCCGTTTCAGGATGCCGCCGAGGCCGTCGACTTTCGCTTTCAGGCCGCGACCGAGGCCGAGGACCAGAGGCGGTCGATCTCGCGTTCGGCGGCCGCGAGGCTCTCCTCGGCCAGCGGGATGAGCTCGGACATCGCGGGGTTCACCTTGGCGAGCGTCAGCTCGGCCGTGATGAAACGCGGCGTCAGGCCCGTCAGGGACAGGCCGTGCGGGAGCCACGCCTCGGCGTGGTCCCAGCCCTCGCGCGGGGTGCCGGGGCCGTAACCGCCGCCCCTGGACTTCAGCACGATGAACTCGCGCCCGCCGAGGAGCCCCTCGTTCGTCACCGGGTCGATGGACAGGCCGACGGCGATGAGGTGGTCGACCCAGGCCTTGACGCTGCTGGGCGCGCCGAAGTTGTACAGCGGGAGCCCCAGCAGGACCGTGTCGGCCTGCTTCACCTCGTTCACCAGCTGCTCGGTGAGCGCCCAGGAGGCCGCCTGCCCCGGGGTGTGGTGCTCCGCGGGCACCATACGCGCGAGGCCGCCGACGTGGTCGAGGTGGGGCAGCGGATCCTTGCCCAGGTCACGGTAGGTGACCGTGCCGCCGGGGTGCGCGGCACGCCAGACGGCGGCGGCGCGGGCGGTGAGCCTGCGGCTGGTGGAGCCGTCGCCCTGGATGCTCGAGTCGATGTGCAGCAGGTGAGCCATGTCGCTCCCTCTCCATAAATGATTGACCTAACGCCAATCATTTGTACCACATCGATTAGAAGCCGCCGCCGTAGACTTGGGACATGGCCTCCCTGCCCGCCGTGAACGAGTCCGCGCTCCCCCTCGCCGACCAGCCGGTGCACCGTTGCGGCGCGCTCATCGACCACCTCGCACGCCGCCTGCGCCTGCGGTCGGAGTCGGTGCTGGCCCCCCTCGGCCTGCGGCCGCGCCACCTGATCACGCTCACGCTGCTGCGCGACCAAGGGCCCCGCACACAGCAGGCGCTGGCCACCACGCTGTCCATGGACGGCACGAACGTCGTCGGGCTGCTCAACGACCTCGAAGCCAAAGATCTGATCGAGCGCCGGCGCTCACCCGAGGACCGCCGCCGCCACGTCGTCGAGCTGACCGACGAGGGTGGCAGGGTCCTCGCCAAGGCAGAGTTCGCCCTCACCGCCGTCGAGGACGAACTGCTCGGCGCGCTCGGCCACGACCAGCGCGAGACGCTCTACAACCTGCTCCAGCTCGCGGTCGGCGGCGGCCCGGAGATCTACTCCGAGGCCGCCGCCGAGTGCTGAGCCGGTCACCGTCACGGGCCGTCATCCCGTCTTCGAGGTCTGCTCCTCGTCCTTGCCCCTGCCGTCACGGCGGACGGTGGCCGCCACCACACTGAGCATGATGAGCACGCATCCGGCGAGCTGGAGCGGGGTCGGGCGCTCACCGAGCACCACCGCCCCGAGCACCACCGCCCCGACCGGCGTCAGCAGGAGCAACACGGCGCCGGACTGACTCGGCAGCCGGGGCGAGGAGACGGCCACCAGCAGCCACCCGAGCACCTGCCCCGACAGCGCGACGAGCATCAGCCATCCCACGGCCGCCCAGCCGGGCGTCAGGTCGACCCCCGTCCACACCCATCCGGCGAGCAGCGAGAACACCGCCGCGGACAGGGTGACCCAGAAGTACGACCGCAGGATCCGCCCGCCGTCGTCGCTCCGGCGCAGCAGGAAGAGAAACCCCGAATAGCAGATCGCGGCGAGCACCGCGTGCACCGTACCCGCCAGCGGATCGCTCCCCTTCACCCCGCCGCCGACGACCCCGCCCGCCAGCACGACGCCGCACAGCAGGAAGGGGATCGCCAGGAGGAACCTGCGGGTGATCGGCTCCCGGTCGACCGCCAGGGCGAGCAGCGGCACGATGACGACCTGGACGTTGACCAGCACGGTCGAGAGCCCGGCGCCCACCTCGGCGATGGCCTGGGTCCACAGCAGCATGTCTCCGGCGAACAGGGCGCCCGCCACCACGGCGGTCACCAGCCGGCCCGGCGGTGTCGCGCCCGCGCGGCGGCGTTCCCGAATCGCGAGCACCGCCAGGAAGGGCAGGGCGAGCGCGCAGCGGTAGAACGAGGCCGTACCCGCCGAGGTGTGGGACAGGTCGATGAGCACCGCGGAGGCCGAGACGAACAGCGCCCCGGCCCCGAGCAGCCACGCGGGATGCGCGGCCGTCCACCGCGCCAGGCCGCCTAACGGCCGCGGGACTTCCTCCTGCCGGGCCCGCGTACCGGTGTCCGAGTGAGCCACCAGGTCACCCCCCTAAGATCCGAATCACCCCCTCCCCCTACCTCGACGGCACGGAGGCACACCTCACGGTCAGGCCGTCCGGAGCGGGCAGTAGACCGGCTGCCACATCGCGTCACGCACCTGCTGGGAGGTCTCCTTGAGGTCGGCGCGGGCGAGCCCCTCCTTGGCCGCTTGCTCGGCCACGGCCACCGCGACCGCCGCCGACACCTCCCGCAGGTCCTCGGCCTGGGGAAGCAGCGAGGCCCCCGGCGCCGAGACGTCGACCAGCCCGGCGACGGCCTCGGCCGCCGCGCGCAGCATGCCGTCGCTGACCCGCCGCGCCCGCGCGACGATCGTGCCGAGGCCCAGCCCCGGGTACAGCAGGGCGTTGTTGGCCTGGCCGATGGCGTGCGTGACGCGGTCGTAGGTGATCGGCTGGACGGGGATGCCGGTGGCCACCAGGGCGCGGCCCGCGGTCCAGCGCAGCAGGTCGGCCGGCATCGCCTCGATGCGCTCGGTCGGGTTGGAGAGCGGGAAGATGATCGGCCGGTCCACGGCGGCCGCCATCGCCCGTACGATCTGCTCGGTGAAGGCACGATGGACGGTCGAGGTGCCGATCAGCACCGTCGGCTCGACGTGCCGGACGACCTCGGCGAGGCCCGTCGGCCGCCCTCGCGTCTCCCCGGCGGGCCGGGCGTATGGGGCCTGGTAGTCCCGCAGGTCGTCCATGTCGTCGGTCAGCAGGCCCTGCCTGTCGATCGGCCAGATCCGGCGGACGGCCTCCTCGTGCCCCAGGCCGTCGGCGACCATCGCGTCGCGCAACTGGTCGGCGATGCCCATGCCCGCGGTGCCCGCGCCGAAGACGACGACGCGCTGGTCGCGCATCGAGGTCCCGGACGCGCGCAGGGCGCCGAGCATCGCGGCCAGCACGATCGCGCCGGTGCCCTGCATGTCGTCGTTGAAGGTGGGGATCACGCGCGTGTAGCGCTCCAGGATCCGGCGGCCGTTGGAGGGGCCGAAGTCCTCCCAGTGCAGCATCGCCCTCCGGAACAGCCGGGTCGCCGTCCTGACGTAGGCGTCGACGAAGGCGTCGTAGGCCTCCCCGCGCACGCGCCGGTGCCGGTTGCCGACGTACGCCGGGTCGTCGAGCAGTTTCTCGTTGTCGGTGCCCACGTCGAGGGCGACCGGGATGACGCGGCCGGGGTGGACGCCCGCGGCGGCCGTGTAGACCGCGAGCTTCCCGGCGGTGATCCCGGCGCCGCCGTTGACGCCCCAGTCGCCGATGCCCAGGATCTGCTCGGCGTCGGAGGCCACGATCAGGTCGACGTCGTCGGGCCCGAGACCGGTGTTGCGCAACGCCCGCTCGATGCCGTCCACGTCGTCGATCGACAGGTACACCCCGCGCGGCCGGCGGTAGTCGGCGCTGTAGGCCTCGATGGCCTGGGCCACGGTCGGGTCGTAGACGATCGGCAGCATCTCGCGCAGATGGTCGCCGAGCAGCCGGTAGTACAGCACCTCGTTGCGGTCCCGCAGACCCTCCAGGTAGATGTTCTTCATCAGGTCGGTGGGCTGGGCGTGGTACTGCGTGTACGCACGCCGGGCCTGCTGGTCGAGCGTCTCCACGGCGGGCGGGATCAGTCCCTCGATGCCGAGCTTGACGCGTTCCTCAGGTGAGAACGCCGTCCCCTTGTTCAGCAGGGGGTCCTGCAGCACCTTGCGCCCCCGGGGCCGGGCGCCCGCGCGAGCGGTCATGGTCCGCCCTCCTCCCGCGCCTGTCGGAGGTGGCCCTGCCCGCCCGCGCGCAATCCCGCGTCCTGTCAGCGGTCAAAAGTCGGGAGGATGATCACTCCTCGATCTGGATGGCCAGCGCCGGGCACAGTGCCGCCGCCTGCCGGACGTCGTCGGCCTGCTCGGCCGGCGGAGCGGGGTTGAGCAGGACGACGATGCCGTCCTCGTCGCGCTGGTCGAACACCTCCGCGGCGGCCACCACGCACTGCCCGGAGGCGACGCACTTGTCCTGATCGATGATCACCTTCATGAGATCCCCTTCGTGCTTGTGTCGGTATGTCACCAGGTCACGGGCAGTTCGTAGACGCCGTAGACCGACCCGTCGTGCTTGAACGGGATCCGCTCCAGCTCGGTGGCCAGCCGCAGGGTGGGGATGCGCCGGTAGAGGGTGCTGTAGACGACCTGCAGCTCCATCCGGGCCAGCGGCTGCCCCAGGCACTGGTGCACCCCGAAGCCGAACGCGACGTGGTGGCGGGCGTCGCGGGTCAGGTCGAGCCGGTCGGGCTCGGGGAACGCCTCGGGGTCGCGGTTGGCGATGTCGTTGGCCATGATCAGCCCCTCGCCGGCGCGGATCACCTGCCCGGCGATCTCGATGTCCTCAACGGCCACCCGGCGCCGTCCGTTGTGCGTGATGTGCAGGTAGCGCAGCAGCTCCTCCACCGCCGAGACGACCAGCTTCGGGTCGCCGGAGTCGCGCAGGAGTGCCAGCTGGCCGGGGTTCTCCAGCAGGGCGAGCGTCCCGAGCGCGATCATGTTCGCGGTGGTCTCGTGGCCGGCGATCAGCAGCAGCACGCCCATCCCGGCGGCGTCCTTGCGGGTGAGCTCGCCCGCCTCGACGCGCGCCGCCAGCGTGGACAGCAGGTCGTCGGCGGGGGCGGCGATCTTCTCGCCCACCAGGCCGTCCAGGTAGGCGGACAGCTTCCCGAACGCGGCCATCCGCTCCTCGGGCGTCGCGTCCCGCCGGATGATGATCTTGCTGTTCTCCTGGAAGAAGTCGTGGTCGGCGTAGGGCACCCCGAGCAGCCGGCAGATGACCAGCGAGGGCACCGGCAGGGCGAACGCCTCCACCAGGTCGACGGGCTTGGGGCCGGCGAGCATGTCGTCGATCAGCTCGTCCACGATCTTCTGCACACCCGGGCGCATCGCCTCCACCCGCTTGATGGCGAACGGCGCCGTCACCATCCGCCGCAGGCGGGCGTGCTCCGGGTCGTCCATCAGGATGAAGCTGATGGGCGAGCTGTCGGTGATCCGGGCCGGGCTCGGATAGCCGGGCCGGGTCACGTCGGCGCTGACCCTGGGGTCGGCCAGCAGGGCGCGCTGGTCGGCGTACCGGGTGACCAGCCACGGCGTGCTGCCGTCCCACAGGCGGACCCTGGCGAGCGGGCCCTCCTGCTGCTTCTCCTTCAGGGCCGGGGGCGGGTCGAACGGGCAACCGGCCGCCCTGGCCATCGGGAACTCGGGGATCGCGACCTGGTCGTTCAAGGTGCTCGTCATCCATTCCTCCACTAGGTTCTGGCCTCGGTCAGCCCAGGGCGGGCGCGAGGCCGGGCAGTGCGTCCACGACCTCCTGGCGGCGGAGGCGGGTCTGTTTGGGCATGTTCCAGCCGAGTACGCCGGTCACCCTGCCGCCGCGGCGGTAGAGCGCGACGAAGCGGCGGCCCTCCCGGTCGCCGTCCACCACGGTCACCTCCGCGTCGGCGGACGGCACGCCGTGCACCTGGATCTTGGCGTCGAACTGATCGGTCCAGAAGTACGGAACGGGGTTGTACGGCCGGTCCTCGCCCAGGATGTTGGCCGCGACGGTGAGGGCCTGCTCGGTGGCGTTGGTCCGGTTCTCCAGCCGCATGGGGACACCGAGCCGCTCGTGGTGCCAGCGGGCCACGTCGCCGACCGCGTAGATCCCCTCCGCCGCCCGGCAGCGGGAGTCGCACACCACCCCGTTGTCCAGGCGCAGACCGCTGCCGGCGAGCCAGTCGGTCACCGGATCGGCCCCGATGGCCACCACGACCACGTCCGCCGGCAGCACCTCGCCGGTGTCCAGGGACACGCCCGTCACCCGTCCGTCCCGGCCGGTCAGGCCGGTGACCCCGGCGCCGGGCCGCAGGCGTACCCCGCGCTCGGCGTGCAGTCCGGCCAGCGATTCCGCCACCGACGGCCCGAACTGGAGCGCCATCGGCGCCTGCTGGGGACCGGCCAGCGTGACGTCCAGGCCCATGTCCCGCGCGGTGGCGGCGACCTCGGCCCCGAGCACGCCGTCCCCCACGACGACCAGCCGGGAGGCGGCCAGCAGGCCGGCCCGCAGCGCCAGAGCGTCCTCCAGCGTGCGCAGCACGTGGACCCCGGCCAGGCCGGCCTGCCCCGGCAGCGTCCTCGGCCGCAGTCCCGTCGCGATGACGACGGCGTCGGCCCGCAGGGCACGCCCGGAGGCGGTGTGGACCGTGCGCGCAGCCACGTCCAGGCCGACGGCCGGGTCGGCGAGCACGAACTCCGCCCGCAGCGCGTCCAGGATCTCCTGCGGCCGCAGCCGTGCCCGGTCCGGGTCCCAGGTGCCGGAGAGGACCTGCTTGGACAGCGGGGGCCGGTCGTACGGCAGGTGCGGCTCGGCGCCGAGCACGGTCAGCCCGCCCTCGTAGCCCTGGCGGCGGAGCGCTTCGGCGGTGGCGAGCCCGGCGGCGGAGGCGCCGACCACCAGAACGCCGCCGCCATGGCTCTTGTCCTCGTCGGCGGTCACTTTCATCGTCGGTTCTCCTCTTGCCTGCGCTCGGTGGCGCCGCGACGACGCGGAGGCGTCCCTGCTTGGAGGCGGTCCGCGGTGGTGGTGGAAAGATCCGCTTCTCGTCAGCGGAAGGATTCGGGTCCGGCGGCGGCAGGACGCTCCGCCGCCCCCGTCACCGGTCGCTGGTGACGGGCGCCAGCCACAGCCCGACGATCGCGTCGACCAGGCCGGTGGCGGCGTCGTGCCAGCTGGAACGGGGAGTGGGGGTGTCCTCGGCCAGGGCGCGCTCACGCTCGGCGAACATGTGCACCATCAGCTGACGGGCCATGTCGTTGCGTTCGGCGCGGACCTCCGGCGGCAGGTCCGAAAGGCACCGGTTCAACCCCACCACGATCTGCTGCAGCGAGGGAGAGCTCAGCGCCTCCTCGGCCATGATCTGACGCAGGCCCGGGTCGGTCATCACCTGGGCGCCGAATCGCGCGTACCAGGTGGGGCTGCCCAGGGCCGCCAGGTGCTCGGCGAGCGGGCGCACCAGGCACTCCACCCAGTCGCGCAGGTCGCCGGAGTCGCCGATCTCGGCGAGCATCCGCATCCGTACGTGCTCGATGTGCTCGCTGTGCTTGCGCGCGATCGCCCGCACCAGATCGGCCTTGGTGCCGAAGTGGTACCCCACGGCGGCGTTGTTGCCCTGCCCCGCGGCCTCGCTGACCTGACGGTTGGAGACGGCGTACACCCCGTGCTCGGCGAACAGCCGCTCGGCGGCCGACAGGATGAGCTCACGGGTCGCGCTGACCCTTTCGGCCCGTACGGTCCTGCCCGCCATGGTCACCACCGTACAGGGACTTCCCGCAGGCCACCGACGGCAAGCCTCTCGGCCTGGGGTGCCGGCGCCGCGTCGCCGGGGATCGGCCGGTTCAGCACCTGCGTGTCCTCACTGTGCCCACTGGAGTCCTCCTTCGTTCCCACCCAGGCCGGCATGAGGGTTGACGCACGGTCTGTACGCCTATGTCCGACTCGCGGCTTGACGGCTTCGGGTGGTGCCCAGTTAACGCGCCTCGGTATCTTTAAGTCAAGCGACTGATTTAAAGTTCTTCCGTCGCCGTCCGGCGCATTCCACCGCTTCCCCGCAACAGTCGGAGGTTCACCGTGCCCGATGTTCCTGCTCACCCCGCCGGCGCGTCCGGCCCGCCCAGGGCGAACACCGTCGTGGTCGTCCTGGCCATGGCAGGGATCGTGGTCTCACTGATGCAGACCCTGGTGATCCCGCTGATCCCCGCACTCCCCAAGCTCCTGCACGCCCCGGCGGCGGACACCGCGTGGGCGATCACCGCCACGCTGCTCGCGGCCGCCGTCGCCACCCCGACGGTCGGCCGGCTCGGAGACATGTACGGCAAGCGGCGCATGCTCCTGATCAGCCTGGTCATGCTGGTCGCGGGATCGGCCGTCGGCGGCCTCAGCGACTCCCTGACCCCCATGATCGTCGGGCGGGCCCTGCAGGGGCTCGCGTCCGGCGTCATCCCGCTGGGCATCAGCATCATGCGGGACGAACTGCCCGCCGAACGGCTCCCCGGGGCGACCGCGCTGATGAGCGCCTCCCTGGGCGTGGGCGGCGCGCTGGGCCTGCCCGCGGCCGCCCTGCTGGCCGAGTACGCCGACTGGCACATGCTGTTCTGGACCGCGGCGGCCCTCGGCGTCGTCGCGACCGTGCTGGTCATGAGGCTCGTACCGGAATCCCAGGTGCGAACGGGCGGGCGTTTCGACGCGGTGGGCGCGGCCGGGCTGTCGGTCGCGCTGGCGTGCCTGCTGCTGGCGATCTCCAAGGGCGCCGACTGGGGCTGGGCCGACGGCCTGACCCTGGGGCTGTCCGGTGGGGCCGTCGTCGTGCTGGCCCTGTGGGGCTGGTGGGAGCTGCGCACCACCGAGCCGCTGGTGGACCTGCGCACCACCGCGCGCCGCCAGGTACTGCTCACCAACATCGCCTCTGCAGTGTTCGGCTTCGCGATGTTCGCGATGTCCCTGGTGCTTCCGCAGCTGCTGCAGCTGCCGAAGGCCACCGGATACGGCCTCGGGCAGACGATGCTGGCCGCCGGCCTGGTCATGGGACCGTCCGGCCTGGTGATGATGGCGATGGCGCCGCTGTCGGCGCGCATCTCCAAGACCAGAGGCCCCAAGGTGACCCTGATGCTCGGCGCCCTCGTGGTCGCCGCCGGCTACGCCCTGAGCCTCGCGCTGATGTCCGCCATCTGGCACCTCGTCCTCGTCTCCGCCGTGATCAGCGCCGGCATCGGCCTGGCGTACGGCGCGATGCCCGCACTCGTCATGGGTGCCGTGCCCGTGTCCGAGACCGCCGCCGCCAACAGCCTCAACACGCTCATGCGGTCGATCGGCACCTCGGTGTCCAGCGCGGTGTCCGGCGTCGTCCTGTCCCAGATGACCATCGCCTTCGGCCCGGCCACCCTCCCTTCGCAGGACGGCTTCCGCGTGGTCATGGCCATCGGCGCGGCCGCCGCCCTCGTGGCCCTGGCCTTCGCCGCCTTTCTGCCCGGCCGCCGCCCCACGCCCCTCACCCCGGCTCCCGGCCGCGACCTCCGCCAGGCCCGCTCCGCGCCCTGACTCTGTGACCAGGGGATTCACATCGAAGCAAACAGCCGTTTACTAAATCTTGACGTCCTACATACATGTTATGTATAACTGGCAGCCCAATGATCACGCGGCTGCGTGCGCAGGCAACGGCCACACCTCGCCGCCACGTGATCCAGATTTCCGGAAGTGCTCTGGAGGTTGGGCGTGGCCGACGACCAGGAAGCCGAAGACCTTCGCGGTCAAGGAGAATCCGCCGCGGGGCAGATCGTCGCCGTGGTCGGGGTCGACGGGCTTCTGGAGGACCTACGCCTGAACCCCCGATCACTGCGAATGGGCTCCGAGGAACTGGCGGAGCACATCGTCTCGGCCGTGCGGGCGGCACAGCAGGACCGGCTTTCGCGTACCGGGGAGTCCGAACCCGACGCGGAGGCGGCCGCCATCGACCCGGCCGAGCTGATGCGGCGCCTGGACGACCTCGAGGTCCAGGCGCTCCGCGATTTCGGCTCGTTGAACGCGACGCTGGACGAGATGCTGCGTCGGATGGAAGGAGACAGGTGACCGGCATGCCGTACAACCGTGACCAACTGTCGGCAAGCCTCGGCGGCCGGGAGGCCTCAGGGCGGAACTACCGGGCTCTGGCCGACGAATACGCCGAGTTCACCGGGAGCCTGCGGAGCAGCCTGGGCGGCAACCTGCTGGACCTCCCGGAGATCAGCGGCCCCTACGGCGAGCTGGTCTCGAACCTCCATGAACGGTGCCGGCAGGTGGAGATGCAGCTGCGTCACGCCGGCGACGGCCAGATCAAGGCCGCCGCCAACTTCAGGGAGGTCGAACTGGCCACGGCCTACACCGGCGGCCGCATCCGGCAGGCGCTGGAGGCGTGAGCAGAATGGGCGCGCGATGACGAACATCGACTTCGGCCTCCTCGGGATCGATCCGCTCCCGGACACCAGCGGGGTGGACGGTCACGCCGACGCACTCGGCAAGGCCTCCCAGTACCACGGGCAGCTCCAGGGGGACGGCGTGGCGGCCTTCCGCCCCGCCGGCGACGACCAGGGCGAGAGCGCCGACGCGACGCGCACCTACCTGGCCGGCCAAGGAGGCGTACTACCGGAGGCAGGCCATCTGTCCCACCACGCGGCGATCGCCTCCGGCGGCGTGAGCGCCGCGGGCAAGACCATCGCATGGACCGCGGGAAGCCTCACCGCCGTCTCCCTGGTCGCCGCCGTGGCGGTCAGGGTCGGCGTGATGAACCCCGAAGCGCTGGCCGTCCTGGCCCGCGCCCGAGCAGTGGCCGCCCAGATGTCCAAGAACATGCGCGTCATCACCCAGAAAGTGGGCCGCGTCCTGAAACTCACCGCCGACGAGGTGAAACCCCAGGGAGTGAACCTCACCAAGGCGGACCCGTACGGCATCTCGCGGAGCACGAGCCCGGCGATCAACTTCCGCCTGGACCGGGCGCACACCATTCTGTCGAGGACGGCACGCCGACTGGACATCCGCGAGAGGCGCATCGGCACGATCAACGACAGCCTGGCGGAAGCTCGCTACAACGAGCAGATGAGGATAGAGCTGAAAGGCGGCCTCGACGGACACGACTACGGCGACTACACGAACGGCGTGTACAGGTACCAGCCGCAGCTCAACCCCTACCTCACGCGGGAGGAGCAGGCGCTGCTGGATCGGCACGCCCGGACCGTGTACAACGAGATGCCTCCGATCGGCGACGCCGTGTCGGCCTCCACAGAGGAGGCCCGCATGCATCTCGCGGCCGTCAGGAACCTGGCCAAGGACCACCCGGATTTCGACCTCGCCGAGGTGAGCAGGGCCCATCAGTGGGCCCGCGACCTCGAAGAGCGCGCCAAGCAGGTGGATCGCGACCTGGCCTACCTGAAGCACGATTTCGCACCCAAGATGACCGTGCACCTGAACCCCGAGGGCGGGTGGGCCGACGTGCAACCGCACTACTTCCCGAGCGGCCGCGTGTGGACGGGTCCGAACACGCCACCTGCGTACCGCGACGTACCCCCGGTCGGCGATATCCCGGGAATGGGAATGCCCAAGAGGTAGAGCTGGAGGCCCCAAGGCTCCACCTGGGAAACCCGGTGACGGACGCGCATGAACCCCAGGCCGGTTCACCCGATCTCGCCGGGGCCGCCATCTCCCGCCCCGGATTGCCTGCTTCCATCGGCGCTGGACGATGAGGGCAGGTGAGGGCAAGGAGGAGAACCCACCCGTCCCACACCTCCCTGGCACAGACCGGCCGCCCACCCAAACCCACCCCGCCCCAACATTGGAGCGGAGGCCGTCCGGGCGAACCCGGCGCCGCCGTACGGTGGCCGGGCGGTCGGCTGCTGTCCGCGCGCCGGGCGAGGAATGCCGGGCCGGTGGTGATCCATGGCGTGACCGGCCGATCGGCCGTCATCCGGCCGGCTCCAGGTACGCCGGCGGTCACTTGGCCGGGACCTGGAACCACACCACGTTTCCTCTCCTGTCCCTGCGCCAGCCCCACGACGAGGCCAGCTCTCCGACCAGCCACAGCCCACGACCGTTCTCGGCGTTCTCGCTCGGGTCCCGCCGGGGACGAGGACGGCCGTCCGATCCCTGGTCGATGACGTCGACCTGGATCGTCTTGCCGCAGTCCGCGACCAGGACCGTGAGCAGCCCGTCCCGCCGCCATCCGGAATCGGAGTGCTGTACCGCGTTCCCAACGAGCTCGCTGACCATCAGGATCGCGTCGTCCGCATCCGGGCAGCCGGCCACGCGCAGGATCTCTCGTACGAACGCCCGCGCGACCGAGGCCGAAGTGGCCGTACCCGGCAACTCGGCCCTGCCCAGGAGCGCCCCTTCCCCGGCCAAAGCGCTGCTTCCTCCACGCATCGCCATGAATTCCACCCCTCCAGACACCATCGAATGACGAGCGACGGACGCTGAAAACCCCTAGCTGTGATCACGGGCCGCCCGCTGCGCTTCGAGTTGAATGCGCAGATTGCTTGACTTTGCTCCTCGACGCCGAGGAGCCGGATAGAGGGATTCTGCTGACGAGAGGGAATCCGGTAAGCGAAACCGCAGGCCAGAGCGCACCGGACAATGTCGATTCCGAGATTCCGGAGACGGTGGCGTGGTATGACGACTGCATGGAATCCCCCATTCCTCCCGAGCCGCCGGAGCATGCCATGGACGAGCACTCCAAGAGCCCTGAGCCGACCGTCTCCCCCGGATCCGCCCACGTACGCTTCGGCACGGAAATGCGTCGCCTTCGAGAAGCGGCCCAATGGTCACAGGCGGCCGTAGCCGCACGGCTGGGTTGTACTCAGACGCAGGTGAGCCGACTGGAGATGGCGAAGCGAACCCCATCGAAGTCCGATGCCGAGAAGCTCGACCTTATCTTCGGATCTGACGAAAGAAGGTATTTTGTAGGGCTGTATCGCCGTATAAAGGCTCGACCTGGTGGGCCACTCTGGTTCGCGGACTGGGCAGACCAGATCGAGCCATACGCGGTCACCCTCCGGTCCTGGGACCCTCTCCTGATTCCCGGCCTGCTGCAGACGGAGGCCTACGCCCGGCACATCTTCAGCGCCGAGCCCAGGATCACCGCCAAAGAGGTGGAAGACCGAGTCCAGGCACGGATGCAGCGCCAGCAGATCCTGCAGAGGGATGATCCCCCTGCCCTCTTGGTCATGATCGAGGAAAGTGTGCCACGTCGCCTGATCGGCGGCACCGACGTGATGAGAGAGCAGCTCGACCACCTACTGGAGATCGCTCAACGCCCCAATGTCTCCATACAGCTGGTCGACGCACGATGCATTCCTGGCATGCTAGGACCATTCATGATCGCCGAACTCCCCAATGGAGAGCCCGACACCGTCCAGGCAGGCTCTTCTATCGACGGTCAGGTTTCTGACGATCCCGACCAAGTGGCGTCCATCTGGAACCGCTATGAAGCGATACGACTGTGGGCCTATCCTGAGCACGTATCCATCAAAATGATCAGGGAAGTGAGGCAGGAATGGACCTGAACAGCGCTGCATGGCGGAAGTCCTCACACTCTGGTGGCGACGGAGCCCAGTGTGTAGAAGTCGCCGTCAACCTGCCCCGGGCAGTAGCCGTACGAGACAGCAAGAACCCCGACGGCCCAGTTCTTTTCACCACTCCCACTCAATGGAAGAACTTCATCAGCAGCATCAAGAGGCAAAGCTTCAACTACTGAACCACCAATACGACAACTAACGGACTTCACCCGGTCACCCGCCGTACAACGACGCCGAATTCGCCGCACTCCACCCCACCGCGTCGGCGCCGTACGAGACGCCACCACAACGACGCCAAGGAGGCGGCGAGGGCTGCCGGTCGGACGGTGGTGGCGAGGGCTGCCGGTCGCACGGCAGGGGCCGTAGGGCGGGCGCCGCGTGGGTGGTGGTCTATGTGGTGGGTTGTTGTGGCTGGGGCTCGCTGCCGGTGCGGGCCAGTGACTCGGCGGCGCGGCGCCAGATCTCCGCGGCCAGGTCGAAGTTGGCGCGCTCCTGCGCCTGCTCGGCCAGCGCTCGAAGGCCCTGCATGCCTTCGTCCTGCTTGCCGTCGAGCAGCAGGAGCTGGTTGCGCAGCACGTCCAAGCGGATCTGTTCCTGGTAGCCCAGGTGGTCGTGCGCGTTGGCGAGCTGGTCGAGCAGGGCGCGGGCCTCGTCGGTGTGCCCGGTGTGGAAGGCCAGGGCGGCGCGCAGCGCGAGCAGTTCCTGCTCGACCGTGGGAGTGCCGGCGAACGGCAGACACGCCTCGACCTCCTCGATATGGCGCGCCGCGGGTTCGGTATCGGGCGGGGTGAGGTTGAGGTTGAGGCGGGCGGCGACGATTCGCAGTCGCACCCACATGGCCGGGTCGAGGCGACCTTGGAGTTGCTTCAGGGCGTCGTCGACCAGCTTCAGCGCGACCTGGGGCTCGCCCTGCCGGAGCCGGACGCCGGCCACGGTCCACACCGCCTCCGCCAGGACCCTGCCGGCGGGCAGGCCCGTGACCAGGGTGAGGAGTTCGTCGGCGTGCTGCCGGGCCTCGGCCATCCGGCCCGCCTCGGCCAGCGAGGACACCAGCGCCAGGAGAGTGTCGGCCACGATGCGTGGCGGCAGGCCCTCGTCGACCGCCAGGCGGTAGGCGCCGATCGCGGTCTCGACCGCGGCCGGTACCTGGCCCGCCCCGCGTTGAGCGCGCGCCAGTCGCGCCCGTGCTCGGGCGCGCAACTCGGGCAGGCCGAGTTCTTCGGCGAGTGCCACCAATTCATCCAGGCAGGTGTGCTCCTCGGAGTGCTCCTCGTTGTGGCGTCGCCAGTCGGCGACTTGCCAGAGTGCTTGCCAGCGCAGCAGGGGGTCCTCGCCGCCCGCCGTACGCAGGGCTCGGGCCAGCAGCTCGCCCGCCTCGTTCACGTCGAGTCCGACGGTGGTGGCCAGGCTGCGCGCCAGGGACCAGCCCGGCGGTTCGGCCAGGTCTTCGGGGGCGACGCCGAGTTGGCGGGCCAGGTGGGCCACGGCCTCCTCGGTGGGGGGCCGGGCCCCGGACTCCAGGCGGGAGAGGTATCCGGTGGACATGCCCTCGCCCGCGAGCTCGGCCTGGGTCAGGCCGCGTTCGGTCCTCAGCTGTTTGAGCCGACGGCCGAAGGCTGGCTGCGTCAACATCTGTCGTCTCCTTGTCAGGTCGGAGGGCGGGCCGACCGACCTCTGCCGCAGTTCATGCTAGCTCTCTGACAGAGCTCTGGCAATTTGTTGCCAGATGCTTAGGTCAATCAGACCAGCCAACTCACACGTTGATGGCAAGACTTGAGGAAAGTTCTTGCCAAACCATTGGCAATGTCGTTACGGTGTTTGGCATGACGAACTCACGGCGACTCGCCAACCGCACCGTTCTGATCTCCGGCGCCAGCGTGGCCGGCCCCGCTCTGGCCTACTGGCTGCGCCGCTACGGATTCACCCCCACCGTCGTCGAGCTGGCGCCCGCGCTGCGCGAGGGCGGCTACAAGGTCGACCTGCGCGGCGTGGCCATGCAGGTCGTCGAGCGGATGGGAATGCTGGGGGCCGTACGGCGGGCGAGTACCGCCATCCGCGGCGGCTCGTGGGTCGCCAAGAACGGCAAGCCGCTGGCCAACCTGGGTCCCGACCTCATCGGCATGCGCGCTCCCGGCGACGACGAGGTGATGCGTGGCGACCTCGCCCAGCTCCTCCACGAAGCGACACGCGACAGCTGCGAGTACCTGTTCGGCGACACCATCACCGCGCTCCACGAAGGCCCCGACGGCGTCGACGTCACCTTCCGCCACGCCCCGCCCCGCCGCTTCGACCTCGTCATCGGCGCCGACGGCCTGCACTCGACCGTGCGGCGTCTGGCCTTCGGCCCGGAGGAGCGCTACGTCCATCCCCTCGGGATGCACGCGGCCGTCTTCACCGTCCCCAACCACCTCGGACTCGACCACTGGGAACTGCTCTATCCGACGCCCGGCAAGGTGGTGAACGTCTACGCCACCCGGCCCGACACCGCGAAGGCTCAGTTCGTCTTCCCGAGCCCCGCCGTCCTGCCCGACCGCTTCGACAGGGCCGCCCAGCAGCGCGTACTGACCGAGGCGTTCGCCGGCGTCGGATGGGAGAGCGGCACGCTGCTGCGGGCCATGCCGCACTCGCCGGACTTCTACTTCACGCCGGTCAGCCAGGTCCGCATGGACGACTGGTCCACCGGCCGGATCGCCCTGGTCGGCGACGCCGCCTACAGCCCGTCCCCGCTGTCCGGGCAGGGCACCAGCCTCGCGCTGGTGGGCGCGTACGTGCTGGCCGGCGAACTGAGCGCGGCAGCGGGCGACCATCGTGCGGCTTACGCCGGATACCGGGAAGCGATGCGCGAGTACGTGGATGTGAACGTGACGCTCGGCGCGAGCAACGCCGCGCAGATGGTCGCGGGCAGCCCGATGCAGATCAAGATGCAGACCACGATGATGCGGCTGGTCAGCCACCTGCCGTGGAAGGACCTGGCGATGCGGCCGATCATGAAGCCGCTCAACGAGGCCGCCAACGCGCTCACGCTCGCGGCGTACTGAACCCGTCCTTCGCTTCGGCTTCCTCTGGACGAACAAAGTGCGCCAGAGGTCCGTCCAACCTCACATCAGCCGATCCATGGGGAGGACGAAATGGCCGAAGCGGGGACGCCAGGGGTGAGGTCCGTCAGCAGACGGATCGTGGTGGGGTTGGTAGTGGCAGGGGTGGTGGTCCCGGTCGCGGCGCAGGCCGCGGAAGCGAGCGGAACCCCGCTGACGACGACGGCGCGGCACGGAAGTACACCGGCCGCCGAGTCGGGCGGCGCCGGGCGGGCGATTCCGCTGGTGGGGACCGTGGGGACGGTCAGGGAAGAGAAGGGGGCGGCACACCTCGCCTCGTACGTCCTGGAGAGCGACGGCGGGAACGACCACGTCGCCTACCTCCGCTCGGGCGACCGCTTCGTCAGGACGCCCTACCGCGAGGCGGTGGTCTCGCCGGATGGACGGTGGGTGGCCGGTGTCCCGGGCCACCTGAGATACCGACCGGCCGACGAGATCGTCCTGATCGACAGGACGGGGAACAGGAAGTACACGGTTCGCACGCCACGCGGCGTCGCCGCGCCGCAGTGGTCGCCGGACGGGAAGCGGGTGCTGCTGACCGCCTACAAGAGCACGAAGACGGTCGGATTCATCACGATCGACGTCGCACATCGCGTACCCGCACTCAGCGAGACGGGAAAGCCCAGGCCGGCGCAGCAAATCGGAGCGGACGGCCGTTTCTTCTGGAACGGCGACGGCAGCGGTGTGATGCGATCCGAAGAGGACGGCAGCATCGCGCTGTACGGCCTGACCGGCCGGCGCACCCGGCTCTACAAGAGGGCCGGAACCGTCGAGGAGTGGAACTCTCCTCCTTCGCTCTTCTCCCCGTCGGGCAGGACCTTCGCCACCTACCTGGACGACGGCACCGGCAAGGACCGGGAGATCGGAGTCGTGGACGCCTCGACGGGACGCGTCGTGCACCGGGTGCGAGGCGGGTTCACCGGGTTCTTCGGCTGGTACGGCGACGACCGGCTCATCGTGCGATACGAGGGGAAAGGCGAGCCTCGGCCGGTCGCCTTCCGGTATCTGGACCTCGCAGGAAAGGCACGAGGCACGCTCGTGAAGGAGAAACTCGTCCTCGGCCCGGGCAACGCCGATTTCACAGCGCAGATCACCCGGCTGCAGTTCATGAGGTGAGCGCCGAGCCCCGTCACGCCAGAAGTACTCGAACCTGGGTGTCGGGCAGGAAGGTCCACCAGCGGTCGTAGCGGCGGTACGGGTGGGGTTGGCGGGCGGCCAGGAGGGCCGCCAGCGAGCGGGCCTCCGCGGCGAGCCCTTCCCACACCTCGGCCGGCAGCGGGTGGAAGGCGGCCGCTTCGATCCCGCCGTCGACCGGGCGCCACACGCCGGCGACGTACCCGTCGACCAGGAGGGTCGGCAGCACGTCGCCGTTCGACCTGATCACGAGCTTGCGGTAGTCCGGCGGGATGACGCGGGCGCGGTCGGCGTAGGCCAGCAGGATGCTGTCCCACATGGCCATCAGCCTGGGTGGGGCCGGCGTGTCTCCGGCCGGGCGCGGTGCGCCGGGGACGTCGTACAGCTCCGTGCCGCCGGGTCCTTCCAACCGCTCCAGCACGCCGGACAGAGCGGCCAGGGCGTCCCGGGCCCTGCCCCGCGGGACCAGGGCGAACTGCGCCAGGTCCGCCGCCGACCCCGGACCGAAACCCTCCAGATAGCGCTGGGCCAGTGCTTGCAGGTGCTTGTCGGCGATCTCCCTGCCGCCGGACGCCGGCATCCCCGCCGCGACGTAGGAGTTCCGCGAGCCGAACGACCATGGCCCGCCCGTGGGGGCGTGCCGCAGAGGCGCGAACGACCGCACCGCCCACCACACACCTTCCGGGGGGATCCCGAGCCGCTCGGCGATCCATGCCTGGAGTTCACCGGACGTACGGGGGCGGGCGGCGAATTCCAGCAGGTCAGGGACCAACGCGTCGGCGTCGGCCGCGGAGAGCCCGCTGGAGGTGAAGCGACGGTCGCCGAGCCTTGCGCCCCGCAGCGTCGGCAGCATGGCGGCCTGCATGGCCGGATGGTCGTCCGCGTGCACCGCGTGCAACGTGATCCGCATCAGCGTCGCCTTGACCAGCGTCCCCTCGGTGAAGGCGACGTCGAGGCCGGCCGGGTCGAAGTCGGTGAGACGGTTCCACAACGCGATGTACGGCGAGGCGGCCTGCTGCGCCTGCAGGGCGACGATCCGCCTGGCCGCCTCGACGACGTCGAGCCGCTGCCGTCCCAGGAGCAACTGCCGGGCGAGGGTGGCGCGGTTGAGCTCCTGTGCGGTGATCTTCATGACGACTCGGAGCTCTCCTTCTCTGCGGATCCGCCCGGACGGTTGTCGGCGGTTCCCTGCCGGAACCTACACCGTCGCGAACCGGATCGATGATCGCTCCGGGGCGGTCAGATGTGCGGAGATCCGTCAGGATAGGGCCGTGACCGAAGAATCGAAGATGTCCGACCCCCGTGACGAACCCGCTCCCCTGCTGCCATCGGTAGGGATGCTCGCCGGATCCGCAGCGTTGATCATGCTGATGACCTGGTTGTTCGGCGAGCCGGAGGGGAGCTCGGTCAAGTGGTTGCTCTTCGGCCCCGTCCTCCTGCTGTTCTACGAGGTGGCGGTGAACGAGGTGTGGTGGCGCCGCTGGTGGGGCGCCATCCCGGGGGCCGTGATCGGGCTGGTGGTCCACTTCGAGGGCCGCCCCACCCTGAGCGACCTGATCGGCCCCACCTGGGCCGGCCCCGTGGCGTACGTCCTCGCCTGGGCCGCCTTCGGCCTCGTCTTCGCCCTCGCCAGCCGCGTCCCCGTGGGAACCCGGACCGGAACGGGTGACGGCTGAGGCCGCTGCCGTACAGGCCCGGCAAGCTCGACCTGGACGTCGACACCGACGGCTGGGACCCGCGAGACTGACGCCGCGTCCGAGGGTCCGGGCCCGTCCTGTGGGCTCGGACCCTCCTGGCCGCCCGAGGGTCAGCGGGATGTGGGGGCCGGGCGGTGGGAGACCGGCAGGGGGCGGCCCAGTTCGGAGAAGAGCCACTTGATGGCCCGCGGCAGCATCGAGCTCCACACCCCGTAGTTGTGGCCGCCGGTGGGGAGGATCGAGGAGAACACCTGGGTCGGCGCCTGGGCGACCTTGCGCAGCCGCATGACGTCGACCGCGGTGTTGGTGTCCTGGCGGGTGCCCATGACCAGCAGCGACACCTTGGGCCGGTGCTTGCGCAGCACCTGCAGCAGGTCGTTGGCCTTCAGCAGCTCGGGCGAGCTGGTGACGGCCTGCGCGGTCGGGGTGAAGTACCCCGACAGGCTGACCGCGGCGGCGTAGTCGCGCGGGTGCTGGACGGCGAGCTTGGTGGCGCAGAAGCCGCCCTCGGAGTAGCCCATCGCCGCCCACCCGGCCCCGTCCCTGCGGGCGCGGAAGTTGGAGGTCACCATGTCGCGGACGTCCTTGGCCGCCCAGGTCTCGGCCGGGGGGCCGCCGGGGATGTCGGTGCAGTCGGTGTCGAGGCCCGGGGCCAGCTGCATGCTGGGGGCCACGAGGATGGCCGGGTGCGCGTTGCCCTTGGCCATCTCCTGCCGCAGGAGCCCGGTGATGTTGAGCAGCGTGAACCAGTTGTGCACGGGGCCGGGGTAGCCGGGCAGCAGCTCGACCACCGGGAACTGCTTGTCCTTGTAGGCCGGGTCGTCGTACTGCGGCGGGAGCCAGACGTACACCTGGGCCTTGACGTCGGTCTTCGGCCCGAGGTAGTTGATCATCCGCACGCCGTCCTGCCCGAAGGCGGTGAACTTCAACCCCGTCTTCGACGGCGTCCCGTGCGTGCCCTGCTTGTCGGGGCCGTTCAGCGGCGTGAGCGCGGAGCCGCCGTCGTCCCCGGCGGCGGCGCCCGTCAGGTCGTCCCAGCTCGCATAGAACTGGTACTGGTTGTTGACGACGACCCCGACGGTGAGCACCGCGCAGACCTGGCAGGCGAGCACGAGAACGGCCCGCTGCACCGCCTGTGACGCACGCGGCCCACGTAGTCTCCCCCCGAACCACACGGCGGCGACCGTCACGACGACCGTGAGCGCGATCGCGCCCACCATCAGCGGTACCCCGAGAAGGCTCACCACGGCCCCCCACTGTTCCCCGGTCGAACCCAGCTGAAGATTCGCTGGGAGGGACGCTACTACAGCCGGTGTCACGTCCTGCTAAGTTCCGGGGCCGTGTGACGGCAAGAGCGGCGGATGTCCACTTACCAGGAGCTACGCCGGTTCACGCCATGAACACGCCGCTGGTACGGCTGCTGTGACAACTCACACCAGACCCGAACAAATAGATAGTCAGGATGGCAACATCTGCCAACACCGATGCCGGACACCGCATGTGGGGGCGTGGGTCTTGAAAGTACGCCGCATAATGACCAATATGGACTGATCTTAGGTGGTACCGGTCCAGATTGGGGCTCTTCTGGCGACCTACATCAAACTCCATCGTTCCCCCGTGCTGTGTTTCGGCGCCACCACCGTCATCCGGCCGCCCATCATCTTCCCGGCCTCGAAACCGGGCCCATTTCAAACATATTCGAAATGTGAACATTCTCCCCCAGGTACGTCACCGGACCGGAAGAAAACACAGGCACGGCGACACGTCACAAGCGACGTCGCCATCCGATCATCGGCGGAGGCCGGAGCCACGCCCGCCACCCGGCTCGTACCCGAGAGCCACACACCAGAACGGTTACCGCCGCCTTCCCGCTGCGGCTGAAGATCAAGCGAATCGGCTCAGCTTTATCAGTAGGGGTGGGAGATGTTGGACGTAACCCTGCTCGGGCCAACCGAAGCCCGGGTTTCGGGGATAAGTGTCGCGCTTTCGCCACTGGAGCGAAACCTGCTCGCGGTGCTTACGTTATCCAAAGGCACGGTCCTCTCCACCGAGAGAATCATCGACTGTTTGTGGGGCGGCCGGCACCCGGCCTCACCCCGCTCCCGGGTCCAGGGCCTGGTCTCGTCCTTACGCCGCAAGGTCGGCGAGGCGCTGGCCACCCGCCACCCCGGTTATCTCCTGGAGGCCGGCGGCACCGTCGTCGACCTCGACGAATGCGAGAGACTCGCCCGGCAGGCACGCCTGGCCGGCTCACCCGGCGAAGCGGCGCGGTACTTGCGCAAGGCCCTCGACCTGTGGCGCGGCGAACCGCTCGACGGCGTCTCCGCCCCCGGGATCGAATTCGACCGGGTGAGGCTGCAGGAATTCCGGCTGAACCTCCTGGAGGAACGGTTCGCCGTCGAGATGGAGCTCGGACACCACGCCGACCTGGTCGCCGAACTCTCGGCCGCCGTCTCCGCCCACCCACTGCGTGAACGCCTCGCCGGCCAGCTCATGACGGCGCTGTACCGCTGCAACCGGCAGGCCGACGCGCTCAAGGTCTACCGCACCCTGCGCGACCGGCTCGCCGAGGAACTGGGCAGCGACCCCTGCGCCGACATACGCGACCTGCACGCGACGATCCTGCGCGGCGACCAGGTGGGCCGGCGGGAGCCCGCTATGGAGCGTTCCCGGACCCCCGACTCCCCGGACCGCAGGCCCGCCCAGCTCCCCGCGACACCCGGGCACTTCACCGGCCGGGAGAGCGAACTGGCCGCCCTGGCCAGGGCCGTCCGGCGGGTGGCCGACGAGCCGGTGGTGGTGATGGTCTGCGGCGCGGGCGGCCTGGGGAAGACGGCCCTGGTGGTCCGGTGGGCGCACACCGCCGCCGACCGCTTCCCCGACGGGCAGATCTTCATCGACCTGCACGGGCGGACGCCCCGCGAGGCCCTGTCGCCGGGGGACGCGCTCGGCGTGGCGCTCGGCGCGCTGGGCGTGGCGAAGGCCGACATGCCCGCCACCCTCGACGAACGGACCTCCCTCTACCGCACCCTGGTCAGCCGCCGCCGCGTCCTGGTCGTGGCCGACGACGCCGGCCGCCTCGAACAGCTGCTCCCGCTCGTGCCGCCGACCACGGCGAGCCAGATCGTGGCGACCAGCCGCCGCAGGCTCGCGGTGATGGCGCACCACGCGGTGCAGACCGTCCACGTCGAGCCGCTCACCCCGCAGGCGGCGCGGGAGCTCCTCACCCGGATCGTCGGCGCGCAGCGGATGCGGGACCCCGCCGCCGCCAAGGTCGTGCAGTGGTGCGGCGGGTGGCCGCTGGCCGTACGCCTGGCCGGGACGAAACTCGCGGCCCGCCCCTGGCAGCCGCTGGCCTCGTTCGCCGAGGAGCTCGACGACCTCACCGACGTGGTCCTGGCCGACGACACGCGCAGCGTCCGGGAGGCGCTGCTCGACGCATACGGCTCGCTCAGCCCGGCCGCCGCGCACCTTTTCGGACGGCTCGGGCTCAGCCCCTCCTCGTCGCTGTACCTCCGGGAGGACGCCGTCGCGGCGCAGACCTCGGTGCGGCGCATCCGGCAGCTGCTCGACGAGCTGGCCGCGGTGCACCTGATCGCCGAGGTCGGCCCGGACCTGTACCGGATGCACGACGTGATACGCCGGTTCGCGCGCCAGTGCGGCGCGGAGCTGGCCGAACGCGACCTGGTGGACGACTGGATCCGGCGCCGCGACCTGGACGTCGGCGACGCCGAGACGCTGTACCCGGAGGCCGCCGGCGAGCGGTACGGCATGGGCGGCATGGCCTACGCCGGCCGGAGCTCCTCGCCGGTCATGTGACCCACCCGTCCGGCGGCCCGGCCCCGCGGGCCGCCGGACGAAATGCCGCATGGCGGATTCCCATCGGATCTGAAGCGATTTCGAGGGGCCCGTTGTGAGACTGGCTTCCCGTCAAGCCGGCATCGGCCATGTTCGCGGCGTCCCTGCCATCCCAGGATCAGGAAGAACCGCCTTCGAGGGCCCGTCGAGCCGGTGACGTTACAGGAGGCGAGGTGGGCATATCGTGACGCCCGGCTTGGATGTGCGCGGGGCGGCCCGAAGGTTCCTGGAGGCCGCCGCCAGATATCCCGGGCACCCGGCGATCGTCCACAACGGGGACGCGCTCTCCTATTCGGAGCTGGAGGCGCGGGCGTCGCAGCTGGCGCGGCGCCTCGGTCCCCGTCCCGGCGTCGTCGGCGTCGAGGCGGCCCACTCCCCCGGCACGATCATCGGCCTGCTCGGCGTGTGGGCGGCCGGCGGCACGTACTGCCCCGTCGACCCGGCCTTCCCCGCCGGCAGACGTGCGGCGATGCTGGCCGCGGCCGGATGCCGGACGGTCTTCTCCCCCGGCGGGGACCTGATGGAGGACACCGGCCTGCCGGGACGGGAAGGGCCGGAGGAGTCCGCCTACATCCTGTTCACCTCCGGGTCCACCGGGGCGCCCAAGCCGGTGGTGACCCCGCACCGGGCGATCGAGGCGACCGTCCGGTCGCTGCGGGCCCTGTTCGGGCTGACGACCGCCGACCGGGTCCTGCAGTTCGCCTCGCTGAACTGGGACACCTGCTTCGAGGAGATCCTCCCCACGCTCACCGGCGGCGCCTGCCTGGTGTTCCACGACGACGCGCACTCCGGCTCGTTCCCTCGCTTCCTGCGGATGATCGAGCGCGAACGGATCACCGTGCTGGACCTGCCGACGGCGTTCTGGCACGAGCTGGTGAACCACCTGGCCGAGGAGAGGGCCGCGCTCCCCCGGTGCGTACGGCTGGTGATCATCGGCGGTGAGGCGGCGAGCCCCGCCCGGCTGGCCGAATGGCGTGGCCTGGAGACCGGGCACGTCCGCCTGCTCAACACCTACGGATGCACCGAGACGACCCTCATCACCCACGCGGTCGACCTGCACGGCCCGCTCGCCCGGCCGTACGACGCAAGGACCGCGCGGGTGCCCATCGGCAGGGCGCTGCCGCACGTGGTGGAGCGCATCGGCGAGGAGGACGAGCTGCTCGTCGGCGGCCCGGCCGTCGCCGACGGCTACCTCGGCCTCCCGGAGGCCACCGCCGCCCGGTTCGTCACCATCGGCGGGGAGCGGTTCTTCCGCACCGGCGACCGCGTCGCCCGCGCGCCCGACGGGCTGCTGACGCACGAGGGCCGCATCGACGACGAGCTGAAGGTGCGGGGCATCCGGGTCGACCCGGCCGAGGTGGAGGCGCACATCGCCTCCCATCCCCTGGTGGGCGCCGTCGCGGTCACCGGCGTGAAGGTCGCCGACCACACCGTGCTGGCGGCGTACGTCGTCCCCCGCGCCCCCGACGGCGCCGACGGGCTCGGCGCCGCGATCACGGCCTACCTGCGCGACCGCGTGCCCGCCCATCTCGTCCCGAGCCGTATCTCGATCGTCGCCGCCCTCGCCCACACCCCGAGCGGCAAGGTCGACCGACGCCGGATCAAGGAGAGAGCCTCACATGAGCGTTGACGGAGTGGCGGACATCTTCCGCCGTGTGCTGGAGACCGACGACATCGGCGCGGAGTCCGACTTCTTCACCCTCGGCGGCGACTCGCTGCTGGCCACCAGGGTGCTCAGCGCCGTCGCCCGCACCTACGGCGTCGAGCTCACCTTCGACGACTTCGTGCTCGCCCCCACACCCGGCACACTGTCCAAGAAGATCGCGGCGCCGCGGTCATGAAAATCGTCATCGCCGGGGCCGGCCTCGCCGGGCTGACGGCCGCCGCCGACCTCGCCCGCGCGGGGGTGGAGACGACCGTCCTGGAGGCGCGCGACCGCGTCGGGGGACGCACGCACGGCATCGAGGTGGCGCCCGGACGCTGGGCCGACGCCGGCGCGGCGTACCTGGGCGACCGGCACACCGAGCTGCACGCCACGCTCGCGGCCCTGGGCCTGAAGACCACGCCGACCACCATGATCGGAGAGAGCAGGTTCGTCCTGGGCGCCGGGGACGAGACCCGGCCCGGACGGTTCCCGCCGCTCGACGCCGTGGCGCTGGGCGAGATGTTCGACCTGCTCAGCGAGCTGACGGCCTCGGTCGAGGCGGACGCGCCGTGGCTGACGCCGGAGGCGTCCCGGCTCGACGGGACGACGGCCGCCGAGTGGGCCGGGGAGAACCTCCGCCACCCCGACGCCCGGCTGTTCTTCCCGCTGTTCCTCGGCGAGATGATGGCCGCCGACCCGGCCCGGGTGTCGGTGCTGCACGTGGCCTTCTACCTGCGCTCCGGCGGCGGGATCCGCTACCTCAACGCCTTCGAGGGCGGGGCGCAGCAGGACCGCGTGGACGGCGGCGCCCACCTGGTCTGCGAGCGGATCGCGGCCGAGCTGGGCGAGCGGGTACGGCTCGGCGAGCCCGTGCGGGCGATCGACCAGGACGGCGACGGCGCCGTGGTCCGCAGCGACGGCGGGGAGTACCCGTGCGACGCCGTCGTGGTGGCCGTCCCGCCCCTGCTGGCGGACGCCATCGAGTACCGCCCCGGCCTGCCCGCGCCCCGCGCGAGCCGGCACACGGCCCCGGGATGCGCCGTGAAGGTGCACATGATCCACCCGGAGCCGCTGTGGCGCGACCACGGCCTGTCCGGCTGGTCGGTCAACTCCGAAGGGCCGCTGCTGTCCACCGTCGACGACTCGCCGGCCGACGGGGGCGCCGGCGTGCTCACCGGGTTCGTGACCGGCGCGGAGGCACACCGGTACGCCGCCCTGTCACCCGAACGGCAGCGCGAGGAGGCCCTCGCCCAGGCGAGCCGGGTCTTCCCGCACCTGCCGCCGCCGATCGGCTTCCACGTGACCGACTGGCTCCATGAGGAGTACAGCCGCGGCTGCTACGCGGCCCTGTTCGGGCCGGGCGACTGGATCCGGCACGGGCCCCACCTGACCACGGCGCACCGGCGCGTGCACTGGGCCGGCACCGAGACGAGCACCGAGTTCTTCGGGCTCATGGAGGGCGCGATCCGCTCCGGCCACCGCGTGGCCGACGAAATCCTCACCCGATACCACACTCATGGGAGGTCGCTATGAGCGGCGTTTCCATCGCCCCGCTGGACGTGCGACAGCAGTTCATGACCGATCCGGACCTCGGCGCCGGCAACTTCCTCGACCACGCCGCCACGCACAACCCCCACCGCGACGTGCCCTTCATCCACAGCCACACCACCGACCACCGGGGCCAGGTCGTGCTTGTGGGGCACAGCCTGCTCGACCTGGTGGAGCTGCGCGACCGCTACGCCCGATGGTACTGGGCCAACGGCGTCCGGCCGGGCGAGCCGGTCGGCATCGTCGTCGCCGAAGGGCTCGAGCCCCTGCTGCACTACCTCGCGCTCACGGCGCTCGGCGCGATCCCGGCCATGGTCAACGACGCCATGCGGCTCGACATCATGATCCGGTACCTGGACCACGTCGGCGTGGTGGGCATCGTGGCCGACGACACCACGCGGCTGGCCTCGGCGTACCGGTCCGGCCCGCGGCGCCGGCCACGGTTCATCGCGCTCGCCGCCGAGGTGCAGGCGTTCGACGCGACCACCGCCGAACTGCCCGCGGAGTACCCCTACCGGCACTCCCCCGACGACGTGTGCGCCCTCATCCACTCCTCCGGCACGACGGGCACGCCGAAGTCGACGATCCTCGGCCACAAGAGCTTCTGGGACGGCAAACAGCCCCGGATGGTGCGCTTCCCGGCCGAGCCGTACGACAGGCTGATGTCGCTCATGCCGCACACCCACGCCGGAGGGCTCAGCTACTTCCTGACGGCCGTCCTGCTGGGGCTGCCCACCGTGGTGATGGGCGACTGGCGGCGGGTGGTGGTCGAGCCGGTGATGGAGGCCTTCCAGCCCACCATGCTGGCCTCGTTCCCGCGCACGTTCGTCGAGCTGGCCACCGGCGACCTGCCGGTCAAGGGCGCGGCGAAGGTGCACTCGTGGTTCAACACCGGCGACTCCGCGCACTACGGACACATCCGGCGACTCGTCACGCTCGGCGAACGGCCCGCGGGGCTGGTCGCGGCGTGGCTGCTCCCCAAGGACCAGGCCGGCCAGGCGACGCTGCCGGGCTCGCAGTTCGTCGACGGGCTGGGCTCCTCGGAGATGGGCATGGCGCTGTTCGGCGGGCTCACCACACCCGAGACGCCGCGCAACGACCGCTGCGTCGGCAAGGCGCAGGAAGCCGTGACCAAGGCGGCCGTGCTGGACGAGAACGGCCAGGAGGTCCCCGCCGGCACCGTCGGCCTGCTCGCGGTCATCAGCCCCTCGCTCACCCCCGGCTACTGGAAGAACGACCGGCTGACCCGGAGCTTCGAGCTCAACGGGTTCTGGCTCACCGGCGACGTCGCCCGCATGGACGAGAAGGGGAACTTCTACCACCTCGACCGCACGGTCGACGTCATCGACACCGTCGACGGGCCGGTCTACAGCCTGCCCGTCGAGGAGGTCCTCATCGCCGACTGCGACGATCTGGTGATCGACTGCTCGGTGGTGGGCGTGCCGGCCGGGGACGGCGCGGGGCAGCGTCCGATCGCGGTCGTACGGCTGCAGGAAGCCGCCGGGGACCCGACGCCCGAGGCGATCCTGGAGAGGGCGAACAAGGAGCTCGCCCAGGCCGGGCTCGCCCCGCTCGCCGCCGTGGTCATCGCCAGGGAGCCGCAGGACCTCCCGCTCGGGCCGACCGGCAAGGTCCTCAAGCGCGAACTGCGGACCAGGCACGCCACCCTGCTCACCGGCGGCCCGGACGCCCGCCTACAGTGAACGACGACGCTCCCCTGCGGCCGTACCAGTACGTCCGCACGCCCCTGGTCGAGCCCGACTGGCGTCGGCTGCCCGGCTGGCGCGACGTCGGCCCGGCACAATGGCGTGACCCTCAGTGGCAGCGGGCCCACTGCGTGAAGAACCCCAGGCAGTTACGGGCCGTCACCGGCGACCTGCTGTCGGACGACTTCTACGCCGAGCTCGAGGCCGACATGCGGCGGTTCGCCACCATGTCGATGCTGATCCCGCCACAGATGCTCAACACCATGGCGCCGCTCTCGTTCGACGGGCCGCGCTCGTTCACCGACGGCTTCGTCGCCGACCCGGTGCGCAGGTACATGCTGCCGATCCGCAGCGACCGCGACCCCCACTGGCCGAGCCACCCCCGCTCACAGCGGGACTCCCTGCACGAGGCGGAGATGTGGGTCACCGAGGGCCTGACCCACCGCTACCCCACCAAGGTGCTCGCCGAGCTCGTCACCACCTGCCCGCAGTACTGCGCCCACTGCACCCGCATGGACCTCGTCGGCACCTCCACGCCCCAGGTGACCAAGGCCAGGTTCGCCCTGCGACCGGCCGGCCGCCAGGAGCTGATGCTCGACTACCTCAAGCGGACACCGGGCGTGCGGGACGTGGTGGTCTCGGGCGGGGACGTCGCCAACGTCCCCTGGCACCAGCTCGAGGCCTTCCTGATGAAGCTGCTGGACCTGGAGTCGGTGCGGGACATCCGCCTGGCCACCAAGGCGCTGGTCGGGCTGCCGCAGCACTGGCTGCAGCCGAAGGTGCTGGACGGGCTGGCGCGGGTGGCGCGGCTCGCCGTACGCCGCGGGGTCAACCTCGCGGTGCACACCCACGCCAACCACGTACGTTCGATCACGCCCCTGGTCGCCGAGGCGGCCCGGGCGATGCTGCTCGCCGGGGTGCGCGACGTGCGCAACCAGGGCGTGCTGATGAGGGGTGTCAACGCCACCCCGGCCGACCTGCTCGACCTCTGCTTCGCCCTGCAGGACGAGGCGGGCATCCTGCCCTACTACTTCTACATGTGCGACATGATCCCCAACGCCGAGCACTGGCGGATCGCGGTCCACGAGGCGCAGCGCCTGCAGGACGCCATCATGGGCCACCTGCCCGGTTACGCCACCCCGCGCATCGTCTGCGACGTCCCCTACGTGGGCAAACGCTGGGTGCACCAGGTGGCCGAGTACGACCGCGAGCGCGGCATCTCGTACTGGACCAAGAACTACCGGACGGCCCTCGAAGACGACCTCGACCCCGACCGCCGCTACCCGTACTACGACCCCATCTCCACCCTCCCCGCCCCAGGCCGCACCTGGTGGACCGAGCAGAGCGGGCAGAGGGGGGTCTGATCGGCGCCGCCGTACGGCGGCGCCGAACCGGCTCACCAAGGAGTCAGGCGTCGGGGCGGACCAGGTCGGGGATCTTGCCGGTGCGGGTGTTGCCGATCAGGGTGTCGGTGATGGTGACCTCAAGTGAGTGCGGGTTGCGCTGGAAGACGATGCTCGGGCCGAACGCCGAGCCGACGATGTGCTCGCGGACCTCGGCGGCGAGCCGCGGACCGGCCTCGCCGGAGGGGAGCAGCAGGACCTCCAGCACGCTCCCGCCGTCGGCGGGCTCCTTGAGGACGAGCTGGGCCCGGGCCACCCCCGGCCGCGCGCCCACGTCCGCCACGAACTCGGCGACGTTGAGCAGGTGACCACGGAACTTGATCAACCCGTCCCGGCGTCCGAGGATCCGCACCGCGCGCCGGGGGTCGCCGCAGGGGCAGGAGACGACGCGCCCGGCGTCGCCCGTCCGGTAGCGGAGGATCGGGTTGAGGCCGTCCGGGTTCAGGGTGGTGAAGTCGATCATCTCGTCCTCGCCCACCGACCACAGCTTGGTGGGCAGCGGGTGCCAGGTGTCGGCCGCGCATTCGGGGGTGTTGGTGGCGACCACCCAGGTCTCCGTGCTGCCGAACATGCCCCAGCGGCGGGCGTTCGGCGCCACGGCGGCGAGGTCCTCGGTGAGCTGCGGGTCCCAGCCCTCGCCCAGCCACAGCACCTTGCGCAGGTCGGGGAGCTTGATGCCGGCGTCGCGTGCGTGCCCGAAGACCAGCCGCAGCACGCTGGGCGTGCCGCCGAACGCCGTCACCTTCCGGGTGGCGAAGAACTCCAGCCACGGGTCGTACTCGTCCTTGTTCATCGCGCCGAGGTTCATCGCGACGCAGCCGGTGTGCTCGACGTAGGCGTTGACCAGGAAGTGGGCGCCCCACATCTTCCCGGCGCTCCAGCCGTTGACGAAGACGTCGTCGGGGGTGAGCGCCTTCCAGTTGTCGTGGACCTCGCGCATGTACAGCCCGGTGGGCGCGTAGCCGATTTGAGGACGGCCGGTGCTGCCGCCGCTCTGGAAGACCCAGGTGGCGCCCTGCCCGGCGCGGGGCGACAGGTGCGCCAGCGCGACCTGGAGGTCGTCCTTGAGCAGCACGGGAAGCTTCGCCAGGTCGTCCAGGGAGTCGATGCTCTCGATCCCCTCGTACCTGCCCGCCAGGGCCGGGACCGACTTCAGGGACGCGAGCAGCCCGCGGACCCGGGCCAGGTGGGCCTCGGTGAGTTCCGGGGTGGACAGCAGGAACTCCGGCATCGGTTACCTCCTTGATAGGGGCTTATCGCGGCACCTGGGTGACCAGCACGCTGTGCCCGCGGAACTCGGCGACGACCTGGCGGTCGGCCCGGCGGACGGTGACGTCGTAGATGCCGCTGCGGCCGTGCCTGGTGCGTTCCACCGCCTCGGCCACCAGTTCCTCCCCCACCGGCACCGGGCGCAGGAAGGTGATCTCGGCGTGCTGGGCGAGCGCGATCGGCCCGCGGGAGTTGCTGGCGTAGGCGAAGGCGGCGTCGGCGAGCAGGAACAGGTATCCGCCGTGGATGATGCCGTGCCCGTTCACCATCGCCCCGGTCACCCGCACGCTCAGGACCGCCCTGCCCGAGGTCACCTCGTCCAGGCGGATGCCGAGCGTCTGACAGGCCTGGTCGCGGGCGAACATCTCCCGGGCCCGCTCAGCTTCCGTCATCGTCATCGCCGTACCTCACCAAGGTTTTCTCCCAGTCGGCCGCATTAGGGGATGTTCGCAGCGACCTCCACAAATTCGCTTCTGATCCGATGTCCGTCCCGTGGGCGGGTCGGCGGGCCGTCGATCACGCGCCCGCCCCGCCCGGCGTACGCCCGGCGGGCGGGTTCGCACCGGATTTGAAGGGGATCCGTAGTGCCCGTTGCCAAACTCTGAGCCGTCGTCGCGGCGGCGGCCCGCGCCCTACCCCCGGAACGGTGAACCATGGCTGAGGCAACGAGCATGTTGCGGCGCATGTGCTGGCTCTTCCCGGACCGCGAGTCCACGCGCACCTCGGCGAAGTGGGGCGCCGCCTTCTGGGACGACTACGTCGAGGTGGCCAAGGAGGCCGGCCTGTCCTGGGAGCGCGTCGCGCCCGAGGCCGTCACGGTGGACGCCCTCGACCCGCACCGGCCGAAGTTCTACGTCGACGGCGAGCCGGTGACTCCGGAGGACACCCTCTTCGTCTCCTCGCTGTACTCGCTGCCGTACCAGGCGGCGGACGTGTTCAACCAGTTCACGCTGTACGCGGTGCTGGAGCAGGCCGGCTTCTACCTGCCGCACCCGCCGAGCCTCGCGGCCCTCTGCAACGACAAGATGGCGACGATCCTCTTCCTCAAGGACTGCCCGGTCCCGCCGATCCCGACGGTGCGGGTGGGGTCGGGGCGCGACCTGGTCTACGACGAGTACGAGTCGGCGACCCGCGACCTGCCGTACCCGGCGATCGCCAAGCCGTCCGGCTGGTGCGCCTCCCGGGGCATCAACGTCGCGCGGGACGCCCATGACGTGCGCGGCCTGCTGAGCCTGGCGCAGGGCGGCGACACGACCCTGGTGTTCCAGCCCTACCTGGGCGACCGGACGATCGACTACCGGGTGCACCTGGTCGACGGGCGGCCGCTGGCCGTGCTGGTGCGCCGGCCGGGCGACGGCGCGCCGTACACGCAGTTCAGCACGGGCGGGACGCTGGCGTGGGTGCCGCTGCCGCCCGAACTGTCCGAGGCGGTCGCCTACTTCGCCGAGAAGCTGCCGCTGCCGTACCTCTGCGTCGACTTCCTGCACGACGGCGAGCGCTTCTGGCTGTCGGAGATCGAGCTGGACGGGACGATCATGTGCCCCGACCGCGGCTCCCCGGAGGCCGTCCGGACCCAGCGGGACGTGATCAAGGCCCGGTTCCTCGCGTACCGGAAGGGGCACGCGCGGCTTTTCGGGACGGACGCGTGACGCCGCCGGCGACGGCTTGCGCGGAGGGGACGCCATGAGCGAGTCCGCCCGGATCAAGCTCGGCCGGGAGTTCAACCTGCTGTGGGCCGGCCAGACGGTCAGCAACATCGGCGACAAGATCAACGTGTTCGTCGTGCCGACCACCATGATCCTGCTGCTGCACGCCTCGGCGTTCCAGGTCGGCCTGGTGAGCATGGCGCAGTACCTGGCGATCCCGCTGCTCAGCCTGATCGCCGGCATGCTGGTCGACCGGTGGGACCTGCGGAGCACGCTGATCGCCTGCGACCTGATCAGGTTCGCGATGATCGTGCTGATCCCGGTGGCGTACTGGGCCGGTTTCCTGTCGGTGCCGCTGCTGTTCGTCAGCGTCGCCGTGGTGAACGCGACCTCGGTGTTCTTCAACATCGGCTACACCGCCACCATCGCCTCGATCGTCGAGCCGGACGGGCGCGTGCAGGCGTACGCGAACCTCGAGACCAGCCGCACGTCCTCGGAGGTGGTCGGCCCGGCCATCGCCAGTGGCCTGTACCAGCTCCTCGGCGTGGCCTCCCTGCTCGTGGACGCCGCCAGCTACCTGTTCTCGGCCGGGAGCATCCGCGCGATGAAGCCGTACGGCGGCGGGGCAGGCCGGCAGCAGTCGATGTGGGCGCGGCTCAAGCGCGGCGTCGCGCTGAACTGGAACGACCCGGTGCTGCGCCGCACCCTGATCGGGACCCTGCTCGCCAACATCGGCGGTCCGATCTTCGTCACGGTGATGCCCGTGCTGGCGTACCGGGGGCTCGGGCTCTCGGTCGGCACCCTGGGCGCGGCCATGTCGGTGGCCGCCGTCGGCGCGATGATCGGCACGCTGCTGGCGCAGCGGGTCAGCAGGTGGATGGGGCCCGCCCGCATGATGCCGTGGTCGATCTTCCTGCACTCGCTGGTCGGCCTCGGCATCCTCGCGGCTCCGGCGCTGCCGTCCGCGATCGTGCTGGGCGCGACGCTCACCCTCTACGGCCTGTTCATGGTCTGGTACAACGTGAGCACCGCCGCCGTACGGCAGGCGCGCGTCCCGGCCGCCGACCAGGCGGTCTCCCACGCGGCCTTCCGCACGATCACCTGGGGCGTGATCCCGCTCAGCGTGTTCGTCGGCGGCGTGATGGTCGACGCGCTGACCGGCGGCTTCGGCGTCCTGGACGCCACGAAGATCACCATGGTGATCGGCACGCTCATCGGCACCTTCTTCGCCGCCATCCCGCTGGCCCCGGTGCGGTCGCTGCTCGACCGCGAGAAGGCCGAGGCCGATCGGATCGCCGTGGCGGCCGGCGACGACACGGCGGTCGAGACGGCGTGACCGCTCGACGTCCCCTTCCTACGGCGCCCCTGGAGAGGCCATGACATCCACCGCTGAACCGACGGTGCTCATCACGGGCGCCTCCTCCGGCATCGGTCTCCGGACGGCGATCGCCGCGGCACAGGCCGGTTTCCTCCCGATCGCGACGATGCGCGACCTGGACCGCGCGGGCGACCTGCGCAAGGCCGCCGCCGACGCGGGCGTCACCGTGGACGTCCGGCGGCTGGACGTCACCGACGAGGATTCGATCGACGCGTGCCTGCGCGGCGTGGCCGAGACGCACGGCCGGCTCGACGCGCTGGTCAACAACGCCGGCATCGCCAACACCTTCCCGACGATCGAGATGTCCGACATGGCGACCTACCGGGCCAACCTGGAGGTCAACTTCTTCGGCGTGGTGGCGGTGACGAGGGCCGCGCTGCCGCACCTGCGGGCCTCGCGGGGCCGCGTCGTCACCGTCGGCAGCACGCGGGGGATCATCGCCCAGCCGTTCAACGAGGCGTACTCGGCGGCGAAGTTCGCCGTCGAGGGCTTCCTGGAGAGCCTCGCCCCGGTGGTCTCGGCCATGGGCGTGACCGTGACGATCGTCGAGCCCGGGCCGGTGTTCGAGACCTCGTTCGCCGCCAACGCGGGCGTCACCCGGGACTCGCTGCTCGCCGCCGCCGGACCGTACGCCGAGGTGCTGCGGACGTACATGGACTGGGTCGCCCGGTCCGGCTACCCGGGCGCCCAGACCGCCACCGAGGTCGCCGAGGTGGTGCTCCGCGCCCTCACCGATCCGCGGCCGCCGTTCCGCATCCCCACCAGCGAGTGGGCCAGGGAGTACGCGGCCGTCAAACTCACCGACCCGGACGGCTCGGCCGTCCAGGCCATGACCCGCTCCTGGTGCACGGAGGAGCGGCCGGCACCGTGAATCAGGTGGCGGGCAGGGGGCCGTAGGTGCCCATGCCGGCCACGACGAGGTCACCGTCGAAGGTCAGTACCTCGTTGACCAGTTGCCCCACCTGGTTGCGGTAGTTCACCACGACGGTGTCGACGCCCGCGTAGACGCCGAGGACCTCGAAACGCAGGTCGTCGATACGGCTCAGCGCCTCGGTCCAGTACGCGCGCAGCGCCTCCTTGCCGCGGACGACCCCGTCGGAGCCGTCGAGGATCCGCGCGGCGACCGGCGAGGTGAAGACCACGTCGTCGGAGTAATGCTTCAGGATGCGGTCGAGATCGTGGGAGTTCCAGCCGTCCACCCACTCGTCGGCGAACCGCTGTGCGCGCTCAAGGTCCATGCCACTACCTATACAGCACGCGAACGAGGCGGGTGTTCGCCGGGATACGTCCAGGTAACGAGGCGATCCGCACATGCGCCGGGAAACGATGACACCGGTCACTCGTCAAGCCTCAAGCATGCTGCTAATAATGAGCCGACCGTACTCGATTTCTGTATGTCGCCCGGACGCCGGCGGAAACGATTCACGAGAATCGGCCGCTCGAAATGATCGCGAAGCAAAGGCCGTCACTTTCGAGCCCGCCGTAATCGCGTCACCCGACACCCGGCGAAGGCGACAAGGAAAGGACGATGTGCGTACGACCACGAGAATCCCGGCGCCGACCGGCCCACGGCTGTTACCCGTGCGGCGCGGAGCGGCCGGTTCCGCCATCCTGCTCCTCGCCGCGTCGCTCTCGGTCGCGCTCGGGCAAGGCCCGGCGGCCGCGGACGCCCCGCCCGGGTGCGGGACGGTCCTGCTGACCAGCGTCAAGCTCACCGAGGACCTCACCTGCACGGGGGACGGCCTGGTGATCGGCGCCGACAACGTGACCGTCGACCTCAACGGGCACACCGTCTCCGGATCGGGCACCGGGCGCGGTATCGGCAGCAGTGACTCCTCCGCCGGCACCCGCTGGACTGGGACGACCGTTCGGGGTGGAACGATCCAGGGCTTCGCCAAGGGCATGTCGTTCTTCGGAGCCACCGACGTCAAGATCTTGAACGTGACCGTGTCGGGCGGCGTGATCGAAAGCGACTTCAACATGTCGGGCAAGCCCTCGCTGTCCATCAGCGGGTCGCGTTCCCGGTGCGTCCTGGACCGGTTGGACCTGCGGCACAGCCGGGCCACCGTCAACCACTGCACGATCAAGGGAGATGCCTGGATCAACGAGACGAACCTGACGGTCACCGGCAGCCGCTTCACGGGCGGGAACCTGTCATTCCGCCAGACCGACGGCAACGTCATCACCGGCAACGTCTTCGACGGCGCAGGAATCAACCTGGGCGCTGAGTGCCGCGACAACACCATCCGCGGCAACGTCTTCAAGAACACCGGCACCGCGCTGTATCTGGGCGGCTCGTCCAAGATCAACGCGGTCGAGGACAACACCTTCAAGGACAACGACATCGGCATCGAGGCGATTCATTACCACGAGACGGTGACGGGCAACCGGTTCATCCGCAACCGGACGGCCGGGATGTTCCTCCAGGGCGCCCTGCCGGTGCCGGGCACCATCTCCGGCAACCTCTTCCGCAGGAACGGCGAGAACCCCAGCGGAATCACCGACGCCGCCGGGAACCTGGTACGCGGCGGCATCCACATCGGCTGGAAGGGCGACCCCAAGCCGGTGACCGTGGCCGGGAACGTCGGGGTGCGCAACTCCGGATGGTTCATCTGGGCGCCGCACGACTCGGTGCTGGACGGCGGCGGGAACCAGGGCGGGCCGTGCGGGCCTCCGCCCACCTCCGAGCCCAAGCCGCCGGGCGGTCCCCAGCCTCCTCCGCTGCCCGCCTCGGTGACCTGCACCGGGTAGCCGGCCCACCTCGGTGAGCACGTGGGCCCGCCGCCCGGCCGCCCTCCTCGGCGGCCGGACGGCGGGACGTCTCGCGGTGGTCAGCTCGCCGGAACCGCCTTGACGAACTCGGTGGTGTAGGTCTTGGACAGGTCGATGGTGTCCTTCTTGCCCTTGACGTTGGGCGAGAAGGAGCTGAGGACCTCCAGGACGTTCTTGGCGCCTTCCTCGTCCATGACGCCGTCCGGCCGGAAGATGCTCTTGGTGTCGTTGATCGACTTGGCGTACAGCTTGGGGTCGCCGCCCGCGTAGTCGGCGGGCATCTTGGCGGCGATCTCCTCCGCGGAGTGCTGGTTGATGTATCTCAGCGTCTTGACCAGGGCGTTGGCGAGCTTCTGCACGGTCTGCTTGTTGTTCTGGACCCAGGCGCAGTCCATGTAGAGCGAGCTGGCCGGGTAGAGGCCGCCGAGCGCCGCCCGGGTGCCCTCCTCGGTGCGCATGTCGAGGATGATCTTGCCTTTGCCGCTGGTGGTCAGCTTGGCGGCGGTGGGGTCGGTGGTCATGCCCGCGTCGATGCCGCCGTTGTCCATCGCGGCGATGAAGGTCGGGCCGGCGCCCGCCTTCACCCGGGTGAACTCCTCCGTCGCGACACCGCTCTTCACCGCGAGCGCCTGGGTGAGGAAGTCGGTGGACGAGCCGGGGCTGGTGATGCCGAGCCGCTTGCCCTTGAAGTCCTTCGCCGACTTGATCTTGTCGGCCTGGGCCGTCGAGACGACCTCGACCTCGCCGGGCACGTCGGCGAACTGCACCACGCTCTGGATGCACTTGCCCTTGGTCTGCAGGTCGATGGTGTGGTCGTAGAACCCGACGACACCCTGGACGTCGCCGCTGATCAGGACGTTCTCGGCCTGCGCGCCGGAGGGCTCGGTGAGCAGCTGGACGTCCAGGCCCTCCTGCTTGAAGTAGCCGAGCTGCTCGGTGAGCTTGGGCGGCAGGTAGATGACCTTGTCGATGCCACCGATCATGATCTTGACCTGGGGAGCGGCGCCGCCGGCGGAGGCGGATGTCGTACGGGAGTCGCGGCAGCCGGTGGCGGCGACGGCCACCGCGAGGCCGACGGCGGCGGTGACGGCGAGGCGGGAGGTGCGCTTCATGGGGGTGTGGCTCCGATCAGATCTGTGCTTCGGCGGCGGAGGACGGCGGGCGCCAGGCGAGCAGCCGGCGTTCGAGGAGGGTGAGCAGCCATTCGGCGAGCAGGGCCATGACCGTGATGATGATCATCCCGGCGTAGATGCCGGCCGAGTCGAAGGTGCCCTGGGCGTGGTTGATGAGCAGGCCGAGGCCCTTGTCGGCACCGGTGTACTCGCCGACGATCGCGCCGATCAGGGCGAACCCGAAGGCGACGTGCAGGCTGGCAAGGATCCACGAGGTCGCGCTCGGCAGGACGATCGTGGTGAGGATCTGCCGTGGGCGGGCGCCGAGGATGCGGGCGTTGTCGATGAGCGTCTTGTCGACCTCGCGGGCCCCCTGGAAGGCGTTGAAGAACACCGCGAAGAACACCAGCACGACGGCGGTGGCGACCTTCGAGGACATGCCCAGGCCGAACCAGATCACGAACAGCGACGCCAGCACGATGCGCGGGATGGCGTTGGCGGCCTTGATGAACGGCGCGCACACCTCGGCGAGGAAACTGCTGCGGCCGAGCAGGACGCCGAGGACGACGCCGGCCACCGAGCCGATCAGGAAGCCGGCCACCGCCTCCTCGACGGTCACCGCCATCTGCTCCCAGATCGACCCGAAGGCCGTCCCCGAGGTGAACCAGTCGACGATCCGGCCCCAGATGGCACTCGGCTTGGAGTAGTAGAACGGGTCGAGGTAGGTGCTGGCCGACACCTCCCAGCTGCCGAGCCAGAGCACGACCAGCAGCACCCGCGTCACGGTGATCTTCGGGGCGCGCAGCAGGCGGGGGCGGCGCCGTACGGCGTCGGGCGTCCCGGCCGCGGGCGGCGCGGCGGGGGGCGTTGTCAGGTCGGGTGACACGGCGTGGTCCTCCATCCCGGGCGTGCCGGGGACGTCTGTGCGGGCCTCAGGCGACACGTCGGGCTCCTCGGGCACGGGTGATCTCGACCTCTTCGCGCAGCGAGTCCCAGACCTCGCGGTAGACGGCGAGGAACGACTCCTCCAGCCGGATCTCCTCCACGCGCCGCGGACGGTCGAGGTTTACGGGGACGACCTTCTTGGTGGTCGCGGGGGCGGCGGTCATGACGACCACCGTGTCCGCCAGGGCGATGGCCTCGGTGAGGTCGTGGGTGACGAAGACCACGGCGGCGTTCATGCCGGACCACAGGTCGAGCAGCAGGTCCTGCATGTGCTCGCGGGTCTGCACGTCCAGGGCGCTGAACGGCTCGTCCATGAGCAGGATCGACGGCTCGTTGATCAGCGTCTGGGCCAGGGCGACGCGCTTGCGCATGCCGCCGGAGAGCTGGTGGGGGTAGTACCGCTCGAAACCGGTCAGGCCGACCTTGGCGACCCACTCGCGGGCCCGCTCGCGGGCCTCCTGCTTGGGCGTGCCCCGGTAGCGGGGGCCGGCGGCGACGTTGTCGACGACGGTGCGCCACGGCAGTACGGCGTCCTGCTGGAACATGTAGCCCAGCCCCTCCGGGATGCCGGTCACCGGCCGTCCCTGGACCAGCACCTCGCCTGCGCTGGCGGGCGCGAGGCCCGAGATCATGGACAGGCTGGTGGACTTGCCGCATCCCGTGGGGCCGACGACGCTGACGAACTCGCCCTGCCGCACCGTCAAGGTCATCTCGCGGGCGGCGGTGTAGGTGCGGCCGTCGCGGGTCGGGAAGCGCTTGGTGACGCCGCGCAGCTCGATGGCCGCGCCGGACGCCGGTGGGGGGCCCGGATTCGTCATGGGGACTCGACTCCTTGGGGTCGGGGGGAACCGGACCGGGGGCCGGCGCGTTAACGGATCGGGGCCGCTGAACGTCACGGGCCGGAAACATCGGTCGGGTAGATCAGTAGGGGCTGCTGAAAGGCTTTCCGGGACCGTAGGGCGCTGTGACGCGCCTCACTAGGCTTGTGCCAGTTGTTCGAGCAATGCGCATAGTTCGCGTTTTGCGCGTTTTGCTCTCGGTGTCGAACCCCGCACCCAGAGGTATCGTGCTGGCATGTCCTGGCCCGAGAAGCGGCCTCCCCTGCGCTTCGCGACACAGGCCCTGCTCGTCCAGGTCGCCGTGCTCCTGCTCATCATGGGCAGCGGCTTCGCGCTGGTGGCCTACCTCCTCCACGCGGAGCTCGAGAAGCAGTACGAGCAGCGCGCCCTCGCCGTGGCGCGCTCGGTGGCGGCCGACGAGCAGATCGTCCACGACGTGGCGGCCCGCGAGCGGACGCCCCGCGTGCAGCAGCGCGCGGAGGCGGTGCGCCGCCGTACGGGGGTGCTGTTCGTGGTCGTCGCCGACGACCACGGCATCCGCTACGCCCACCCCGACGCCGGCCGGCTCGGGCAGCGCGTCAGCACCGAACCGGAGGCGCTCAGCGGCCGCGAGATCGTGACCTTCGAACGGGGGACGCTCGGGCTGTCCGCCCGGGGCAAGGTGCCGCTGCTCTCCGGCGGCCGGGTGGTCGGCCAGGTGAGCGTCGGCATCGCCGCCGGCGAGGTCACCCGCCGCATCGGCGACCTGATGCGGCCCGCCGCCGCCTTCACCGGCCTCGCGCTGCTGTTCGGCGTCGCCGCGGCCGCCGGGCTCGCCCGCCGCCTCAAGCGCCAGACCCTCGGGCTGGAGCCGACCGACCTCGCCGACCTGCTGCGAGAGCGTGAGGCCGTGCTGCACGGCATCGACGAGGGCGTGCTCGCCGTCGACCCCGCCGGGCGGATCACCATCTGCAACGACGCGGCGGCCCGCCTCATCGGCGGCCGGCCGGCGCAGGGCTCGTCCGTGCGCGACGCGGGCCTGCCGCCGGGCCTGCGCACCCTGCTGGCCGAACGCACCAGCGCCCGCGGCGTGCTCGTCGCCACCGAGGACCGCATGCTGGTCGTCACGGCCGCACCCGTGCGGCGCGGCGACCAGGACCTCGGCCACGTGCTCACGCTGCGCGACCGCACCGACCTCGACGCGATGGCCCGCGAGCTCGACGTCGTGCGGGCCCTGTCGGACGCCCTGCGCGCGCAGGCCCACGAGTACACCAACCGCCTGCACACCCTGTCCGGCCTGCTCAGCCTCGGGCACCGCGAGGAGGCGATCACCTACCTGCGGGAGCTGGCCGACGACCCGCTCGCCACCGAGTACGGCGACGGCGGACGGCTGCGCGACCCCTACATCCGCGGGCTGCTCGCCGCCAAGACGGCGGTGGCGTCCGAGCACGGGGTGGACCTGCGGCTCAGCCCCGACTCGTTCGTGCCCGCCCAGCTCAGGGCGCCGCTGGACGTCGTGACCATCCTCGGCAATCTCGTCGACAACGCCACCGCCGCCGCCCAGGCCGGCGCCCGGCGCCCCGCCTGGGTCGAGGTGTCCCTGCTCGCCGAGGCCGACATCCTGCACATCGTGGTGGTCGACAGCGGCGACGGCGTGCCGCCCGAGGCGGTCGACCGGATCTTCGACCAGGACTTCACCACCGCGGCCGACGACGTCCGGCCGCACGGCGTCGGCCTCGCGCTCGCCCGGCGGCTCACCCGCCGCCACTGCGGCGACCTCGCCCTCACCCGCGCCTGCGGAGCCGACTGCGGAGCCGTCTTCGTGGCCCGGCTCCCCGGCGCCTTCGACGCGCGCGGTCCCGAACCCCGGCAGGAGGAGACGGTGACGGCCGTACGGCGAGGAGAGGCGACATGATCCGCGTGCTGGTCGTCGACGACGACTTCCGGGTCGCCGACCTGCACGCCCGCTACGTCAGGCGGGTCCCGGGGTTCGAGGTCGCAGGCGTCGCCCACAACGCCGCCGAGGCGGTCGAGCTGGCCGCGCGGCTGCGCCCCCACCTCGCGCTCCTCGACCAGTACCTCCCGGACGCCTCCGGCACCTCCATCGCCCCGCGCCTCGGATGCGACGTGATCATGCTCACCGCGGCCGCCGAGCGCGCCGTCGTCCGGGAGGCCCTGCGGCGGGGCGTGGTGAACTACCTGGTCAAGCCGTTCTCGGAGGCGGACCTCGCCGAGCGGCTGCGGGCGTACGCGCGCTTCCTCGGACAGCTCGGCGGCGACCAGACGCTCGACCAGGCGGAGATCGACCGCGCCGTACGGGTGCTGCACGAGGGCGACCGCGTCGAGGCGGCCGTCCCCAAGGGACGCTCCAGCCAGACCGCGCGCCTGGTGATCGAGGCCGTGCGCGACGCGGGAGAGCCGGTGACGGCCACCGACGTGGCGGCACGACTCGGCCTGTCACGCGCCACGGCGCAGCGCTACCTGTCCGACCTCGCCGCCGACGGCCGGGTCACCGTGGGCCTCAGGTACGGCACCACCGGCCGTCCCGAACACCTCTACCGCTGGCCCACCTCGCCGGCGCGCTGAATCCCTCGTCAGCGGGCGTGGCCCTCGGCCGCCTCCACGACGTTGGTGAGAAGCATGGCGCGGGTCATCGGGCCGACGCCGCCGGGGTTCGGAGCGACGAAACCGGCCACCTCCCGTACCTCGGGCGCGACGTCGCCGGCCAGCTTGCCGTCGACGCGGGAGACGCCCACGTCGAGGACGGCGGCGCCGGGCTTCACCATGTCGGCCGTGATCAGGCCCGGCACCCCGGCGGCCGCCACGACGATGTCGGCCTCCCGGATGCGGCCCGCGAGGTTCTGGGTGCCGGTGTGGCAGAGGGTGACGGTGGCGTTCTCGGTGCGGCGGGTGAGCAGCAGGCCGAGCGGACGGCCCACCGTGATGCCGCGGCCGACCACCGCGACGTCGGCCCCCTTGATCGGCACGCCGTACTCCTGCAGGAGCACGACGATGCCGCGCGGCGTGCACGGCAGCGGGGCCTCGACCATGTGGACCAGGCGGCCGAGGTTCACCGGGTGGAGGCCGTCGGCGTCCTTGGCGGGGTGCATGCGCTCGATCAGCGACTGCGCGTCGAGATGGCGGGGCAGCGGGAGCTGGATGATGTAGCCGGTGCACGCGGGGTCGGCGTTCAGCTCGTCGATCGCGGCCTCCACCTCGGCCTGGGTGGCCGTCTCGGGGAGATCCCTGCGGATCGAGGCGATGCCGACCTCCGCGCAGTCACGGTGCTTGCCCGCGACGTAAATCTGGCTCCCCGGGTCGTCGCCGACCAGAATCGTGCCGAGGCCCGGGGTGATGCCCTGGGCGGCGAGCCTGCCGACCCGTTCCGCCAGGTCAGCCTTGATCTTCGCCGCGGTCGCCTTGCCATCGAGAATCTGCGCGCTCACAGCTCGCCATCCTGCCATGTCCGGCCGGGCGGCAACGCCGTGAGGGGCTCTCTCAGTGGCAGGACGCCGCCGGCGGGGCGTCGTAGCGGTCGTGGTGGGGGAACTCGTTGACGTACTTCTGCCGGCCGAGCGGCGTCAGGTCGAGGTAGTTGTAGGTGGTCAGCAGGAGCTCCGGCCCCCGGCCGTAGGTCGAGTAGGTGTGGAAGACCCGCTCGCCGTCGCGCAGGAAGACGCTCAGACCGTGGCCGTCCTGCCCGTTCTGGGCGAAGAAGTGCAGGCCCTTGCGCTCCAGGGTGGCCTTGTCCATGTAGTTGTACTCGACCGGGGCGACGGCCTCGTCGTTGCTGGCGTGGAAGTCGTAGTTGAAGTCGCTCCCGTGGGAGGAGTACCAGGGCAGCGTCCAGCCCATGCGCCGCCGGAAGCGCTCGATGTCGGCCAGCGGGGCCCGCGAGACGAGCGCGAGGGTGGTGTCGCAGCTGTGCAGGTGGCGCGGCTCGCCGAAGTTGTCGACGAGGAACGAGCAGCTCGTGCATCCCTCAGCCGTGTCGTGGACCCACATGAAGTGGTAGACGATCAGCTGGCGGCGTCCCTCGAACAGGTCGCCCAGCCGCACGGCCCCGTCCGGCCCCGCGAACACGTAGTCCTTGTCGATCTCCACCATGGGCATGGCGCGCCGCCGCTCGCTGAGGGCGTCGCGGGCACGGGTCGCCTCCTTCTCCTGCACGAGCAACTCCGCCCGCGCCTTCAGCCACTCGTCGCGGGAAACGATCGGCGGTAACTCCACCTGGTCCTCCTCTAGGAATGCGTCGCCCCCAACCTAGACGGCCTCCCCCGGCGGCGCTTCTTCCGGAAGCACCTGTCACCGCCGCGCCGGGGCCGGTCCAAGATGGCGCCGGCTCGGCATACCGGCGGGGCGTGTACATCATTTATCCCGGCAAAGCGCAACAGGTCCAGCACATAAATGGGGTGCGACAAAAATCGGTAACCTGGCCAGCCCGATTCTCCGGGCGAGAGAGGCGGTGAACAACCCGCCGACGCCCCCTCCTGTCACGGCGCCGCCCTGACACAGCCTCACCAGCGCTGACCGGCGGCTTGCTCGCCTCCTTGACAAGATTGACGGCTATACACGGCCTGTGTAGCATGCGATTTCATGCGGGCTGCGGAAAGCGGCATAGCTCATGAATTATTCGCCCTGGGAATTTCGTTCCGCCGGACGGGCGATCATCGCGCCGCATCCGACGCGCTCGTCGACGCCCTGGAGATTTTCCAGGAGCAGGAAGACCCGCGAAGTCAGGCCGACACGCTCACCGAACTCGGATATGTGCGGTCCGTGGTCGGCGACATCGCCACGGGGATGCGCCATCTGAATCAGGCCGTCTCCGTTTACCGGGCCATCTGCTCACCGCTCGGCGAGGCCAGGGCGCTGGAAAAGCTGGGTACGGCGCAGCGCCTGGTCGGCGACTATTCCGCCGCTTTTCCGAATTACGCCAGAGCGCTCCGGCTCTACCGCGAGGGCGACGACCGGGCCGGCGAGGCGAGCGTCAGGGCGAACCTCGGCGTCGCGCGGCACCGGACGGGCGACTATCCGGCGGCGCTGGAGAGCCTCGCCCGGGCGCTGGCGCTGTTCCGTGAGACGGGGGACAGGGTCGGCGAGGGCCACGCGCTGCACAACATCGGCGTCGTCCAGGTGCTGCTCGGCCGCCACGCGCAGGCGTCCCGGGCGCTCACCACGGGCCTTTCGACGTTCCGCGAGGCCGGCAGCCGACTCGGCCAGGCCGACGTCCTCATCTGGCTCGGCGTCCTGGCGTACCGCTCGGGTGACCTCACGCTCGCGCGACGGCACCTGTCGGACGCGCTGGGCCTGGCGCGCGACGTCTCGTGCCGGGTCGACGAGGGCGACTGCCACCGGGAACTCGGCGTCGTGTGCCACCTGTCCGGCGACCACCGGGCGGCGTTCGGCCACTTCACGCAGGCCATCGACATCTTCCAGGACGTCGGCGACCGCCTCGGGCACGCCGAGACGCTCAACGGGCTCGGTCGCGCCCTGGCCGCCTCGGGCCGCCCGGACGAGGCGCTCGCCGCCCACCAGGACGCCCTCGACCTCGCTCTCGCGACAGGAAGCCCCCTGGAGGAGGCCCGCGCCCGTGCCGGCATGGGCCGCTCCCTGGCACTCGCCGGAGACAGGGAAGCGGCCGCCGACCACATGAGCTGGGCTCTCAGCATCTACCGGGCTCTCGGCGTACCGGAGGCCGAAGAGCCGGCCTGAGGCCCCGCACGCGTCGGGGCCCCGCTCATCGGTCGATCAGTGGAAGAAGTGGCGGGTGCCGGTGAAGTAGAGGGTGATGCCGGCCTTGGCGGCCGCCGCGATGACCTCCTCGTCGCGGATCGACCCACCGGGCTCCACGACCGCCTTCACCCCGGCCTCGATGAGCACCTCGAGCCCGTCGGCGAAGGGGAAGTACGCGTCGGAGGCCGCCACGGAGCCCTGCGCGCGCTCCCCGGCCCGCGACACCGCCAGGCGCGCCGAGTCGACCCGGTTGACCTGCCCCATGCCGACGCCCACCGTCGCGCCGCCCTCGGCGAGCAGGATGGCGTTCGACTTCACCGAGCGGCAGGCCTTCCACGCGAACGCGAGGTCCGCCAGCACCTCCGGCGAGGCCGGCTCACCCGACTTGAGCTCCCACGCGGACGGGTCGTCGCCGGGCGCGTCCACCCGGTCGACCGTCTGCACCAGCAGGCCGCCGTCGATGCGGCGGTACTCCGCCGGGTTGGACGGGCCCGACGGGCAGCGCAGCAGCCGGATGTTCTTCTTGGCGGTCAGGACGGCCAGCGCCTCCGGCGTGAACGACGGCGCGACCACGACCTCGGTGAAGATCGGGGCGATCTGGTCGGCGAGCTCCTCGGTCACCTCGCCGTTCACCGCGATCACTCCGCCGTAGGCCGAGACGGGGTCGCAGGCGTGGGCCTTGCGGTGGGCCTCGGCGACGTCCGCGCCGACCGCGAGGCCGCACGGGTTGGCGTGCTTGATGATCGCCACGGCCGGCTGCTCGAAGTCCCACGCGGCCCGCCAGGCGGCGTCGGCGTCGACGTAGTTGTTGTAGGACATCTCCTTGCCGTGCAGCTGCTCGGCGGCCGCCAGGCCGTCCTCGCCGCCGGTGTAGAGCGCCGCGCCCTGGTGGGGGTTCTCGCCGTACCGCAGGACGGCCCGGCGCTGCCAGGACGCGCCCATGAAGCCCGGCCAGGCCGAGTCCTCCTCGGGTGCGTAGACGTCGGTGAACCACGAGGCCACGGCCGTGTCGTACGCGGCGGTGTGGGCGTAGGCCCGGGCGGCGAGGCGGCGGCGCTGCGGCTCGGTGAAACCGCCCTCCTCGACGGCCCTCAGCACCTCGCCGTACCCCGCCGGGTCGACGACGACGGCGACCGTGCCGTGGTTCTTGGCCGCCGCGCGGATCATCGCGGGCCCGCCGATGTCGATCTGCTCCACGCACTCGTCCTCGGACGCGCCCGAGGCCACGGTCTGCTGGAAGGGGTACAGGTTGACCACGACCAGCTGGAACGGCTCGATCTCGAGCTCTTCGAGCTGCTTGACGTGGGAAGGGTTGGACCCGTCGGCCAGCAGGCCCGCGTGCACGCGCGGGTGCAGGGTCTTGACCCGGCCGCCGAGGCACTCGGGAAAGCCCGTCAGCGACTCGACCGGGGTCACCGGCACGCCGAACGAGGCGATCTTCGACGCCGTGCCCCCCGTGGACACGATCTCGACGCCGGCGGCGTCCAGAGCCCGGGCCAGCTCCTCCAGCCCGGACTTGTCATATACCGTGATCAGCGCGCGCCGGATGGCGATGCGGGTCACTTGGTGCTCCTCCCTGTGTCCGGACGACCGGCCTCGCCGGCGGTCCGGAGGTTGCGACTGGCTCAGAGACTCTCACGCGCCTGGACGTCCTGGTCCAGGCTCGGGCCGCCCAGCCGGACGTGGCGGCCGGTGACCGTCCAGCCGTCCCTCGCCATGCGCCCGACGACGTCGACGAGCAGGCGGCGCTCGACCGTCTTGATGCGCTCGTGGAGGGTGTGCTCGTCGTCTCCATCGTGGACGTGCACGGCCTCCTGGGCGATGACCGGGCCGGTGTCCACCCCCGCGTCGACCAGATGCACCGTGCAGCCGGTCACCCGCACGCCGTAGGCCAGCGCGTCGGGGACGGCGTGTGCGCCCGGGAACGCCGGCAGCAGGGCGGGGTGGGTGTTGACCACCGTGAACGCCCGCAGCACATCGGGTCCGAGGATCTTCATGAAACCCGCGGAGACGACGAAATCGGGTTCGTGGCCCGCGATCGCCGCGTGAAGGGCCTGGTCCCAGGCCGCTCGCGTCGGGTAATCGGCTAGCTTGAGGACGAAGGTGGGAAGGCCCGCACGTTGCGCACGGGCGAGGCCCTCGATGCCGTCGCGGTCGGCACCGACCGCGACCACCCGGGCGCCGTACGCCGGGTCAGCGGCGGCGTCCAAAAGGGCCTGTAGGTTGGTCCCCGAACCGGAGACGAGGACCACGAGCCGAGCCGACAGGGCTGCACTCCTTCGGGGCGACGTTGACGGTTACGGCTGTCAGCGTATCGGCCCGCCCGCTCCACGACGCAGAGGAGGTCAGGTGCTACCACCCGCGGAGACTTCCGTGGCCGAAGTCGGACGGCGGGCCCTGCTGCTCTCCATAGGCGCTCTGGCGCTGACCATGCTGTTGCCGGCGCTGGGCCTCGCCCTCGGCGTCTTCTCGATCGTCGTCAGCCTCCGGGCGTGGCGCCGCCTGACGCGCGGGCGCGGGTCGGTGGTCATGCCGGCCCTGGGCCTGCTGATCTCCGTCGCCGCGGTCGCGATCGGCGCCTCGGTGCTGTGGGTGCAGCTGTACTTCAGCGGCGAGCTGAGCGCCTACACCGAATGCATGAAGGGCGCCGGCACGAGCACCTCCCAGCAGGCCTGCGTCAGCCGGCTGGAGCAGTCGATCGAACACCGGCTGCCGTTCATGCCGAAGGGCAGCATCCGGCTGCCCATCGCCCCGTGATCGTGAAGTTGCAAGGAGAGATCATGAACGTCTGCACCCACCTCGACGAGGTCCGCGACGTCGAGCCGCGCAGCGCCATCGGCTGCGAGGAGTGCCTGGCGTCGGGGTCGCGCTGGGTCCACCTGCGCACCTGCCTGACCTGCGGGCACGTCGGCTGCTGCGACTCCTCCCCCAACCGGCACGCCACCAGGCACTACGCCACCGAGGGTCACCCGATCGCCGAGTCGTTCGAGCCCGGCGAGGACTGGGCGTGGTGCTACCCCGACGAGCTGCTGTTCGAGCCCTCCCCGAGCGGGCTGGGGGCGCGGGCCCACGTCTGAGGCGCTTCAGCGGTCGCGGTCCCAGGCGTACGGGTCGAGGTAGATGACGTGCCCGCCGCGGTCGTCGGTCTCGTCCACGATGTCGCGGCGCGGCGGCCTCGGCTCCTCGCGCCGGCCTCCCCCGGCGCGTCCCTTCGCGCCGGCGGCCGTACGCTTGCCGCCGGGCGCCTTCCGGGGCGCCTTCGGGCCGCTGTCCGCGATCGTGTCGCCGACGGCCGACGCGTGCTCGTCCGCCCAGTCGGCGCGGATCGCCGGGATGGGCTGGGTGACGGCCTCCGTGGCGTCCATCCAGTGGCCCGGCAGGTCACGGCCGGAGACCGGAGTGGCGAGCTTCACCTTGCTCGCCGCCTTGACGATGGCGTCGCCCGCCTTGCGCACGGGCGCGGCGGGCACGAGGGCACCGTGGAAGACCAGCCACCAGTTGGCGAGCCCGGCGGAGATGCCGGCCGCCACGCCGACCTCCAGGGTGACCGAGAGCGCCACCTCCCAGGCGGACGGGCCGACGGCGGCCAGGCGCGCGCCCCCGAGCGGGCCCCCCGCCAGAGCGGCGAGCAGCCCCGCCGACAGGCCGGTGGCGAGGCCGCAGACGAACCCCCACAGCGGCGCCGACTCGAAATGCGGAGTCGGGGCGACGCGGGCCACCACCACCCCGGCGACCGCGCCGGCGAGGAACGGCACGGCCAGTACGCTCATCATCCACGGTGAGGTGACCCCCGGCTCGGGCAGCGCCCCGAGGATCGGCAGCGCCGGGATGGTGCCGAGCTGGACGCCCGTGGGCGCCACGAGCGTGCCGGCGCCGAGGGCGAAGCCGGGGCCGCTGATGTACGCCAGGCCCCAGATCACGAAGTTGAAGAGGTAGAGACCCTCCACCAGCAGCAGCAGCGCCCCGCCGACGAACCCGGGCGCCAGCAGCTCCGACAGCCGCTGGATCTGCCCGAAGTTGGCGACCACCGCGCCGAGCACCAGCACCAGCCCCCCGACGAGCAGGGTCGTCAGCGCGACGGCCGTACCGGCGACCACCGAGCGCGGGCGCTCGGGAAGCAGCCGCAGCATCGAGCGCCAGGGGCCGATCGTCCGCGCCGTGGCCAGCGAACCGGCGAGGAACGCCAGCACGAGGTGGCTCGCCAGGGCCTCGCCGATGTACGGCTGGGTCACCTCGTTGCGTCCCACCAGCGCGATCACCCCGGCCAGCAGCGAGTAGGGGGCGGCGAGCGAGATGCCCGCCTGGGCGATCAGGACGAGCTGGGCGCGGCGGCGGGCGTTGGCGAGGTCCTTGGTGCTGCCCTTCGGCAGCCGGGCCGGGAGCCGTAGCCGCAGGTCGGCGTCGCGGGCCATCCACATCGCCGCGCGGTACAGCAGGGCGGCGGGCAGCACCGTCAGGCCGAGCGGCAGCAGGCCGACGCGGCCTCCCGGGATCGCGAACCCCGCCTGGTGCGCGGCCAGCCACACCTGGCAGGCGGCGCGGAACACCCCGGGAATGCCCTGCCCGAACGCGCCGCGCGGCGCCGCGATCCAGCCGACCAGGGTGAGCGTGGTGAGGACGGCGAGACCGACGCCGAGGGTGCCGGCCGCCGCGAGCATCCCTGAGACGGGCAGCGGACGGCGCGCCTCGTCGTCGTCACCTCCGCTGCCCCCGATGGGGATGCGGCTGAAGACGGCACGGGGGGCCGTCCGGAGCTGGTCGAAAAGGGCCGTCACAGTACTCGATGTTCTCAGGATCGGCGCCCCGGACGGGGTTACCGGCCCCGCGTGTCGCCCCCTTTGCGCGGATCACCGGGCGATTTCCGGTGGACGCGGCAACCTCTGCGGGGGCTGCGGCGACCTGCCGGGGCTCGTCGCCGTTTCTGTACCTACTAGTATGTACAGCAACCGCTCGCAGCCCCGGGGCCCCTCGGGGTGGTCCACGAGAGTCAGGAAGCCGCGCAATGCGTATCTCCCGCACCCCTGCCACCAGCGTCGCCGCTCCACCCGAATGGATCACCGGAGAGGCTCGCGTCGATGCGATCGCCGCCCCCGGCGAGGGACCGTCACGGACCCGGATCGACAGCGTCCACTTCGCGGCCGGTGCCCGCACCGTGTGGCATCGCCACCCGCTCGGCCAGGTGCTCATCGTCACCGAGGGGACCGGCCTCGTACAGCACCGTGGCGAGCCCGTCGAGACCATCCGAACCGGCGACAGGGTGCACATCGCTCCCGGTGAGTGGCACTGGCACGGTGCCACTCCCACCGCTTCCATGACCCACCTGGCCATCGAGGAGATCCCGGACGACGACGCCGGCCCCGAGGCCGGGGCTCCTGTCACCGACGTCGAATACCGCGGTGACGATCACACTGTTCCCGCCGGCGACACCGCGCCCATCGTCCGCTCGGTCCTGCTCGACCAGTCACTGGCGGCCCCCCGGGCCACGTACCGGGTCGAGATCCGGCGCATCACCATCGCTCCCCGTCAGCCCGCGGGGTTGCACGTGCACAACTGCCCGGTGTTCGGCAGTATCGAGACCGGTTCGGTGATCTACCAGATCGACGGCGAGCCGGAGTCCGTGCTCGGCCCCGGCGACGTGTTCCACGAGCCCCAGGGCGTCCGCATCGCCCGCTTCGACGCCCAGGAAGAGGGCGTGACGTTTCTCGGGTACTTCCTGCTGGACGCGGGCGAAGCGCCGGAACTGGAGTTTCCGCAGGCCTGACCGGTGCCCGTCTTCCGGCCACGACGCCCGCGATGCGCCGCGGGAGACCGCCGAAGGGTGTGGCAGCGTGGGAATGCGCCCTGGCCACCGCCATGGGCGCATGACACGAAGGAGGAGAGCCATGTCGAAGCCGCCGCTTCCCGAGGACGCGATCGCCATGCTGAAGAAGCCCAACCCGGCCGTCATCGCCACATCGAGGTCCGGCGGGCAGCCCGTGACCACGGCCACCTGGTACCTCTGGGACGACGGCCGGGTGCTGATCAACATGGACGAGGGCCGCAAGCGGCTCGACCACATCCGCAACGACCCGCGGGTCTCGTTGACGGTGCTCGACGGCGATGACTGGTACACCCACGTCACCCTCATCGGACACGTCGCCGAGATCCGCGACGACGAGGAGTTCGCCGACATCGACCGGCTGTCCCGGCAGTACACCGGCCGGCCGTACCCCCGGCGCGATCGTGGCCGGGTCAGCGCCTGGCTCGAGATCGACCGCTGGCACGGCTGGGGCGGCTTCCGGGACAGCGACCAGGCGGCGAGCTGACCCGGGCGGTGCCACGGGGGGAACGCCCGGCATGAGGGCCGCTGAACGCCCAGCGTGAGGGCCACCGGACGGACGCTGGACGGACGGCGTGAGGCCACTGGCCGAGGGCGTGAGAGCGCTCGCCGACCGGCGTGAGACCGCCGGCCGACGGCGTGACGCCACCAGCCGACCGGCGTGAGACACCGCTCGCCGACCGGCGTTCAGGCCGCCGGTGGAAACGGAAACGCCCGGCCGGGGGCCGGGCGTTCCTCGTCTGGCGCGGGGACAGGGGTCAGCGCGAGCGCATGACCTCACGCATCAGGCGGGCGGTCTCGCTGGGGGTCTTGCCGACGCGGACGCCGACCTTCTCCAGCGCTTCCTTCTTCGCCTGGGCGGTGCCGGCGGAGCCGGACACGATCGCGCCGGCGTGCCCCATGGTCTTGCCCTCGGGGGCGGTGAAGCCCGCGACGTAGGCGACCACCGGCTTGGTGACGTGCTGCTCGATGTAGGCCGCCGCGCGCTCCTCGGCGTCGCCGCCGATCTCGCCGATCATGACGATCGCGTCGGTGTCGGGGTCGGCCTGGAAGGCCTCCAGCGCGTCGATGTGGGTGGTGCCGATCACCGGGTCGCCGCCGATGCCGACCGCCGTGGAGAAGCCGATGTCGCGCAGCTCGTACATCAGCTGGTAGGTCAGCGTGCCCGACTTGCTCACCAGGCCGATGCGGCCGGCAGAGGTGATGTCGGCCGGGATGATGCCGGCGTTGGAGGCGCCGGGCGAGGCGATGCCCGGGCAGTTCGGGCCGATGATGCGGGTCTTGCCGCCCTTGGCGACGGCGTGCGCCCAGAACTCGGTGGTGTCGTGGACCGGCACGCCCTCGGTGATGACGACGGCGAGCGGGATCTCGGCGTCGATCGCCTCCAGCACGGCGGCCTTGGTGCCCGCCGGCGGGACGAAGATCACGGTGACGTCAGCGCCCGTGGCGGCCATGGCCTCGCCCACGGTCGCGAACACCGGCAGCTCCACACCGTCGAAGTCGACGGTGGTGCCGGCCTTGCGGGGGTTGGTGCCGCCGACGACCTTCGCGCCCGCCTTGAGCATGCGGCGGGTGTGCTTGGAGCCCTCGGAACCCGTGATGCCCTGAACGATGATCTTGCTGTTCTCGGTCAGCCAGATTGCCATTACGCACCTACCGCAGCGAGCTCGGCGGCACGCTTGGCCGCGTCGTCCATCGTGTCAACCAGCTCGACGCCCTTCAGCGCGGCGTCGGCCAGGATCTGCCGCCCGAGAGCGGCGTTGTTGCCGTCCAGCCTGACGACCAGGGGGTGGGTGACGGCCTCACCCCGGTCGGCCAGCAGCTTGAAGGCCGAGACGATGCCGTTGGCGACCGCGTCGCACGCGGTGATGCCGCCGAAGACGTTGACGAACACCGACTTGACGCTCGGGTCGGACAGCACGATCTCAAGGCCGTTCGCCATGACCTCGGCCGAGGCGCCGCCGCCGATGTCGAGGAAGTTCGCCGGCTTCTGCCCGCCGAACTGCTCGCCGGCGTACGCCACCACGTCGAGGGTGGACATGACCAGGCCCGCGCCGTTGCCGATGATGCCGACGGAACCGTCGAGCTTGACGTAGTTGAGGTCCTTCTCCTTGGCCCTGGCCTCGAGCGGGTCCTCGGCGGCCTTGTCGGCGTACGCCTCGTGCTCGGTCTGCCGGAAGGAGGCGTTGTCGTCGAGGGTGACCTTGCCGTCGAGGGCCTTGACCTGGCCGTCCTGGGTCAGGATCATCGGGTTGACCTCGACCAGCGTGGCGTCCTCGTCGACGAAGACGGCCCACAGCTTCTCGATGATCTCGGCGGCGCCCTCGATGGCGGCCTCGGGCAGACCGCCGGCCTTGGCGATCTCACGGCCCCGGGCGCGGTCGACGCCGGTCAGCGGGGAGACCGGGATCTGCGCGACCTTCTCGGGGGTCGTGTGCGCGACCTCCTCGATGTCCATGCCGCCCGAGGCGGAGCAGATGGCGAGGAAGGTGCGGTTGGCGCGGTCGAGCAGGAAGGAGAAGTAGTACTCCTCCGCGATCGCGCTGGCCTCCTCGACGAGGACCTTGTGAACCGTATGGCCCTTGATGTCCATGCCGAGGATCTCGGTGGCCTTCTGCTGGGCGTCGGCGGCGTCGGCGGCGACCTTGACGCCTCCCGCCTTGCCGCGGCCTCCGGTCTTGACCTGGGCCTTGACGACGACGCGACCGGTCAGCTGCTCCGCTGCGGCCCGCGCCTCCTCCACGGTGTGCGCGACGACGCCGCGCGGCACCGGGATGCCATACTCCGCGAAGAGCTCCTTCGCCTGATGTTCGAACAGGTCCACGAGGGTCCGTCCTTGCTTGTCCGGCTGACTTCTTCTCTACGTTGAGGACCAGACCTGGCGGCGACCCGCGATCTGCCGGAAGCCTGGCTTCAGAAGCCTAGCCGCCACCAGGACATGGAGAACCCGCCGGGGGGCCATTACCCCTCGACATCGGGTAATGAGATACGGCAAAGTTTCACAAATTTCACAAAAGCCTCCTCTGCCTCTTCGAAGCGCGCGAAACGATCACTGCCGCCGGCAGGCGACGACAAGCCCTCACCCCGGCGTGCTCCCCTCCCGCCACCTCTGCCTCCCACCACCGAACACCCCTACCTCACACCGGCCGACCCCCGAGCACAGCGCTCAGGAAGCCCCACCACACCCCCTCATCAGATCCCACACGCCACATCAACATTCGGCGCCGCGGCGGTGAGACGGTGTACGGCGAATCCGGCGCCGCCGTACGGCGGCTCCCCGGCCACGGCCTCTGCACTTCCCTCCCCCGCCACGCCCCGGACCTGCCGCCGCACCGCCTCGGGAAGCCCCCGGCCTCCCCACCCACCATGCTCAACATTCGGCGCCGCGGCGGTGAGACGGTGTACGGCGAATCCGGCGCCGCCGTACGGCGGCTCCCCGGCCAAGGCCTCTGCACTTCCCTCCCCACTTGCCTTACCGCTTATCGGCACCATGTCTCCGGGTTCGGCGAATCCGGTCGTCCTACGGTGGCCACCTCCCAGGCCTTGGGAACGGCCAGTGAGGCCGTATACATCGCCGATGTAGAAAATCTCCTTCATTCCGCGCCCATCGAGCATTTCACGGCCCGCCTTTCCGCCTTCCGCTACGCGTCCGGAACGCTCGACGGTCAACCGCCGTGCAGCGGCGCCGACTTCGCCGTACGCCGTCCCGCCGACGCGGCGCCGCCCGAAGGCACCACACCGAACGGGAAGAGGGCGGCCCTCGCGGCGGCCGTACTCGCTCTTCCCCTGGCGCACGCGATCGGTCGACCCGCGGCCGTACTAGCTCTTCCCCTGGTGTACCCGATCGGTCGACCCGCGGCCGTACTCGCTCTTCCCCTGGGGTACGCGATCGGTCGACCCGGCCCCGTACCGGATGACGTCGGGCACGATGCGTCTCGGGGAGATGGAGGTCGAGTCGGGGAGAGCGGCGGAGCCGTCGCTTTAATCGCGATGGCAGCCGCCCCAAAATCCTGACATTCCCCATCACATCACCGCGCCAGCCGCCAGCGTTAGGCTCCGAGCTTCCAGCACATCCCCGATTTCCTTCCATATCCCGTTTCCGGCGGCCCGACTGGTTCACAAACGCTCCCACGGCAGCCGACCAGGGTTCACAGCGAGATCAACGACTACCGAAACCGGAATTTCCCGACACGCTCCCCCATCTGCAATATTTCGTGATTTTGTCGTGATCTTGATCCGCGAGAATGCCCAGGCCCTCGACTACGGGGAGAGGGCCACACAACGGGAGGAACCCCTCGATGAGGCGAATACTCGCCCTTGCCGCCGCCGCCCTGGTCGCCCCCGCGCTGGCCATGGCCGCGCCGGCCACCGCGCATGCGGCCCCCGGCGCGGCCAAGCCCGTGCCGTCCAACCCGGTCGACGCCCTGCGTCAGCAGTTCGGCAAGAAGACCGGTGTACACATGGACACGACCGTCGACATGCGGCTCGGCGGGGACGACCTGTTGAAGTTCCGCCAGGTCGGCTCCTTGCGCTTCGGGAAGTCCGGTGTCGACGCCTACGACCTCAAGCGCATCGTCGATCTGGGTAAGGGGAAGGACACCCTCCACCTGATCGCTCTCAACGGCAAGGCCTACATGCAGAGCCCCTTGTACGACGAGATGCTGCCCGCGGACAAGAAGTGGGTGCGCACCCCTGGGAGCAAGGCGCCGAGCACTAATGACACCATCGACATCCTGCGGCCCGCGGTGCTGAAGACCGTGCTGGCGAGCACCAAGGTCAAGCGCGCCGGAGGCACGGTCGGTGGCGCCAGGACCACGCTCTACACGGGCGCCGTCAAGGTCGGCGAACTGTCGAAAGTGTCGACCGAGATCGAGGCGATGGCCGAGGTCTTCAAGCTCAAGAAGAACGTCACCCTGCCCTGGAAGCTGTGGATCGGCGCCGACCAGCTGCCCAGGCGGTTCCAGTCGACCTTCCCCATGGGCAAGGTGCCGCACGCCGGTCGGCTGACGGTCGACGCCGACAGCCGCTACACCGCGTGGGGTGCCAAGGTCGTCATCACCGCTCCCCCGGCGGACCAGGTGATCGACGAGAAGGACCTCACCACCGACCTTCCCGAGACCACTCCGGACTTCACCAAGGTCGTGCCGAGCCTGACCGCCGGTCGGCACTGACGGCACACCACGAAACAGAGGACACCGAATTCCCATGAGGCGATTCATCGCCACCCTGACCGGGGTCGCCGCCGCGACCCTGGCCGCCCCCGCCCTCGCCGCCCCCGCGAGCGCGAACACCCAGGCCAAGCCCGCCGGCCCCCTTGCCGCGCTCACGCAGCAGCTCGTCAAGGGCCACGGTGTGAAGGTCTCCAGCCGCTTCGTCGACAGCGCGGACGGCCGGCAGATCCTCGGCTGGAGCGAGGCCGGGACGGTCGAGGTCTCTCCCTCGGGCCTCACCGCGTCCGACATCACGAGCAAGTTCACCCGTTACTGGGACCCCGAGCACGCCAGGGAGATGATGAAGCCGGCGCGCGACATCGCTTTCTGGAAGGAAAGCTACGGCTCGGGCCCCTACTACCAGCCGTCCCTCCCCGAGGGGAAGAGCTGGATCCGGTTCACCGGCAGGCACGCCATCAAGCCGGGCCCGTCGACCCTGGTCGACATCTTCGACCGCCCGCTCTACAAGGCCCTGCTCGCCACCACCTCGGTCAAGAAGCCGGGCGGGAAGGTCGGCGGCACGGCCACCACGCTGTACGAGGGCACCATCTCCTACGGCACCGTGTACAAGCTGTCGCAGAAGCTGCACCAGGTCCCCGGCTGGGAGCCCGACAGGAGCCTCGCCAAGGTGAAGGTGCACTGGAAGCTCTGGCTCGGCGGTGACCTGCTGGCCCGGCGTCTGGTCACCTCCTACGAGCAGGAGCTCGCCAAGATCACCGTCTGGAAGAGAGTGATCGACACCACCTACTCCTCCTGGGGCACCAAGGTGTCCATCACCCCGCCCCCGGCCGGCACGGTCGTGGACGAGGACGACCTCGGCACCGAGATCCCCGACAGTCGCGAGCTCACCACGGTGGTGCCGAGCGCGACCTCGCCCGGATGGACGGCAGGCGAGGGGGTCTACCGCGGATGAGAAGAGTGATCGCCTCCCTGGCCGGCGTCGCCACCGCCGCTCTGGTCGCCCCGGTGCTCGCCGCCCCGGCGAACGCCCAGGCTCAGACGGCCGCGCGGGTCAAGCCCGCCGATCCCGTCGCCGCGCTCCAGCGCCAGTTCGTCCCGAACCGCGGCGTCCAGGTCACGCACCACCTGAAGCTGACCGCCGGGAAGGACTTCATGTCCATGTCCGTGACCGGAAAGCTCGCCTTCGGCCGATCCGAGGTCACCGCGTCGGACCTGCGCCTCAAGCTCGCCGCCAAGGGAGACGCGCGGATCCTGGACGAGGAAGGACCGACGGGGCCGGTCCGCGTGATCACCATCGGCCGTGTCCAGTACGTGAGCGGGCAGGGGTTCGAGAAGTACCTTCCCGTCGGGAAGACCTGGGTGAGGTCACAGGTGACGGGCGGCAACGGCCAGAAGGCCCTGCTGTCGCCCTGGGCCGACATCACCGACCCGGCGCTGTACCGCAGGCTCCTCGCGAGCACGAAGGTGAAGAAGCCGGGCGGCACGCTCGACGGGACCGCCACCACGCTCTACGCCGGTGCGATCTCGATCGACCGGCTCCTGGGCACGCCGCCGCTCCAAGGTGTGCCATCCTCGGCCAGGCCCAAGGAGCCGAAGTTGCACTGGAAGCTCTGGCTGGGACGTGACCTGCTTCCCCGCCGGCTGTCCATCTCCGAGACGGAGAAACTGAACAGCGGGAGCATGGTCCTGTCCGGCGACTCGAAGTTCTCCGGTTGGGGCGCCAAGGTCGTCATCGCGGCTCCGCCCGCCGACGAGGTGATCGACGAGAAGGACGTGCCGAACGAGCCCGCGCTGCCGGACGTGACCTTCCCGGTCCTTCCGCAGCTGACCGGCCGCAAGAGCTAGCACCACTCACGACGGACGGGCCCGGTGAGCAGACGCTCACCGGGCCCGTTCCCGTCTGCAGGTGACCGATGTCAGAGCTTCTCGATGGGGGCGTAGACCAGCAGGAGGGTCTTCTCGCCCTCGGAACCGAAATCGACCTTGACCTTGGTCTTCTCGGCGACGCCGTCCACCGTGACCACGGTGCCGAGCCCGAACTGGTCGTGGGTGACCCGGTCGCCCGGGCTGAGGTTCGGGATCGCGCGGCCGCCGGTCTTCTTCGGCGCGGCCGCGGCGGTCGTACGGCTCTCGCGCTTGGTGGCCGCGCTCCAGGCGCTCCTGGCCGGGTCGTTACGCCAGTCGAGCAAATCGGACGGCACCTCGGCGAGGAACCGGGAGGCGGGATTGAAGGCCGGGGACCCCCAGGAGCTGCGAATGGCGGCCCGGGAGAGGTAGAGCCGCTGCTGGGCCCGGGTGATGCCGACGTAGGCCAGCCGGCGCTCCTCCTCGAGCTCACGGGGCTCGCCCAGGGAGCGCATGTGGGGGAAGACGCCGTCCTCCATGCCGGTGAGGAAGACCACGGGGAACTCCAGCCCCTTGGCCGTGTGGAGGGTCATGAGCGTGACGACGCCTTCGTGGTCCTCACCCTCGGGGATCTGGTCGGCGTCGGCCACCAGGGAGACCTGCTCCAGGAAGTCGACCAGGGTGCCGTCGGGGTTGGCCTCCTCGAACTCCTGGGCCACGGAGATGAGCTCGTTGAGGTTCTCCAGGCGGCTCTCGTCCTGCGGGTCGCCGGAGTTCTCCAGCTCGGTGCGGTAGCCCGTGCTGGTCAGCACCTCCTCGGCGAGCTCGGAGATCGGCAGTTCCTTGCCCCGCAGGTCGTCGAGCAGCGCGACGAACTCCTTGATGGCGTTCAGCGAGCGGGTCGCGAGCCCGGGGGCCTCGTCGACGCGGCGCAGCCCCTCCCAGAACGAGATGCGCTCGCGGCTCGCGAACGCCTCCACCATCGCCTCGGCCCGGTCGCCGATGCCGCGCTTGGGGACGTTGAGCACGCGCCGCAGCGAGACGGTGTCGCCGGGGTTGGCGAGCACCCGGAGGTAGGCCAGCAGGTCGCGGACCTCCTTGCGCTCGTAGAACCGCACGCCGCCGACGACCTTGTACGGCAGGCCGGTGCGGATGAAGATCTCTTCGAAGACGCGGGAGGCGGCGTTGGTGCGGTAGAAGACCGCGACCTGCCCCGGGGTCACGCCCTCGTCGTCGGACAGCCGGTCGACCTCCTGGGCGACGAACATCGCCTCGTCGTGCTCGTTGTCGGCGACATATCCCACGATCTTGGGTCCGGCGCCCTGGTCGGACCAGAGGTTCTTCGGCTTGCGGCTCTCGTTGCGCGAGATCACGGCGTTGGCGGCCGACAGGATGGTCTGGGTGGAGCGGTAGTTCTGCTCCAGGAGGATGGTGCGGGCGTCGGGGTAGTCGCGCTCGAACTCCAGGATGTTGCGGATCGTCGCGCCCCGGAAGGCGTAGATCGACTGGTCGGCGTCGCCCACCACGCACAGCTCGGCCGGCTCCACCGCGCCCTCGCGGACGAGATCGCCGTCGGCGGTGCGCACCTCAGGAAGGCCGACCAGCTCTCTGATCAGCATGTACTGCGCGTGGTTGGTGTCCTGATACTCGTCGACCATGACGTGGCGGAACCGGCGCCTGTAGTGCTCGGCCACGTCGGGGAAGAGCTGGAACAGGGCGACCGTCATCATGATCAGGTCGTCGAAGTCCATCGCGCCGGCCTCGGTGAGCCTCTGCTGGTAGAGGCGGTAGGCCTCGGCGAGCGTGCGCTCCAGGTGGGTCTGCGCCTTGCCCGCCGCCGTGTCGTAGTCGACCAGCTCGTTCTTGAGGTTGCTGACCTGGGCGGAGAACGAGCGCGGCGGGTAACGCTTCGGATCGAGGTCGAGCTCGCGGCAGACCATGGCCATCAGCCGCTGGGAGTCGGCCTGGTCGTAGATGGAGAAGCTGGAGGGGAACCCGAGCCGCTTGGCCTCCCGCCGCAGGATGCGGACGCAGGCGCTGTGGAAGGTCATCACCCACATGGCCTTGGACCGCGGGCCGATGAGCTTGTCGACCCGCTCCTTCATCTCCTTGGCGGCCTTGTTGGTGAAGGTGATCGCCATGATCTCCTGCGGCTGCACGCCACGCTCGGACAGCAGGTAGGCGATGCGGTGGGTGAGCACCCGTGTCTTGCCGGAGCCGGCACCCGCGACGATGAGCAGCGGACTGCCCTCATGGGTGACTGCGTCACGCTGCTGCGGGTTGAGCCCGTCGAGCAGGGGGTGATCAACGATGGGGTTCACGGCTCGGGTCGACACGTCCCTAGATTATGGCCGCCCACCGACAAAGGGCGCCGCTTCTGAGACCGTCCCCGCGCCCGTACGGCCCACACTTGGGGGCGATGCCACATCGCGCTGGAAATATCGGCAGAATCTTCCTTGTTCACGGCCCAGTGAACTGAGGAGGACGATCGTGACCGCACTTGACGACGCAGATATCAACACCATCCTCGTGGTGACGGCCCACCCCGACGACGTGGACTTCGGAGCGGCCGGGACCATCGCGACGTTCACCGACAAGGGTGTCCAGGTCGTGTACTGCATCGTCACGGACGGTGACGCCGGTGGATTCGACCGCGAGCTCGACCACGGCGGCATGGCGGCGCTGCGGCGCAGCGAGCAGACCGAGGCGGCCAAGCTGGTCGGTGTGAACGACGTGCGGTTCCTCGGCTACAAGGACGGCAGCGTCGAGCCGACCCTGGGCCTGCGCCGCGACATCGCCCGCGTGATCCGCCAGGTGCGTCCCGACCGGGTGATCACCTCCACTCCCGAGCGCAACTACGCCCGTATCGGGCCGAGCCACCCCGACCACCGCGCGGTCGGCGGCGCCACCCTCGACGCGGTCTACCCGGACGCGCGCAACCCGTACGCCTTCCCCGAGCTGCTCGCGGACGAGGGCCTGGAGGCGTGGACCGTCCGCGAGGTGTGGCTGACCGGCGGCCAGGCGAACAACCACTATGTCGACGTCACCGCGACCGTCGACCGCAAGCTGGCGGCCCTGCGGGCCCACGTGAGCCAGACCGCCCACATGGACACCCTCGACGACTTCGTCAAGGGCTGGCTCGCGGTGAACGCCCAGGCCGCGGGCCTGCCCGAAGGCAGCTACGCCGAGGGCTTCCAGGTGGTCGCCACCGCCTGAGGCGGCACTGAGGGAACCGGCGCCCGCCACCGGACACAGACGACATGTGACGAGCATCCTCCCCACGGACACCGAATTGTGGGCGCGTGCGGCGGACGGGGACACCGAGGCGTTCGGCGTCCTGTTCGACCGTCACGCGCCCGCGGTGTACAACCACTGCTTCCGCCGCACCGCCGACTGGTCCGAGGCCGAGGACCTGACCTCCGTGGTGTTCCTCGAGGCATGGCGGCGCCACCGGGAGCTGCGCCCGGACAGGGATTCGGCGCTCCCCTGGCTGCTCGGCGTCGCCAACAACGTCCTTCGTAACCGCAACCGGTCGCTGCGCCGCCATCGGGACGCTCTCGCGCGGCTGCCTCCGCCATCGGCCGAACCCGACCCCGCCGAGGACCTCAGCGGGCGGATCGACGACGAACGCCGCATGCGCCGCGTGCTCGCGGCGGTGAACCGGCTGTCCCGGGACGACCAGGAAGTCCTTTCGCTGTGCGTGTGGGCCGGGCTCGGCTACGAGCAGGCCGCCATCGCGCTCGACCTCCCCGTGGGCACGGTGCGCTCACGCCTGTCCCGGGCCCGGGGACGGCTCAAGAAGCTGACGGAATCCGGATCGCTCCCGGAACCCACGCCGCGCACGGGACACAGACGGGGTGAGCGCCGCCCGGCGCTCCGGACGACGGAGGAGGAACGATGACCGACCAGCTCATCCCGCAGGAACGGGACCTTCCCGCCGCCCGCCGGTCCCAGCGAAGGGCCCACCTCATGTCAGAGATCGCGCGCACGACGCAGCCGCACGCGAGCGGGACGCCCGCCCCCGCCCGTCCCTGGTACCGGCGGCCGATCGTGCCCCGACTGGCCGTCACCGCGGCCGCCGCCGTCGTGCTCACGGCGGGCGCGGTGGCGGGGACCGCCGTGTTCCGTCAGGGCGCCTCCACGGCGAACGCCGCGGTGGTCTGCTCGACGGACAAGGGAGGCGACTTCGTGGTGGCGCGCATCGTCGACCCGTACGCCGACCAGAAGCGCCTGAACGACGCCTTCCGCGCCTGCGGTTTCGACATCGAGCTCAAGCTCGTCCCGGCGTCCCCCAGCGTGGAGCGGACCATCGTCATGATGGACGGCGAGGATGGGCTTCTCACTGTGGACGACCCCTCCTGCACGACCGCGAGCGGAGGCTCCTGCCCGATCGGGCTTCGCATCAAGAAGGGCTTCCACGGTCACGCCATGGTCGTGGTGGGACGCGAGGCGCGTCCCGGCGAGCAGTACGCCTCGACCAACACCTCCACGGCGAAGGGCGAAGCCCTCGAAGGGGCCCGTGTGGACGGGATCACGGTCGCCCAGGCCGAGTCGCTCGTGCGCCGGAAGGGGCTGACGGTCGCCCGGTACAACGCCGCGTGGACCTTCGCCGACGGCAGCGGGTACGGCGCCTTCGTCCCCCGCTCGGAGGTCGGCTCGAGCTGGAAGGTGTCGAGCATCGACCCGTTCGCGCCGGGCCAGGTCATGCTGATGGTCAAACCCGAAGGGCCGATGCCGCCGGAGATCAAGAAGAAGATGGAGCAGGACCGGCAGCCGACGATGCGCGAGCCGGTGGCCACGCCGACAGGGTGACCGGCGGCCCGGCTCAGCCCAGCGAGGAGACGAACCCGAGCACGACCACCAGCGCGGCGGCCAGGGCGAACCGGGCCGCCGCCCGGCGGGTGGGGCGAGGGCCGTCGAGGAGGATCCGCGCGCCGAGCGGGACCAGCGCCACGCACAGCCCGGCCACGGCCACGATCGACAGCGGCGTCGTCCCCTTCAGGACGCCCAGCGGCAGGGCCGACATGAGCGCCAGCGCGACGCATCGCGGCGGTCCCAGCACCCGGGAGCGGAACGCCCCCACGGCCAGCACGATCCAGCCGAGCATGATCGCGAACGAGACGTACTGGAAGATGTGGAAGCCCTGGTAGGAGTCGGCGACCGCGGAGACGGCCGCATTTCTGCCCAGGGTGCCGACGAGCTCGAACGCCAGGTGGTCGACGCCGGCGTGGAACGTCCGGGCGAACAGGCCGACCAGGGTGAGGGTGCCGCCGACCGCGGCCCACCACCGTTCGGCGGCCCCGACGCGGACGGCGAGGGCGACTACCGCGGGGGCCGTCACCACGGCGCCGGCGGCGAAGGCGCTGTAGGAGAGGGTCATCAACACCGGGTACTCGTCGTAGGCGGCGAGCTGGTCGGGGAAGAAGAAGTCGAACCGGACCCGGAGGAGCACCCCGGCGAGCAGGAGAACGGGGCCGAGGACCAGCGAGGTCCCGGCGAGCCAGCGTCCCGGGAAGACATAGGGATCGTGCGGTGAGGTCATGGACGCCACGGTGCCCGACCGGGCGCGTGCGGCGAATCGGCCCGGGACGGACATCTTCGCATCGGCCCTCAGGGGACATCTCCCGCCTCAGGGGAGGCCGCCGTCAGCCCCAGGGATGATCCATCCTGGTCTGATGCGGTCCGCGACCTGGGGGGATAGCGTGTGCTCCGTGGATGAACCCGGCTTCGCGGCCCTGCAGGCAGGTCGTCTGCGCCGGGCGCACCTGCGCGTCCTCGACGCCGTCGCCGCGGTCGTCCTGGTCGCGGTGGACGTGGCCGTCGCCGGCAACATGCTCATGGACGACCCGCGGTTCGAGCTGCTGTTCCCGGTGTCCTGCCTGGTCGCGGTCGTGCTGGGCGTGGTCGTCGCGGTACGGCGGCTCGCGCCCCGGCGGGCGTACCGGATCGCGCTGGTCGTCTCGGCCGTCGCCGCCGCGTGCGGCCTGCTGTGGGATCCGTTCGCGGCGGCGGCGCTCTCGCTGTACCCGGCCGCGGCCGTCCTGCCGGCGCGGCGCTCGGCCCGCGCCCTGTGGGCGTGTGTGATCACGGCGACGGCCGCTGTCTGGATCGCGTGGGCGGTGCCGCTGGTGACGGGCCTCCCCGCCCGTCACCCGTCCGGGGCGCTGCCGGCCGCCCTCTGGACCGCCGCCGCCTGGCTGCTGCTCGGCGGCGCCTGGCTCGCCGGCCGTCTGGTGAGGGACCGCAGGTGGGACGCGGCGCGCCTGGAAGAGCAGCGGGCACGCCGGATCGTCGCCGACGAGCGGCTGCGCATCGCTCGCGAGCTGCACGATGTCGTCACCCACGGGATGGGACTGATCGCCGTCAAGGCCGGGATCGCCAACCACATCGCCGAGGCACGGCCCGGCGAGGCCCGGGACGCGCTGCGCGTCATCGAGGCCACCAGCCGCGGCGCCCTGACCGAGATGCGCCGCCTGCTTGGCGTCCTTCGCCAGGGCAGCGAACAGGACGGCGAGCTGAACGCGCCGGGATTGTCCGGGCTGGCCGAGCTGGCCGAGCACGCGGCGGGCGCGGGGGTCCGGGTCGAACTCACCGTGACGGGCGACCACGACCTGCCCGAGGCGCTGCAGCTCACCGTCTATCGCATCGTGCAGGAGGCACTCACCAACGTGGTCAAACACGCGGCCCCCACCCGGTGCCGGGCGACGATCGATGTGACTCCCTCCCAGGTGGGCATCCAGGTGACCGACGACGGGCGGGCAGGCGGCCAGGCGGCCACGGGCCTTGGCGGCCACGGGCTGATCGGCATGCGGGAACGGGTCGCGATGTACGGCGGACGGTTCACCGCGCGCTCCCGCCCCGAAGGCGGCTTCACCGTCTCGGCCACCCTGCCCCTCGCCACGGGCCCGGCCTCCGGGAGAGAAGACATATGAGCGACCCGGTCCGTGTGCTGGTCGCCGACGACCAGGCTCTGCTGCGCGGCAGCTTCCGTGCCCTCATCGAGACCGCCCCCGGCCTCACGGTCGTCGGGGAGGCCGCCACCGGCGCCGAAACCGTCGAACTCGCTCGGGCCCTGCGCCCCGACGTCGTCCTCATGGACGTGCGCATGCCGCACATGGACGGCATCGAGGCGACCCGCCAGATCAACGAGAGCGCCGAGACAGCGGGCGTACGGGTGCTCATCCTGACCATGTTCGATCTGGACGCCTACGTCTACTCGGCCCTGCGGGCGGGAGCGGCCGGCTTCCTGCTCAAGGACACCCCTCCCGCCGACCTGCTGAACGCCGTCCACGTCGTCGCGGCGGGGGAAGCCCTGCTGGCCCCCACCGTGACCCGGCGCCTCATCGCCGAGTTCGTCCGCCGGCCACACCCCGGGCGACCGCTGCCACGCCGCCTGGACGACGTCACCGACCGCGAACGCGAAGTGCTCACCCTGATCGCCCGCGGCCTGTCCAACGGCGAGATCGCCGGCCATCTGCACCTGAGCCTCGCCACGGTGAAGACCTACGTAGGCCGCCTGCTCACCAAGCTCCACGCCCGTGACCGCGCCCAGCTGGTCATCGTCGCCTACGAAGCCGGCCTGGTCGTCCCCACCACCTGAACAGGTCGTCAGACGTCTGAGGAGCTGCTAGAGTCACCGCCACCGAGGGCGATGACGAGGCGGGGGGCACGGTGGATTCATCGGCGTTGCGACGCGGACCCGTGGTGCCGCAGCTCGAGAACCTGCTGCGCGAGCGCATCCAGCAAGGCGTCTGGAAGGCCGGCGAGCGCCTGCCGAGCGAGGCGCGGCTGGCCGCCGACCTCGGGGTCGGCCGGTCGTCGGTGCGGGAGGCCATCCGCCTGCTGGCCCGCGACGGCATGGTCGACGTCCGCCATGGCATCGGCACGTTCGTGATCGCCACGGGTGGCGACGAGAGCGGTGATCTTCACGCGCTTCTCCGCCGTGCCCGCACGCTGGAGGCGTACGAAGTGCGGCGGGCCCTGGAGGTCGAGGGGGCGAGGCTGGCGGCCCAGCGGGCCCGCCCTGAGGATCTCGAACGGCTGAGGGCACGGCTGCGTGAGCGTCAGGAGCGCCTCGAAGGCGATCCTTCCGATTTCGTCGACGCCGACCTGGAGTTCCACCGCGCGGTGATGGAGCTTTCGGGCAACCCCGTCCTGGTCGCCCTGTTCGCCTCGGTCGAGCCGGTGCTGCGCGCGGCCCTGGTCGAGCTGGTCACCCACGAGACGGGCCTGCCCGACGTCTCGTGCTCCCACACCGACCTGCTCGAAGCGCTGGCCCGCGGCGACGCCGAGGCGGCGATCGCGGCCACGGTCGAGAACCTCGAGATCACCATGGCCTTCGTACGAGCGAAGCCCGCCGGCGCGCCCCTCCATCCCACCGGAGGCGGCGACCGGCCGGCGGCCGACGCCCACCCCCGTTCCCCGGCGACCGTCGACCGGAGCCTCGACCAGACTGGAAACAGCGCACGATGATCATCTCCCGTCCGTCCGACAACGGCCCCGTGCTGCGGGTGAGCGACGTCGACGTCGTCCGCGGCGGCGCCCACCTGCTGCAGTCGGTCTCGCTCACCGTGCACCCGGGCGAGCACTGGGCCCTGCTCGGCGCCAACGGCGCCGGGAAGAGCACGCTGCTCAACCTCCTCGGCGCCGTCAACCACCCCACCCGCGGGGTCGTCGAGGTCCTCGGACGCACGATGGGCAGGGTCGACGTACGCGAGCTGCGGTCGTACGTCGGGCACGTCGACCCGCGTCACGCCCCCGACGAGCCGCTGCGCGTGCGCGAGGTGGTCCTGACGGGTCTGACGAACACCTCCGCGCTCGTGCCCCGCTGGGCGCCGACGGCGGAGCAGTCCGAGCAGGCCGACAGGCTGATCGGCATGCTGGGCATGAGCGCCAGGAGCGACGCGCGCTGGCCCACCCTCTCGCAGGGGGAGCGCGGCCGCACGCTCATCGCCAGGGCCCTCATGCCACAGCCTCGCCTGCTGCTCCTGGACGAGCCCGCCACCGGCCTCGACCTCGCCGCCCGCGAGCGGCTCCTCAGCAGCATCGACGCGCTCCGCTACGAGTACCCCTCGCTGGCCACGGTCCTGGTGACCCATCACCTCGAAGAACTGCCCGCGGGCACCACCCACGCGATGCTGCTGCGTGAGGGCCGCTGCCTGGCGTCAGGGCCCGTCGACGACGTGCTGACCACCGACCACGTCAGCAAGTGCTTCGACCACCCCGTCCGCATCACCCGCACGGACGGCCGCTGGGCGGCCCGCGCCGACCGCGCCATCCCCTCCGGCATCCGGTGAGCCGGCTCCGGCGGCCGCTCGGCGGGCCACCGCTCCTCGGACCGGGCCTCCGGTGAACCGGCCGTGGTTCCTCAGCGCCCGCGGTCCAGGCGGCGGGCGGCGCGGGCGGCCAGGTAGCCGAAGGAGTTGGTGGCGAGGTGCAGCAGCGATGGCGCCAGCAGTCCCCCACGCCCTCGCAACCACGAGAAGAACACCCCGGCCACCCCGGTGAAGACCACCGAGCCGACGACGACCCGCACCACACCGGCAGCCGCCGTGCGGTCCTCCCCACCGGCGAGGTCGCCGAGGGCCGGGGCGGCGCCGGCGAGGTCGCTGAGGGCCGGGTTGGCGCGGGCCATGTCGAGTGACGGGAGGACGTGCCAGAGCCCGAAGAGGGCCGCGGAGCCCGGGACGGCCGCGGCGGGCCCGTACGACCGGCGCAGCGCGGCGGGCAGCACTCCGCGGAAGGCGACCTCCTCCAGCAGCACCGTGCCCAGCGGCACCTGGACGAGGACCTCCTCCAGCAGGCGGGCGCGCGAGAGTCCGAGCGCCCGCTCGTCCCTGAAGAACCGGCGGGTCGCGGGCAGCAGGACCCCTCCGGTGTAGACGGCCGCCACGGCGCCCGCCAGCGCTCCCCCCGCCCTGGCACCGCGGTCGGCGTCGGCGAAACCGATCTCCTTCCACGACAACCCCGAACGCCGGGCGAGGAGCACCAGCGCGCCGGCCGTCACGGTGGAGGTCAGCGGGGCGAGGCGTCGGGCGAGACGGTTGTTCAGCACGTTGGCCGCCCCGAGCGCGGCGAGGGCCGGCAGCAGGAGGCGGGACGCGGGAACGGCGGGGGCATTCTCGGTCGTCATGAGGCGGCTCGTCGCCTCCAGCCAGGGGGGAATCTGAGACGTCGGCGCTCGGCCGTCGTGAGGCCGCCCCAGATGCCTTCGGGCTCCCCGGCCCGTACGGCGTAGGACAGGCACTCCTCGATCACTGTGCAGGTCGCGCAGATCGTCTTCGCCCGCGCCTCCTGCTCGGGAAGCGGGGTGTCCGGGAAGAACAACTCCGGATCGGACGTTCGGCAGGATCCCCGAGAGGCCCAGCCCGCCTCGGGAACGGTCTTCGCACTCATCACCACCTCCTGGCCAGGATCGTGCGCCGACACGGCCAGGCTACGGACCGCCGCCCACGGGCACATCCATCTCGGGGCGTAGACGGAACGAGTCACACCTCCACTCGCCGGCGTACATGGCGACCCAGGCTTCAGATGATCAGGTCTTCGCCCTGCTTGGGGGTGAGGACCTCGTACGCCTCCTCCGAGGCCGCGTCGAGATATCGGGACAGTTCATCCGGCTGAGTGGTGTAGAAGCCGTCGATGTGGAATCCGTCGTAGTGCATGGGCACCGCGACCCGGGCCCCCAGCAACCGCGCGGCGACGGCCGCGTGCTCGGCATCGAGCGAGGCTGGGTACGGGCTCGGCGGCTGGCAGTGAGGAAAGCAGACGGTCGGCCCGTTGATGGGCGTCAGCACGGCGTCGAACGGTCCGTACCGGCGGGCGGCGCGCCACCAGTAGCCGTGGAACATGGTGTCCCCGAGGTGGATCACACGCTTGCCTCCGGCCTCGACCGCCCATGACACCTGCGGGTCGCCGAGGGTGTCGACGGCCGGGACGGCCGCGATCGAGAACGGCCCGATCGTGGTGGTCTCCCACGGTGCCATCGGCAGCCGGGGCAGCTTCCACTCGTCGAGTTCACCGTCGGCCTTGAGTGTCCACAGGTTCTCGTGGTCATCGCCGCCGAAGGACGCGGGATGCAGAACTTTTCCGCCGGGGCGCAGCGCCCGGGCGAGGGCGGCGGCGTCGGTGTGGTCCCGGTGCAGGTGCGTGCAGAGCCCGGCGAGCACGCTGCCCTCGGTGTGCGGCGGGGTGACCTTCGGCATGGGTGCCGAGAGCGGGGTGTCCGCCAGGACGCCCTCGGGTCCGCCGAGCAGGTCGATGACCAGGCTCTCCCCCTGTGATTCAAGTTCCACGCCCGCCCATCCCAGCCATCGGATACGCATCTGATCCCTCTCCTTTTGGCGTACGTTCGTTCGCTAAAACTTAGCACACGATCGTTCGCTAAACTCTGTGGGCATGAGGAGATCTGCCAGCGAGGCCCGGCGAACCCGCGACCACATCGTCAGCACCGGCGTGACCCATGCCTCCAGCGCGGGGCTGTCCGGCCTGACCATAGGTGTGCTGGCCGAGACACTCGGCATGAGCAAGGCCGGGGTGGTCGGCCCCTTCGGTTCCCGGGCCGATTTGCAGGCCGCGGTCCTGGCCAAGGCGGTGAACATGTTCACCCAGGCGGTCGTGGAGCCGAGTCTGACGGCGGACCCGGGCCTGGCGCGACTGCGCGTCGTGATCGATTCGTGGTGCGGCTACCTCGCCGACAGCCCGTTCCCCAACGGCTGTTTCGTCACGGCGGCGTCCTGCGAACTGGACGGGCAACCGGGCGAGCTACGCACCTACCTTCGCGACAAGGTGACCCACTGGCGGGACTTCCTGCGCGAGCAGATCGTGACGGCGCAGACCGCGGGCGACATCAGCACCCGGCTCGACGCGACGGACCTCGTCTCGGTTCTCACGGGAATCGCCATGTCCGCCAACCAGGAGATCCAGTTGCTCGGTGACGACACGGCGGCGGCACGTGCCCGACGTCTCATGGGTGCGGTCATCGGCGAGAAAGAGGGATCGACGACATCGAAGACGGCCTGACGGTCCGCGAGGTGCGGTCCGCCGGAAGGCGGCCGGTGACAGCGTGCCGGCGCGGTGGGTCAGCAGGCGTCGACGCCCTGGGTGAAGCCCTTGGTGAAGGATTGCTGGCGTTGGGCGGGGGTGCCGTGGGCGTCCTCTCGCATCCAGTTGTCGTCGGGGTCGCCGGCCGCGGCGAGGTTGTCGAGCAGTTCCTCGTCGTCCCCCGGGTCGGCCTGCAACCGGCCGGCGTCGATGATGCCCTTCAGGGCGCCGCCGGCGTAGCAGTCGGCCTGCAGTTCGCGTTCGACGTTGAAGCTGAAGTCGCTCCTCAGCTGCGCCTGGATGGAGTGTCCGATCTCGTGCGGAATGATCACGTAGACCGCACCGTCGCCCAGTTGCTTCCACAGCGACCGCATCCACGTCTGGTCGTAGGCGACGAAGTTGCCTATCGGGCAGTAGAAGGCGTTCTGCGGCAGGGCCGGCCGGCCGCCGCAGGACGGGCCGTTCCTGCCCGAGTAGGCCACGAACCTCTCCAGCGGCCGGTAGGTCTTCCCCGCGGCCTGGAACCTGTCCTGCCAGAACTCCTCGGTCAGGGTGCGCGCGAGCTGGACGTCCTCCTCGAACTTCGTCCCGAAGGCGGTGGTGCTCCGCGGGGCGGCCCCGGTCTGCTGGGGCGCGGCCTGGGGCTGGACGGCGGCGGCCGGACGGCTCGGCAGCGTCAGCTGGTCCTTCCAGTACTCCACGGACGAGCAGCCCGTGGCGACCAGGGACACGAGCACGGCCATGAGGATGACGGGCGCCACTGCGCGATGGGTCATATGCCCAATCTTGACCGAACCGTGACCCTCGCGCGGGCGAATTCAGACGAGACGTCGGGCCGTAGCCCAGCGCGACAGCTCGTGCCGGTTGGAGAGCTGAAGTTTGCGCAGCACAGAGGACACGTGCGTCTCGACGGTCTTCACGGAGATGAAAAGCTCCTTGGCGATCTCCTTGTAGGCGTACCCGCGGGCGATCAGCCGCAGCACCTCGCGCTCGCGGGAGGTGAGCGAGTCGAGCTCGGGGTCGATGGACGGCGCCTCGGTGGAGGCGAAGGCGTCCAGGACGAACCCGGCCAGACGCGGCGAGAACACCGCGTCGCCCTCCGAGACGCGGACGATCGCGTCGGTGAGCTCCCTCCCGCTGATCGTCTTGGTGACGTAGCCGCGGGCGCCGCCCCGGATGACGCCGATGACGTCCTCGGCCGCGTCGGAGACCGAAAGGGCCAGGAAGCGCACCTGCGCGCCCGCCCCGAGCACCCGGCGCAGCACCTCCTGCCCGCCGCCCCCCGGCATGTGGACGTCGAGCAGGACGACGTCCGGCTTCAGGGACTCGATCGACGCGACCGCCGACTCGACGTCCTCGGCCTCGCCGATCACCTCGATCTCGGGTCCCAGCTCGGCGCGCACCCCCGAACGGAAGAGGCGGTGGTCGTCCACGATCAGCACCTTGACCATGTTCACGGCTCCCTCACTCGGCGGGTCGGCTCGTGGATCACGCTTGCTCCCGCTTCATTGTCAACATCACTTCGGTTCCCTCGCCCGGGCCCGTCTTGACCCGTGCCGTGCCGCCGTGGCGCTCCATCCGTCCGATGATCGACTGGCGGATGCCCATGCGGTCGTCGGGCACCTCCTCCATGGAGAAGCCCTTGCCGCGATCCCGGACGAATATGGTCACCTCCTCCGGCTCCGCTTCGGCGTAGACGGAGATGACGGACGCCTCAGAGTATTTCGCCGCGTTGACCATCGCCTGCCGGGCCGCCTGCAACATGGCCCGCAGCCGGTCGTCCAGCTCGCAGTCGCCGACGCAGACGATCTCGATGGGGACGCCGTGCTCGTCCTCGATCTCGGCCGCCACCCGCCGTACGGCCGCCGCGATCGTGGCGTCGGCGTCGGCCTTGGGCTGGTACAGCCAGTTGCGCAGCTCGCGCTCCTGCGAGCGGGCCAGGCGCGTCACCTCGAACGGGTCCTGCGCGTTGCGCTGGATCAGGGTGAGCGTGTGCAGCACCGAGTCGTGCACGTGCGCCGCCATCTCGGCCCGTTCCTCCTGGCGGATGCGCTCGGTGCGCTCCCGCTGGAGCTCCTTCCACAGGCCGGTGAGCCACGGGGCCGCGATCAGCGCGATGCCGCCGACCACGACGGCGGTGAACACCAGCCCCGGGACGGCCTCGGCGAGCTTGCCCTGGGCGGCGAGGAAGCCGATCGCGCCGATCACCACGAGGAGCGTGCCGGCGCCGGTGCGCACCCACGAGCGCCTCACCTGGCGCACCGCGTCGGTCATCCAGCGCTGGCGGCGGTCGATGCTGGCCTGCTGCCACAGGATGAGGCTGCCGATGCCCACCACGGCGATCGACCAGGTGCCGATGCCGCCGGTGGAGGCGCCGGTGAGCCAGCCGAACGCGGTCAGCGCCATGCCGAGCACGGCGTACGCGGCCACCTGGCCCCAGTCGCGGCCCGGCGGCTCTCCTTCGTACTGCTCGCGCGAAGTGAACATCCACAGGGCGGCGTACGCGAGGACGCCCAGCCCGTCGAGGACACTGAGCAGCACGAACGCCAGCCGCAGCACGACCGGGTCGAGCTTCAGCTGGGCGGCGGCGCCTTGGGCGACACCCGCGACGAGCCGGCCGCGCATGGGCCGGACCATCCGGGGATGAGCCTCGGGAAGTGTGGGGTTCTCAGACATCTCCGCAGCATCGTCACATGTGGCAGGGGCGGCACGCATCAGGGCGCTCCCTGACTCCTGCCCTGAGGGCTCCGGGACGAGTCAGGGGTGTCCCGGATGGTGACCGGAACCCCTGACCGGCCACCATGGACCCATGACCGAGGCAGGAAGTCCCGATACGACGCTCGAGCCGGGTGACTTCGCACCCGTCAGCGAGGAGCGCGTGCTCCAGCGTAGCGACGAGGGACGAATGCTCACAGGCGTGTGCGCAGGGCTCGGCCGCTACACCGGCATGGACCCGGTCATCTTCCGGGTGGGCTTCGCGGTGCTGGTCGTGGGCTCGGGTATCGGCATCATGCTGTACGTCGCGGCGTTCCTGCTGATGAGGAACACCCAGGGCGGCCCGGGATACGCCGAGCAGTGGAGCCGCAGGGTCTTCGACACCGAGACCGTGATGGCGCTCCTGGCCGCGATCTTCGCCTTCGGCCTGATCATCAACCTGGCGGCCGACGGCATCAGCACCTCGACGGTGGTGGTGGGCACACTGCTCGCGATCGCCCTGCTGGCCGCGCACGCCCGCGGCGTCGACCTGCTGGCGCTCGTCAAGAGCATGCCGGAGCGGGTCAAGGGGAAGCGCGGCACCCGGCCGGTGCCGGAGCACTGGACGGCCTTCCCGTCCGCCACGCGGGCGTTCTCCCACGCTCCGGGCACCCCTGGGGGCACGCCCGCGGCTTCCGCCTTCACCACCGCCGCCGCGCCGTCGGCGCCGCCGTTCGCGTCCGACGCGCCGCCGGCCACGACCTCGGCGTTCGACGCTCATCCGTCCGACGCGCCGCCGGCCACCACCTCGGCGTTCGACGCCCCTCCATCCGACGCGCCTGCGGAGGCACCGTCCGACGCGCCGTCTGCGTCCGAGGCGCCCCCGGGCGACCGTATCTTCGGGACTTCGGCGGCCGCCGGCCGGTCCCCCGCTGCCGAGCAGCTCTACCGGCGGCTGTCGGACCTCGCCAAGGAGGCGCGCGCCGCGGCCACGGCGGCGGCCGGCCCCGGGGCGGCGCCCCCGCCCGCCCCCGGCTACCGGCAGACGCCGCGGCCCGGGGGGTTCGACTCCTCCGGCGAGCCGTTCGCACCGCACGGCCCGTACAGCCCGCGCCGGCCGTACGAGCCCGACGACTGGGAGTACGGCCGGCGGCCCAGCGCCGCGGCCGCGCGGCCGCCCCGCCCGAAGCGGCCGAAGTCGTTCACCGGCGCAATCACCGTGTTCGTCGCGTTCCTGGTCGGAGGGATCATGGTTGCCACGCAGTCGCCGTCCGCCCAGACGGTCAACCTGCCGTTGATCGGCGGGGCCGTGCTCATCACGATCGGCGCGGGCCTGCTCGTCGCGACCTGGTTCGGCAGGGGCGCCGGGCTGGTGGCGACCGGAACCATCGTCTCTCTTCTGCTAGTGGCGGGATCGACCGTGAACGGAATTCCGAAGAAGATCGGCAGCTACACCTGGGAGCCCGTGGACAGCTCCGTGGCCGTCCGCACGTACTCGGTGGGCATCGGCGACGGAACGCTCGACCTGCGGGACACCAAGTTCCTCCCCGGCTCCCGAACCAGGTTCGACGCCTCGGTGTCGATGGGCGAGCTGAAGATCATCGTGCCGTCCTACGCCCGGGTGGAGGTGTTCGGCTACGCCAGACTGGGGGACGTCAAGATCGAGCACGCCGTGCAGGGCGGCACCGACGTCCACCACGACAAGGTGCTGGAGCCCGCGGTGAGCGGCACCGGCGCCGTCCCGGTCATCGAACTGCACGTGAAGGCCGGCATCGGGGACGTCGAGGTGCGCCGTGCGGCATAGAACGGACGTGTTCTCGCTGCTCGCGGGCCTGTTGTTCGTGGGCATCGGCATCCGCTACCTGACCCCGCCGCAACCCGACACGCTGATCATGGGGATGATCCTCGTCTTCGGGCTCGGGTTCGCCGGCTTCGTCGGCATCATCGCCAAGGCGTTGCGCAGACGCTGACTCTTCTAATGCGAGACGAGCATTAGTCCCATTAGAATGGCTGGATGTCCGATCCCCTGGCCCTGCTGTTCACCAGAACGATCCGGGCGAACCGGGTGGTCCGCGGCGGGGTGTCCGACGCCCTCGCCGACACGGCCGGGCTGACGGCCTGGGTCCGCGAGCACGCCGCCGCCCTCGGGGTCGACGCCGCCCGCTTCACCGCCTCCGAGCCCATGCGCGAGGAGGTCGTCGCGCTCCGCCAGGCCGTGCGGGCGCTGTTCGCCCGGGCCGTGGCGCCCGCGGAGCCCAGTTCGGCCGACGCCTCGCGCCTCCCCCGCTTCGCCGACGCCCTCGCGACCGTCAACGCCGCCGCGATGGCCGTACCCCTGGCCCGGCGCCTCGACTGGCCGGACGGCTCCGAGCCCACCGCAGGCGACGCGCCGGCCGCGCGGGCGAGCGACACGGCGGCGCTGTGCGCGAGGCTCGCCACCGCGGCCATCGACTTCCTCGCCGGACCCGACCGCGAGAAGCTCAGGGCCTGCCCGGCGCCGCGCTGCGTCCTGTATTTCGTCAAGGAGCACACGCGGCAGGAGTGGTGCTCGGTGAGCTGCGGCAACCGGGCCAGGGCCGCCCGCCACTATCGGCAGCACCGCGCCGATCACTCTTTCTAACGGATTGCCAGTAGTACATCCGTTAGGTTACGCTCGCCTCGGAGTTCTAACGGGATATGACAGTAAGTCCCGTTAGAACGAAGAGAGAAGGGCGACCACATGCGGTTCCAGATCGGGCATGCCGGCCTCAACGTGACCGACCTCGAGCGGGCGATACGGTTCTACGTGCGCGTCTTCGAGTTCGAGGTGATCAGGGAGTCCACCGAGGGCGACAGGCGCTACGCCTCGCTCGGCTACGACGGCGGCACGATGGTCACGCTCTGGGAGCAGAGCGAGGGCCGCTTCGCCACCGGCTCGCCCGGCCTGCACCACCTGGCGTTCCAGCTGCCGGACATGGACGCCGTACGCCGGGCGGAGGCGACACTGCGCGAGCTCAGGGTGCGGTTCGCCTATGAGGGGATCGTCCCGCACGGCCAGGGCAGGCAGTCGGGCGGCGTCTTCTTCGAGGACCCGGACGGCATCCGCGTCGAGATCTCCGCGCCGAGCGGGGCCGAAGGGCTCACCGCGCCGGTCGCCGACGCCCCTACCTGCGGGTTCTTCTAGTGGAACACCCGGGCGAGCTGCTGCTCCAGCGCCGGGCGGGCATGACCAGGCCGCTCGGCTCGGCGCGGGCGCGGGCCGAGATCCCTCCCGTGGCCGCCGCCTTCCTCGAGGCGCGGAACATGCTGGTCATCGGAGCGCGCGACGACCGAGGGCGCGTCTGGGCGGGCACCCTGACCGGCCCCGAAGGATTCGCCACGACGGACGGGGACCGGTCGATCGTCGTCGACGCGCTGCCCGACGGTCCGCTCGCGGGGCTCTTCGGGGGCGAGCCGCGCGACATCGGCGTCATCGCCATCGAGCCCGCGACCCGCCGCCGCATGCGGGTGAACGGCCGGGCCCGCGGCGACGGGCACCGCCTCACCATCACGACCGATCAGGTCTACTCCAACTGCCCCAAGTACATCCAGCGGCGCGTACCGCCGCCCGTCCTCGGGGAACTCCCCCGGCGAGGCCCGGCCACGACCGCCCGCACCCTCACCGAGGCGCAGCGCCGCTGGATCGCGATGGCCGACACCTTCTTCATCGCCACGCACGTCGCGGGGCTGGGCGCCGACACCTCCCACCGGGGCGGCGCGCCGGGGTTCGTCCGGGTGACCGGGGAGCGGCGGCTGGCCTGGCGCGAGTACCCGGGCAACTTCATGTTCATGACGCTGGGCAACCTGGAGCTCGCCCCGGCCTGCGGGCTGCTGTTCCTCGACTGGGAGCACGGCCACGGCCTGCACCTGACCGGCAGGGCGGCGTACGACGGCGGCGAGGTGGAGTTCGAGCTGGACGAGGTCGTGGAGATCACCGCCGAGATCCCGTCCCCCTGGCGCTTCGTCGAAGCCTCGCCCTTCAACCCGCCACCGCTCGACACGACCGGCCGGCCGGACCGGTCCTGAACGGCCTTCCGGGCCGCGGCCGGCCGAGCCGCGACGAAAGATCGGGGACCTTTCTGTCGTCTGTTCACTGTCGGAATACCTCTCACTAGCGTTCCTCCCGAGCAGGGCTCCGGCGTCCTGCACGAGGTAGGAGGACGTGACTGATGACTGGTTCCGACAACGGATCGCCCATGGGCCGACGCTCCCTGCTGGCCGGTGTCGCCGGCGTCCTGGGCGCGGCGGCACTGCCCGCGACCGCCGCGCAGGCCGCGCAAGCGCCGGCGTCGGCGCCGGCCGCGTCCACACGGCGGTACCCGTCGAACTGGCCCGACCTGGAGCCCTACGGTCTGGCGGACGCCCGGCCGGACCTGTGGCCACGTGAGGACAACTCCTTCATCCTCCCGCTCGAGCGGCGCCCCCGCGACGAGGAGCTCGGCCGGGTCTGGATGCGGGACACCTACGTCAACTGCTTCGTCGTCGACGGCCGTCCGATCTACGTCGCCACGGGCACCACCCGGGTGCCCGGGCTCGAGGCGGCCGGCCCGTGGAACGACGGCATCTTCGTGTGGGTGTCCCCGTCCCTGCACGGCCCGTGGAGGCTGGCCGACACCACCGGTATCCGGCCCGGCGCGGAGAAGGGCAAGGTGTGGTCGCCCGAGTTCGTCGGCGAGAACCGGCCCGGGCGCACGGTCGTCGCCCCATGGCAGGAGTACTGGTACGACGACCGGTTCGGCAAGCGCGGCCAGGCCTGGGCCCCGGAGGTGCACTACTTCCGCGGCAAGTGGTACATCGTCGCGTGCATGGGCGACCACTCCCAGAAGGTCGGTTCGTTCATGCTCGTGAGCGAGGGCGGGGTCGAGGGCCCGTACCGGCTCGTTCGGGGCAACCTGGAGAAGCCTTTCGGCGACTCCTTCATCGGCGGGCCCGCCTTCATCAAGCCCGGCGCCTACCACCACATCGACGGCGGCCTCTACAGCGAGGGCGACGACGCGTGGCTCGTGCTGCACAGCAACCTGTACGCGAAGTTCCGAGACGACATGGAGGACATCGTCCCCACGACGAACCTCCCGAACTTCCAGCAGACGCCCTACTCCCCCGAGCCGTACCTCGAGGGCGCGTACGTGTTCAAGTACGGCGGCAAGTACTACCTCGTCCACGCCGCGTGGGACCGGACGTCGGCCGACCCCGACGGCGGCACCCGGTACGCCTACGACACCGCCGCCCCCGGCCGGGTGCAGTACCAGTACGACGCGATCATCGCCGTCTCGGACCACTTCGAGGGGCCGTATTCCAAGCGGTGGACCCTGGGCGTCGGCGCCGGCCACAACAACATCTTCGTGGACCGCAGCGGCCACCTGTGGGCGACGTTCTTCCGCAACCCCAACTTCGGCTACTGGGCCGACCCGTCGCGCGTCGGCGACGCCGCCGTGCCCGGTGTCGTACGGCTGGAATGGACCGGCCCGGGGAGCGACCGCCTGTACGTCCAGCGCCGGAACCGGGGGCGGTCGATCAGCGGCTGACCCTGCGGGGGGGCGGGCCTCTGGTGCACGGCTCCGAGGGCCGGGCCGGCCGGTTCACGGACAGATTTGCCAATGGCTGACCGTGGCAGCGTGTCGGAGGGGTTGACCCGGCATCTCAGGAGCGTACTTTCACATTTGCACCAGAGGAATCCGGCCTGCGCGCTTGGAGGACGAATGGCCCGCATCACCGTCATCGTCGACGGCGTCACCTACGAGGAAGAAGCCGAGCCCCGCCTCCTCCTCGTCCACCTGCTGCGTGACCGTCTCGGCAAGACCGGCACCCCGATCGGCTGCGACACCGGCAACTGCGGCGCCTGCACCGTCATGATCGACGGCAGGAGCGCCAAGAGCTGCTCGGTCCTCGCCGTGCAGGCGGACGGCAGCGACATCGTCACCGTCGAAGGCCTGGCCACCGGCGGCGAGTGGCACCCGATGCAGCGGGCCTTCCACGAGGAGCACGCGCTCCAGTGCGGTTACTGCACCCCCGGCATGATCATGGCCGCCATCGACCTGCTGAAGGACGACCCGGACCCGTCCGACGAGGCCATCCGCGCCGGCCTGGAGGGCAACCTGTGCCGGTGCACCGGCTACTGCAACATCGTCCGGGCGGTACGGCGCGCCGCGCAGACCATGAGCGACAGCGGCCGGGAGGTGACGGCGTGACCGAGGAGCTGGACGCCGGCCTCCTCGCCGCGCGGATCGCCGAGGGCGGGCAGCTCGGCGAACCCGCCCCGGGCCGGCACGAGGTCGGCGCGGCGCGCAGGCGCAAGGAGGACGCCCGCCTGGTCACCGGCCGCACCCACTGGACCGACAACCTGCAGCTACCGGGCATGCTGTACGTCGCGTTCCTGCGCAGCCCGATGGCGCACGCCCGGATCACCCGGGTGGACGTCTCCGGGGCGCTGCGCCGCCCCGGGGTGGTCGCGGCGTTCAGCGGCAAGGATCTCGCGGATGAGCAGGGCAGCCTGCCGTGCGCCTGGCCGGTCACCGAGGACATCGTCGTCCCCGACCACCCGCCGATGGCGGTGGACGAGGTGCGGTATCCGGGTGAGGCGGTGGCCTGCGTGGTCGCGATCGACAAGTACCGGGCGAGCGACGCGCTGGAGGCCATCGAGATCGACTACGATCCCCTTCCGGCCGTCCTCGACATGACCGAGGCCCTGAAGGACGGCGCGCCCAAGGTCCACGAGGCCGGCAACCGGGCGTTCGTCTGGAAGTTCTCCCAGGGCGACATGGAGGCGGCCTTCCGCGACGCGCCGGTGGTGATCGAGCGGACGTACGTCCAGCAGCGGCTCATCCCCTCGGCCATGGAGCCGCGCGCCGTCGTCGCGCAGACGGACGGCGAGCAGTTCACGCTGCACTCGGCCACCCAGATCCCCCACGTCCTGCGGATCATGCTGGCCCAGGTGACGGGGATCCCCGAGCACAAGCTGCGCGTGATCGCCCCGGACGTCGGTGGCGGGTTCGGCTCGAAGCTGCAGGTCACCGCCGAGGAGGTGATCCTCCTCCTGCTGACCAGGCGGCTGGGCAGGCCGGTCAAGTGGACCGAGTCGCGCTCAGAGGGCAACCTGACCGTGCACCACGGCCGCGACCAGCTCCAGCGCCTCTCGCTGGCCGCCGGCCGCGACGGCCGTGTCCGCGGCCTGCGGGTGGACCTCCTGGCCGACATGGGCGCCTACCTGATGCTGGTCACGCCGGGCGTCCCGGTCCTCGGCGCGTTCATGTACAACGGCATCTACAAGATGGACGCCTACGACTTCACCTGCACGGGCGTCTTCACCACCAAGATGCCCACCGACGCCTACCGTGGCGCGGGCCGGCCGGAGGCGACGTTCGCGATCGAACGCCTGATGGACGAACTGGCCGCCGAGCTGTCCCTCGACCCCGTCGAGGTGCGGCGGCGCAACTGGATCGCCCACGAGGAGTTCCCCTACACCACCATCGCCGGGCTCACCTACGACTCCGGCAACTACGAGGCGGCGACCGAGAAGGCGCTCGCCCTGTTCGGCTACGACAAGCTCCGGGCCGAGCAGGCCGACCGGCGCGACCGGGGTGATCCCGTACAGCTCGGCATCGGGATTTCCACCTACACCGAGATGTGCGGCCTCGCGCCGAGCCGCGTGCTCGGCTCGCTGGCGTACGGCGCGGGCGGCTGGGAGTACGCCAACGTCCGCATGCTGCCCACCGGCAAGGTGGAGGTCGTCACCGGCACCAGCCCGCACGGGCAGGGCCACGAGACGGCGTGGAGCCAGATCGTCGCCGACGCGCTGAGCGTGCCGTTCGAGGACGTCGCGGTCCTACACGGCGACACGGCCGCCTCCCACAAGGGCATGGACACCTACGGCTCCCGCTCGCTCGCCGTGGGCGGGGTCGCGGTGCTGCGGGCCTGCGAGAAGGTCAAGGACAAGGCCCGGCGGATCGCCGCCCACATGCTGGAGGCGTCTCCGGACGACGTCGAGTTCGACCGCGGCACCTTCAGGGTGCGCGGCACCACGTCCGGCAGGACCATCCAGGAGGTCGCGCTGGCGACGTTCGCCGCCCACGACCTGCCGCCCGGTGTCGAGCCGAGCCTGGACTCCGACGCGACGTTCGACCCGGAGAACTTCTCCTTCCCGCACGGGACGCACCTGTGCGCCGTCGAGGTCGACACCGAGACGGGGGCCACGAAGATCAGGTCGTACGTGGCGGTGGACGACGTGGGCAAGGTGGTGAACCCGCTGATCGTCGAGGGGCAGGTGCACGGCGGACTCGCCCAGGGCATCGCGCAGGCGCTGTTCGAGGAGGCCGTGTACGACGCCGAGGGCAACCTGCTGACGACCACGATGGCGGACTACCTGCTGCCCTCGGCGGCCGACCTGCCCGACTTCGTCACCGACCGGACCGAGACCCCGGCCACCACCAACCCGCTCGGCGTCAAGGGCGTCGGCGAGGCCGGGACGATCGCCTCCACCCCCGCCGTGGTGAACGCGATCGTCGACGCGCTCCGCCCGTACGGCGTGCACGACGTGCCGATGCCCTGCACCCCCGAACGGGTGTGGCGCGCCATCCAGGGAGGCTCCTCATGATCCCGGCATCCTTCGACTACCTCCGCCCCTCCTCCCTGGAGGAGGCGGTGCGGGCGCTGGCGGACGCCGGCGAGGACGCCAAGGTGCTCTCCGGCGGGCAGTCGCTGCTGCCGCTGCTCCGCCTCCGGCTGGCCTACCCGAGCCTGCTGGTGGACGTGGGCCGGCTGGAGGAGCTGCACGGCATCCGCGACGAGGACGGCCACGTCCGCATCGGGGCCGCCGTCACGCACGACGAGGTGATGCGCTCGCCGATCGTCAACGCCGAGTGCCCCCTGGTGGCGTTCGCGACGGCGACCGTGGCGGACCCCGCGGTACGGCACCGGGGCACGTTCGGCGGGTCGATGGCCCACGCGGACCCGGCGGGCGACCTGCCGGCGGTGGCCGTGGCGCTCGGCATGGAGTTCGTGATCCGTTCGGCCGGGGGAGAGCGGGTCGTCCCGGCGGGCGAGTTCTTCGTCGACTACCTGGAGACCGCGCTGGAGCCCGGCGAGATCCTCGCGGCGGTCCTGGTGCCGAAGCTGGGCGAGGGCTGGGGCTTCCACTACGAGAAGTTCCACCGTACGGCCCAGGCCTGGGCCATCGTGGGCGTGGCGGCGGCGGCACGGGTGTCGCAGGACGGCCGGCGCGTCCAGGAGGCACGGGTCGGGCTCACCAACATGGGGCCGACCCCCGTACGGGCGACGCGGGTGGAGGAGGCCGTCCGGGGCGCCGACCTCGGCGCGTACACCGGGCCGTACGGCACCTCCGGTAACGGGAACGGCTCGAGGAACGGCCACGGCGACCCGCTCCGTCAGGCCGCCGAAGCCGCCGCCGAGGGCACCTCACCGCCGTCCGACCTGAACGGGACCCCCGACTACCGCCGCCACCTGGCCCGCGTCCTCACCCACCGCGCCCTGGCGGCCGCCGCGGCCGCGGCCGCGGCCGTGTAGAGGTCCGCCGTCAGCCGAGGGCGTGGTCGAGGGTGAAGGCGGCGCTGATCAGCGAGAGGTGGGTGAAGGCCTGGGGGAAGTTGCCCAGCTGCTCCCCCGTGTGCCCGACCTCCTCGGCGTACAGGCCGAGATGGTTGGCATAGGTGAGCATCTTCTCGAACGCGAGCTGGGCGTCGTCCAGCCGTCCGGCGCGGGTCAGCGCCTCGACGTACCAGAACGAGCAGATCGAGAAGGTGCCCTCCGCGCCGCTCAGCCCGTCCGGGGTCATGCTGCCGTCGTAGCGGTAGACCAGCGAGTCCGACACCAGCTGCCGGCGCAGCGCCTCCAGAGTGGACAGCCACTTGGGGTCCACCGGCGAGACGAACTTGGCCAGCGGCATCATCAGCACCGACGAGTCCAGCACGTCGCCGTCCAGGTACTGGACGAACGCCCGCAGCCGCGGCGACCAGCCGCGGCGCATGATCTCGCGGTAGATCGCGTCCCGGGCCTGCCGCCAGCGGGCCAGGTCGGCGGGCAGGCCGCGGTGGATCGCCATCCGCATGGCCCGCTCGATCGCCACCCAGCACATCAGGCGGGAGTACACGAAGTCCTTGCGACCGCCGCGCGTCTCCCATATGCCCTCGTCCGGCTGGTCCCAGTGGTCGCACACCCATTCCACCAGCGTGCTCACCTCGTCCCACCGGTCGCTGGAGATCGGGCGGCCCCACTTGTCGAACAGGTAGATCGAGTCGATCAGCGCGCCGTAGATGTCGAGCTGAAGCTGGTCCACGGCGCCGTTCCCCACGCGGACCGGCGCCGACCTCTCGTACCCCTCCAGATGCGGCAGCTCGCGCTCCGGCAGCTCGCGCCGCCCGTCGATTCCGTACATGATCTGCAGCGGGCCCGACGCGCACTCCTCGCCCATCCCGACGTGCTCGGAGAGGAAGTCCATGAACGCCTCGGCCTCGTCGGTGAAGCCGAGCCGCAGCAGGGCGTACACGCAGAAGGCGGCGTCCCGGATCCACACGTAGCGGTAGTCCCAGTTGCGCTCGCCGCCGAGCTGCTCGGGAAGGCTGGTCGTCGGCGCGGCCACGATGCCGCCCGTCGGGGCGTAGGTGAGCAGCTTCAGCGTCAGGGCCGAACGGTGGACCATCTCCCGCCAGCGGCCCCGGTAGCGCGACGCGGCGAGCCAGCGCCGCCAGAAGGCGACGGTCGCGTGGAACTGCCGCTCCGCCTCCTCCAACGGGCACGACCGCATCTCGACGGAGCCGTCCACCCGGTCGACGGCGAAGACCGCCGTCTCGCCCTCGGTGAGCTTGAACTCCGACCGCACGTCCAGACCGTCGATCTCCAGCGGACACGTGGAGGTCAGCGTCAGGGCCTGCGAGGGCGACTCGAACAGCACATGCCGCTCACAGCGGCGCACGGTGTGCGGTTCGGCGCCGTAGCCGAAGCGGGGCGCCATCCGGGCCCGGAACGGCAGCGTCCCGCGGACGCACACCACCCGGCGGATCAGCCGATGGCGGTCGACCTCGCGTGACCCGTCCACGACCGGCATGAAGTCCTGGACCTCCCCCACCCCGTCCAGGGCGGAGAACCGCGTGATCAGCACGTTGGTGTCGGGGAAGTAGAACTGCCTGGCCTTCGCCTGGACGCTGGGGGCGAGCTCGAACGACCCGCCCCGGTCCGCGTCCAGGATCGAGCCGAACACGCTGGGAGAGTCGAAGCGCGGGCAGCAGTACCAGTCGATCGTGCCGTTGGACCCGACGAGCGCGACGGTGCGCAGGTCACCGATCAGTCCGTGCTCGGCGATGGGCAGGTATCGAGAGCCGTCCGGACGGCCGATCTCACTGGTGCCCATGTCAGCCTCCCCCAACCGACGCTACGCCCCCACCCCACCGCCCCCGCCCAGGCCCCCCGGGCACATCACACCGCCCACCTCATCAGTTCGGGCGGGGCGCGAGCCGGTCGAGTTCGGTGAGGGTCTGCTCGTCGGGGATCCAGGCGGCCGCCGCGGCGTTGGCCTTGACCTGCTCGGGGCGCGTCGCACCGGCGATCACCGACGACACGGCGGGCTGGGCGAGGAGGCCGCCGATCGCGACGTCGAGCAGGGTCACGCCGTGCCGCCGGGCGAAGTCCTCCAGCTTCTCCACCACATCGAAGCGCGCGTCGGTGAGGTACTCCGCGCGGCCCGACAGCCGGGTGCCCTCCGGGGCCTGCTCCCCCCGGCGGTACTTGCCCGTGAGCAGCCCGTTCGCCAGCGGGAAGTACGGCAGCAGCCCGACCCCGTGGTGCAGCAGCGAGGGGACCAGCTCCCGCTCGGCCCGCCGGTCCAGCAGGCTGTACTCGTTCTGCGCGCTGACGAAACGCTCGTACCCCTCGGTGCGGGCGATCCATTCGGCGTCCGTGACCTGCCATCCCGCGAAGTTGGACGAGCCGACGTACCGGACCTTGCCCTCGCGCACCAGGTCGGACAAGGTCGACAACGTCTCTTCGATGGGCGTCGAGGAGTCGGGGAAGTGGAGCTGGTACAGGTCGATCCAGTCCGTCCGCAGGCGCCGCAGCGACCGCTCCACGGCCCTCCGGATGTACCGGCGGGAGCCGCGCGCACCCCAGTCCGGGCCGTTCGCTCCCTGCACGTCGCCACCGAACTTGGTCGCCAGCACCACCTGGTCGCGGCGGCCCTGCAGCACCTCGCCGAGGTACGTCTCCGACTCGCCGTAGATGTCGGCCGTGTCGATCAAGGTGACTCCGAGGTCGAGCGCCGTGTCCACGACGGCGCGGGTGGCCTCGAGGTCGATCCTGCGCCCGAAGTTGTTGGCGCCCAGGCCGAGGGCCGAGACGACCAGCCCCGAGTTCCCCAGCCTGCGGTACTTCATGTCCGTCATGTCATCTGCCTTCCGATATCAGCGGTCACACGAAAAGTGTTCGGCATGTCCTTCCCCTCACCGTATTAAGGGTTCCGGACGGGACGGCAGGCGGATCGCCCCTACGCGGGCGGGCGGATGGAGCAGGATGACGGGCATGACCTCAGTGCGGCACAGCGTCCGGGCCCTCCTGTTCGACGGGGACGAGATCATCCTGTTCAAGCGGCTACGGCCGGGACGGGAACCGTACTGGATCACCCCGGGCGGCGGGGTGGAGCCCGGGGACGGTTCGCTGGAGCAGGCCCTGCGCCGCGAGCTGGACGAGGAGCTGGGCGCCCTCGCCGGGCCGGCGCTGCGGGTGTTCACGCTCGCGGAACCGGGCGCGGTGACGACGGTGTACGCCTGCCGGCTCGTCGCGATGGACCTGTCGCGCCGCAGCGGGCCGGAGTTCCTGGATCCCGGGAACGGGACCCACGAGATCCAGCGTGTCCGCCCGGACAAGATCCGCGAGCTGAACCTCGTGCCCACCGAGCTGCGGGAGTTCGTCGCCGACGCGGGCCCGGCACTGCCCGCGCTGCTCGACACCGCGACCTACGCGCCCGGCCGCTACCGGCCGGTGGTCGACGTCCACCTCCTGCTGCTGGACGAGGGCCGCGTACTGCTCGGCCACCGCCAGGGCACGGGCTACGCCGACGGCGAGTGGCAGATCATGCCGTCGGGGCATCTGGAAGAAGGGGAGTCCGTCATCGGGACCGCCGTCAGGGAGGCGAGGGAGGAGCTGGGGATCGAGGTCGCCGGATGCGAGGTGGTCCACGTCATGCACCACCGCAATCCGGGCGGCACCGCGCGGATCGGGCTGTTCCTGACGGCTGGGACGGTGACCGGGAGCCCCGTGAACGCCGAGCCGCACAAGTGCGCCGAGCTGGGCTGGTTCCCGATGGACCGGCTGCCCGAGCGCACCGTGCCGTACGCCCGCGCGGGCATCGAGGCGGTACGCCGGGGGGTGCCCTTCTCACTGCACGGCTGGGACGAACCGACCGCCGCCGACCTGGACGCCGAGGCGGCGCGGGCCGGGTACCCCGAGGTGACGATCTGCCTGGCGGGGCACCGGGACGACGCCGTACTCGTGATCTCGGACACCGAAACCGACCGCCTCCCGTCCACCCCGGTACGGCCCGGCGAGGGCCTCGGGGAGGCCGTGTCCCGCTTGGCGTCCGGCATGGCAGCGCAGGGCCATGTGGCATCCGGCGAGGAGACGCAGGGCGATACGGCATCCGGCGAGGTAGCGCTCGGAACGAAGAAGGCCGCCGGCGAGGCGCGGTTCCTCGGCGCGGAGGAGACCGCCGGCGAGGCGCGGTTCCTCGGCGCGGCCGACTACGTCTCGCCGTCCGGCGTCACGGGCCGCCGCCTCACCTTCGCCGCCCCGCTCACCCGGACTCCCGACGCCCGCAGGGGCGAACGCCTCCTCGCCCTCACGGACGTCGACGGTTCCCACCTGTCCCACCTCGACCGCGAACTGATCACGCGAATCCGGTGACGCTCACGCGGTACCAACGAGTGTTCACCAGGCACCCCGCCGCACAACGGCGCCGACATCGCCGCACCACATCCCGCCGACGCGGCGCCCGATCGAAACCCATTACACAGCGGCCGGCAGGGGAGAACCAGGCCCGACGCGGCATCGATCCAACACCCACCACATCCCGACGAACAGGAGAGAACCGGACCCGACACGGCAACCGAATCCCCCACGAACACGGGAGAACCAGGCCCGACACGGCACCGATCCAACAGCCACCACATCCCGACGAACAGGAGAGAACCGGACCCGACACGACACCGAATCCCCCCACGAACACGGGAGAACCAGGCCCGATCACGGCACCCCATCCCACCCGGACCGTCCGGGCGGGATGGGGTGCCGTCAGGGGGTGCGAGGGGTCAGGTGCGGGTCCATTTTTGGTTGGGGGCGTTGGTGCACTGCCAGAGGATGATCGGGGTGCTGTTGGTGGTGGCGGCGCCGTTGGCGTCGAGGCAGAGGCCGGACTGGACGCCGGTCACCGTGCCGTCGGGGTTGAGGTTCCACTGCTGGTTGGCGCCGCCGTTGCAGTCCCAGATGATGACCCTGGTGCCGGCGCCGGTGCCGCCGCCCTCGGCGTCCAGGCACTTGGTGCCGTACACCTGGAGCTGTTTGGACGAGGTGAGCGTCCACTGCTGGTTGGCGCCGCCGTTGCAGTCCCAGAGGGCCACCTGCGTGCCGTTCACCTGTGTCTGGTTCGGCACGTCGACGCAGCGCCCCGAGGCCAGGCCGCGCAGCACGCCGACACTGCCGCCTCCCTGACCTGGGGTGATCTTCAGGTTGTCGAACTGGGCCGTCTCGGTCATGCCGGTGCCCAGGCCGGCCTGCCCGGCCTGCCAGGTGCCGTCGGTGACCGAGCCCACCTGGGTGCCGTCGATCGAGGCGGTGATCGTGTTGCCGGAGAAGCCGAGCGCGAGGGTGTGCCAGCGGTTGGTGCCGAGGGCGGCGACGGTGCCGCTGCGGATGGTGGTCATCGCGTTGTCGACGTTGTTGCGCAGGATCTGCCACGCCCCGCCGTCGCCGACCCGCAGGTAGTAGGCGTTCAGCCCGGCGGGGCCGAAGGCGTGCTGGGTACCGGCGCGGCCGATCAGCTCGGCGTAGCCGCTCTGCTCCAGCAGGACGTCCGCCGAGACCGTGTAGCTGTTCCAGCTCAGGTCGCCGAGCAGGGCGTACGGGTCGGAGGCGCCGTCCCAGCGGATCGGTTCGCGTGGGGTCATCTGCCGCACGCACCGCCCGGACCGGCCGCCGCCGCACGCGACCACCTCGAACGCCCCCTGCTGGTCCATGAGGTAGCGCGCCTCGCGTCCCACGGCGTAGGAGTCGAACGTGTCGGAGTAGGGCAGCGGCAGCGCCGCTCGGGGTGGGCTGGTCGCGCCGCCCTTCCCCTGGCCGGTGGTCGTGGTGAGGCTGTAGACGTGCCCGGGCTGGACCGTCAGCGAGAACGTCCCGCCCGATGGCGTGACGTCGCCGGTGTGGACGAAGTAGTCGGCCGGGTCGCCGGAGTCGACGTCGGTCGCCCAGACGTGGACGGTGCCGGTGGACAGGCCTCCGGTGACGGTGAACGTCAGGGTCTGCGCGGCCGTGGCGTCCATCGTCTCGATGATCGTGCTGTAGTCGGAGCCGCCGGGGGACCGCAGGGAGACGTAGCTGCCGTTGGCGCGGTCGCCGCCGATGTAGCCGCTGGAGCCGTCCAGGTAGCGCCAGCCCGGAGTGGTGAACTGGGTGGTGTGGGCCATGACCCAGGCGTTCTTGCCGAGGGAGTAGAAGCCCGACCAGGGCTCGGGCGCCACGGCGACGCCCATGGTGGCGTACGGGATGTTGGCCGGGATGGCCGCGATGATCGGCCAGTTGAGGTAGGCCGTCATCTTTCCGTCGATGTAGTCCCGGTTGATGCCCCGGGCGAGGGCCTTGGCCCCGTCGTTGTAGTCGTCGGAGCCGTTCTCGCTGGCCCAGAGGGTCTTGCCGGAGTTGAGGGCGTTCGCCGAGCTGGGGCACTGCGACTGGGAGCCGCGGTAGCCGCAGACGTAGTGGGTGCCGAGGATGTCGACGGCGTTGCGGAAGGCGCTGTTGTTCACCGCGTCGTCGGCCACGCCCCAGCCGCTGGAGTCGTCGGACGCGACGATCTTGACGTTGCCGAAGCCCTTGGCGTCCAGCGCCGCGTTGAGGTCGACGAACCAGTTCAGGTTGCGGCCCTTCTCGTTCCAGCCGCCCAGGTAGTCGATCGTCAGCCCGTGGCTGTTCTTCGCGCAGCCCAGCCAGGCGATCAGGTAGTCGATGGTGTCCTGGGACCAGAAGTTCCCGTTGCCGAGCCAGCCGGGCGCGCCCCAGGACAGGCCCGCCAGCTTGATGTTCGGGTTGCGGGCCTTGGCCTGCTCCATCAGCCACCACTCGTACCCGCGGCCGCAGTCCAGGTCGCCGGAGGTGTGCCGGTGGCTGGGCTCGGCGCCGCTGGTGGAGTCGGTGTCGCCGCCGATCTCGACTTTCAGGATCTGCACGGCCGCGCCGTACCCTGGCTTGAAGAGGTAGTCGAGGACCTGGCTCCGCTGTGGTTCGGGGTAGTCGATGAGCAGGCGGCTGTTACCCCCTCCCCCGCTGATGGCGCCGACGCCGTCGAGGACGCGGCCCCCCGATCCGCCGTTGATCGTGATCGCCACGGCCGCGTGGGCGGACGAGACGCCGATGAGGGACATCGCGGTGGTCAGCAACGCGGCCAAGGCGAGTGCCACACCCGCTCCGATCCGCTCTCTTCGCCGGCTCATAGGGGGGTCCTTCCGGTCAGGCTCACCCGATCCCGTCAGAATCACACTTGATCGAACAACAATGAGCATCCCTGACTTCGGATCTTGAGCGCTTGTCGCGTCCCCGTCAAGGGCCCCCGGCCGCGCGGACGGAGGACCAGCGGACGCCGGAGTCCACCCCTTGATCACCTGTAACTTTCACCCGCACCCCGCGTACCGGGCACGCGGCAGGGTAGCGAGAGGCCTTGAGCGGTCATAATGTCGCAAGTACGACAAGGGCCGCGCGGCCGTCGGCTCGGCTGGGCGCCGGTCCTGGAAGAGGAGCGGTTCGATGACGATGCGGTTCGAGCACGAGTTCACCGTCCCCGTGCCGATCGAGCAGGCGTGGTCGGTGCTTCTCGATGTCGAGCGGGTGGCGCCGTGCCTGCCGGGGGCGACGCTCGACACCGTGGACGGCGACGTCTTCACCGGCCGGATGAAGGTCAAGGTCGGCCCGATCACCGTGACCTACCGGGGCGAGGCGTCGTTCCAGTCGGTCGACAAGGACGGCCACTCCCTCAGCCTCAAGGCGTCGGGCAAGGAGGCGCGCGGCACCGGCACCGCGAGCGCCGTCGTCAACGCCTCGCTGGCCGGGGAGGGCGCCCAGACCAAGGTCACCGTCCACACGTCGTTCAACGTGACCGGACGCCCGGCGCAGTTCGGCCGGGGGGTCATGGCCGAGGTCGGCGCCAAGCTCATCGACCGGTTCGCCGCCAACCTCGCGGCGCTGCTGCGGGAGACGCCCGACGAGCTGAGCGCGGCGGCCCTGGCGGAGGGGGCGGCCCCGCCGCTGACCGAGGAGCCGGCCGTCACGCCGTTCAACCAGCCCGTCGCCAGCCCGTTGGACGAGCTCACCGCCGGCACGCCGGGCGAGGCACCCGCCACGGCGGAGTTCGAGGCGGCGGCCGCGTTCGAGGCGCCGGCCGCCAGGAGCGTCCCGGAGCCGGTCCCCTCCGCCGAGGAGCCCTCGGCCTCACCGGCCGGGCGTCATCTCACCGCCGTCCCCGACTCCTACGACGCCGCGTACGCCGAGCAGGCCGCGGGTCGCGAGGCGCACCCCGCCGGGACGGCTCCCGTCTCGCGCGGCGAGGAGGAGGCCCTCGACCTGCTGGAGATCGCCGGAGTGCCGCTGCTGAAGCGGCTGGTCCCGGTGGCCGGCGCCCTCGCCGTCGTGGTCTTCCTCGGCTGGCTGCTACGCCGGGTCCTCGCGCGCCGCTGACGTCCCGGCGAGCAGGACCCCGGCGCCGCCGAGGACGAGGCCGGCGACGGCGAGCGGGTGCAGCGACTGGGCGGCGAGCAGCCAGGCCAGCAGGGCCGTCACCGAGGGGGTCAGGAAGAACACCGTGCTCACCCGGCTGGCGGAGGAGCGGAGCAGCATCTTGTTGAGCAGGATGAACGCCGCGATCGAGTTCACCAGCACCATCCATCCCACCGACGCGCCGAACGTCGCCCAGTCCGACACGCGCGGGGTCTCGACCGCCACGCAGGCCAGCCCGACCGCCGGGGCGCTGACGAGCAGCTGGACCGCCGTTCCCGTGCGGACGTCCATCTTCTCGACGTAACGCTTCTGGTAGAGCGTGCCGGCGCTCAACCCGGCCAGCCCGGCCAGGCACAGCGCCACTCCCCAGCCGGAGAGGCTCACCCGGTCGGCGACCGCGAGGATCACGCCGGACGCGCCGAGGGCGAAGCCGAGCCACTGCCGCCGGGTGACCCTCTCCCCGAGGAACCGCGCGGCCAGCGCGATGACGACGGGGTTGAGTCCCTGCACGAGGGAGACGACGGCCGCCGGGAAGCCCATGCCGAGGGCGGAGTAGAAGGCGCCGAACTGGACGGCCTGGATCAGCAGGCCGGACACGGCGATGTGCGCCAGCGCCCGGCCGCGTGGCCAGGGGGCGCGGGTGACCAGGGCGTACCCGGCGAGCAGCACCCCGGCCAGGGCGAAACGGGCGAACATCAGCAGCAGCGGCGGCGCCACCCTGACGCCGGGGATGCCGGCGATGAAGGCGCTGCTCCAGAGGACGACGAACACCGGTGGCCCGAGCGCCGTCAGGCGCCCGCCACCGGCGCGCGGCCTTCCCGCACGCTCCTGCGCCGCGGAACCGGACCGGGGCGGTGGTCCGGGAGTCGAGGTGGACAGGTCCGGCTCCGCCGGCGTCATGGGGGTCCTTCCAGGGGTTCTCAGGAGCCGCGCAGCGCCGCGCGGCGCAGCTCCCACAGATTCTCGTCGGAGGTGCAGACTCCCGCCGCGCCGTGCCGGAGCGCCTCGGACACGTCCGCCTCGGCCTGGACGAATCCGGCGGCGAGGTACGGCACGCCGAGGTCCCTGGCGTGCCGCTCCACGTAGCGCAGCACGACCGCGGGCATGAGCTGGACCAGGTCCGGCTGCGACCGGGCGATGGACTGGATGCTGCGCTGCAGGTTGGAGCGGTCGGTCACGAACACCTTCTGCATGGCCAGCAGGCCCAGTCCGTTCGCCCGTTCGACGATCGCCGCGCGGGTGGAGCAGATCCCGATCGCCCCGATCCCTTTCAGGAAGGTCAGGGCGCCGGGGTCGTGTCCCAGGCCCGGTGTCGAGTCCATGTTGACGAACACGATCTTTCCCGCGGCGACGGTACGCCGCACCGTCGCGGTCAGGTCGCCGAGCGGGACCGAGGCGAGGATGCCGAGCGGGGTGGCGGTGGTGGTGAACCGCTCCGCCATCGCCACGCCGACCAGTGACGCCATGACGGGGTATTCGGCCAGCGCGGCCAGCAGGCGTCGATCGACGGGGCGTTTGGGGCGAGAAGTCACCGATACACCTTATGTAGGGCTATCAGCTGGCCGCGCGGGCGTCGAAACGGCTCGGCAGGCCCAGCTTCCCGGGATTCATGATCCCGGCCGGGTCCAGAGCCTCCTTGACCGCCACCAGCGTGCCGAAGCCGCTGCCGAGCGACCGCTCGACGTACGGCGAGCGCAGCAGCCCGACGCCGTGGTGATGGCTGATCGCGGCGCCGTGCCGGATGAGCACCTCGTTCGCGGCGTCCCACGCGGCCCGGTACCACTCGCGGCGGCGGCCGCGTTCCACGTCCCCGCGCAGCGAGAAGTACAGGCACGCCCCGTCGGTGTAGGCGTGCGACTGGTGCGCGGAGGCGCGCAGCGTCCCCGGGACGGCCTCGATGGCGGCCACCACCTCCTCGTAGATCGCCGGCAGTGACGACCAGGGCGCGGCGATCTCGCACGTGTCGGCGACGAAACCGGGGCCCTTGGCGAAACCGTCGCCGGACTTGCCGACCAGCATCCGCTCGTCCAGCCAGCGGGCGAGGACCGCGTCCCCGTCGAGGGTCACCGGAGCCCGCCCGCCGCAGACGTCCGCGACGACGGCCATGGTGGCGTCGACCAGCGCCGGGTCCCCCTCGTCGGCGATGAGCAGCACGTTGGTGCCGGGCACGCCGAAGTGGGTGCCGCTCTCGTGCGCGTCGTACAGGCGCAGCACGGCGGGGGTCGCGCCACGCTGGAGGATCTCGCGGCAGGCGTCCAGGCCGGCGGCGAAGGTGTCGAACCCGTAGGCGAGGCCCGCCGCGTAGGAGGGCAGGCGGTGGGTGCGCAGGCGCAGCCGCGTGATCACGCCGAGGGTGCCTTCGGAGCCGATGAACAGTTGCCGCAGGTCCGGGCCGACGGCGGCGCGGGGGTAGGTGCCGTAGCTCGCCGTGGTCCCGTCGGGAAGGACCACGTCCAGCCCGACGACCATGTCCTCGATCTTGCCGTACCGGGTGGACAGCTGACCGGCGCCGCGGCAGGCCGCCCAGCCGCCGACCGTGGAGATGGCGAAGGCCGACGGCCAGTGCCCGGTGGTCGCGCCGTGCACCTCCTGGAGCTCCTTCTCGAACAGGTCGCCGAACATGCCCGCCTGCACCTCGACGATCATCGACTCGGCGTCGAAGGAGAGGATCCGGTTGAGCCGGCAGACGTCCAGCACGACCCCGCCGAACACCGGCAGGGCGGCGCCCAGCACGTTGCTGCGACCGGCCGAGACCGTCAGGGGGATGCCGTGCGCCCGGCAGAGGCGGACCACGGCCGCCACCTGCTCCTCGTCGGCCGCCTCGACGATCACGGCGTCCGGGGTCGCCGGCTCGCCGTCCGTCTCGCCGATGGACGTGCCCGCCCACCAGTCGCGGGTGCGCCTGACCACCTCGTCGCGGTCGGTGTGGACGGCGGCGGCCACCGCGCGCAGCTCGGCGACGACGGCCTCGGGAACCTCGACCACGAGGCTCTGCAGACTGGCCTTCCCGTCCCCGGGCGGGCAGTCGGCGGCCCAGCGCGGCGGGGTGGGCGCGCCGACGACGTAGTCGCCCCGGTTGAAGGGGTGGGTGATGGTCTGCCTGCTGATCATGAAAGTCCCTCCATCAGTACGGTCTTCTCGCGCTCGACACCGGCGATGTAGTCGTCCACCTGCCGGGCGACCTCCTCCTTTGCCAGGCCCAGCTCTCGTCGCAGCAGCCGGCCGACCTCCGGGGCCGCCTTCACCGACAGGTCCCGGGCGAACACCCGCATCCGGGTGCGGCGGGACAGCACGTCGTCCACGCTGCGCGCCAGCTCGCACCGGGCCGCGTAGACGACCTCGGCCCGCAGGTACCCGGCGCCCTCGACGATCGGCTCGGCAAGCGAGGGATCTTCGTCGAAGAGCCGTGCCACGAACCTCGCCTCGGTGCCGTACCGCTCGCCCAGGTGGGCGCCGAGCCCGCCGGTCGCCGAGCTGGCCTCCGCGTCGTAGCCGGCGCCCCCCAGCAGCGGGAGGCCGGCGGTACGGCAGCGGGCGCGGCGGCCGAGCACCTTCAGCGCCTCGTCGACCACGAGCTCGCCCATGTGCCGGCTGGTGGTGAGCTTGCCGCCGGTGACGGTGACCAACCCGTGCTCGTCGGTCGAGATGCGGTGGTCGCGGCTCATGTCGAGCGTGGCGCCCTCCTTGCCGCCCACCAGGGGACGGAGCCCGGCGATCGAGCCGACCACGTCCGCGGGGGTGAGGTCGGCGTCGAACGCGGTGTTCGCCCCGTCGAGGAGATACTCCATCTCCTCGCGGGTGCACAGCACTTCGTCCAGGGAGCCGTCGTAGTCGGTGTCGGTCGTGCCGACCACCACCACGTCCCCCCAGCGGGTGCAGGTCGCCCGGCGGGCCCGGCCCGGCACCGGCACGGTGACGGTGCCGTCGACGGGCAGCCGCGTCCACGGCACCACGATGTGCACGCCCTTGGCGGGCCGGATCCGCGGACGGTGACCGGGGTCCGACAGCGCGTCGAGCCCGTCCGACCACACCCCGGTCGCGTTGATCACCACGCCCGCCCGCACGTCGATGTCGCGGCCGTCGACCTCGACGGTCGCGCCGCGGACCCTGCCGCCCTCGTGGACGAGGCCGCGGCAGGCCGCGCCGTTGAGCACGGTCGCCCCGAAGTGCGCGGCGGTCCGGGCGATGGTCAGGGTGAGGCGCGCGTCGTCGGTGCGGCTGTCGTAGTAGAGCAGGCCGCCCTTGAGCCGGTCGGCGCGCAGCCGGGGGGCGCGGGCCAGGACCTCGGGCACGGTGAGCCGCTGGTGCAGCCTGCCGATGCGCCATCCTCCGGCGAGGTCGTAGGTCCACAGCAGGCCCTCGAACGCCTTGGCGATGCGCGCGTCGAAGACGCCGTCCTGGGCGAGCACGGGGAAGACGAACGGCAGCCGCTGCACCAGGTGCGGCGCGTTGCGGCGGAACCGCTGCCGCTCCAGCAGCGAGCGCCGGACCAGTGGCAGGTTGCCCTGCTCGATGTACCGGAGCCCGCCGTGCACCATCTTCGACGACTTGGAGGAGGTGCCCGAGGCGAAGTCGTCGCGTTCCACCAGCGCCACGCTCAGGCCACGGGTGACGGCGTCCAGCGCGGTGTAGCAGCCGGTCACGCCGCCTCCGACGACGAGGACGTCCACCGGGCGGGAGGCCAGCCGTTCGATCTGCTCCTGCCGGTCGAGGGTCAGCGGCGTCCGCCTGATGGCGCTCCTCGTCTCTGACCTCGTCTTTCGTTCGGGAAGCCGGATCACGACGGTGATTCCTCCTGTGACTGTGGTTGTGTGCCGCGCGGCCCGTGTCCCGGTGGGCGGGTGACGTGGCGGGCCAGCAGGTCGCGCCACTCGGCGCGGGCGTCCTGCCGCTCGGCGTCGGACAAGGTGGGTTCGAAGACGCGCCCCGGCGGGAGGGCCGCGACGGCCGCCGAGACGCTCGGCCAGAGCCCGGCCCGCACGCCCCCCAGGTAGGCGGTGCCCCGCAGGCTCGCCGTCTCGTGGCCGCAGGCCCGCCGCACCGGCCGGCCGGCCAGGTCCGCCTGGGCGGCCATCAGGACGTCGCTGGTGGCGAGCCCGCCGCCGCAGAACAGCTCCCCGACCGGCCGTTCCATGACCTCCTCCAGGCCTTCCAGCAGGTCGCACACCGAGTGGGCGAAGCCTTCGAGGATGCCGCGGGCCAGTTCCGCCCGGGTGGTGGACAGGCTGAGGCCGGTGAGCACGCCGGTGGCCTCCGGGGACCAGACGGGGGTGCGCAGTCCCGCCAGGGCGGGCACGAACCTCACCCGGGCGGGCCCGGTGTGCTCGCGGGCGAGTTCGGCCAGGCGGCTCGGCGACTCGAACAGCCCGATCTCCTCGCACAGCCAGCGCATGGCCGAGCCGGTCGTCGCGGCGAACCCCTCCAGGCTGAACACCGGCACCCCGCGTGACCGCCAGCCGACCAGGGTCAGCACGCCGGGCACCGGACGGCGGGGGGCGGGCGGCCGCTCGCCCGCGACCGCGTCGAGGAAGGTGCCGGTCCCGTGCACGCAGGTGGCCTGGCCCGGCCGGTGGGCGCCGAGCGCGATCATCGCGGCGTGCTGGTCGCCCATGACCGACAGGATGGGCAGCCGCGTGCCGAGGATCGAGGGGTCGGCGGCGCCGAAGTCGCCGTCCTCGTCGACGATCAGCGGCAGGACGTCGCGGGGGCAGCCGAGGAACTCCACCCAGGGCTCGTGCCAGTCCCCCGTGCGCAGGTCGTAGGCGCCCACGGCGACGGCGTTGGTGGCGGAGGTGACGTGCCTCGCTCCCCCGGTGAGCTTCCAGACCAGCCAGGAGTCGATCGAGCCGAACGCCAGCCTGCCCGCGGCGTGGGCCCGGCCGGCGGCCGGGTTGCGGGCGATCTCCTCGGCGGCCCACAGCAGCGGCGCCCGGGAGCCGACCGGCCGTCCGGTGTGCTCGATGAGGTGCTCGTCCCACTCCTTCTCCCACTCCGGCAGCCGCCGGGCGTACCGGCGGTCCTGCCAGACCACGGCTTGGGTGAGCGGGGTGCCGGTGACGGTGTCCCACAGCAGGACGGTGGCCCGCTGGGTGGAGATCGACATTCCGGTGATCTCCACCCGGTGCGCGGCGGCCCACTCCAGCGCCTCCCGGCAGACCCGGACGGTGTTCACCCAGATCTCCGTCGCGTCCTGTTCGACGCGCAGGTGGTCCGGCGAGCCGACCGAGATGGGCAGGTACGCTGCGGGCGCCGCCCCGCCGTCGTCCAGGACGACGGCGGCACGGGTGCCCGTGGTGCCCTCATCGATGCTGAGCACGCCGCGACGGCGTTCCCTGGTCATCCGCGAAGGTCCTCTCCTGACGCCGGCGACCGTTCAGGCCGACACCGGCTGGCGTGGCTGGAGGCCGACGGCCTCCTCTTCCAGGTTCACCGCGACGCGGGTCGGATCCCACTTGATGGCCAGGCACGTGATCAGGCCGGCCAGCGGCACCACCGACAGGACCATCAGGCTGGGGCCGACGCCGATGCCCGACTGCAGCTGCGGGAACAGGTACAGGCCCGCGACCGACCCGAGGCTGCCGAGCATGCCGGTCACCCCGGTGCCGAGGGTGCGGATGTCGCTGCGGTAGGACAGGGCGGCGATCGACTTGCCGTTGGGACCGGGGCCTGCGGAGTGGAAGAAGATGAACAGCACCGGCAGCAGCGCGGCCAGGGCGACGGGGAGCTGCTTGAAGGTGGCGCCCATGACGAGCAGCGCGGCGAACACGACGGCGTACCCGGCCATCGAGCTGCTCCGCAGGCCGAGCCGCCGGCCGGCGTAGGCCGACAGGCAGCCGCCCACGATGCCGACGGCGTTGAACGCCATCGACCCCAGCGTGGCCTTCTCGAACTCCTTGCCGAACAGTTCGAGGCTGATCACCGGCAGGTACCACCCCACGGCGAAGTACTGCATGGCCTGGGTGAGGGAGATCGCGGTCGACAGCACGGTGCGGGGGAGGTAGGGGCGGCGGAAGAGCACGCCGGCGTCCCGGAGCCCGACCTGGTGGCGGGCCTTGCCGGCCTCGTCCGCCTCCAGCGGCCCCTCCTGCGCGGCCAGCCCGTACATCCGGCGCAGGTTCGCCGCCGCCTCGCGCAGCCTGCCCTTGGACGCCAGCCAGGTGGGGCTCTCGACCAGGAAGGCGAGCTGCAGGGCGAGCAGGACCAGGGCGAAGGCGGCCGAGGAGCCGACGGACCAGCGCCAGATGCCCGCGCCGACACCGAACTTGTAGAACAGTAGCGTGAGCAGCAGGTTCGTGGTCGTCGCGGTGTACCAGACGCCCTGCCAGAAGTTGAGCCTGCCCTTGAGGGAGGCCGGGGTGTACTCGGCGAGCAGGGCCATCGCCACGGCGAAGTCCATGCCGTACGCGACGCCCACCAGGGCCCGCCCGGCGAAGACGGTCTGGAAGTCCGCGCCGGCGGCGGTGGTGAGCGCGCCGAGCGCGAAGACGACCTTGGTCAGCAGCAGCGGCTTGACGCGTCCGATCCGTGCGGCGAGCCAGCCGCCGAAGGGGTTGGAGATGATCGCGATCGCGGGGGCCATCGCCGTGAGCACGCCCACCTGCGTGGGGGACAGGCCCAGTTCCTTGACCATCGGGGACAGGCCGGCGCCGAGCGCCGCGTTCGAGTAGGCGTCCAGGAACAGGCCCGCCAGGGCGAGGAACCAGATCCAGTTGGTGCGGCCGTTCAGGCTCTTGATGGTGTCGATGAGGTCGGCCGCGTCTCCCGCGCCGCGGATGACCGCCGTTCTCGTGCTCGCAGGGCCGTCGTTCATGCCCGCCGCCTTTCGGGGGGTTGATTCCCTTGCCAGCGGTCCAGGAACGACTGAAGGCACAGACGAAGACCACTGACAGGGATGTCTTCGTCTGTGCCTGTCGGTTAACGGGACGTTAAGCGCCTACCTCCGGATATGTCAAGCATCGTCCCTGTCTGTTACGTGTGGGCGCGACGTCACCGGTCGCGAAGACGAGCCGTACAGACGCCCATAAGCGTAAAAGTCGGAAAAGTACCGGTCAGCACTCTTCCGGAGGGGGCGGCAGCCGTACCGGCCCCGGGAACACCCCGAGCAGGGTCACCGCCGACTCGGGAGATCAAGCATGCAGCCGGATGTCAGCGTCGTGCTCATCACCTTCAACGACTCGGCCCGGTTGCCGCGCGCGATCGCCTCGGCGCTGAACCAGTCCCTGCGCAACCTCGAAGTCGTCGTCGTGGACGACGCGAGCACCGACGACACCCCCGCCGTGGTGGCGGGCTTCGGCGACCCCCGCCTCCGCTACGTGCGCAGGGAGGAGAACGGCGGCCACGGCGCGGCCCGCAACACCGGGCTGGAGGCGGCGCGGGGGGCGTACGTGACGTTCCTCGACGGCGGCGACGAACTGCCCCGGCACGCCTGCAAGAGCCTGCTCGGCGAGATCGAGCGGACCGGGGCCGACTTCGCGGCCGGCCAGATCACGCGGCTGCAGGAGGAGGGCGGCCGCGTCCAGCGGTACCGGCCCGCGCTCTACCGGCCCCGCAGGGTGGTGGAGGGCATCAGGGCGGAACCCCGCCTGTTCCTGGACGGATTCGCCACCGGCAAGCTCTACCGCACGGCGTTCCTGCGGGAGCACGGGCTGCGCTTCCAGGAGGGCACGCGCTACACGGACCTCGTCTTCACCGCCGCGCTGTACTGCCGCGCGCGCCGCTTCGCGGTCGTCCCCTGGGACGCCTACCTGTGGCACCGCCCGGCGGGCCCGCGTGAGCTCCCCGGGATGGACGACGTACGGCAACGCGTCGCCGCCGCCCAGCTCGCCGACGCCATCCTGCGCGACAGCGGCTGCGGTGACCTCGTCGGGGACAGGCAGCGGCGCTTCCTCGGCCAGGACCTGCGGGTGCACCTCGCCGCGCTGCCGCGCCTCGGCAAGGTCCAGGTGAAGGAGTTCAGCGCGGTGGTGCGCCCGTACCTGGAGGAACTCGACCCGGGCGTGCCGGCGGGGGCCGAGCCGATGCTCCGCGTGTGCTGCCACCTGATCCGCATCGACCGGCTGGACGACCTCGTGGTGGCCGCCCGGTCGCTGACCCCGCCGAAGGCGCCGCCGCGCCACGCGCTCGGCGTCGACGGCCGGACGTACTGGGGGACGCGCGCCGACCCCGGGCTCGACATCACCGCGCTGCGGCTCGCCGAGCTGCCGTTCAGCGCCTCCAGGATCCGGCACGAGGTCACCGAGATCACCCGCGACGGGACCGTCGTGTCGATGACCGTCCGCACCTACGACCCGTTCGCGGTGCTGCGCCGGTCGGCGACCACGGCCGCGCTGACCGGCAAGGGCCTGCGGGTGCCGCTGTCGCCGGTGCGGCAGGCCGACGGCAGCTACCTCACCAAGGTGGAGATGGACCTCGCCGAGGCACGCCTCGGCAGGCGGGGAACCGAAGGATGCCATGACCTGCGCATCCGCTTCGTCCGCGGCGACGGCCACCGGACCGCCGACCGGCTGCTGGTCGATCCGGCCACCCCGCCGCTGGTCGTGGCGGCCGGCGGGCACGAGGTGACGGTCGGCCCCGAGGGCGACAGCGCGTTCCTGCGCGTCCGATGGCGGCCCGCGCCGGCCCCGCGCCCGGCCGCCGCCCCGCTGCGTACGCCGCCGCTGGTCTCCCACCTTCGTACGCTGGCCGGACGGGAAGATCTCAAGCTGTGGGTCTACCGGCGGCTGATCCACGTGGTGCCGCGCCGCCGCGACCTCGCCCTGTTCGAATCCGGCCTCGGCGCCGCCTTCACGGGCGACCCGAGGTACATCTACGAGGAGATCAGGCGGCGTGGGCTGCCGCTGCGGGTGTGGTGGTCGGCGCGCGCGGACGCCCGGGGCTTCCCGCCGGACGTGCCGCTGGTACGGCGGATGAGCTGGCGCCACCTGTGGATCATGGCCAGGGCCGCGTACTGGGTCGACAGCCACAACTTCCCGCCCGGTTTTCCCAAGCCCAGAGGGACCCGCTACCTGCAGACCTGGCACGGGCAGGCGCTGAAGACCGTCGGGTTCGACTCCCCCGGCCTGCGCGGCGACGTCCCCGGCCCTCGGGAGCGGTGGCGCGCCGCCGTCGCCCGCTGGGACGCACTGGTGTCCGCCGGCCCGGAGTTCGAACGGGTCTTCGTGCCCGCGAACGAGTACACCGGCACCGTCCTCGGCTTCGGCTCTCCCCGCTGTGACGTGCTGGTCAACGGCGACCCGGCCGCCGGGCAGCGGGTGCGGGAGGCGCTGGAGATCCCCGGCGACCGCAGGGTCCTGCTGTACGCGCCGACCTACCGGGACCTGTCGAAGGGACGCGGGACGTCGGTGCGGGTGGACCTCGACGCCCTCGCCGAGGCGCTCTCGGGCGAGTGGGTCATGGTGCTGCGCACCCACCCGGAGGAGAGGTTCAGGGTGCCGCGGCGGCTGCGCCACTTCGTCCGCCCGGCCGGCTCCTACCCCGAGGTCAACGACCTCATCCTCGCCTCCGACGCGCTGCTCAGCGACTACTCCTCCCTCATCTGCGACTACGCCTGCACCGGACGCCCGATCCTGCTGTACGCCGACGACTACGACACCTACGCGCGGGTGGAGCGCGGCCTGTACCACGACCTGCGGGAGATCTCCCCCGGGCCCGTCCTGTCGAACACGCCCGAGCTGGTCGCGGCGCTGCGGGACCTGCCGGGGGTCACGGCGGAGTACGCCGAACGGTACGCCGACTTCGCCGCGCTGTTCTGCTCGGAGGAGACCGGCAAGGCCGCCCCGCGCGTCGTCGACGCCTTCTTCCACGGTCGCGGGATCCGTGCATGAGCACGGTGGTGTTCGCCTGCATGGACGCCGACACCTTCGGCGGCATCCAGCAGGTGACCCACACCCTCGCCCAGGGGCTGGCGCTGCGCGGTCACGAGGTGCACGTCCTCGGCCTGCACCGCTCCCCCGAACCGTTCCGCTACGTCGAGCGGCCCCTGTACGAGCACCACGTGGCGCAGCGCCGTCCCCTCGGTCAGGGCAGGCGCGAGGTGGCGCGCTGGAGGGCCCGGCGGCTGCTGTCGTCCCTCGGCCAGGGCTACGCCGTACTGACCTCGCCGGACGCGGTGGCGTGGCTCGCCGACCTGCTGCCGCCCCGGCTGCGCGCCATCGGGCAGTACCACGGCTCGTTCCACCACGCGCGCGGCACCACGCACTTCTCGGCGGTCCGGCGCGACTACGGGAGGCTCGACCAGGCGGTGTTCCTCAGCGCCGAGGACGCCTGGCGGTTCGCCGAGGAGGCGCGGCTGCCCAACGCGGCCGACCTGCCGAACCCGCTGCGCGGCTGGCCGGAGAAGACGTCGTTCCTCGACGTGCCGCGGGTGCTCGGCGTCGGCCGGCTGTCGGCGGTCAAGCGCTTCGACCGCCTGATCGCCGCCTTCGCCCGCGCCGGCCGTACCTTCCCCCAGTGGGAGCTGCACCTGATCGGCGACGGCCCGGAGCGCGACCGGCTGCGCGCCCACGCGGCCTCTCTAGGCGTGGCCGGGCGAGTGGTCTTCCGGGGCCGGGTGCCGGCGCACGAGATGGGCCGGGAGTACCTCAACGCGGCGATCCTCGGGCTGTCCAGCGAGCACGAGGGGTTCCCGCTGGCCGTCTGCGAGGCCGCGTCGTACGGCATGCCGGCCGTGGCGTTCGACGTGTCGGGCGGCGTGCGGTCGCTGGTCCTGCACGGACTGACGGGCGTGCTGGCGCCTCCCGCCGACGTGGACGCGTTCACGGGGGCACTGGGCGGTCTGATGGCCGACCCGGCGAGGCGGCGGCGGCTCGGCGGCGCGGCCCGCGCCCACGCGCAGGCGTACCGGCTGGAACGGGTGCTGGACCGCTGGGAGGAGATGTTCGACCGCATCGGCCGCTGACCGTCGTCACCGGTCGACCAGTTGGGCGGAGGAGGACCGAGGGGCGGGGACCTGCGCGAGGGCGAGCTGCCCGGAGGTCAGCATGGCGGCGAGCGGCCCCGGTTCGTGCAGCCGGTCCACCCAGTCGCGGGCCCGCTGCCGGCTCTGGGCCAGCCTGCGCCGCGCCGCCGTCCTGCGGTAGGCCAGAAGGTGCCGCGGTAAGGCCGGGGACGCGCCGCTCAGCTCGTACCCGTGCTCCTGGAGGCGCTCACCGAGCACCTCCTCGCACAGCGCGATCTCCCACGGTTCGAGCCTGATCTGCCAGCTTCCCACCCGGGCGGGGGTGACCTCGCGGTGGGTGTTGCCGTGCCACACCTTGCGCGCGGGCACCGCCGCCGGCGCGATCCTGCGGGGCTCGCACATCGCCGGGTCGTACTCCTCCCGCAGGAAGGCGCACAGCCTGTTCAGCTCACGCTCCGGGTCGGCGGTGAGGTCCTCGTAGCGCAGCTCGTGGTAGGTGCCGGCGGGTAAGCGCCCGGCGTGGCGTCGCCCGTGGTCGACGGCCTCCGCCCACGTCGCGATCGCGTGGTGGACGTCGAGGGTGTACCACGGCATCTCCTTCAGCGACGCCACGCAGTCGCGGCCGTCCCTGACCAGGTGGACGAACTGCGCGTCCGGGAAGAGCCTGAGCAGCACCTCGACGTGCTGGAAGTAGGCGGGCCGCTTGTCGCCCCACCGCGGCTTGCCGAACCGCCCGGCGTACGACCGGAACGCCTCCCCCAGCACCGACCCCAGCGACCCCGGGCCCTCGGCGACCCGGCGGACGTACGCCTCGGGGTCGACGCCGAGCTCGCCGAATCTCGTGGCCTGGTCCCCGGCGACCCACTCCGCCAGGCGGCGCCGGTTGGCGGCCTGCCGCATGTCGCCGTACGCGCGGCGCCCGTAGTAGGCCCGCAGGAGGAAACGGGTCTCCGGCGGCACCGCGACCCGTGGATGGGCGTGCAGCATGAGCTGCAGCATCGTCGTTCCTGACCGGGGACAGCCGATCACGAAGACCGGCCTGTCGGGACGCATCGGGCTACACCCCCGTGTAGAACGGATCGGTCCGGACGTGCCGCTCGCCGTCCGGGCCGTACGCGGCCGGGACGGCCTGCGCGGCGAGCGCGCGGGTGGACTGCCACATCCGGTAGACGAGGAAGATCTCGTTCAGCACCAGCAGGCCGCCCGCGCCGCTGGTGACCGCGAGCAGCGCCCACGGCCCGAGCAGCGGCGCCACGACGAACACGGCCGCGTGGAACTCGATGCCGCTCATGAGGTGGGTGCGCACCCGGTGCCGGGCCAGGCACTCGCCCACGCGCCGGCGCAGGCTGGGCTCCCGTTCCCCGGCCCCGGGCGGCAGAGGCGGGCCGGCGACGTACGCCGGGGGGCCGGCCGGCGGCGGGACCTGCGAGGCCCGGTACGGAACGGACGGCTCGGCCGGGAGGGGGCGGAACGATCCGTGCGGGGCCGAGGCCTGGCGGGGGATGGTGTGGCCGTGGTCGGCGATGTCCTCGACCCTGCGATCACGGGGATCGAGCGGCGGCGGATGGCCGGTGCCGCCGTCCGCGCGGGCGATCTTCAGGTGGTCGGGCCTCGGACGGTCCTGCGGCAGGTGGTCGGGCTGCAGGAGGTCGGCGGGCAGGTGGTCGCCGGGCTCGTTGGGGGCGGGTACGCGTCCGGCCAGGTCGTAGGGGTCGTGGGCGCTATCCTCGCCGTCGCGCCGGCCGTCCTCCTCCGCGAGATCGTACGGTCCCGGCTCGTCGTCGTCGGGGTCGTACGGCGGCAGGACGTCGCCCACCTGGCCGTTCACCTCGTACTCCGATCCTCTTTCGAAGTATTCGACGGCCATCGCCTCCCGTACCGCCGCCAGCTCCTCGCGCCGGGCCGCGCGGCGGCGGGCCTTCACCGTCTGACGCACCCGCTTCATCTGGGGGGCGTTGACGTACCTGAACAGGTCCAGGATGGCGATACCGGCGCCGAGCAGCACGTAGGCGAGCCGCCCGGTCGCGGTGTACTGCCCGTAGGCCAGGCCGAAGGCGCACAGGACGACGCGGATCCGGTCGCCCACGTAGTCCAGCCAGAGCCCGAACGGCGTCCCGGTGCCCTTGAGCCGCGCGATCTTGCCGTCGACGCAGTCGACCATGAAGCTCACGTAGAACAGCAACGCACCGGCGATGAGGTGATCGGCTGCGAAGCAGGCCGCGGAGCCCACGCCGAGGATCAGCGAGAAGCGCGTGAGCGCGTTGGGGGTGATCTCGGTGTGATTCGCTACGAACAGTGCCACCCGGCAGGCCACCGGGTCGACCATGAACACCGTCCACCATGAGTCTCTGCGTTTGCGCGTCGCGAGGACGTCATCCAGCGAATAGGACCTCATGGCTGCCAGCATGGCGACGCGAAGCCACAGAAAACTGACCGTCTGTAACTAACATGAGATCTCTAGATGCTTTCTTGACCGCTATGCGCGACTGGCCCTGAGGCCTTGACCCGGCGGCGCACGAACCGGCAGCCGCTCCGCCTGGCACGTCCCTCGTCCAATACCGGCCCCTTGGCCGACAAAAGGGACATTCCCCTATGAGCTGGAACTGTGCATTACCTGACACCGCCGGTATGCATTCCTACGCAGAACCTGGCGCCAATTCTCCTTACCGTGGGTTTCACGTTCCGGCGGCGACCTGACCGGAACGGAAACCGATCAGACGCGAAAAAGGAGAATCAGCATGTTCACCAAGCAGGCCGTGCGGGTCCTGACGTCCACCGCGCTCGCCTCGGGCGCCGTCCTGGCCGGCCTAGACGAGTAAGTCCTAAGTCTGGTCAGTGGTCGTAGGCGGTCAGTGATCGGGTGATGGGCTGGCTGGTGGCGCGGTTGTGCCAGATCGCGGCGGTCAGTGCCAGGATCCGCTGGGCAACGCGGAC
>NZ_JAHDTF010000023.1 GCF_018531465.1 Sphaerisporangium fuscum
GGTTCGTCCTCGGGATGTAGGCAGTGCCGACTCCGATGCCGAGGAGGGCGATGATGCCGAGAGCGACAAGCAGTTTCCGAGTTCTTCTCTGCCGTTCTTCTGTCGCCGTTTCGAGCTGGTAGAGCGGTTCCTGATCCTCCGGGGTCGCCGGAGTAGAGCGGATGAACCCTGATGGTGGTACGGCGGCCGTTGTTGTAGGCCGTGATACGGGTTTTTCGGCCTGGTCGAACACACCGATCATGCTAACCAAAACGCCCTGAATGCGGCTCCATACCTGTTTGGTGTGCGCGCAAGGCAGACAGCCTGTGAAGTGCTATTGACTCTTGCGTACAGCTCTGGTCAGGCTCGTATGGCGCAAGTCCGCGCATATCCGAAGACAGGAGCCAGTCATGGCGTTACGGTTCGTCGGCATCGACACGGGAAGCGAGCACGGGGGTTGTCCCTCGGTCTGGGTGGACGAGACCGACGGCAGTCTCGTCATTCAGGGCATCGTGGTCGACGACCCTGCGGAAGTCGCTGAGGTCGTAGCCCGAAGCCCGCTCGCGCCCAACGAGATGATCGTTAGGCTTCCCGCGCGGATGCGTGGCTACTTAATGGAGGCGTGCGATGCAGGCAACCCCGACGTTGGATGAGCTGTTCAACCAGTGCCAGCGCTCAGCGCTGCATCTGGAGATGCGCGACGCCTACGGCACTTCGAGCCCTGGCTACCGTGCCTGGCGTGACGGCGTCCCCTTCGACCGGACCGACTTCGACGCACCGTGGGTCAACCTCGTCAGGAGTGCCGTCGTCCGCGGCGTGACCGTGCGCCGCGCAAGGGTCGTCTCGGAGCCGGTGAGCGACTACATCCGGTACGAGCACTCGGCCACGCCTTACGCCAACCTCGCCGGAGGTGAGCAGGTTCGCTGGTTGCCTCGGCGCCACGCATCCGATCTCGCGCTCCCCGGCAACGACTTCTGGCTCTTTGACGAGCACCTGGTGCGCTTCCTGTTCCAGTCCGGGGACGGCGAGTCCGCCGGCTACGAGATGTGCGACGATCCGGCCGTGGTCAAGCTGTGCCTGACGGCGTTCGAAAGCGTCTGGGAACGCGGCGTCGACCACGCCGAGTACAACCCCGTCTGACCTGCCGCCGCACGTGTCCAACTCCCCCTCTTCCAGCGCCGAGCAGGCACGCCTGGCCATCGGCAGGCGACTGCGGGAGATCCTGCGCGACTCCGGCCTGACTGCTCGGGCGCTGTCACGGATGGCCGGATGGGACGAGTCGAAGTGCTCCCGTCTCACCCATGGCCGTACGCTGCCGTCCGACGAGGACATCCGCACCTGGTGCCGCCTGTGCGGCGCCGAGGGCGAGATTCCCGACCTGATCGCCGCGACTCGTGACGCGGACAGCATGTATGTGGAATGGCGGCGGTTGCAGCGCAACGGCATGAAGCGGCTACAAGAGACGCGGGTGTCCCTGTACGAGCAGACCCGGCTGTTCCGCTTCTACTGCTCCCAGTTCATCCCCTGGCCGCTCCAGACGCCCGGCTACATGCGCGCGGTGCTGTCGGCCTTCGCCGAGTTCCACGAAGCTCCTCGCGACATTGACGAGGCGGTAGAGGCACGGGCGGCACGATCACGGCTGCTCTACGAGGGCGATCACCGGTTCGCCATGGTCGTAGAGGAGTCGGTCTTACACGACCGCATCGCCGACGATGACGTGATGGCCGGCCAGCTCGGCCAGCTCCTTGAAGGCATGTCCCTGCCGTCGGTCTCCCTCGGCATCATCCCGTCCACCGTGCGCCGCAAGTTGTGGACGATGGAGACGTTTTCGATCTACGACGACAAGCGGGTGTTCATCGAGCTGCTGTCGGCGGGCGTGACGGTCACTCAGCCACGAGAGATCGCCCTGTACGTGAAGGGGTTCACGGAGCTGGCCTCCCATGCCGTCTACGGCAGCAAGGCCCGCGCCCTCATCACGGCCGCCATCGACGCGCTCGGGTAGGCCGCGCAAGTTGGTACAAGTTCGTTGAGCGTAGAAACCAGCCGCCTCTACTGTCCCAGCGTGACCACCGCGTGATTCCTTGAGCTTCACGACGCGCGGATTTTCCGGCGAACGTAAAGGCAAGCGCATGGCGACTGGACGTCTGTTAGGCGTTATCGATCTGGTCGGTTCTCCCGAATCGGTCGCACTTGCACGCGAGTTTGTCAGGCGCAAGCTCGGCGACGCCCACCCTGCTCTCGACAACGTGACCCTCCTGACCTCCGAGGTGTTCACGAACTCCGTGGTGCATTCCGACTCGAAGAACGGCGGAAAGATCACCGTCGCAATCGCCGACTGCTACGACCGCATCCATGTCGACGTCGTGGACGCCGGCGGAGCGACGGCGCCCCAGGTCCGCGGTGACCTGTTCGCCGAGGGCGGGCGCGGGCTGATGCTCGTCGACCTGATCTCGCACAAGTGGAACGTCTACGAGGACGACGCGGGCCGTACGGTCTGGTTCCAGGTGAAGTACGAGCGTGAGCCCGCTGGCGTCGTTCCTTCCTGCCCTCGGCAGAGAGAACCGGTCGACCCCATCAGCAGGGGAGAAAGCGCGACGCAGCGAACGGCGAGACGCGCGGCCCGGACTGTCGCGGAGAGCGTCGCGCTGGAACGTCAGGTGCGACACCTGGTGGAGCGGTGGGAACTGGACCGCGAAGGGCTGGACCAGGCGGCCGATGCGCTCGGCATCGGGCGGCTGACAGACCAGGAAAGCCAGGCCTTCCGTGGCTGACCAGTGGCCGATCGGCCTTCGACACGTCGCGTTCCGCGTGGAGATGCGCCAGAGCGCCGATGATGAGTGGCGCGAAGAGGCGTGGGACGCGATGCACGGACGTTCTGCTAAGGACGTTGCGGCGTCGATATGCCGCGATTACGCCTCCGCTCATCGGGACCAATGGGTGCAGGTCTCCGTATGGGACCTGTGCAATCTCCTCCTGGGTCACGAGCTGCCCGAGGTTCCCTCTCTGCGGCTTGCGTGGCTCAAGAGCCTGGAGGATGAGCGCATCTGGCCTCATCACCAGGTGATGCGTCCACCAAGCTCCTGAAGCGGGGGCGGCAGCCGGTGAACTCCCTTCCCTCAAACTCCCTGAGCTGTCGCCCCACATCCATCGGCGCCGCGCCGGAAGACGGGAGCGGCGGCGGGGTAAGCGTCCCTACACCGGGTTAGGGACATGTCTTCCTCCTCCCTCGCCGCCGCTCCGCTTACCCCGACTACGCAGGAAGGAGCGCCTATCGACAGGTATTGATCAAGGAGAGGGATATGCGTGTGCCCCCGGTCGGCAGCCGGGGGCTTCTCTCTGCACAGTGCCATCACCTTGGCCGGCACATGCCCCACGTACGTTGTCAGCGGTTCTGCAAGTCGAGATGCCGCCTTTCTGGGGCTGTTCGCCCAGTTCAGAGCGGCCGATGTCTCCTAGCTTGCTGCCCACTGGCAGTTTTTCTGCCAGTCGATGATCTTCCGTCCTCGTATGGTCATGGTGAGCATCGAGAGAGGGGCAGAAAATGGCCACCGAACAGATGACAACGGGACAGCGCATCGCGCGGGCACGCAGGCGTAAGGGCTGGGACCAGGTCACCCTTGCCGAGAAAATCGGCCGGTCGGTGTCTTGGCTCTCGAAAGTGGAGAACGGGCGTTTACCGCTTGACCGGATGAGCGTGTTAGGCCACGTCGCCGAGGTGCTCGGTGTGGAGATCGCGGAGTTGACCGGGCAGCCGTACCGGCATGAGACCGACGATCTCGACTCCGGGCATGCCGCCATTCCCGGTCTTCGCCTGGCGCTCCAGCACGCGACGATGCCGGGCGGGGCGATGCTGCTCGGCAACCGGGAGCCGCGGGGCTTGGATGAGTTGGAAGCGAACGTCAGGCTTGCCGAACAGCTCCGCCAGGACGCGAAGTTCACCGCCCTGGGCGAAGTGTTGCCGCAGATCATTACCGACCTTCTTCTGATCACGTCCAGCGCTTCCGCCGCTCGCGACCGTGCTGAGGCGCTGATGCTGCGTGCCTGCCACATGGCGCGGGTCACGGCGAACCTGCTCGGTCACCACGACCTCGGGTGGACGGCGGTTCAACGGGAGCTGGTCGCGGCACAACAGGTCGGGGCGCCGGAACTGGTGGGTGCTGCCTCGTGGGACCTGTGCGGGGTCTGGCTGCATGAGGCATCGTTGGACGCCGCGAAGAATGCCGCGCTGGCTGCGCTCGATCAGATCGACCCGTACGTGGGCTCAGGTGACGGTACGGTCCGGGCGCTGTGGGGTGCGCTGCACCTCCGGGCCGCTGTCGCGTACTCCCGTCTCTGGTCGCAGAACGACGCGGAGAGCCATCTCGCCGAAGCCCGGCGGATCGCCGAGGGCCTTCCGGCCGATGGCAACGTGTTCCAAACCCTGTTCAACCGCGTGAACGTCAACATCCATGCGGTAGAGGTCAGCATGGAGCTTGGCCGGCCCCGCGATGTCGTCAGCCGGGCCGAACAGGTCGAGATCGCCCGCATCGGCTCCCACGAGAGGCAGGCCCATTACTGGACCTGCACGGCGGCGGGCTACCACATGAACGGCAAGGAGAACGAGGCGGTAGAGGCGCTGATCAGAGCCGACCGCACCGCCCCTTAGCACGTGCGCAACCGCCCCATCGTCCGCAACATGGTGCGTGATCTTCGTAGCAGCGGCAAGCACCGGCGACAGCGTGAGGTGTTCCACCTGGCACACGTAATGCGGCTTGGCTGACCTCAACGCTATCCACCCTCCTCCGGGAGGGTTCTTCGTCGTGCAGGCCAACCGGAGCCGTCGGCGTCCTGTCTTCGCTTCTAGGAGGTAGTGCTCTGTGGCGTTAAGCGCGATCGAACGTCAGACGCTCTTACGTGAGCTGACGGAGATCACGGCGGAACTGGTCGAACTACAGCGCAGGACAGCAGGGCTCAGCGCTGTGGTTCACCAAAATGAACCTGGGACTCTAGCTGATCGATCCTAGAGGCCAGTCGGCGAAGGTGATCGCGGATCTCTTTGAGCTGCTCTGAGAGGATCAGGAACTCTTCGCTGTGCTCTTCGGCTGGGGCGGTGCGCTCGGGGGCGCTGTCCGGCTGAGCTGTCACGAAGCTTCCAGTGCCGTGACGGGTCTCGATCAAACCTTCTTCGCGCAGCACGGCGAGCGCGTTGCCGACCGTCATCATCGCCACGCCGTACCGATCGGCGAGCACGCGCGCGGCCGGCAACTGCTCGCCGTGGGCGTAGCGGCCGGAGGCGATGTCCTGGCGGAGGTCGTCCGCGATGCGCACATATGGCCGGCGCCGATCGGTCGGCTTGCTCATGCGCCTAGGGTAAGGCGTCCTAGCTACCTAGGTCTCTAAGCAACTTGTAACGAATCTCAAGCTCATGCCGATCCAGAGTTCGAGATATCTAGATATCTGTTTATGCTCGTACCTAGAACACCGAGTCAACGAGAACAACGGTGAAGAGCCTCCCAATGCCCATCGACGTCACCAAGCTCCAGTTCGTCTGCGTGGCGCAGCCGCGTCCCCGGCTGAAGAACCGGGAGACCGGTGAGCTGAAGCTGGACGCTGATGGCAACCCGATGTACGAAGTGGCGCTCTCGGTTGCCGATGCGGCGGGCCGTCTGGAGCTGATCAAGGTCAGCGTGTCCGGCGAACCTCCCGTCACGCTCGGCATGCCGGTCGTGCCGGTGGATCTCCAGGCGGGCGTGTGGGAACAGGTCCTCGGCGGTCAGAAGCGCTGGGACGTCTGGTACCGCGCCGCCTCCATCGTCCCCGTTGGCGTGATGGCGCCGGTCGAAGCGGGGGCGCTGTGAACGAGTTCCTCGCCAACATCCCGCGTCCGCTGATGATCGTGGTCGGTGTCGCCCTGGTGCTGTGGGTCTGGCGCTCGTTCGCCCCCGCGTCGTGGTGGTACCTGATGGTCTTCCCGCGCCGGGTTCTGTGGCTGCGCTGGACCTGGCGGCACGTCGCCTCCGGGTGCGCGCTGACCAAAAAGCGTCATGTCTGGTGGTTCACCGTCGTACCCAACATGGTCGCCTCCACGGGCGTGGTCCGGGTCCGGCGGCGCCTTCAACGGGTGGCGGTCGACAAGAAGCCGTGGATGGGTCTACCTCGACCGACGCCGTACGGCTGGCGCGTCACCTTCCATCTGCTGGACGGGCAGAGTCCCGCTGACTACGCGGCCGTGTGCGAACGGTTGGCGCACGCCTGGCGGGTGTACGCGGTCCGGGTCATCGATCAGTCGCCGGGACGGGTGACGCTGGCGGCCAGCATGCACGACCCGTTAGCCCACCTGGTCGCGCCTCCCCCTGCCTCCTTCGGGGGCGGGGGGCAGGACGGCCCCGGTGACCCCGGCGAATTGCTCAAGGTCGTGGTCGGGCGGTTAGAGACCGGCGCCCCCTGGGTGATCGACTTTCGCACGGTGCCCCACTGGATGAACGTCGGGGCGACCCAGTCGGGCAAGTCCAACCTGATCAACGCGCTGATCTGCGGGCTCGCCGCTCAGATGGTCGCGCTGGTCGGCTTCGACCTCAAGGGCGGGGTCGAGCTGGCCCCGTACCGCCGGCGCCTGTCCGGGCTGGCCACCACGCGAAGCGAATGCACCGCGCTGCTGTCGGACCTGGTCCGGGTGATGGCCCTGCGCATGCAGGCATGCCGCGAACACGGCGCACGGAACATCTGGCAGCTTCCCGGCCACCTGCGGCCGATCCCGGTCGTGGTCCTGGTGGACGAGCTTGCCGAGCTGTTCCTGATGGCGGACAAGTCCGAGAAAGACGACATCGCCCGCACGTCCACCGCGCTGCTGCGGCTCGCACAGCTCGGGCGAGCATTCGGGATCTACCTGTGGCTCTCTGGCCAGCGGATCGGCTCTGACCTCGGCCCCGGCGTGACAGCGCTGCGAGCGCAGATGTCCGGCCGTGTCTGCCATCGGGTCAACGACCCTGAGACCGCGACCATGACTCTCGGCGACCTCGACCCGGCCGCCCTCGACGCCGCCCGGCTGATCCGGGCCGACACTCCGGGCGTCGCGATCACGACCGGCGCCGATGGCCGCTGGTACCGGGCGCGCTCGTACTACGTCTCCGAGCAGGCCGCCGAGGACGCCGCCAGCGTCCACGCGGACCTCACGCCGTCCTGGCAACAGGTCCTCGCCTCCGGGCTGGGTCACGACCTTCCGGACCTGCCCGGCGTCGACCGTCCCGAGCTGACGACCGCCTGACCTTCCACGGGAGAGCTACCGATGAACCCTCTTCGTCGCCTGGGTACCTGGCTGCTGGACTCCGGTCCGGTGGTCCTGGTAGCCCTGATCGCGGGGGCCGGCTCTTTCACTCACATCCGCGACACCGCCACCGAACACGGCCAGTCGGGGCCGATGGCGTGGGCTATCGCCGTCTGCGTCGATCTGACCTGTGTCATGGCCGCTCGCGAGCGTCAGCGCGACAAACGCAGAGACCGCCAAGCACGGGGGCTGATCTCCTGGCCCACGCTCGTTATGACCGGCGGCATCCTGCTGTCTCTGGCGGCCAACCTGGCGCAGGCCGACCCGTCCCCCTGGGGGTGGATCACCGCCGCGACTCCAGCGGTGGCGTTCCTCGTCGCGGTCTCCCTGCTCGAACGACGCGCCGCCCTACGCGTCCCCGTCCCTACTGCGGACGTCTCCCCGCCTCCGTCCCCTTCGGTGGTGGCTGTTCAGGCCACAGAAGTGGGCCAAGAGCACGAGACGCCCCTTACTCCCACCGTCGCCCTATCGACTGCCTCGACTACTCCGGCTCCGCAGAAGCCGGGTACCTCGGGCGCGCTGCTGACGCACGCGCGGAAGATCGCCGACGACTACCAGAACCGGTACGGCAAGCCCATCACCCGTGACCTGCTGCGCGCTCAACTCGGCGTCTCGAACCAACTCGCCTCGGACCTGCTTCGTGACCTGACCCCCGCCTGAGCAAGGGAGAAGCCGCCATGACCGCCAACGCTGACCGGAACGCCCTGATCAACGGCCTTCGGGGCCTGGCCGCCTTTCTCGACTCCAACCCCGACATACCGGCCCCTCGGTACGCCAGCGTGAGCCACCACCTGCTCGACAGCCCCGACGAGGAGATGAGGGCCGAGATCGACACGATCGCTCGCTACCTCGGCGCTGAGATCGACTCCTGGTCCACTTCGGACACGCACTACTCGACCACGATCCGATTCGGCCCCGTCGAGTACCGCGCCTCCGCCATCCTCTCCAAGCGCCGCGCCGAGATCACCGCCGAACTCCGGCACTCCCGCTGCCACGACTGCGGGGCGACCGGCGTCGACAGCCTCGGCCAGACCTGCGAATCCTGCCAGGGACAAGGCTTCTGCTGACATTCCCACCGCCCCCGGCGTGGCCATACAACCGCCAAGTTCCGCGCCACGTCGGGGGCCATCCCCACCGAACCCAGAGCTTCGAAAGGGACGCCTCCCATCTTGCCCCCGCACATCCGCAACCCGCATGCCGTCGCGGGAATCGTCGAACGCCTCAACAGCCCCGGCTTCGACCGGTGGGCCGCCCAAATCCGCGGAACCGGTGGATGCCGTCAGCCGATCCACCTTCGCGGACGAGTCCGCCACATCGACGCCACCACCGGTGAAGTCCTCCACACCTATACCACCAGCCGCGAGCCCGGCGGGGTGCTGCGCGTGCAGTGCAAGACCCGCCGCGCCTCCCGCTGCCCGGCCTGCGCCGAGATCTACCGCGCCGACACCTACCAACTGATCCGCGCGGGCCTGGCCGGCGGCAAAGGCGTCCCCGCCTCGGTCACCGCTCACCCGGCCCTGTTCGTCACTCTCACCGCCCCGTCGTTCGGCGCCGTCCACACTCGCCGCGAACAGGGCGGCAAAGTCCTGCCCTGCCACCCCCGCCGTGACGCCGAGACCTGCCCTCACGGGCGCGTCATCTCCTGCACCGCCCGGCACGGCGATGAGGAACGCCGCCTCGGCGAACCCCTGTGCCCCGACTGCTACGACTACGCCTCAAGCGTGCTGTTCAACGCCCTGGCCCCCGAACTGTGGCGCCGCTTCACCATGGCGCTCCGCCGGCACCTGGCCAAACTCCACGGACTGACACAAAAGGAGCTGGGCGAACGGCTCGTCATCTCCTTCGCCAAAGTCGCCGAATACCAGCGCCGCGGCGTCGTCCACTTCCACGCCGTGATCCGCCTCGACGGCCCCGCCGGCCCCGACACCGACCCGCCCGACTGGGCGAACGCCGATCGCCTAGAGCAAGCCGTCCGGCACGCCACAGCCGCCGTCAGCGTCCCAGTGCCCGCGCTGCCCGGCGAACCTGCCCGCGTCATGCGCTGGGGCGCACAGCTCGACATCCGGCCGATCGCGATCAATGGAGATCTGACGGATCAGGCAGTCGCCGGATACATCGCCAAGTACGCCACCAAAGCCGCCGAATGCGTCGGCACCGTAGACCGGCGCATCAACGCCCTGGATGACCTGAGCGGCCTGGATCTCCGCGAGCATGCCCGGCGGCTGATCGCCGAGTGCTTCCGCCTGGCCGCCCTCGACAAGCTGAACGAGCTGCGGCTTGCCCAGTGGGCTCACATGCTCGGCTTCCGGGGTCACTTCTCCACCAAATCCCGCCGCTACTCCACCACCTTGGGCGCTCTACGCGCCGCCCGCGTCGACCACATGCGCGACGAGGAGACCTCTACCGGCCGTCTGCCCCTCTTCGACGAGGACACCGTTCTCGTGGTCGCGCACTGGGAGTACGCCGGACGCGGCCTATCCGCCGGTGAACAGGTCATCGCCTCGGCCATCACCGGCAGACCGTTCATCCCAGAGCAGGAGGTGAGCACATGGCCAAGCTCCTCCTGACCGTTCCGGAGGCGGCCGAAGCGCTGTCGATATCGCGCGCCAAGCTGTACCGCCTCATGGACTCCGGCGCCATCCGCTTCCTCCACATCGACCGATCCCGCCGCATCCCCGTCGCGGCCCTTGAGACCTACATCGCCGAACTGCTGGCAAAGGAGACCGCCGCATGACCAAGAACATCGTTGCGACTCCGGACCCGGCCGACTCCAACCGCAGCAGGGCAAGCAAGAAGGGCACTCCGAAGCTCCGTGACGGCGTCATGAAGCGCGGCAAGACCTGGTCGTACGTAATCAGGGTGACCGACCCGGAAACCGGCATCAGTAAGCCCAAGTGGGTGAGTGGCTTCGCCACCGAGGACGACGCCAAAGCGGCCCGCGACGAGGCGCGGGTGGCCGCTCGCCGTGGTGAGTACGTCAATCGGAACACGATCACGGTCGGCGCCTACCTGGAAGAGTGGATCGAGGCGCACTCTGTGGAGATCAAGCCCAAGACGCTCCACGGCTACCGGATGTTGATCCGGCTCTACATCGCCCCCCGCATCGGAAACCTCCGTCTGCAAGCGGTCCGGCCGGCGACCGTCACGAAGCTGTACCGGGAGCTGCTGACCGGCGGCGGGAAGAACGGCAAGCCTCGGCCGGTCCCGCGTGGTGAGCCTCGATACCGAGACTGCCTTGGTGCTCCGCGAGCACCGGGCACGGCAGGCCGCCGAGAAGCTAGCTGTCGGCGAGGAATGGAGGGGCACCGATGACTACGTGTTCACGACGGGATGGGGAGAGCCGATCTACCCCGACACGGTGACCACGCTCGTAGGCAAGCTGATCAACGCCTACAACACCCCCAGGAACGGCCCTAAGCCGAGCAAGCCGCTCCCCCATGCTCGGCTCCACGATCTCCGGCACATCCACGCCACGACGCTCCTGCTGGCCGGTGTGCCGGTTCACGTGGTCGCTGCACGGCTCGGCCATGCCGACCCGGCGATCACGCTCCGGGTGTACGCCCACGTGATCAACGAGCAGATGGCGACAGCGGCCGACATCTTCGCGACGGCGATCAAGGAAGCCGCCGCATAGCCGCTGTTAGCAAACCTGTTAGCAAAAGGCCCCTTGCGAAGATCGCAAGGAGCCTTTGAGCTGGGAGCCGACGAGGGGAATCGAACCCCTGACCTACGGTTTACAAGACCGTTGCTCTGCCGATTGAGCTACGTCGGCGCGTTGTGCGCTACGAGTTTAGTCGCATGGCGCGGGCAGCGTCACCGATCACCTCGGCCGGGGCGAGGAAAAGCCGTCGAGCTCGGCGGGCGGCGGCATGGCCCCGTACAGGGTGAGCCCCCGCCATGAGACTCGTCGCGGAGGCCGGGGTCAGCGGCGGCGGTGGCGGGCCACCTCGTACAGGGCGATGCCGGCGGCGACGCCCGCGTTCAGGGACTCGGTCGTGGCGTTCATCGGGATGCGGGCCACCACGTCGCACGACTCGCGGACCAGGCGGGACAGGCCCTTGCCCTCGGAGCCGACCACGACGACGAGCGGCTCGGTGGCCAGCTCGACATCGCCGATGTCGGTGGAGGCCTCGCCGTCGAGGCCGATGACGAACAGACCGCGCTCGCGGTACTCGCGGAGCGTGCTGGTCAGGTTGGCGGCCCGGGCCACAGGGAGATGGGCCAGGGTGCCCGCGGAGGTCTTCCAGGCGCCCGCGGTGACGCCTGCGGAACGGCGGGAGGGCACCAGGATGCCGTGGGCGCCGAACGCCGTCGCCGAACGCGCGATCGCACCGAGGTTGCGCGGGTCGGTGACGCCGTCGAGCGCGATGATCAGCGGCACCTCGGCGGCGTCCTGCGCCCGCTCGACGAGGTCGTCGGGGTGGGCGTAGTCGTAGGGCGGGAGCTGGAGGGCGACGCCCTGGTGGACGGTGCCCTCGGTGAGCCTGTCGAGCCTCTCGCGGCTGACCTCGAGCATGGCGATACCGCGGTTGGCGGCTATCTTGATCGCCTCTCGCACGCGGTCGTCGTTGTCGATGCGCTGCGTCACGTACAGGGCGTTCGCCGGGATCTCGGCACGCAGGGCCTCGACGACCGGGTTACGGCCACCGATGATCTCGGGGGCGTCGTCGCGGCGCGCCGAACGGACCGGGCGCGCGGGCTGCTCCGCGCGCCGCGAGGACGTGCCCGGGGCGCGCTGCTTGTCCTTGAACCAATGCCGCTCGGACGCGGGCGGCGTGGGCCCCTTGCCCTGAAGAGCCTTACGGCCCTGCCCCCCGGTACCCCGTGTGGGGCCCTGCCTCTTACCGGACTTACCGGACCCCTTGCCACCACCAGCCATGCTGTCAGCCTACCGGCGCGATCAGCGAGCCAGTTCCCATCGAGGACCCTGGGGGGTGTCCTCGACGACGACGCCGGCCGCGGCGAGCTGGTCGCGGATGGCGTCGGCGGCGGCGTAGTCCTTGCGCGCACGCGCGGCCTGCCGCTGCTCCAGGGCCACCTTGACCAGGGCGTCGACGGTCTCGGTGAGGCCGCTCTCGCCCCCGGACGCCCGCCACTGCGGCGAGCGGGGGTCGAGGCCGAGGACGTCGAGCATGTTCTGCGTCTCGGCGAGAAGCCGCGCCACCTGCTCCTTGTTGCCCTGGGCGAGGGCGACGTTGCCCTCGCGCACGACCTCGTGGACGACGGCGAGCGCCTGCGGCACCCCGAGGTCGTCGTTCAGGGCGTCCACGAACGCCTGCGGGAGCGGCGCCGCGGCGTCGACGTCGTGGATGACCTCGGCGGCACGGGTGACGAAGCCCTCGATGCGCTGGTATCCGGCGGCGGCCTCGGCGAGCGCCTCGTCGGAGTAGTCGATCGAGGAGCGGTAGTGGGCCGCCACGAGGTAGTAGCGCAGCTCGACGGCGCGCACCTTCTTCAGCATCTGCGGCACGAGCAGGGAGTTGCCGAGCGACTTGCTCATCTTCTCGGCACCGATCTTGAGCATGCCGTTGTGCAGCCAGTAGCGGGCGAAGCCGTCGCCGGCCGCCTGCGACTGGGCGACTTCGTTCTCGTGGTGCGGGAAGATCAGGTCGACGCCGCCACCGTGGATGTCGAAGGTCTCGCCCAGGTATTTGGTGGCCATGGCCGAGCACTCCAGGTGCCAGCCGGGACGGCCGGGGCCCCACGGAGTGGGCCAGGTGGGCTCGCCGGGCTTGGCGCCCTTCCACAGCGCGAAGTCGCGCGGGTCGCGCTTGGCCGTGTCGGTGTCGGTGTCGCCCGCGGCGCGCATGTTCTCGGGGCGCTGGTTGGAGAGCTTGCCGTAACGGTCGGCGTAGGACATGACGTCGAAGTAGACGTCGCCTCCGGCGGCGTAGGCGTGCCCCTTGTCGATCAGCCGGTGCATCAGCTCGATCATCTCGGGGATGTGGCCCATCGCCCTCGGCTCGACCGTGGGCGGAAGGCAGCCCAGGACGTCGTAAGCCCACGTGAACGCCCGCTGGTTGCGCTCGGCGATCACGAACCACGGCACGCCCTCTTCGGCCGCGACGCGGAGGATCTTGTCGTCGAGGTCGGTGACGTTGCGGCAGAACCACACGTCGTACCCCGACCGCAGCAGCCACCGGCGCAGGACGTCGAAGTTGACACCCGAGCGGACGTGACCGATATGCGGCGGAGCCTGCACAGTGGCCCCGCACAGATATATCGTGACCCGGCCCGGCTGGACGGGGACGAACTCGCGGACGGCACGGGTGCTGGTGTCGTATAGGCGCAGGCTCACGAACGCAAGGCTAATGCCTCGCGGCCCTCGGCAGGACGGGTTGTCCAACCTCACACGTCGTCGAAAGCGTTGTGAATCCCACGTTCTTTCCCCTTGACCTATACCTACGGTCACCTTCTCCCAAAGAGGGAGGTTTGTCCGAAACTATTTGTGCTGATGTGCCGGAAGTGACAGTTGCACCGCATCGCGAAGCCGTAAAAATCCTCCAAACCCCGAAATAACGGACACCCCCTCCCGTCATTGCGAACGGACACGTCCCACCGTTGCCGCCACTCCCCCAGCACAGACCCGTCCGGCCAACGGATACACGCTCCCCCACCACCACGCCGGCTGTCGTGCCTCTTGTTTCGTTCGGCATGCGGTGGGTCGGTGTGCGGGCCCAGGCGAATGCTGGGGCGAGCTTCGCGGGGGCCCGGCGGCGCCCGGTCCGGAGATCCGCGGCGGCGGCGCGGGTGTCTCTACCGGCTACGGCAGCGGTGATTCTGTAGGCTCGAACCGCCATGGACGTCACTCCCCCGCTGGCGGCAGCCAAGCCCTCCCGCCGGTCCGCTCCTCTGTCCGCTCCCGCGCAGCCCTCCCGAGCGGCGCTCGTGCTGCGCCGCGTCGGTACCGCCGTCGCGGGCCTCGCCGTCGCCGCGCTGGCGGCGGGCGCGTGCGTGCTGTCGTTCGCCCCGCTCCGGACCCTCGCGGAGATGGGCGGCGCCGACCCCCGCCTCGCCTACCTGTACCCCGCGGGCTTCGACGCCCTCCTGGTGATCGCGCTGATCAGCGTGCTCCTCCTGCGCTCCACCAGGTTGCTGCTGCGGCTCCAGGCGGTGGTGATCCTCGCCGTGCTCGTGGCGGCCGCGGCCGTCGCGAACGTCGTGATAGCCCGTCACACGCTCGTCGACCCCGGCCAGGCGGCCATAGGTGTCGCCGTGGCACCCTGGGTGATGCTCGTCCTCGGCCTGTGGCTGTTCGTGCTCCCGGCCAGGCGTCCGCAGCCGCAGGTGGCGGAGGCCGCGGAGAGCGAGGAGCGCCCCGGCCACGATCTCGTCCCCTTCGGCGGTGAGGAGCGCGATCCCGAGCAGGCTCCGCCGCTGGAGGCGGTCGTCCACCCCCACAGTCCCGAACGCGACCCCGCGCCTCGCCTGGAGCAGCCGGTCCGCGAGCCGGAGCCCGAGATCACGCCGGTGGTCCCGCCCACTCCCGCTCCCGAGACCCCCACGGTGGACGAACTGCCCCCGCTCGACGCCGACGAACCGTCCCCCTCCGCCGTCGTCGAGGAAGAGGAGGAGACGTCCGCGCACGACGACCGGTACGACGCTCCGGTGGCGGCGGCCGACGACCGTGACCGGTACGACACACCGGTGGCGGCGGCCGACGACCGTGACCGGTACGACGCTCCGGAGCAGGCGGTCCCGCGGCAGGAGCACGAGGTGCCCGAGCCCGAGCCGGAGCAGCGGCTGGTCCCGCAGCCTCGCGGCGGCGCCGCGCCGGCGCCGACGCCCGAGCCCGCACCCGAACAGCGCCGCCCCGACCGGCCGCTCCGCTGGGGTGACCTCGTCCGGCCTCCCACAGGCGACGTGCTGGTGCACCCGCTTCCCAAGCCGGTCGCCGAGCGCGAGCTGGGCGACACCCAGCCCTACCCTCACATCACCGACGAGATGGCGGCCGAGGAGCCGACGGCGGCCGACACGCAGCCCTATCCGCACCTGCGCGACGAAGCCGCTCCGCTGCCCTCTGAGGCGCCCGCGGACGTCCCTGACCCCGCCCATGGCGCCGGTGAGGCCGAGGAGGAGGAATCCAGGGGACACGGCCCGTACGGCGCCGAGCCGACCGCCCCGCCGTCCCTGCGCGTGCGCAGCACTCCGCTGCCGCCCGAGGACGCCACGCCGTCCGCCTCGGAGTAGACCCCCAGGGGGACGGCGGGCCCGCCGCGAGCCGTGAACAGCAAAGATCCGTCCCGGTCCTCAGCGGACCGGGACGGATCAGAGATCGGCTTTCGCGGAGTTACGCTCCGCACCAGGTCAGACCCTGGCGCGGCCGCGAATACCCGCGACCAGGCCGACACCGACGACGGCGAGGACCACCTGCATGACGAGTTCGATCCAGTCGATGCCGGGGGTCGTCGCGACGCCGAGGACCTGGGCGATCGCCGTACCGATGAGGGCGGCGACGATGCCGACGACGATGGTCAGGATCCAGCCGATGGGCTGACGACCGGGGAGAATGAGCCGTCCCAGAGCGCCGACGATGGCACCGATGACGATCGCACCGAGAATGGTCTGAATGGTCATATCGAGCCTCCCGTTGAGGGTCCACCTTCACGCTGACAAGATGGCTACCCTCATACGGGGTGCTAATCCTAGAAACCAAAAAAGGCAGGTCAGAGACCCGGAAACCGCACAAAGCGCTCTGCGAGGGCCCCGCACGGCCCGGAAAAACCGGGATGAGGACGGCGTCCCGTACCCGCGCCGGTAAGCGGGGCACCGTCCTCAAGGTTCGCGAGCGGGAATGGGCCCACTCGCCGTGGGATCCCGCTTCTAGGACGTGCCCGCCGCCCCGCCGGTTGGCATGTGATGCCCACCGGTTGGAGGAAGCGCGTAGACGAGCGCCGTGGCGATGGCCGCGACGCCCTCGCCGCGCCCGGTGAGCCCCAGCCCGTCGGTCGTGGTCGCGCTGACGCTGACCGGCGCCGTCGCGGCCTCGCCGAGAACCTTCTCGGCCTCGGCGCGTCGCGGCGCGAGCTTGGGACGATTACCGATGATCTGAACGGCGATGTTGCCGATCTCGAACCCCGCCGCGCGGACGTGGCGGGCGGCCTCCTGGAGGAGGGTCAGGCCCGAGGCCCCGGCCCATCGGGGGTCGGCGGTGCCGAAGAGCCCGCCGATGTCGCCGAGACCGGCCGCGGACAGCAGCGCGTCGCAGCAGGCGTGCGCGGCGGCGTCGCCGTCGGAGTGGCCTGCGAGCCCCGTCTCGCCCGGCCAGTGGAGACCGGCCAGGTGGAGCTCACGGCCCGATGCGAAAGGGTGGACGTCGACTCCGACGCCCACCCTTGGAGGTGTGGTGTTCAGGAGTTGAGAACCTCGTCGAGAAGCGCCTCGGCCTTGTCCTCGTTGGTCTTCTCGGCGAGGGCGAGCTCGCTGACCAGTATCTGCCTGGCCTTGGCGAGCATGCGCTTCTCGCCGGCGGACAGGCCGCGCTCCTTGTCGCGCCGCCAGAGGTCGCGCACCACTTCGGCCACCTTGTTGACGTCGCCGGACGCCAGCTTCTCGAGGTTGGCCTTGTAGCGGCGGGACCAGTTGGTGGGTTCTTCGGTGTGCGGCATGCGCAGGACATCGAAGACACGCTCTAGGCCTTCCTGGCCTACAACGTCACGCACGCCGACGAGTTCGGCGTTTTCCGCCGGCACTTGAACGGTAAGGTCGCCCTTGTCGACCTTCAGCACCAGATAGGTTCTGTCCTCGCCCTTAATCGTGCGGGTCGTGATGGCTTCGATCCGAGCAGCCCCGTGGTGGGGGTAGACGACAGTGTCGCCGACCTGGAAAGTCATGTGACAAGTACCCCTTCCGCTGTACTCCAGGATACCACGCGTCAGTCCCCTCCCGGAACAGTGAAATCAACATAACTGCAGGTCAAAGCCTCGATTTGGGACTTGACAACCGTTCAACAGTATGAATCGCAACTCTCTACATGCCCAATGACCTGCGCTCCTGGGGGCCCGCGCGCTCCCGTCGGCCCCGCTGAGAGAGGGGTCCGGAAGCCGGATAAGGTTGCGTCTGGCCATACCCATGTGTATCAAGGAGAGCTTCAACTGTGACCAGCACCAGCCGTCGCAGGGTGATCATCGTCACCGCGCTGCTCGCAGCCGCCCCGGCGCTGGCCGCGTGTGGCGCAGGGACGGACGCCAACACCAACACCGCCTACGCTCCGACCGAGGCGAACGTGTTGATCGACAGCAACGGCACGACCAAGACCTACGGCAGGAACGGCATCAAGATCGCCCAGGCGTTCCTCCTCGGGCCGGACGCCGGTTCCCAGATCGCGGCGGGCGGCTCGATCCCGCTCTACCTGTCCATGGTGAACTACGGCACCAACGCCGACACGCTGCAGGGTGTCGCCGTGGCCGACCAGAGCGCCAGCTCCGTCCAGAGCCCGGGCCCGATCGCGCTGCCCCCCGGCAGGCTCGTCAACACCGGCCGGCCGGTCTCCCAGGTCATCGTGCAGGGCACCCAGAAGCCCCTGTACGGCGGCGAGAACGTCCGTCTGAGCCTCAAGTTCACCAACGCCGGCGACATCGAGATGACGGTCCCCGTCGTCACCCGCAGCCGCGAGTACACCGCGCTGTCGCCCGCCCCCAGCACCCCGCCGTCGACCTCCGCCACCCCGCAGGCGACCCCGTCCGCGGGCACTCCCACTCCGGACCCGACGGCCAGCAGCTGAGCCCTTCACGGCGAGAGGCCCGGTCGTACGACGACCGGGCCTCTTCCGTATTCACTGCCGCCTGCGCTCGGCGGCTCGGGGCGCTCCTTGAGGCGCTCACCCCTCCACAGGGTCGAACTTGTAGCCGAGGCCGCGGACGGTGAGAATGCAGCGCGGGTTGGACGGGTCGGACTCGACCTTCGCCCGCAGGCGCTTGACGTGCACGTCGAGGGTCTTGGTGTCGCCGACGTAGTCGGCCCCCCACACCCGGTCGATCAGCTGGCCCCGCGTGAGCACGCGCCCCGCGTTGCGCAGCAGCACCTCCAGCAGTTCGAACTCCTTCAGCGGGAGCTGCACCTGACGGCCGCGTACCGCGACGATGTGCCGGTCGACGTCCATGCGCACCGGCCCGGCCGCCAGGACGGCCTGCTCGACCTCCTCGACGTCGCCCTGCCGGCGCAGCACGGCGCGGATGCGGGCCACCAGCTCGCGCGAGGAGAACGGCTTGGTGACGTAGTCGTCGGCGCCGAGCTCCAGGCCCACCACCTTGTCGATCTCGCTGTCCTTGGCGGTCAGCATGATCACGGGGACCTTGGAGCGCTGCCGCAGCGACCGGCAGACCTCGGTGCCGGGCAGACCGGGCAGCATGAGGTCGAGGAGCACCAGGTCGGCGCCGTTGCGGTCGAAGGTGTCGAGCGCCTCGGGGCCGGTGGCCGCCACGGCCACCTCGAACCCCTCCTTGCGGAGCATGTAGGACAGGGCGTCCGAGAACGACTCTTCGTCCTCGACGACGAGCACGCGCGTCACTTCGCGGCCTCCAGGGGGATTGTTGTGCTTGGTACGGCGATCGCCGTGCCGCCGAAGGCCGGCAGACGAAGGGTGAAGGTCGAGCCGGAGCCCTCTTTGCTCCAGACGGTGACCTCGCCGCCGTGGGCGACGGCGACGTGCTTGACGATGGCCAGGCCGAGCCCCGTGCCGCCGGTCGCCCGGGACCGGGCGGCGTCGACGCGGAAGAACCTCTCGAAGATGCGTTCCTGGGAGCTCTCGGGGATGCCGATGCCCTGGTCGCTGACGCTGACCTCCACGGCCTCGCCCGCGGGTCTGGCGCTGACCACCACGCGGGTGCTCTCGGGACTGTAGGCGACGGCGTTGTCTATGAGGTTGCGCAGGGCGGTGACGAGCAGCTCGTCGTCCCCCCACACGCGCAGCCCCTCGGTGCCGCCGGCGACCAGGGTGATCTCCTTGGCGGCGGCCTTGGTGTTGCAGCGGTCGATGGCCTCGTGGACCACTTCGTCCACCGGCACGCACCCGGGGGTCGGGATGGGCTCGCCACCCTGGATGCGGGACAGGGTGATCAGGTCCTGGACGAGATAGGTGAGACGGGCGGCCTCGTGCTGCATGCGCCCGGCGAACCGGGTGACGGCCACGGGGTCCTCCGCGGCGTCCTGGATGGTCTCCGCCAGCAGGCTGAGCGCGCCGACGGGGGTCTTCAGCTCGTGGCTCACGTTGGCCACGAAGTCGCGCCGCACGGCCTCGACGCGCCGCCGTTCGGTCTGGTCCTCGGCCAGCACCAGCACCTGCCCGTGCGTGCCGAGGGGCGCGACGCGGACGGCGAAGGTGGTGGCCTCCTGGCCGAACTTGTGCCCGGCGACCTCGAACTCGCTCTCGCGGATCTCGCCGTCGCGGCGCACCTGGCGGGCGAGGGCGAGCAGTTCGGCGGCCATGAGGTGATCACCCTTGACGAGCCCGAAGGCGCGCGCCGCGGAACTGGCGCGCAGCACCTTGTCGTCACGGTCGAGCACGACCGCCGAGGAGGGTAGCACGGCGAGCACCGACGCCACCCCTTGGGGCAGGACGGTCTCTTCGTTCTCAGGGATGTCGGCGCGGCGTTTGTCCCTCGGGCGCACCGCCACCATCGCGATCGCCCCGACGACAAACCCCGCCAAAGCGGCCAGGCTCGTCACGATCTCACTCACACTTTCGATGGTAGGCGGCCTGCCTCGCAGTTCAGGACCCATGCGCCGCCTCTTTCCTGGAGAGTTCATCTTTTGGACGAAGTTCGTTCACGAACGCGCGCGTAGCGTGAGCCGCATGCGCGACGCCTTCCACGAAGAACTCAACGCTCTCACCGACCGGCTGGTCCAGATGACCCATCTGGTCCGCTCGGCCATCTCCAGGGCCACCACCGCACTGCTGGACGCCGACCTGCAGCTCGCCGAGAGCGTGATCTCCCACGACGAGGAGGTCAACCGGCTCTACGCCGAGATCGAGACCTCGATCTTCGAGCTGATGGCCACCCAGCAGCCCGTCGCCGTGGACCTGCGCACCGCCATCACCGCCCTGCGGATGGGCGGCGACCTGGAGCGCATGGGAGACCTGGCCCAGCACGTGGCGAAGATCGCGCGGATGCGGCACCCCGACTCGGCCATCCCCCCGGAGCTGCGCGACACCATCCTGGAGATGGGGCAGATCGCCGAGCGGCTGATCACCAAGACGGGCAGCTGCATCGCCTCCCACAACGTCGAGCTCGCCAAGGAGCTCGAGGACGACGACGACGCGATGGACCGGCTGCACCGCAGGCTGTTCCGGGTGCTGCTGGCGAAGGAATGGCGGCACGGCATCGAGTCGGCGATCGACATCACCCTCACCGGCCGCTACTACGAGCGGTACGCCGACCACGCCGTCCGCGTGGCCCGCGACGTGGTGTACCTCGTGACCGGCGACCGGATGGAGAGCGACTCCGCGTCCTGACCAGGCGCCCCGAGACCTCGGCGGACGGCCCGGCCGGGCGGCGCGTGAGAAAGCCCCGGACCACCAGGTCCGGGGCTTTCGCCTGTGCGGAGGCGGGCCGTCGAGCGCGGCCGCGTCGGCCCGGACGAACGCGGCCAGGGCGGGCGGCTACCTGCCCTGGTTGGCGACGGCCTCGATGGCGGCCCTGGCGGCCTCGGGGTCGAGGTACTCGCCGCCGGCCTTCACCGGCTTGAAGTCCTCGTCGAGCTCGTAGCGCAGGGGGATGCCGGTGGGGATGTTCAGCTTGGCGATCTCTTCGTCGCCGATGCCGTCGAGGTGCTTGACCAGCGCGCGCAGGGAGTTGCCGTGGGCCACCACCAGGGTGGTGCGGCCGGCCGCGAGGTCGGGGACGACGCGGTCGTACCAGTAGGGCAGCATGCGCTGCACGACGTCCTTCAGGCACTCGGTGCGCGGCATGAGCTCCGGCGGAAGCGTGGCGTACCTCGCGTCACCGACCTGCGAGAACTCGTCGTCGTCGGGCAGCGGCGGCGGCGGGACGTCGTAGGAGCGGCGCCAGAGGGTGAACTGCTCGTCACCGAACTCCTCGCGGGTCTGCGCCTTGTTCTTGCCCTGGAGCGCGCCGTAGTGCCGCTCGTTGAGCCGCCACGAGCGGGAGACCGGCAGCCACAGCAGGTCGGCTTCGCCGAGCGCGAGGTTGGCGGTCTGGATCGCCCGCGTCAGGACCGAGGTGTGCACGACGTCGGGACGGACCCCCGCGTCGAGCAGCAGCCTGCCGCCGCGCCGCGCCTCCTGCTCGCCCGCGGGCGAGAGCGTGACGTCGACCCAGCCGGTGAACAGGCCCTTCGCGTTCCACTCACTCTCGCCATGCCGCAATAGCACCAAAGTAGCCATGCGCCCAAGCTTAGGGTCTGCCCGGTTTGACGCGCAGCGGAGGCGGGGCGGCGACCGGGCTCAGGCCTCGCGCCGGCTGCGTTCGACGATGCCCTCGAACGCCCGGAGGTTCGCCAGCGACTCCCCGCGCTTGACCCGCCAGTCCCACTCACGCCGGATCGAGGAGGCGAACCCGAGCTCCAGGGCGCGGTCGAACCATTCGTCGGCATAGGTCAGCACGCACCCGAGCAGCCGGTCGATCTCCTCCTCGGAGATCGACGCCAGCGGCAGGTGCCCGACCAGGTGGACGTCGCCCACGGAGTCGAGCGCGAAGTGCACGCCGTACATCGAGCCGTTCTTGGTCAGCAGCCAGCGGTAGAACTCGGTGTGGTTCTCGTCGGGCTGCCGGCAGAAGAACGCCTCGACGTGCAGGGCGTTGTCCGAGATGGTGAGCCAGGTCATGGTCGCCAGTTTGTGCTGCCCGGGGAGCTTGGCCAGGAAGGCCCCGGGGCGGGGCCGCTCGTAGGAGACCTCGGCGGCCTTCAGCGCGGCCTCGACGACCGCCTCGTGATCCATGACAGTGCACACTCCCGCGTTGAGGATCCCGGGCGACGACGCTACCCGAAGCCGCCCGGGCCGTCAGAGGTTGGCGGCGACCGGCGTGCGGCGCAGGCCGGCCATGGCGTCCTGGTAGACCTCCAGCAGGCGGGCCGCGGTGGCGGACCAGCCGAAGGCGGCCGCATGCTCCCTCGCCCCGGAGGCCAGCGAGTCGCGCCAGGCGGGGCGGTCGACGAACGCGCGCAGCGCGGTCGCCCAGGTCTGGGGTTCGTGCCCGTCGACGAGCACGCCGGAGCGGTCGTGCCGGACGGCGGTGCGCAGCCCGCCGACCGCGGCCGCCGCGACCGGGGTGCCGCAGGCCTGCGACTCCAGCGCGACCAGGCCGAAGGATTCGCTGTAGGAGGGGACGACCGTGACGTCGGCCGCGCGGTACCAGTCGGCCAGTTCGTCCTGCGGGGCCGGCGGCGCGAGCCGTACGACGTCGGAGATGCCGAGCTCGGCCGCGAGGTCGGTGAGGAGGGAGGGGCGGGCGAGCCCGTTGCCGCTGGGGCCGCCCACGCAGGCCACGATCAGCCGGGAACGCAGAGCGGGGTCCTCGGCGAGCATGCGCGCGGTCGCCTTGAGCAGGACGTCGGGGGCCTTGAGGGGCTGGATGCGGCCGACGAAGAGCATGATGTGGGCGTCCTGCGGGAGTTCGAGCCTGCGCCGCGCGGCGCCCTTGGAGGCGGGCTGGAACACCCGGAGGTTGACGCCGGGGTTCACCACCTGCACCCGTTCGGTGGGCGCGTGGTAGAGATCGATCAGCTCGCGCGCCTCGTCGGCGGTGTTGGCGATCAGGCGGTCGGCCATGTCGACGACCTGCTCCTCGCCGAGGACCCGGGCGACCGGTTCCGGCTTGTCGCCCTCGGCCAGCAGGAGGTTCTTGACCTTGGCCATGGTGTGCATGGTGTGCACCAGCGGCACGCCCCAGCGTTCCTTGGCGAGCCAGCCGACCTGTCCGGAGAGCCAGTAGTGGGAGTGGATGAGGTCGTAGTACCCGGGCTCGTACCTCGCCTCGGTGCGCAGGACGCCCCACAGGAACGCGCACAGCTGCCGGGGGAGGTCGCCCTTGTCGAGTTCCTCGTAGGGGCCGGCGGTGATGTGACGTACGGTGACGCCCGGCTGCAGTTCGACGGTGGGGGGCAGGTCGCGGGCGGTCTGGCGGGTGAAGATCTCGACCTCGACGCCCAGCTCCGCGAGGCGCCTGGCGGCCTCGACGATGTAGACGTTCATGCCGCCCGCGTCGCCGGTGCCCGGCTGGTCCAGCGGGGACGTGTGCATGCTGATCGTCGCGACGCGGTTGATCCGGCGTGCGATGGGTCCTCGCGGCACCTGACACCACCTCCAGCACGGTTATAACTGACGAAAACAACGCGAGATTCCCGATAGAGGGTCATACCAGCCCGTGTAAAGCCTGGCCCCGGGCCCTGGCAGGATGACGGGCGGGCACACAGCGAGCGACCTGAGGACGGGACATGACCAAGACAGCGGTGGTGACGGGCGCGAGCAGCGGCATCGGTGAGGCGACGGCCCGCCGGCTCGCGGCGGAGGGGTACGACGTCGTGGCGGCCGCCCGGCGGCGTGACCGGCTCGACAAGCTCGCGGCCGAGGTGCCGGGCATCCGTCCCTTCACCCTCGATGTGACCTCCGACGAGTCGGTGGCCGAGTTCGCGGGCTCGCTCGAGCGCTGTGACGTCCTGGTCAACAACGCCGGCGGGGCCGTCGGCCTGGAGACGGTCGCCGAGGGGCTGGTCGACGACTGGCAGCGCATGTACGAGGTGAACGTGCTGGGCTCGCTGCGCATGACCAAGGCGCTGCTGCCCAAGCTGATCGAGTCCGGCGACGGCGTCCTGGTGATGCTGACGTCCACGGCGGGCTTCATCTCCTACGAGGGCGGAGGCGGCTACAGCGCGGCCAAGCACGGGCAGACCGCGATGACCGAGACGCTGCGCCTGGAGCTGTGCGGCGAGCCGGTCCGGGTCGTCGAGATCGCGCCCGGCATGGTCCGCACCGAGGAGTTCGCGCTCACCCGCTTCCGCGGTGACACCGAGCGCGCCGAGAAGGTGTACGCCGGCGTGCCGAACCCTCTGACCGCCGACGACGTGGCCGACGCCATCGCCTGGTGCGTCACCCGGCCCGCCCACGTGAACGTCGACCGGCTGGTCATCCGCCCGCGGGCGCAGGCCGCCCAGCACAAGGTCCACCGGATCTCCTGAGCACGGCCATGAGGGGTGGGACGGCGAGGCGCGGTCCCGTGGGCGAGATCACCCGCGGGACCACCGGGCACAACCGGCTGCGCCGCTGCGACCGGTGGACCGCCGCGGTGTACGGGCCGCTGCTGGTCTCCGCCGACCGGCCGCTGGTGGTCGACCTCGGGTACGGGGCCTCGCACGTGACCACCTCCGAGCTCTTCCTGCGGCTGCGCCACGTGCGTCCCGACGTGGAGGTGGTGGGCGTCGAGATCGACCCCGCGCGCGTGGCGGCGGCCAAGCCGTACGAACGGCCGGGGCTGAGCTTCGTGCGCGGCGGCTTCGAACTGCCGGTGGGCCGCCGGCCGCTGATCGTCCGCGCGTTCAACGTGCTCAGGCAGTACGACGAGGGGCGGGCGTGGGAGGCGTGGGACCTTCTCCGCTCCCGGCTGGCCCCCGGCGGCGTGGTCGTCGAGGGCACCTGCTCGGAGATCGGCCATCGTGCCGCCTGGGTGACCCTGGACGCCGGCGGGCCGCGCACGGTCACCCTGGCCACCCGCCTCACGGGGTTCGAGCGCCCCTCCGACCTCGCCGAACGGCTGCCGAAGACGCTCATCCACCGCAACGTGCCCGGGGAGAGGGTCCACGCGTTCCTCCGAGATTTCGACCACGCCTGGACGGTCTCGGCGCCGTACGGCGCCTACGGCATGCGTCCCCGCTGGATGGCGGCGGTCGAGCGGCTGGCCGAGACGTGGCCGGTCGCGACCACTCCCCCGCTCGGCGGAAGGCGGCGATGGCGTCTGGGCGAGGTGACCGTGCCGTGGCCGGCCCTGGCCCCGGCGGACTCCTAGGCGTCGAGGCGGCGGAGCTCTTCCTCGAAGACGGCGTACGCCTCCGCGCCGAACAGCACGAAACGGGCCTCCGTCACCTGGGCGGAGGACTCCCGCACGGTCGACAGCGCGATGCGGGCGGCGTCGTCCATCGGCCAGCCGTAGACACCCGCCGAGATCGCCGGGAAGGCGACCACCTTGGCGCCCAGCCCGTCGGCGACCTTCAGCGATTCGGTGTAGCAGGAGGCGAGCAGGTGGGAGCGGTCCTCCGACCTGGCGTACACCGGGCCCACCGTGTGGATCACCCACCGGGCCGGGAGGCGTCCGGCGGTCGTGGCGACCGCCTGCCCGGTCGGCAGCCCTTTTTCGTATCGGCTCGCGCGCAGGGCACGGCACTCCTGGAGGATCTCGGGGCCGCCCCGCCGGTGGATCGCCCCGTCGACGCCGCCACCGCCCAGCAGCGACGAGTTGGCGGCGTTCACGATCGCGTCGGCCCGCTCCTCGGTGATGTCACCCTGCACCAGCGTTATCTCCATACGATCGAGCCTCGCAGCCTCCGGGGGCGTTGACAATCGGGGTCACCCGGCGGGTGACGAGAGTCACGCCGCGACCCGCACGTTACCTCTACACGTCGTAGTACTACTCCGGGTAGGCTTGCCTCGTGAAGGGTCTCGGCGAGCTTGAACGCAGCATCATGGACATCCTCTGGGCCCACGAGGGCCCGTTGACCGCCAGGGAGGTCGGCCGTCTGATCGCCGACCGCGACCTCGCCCCCACCACCGTTATGACGGTTCTCGACCGGCTGACCCGCAAAGGATTCCTCAACCGCACCCGTGACGGCCGCGCGTGGCGCTATGAGGCCAGTGCGAGCCGCGACGCCTACGTCGCGGAGCTTATGCTGGAGGCACTCGACATGACCGGGGACCGTTCGGCGGCGCTCACGCGCTTCGCCCAGACGGTCTCGGGCTCCGAGGCCGACATCCTGCGCAGAGCACTTACGGAGCTGGAAGAAGAGTGATCACCGCCGCCGTCCTCGCCGCGCTCGCCATGGCGTGCGCGATGGGCGCATGGCGGCTCACGTTCGCCAAGTGGCCGTGGCGGGCCCCCAGGGCCGCGATCCTGCTCTGGCAGTCCCTCGGCGTGACGTGGGGTCTGGCGAGCGTCGGCGCCCTGCTGGCGTACGCCCTGGAGCCGTACGGCGGCGGCGTCGTCTACGGCCTGCACGCCTTCGTCGACTCGGCCGTCTCCTTCGGCACCGGCCACGGACTGCTGAAGCCCTACGACCTGCCCCGCGTGAGCGCGCTGATCGCCGGCCTCACGCTCCTCGCCGTGCTGGTGACGGTGCTGCTGGCCGCCGGGGTGCAGACCCTGCGCGCGCGGCGGCGCCACCGCGTGCTGCTGGCCCTCATCGCCCACGAAGATCCGGGCGTCCCCGGCGTGCGCGTGGTCGACCACCCCGGCGCGGCGGCGTACTGCCTGCCCGGGCTGATGGGGTCGGAGGTCGTCGTGAGCGCGGGCACGCTCTCGTTGCTCCACCCCGACGAGCTCACCGCGGTGCTCGCCCACGAGGCCGCGCACGCGCGCGAGCGGCACGATCTGGTGCTCCTGCCGTTCACGGCGCTCAACTGGGCGCTTCCCTGGCTCAGCGTGGTGCGCAACGCCCACTCCTCGGTGGCCCTTCTGGTCGAGATGGCCGCCGACGACCGTGCCCGCCGCTACTGCTCCCCGCGGCGCCTGGCGACCGCGCTGCTGCGGTTCGGCACCGCCGGCGCCGTGCCCGCTCCGGACGGGGCCCTCGGCGCCTCCGGCGAGCATGTCATGGCCAGGGTGAACCGCCTGGTCAAGCCCGGTCCCACCTTCCCGAGACACGCCCGGGTCAGTGTGATCACGTTTTCGATCCTGCTGTCCGCCTCCGCTCCCCTACTGTGGATCTATCCGGCCTGAACGCTTCCGTTGCTTGCAGTCGTTAGCCAGCGCGTTTGCAATTGCAAGCAGCGTGAGGCAGACTGAAGGGCATGGAACTACCGAAGGTCGGCTCGATCGGCGAGTACATCCGCGATCAGCGGAAGCAGGCGAAGATCTCTCTGCGCCAGCTCGCCAGTCAGGCAGGGGTCTCCAACCCCTACCTGAGCCAGATCGAGCGCGGGCTTCGCAAGCCGAGCGCGGAGATCCTCAACCAGATAGCCAAGGGTCTGCGCATCTCGTCCCAGGCGCTGTACGTGCAGGCGGGTCTCATCGAAGACCGGGAGCCCGACAGCGACGTGCTGACCGCGATCAGGGCCGACCGCACCATCACCGAGCGGCAACGCCAGGTGCTGATCGACATTTACGAGTCGTTTCGCAAGGAGAACCGAGCCGGGGCCCCGACCACAGCCGAGCGGACCTCCCAGAACGCCCGGACGGAGTCGGAGCCCCAAGGGGTCGACGCGGTTCCCGAACAGGAGGGTGCGACCTCCTCGTCGCCAGACGACCGCATTCAACCGGAACCCAAGGAAGGTTAACCCATGCCTCTCAACGACGAAGTCAAGAAGCTCGCCGAGTCCAAGCCGTTCTATGCCGTGGCCGGGGCGGGTGACTACGCGATGGAGAAGCTGCGCGAGCTGCCCGAGCAGTTCCACCGCCTCCAGTCGCGCCGCTCCGAGGTGGGCGCCATGGCGCGCGACCTTCCGCTGATGGCCCGGCGCTACGCCGGCAACGTGCAGGTCAAGGCCGAGGAGGTCGCCAAGGACTTCCCCGAGAAGGCCAAGGCCTACGCCGACACCATCGCCTCCAGGGCCGTCACGCTGTACGACGAGTTCGCCGACCGCGGCCGCAAGGTCGTCAGCCGGGTGACCGGCGAGGCCGCGCTCGAGCTCGAGGAGGTCTCCACCAGCGCCGAGCCGGCGACCGCTTCCCGTGGCGGCGCCCGCAAGACCACCCGCGGCACCACCACCAAGGCCTGAGCCCACGAGTCCGCTCACAGCGGCCCGTCCCGGAACACGGGGCGGGCCGCGCTCGTTGGTCAGGGCAGGCAACCGGCCGAGCCGGTCCGATGATCGAACCCGTCCCCGCGGACATCGCCATCGGCACTAGGCTGAACCACGGCCAACCACATCACCCCGGGAGAGGCACGATGCTCGAGATTCACGGCTTCTTGGATCTCATCTTCTGGCTGCTCGGCGTCGCCGCCTTCGTCCTGTCGGTCTGGGCCCTCGTCCACGCGATCAGGACCCCGGCGCGGGCGTTCGCGGTCGCCGGCAAGCAGAGCAAGCAGATCTGGCTGCTCATCCTCGGTTTCGCGACGCTGTTCACCTTCGCCGCCGCGGTGCGTTACCTCCCGACCCTCGGCATCTTCACGATCCTCGCCGTCATCGGCGCCGGCGTCTACCTCGCCGACGTCAAGCCCGCGGTCAACGAGATCGGCAGGGGCGGCGGGAACAACGGGCCGTACGGACCCTGGTGACCGAGACTTCAAGGTTTCTTGAGCTGTGGATGCCCGTCCGTTGTCTATCGGCGCCGCCCGCTAGGCTGACGGGCCATGGTAGATCTCGCCCGCCGGCTCGCGCTCGCAAGCGCGATCGTGATGACCGTTCTTGCAGCCGCCCCGGCGCACGCTGAGGCCGACAGCGTCAACAAAACGGACATCACGGCCGAGTTGCGCCCCGGCGGCGTGCTCCACGTCAAGGAGCAGATCTCCTACACCGGTCAGCCCCGGCGCACGCTCCTCACGCGCACTCGCTACGACGACGCCAACGACCGCCTCTACCGCGTCACCGGCTTCAAGGGCGAGGGCACCCTGTCCGGTGACACCATCGCCCTCACCGGCAAGAACGGCTCGGCGACGATCGAATACGACGTGGCGGGCGCGGTGGCCCCGGCCGGTGGCGGCGAGGAGCTGCGCTGGTACGTCGTCAGCGGCTGGTCGGCCCCCGTCAAGGACGCCGTGGTCAAGCTGAGCGGCCCCTCCCCCCTGCAGAACCTCTCGTGCTTCGCCGGAGACCTCGCCTCCGCCACCGGCTGCACCGCGGCCTCCATGGACGAGAGCGGCACCCGGGCCGAGTTCGAGCAGCAGGGCCTGGGCCCGTCCCAGGCGTTCACCGTCGTGGCCGGCTTCCCCGCCGGGGCCAGCGGCGGCAAGCCCATCCTCGAGCGGCGGTTCGAGCTCGCCAACGCGTTCGCGCTCAACACCCTCACCGGTGGCGCCCTCGTCGGCCTCCTGGTGCTGCTGCTCGGCGGCGTCGGGCTGCTCTACTGGACGCGCGGGCGCGACGCCCGCGTCCTCGACCACGAGGCCGGCGGCACGGTGACCACGACGCGCGACGGCCGGTTCTCCCCGCCGGACGGCGTCCGGCCCGGCCAGATCGGCACGCTGATCGACGAGCAGGCCGACGTGATCGACGTGACGGCCACGATCGTCGACCTGGCCGTGCGCGGATACATCCGCATCGACGAGCAGCCGCGCGGCGCGTACGACGCTCCCGACTGGCTGCTGGTGAAGCTGCCCGACGCTCCTCTGGAAGCCCTCCTCGACTACGAGCGGGCCCTCCACCAGGCGATCTTCGACGGGCGCGACTACGTGCTGCTGTCGCAGCTCCACGGCACGTTCGCGTCGGGGCTCGGCAAGGTGCGCGACGCGCTGTACCGCGACGTGGTGGCGCAGGGCTGGTTCGCCCGGCGCCCCGACTCCGTACGCACCCGCTGGACCACGATCGGCGTGATCGTCACCGCTCTCGGCGTGCTCGCCACCGTGCTGCTCGCCTGGTTCACGACGTACGGCCTGCTCGGCCTGGCGCTGATCATCGCGGGCGCGGCACTGTCGGTCGGCGGCCAGTACATGCCGGCCAAGACCGCGAAGGGGTCGGCCGCTCTGGCCCACACGCTCGGCTTCCGCGACTACCTCGCCTCGGGCGAGATCGGCGAGGTGCCGCCCGCCCAGCGCATCGAGCTGTTCTCCCGCTACCTGCCGTACGCCGTGGTGTTCGACAACGTCGACCGCTGGGCCCGCGTGGTGGCCTCCCTGAACGGCAACGCCAGGCAGGCCGACAACCTGTACTGGTACCAGGGCCCCGCCGAGTGGGACCTTTCCAAGTTCGCCGACTCGATGCGCACCCTGACGCTCACCACCTCAGGCGCGATCTCCGCGTCCCGCCAGTTCCGCCGCCCGATCTAGCTACCTGGGGGCGCGGATGCCCTCGAGCAGAAGCGTGACGTGCCTGCGCCAGCCGCCGGCGCCGGTCATGTTGGCCATGGCGCCACGGGTGATGAGGACGAAGTCGTCGGCGCGAAAGTCCTCACGGAGGAGGCCGGCGTCGACGGCGCGCCGCACGATGCGTTCGATGATCGCCGACAGATCCGTCTTCTCGGCGGCGATGTCGTTCCAGCTCGGCTCTTCCGGGCCGAGAAGCGCGAAGCGGAACGCGGCGTCGGCCTCCGCGGACTCCAGGTAGCCGTAGAGCAGCGTCTCGAACGCCGCCCAGGGATCCTGGGCCTCGTCGGCGGCACGGGCGAGGGTGGTTATCGCCTCGAACCGGCGGCCGATGATCGCCGCGAGTAGCGCTCTCTTGTCGGCGAAGTGCCGGTAGAGGGTGCCGACACCCAAGCCGGCGCGCTCGGCGATCTCGTCCATCTGCACGGCGTCGCCTCGCTGCGCGAACAGCTCGCCTGCGGCGTCGAGGACGGCCTCGCGGTTGCGCCGCGCGTCGGCGCGCAGCGAGCGTTGGGGAGCGGTCATGGTCACTTCACTTTAGTTGACGCTGCGCGGAAGCCCGCCCTATATTCGGAACCGGAGTTCATGTTCAGGTTAGAGGAGATGCGATGATCGTCATAACCACGCCGACAGGGCAGATCGGCAGCCGGCTGGTCCGTCGGTTGCTCGATCGGGACAAGGAGGTTCGCGTCGTCGTCCGTGACGCCTCGCGTCTGGATGACAAGGTCCGTGAGCGGGTCGAGACCGTCGAGGGGTCCCACGACGATCCGGCCGTGCTCGACAAGGCACTGCCCGGGGCCGAAGCGCTGTTCTGGCTCGTCCCGCCGAACCCGCGGGCGCCGAGCGCCGAGGAGCACTACCTCGGTTTCGCCCGGGCGGGCGCCGCTGCCGTCGCCCGCCACGATGTCGGTCACGTCGTCGGGGTGTCCAGCGCCGGGCACGGCTGGCCGGCCCCGGCAGGCGTCCTCTCGGCGGCCTTCGCGATGGACGCCGAACTCGGCAGGTCCGGTGCGGCGTATCGGGCGTTGTCCATGCCCTTCTACATGGAGAACCTCCTCGGGCAGGTCGACGCGATCCGCACGCAAGGCGCGTTCTACCTGACCTGTGCGGGTGACCTGCCGCTAGCGATGATCGCGACGCGGGACATCGCCGACACCGCCGCCGACCTGCTCACCGATCTGTCCTGGGCCGGGCAGGAGAACCTCCCGGTGTTCGGCCCCGACCGGCTGACCCCGGACGGTATGGCCGAGGTGATCAGCCAGGAACTCGGGCGGCCGGTCACCTACCGTCGCATGAGCATGGACGACTACGCATCGCTGCTCCGCTCCCGAGGCGCCGGGGACCAGGCGGTCAAGGACCTGACCGAGGCCTTCGCCGCACAGGACCACGGCGTCTACGACGCGGACTGGGCGGCCGCCGAGCCCACGTCAACCGACTTCCGCACCTGGTGCAGGGAAGTGCTCGCGCCCGCCGCCGACGCCCAGGCATCCCGGCACGAGTGAGGGCCGGAGGCGGGAGCAGCGGGCCACATCGGCCCGAATGCTCACACCTCGCCGCGTACGCGCACCTCGCCCACCGGGCGGCCGCCGCCGAACTGCGGCGGGGTGGCGAGGACGTCCAGTTCCGGAGCGTCCAGGCCGAGCGCACGCAGGAGGGCCACCGTCACCGGGACCCGGGCACGCGAGCCGCCGTCCTCGATCTTCACGGTGCCGGCGCGGCCGTCCTCGAAGGCGAACGCGTCGAACGCCTCCGCGCCCGACTTCAGCATCAGGCCGGGAATGGCGCGCATGAGGGCCGTCTCGGGGCGGGTGGTCCCCGACGTCCACTCCGGGTGGGCGCGCATCGCGTCCGCGATGCGGCGTTCGGGGGTGCCGGGCTCGGCCAGCGTGAACGCCCGGAACGCGCGCGCGATGCCCGCCATCGAGGCGAAGAAGAGCGGCGCGCCGCAGCCGTCGACCCCCGTCGCCGCGACCCGCTCGCCGGTGAGTTCCTCGGCCGTCGCACGGATGGCCCGCTGGAGGGGGTGCGCCGGGTGCAGGTAGTTGTCGGTCGGCCAGCCGTTCGTCACGCAGGTGGCCAGCATCGCGGCGTGCTTGCCGGAGCAGTTCATGGTGACGCGCGCCGGTCCGCCGCCGGCCCGGAGCACGCGGTGCGCCGTGGGCTGGTCCAGGGGAAGGTCCTCGGGGCACTGGAGCGCCGTCTCGTCGAGCCCGACCGTGGCGAGGATCTTGGAGACGCCCTCGACGTGGAAGTCCTCCCCGGAGTGGCTCGCGCAGGCGAGGGCGAGGAGCTCGCCGTCCAGGTCCAGTCCGGAACGCACCATCCCCAGCGCCTGCAAGGGCTTCATGGACGAGCGCGGCGAAGCCGCCGCGGCGACGTCGCCCCGCGCCACGACCGGTGCCGCATCGGCGTCCAGAGCGAAAACCCAGGCCCGGTGAACGGATTCCACGAACCCGGAACGGACGACTTCCACGATCAATGGCGCAACGGACACGTCATCTCCTTTCGCAGAAGAGTGTACGGACCGTGCATCCATCGTGTTCACCGCCGATACCCCCTCAAGACTCCATAAACCGCTGAGGTCCGCGGGCGATGAGAGAATCGGTGACCATGCGTGCCGTTGTTCAGCGAGTGAGTTCCGCGTCGGTGGTCGTCGACGGGCGGACCGTGGGGGCCATCGACGAGCCGGGGTTGCTCGTGCTGGTGGGGGTGACCCACGACGACGGGCCCGCGGAGGCGGCGAAACTGGCCGCCAAGCTGTGGGGCCTGCGCATCCTGTCCGGTGAGAAGTCCTGCTCCGACATCGGCGCCCCCCTGCTGGTGGTCAGCCAGTTCACGCTGTACGGCGACGCCCGCAAGGGCCGCCGCCCCACCTGGCAGGCGGCGGCCCCCGGCCCGGTGGCCGAACCGCTCGTGGACGCCGTCGTGGCCGAGCTCCGCTCTCTCGGCGCACGGGTCGAGACGGGGATCTTCGGGGCCGACATGAAGGTCCACCTCGTCAACGACGGCCCCATCACCCTCGTCCTGGAGATCTGAGCCCCCGCGGACGGGTGTCAGCGGAAGCGGCGGAAGAACCCGCGCAGGTCGTCGACCAGCAGGTCCGAGGCGTCGTGGGCGGCCCAGTGGCTGCCGCGGTCGTACTCGTTCCAGGACACGATGTTCTTGTGGTCGCGGTCGGCGAAGCGCCGCAGCGGGCGGAAGTCGTAGGCGAACGACGCCAGCCCCAGGGGGAAGGTCGTCGGCTCGGTCACCCGCTCGGCGTGGTGGTTCTCGTAGTAGAAGCGCGCCGAGGACGCCGCGGTGTTGGTGAGCCAGTAGATCGTGGCGTTGGTCAGGATGACGTCGGGGTCGGGCACGCCGGCCAGGAGCTGGCCGATCCAGGCGAGCTGCCCGGCGGGCGAGTCGGCCAGGGCGTGGGCGAGGGTCTGCGGCTGCGCCTGCTGGGCCCGGTCGTGGATCGCGTGCTCGACGAAACCGCCGAGGAACTGCAGGTAGCCCTGCTCCTCGGGGGTGAGACCGGCCAGCTCGGCAGGGTCGCCGGAGGGGAACGAGAAGATCTGGTTGACGTGCACGCCCACCACGCGGTCGGGGTGGCGGCGGCCGAGCTCGGGGCTGACGATCGCGCCCGCGTCGTTGCCGTGCGCGCCGAACCGCTCGTAGCCGAGCCGGCTCATCAGCTCCGCCCACGCGTCGGCGGTGCGGGCCGCGTCCCAGCCCTTGGTGCGGGTGTGGCCGGAGAAGCCGAAGCCGGGCAGGGACGGGATCACCACGTGGAAGGCGTCGGCGGGGTCGCCGCCGTGCGCGGCCGGGTCGGTGAGCGGACCGACCAGGTCCAGGTACTCCACGAAGGTGTTGGGCCAGCCGTGGGTGAGGATCAGCGGCGTGGCGTCCTCGTGCGGCGAGCGGACGTGCACGAAGTGGATCGTCTGGCCGTCGATCTCGGTGGTGAACTGGGGGAAGGAGTTGAGCCTGGCCTCCTGGGCCCGCCAGTCGAAGTCGCGCCAGCGGGCGACCAGGTCGCGGACGAAGGACCCGGGCACGCCGTACTCCCAGCCGGGCTGGATCGGGCCGCGCTGCACGCCGTCGGTCACCTCCTCCGACGGCAGCTCCTCGGCGAAGCGGGTGTGGGCCAGGCGGGCGGCCAGGTCGTCCAGCTCGGCCTGCGGAACATCGATCGTGAACGGCGTGATCGCCTTACTGGTCATTGGATCTCCTTGGGTGGTGCGTTTACCTGCACCAGCGTGGCAGCGGGCGATCTCCGCCAGTAGTGCCTGGCGCACCGGTCCGGATGCGGTTCGGAGACCCGTCCGTACGCGTTCGCACCCTTGTAGTGTGCAGAATGCACATCAGGCTTATGGGATCTGCATAATTCGGATTTCGGGCGGTTCTTGGAGGGGAGGTCGGCGTGGCACGCGACTTCATGCCGCCACAGCGTTTCACGGCGCTGCTCCTCGCCACCATCGGCCTGTGGTGCACCCTCAAGGCCCTGCAGCTGATCCTCTACCTGCCGCCCGGCCCGCGGCTCGCCCCGTGGGCGCACACCGAAGGGCCGGCACTGGGATCGGTCGCGCTCGCCCTGACCTGCGGCCTGCAGTTCGCGATCATTCTGCGCCGCCTGCCCCGAGCGGCACGCCTGTCCGCCGTCCTGGTCCAGGTCATGATCGCCTACGGTCTCACCCTCGTGTACGGCGCCCCCTGGGGTCCGTATGCCGCCCTGCCCACGGCCTCGGTGCTGCTGGTCTTCACCGGCCGGACGTCCTGGATCCTGGCGGGATGCCTGGCGCTGGGCGAGGCCGTGATCAAGAAGGTGCTCGGCCTGGGCTGGGACGAGTCGGCGTGGACCGTCCTGGCCACCGGCACCACCGCGCTCGCCTTCTTCGCCGTGGCGCGGCTGGCGCGGCTCGCCCAGGACCTCCAGCGCACGCGGGCCGAGGCGGCCGGACTGGAGGTCGCCCGGGAGCGGTTGCGGATCGCCCGCGATCTGAGCGCGGCCCTGGGCGGCCGCCTCACACAGGTCCTGGTCGCACTGCGCCGAGCAGCCACGGACCTGGACCCGGCCCGCCTCGCCGACGCCACGGGCACCGCGCGTGCGGCGCTGAGCGATGTGCGGTCGGTCGCCGACGACTACCGGGACCGGTCGCTGACAGCGGAGGTCGAGGCGGCGCGGACGGTCCTGCGGACGGCCGGAACCACGGTCACGGTCCGCGCCGCGCCGGTCACGCTCCCGGCGGCGATCGACGCGGCGCTGGCGGCCGTACTGCGCCGCACGGTGGTCACCGTCCTGCGGCGGGGCACACCCGAGCAGTGCCGGATCCACCTCGACGGGTCGGCGCGCCTGCGCGTGACCTTCACCGGGCCACCACCCGACGCGCCCGGTCACGAGTGGAGCGACGGACTGGCCGACGCGCTGCGGGAGACGGCCGTGGAGATCGGCGACCTCGGCGGGCACCTGGAGGTCGACTCAGGGGTCGAGGCATGGATCCCGATCGGGAAAAGACGCGGCATGGCACGCTCGCCCGGCCCGGTCGGTGCCGCCCCCTGGCTGGCCTTCGCCGTGCTGCTGCTCATCGAGATCGACTACCTCGCCACGTCCGCCCTGGACATAGCGCACAGCGTGGAGAACGGTACGGGATCCTTGACACCCGCGCAGATCCTGGCGGCGGCCGTGCTCGTCCCGCCGATCTCCCTCCTCCAACTCCGGCACGTCTACCCGCGTCCGGGCGGGGCGCCGCCGCGGGCGTGGCAGGTGACCGTGCCCCTGCAGATCGTCCTGCTGCTCCTGGCTCTGATCGTCGTCGGCCCGGCCGTCCCGGCGTCCTACGCCTCGCTGGTCGGCGGTGTCGTGCTGTACCAGCTGCGGCCCCCCTGGTCATGGCTCGCCACGGTGTTCCTCCTCGTCGGCGCAGTGGAGATCGCCTGGGGGTGGGCGCCGCTGATCAGCCAGGTGAACGCCTTGTTGTTCACACCCGCGTTCCTCATCCCGGTCTACGCGCTGTGCGTGCTGCCCGTCATGTTGGCGCGGCTGGAGGAGGCACGTCGCGAGGTGACCCGGCTGGCGGTGGTGAAGGAGCGGCTGCGGATCGCCAGAGATGTGCACGACCTGCTGGGCTTTCAGCTGTCGGCACTGGTGCTGAAGGGAGAACTGGCCGGACGGGTGATGGCCGCCGACCCCGACGCGGGCCGAGCGCAACTCACCGAGCTGACCGGGCTCGCCGAGCACGCCCTGGCGTCCCTGCGATCGATCACCGGGGAACGGGCCGACCTCCACCTGGATGAAGAGGTGACGGCGGCCCGCTCGATGCTCGCCGCCGCCGGGATCGAGGCGCGCGTCGACCTCGCCGCGCCCATCCCGCCCGGCCTCGGCGGCGTCCTGGCGATCGTGCTGCGCGAGGCCGTCACCAACGTCGTCCGGCACTCGCATGCCCGCCTGTGCAGCATCGAGGCGTCGCGCGACGGCGGCACCTACCGGCTGCGGGTCGCCAACGACGGCGTCCGTCCCGCCGGCGGCGAGCGTTCCGGCACGGGCCTGGCCAACCTGCGGTCGCGGGCCGAGGAGGCCGGCGGCCGGCTCCTCGTCCGGAACGGCCCGGACCGGTTCAGCCTCACCGCCGAGTTCCCCGAGACACCGGCCGCCGACCGGGCCGGCGCCGCCACGGCCGCCTGAGCGCGGCGGTTCAGAGCCAGCCGGCTTCGGTGGCGATCCGGATCGCGTCCACCCTGTTGCGCGCGTTGAGCTTGGTGACGGCGGAGGCGAGATAGTTGCGGACGGTGCCGTAGGACAGCTTGACCTGCGCGGCGATCTCGGTGGGCTCGGCCCCGGCGGCGGTCAGCCTGAGCACCTCGGTCTCCCGTTCGGTCAGCGGGCTGCCCTGGACGTCCAGCGCGGCGAACGCGAGCTGCGGGTCGACGACCCGGCCGCCCGCCGCGACCGTGCGGATCGCGCCCGCCAGCTCGGCGGGCCCGGCGTCCTTGACCATGAACCCCGCGACGTGCGCCGCCAGCGCCCGGCGCAGCGTGCCCGGACGTCCGACGCCGGTGAGGATCAGTGTGCGGCACTCCGGCAGCCGTTCGTGCAGCCGCGCGGCGGCGGTCAGCCCGTCCATGCCGGGCAGCTCGATGTCGATGACCGCGACGTCCGGCCGGGTTTCCAGGGCCGTCGCGAGGATCGCGTCCCCGGCCTCGACCTGCGCGACGACCTCGATGTCGTCCTCCAGGCTCAGCAGCCCGGCGAGCGCCTCCCGCAGGATGCGCATGTCCTCCGCCAGCAGCACCCGGATCACACGCTCACCCACTGACAGCACGATCGGCCTGGAAATGGTCCGGCAGTCATCGAGGCTTACCGGATCCGGCGGCGGAGGGCGGGGTCGATCGTGACGTTGCGGCCGGCGTCCGGCGGGACGATGACCTCCTGGGTGGCGGCGACGCCGCCCGCCAGCAGGTCGATGTCGACCGGGACGGTGCGCTTCACCAGGGCCAGCGCGATCGGGCCGAGCTCGTGGTGGCGGGCGGACGAGCCCACGAAGCCGACCTGGCCGGGCTCGGCACTGCCCTCGACAACCGCCTCCGGGTCGGCCTCGCGAGGCGCGCCGACACCGAGGGTCACGGGCGCGCCGTGGGGCGGCAACGTGTCGACGCTGCCGTCGAGGTGCAGGAACACCAGGCGACGCGGCGGGTGGCCCAGGTTGTGCACACGGGCGACGGTCTCCTGGCCTTTGTAACACCCCTTCGACAGGTGAACCGCCGAGCCGATCCAGCCGACCTCGTGGGGAATCGCCTTGTGGTCGGTCTCGAACCCGGCCCGGGGCAGGTGCGCCTCGATGCGCAGCGCCTCGTACGCCCACAGGCCGGCGAGCTTCAGCCCGAGCTCCTGCGCGAGCCCGGCCAGACGCTCACGCGGGACCAGCAGATCCCCGCCGATCGCGATCGCTCCCTCCGGCGCGGTCGCCGCCGCGTCCTGCGCGCCCGGCGGCAGGACGGTGACGACGGCGTACTCGGCGGTCATGTCGGCCACCTCGACGCGGAGCATGAAGCGCATCTTCTCGAGGAAGGCGATCAGCGCCGCCGACGTACCCGGCTCGACGTGAGCCCAGACCGACTCGCCGTCGTCGACGAGCGTCAGGTGGTGCTCCAGCCTGCCCTGCGCGTCGAGGAACAGGGTCTCGGTGGGGGTGCCCGGCGTGAGGGTGTCGAGCTTCTGCGAGGTCAGGCTGTTGAGCCAGCTGAGCCGGTCGGGCCCGGAGATGCGGACGACCTCGCGGTCACTGCGGTCGACCATCGCCTCCCCGGCCGCGAGGGCGCGCTGCTCGGCGTACGGCTCACCGTAGTGCGCGGCGACGGTGTCATCGGGGGCCTCGGCGGCGACTGCTCCAGGCGTGTCAAGCAGAGGGCTTCGCATGCCCTAAGGCTATTGCGCCCCACCACATTTCCCGCACCCAGGTGCCGATCCGTCACCCGGAGATGTGGAACTCCGCCTGGGTCTGCCCGAACCGGGCGCTACCGGCCGGACGACGGCCAGGGCCGCTGCGGCAGGGGCGCGCCCTGCGCGGGCATTCCAGGGTGCGCAGGCGCCACACCGGGTACGCCGCCGTGGCCCGCGCCTTGCTGGGACGGGGCCGGGTAGGGCGGCCGCGCGACCTGGGCCGCTTCCTTGTTGCCGGCCGTGTCGGGCGACAGGCGGAGGACCACGGCCGTGACCGCGAGCACGACACTCATGAACCCGCTCGCCATCGCCGTGCTCACGGGCGGATCGTGGGCCAGCTGCATGGCGGTCACGGACACCATGATGAACGCGAGCCCAAGATTGATCGCCCCGACGATGGACCGGAAACGAGGACTCCCGCCTACCAGAGCGATGCACGCCGGCAGTCCGGCCACCAGAAGAATCAGGAGGTACTCGAACATGACGTTGTTCCTCTCATGGCGGCCCCGGACCGCGTCGGCCGTGTCAGCACACTGTTCGATGCGACCGCGCGTGGTTTTGTTGCGCCTGAAGGGACGAACTTCTCGTAGCCGTCCTTGATCGTCTCCTCCGTCGCCGGCACGCGATCACGATGCCCGGCTTACGGTCCGGCGTCGGCGAGCACGGCCCAGACGAGGTGACCGGTCAGCGGGTTCCCTCGGTGACCGGTCCGGGCGGCCAGCCGCGCGACGGCGCCCAGGCCCCGGCCGTGCTCGTCCAGCGGGCCCTCCGCGCACGCCGGCGGTCTCCCGAACCCGGGAACGCCGCCACCGCCCAGGTCGTACACCCCACGCGTACGCTGCTCGCACCTACGGCCCCGACGACCGGGAGCTGATCGACTCGATCGACCACCGCCACCTTGACCCCTTCCAGCGCTCCCGCCTCACTGCTGCCGCGCCTGATTCGCGGCGTGCGAGCATGGAAACCGCCGGAGAGTGGCCGGAGGTGAGCGTCGCAGCAGGGCTGCCGTCCGGAGACTGCGCCGCCCTGTTCCGCGCTCTCACCGTCGAGGAGGCCGACGTGAAGCGACGCGAGCTGCTGTTCGAACTGGCCATGGCCCTCGGTGGCCTGCCCGCCCTGCGGCTGCTGCGGCATCTGAGCGCGGACGAGGAGGTACGGCTCGCACAGGCCGTCCAGGGCCCCGGCCGCGTCGACGCGCAGAGCGTGACGGCCATCGAGAAACTGATCGCCCAATGCTGGCGGCTGGACGAGGCGTACGGGCCGTCCAAGGTGTTCCGGCTGGCGAACGCCCAGCGCGACCTGGTGGCCCGCCTCCTGCACGAGAAATCACTCACCCCGGCCCTCCGCGACCGGCTCGTCACCGCCTACTGGAGCCTCAGCCACCTGGGCGGCTGGTTACGGTACGACGTCCTCGACTACGCGGGCGCCGTCCAGTGGTACGGACAGGGTCTGGAAGCCGCCCACGAGCTCGGCGACCCGACGCGCCTGTCTCACATGCATGGTTGTCTGGCGATTTTGGAGTGCGACCGAGGCCGCCCGACCCAAGCACTCGACCACGCGTTCGCGGCACAGGCGTGGGCGCAAGAGAGTCCGAGTCGCTTGCAACGCGCCGTCTCATCGCAAACGCTGGCTCGGGCACTGGTCGATGCCGGACGTGGCGATCATGGCCTGCGAGCGCTGGACCGCGCGTACGACCTGGCAAGCGCATCCCGTACGGAGATCGATCCGCCGCACCTTTACTGGTGTACGCCCGCGAGGATGCTGTGGAACCGGGGGCACTGCTTGGCGGCCACAAAACGCCCGGATGACGCGATCAAGGCAGGTGAGCAGGTTCTCACCCAGCTGCACGAGTCCGCAGGGCGGGCACGAGGACTTGTGCTTCTGGAACAGACGAAGGCCTTCGTTCAGAAGCGAGAGATCATCGCAGCCGCGCAGAAGCTCAGCGACGTAGCCGACATAACTACTCGGCACACCTCGGTCCGCCTCGTCGACAGCATCCGGACCACCAGGCAGCAACTCCAGCCCTGGGCCACCAACACCTACGTCCGAGACCTGGACGAGAAACTTCGGGAGCTCGGGATCGCCGGTTGAAAGAGGTTCCCGGGGTTGCCCACCGTACGGCGGCGCCGAATTCGCCGTACACCGACTCGCCGACCCGGCGCCGATCGGGGAGCACCGCAGCAACCGGCAGACGGGCCGGCCGCTACCGCCGACCCGGCGCCGCTTGAGGAGCACCACAGCAACCGGCAGATGGGCCGGCCGCTACCGGCGACCCGGCGCCACTCGAGGAGCACCACAGCAACCGGCAGATGGGCCGGCCGTGACCACCGACCCGGCGCCACTCAAAAAGCACCACAGCAACCGGCAGACGGGTCGGCCGCTACCGGCGACCCGGCGCCACTCGAGGAGCACCACAGCAACCGGCAGGCGGGCCGGCCGTTACGTCAAGAGGGATCGGTGAGGTGGGGAGCTCGAGGGGTGTCCCCTCGGTTGGGGGTCGAAGGGGGCCTGTTGCCCCTGGGGGACACGGACCGAGCCGCAGGCGAGGACCATGGCCCTGCGCACTGGGGAACACGGACCGAGCCGCAGGCGAGGACCATGGCCCTGCGCACTGGGAAACACGGGCCGAGCCGCAGGCGAGCCCCCTTTGGGAAGGGTCAGGAGCGGCAGTTGCGGCAGCGGCCGAAGACGGTCAGGTGTTGGACGTCGGTGGTGAAGCCGAGTTCGTCGTCGAGCCGGGAGACCAGGCCCTGGACGAGCTCCGGGCGGACCTCGGTGATCTCGCCGCAGCCCCGGCACACCAGGTGGACGTGGTCGGCCTCGCTGGCCAGATGGTAGGTGGGGGCGCCATGGCCGAGGTGGGTGTGGGTGACCATGCCCAGCTCTTCGAGCAGTTCCAGCGTGCGGTAGACGGTGGAGATGTTGACGCCTCGGGCGGTCTCCTGGACCTGCGCGCAGATGTCTTCCGGAGTCGCATGGCCCAGCCGGGTGACGGCCTCCAGCACCAACTGCCGCTGCGGAGTGACCCGGTATCCGCGCGCCCGCAGTTCCTCGTGCCATGTCCGGGTCATGTGGAAATCCGATCTCCGGGACGCACCATGCATCGAGTCTACGAGCACCTCGGCAGCGGGAGGACCCGGCGGCGCTCGGCCAGCCTGATCCGCACGGGTGTGGAATCATGCCAGCCCCGGCCCCGAGACCTCACGAATCGGAGAATAGACGTGCGAGTACTTCTGGCAGTGGCCGCCAAGGCCGGAACTCCTTCCGGCGTTCTGGACGAGGCGGTGAAGCGCGCGGAAGACCTGATAAAGCAGGCATTTCCGGTGCCCGAGGAGACGATTTCGGCGGCCGCGCGGCGATTAGGGGGAACGGCACTGCTGTCCTGGGGGAACGAGGGGCCGGACTCCGCACGGGCGGACCTCGTCGTGGACGGCGGTTCCCGGGCCCTCGGGGTCACCGGCACCCTGCTGGACTGGGACGACGCACGCAAGCTCCTCGAGGCTGACGCGATGGGCGACGTCGTTCCGGGGATACGGGGCTGTTTCGCGGCCGTCCGCGTCGAGCCGGGCCGCGCCACCGCCGTCACCGACATGACGCGCGCGTGCGGCCTGTTCCACGCCGAGACCCCGGAAATGCACATCGTCGGCACCCGTGCGCTTCTCGTCCACCTGCTGGCCAGGCGGAACGCTCCGATCAGGTGGGACGTCCGGGCGCTGCAGACGATGGTGCGGCAGGGCTATTTCCTGTCCGACGAGACGCCGTTCGAGGGCGTCCGGGCGCTTCCCCCGTCGTCCACCCTGGTGATCGGCGAGGACGGTGCGCGGCTCACCACCCGGCCCCTCCCCCAGCCCGAACCCGTACCCGAGACGCGCGGCGGCAAGAAGCGCGCGGTCGAGGGCCTGGCCGAGGCGCTGGTCGGCACGCTGCGGCGGCGGTTCGACGAGCCGATCAATCTCGCGCTGACCGGCGGAAGGGACAGCCGCCTCATGGCGTCCCTGCTGCACGCGGCCAAGGTGCCGTTCCGGGCGACGACCAACGGGCTGGACGACCACCCCGACGTCGTGATCGCTCGGCAGATCGCGGCGAAGCTCGGGGTCGAGCACACCGTTATCCCGCCCAAGCGAACCGAGAAACGGGACGCCGTGCTCGTCGAGCACCCTCTCCTGCGGACGTTCGAGGTGCTGCGCACGTGCGAGGGCATGACGTCCGCCTACGAGAGCATCGTCGAATACCTGCCCTACAGCTCCAAACCCACGATGTCGGGCCAGAGCGGCGAGATCCTGCGCGGCGGGTTCCTCTACAGCCAGGGGAATCCGTCCCCGAAGGCGATGAAGCGCCGGGTGGACGCGTTCTTCCTCAAGGACGAGGCCCTGTTCACCGACGAGGCGAACGCCCATGCCCGCGACCTGGCCTCCGCCTGGCAGGAGCGCGCGGACGGCGACCCTGCCCAGGTGCTCGACCACCTGTACGTCACCTACCGGGTGGGCCGGTGGCACGCGGCGGCGCGGGCGGGTTCGCTGCGGCGCGGGGACGCGGTGCAGCCGTTCCTCGACAACCGGGTCGTCGCGGCCGCGCTCGCCCTGGACCCGATGTGGCGCCGGTCGGAGGAGGTCGTCTTCGAGCTGATCGGCATGTTCGCGCCGCAGCTGCGGCGGATCCCCCTGGAGGGCTCCGAGTGGCGGTTCCGGTCCGAGCGCACTCCCTCGCGCTGGGAGCGGCTGCTCTCTCGGCGCGAGCCGGCGAAACCGGCCGCCGCCGCGCCGAAGAAGCCGAAGAAGGGCGCCTGGAACTGGCGGACCAGCCCCGGCGAGCGGCTGACCGCGGTGCTGCGCGAGGGCGTCCTCGGGAACGACGTGCTGTGGGACATCGTCAGGAAGGACGCGGTCGAGGAGATGTTCGCCGGACCCGTGGTGAAGCAGCCGGCCCTCGCCTGGAACCTCTACACGGTCGGGGCGATGCTGGCGGGGCTGTACCCCGGGCCCAGGCCGGACGACCTGCGGCCGGTCGAGGTGCTCATACCGTCCGGTGACGGTGCGTGAGAACGCGTGCCACCTTCGGAGCCTTGATCATCTTGACGCCCTCGGGTACGTTACCTGATGCGCATGGATTTCTGCGGCGAATAACGCCGATGCGGCACGCTTAATTTAATTTCGACGTCATTTGTCAGTGCCATTCAGCCCTCACCGCGAAGGGTGTACGTGCATTTGTCTTCGATGAACGGAAATCAGGCCGCCGACGTCATCACCGGCGTCATCGCTCCCGCCGCCGCCGAAGTGGATCGGACCGGGGCCTTCCCCCGGGCGGGCATGGAAGCCCTGGGCAAGGCGGGTGTGCTCGGGCTGACCAGCGCCACCGAGGTGGGCGGCGCCGGGAAGGGGCTGTCGGACGCGGCCGATGTCGTCGGTTCACTGGCGGCCGTGTGCGGATCCACCGCGATGGTCACACTCATGCACTACGCGGCCACGGCCGTGATAGAGGCGCACGGCCCGGCCGAGGTCCGAAAGGCGATAGCCGAGGGCCGGTACCTCGCCACCCTGGCCTTTTCCGAGGCGGGTTCGCGCAGTCATTTCTGGGCGCCGTTGAGCACGGCGAAGGATGACGGCGACGGGGTCGGGCTCGACGCGCACAAGAGCTTCGTCACCGCGGCCGGAGAAGCCGACGGGTACGTGTGGTCCAGCCGCCCGCTGTCCGGCACCGGCCCGATGTCGCTCTGGCTGGTCCCGGCGGAGGCGGACGGCCTGTCCGTGGAGAGCGCCTTCGACGGCCTCGGCCTGCGCGGCAACGCGTCCAGTCCGATGAAGGCGCGGAACGTACGGCCCCAGGCCGCGCTGGGAGCCGACGGCGCGGGGCTCGACATCGCGCTCGCCACCGCCCTGCCGGCGTTCCTGGTGCTCAGCGCGGCGTTCTCGCTCGGGGTGATGGACGCACTGGTCGCCAGGGCCCACGAGCGGGTCGCCACCACCCGGTTGGAGCATCTCGGGCAGACCCTGGCCGGCCAGCCGGCCACCCGGTCGGCGTACGCACGGGTCGCCATCCGGCGCGACCAGGTGCGGGCGTTCCTGAACGACACCCTGACCGCGCTGGAGACGGGCAGGGAGGACGCGACGCTGCGGGTCCTCCAGGTCAAGGCCGTCGCCGCGGAGGCGGCCGTCGAGGTCGCCGACGAGGTCATGCGGCTGTGCGGCGGGTCGGCGCTGCGCCGGGACGCGGGGGTCGAACGCCACTTCCGGGACGCGCTGGCCGCCCGGGTGATGGCCCCCACCACCGAGGCCCTGTACGACTTCGTGGGCCGTGCCTCCTTCGGCCTGCCCCTCCTCGGGGAAGGCACGGCATGAGCCTGCTGATGGGCGCCGTCGCCTACGACGCGAAGGTCGTGACGATCTGGTCGGGATTCCGAGCCTGGCTGTCCGCGCAGGGGCTGCCGTTCGACTTCGTCCTGTACTCCAACTATGAACGCCAGGTCGAGGACCTGGTGGACGGGCGGATCCACGCGGCCTGGAACTCTCCCCTGGCCTGGATCCGCGCCCGGCGGCTGGCCGCCGCGCGCGGCACGTCGGTGCGCGCCCTCGCCATGCGCGACACCGACCGCGACCTGCGCTCGGTGGTGGTGGTGCGCGGCGACTCGGACATCCGGCTGCCCGCCGACCTCAAGGGGAAGACCGTCGCGACGGGCGCCGTCGACTCCCCGCAGGCGACGCTGCTGCCGCTGCACCACCTGCGCGAGCTGGGCGTCGAGCCCGTGGTGCGCCGGTTCGACGTGGGCGTGGGCCTGCACGGCGACCACGTCGGCGGAGAGCGCGACGCCGCACGCGCGCTGGTCTCGGGCGAGGTGGCCGCCGCGTGCATGATCGACGCCAACCATCTCCTGTTCGAGCAGGAGGGCACTCTGCCCGCCGGGTCGACCCGCATCCTCACCGCCACCGCGCCGTACGACCACTGCAACATGACCGTCGTCGCCTCCGCGCCCGCCGAGCTGGTCGATGAGTTCGGCCGGCTGCTGGCGGGCATGTCGTACGCCGACCCGGAGGTGCGCCCGCTGCTGGACCTCGAAGGGCTGAAGGCCTGGAAGCCGGGCCGTGAGTCCGGCTACGCGGAACTGGAGGCCGCGGTGGACGGCGGCGGCTTCTACGACGGCTCCGGGCGGGTGACGGCACCGGGCTACACCCCTTGACCGACCACGTCGTCGACCTGGCGGACGTCGGATTCGACCGCGGCGCCCACATCATCCTGCGCAGGGAGCTGGCGCGGCTGCCGCGAGGTGACCGGCTGGGGGTCGTCGGCACCCACGACGCCCTCGCGGTGCACCTCGCGGTCTGGTGCCGCCAGGAGGGCCATGAGCTGACCCCCGAGCCGGACCCGGATGTGGCGGCGGCCTGGATCCGTCCCGGTCACGCCGCCGCCGACCGGTGGGCCGGAGCGGAACGCGCGGGCGGAGTGCGGCCCTCGGCCGTGGTCTCCCGGCCGCCGGCGCACTGGGGGCTGGCCGCGCGGGGTGCCCTGGTGGAGCCCGGCGGCCCGCAGGTCCCCTTCGACCTCGACCGCAAGGAGGCCGTCTGGGCCGAGGTGGCCCCCAAGTTGTACGCCCAGGCCGCGGCACGGCAGTGGGATCCAGGTACGGCGATCGACTGGGACGCCCCTTTCGAGCTCCCCGCCGAGATCGAGGCGTCCGTCGTCCAGGTGATGACGTATCTCGTGGAGAACGAGCAGGCCGCGCTCGTGATCCCGGCGCGGCTGCTGGCCCGGGTGCATCCGCACTTCCGCGAGGTGACGCAGCTGCTCGCCGTCCAGGCCGCCGACGAGGCCCGTCACATCGAGGTGTTCACCCGGCGCGCGACGCTGCGCGGCGAGTTCCTGGGCACGTCGTCGGTCAGCGGGCGCGCGTCCCTGACGTCCCTGCTCGCCGAGCCGGACTTCTCTCTGGCCTCCTTCCTGCTCTCGGTACTGGGTGAGGGCAGTTTCCTGAACCTGCTGTCCTTCCTGGACGAGTACGCCCCCGATCCGGTCACGCGGCGGGTCGCCCGCCTGGCGCACCAGGACGAGGCCCGTCACGTGGCCTTCGGCGTGGCCCACCTCGGCGAGCAGGCCCGTCGCGACCCGGCCTTCCGGGGGACTCTGAGAGGAGCGGTCGAGCGGCGGCACGACATGCTCGCCGACACCGCCGGGATCAACCAGGACGTCCTGGACGCGCTCACGGTGCTGGCCGCGGGTTCGTGGTCGCCGCAGGCGATCGCCCGTGGCCACGCGGCGGTGCAGCGGCTCCAGGAGGAGATGTTCGAAGGACGCAGGAACCGGCTGGTCCATCTCGGCTTCCCGCCCGACGAGGCGTCGGAGCTGTCGGCCCTGCACACCCGCAACTTCATGTGAGCTCAGGGGTGCTGGAAGGTGACCTCCGGTTCGGCTGGTGAGGGTCCGTCGAGCAGTGGCTGCTCGGTGCGCTTGAGGTGCAGGTCGAAGAAGGCGCCGACGTAGGCACGGGTGATCTCTTCCGCGCGCCGCGGAGAGATCCCGGGGCCCGGCCTTCCCGCCCACGCGTAGAGGATGGGCAGGTCGGTGAAGGTGCCGTGGTCGGAGCCGGTGACGGTCAGCCAGCGTTTCCAGCCGTCCAGGCTTCCCCATGCCTGCTCCCAGCTGGGGTCCATGCCCGGGGCCTCGTGTTCGGCGCCGAAGAGAAGGACCGGGCGGTGCCCCAGGCCGGTGGCGGGGACCGGCGCGAAGAACGAGCCGTCCATGTTCACGACATGGGAGGAGAACACCACCGAGACGCCGTCCTCCAGCACCGCCGCCATCAACGCCGACATGAACTCGTGCCGCGCCACCGGGTCCAACGCGGCCAGCGGCTCGTCGAGGATCAGCAGTTCCGGGCATTTGGCGAGGGCGAGGGTGAGCGCCATCTGGGATCGCTGGCCGCCCGACAGCGCGCCGATCTTCTTCTCCAGCGGAATGCCCAGCTCCGCCAAGCGGTCGCGAGCGCGCGCGCCGTCCCAGCGCCGGTTCAGGCTGCGCCCCAGCCGCAGCGTGTCGGCCACCGACAGGTTGCGGTAGAGCGCCGCCTCCTGGGCCACGAAGGCGACCGCGTCCAGCGCCGCCGCCGATCCGGCGGGCCTGCCACCCGCCACCCGTACCTGTCCCGTCGTCGGCGTGGCCAGCCCCACCGCCAGACTGAGCAGGGTCGTCTTGCCGGCGCCGTTGGGACCTACCAGACCCACCACGTGCCCGGAAGGGATCGCCAGTGAGCAGTCCCGCAACGCCCACGTGCGGCCGTAGCGCTTGCCGAGCCCGGACGCCTCGATCGCGGTTCCCGTGCTCACGGGACCACTGCCGCCCGGCCGCCGTCGTCTTCCTCGTCCGTCCGGCCCGCACGGCTCTGCCGCAGTTCGTGCAACGCCGCGGTGAACAGGGCGCTCATGCCCTCCTCGTCCAGCCCGGCCTCGCTCGCCGTGCGCATCCAGGCCAGCATGCTCTTGCGCAGTGCCGCCTGTTCGCGCAGGCCCACCCGGTCGAGGGTGCCCTCGACGAACGTGCCGAGTCCCCGCCGTCCGGCCGCCAGGCCGCGGTGCTCCAGCTCCCGGTAGGCCTTGAGGACGGTGTTCGGGTTGATGGCCAGCCCTGCGACGACGTCCTTGACCTTGGGCAGTTGATCGCCCTGCCGCAGGTACCCCAGTCGCAGCGCCTGCTCCACCTGGTGCACCAGTTGCAGGTACGTCGGCACGCCGGAGCCGGGATCGAGCCGGAACTCGATCGGCGACGAGCCGACTTTATCTATATCCATAGTTATAGAGTTAAGGGAGTCCGCCCGCTGCTGTCAACATCGACTACCCACGGCGGCCCCGTCGCGGCGTCGTGCTCCGAGGTCAGTGCCGGGCGCCGCCGGGGATGACGATCTCCGCCTCGCCGGGGAACTCCTGAAGGACCCGGTCGCCGGCGAGCAGTCGCTGGCGCCCGTTCGGCTGGTCGCGGGGAACCTGGACGACGGCGTACCCGTCAGGAGTGGGACCGACCGGGTACCGGCCGTCGGCCAGCGGCGTGCGCGACTCGAGGGCCCCCTTCCGGTCGAACTGCAGGACCGCGACCTTCTCCCCTGTGTACTCCAGCAGGAAGATGCGGTCACCGCGGACCTGGACCGTCAGGCCGTGGTCGGCGTCGGCCAGGACGCCGTCCGCGGTCGCCCGGAACGTCACCTCCACGGCGCCCACGCGCAGCTTCACCTCCCGGCGAACGCCCTCGTACTGGGACACGTCCAGCAGGACAAGGTCGCCGGGGTTCAGGATGCCGACGGGCTCGTACCCTTCGGGCGCCGGCGGCGCGGTGGCCACGCCGGTCTCCAGGTCGACATCCAGATATTTCCCGACATTTCCGTCCAGGTGGTACGCGAGGATCAATCGGCGCGAGTCGGCGGACCAGGCCCACGGACCGTACGCGTAGCCGGTCTCGCCCGTCGCAGGAGAGACACCGGCGACGCGGCGGACGGTGTCACCCAGCAGGTCTCTCAGCTCGTAGCCGTTCTCGGTCGGCCTGCCGAGCCAGCGTCCGTCGGGAGACAGCGTGATGTTGCCCGGCGGGGTGACGGTGTGCGCGCCGAGCAGGTACTGCCGGCCGTCCGCGAGCGCCAGCAGGGTGGGGCAGCCGTCCCTGCACGGCGTGTAGACGGCGGCGCCCTGCCCGACCGGCCCCTGGGCGGGCAGCGCCGGATAGGACGCCGGCGAGGCCGACATCGCCGGGACCGCCACGATCGTGTCACCGGAGGGGCGCACCAGGCTCTGGAGGCCGAATCCGGCGATCACCAGTGCGGCGAAGGCCGCCCCCGCCGCCGTCCGCACGGCCCGGCGGCGGCGCACGACACGCAGCACGCGGTCGGCGTCGGCGTAGTCGCGCGCGTCCTGTTCGAGCCGGTGGTAAGTGTCATGGAGGTTCACGGATGCACCTTCTCCAGCAGTTGTGGCGCCACTGTGCGCAGGCGCTTGAGCCCGTCGTGCGCGTGCCGCTTGACCGTCCCCACCGAGCAGTTCAGCTGGGCGGCGACCTCGGCTTCCGGGAGGTCCTCGTAGAACCTCAGGTAGAGCACGATCCGCTGTTTGGGAGTGAGCAGGCCGAGGGCGTGCCGTAGCACGATCTTCAGGTCCGTCTGCGTGGACCCGTCCTCGCGCGCCGGAGGTTCGGGCAGGTCGGCGGTCGGGACGAAGGTCAGACGACGGGGGCGGCGCCAGGTGCGCAGCTGGTTGAGCATGATCTTGCGCACGTACGCCTCGGGGTCCCCCAGGGCCGTGACCTTGCGCCATCTGGCCGCCGCCTTGACCAGGGTCTCCTGCACCAGGTCCTCCGCCTGGCCGTGGTCGCCGGTGAGCAGGAAGGCCGTCCGGGACAGGGCCAGGCCACGCGTGGCCACGAACTCTCGGAAACTGTCGGTGTCGGTCACCCGGGTCCAGCCCCTCCGTCGGACGGCGTCGACATTGAACACTCCGTCCGGCGTCGAAAGGTTGAGGCCGCGCGGGAAATAGGGCGCTCAGGCCGCCGTGCCGAGCAGCACCAGGCCCGCCACCAGGACCAGTGCCGCCCTGCCCCAGGTCCACCACGACACCGGCTCGCGGGCGCCGAAACACTGGCAGGAGGACGGCCCGCCCGCGGTCAGCAGGTATGTCTGCGTGCCGGTGAACGCGACGCCCAGCAGGCTCGCCGCCACCCCGACGGCCAGGTCGGACATCGAGGAGAACATCGCCACGGCGGTCACCGCCTCCACGGCGACGATCACGCCTGCCGCCACGGGCGCGATCGGCTGCCGGAGGCCGAAAACGGCCAGGCCGTCGCGGAAAGCCCCGAATGCACGGAGCTTCCCGGCGACGGCGAGGACGAGCACCAGACCCAGCGCCCAGCGCAGGGCGATCACCCGATCACCAGCAGGACGACCATCGGGATCGCCAGGATCGCGAACAGCGGCCTCAGCCGGGGCAGCTCGAAGTAGAAGGCCTTGTCGGCCTCCATTTTGTTCCGGGCCACGGTGAACGTCAGGAGCATCACCGCCCGCGCCATCGCGAAACCGATGCCCGCCATGAGCGCCTGCTGCCACGAGGCGAGGAACACAATGGAGATCGCCATGATGTGCGGCAGCGCCGTCGGCGAATAGGTCCGCATTCCCGTACCCATTTCCATGCCGAACTGCACCGCCCCCCAGAACGGAATCCTGGTGACGAACTGTGGCACCAGGCGTGCGTTCTGCAGTATCGGGAACTTCAGCACGCCGAATTCCTGCAACAGCAGGACGACCGCCGAGACGGCGACCACGATCTGGAGCACGAGAAGCGGGAACGGCGCCCGGACGAGCGAGCCGACCACGACGAAAGCGAACGCGGTGGCCGTGGCCCCCACGAAAAGACCGAGAACGAAACCGGAAATATCAGAACCCCGTCGGACCGACGAGGACAGCACCCAGGCGCTGTTGAGGCTTCAAACCGAGCCCGACAGCGAGAACCCGGCGACCAGGGCCGCGACCAGCCAGACGAAGCCGGTCGTGCCGACGTTCAGCGCCCGCGCCGCGACAACGGCCGCCTCCCCCGCCGCTATGAGCGCCAGTCCCGGCGCCAGCAGGCGGAGGGAGGCCGTCGTGGTACGCACTTAGAGCGCGGTCCGGCAGATCGAGAACCGGTTGACGGGGCTGGCGCCGCAGGTGACGACGTAGTAGTAACCGTCGGAGCACTTGCGCTTCTTGCTGGAGGTGCTGCCGCCGTGCCAGCGCCATGCGTTGCGCCCCGCGCAGCTGGTGGCCTCGGAGGTGTAGTTGATGCTCACGCAGGTGCCCGTGTAGCCGTCGTCCCGGTGCCACGTGCCGGTGCAGTTGTCGGAACCGAAGTACGCCGAGGCGGGCTGGCAGACCTGGGAGGAGGTGGCGTAGCCCTTGCACTCGTCCCAGATGGTCTTGTGGACCGAGGCCGCGGCGCCGCGCAGCCGGGCCCCGGGCAGCAGGTCCAGGGCGCCGAGCCCGGCCGCCGTCACCACGCCGAACGCCATGCCCAGCGCCCGCCTGCGGCTCCAGCCCCGCTTGGCGACGACCCGGGACGGAAGCGCCGCCTCCGGTGCCTGGGTCGCGCTCGGGATCAGGTCGAGGATCGATCGGTTCTCGCCGGTAATGGTCACGGCTGCGGTTCCCTTCGTCTGTCCAGTACTCGATCGACGACGTCCACCAGCGCGTCGCCGGACCCCACCGGGGTCGTGAAGACCACCAGCCCGTCCGCGCCGACGACGAGGAGGGCGGGCGCGTACGGCACGGTGATCGACCGCCAGATCGCGGGATCCTTGATCACCCGAACCTGCTCGGGAAGGCTCTTGTCGAATCCCGGGTCGTCGGAGACCACCGCGAAGGAGTGGTCGCCGGGAAGCGTGGGGGCCAGCTTGCCGACGGCGAGCAGGACCTCGTCGCAGATCGAGCACTGCCTGTTGATCTTCACGACGAGAGTCGTGCCGTCCGGCGTCGTCACGGCGGACCGTGTCGGCTCGTCCTGGCCCGCGCCGAGGCGGACACCGACGCCGTGGTAGGTGGCCAGCTCCAGCTCGCGCACCCGCCGGTACAGGCCCGCTCCCGCCGCGAACAGCAGAGCGACCAGTACGGCCAGGACGATGACCGCGGCCGACGTCGGGTCCACTCAGGCCGTCCAGTCGATGCGCTTGATCTTCGTCAGGAAGTCGGCGGCGGCCTGCGAGGCCGCGAGCCCGGCCGCGCGGACCGACCGGCCCGGCTGCGACTCCCGGGGCGCGTCCCAGGGGCTCAGGGTCACCACGGCGGAGTCGGTGACCATCATCAGCGGCTGCACGGCGGCGTTGGCGTCGTCGAGCCGCCAGATCTCGCCGGCCTGGGCCTCGTAGCCGCGCCACTTCGGGATCCGGTCGGCGCTCGCCCGCTTGGACTCGACCTTCAGGGTGCCGACGCCCGCGATGGCCTGCAGGTACATGGCCGTCGACAGATCGAAGCGCTGCCCGGCGTCGGCGGTCATGCCTTCGGGCGTGTCGGTCCAGGCCAGCCGGGTGAAGGTCTCGACGATGTCGCGGGTCTCCCACAAGGGGGCGTAGAACATCCCGTGCGCCATGTGCCATGGGCCGAGCCACGCGGCCCAGCGGGCGTCCTGGGGGTCCTTGCAGTCGTAGACGACGAGCTCGCCGCCGGCGAGGGACAGTCGTTCGCGCTCCGTACCGCCGACCGAGTACACCCCGGAACCGAGCGAGGACGCGGGGGCGAGTTCGAGCGCCCACATTTCGGCCGTCGTGTTACGGCTCCCGTATTTCGGAATGTAACGGACATGGCCGCACCACGAGTTCAGCAAATCTTTTTCGGTGTCTTCGACTTCCAGATTGACGAGAGAATTGTCGATCGCACGGACCGTCGATAAATGCGCCATGCAGCAGCCCCTGACGGATGCCCATAATAAGGATTATGGAGCGGATGTTGCCGCGAAGTGTTGCATGATCAAATCGGGGACGTCAAGCACGGGGCAACGAAGATCACGAAGTGCCTGTTCACGCCCCTGCCGCCATATTCCGACCGCGGGGAAAATCAAGATTTGAACCAGTTGCCGACGACCCTGTCGACAGCGACGCATTCGGGCTTCCGGGGGCTGTTTCACACGTGAATCCGAAGGGAGAGCCGCGGAAACCCGCCGGAACACACCGGGACGGCGTCACCGGGGCACGGGGGCGCGGCCGGGGCCGTTCCGGCGGGCCGCGTCGGGCCGAGGACGCGGAGGAGCGGCGTGAGACCGCCGCCGAGTCACCCTCGGCGCGGACCGGCGGCCCCGAGATAAATCATTTGCCCGGCCCCCTCGCCCTCACATAGCGTTCGTAGCACGCAGAAGGGAGGTGGTCCGAACAATGGTTGATTGTTATAGGACTAGCGAGGTGGCTGTCCGCTAGGACATCGCCAGGTCAGGACCTTCCGTCCAGACGTCGTGCCCTCAGGGGCACCGGCGGCGTCCGGCGAATCCAACACAGACACCGGAACCCCGGGCAGCCGGCGGGTGGAGTCTCCCGACTCCACCCATGGTCCAGCCGGCCCGTCTCACTCCGAGACGGAGTACGCCCGGGGTTCTTCTGTGTCCGCCCCCTCGTCCCTGGGCGCCCCCGCTGCCCGGAAGCGCCAGGGCGCGCATTACTCGACCTTCTTCAGCTCCGCCGAGATGTGGGACGTCAGCGACTGGCCCTCGGCGGCCATGTCGTAGGCGTACATCAGGTTGCCGTTCACCAGGCCGTAGAGGCGGTGGCCGGCGGTGTACTCCTTGGCGGTGGCCGTGCGGGCCACGACGTCGGTGCGCAGCTCGATCTTGTGGAAGACGACCTCGCCGATGTAGATCTCGACGATGCCGGTCGGGTGGCTCAGGCAGACCTCGAGCTGCCGCTCGGGGAGCGCCCGCCAGTAGCCCGACTCGGTGGCCAGCGGCCGCACCATGTTGCCCTCGTCGTCGAGCAGCCACGTCTTGCTCACGTAGCTCAGGAACGGCTTGCCGTTGTGCTCAAAGGTGATCTCCTGCCCGAACCGGAAGCTCTCGATCGTCGGGTAGCCGCCGACTCCGGCGCCCTCCCACCTGCCCAGCAAGAAGGCGATCGGCTCGAGGTCAGGATGAATTGACTGGGAGTCCATGACACATGAGCCTAAATGCCCGCCGAACGGCTCGTGCCTGCGACACCGAACACCACAATGACCTGGTGGATCACGGCAGCGCCCGCATAGGCTCAGATCATGGCACGATCAATGGTGATAAAGGTGACGGCAGGCTCGGACGCGCCCGAGCGGTGCAACCAGGCGTTCACGGTCGCGGCGGCGGCGATCGCGAGCGGCGTTCCGGTGTCCCTGTGGTTGACGGGTGAGTCGTCCTGGTTCGGTCTCCCCGGACGGGCCAAGGAGTTCAGCCTGCCGGAGGCCACCCCGCTGGCCGATCTGCTCGACGTCGTGCTGTCCGCCGGCAAGGTGACCGTGTGCACGCAGTGCGCCGCACGCCGGGGGATCAAGCAGGAGGACCTGATCGAGGGCGTGCGGATCGCCGGCGCTTCGACCTTCGTCGAGGAAGTGCTCGGCGAGGGCGTGCAGGCGCTGGTCTACTGACCGCGCCCGCCCGCCTCAGGCCGGCAGGACGGCCCTGAGCCGTTCGTCGCGCAGCCGGTTGTACCAGCCGTCGTCGATCGGCGCGAGCGGACCGACGGCCCAGCTCAGGAGCACGTCGGCGAGCCACGGGTTACGGGCCAGCGCCGGGCCGTGGAGGTAGGTCCCGACGACCTTGCCCGCGTGGCAGCCTTCGGTGCCGTCGCCGTTGCCGGTGCCGACCACGGTGCGCGACAGCGGTCGTACGCCCGGCCCGAGCCGCGTGACGCCCATGTGGTTCTCGAAGCCGGTGAGCATCTGCCCGCCGAGGCCGGCGTCGACCTCGGCGGCGAGCTCGCCCACCGCGCGGGCGGGGCCGCGGCTGCTCTCGATGTCGAGCAGCCCGATGCCCTGCACCGGCTGGCCTTCCTCGCCGCCGAACACGGTGCCCATGATCTGGTATCCGGCGCAGACCGCGAGGAGCGCGGCCCCCCTGTGGACGGCCCGCTGGAGCCCGGTGTCACGGCGCAGCCGCTCCGCCGCGAGGATCTGCGGGCGGTCCTCGCCGCCGCCGATGAGGTAGATGTCACCGGAGTCGGGCACCGGGTCGGACGAGCGCACGTAGATGGTCTGGACGGGAATGCCGCGCTTGCGGGCCCGCTGGTCGAGGATCAGGACGTTGCCCTGGTCGCCGTACGTGCTCAGCAGGTCGGGGTAGATCCATACGATGCGCAGGGCGCTGTCAGACGGCACGGCCGAACTCCGCTCGAATCTGCTGGAAGGCTGTGTAGTTGGCGATGACGTCGATGCGGCCGGGATGCAGCTGGCCGACGGCCTGCGCGAACGTCTCGCAGAGCTGGAAGGGCACCTCGGCGACGTCGAGCCGCAGCGCCAGGTCGAGCCGCCGCTCGCCCGTGACGTAGACGGGCCGTCCACGCAGGATGCGGTAGTCGACGTCCCACAGCCAGGAGGTGTCGCGGCCGTCCGGCCCCTGGGCGTTCACCGAGAGGATGATCGGCAGCGTGCGGTCGGCGACCTCGAAGGCCTCCAGCCAGCCCGCGGGGTTCTTGGCGAGCAGGAGCCGCAGCGAACGGCCGTCGCGCTCGACCATGGTGTAGCGGCCGGCGACCGACCTCACCTCACGGAGCCTCGGCAGCGCCCGCTCGACGGGCAGACCGAAGACCTCGGCCGTCGCCAGGGCGACGGCGGCGTTGGCACGGTTGGCCCGGCCGGGAAGCTGCAGGTCGAGGACCCAGCGCCGCCGGTGCGGGTCGATCACCGCGTCGTCGTCGAGCGCCCACCTGGGCTCGGGACGGCGGAAATGGCACTCCCGGCACGCCCAGTCGTCGCCCTTACGGTCGAGCGGGCCTCCGCACTGCGGGCAGCACCAGGAGTCTTCCTTCCAGGGCTGGCCGCAGGAGACCCAGGTGACGCGGGAGGCGCTCGACGCGCCCCAGGTGACCAGCGGATCGTCGCAGTTGGCGATCACGTGGGTGTTCTTGCCCGCCAGGGCCCGCTGCCACTTCTGCGCCAGCAGCCAGATCTCGGCGGCGCGGTCCATCTGGTCGCGGCTGAGGTTCATCAGGACGACGACGCCGGCGCCGGTCGTGTCGAGCACCTCCGGGAGGTACTTCTCGTCGACCTCCAGCACGGCCATGGGGGCCTGCTTGGCCTCCGACAGCGCCGACACGTGACCGGCCGGCATGTTCGCCCCGAAGGCGTTGGTGGCGACCTCGCCGAGCTCCTGCAGCTCCGAGGTGATCAGCCGGGTGGTGGTCGTCTTGCCGTTCGTCGCGCTGACCAGCACGAGCTTGCGGTCGGCGGCCAGCTTGCGCAGCAGATCCGGCTCGAGCATCAGCCCGACACGGCCACCGATCACCGATCCGTCGCCACGCCCGGTGACCCTGGAGAGGGTCGCGGCCGTACGCCCGAGGGCACTCGCGAGCTGAGCCCGCAGCGGTAGCTGGGTCATGCCCGTGATCCTAGTCGGGCTTGCCCGAAGAGTTCCTCACGTGCGTCCAAAGCACAGCCGTTCCGGGGAGATTCTCGTCACCTGATCAGCGAGCGCGGTCAGTCGGGGAAGGTGAGCTCCGTCCGGTCCTCGGGGCCTTCCTCGAAGGGAAGGATGAAGCGGCGGGGCCAGGACAGGACCGTCTCCAGCCAGGCGGCGCCCATGGTCTGGGCGATGTGCCGGACGCGGTCGCGGGGTTCGATGCCGATGGCCACCGTGGCGAAGTCCTGCCGGACGCTCTCGTGCTCGTCGTCCCCGAGGAGCACCCGCCAGGCGAGAGCGCGGTTGCGTTCGATCTCCATGGACAGCGGGTGGTGGCGCAGCGCCTTGGCGCGGTGGCCGAGCAGCTCGGGACGGGCCGCGGTGTCGACGCCGGCGGATTGATTGACCCCTTGGTGGGGGTACGGACGGCCGCTGGGGTCGGTGCCGAAGAGGGGGTACTCCATGGCGGGCGCGGGACTGCGGAGGTTCGGGGCGGGGTGCCCGTAGGGGAACAGCCGGTCGACCTCGTGCACCCAGCGGATCTGCGGGATCACCCACGCGGCCCCCGGCCGTTCCCCGGACGCCGCCGGTTTCGGCGCCTCGGACGGGCCGAGAAGGCCCGCCGCCACCTCGGCCGCCTTCACCGTGAGCAGGCTCGGGTCGTAGAAGGTGCGCAGTGACCAGGCGCGGCGGTCGACGGCGCGGTCGACCAGGGTCGCGAGCAGGCATTCGCGTCGCCGCGGCGGCAGCTCGGCCCAGATGTCGGCGAGCACGCGGGGTACGCCGGGCAGCGACCGGTTGGCGCAGAAGGCGAGGACGACGGTGTCGGTCCAGATGCGCAGCCAGGCCCATTCGGGGGCGTCGGCGAGCAGGTCGGCCTCGCGGAGCTCGAAGAGCGTGCACGCCTTCCCGGAGGTGCACTCGTGCCCGCAGGCGGCGGATCGGCGGCCGCGGATCGGCGGGATGGGACCGAGGAGGGTGCGTTCGCGGTCCTCGCCGAGGGGCACCTGGATGCGCAGCGGGCGGTCCATGCCGTCGGCGAACACGGCGGCGATGCCCGGCGGGAGGGAGACGACCTGGCGGGACTGCTCCTCGCTCAGGTTGATGGCCGCGCCCACGAGCCTGCGGTCGTCCTCGGCCGGGAGCCGGTGCACGACCTTCAGAGCGGTGTTCTTCACCACGTCGGCGATCAGCTTGGTCGGGATCTGCTCGGCCACCACGATGCCCTCGCCGTACGCGCGGATCTCCGCGAGCATCCCGGCGATCAGCTCGACGGCGTGCGTGGCGGCCCGCTGCGCGCCCCGGTCGCGCAGCAGCCGGTGGGCCTCCTCGATGACGATGACGTGCTGCAGGCCGGAGGACTTCTCCTGCCGGGCGCGCATCCGCAGGTGCTCGACGATACGGATGATGAGCGTGCCCATGAGGAACGCCTTGTCCTCGTCGTTGGCGACGTCCTCGATGGCGAACACGACGTTGCGCTGTAACAGGCCGCCGATGTCGGCGGGGTGGCCGCCCTCGAAGAAGCGCCCGGCCGAGCCCACGCGCAGGCTGCGCAGCCGCAGGCTGATGAAGCCCTCGACGTCGGCCTGCACCTCGTTGCCGTACCCGATCTCCTGGATGACCTCCAGGGCGTGGGTCTGTAACTGCTCCAGCGTGGGCACGGCCGGCTGGACGGCGGCGCCGGGAATGCCGCCACCGGTGACGACGTCCCAGCCGTTGGCCTCGTACACCCGCTGCAACGCCAGCGACATGATCTGCGGGAACGGCTCCTCGGCGTCGAAGGCCGCCATGAACAGCGCCCGGACCATGTCGATGTGCGCCTGCACGGGGTAGCCCGGCTCAGGCGCCAGGGGGTTCACACTGAACGGCACGTTGTCGGGCGCCGACGGATTGATCACCGTCAGCGGCGCGAGGTGTTCGACACGGCCGGCCATGGCGGCGTACTCCGACTTGGCCGGCTCGATGGCGAGCCACGGGATGCCGGCCTCGGTGAGCTGTTCGAGCAGGTGGCGCACGGTCTGCGACTTGCCGGACCCGGTGGCGCCGGTGACGAACGCGTGCCGGTTGAGCGTGGCGAGCGGCACCCGGAACGACCCGACGGCGCGGTCCTGCCCGTCGATGATCGCCCCGAGGTCGAGCACCGGCTCACCGGTGCTGCTGACGTCGGCCTCGCTGGTGACGTCGAAGAAGCCCGCGTCCAGCACCCGCACGCCGGGCACCTCGCGGCGCGGCAGGCCCGCCAGGGCGGCGAGCGCGCCCGCGGTGGCCGCGAACGGGGCCGCCGCGCCGTCCGAGGGGTCCTGCAGGGTGACGCCGAGCGCCTCGGCGAAGCCGTACACCGGCTCGGCGCCGGAGCGGCCGAACCCCGACAGCAGCGGCAGTGACAGCGCGCTGCGCAGGCGGTAGGGGTGGTGGCTCATCTCGACCGAGCCGACCAGCACGGGCGCGATCTGCCGCAGCTCGTCGGGCCCGGCCGCCCCGGCCAGCACCCGGACGTTCCACAGCCCGGCCTCGCGGAACGCGTCGAGCTCCTGCATGCGCCGCTCGGCCCGCTCGGCGTCGAACCGGCTGCGCTCGGAGGCGTCGCCGTACTGCCGCAGCACGTTGAGCTGGGTGCGCAGGTGGGCGACCTCGGCGTCGAGCAGGTCGGTCGGCTCGGCGACGACGAGCCAGGCGAACGGCCGCGACATCAGCGTGACCAGCGTGGACTCGAACAGGGTGGGCCGCAGCAGGTCGTCCGGGCTCGGCTCCCTGCGTCCGTTGAGCGGCGGGGCCTGGCGGCCGGGACAGGCCGTCCAGGTGAGGTCGGCGAGGTCGGCGAGCCAGTCGTCGCCGATCTCCACGCCCCGGGCTCCGCCGGGGAACAGCAGCGGCTGCGGTCCCTGCGGCGGCTCCTCGACGGTGGCGCTGGTGGCCCGGCGGGGCGGACGCGGCGGCGTGAGCGGCCCGGCGTTGGTGATCAGTTCGAGCGGCGCGCCGGAGCCGCGCGAGAGCCAGCCGATGACGAACGGCCGGTTGCGCTGCGCGGCGGAGAGCACGGCGGGCAGGACGGTGACGAAGTCCCACTCCGCCGACGAGCTGCGGGACGGTGCGGTGATCGCCTGGATGCGATACCACGGACCACTCAGCGGGAACGGCGCGCTGGGCGCTGCGGAGGACACGCTTGTCTGCATATCAAGCTCGAATCCCTTACACCACCGGCGTTTGCCAGGGGATTACCTGTTCAATGTGTTCTCCGCCAGTCGAGCCGCTCCGGCGGAGGTCCGAGATTGGGCGGGAACGGGTCTTCGTCCGGCTCCGGTTCGGGCTCCGACGGGCCGAGCATGAGGCGGCGGACCTCCTCGAACTCCCCCAAAGTGGTCTTGGGGAAGGTGAGGATGGCCGGGTTGGCGTCGGCGAGCCGCACCTGCCTGCCCTCGGCCGTCGCGTGGGTGACGATCACCGAGGTGGTGGGCAGCTGCTGGAGCTGGTGCGGCTCCACGAGGAACTCCCGGCTGCGGTGCAGCACGCGCTCCTCCCCCATGGCCTTGCTGGCGCTGCGCCCCCACTCGGTGGACTCGGTGATGCCCTCCTTGAGGTCGCCCTCGCCCTTCTCGTCCTCCGCCGCGCCGCCGGGGCTCCCGCCGCCGCGCACCGTGGAGGTGTAGGAGCCGTTCATGCCGTCGACGGCCGGGCTGATGGTCTCGGTGAGCTGGGCGAGCTCCAGGCGGTGCTCGGTGCCCATGTGCTCGCTGGCCACCCGCGCGTCCTCGGCGTTGCCGAGCCGCATGAACGCGACCGCGGCGTGCCCCCGTCCGAGGCGCTCCCTCACCGTCGGGGTGAGCGAGCGGTAGGTCAGCACAAGGCCGGTCTGGGAGGTCTCGCAGGCGTCCATCAGCCGGTCGAGCACGTCGCCGCGCAGCTTGTCGGCCCCTGCCACGATGATGGTGTGGTACCAGGGCCGGTCGGACGCCGGCGACTGCCGCAGGATGTGCGTCAGCGCCGTGGCGACGTACGTGCCGAGCACCCGGTTGCCGAACACACCGGCCTGGCGGTCCATCGAGACCACGCGCAGCCGCGCCGGCGGCAGCCGCACGGCCTCCGAGCCGAGCGTCTCCAGCTTGCGCAGCTGGGACTCTAGGGCCCAGGCCCGCTCGATGACCACCCGGTCGGTGACGCCCCGGCCGAACAGCGTGCCGATGCGTTCGAGCTGGACGGCGGTGAGCAGGCCGGACCGCAGGTCGTCCCGCGGGTCGCCCACCTGGGCGAGGGCGCGCAGCGCGGCGGTGACCTGGTTGATCGTGGCGCAGTCGCCGAGCACCTCCAGGACCCGTTCGAGGATCGCGGTGTCGAAGCTGAGGTCGCGGGTCGTGCGGTGCTCCTCGCTGACGCTGACCACGTGGGCGAGCACGTCGGCGAACGCCTCCGGCGGCAGCGTGGCGCCGAGGTCGAGCCTCGGCAGGTCGACCGGCAGCACCCACACCAGCGGGTCGTCGCCGCCGCGCCGGGCCAGTTCGATCAGGTCCTTGGCGATCGCCCCCTCCGACAGGTCGAGCACGGTGAGGTGGCCGCCGCTGTACAGGCGGGTGGCGCCGAGCAGGGTGATCAGCGCCGACCAGCCCGGCAGGGTGCCGCCGGCCACGTCGATGCGGTCGATCTCGTCGGGCACGGCGACGGCGTACCAGGTGAGCTGCCGGTCGTACTGCTCCTTCTTCGCCGCCCACTCGCGGTAGCGCCGGGCGTGCTCCTCCTGGGCGTCGAACAGCCGGCGCTCGCGCCGCTCCCGGCGCTGGTCGGCGCGGGCCTGCTGCTCGTTGATGCGCGAACGCAGCGCACGCTCGCCCTGGTGGACGGCGTACCCGCAGATCAGGGCCATGCCCCCGGTGGCGGCCAGCCCGATGAAGACGAACGGCCAGCCGATGATCTCGCTGACGCCGAGGACCAGGATGAGGGCCGCCAGGATGGTCATGATGATGCCGACGATCTTCACCGGCCGGTTGAGGAGGTCTTCCTGGAGGCGCTCCCTGCGCACCCACGCGGGGTCGACGGCGACCTGCTCCTCGGGGATCTCCTCGGGCGAGGGGCGCTTCGGTGGCGGGCCGGGGTCTGGGTAGAGCATCGCGTACTGCCAGCCCAGGTAGATGCGGTCAGCCTGCAGCTGAGCATGCTCGGGGTGCACGTCCGCCACCGGACCTCCACCTGTCATTGGTAGCGCCTGCCGGGGAGCTTGCCCGGCTCGTGCCCACGAGCCGCTCTCCGACTGTGACAGCGTATGAGTTGGACCTCGTATTCGTGCAGGGTTCTCGCCATTCGGACCAGATTCCTGACGTCTGACGGCCTTGAATGGGACGAACGCGGCAGTCGACGAAGATCTACGGATTAGCATCGTGTGACATGACGTCTTCCGTTCCCCGCGGCCGCCGTCGTAGACGTCCGATTTTCATGACGATGACCGTTCTCGTGGCGGCGGCAGGCATCGGGGCCACGGCCGCGTTCGGCGGCCTGGCGAAGGCTCCTCCTTCGGGCCCGCCCCAGGCGCGCATGGGGGAGGAGGTCGACCAGGACCTGTTCCACACGAAGATCGTGGACGCGGTCGTGCACACCGTGCCGTCCGGCACCGGCAGCGGGTCCGAGCGGACCGTCCTCGACCTCGACCTGCGGGTGTTCAACCAGGCTCAGGTCAGCGTGCGGGCCGACTACCTCGCGCAGTCCTTCCTGACCGTCGTCTCACGGGACGGTGAGCTGGTGCTGGACACGACGAACCCCCGCGCGCAGCCGAACTTCATGTACGACGCGATCGTCCCCGGTGCAGGCGTCCCGAGCAGGCTGCTGCCGCCGAAGCGGACCTCCACGGTGCTGATGCGGTTCCGGAGACTGGGCGCGGACGACGCGGACAAGTATCCGTCCCTCCTGGACATCACTCTCGGCAAGTACGAGAACCACGAAGACGCGCTCACCGGACGCCGTTTCGTCCAGCTGGTGACGGACGACGGCAAGCCCGAGGTCGTCGCGCGGCTCGCCGTCCCGGTCCGGAAGGACGTGTGATGGCCGGCCGCCTCCTGCGCAGGATCGGCAACGGGACGATCGCGCTCGCCGTCGGCGCGGCCGCGGTGTACGCGCACACGTACGTCATGGACCAGCAGGCCCTGGACGCGCCGCTGACCACGCACGTCGCCGCCGGGGCCGTCGCCGCGACCGGCAGGTTCAGCGCGCGGATCGACAAGGTCGTGGCGGCGAGGACCTTGAAGCTGCGGAGCACGAGCAAGAGCGCCCTCTCCGGCACGACCACGACGACGGAGACCACCGTCGGCACCCCCGACGTCTTCGTCGTCGTCACGCTCAGCGCCACCTCCCCCGGCGATCCCGAGTACCTGCAGGATCCGCGGCTGCGGACGCGGGACGACGTCGAGTACGTCGCCACCGACCGCGTGGGCGAGGAGTTCACGCTGTCCGACCGGCCGGTGCAGCAGGGCTGGTGGGTCAAGCTCACCTACGTCTTCGAGGTCCCGCCCGCGGCACTGCCCGGCGCCTCGGTCGTGGTGACCGTCTCCACCACCAACGGCATCTACGACAGCGTCTATCCCGGCCGCTACGACCAGCTGCTTCCGGAGGCGTCCATGACGCTGACGCCCGACGACGCGGCGACCAGGCGGCTGCTCGACGAGGCCGAGCCCTCCCTGGAGATGGAGGCGAGCTGAGCACATGAGCACGACCGGACCGGACGGGCCCGCGCCGGACGCCCGGGAGACCTTCGACGCCTTCAGCCCGCGCACCAAACCGTCCGCCGCCACCGCCCCGAGCGCGTGGGAGCCGTTCCCGACGAGTGCCCCCCTGCCCTCCGGCGCGCCCGAGCCGGCCGGGCCGCGACGGTGGCGCGGCGCGCTGCGCGCCGTGGCCATGCTGGTGGCGGCCGTGGCGCTGGTGGCCGTCACGGTCGGCGTGCAGTGGTGGGACCGGACGAAGTGGGTGGCGGAGCGCTACCCGGCCGAGGTGGTGAAGGACGTGCCCGCCGGCGGCACCGCGACCCTCGGTGGCATCGTGTGGAAGGCGACCGTCTCCGTCATGCCGGCGACGGCCGGGCAGATCGCCGGCACCACGTCGCTGGAGGCCACCGTCGAGGTGACCCCGCTGTCCGAACAGGACGCCGACCAGTACCACAGCCCGCGGTTCAGCGTGCGGGACCGGGCCGGGCACACGTGGGTGGCGCGGACGGCCGGGACGTTGACCTCCCTGGACCTCGAACCCGGCAAGCCGTCCCGCATCACGGTCGTCGCGGCGGTTCCGGCGGGGCTCGCGGACACCGCCGAGCTGGTCCTGGACTACTCGCCGACCGAGACGCTGCGCTTCGTCCGCTGACGGCTCGCCGCGATGTCGTACGTGGCGGCGAACAGGCACAGCGTGAGCGTGGTGAAGACCAGGTCGCGGCCGAAGCCCACCGGGATCTGGTAGACCTGCCAGTCGAGCTGACGATGGGCGGTGCCGATGAGGTAGTACACGCCGCGTTCGGCGTAGTCCATGCCCACGTGCAGCAGCGTGTAGCACAGGCACATGACCGTGATCAGCGGGGCGCCGCCGCGCAGGGTGAGCCTGAGGGCGTTGAGCACCGGCGGCCACCTGTCGAGGCCCGTCCGCGCCATGAACATGCCGACGCCCCGGCGGGTGAGCCGGTGCGTCCGCCTGCGCACCGCGTCGGCCGCCTGTTCGAGCGAGGTGCCCCTGACCACGTCCCGGCCGTCCTCGGAGTAGGCGCCGTAGACGAGGATGACCAGGGTGAGCCAGACGAGCGGCTGCACCAGGGCCTCGGTGATGTGCGGACGCACCTCGCCCAGCCACTCCATGGCCGCCTGCCAGCCCGGCACGGCCTTCTCCAGGGCGGCCCACCGCTCGTTCCACCATCCGGTGACGACGCGCTCCTCCAGCCAGGCCGAGCGCCCCTGGGCGAAGGCGAACACCAGGACCGCGCCGTAGAACGTGTACGCCAGCTCGAAGAAGGCGACGCCGAAGGCGAGCCGGGAGCCGCCCCGGCGCGCGTGCAGGGCCGACAGCACGTACCGGACGACCAGGGCGACGGCCGTGAAGATGACGGCGATCCTGACGTCGAGCACGAGGTTCTCCCCGGCGTCCGGCTTGACGGGAGGGGTCGGATGCGCGCTGTCGAGCTGCGCCGCGACGTACTTGTCGTACTGGACGGCGTAGCGCTCCATGTCGGCGTCGGCGAACTCGCGCCAGTCGGCCGTCTGGAACCCCCACGCCAGGTACACCGCCACGAACGCGATGAGCGCCCGGCCGGCGCGGTCGAGCAGCGACTCGTCCTCCTCGCCGGCGTCCCGCCTGGCCCGCGTCTCGGCCAGCACGCCGCGCAGCGTGTGCAGCATGCCCACCACGACGATCATGCCGAGCATGACCATCACGATGAACAGGAACATGACCCCGGCCAGACGCCACTGCCGGAAGGAGCCGTGCGAGAACTCCGACCCGGCGACCAGGAGCCCGAACCGGCCCAGCTTCCCGGCGGTGAACCAGAGCACCAGCGGGACGAGGCGGCGTCCCCACAGGCCCAGCGCGTACAGCGGAAGCGCGTACGGCGAGGACCTCCACCACCGGACAGGAGGAGACGCTTGCGCCGTCTCAGGCCGCGACCCCGCCCCCAAGGCCAACGATTCGGACATCCCCCGCATCGTATCGATCACCTGCGGGAGGGCGCAGGGCATCTGTCACAAGCGGGTTCTGCGGGAAGGTTCCGCTTTCCTTGAAGGCTGGCCAGATAAATGAGGATTTATCCCCTTCTGCCCCACATCTGAGGGACGAACGAGGCGGAAGGGGAAGGAGCACCCACTACCATCCTGTGGCATGACGTCCACCCCTCCCGACGACGCACCACGCCGCCGGCCGATCCTCGTACCGGTCGTGGCCATCCTGGCGGCGGTGACCGTAGGAGTGAGCGCGGCGTTCGGCGGCCTGAAGGACGCCCCCGAACCGCAGCCCGAGCAGCTCGGCAAGGGCGCGGAGTTCGACCAGGGCCAGATGAAGACCGTCTTCGAGGACGCGGTCGTCCGCCCCGGCGACAACCAGGGCCTCGGCATCTCCGACAAGCGGTACCTGCAGATCATGATGAAGGTCACCAACGAGTCGGACGAGACCATCCTGGCCCAGACCATGGACAGGGCTCTGCCCACCATCCGGGCCGACGACAAGACGATCAAGCCCGGGAAGGACCCTTCCGACCTCGGCCCCCGCATCGTGACCCTCTACAAGGGCCACTCCTACAGCCAGCTGCACCCGGGAGTGCCCGAGACCGTCGTGATGTCCTTCGAGCTGGGCGAGAACGACCCCGTCCCCGAGAAGGTGAGCATCGACGCCGCCACCTTCGAGTGGCAGGAGAGCTTCATCCAGCAGACCCACGCCTGGGTACGGGTCGTCGATGACGAACCGCCGACCCCCGAGGAGCGCAAGAGAGGCCAGTCCGTGACCCTGACCCCGAAGGTCGGCGCCCAGGTGACGCTTCCGGTCCGGGTGGAGGGGGGACTGTGACGGCCGCCTCGCCGGGATTCGTTCCCGACGCCCCCGCCCTGCCGCCGGCACGCAGCGAACCGGCCCGCCGGGTCCCCGTCTGGCAGCGGATCCTCATGGCCGTCCTCGGCCTCGCCCTCGTGGCCGGCGCGGTGTACGCGCAGACGTTCGTCCTGGGCGTCGACCAGCTCGACGACCCGATCACCAGGTCCGGCGGCCTGCACGACGAAGTGAACGCCGACCTCTTCTCGGCCCGCCTGGAGCGCGTGGAGTTCGCCAAGACCGTACGGGTGAAGAAGACCTACTCGTCGGAGGACGCCGCCACCGACCAGGTGTTCCTGGTCGTCAAGGTGGGGGCCACCGCACCGCGCAGGCCGATCCAGCTCGCCGCGCACCTGCTCACCGCCGACGGGCTGCGCTTCGAGCCGACCGACCGGGTGCCCTCCAGCGCCACGCTGGCGGAGAAGTGGGTGCAGCCCGGTTGGTGGCGGTCCGGCCTCTACTTCTTCGAGGTCCCGCCGGACAAGGTCGCCGGGGCCCGGGTCGTCGTCTCGGAACCCCTTTCGCCGCTCTTCGGTGACCAGTACATCGCCGAGGCGGCCTTCGACCTCGGCCTGGACGAGGCGAAGGCGCGGCAGATGATCGGTGCGGCCCAAGACGTCTACGAGGTGACCGGCTGATGACCGACCAGAACCCGAACGACACCGGAGTCTTCCGCCCTCCCGCCCCCGAACCTTCCTGGTTCTCCCCGGGAAGAAGGGTGCCCCGCCCGGACGCCCGGGTGTGGCCGCCGCCGGAGCCGGAAATGAGGAGCACCTCGACCATGCCGATCCCGGTGGTCGACGGAGGTCCCCGGCAACAGCAGGCGTGGCCGCCTCCAGGCGGCCCCGGCGCGCAGGTTCCCGGAGGGCAGGTTCCCGGAGGGCCCGCCGCACCGGCCCCGGCCCCGCCACAGGTCCCCGGTGGCCCGCTGCCGCGACGCCGTCCCGGCCCCGCCGCCGCTGCCCCGGCCGCGCCCGCCGCCGTACCCGCCGAGCCGCCCCAGGCCGCACCCACCTCCCGCCGTCGTCGCCGGCCGCCGATGCCGAAGGCGGCCAAGATCGGACTGCAGTTCTTCGGCGCGGTCGGCCTCACGGCGGCGATCGTGGGCGTGCAGTGGTACGACGCGCTCGACCAGTACCGGCAGAAGAACCCCCCGGCCCAGGTGCGCCACGTCGCGCACGGCCAGGAGGCGCCCCTGGAGAACGCCAAGTGGCGGGTGCTCAGCATCGGCCCGTTCGCGCAGCAGCAGGCGGAGACCCCCGACCGCGTCATGCTGCAGATCGAGGTGCAGGCCACCGGCCTCAACGCCGACGCCAAGTACTACACCAGCAGCGTGCCGGGCTTCTACATGACCGACAAGGCCGGCCGGCTGTGGCTCGCCCAGGCGTGGAAGACGCCCGAGGAGCTGAAGGTCGGCGTGCCGGGCACCTTCACCCTGGTCAGCGCGGTCCCGAAGGCACTGGAGGACCAGGTCGAACTGGTGATGTGGGCGAACTCGTACCAGGGGAAGAACCAGTCGGGACCGTCGCTGCACTTCGACCGCTGACCGCCCCGGCGCGGCGCCTGCGCTCCGCGCCGGCGAGGATGTCGAACGTCGCCGCCAGCAGACAGGTGGTCAGCACCGCCATGGCCAGGTCGACCGCGAAGGAGGTCGGCTTGTGCAGCACGTCCCAGAACAGGTACGGGTGGTCGTTGCCCACCAGGTAGTCGAGCCCGCGCCGGGCGTAGCCCTCGCCCACGTGCAGCGCGGCGAAGCACAGGGTGAACAGGCCGAACAGCGGCGCCCCGCCTCGTACCGTCAGCCGCACGGTGTGCGCGATCGGCAGCCAGTGCCCCCACCGGCCGAAGAACTTCCCCAGCGTCCGGCGGGTGAGGGAATGGGTGCGCTGGGTGAACATCTCGCCCGCCTGCGCCGCCGTCCTCTCCAGGCGCGTGCCCTTGATCACCGTCTGGGCGTCCTCGGCGTAGGCGCCGTACATCAGGATCGCGACGGTGAGCCAGGCGGCCGGTAGCACCAGGGCGTCCCAGGCGAACGGCTTGACCTCCCCGACCGCGCCCCAGAAGGCCTCCCAGCCGGGGATGTGGGTGCGGAGGGTCTCCAGGAGCGAATCCCACCAGGAGTACATCGTCCGGTGGCCCACCCAGTCGGTGCGCGAGGCGATCACCTGGGCGCCGTAGTAGAAGAAGGAAAGCTCGCAGAACGACACGGCGAAGGACGCCACACGGCTTCCGGCACGCTCGTACCAGACGGTGAAGAAATACCTCGCCACGAACGCGATGATCATGATCGTGAAGGTGACGTTGAAGCTGAGTCCGGTGATGCCGGTGCCGGTGTCTCGGGTCTGGCCGGTGAGGAAGTCCGAGAAGGCGCCGATATAGCCGTACTGGGTGCTCTGCCGGGAGATGTCGGTCTGGATGAAGGCGCGCACGTCGTCCTGGTGCCAGCCCCAGGTGAGATAGAGCACCACGAACGGAACGATCACCCGGCTCAGGGCACCGACGAAGCCCTCGTCCGCATCGCCGTCCGCCCGCCTGGCACGCATCTCGTACAGCGCCCCGCGCAGCGAGTAGAACATGCCGGCGCTCACGATCAGGTTCGCCATCACCATGATGATGAAGACGAACATGGTCAGCGCGAGCCGCAGGTCGCGCATCGAGCCGTGGGACATCTCGGTGCCGCCCACGAGCAGGCCGAAGCGTATGAGCTGCCCTGCCGAGTACCACATGGTCAGCGGCAGGATGCACCGCCCGGCCAGGCGCAGGGTGTGCCACGGCAGCGACCAGACAGCTGGGGTGCGGATCGAATCGGACATCTGGGGAATCCTATCGACGGCGCACCACGCGTCGCAGCCGCATCAGGGGGACTTCGAGATTCATGGAAGAAACGGTGCGGGCCGGCGCCCCCGCGAAGGGGACGCCGGCCCGCACCGGCCGTGGTTCAGATCACTCAGACGGCGACCTGGAGCTGGGAGACCTCGCCGAGGCGGGCCTCCACCGTGACGTCCTTGGTGACGCCACCGCCCGCGATGATGCGGACGGTCCAGGAGCCGGGAGCGGCGAAGAAGCGGAAGATGCCCTCGTCGGACACCACGACCTCACCGGTGAACTCGCCGGACTGGTCCAGCAGGCGGGCGTACGCGGTGCCGGCACCGGTCACGACGCCCTGGATGACGGCCTGGTTCGACAGGTCGATCCCGGCCGGAAGGGCGACGGTCTGCTCAGGTGCGGCGCAACCCTGGATGGTCATCAGCGGGCCTCTCCCAGCTCGATCGGCACGCCCACGAGCGAGCCGTATTCGGTCCACGAGCCGTCGTAGTTCTTCACGTTCGCCTGCTGGAGGATCTCGTGCAGGACGAACCAGGTGTGAGCGGAGCGCTCACCGATGCGGCAGTAGGCGATGGTGTCCTTGCCGAAGTCGACGCCCGCCTCGGCGTAGAGGACACGGAGCTCGTCGTCGGACTTGAAGGTGCCGTCGTCGTTGGCCGCCTTCGACCACGGGATGTTGCGCGCGGTCGGGATGTGGCCGCCCCGCTGCGCCTGCTCCTGCGGCAGGTGGGCGGGGGCCAGGAGCTTGCCGGTGAACTCGTCGGGCGAGCGGACGTCGACGAGGTTCAGCTTGCCGATCGCGTTGACGACGTCGTCGCGGAAGGCGCGCAGCGAGTGGTCCTGGTCGTTGGCGACGTACTGCGTGGCGGGACGCTCGGCCACCTCGGTGACCAGCTCGCGGGAGTCGAGCTCCCACTTCTTGCGGCCGCCGTCGAGCAGCTTGACGTTCTCGTGCCCGTACAGCTTGAAGTACCAGTAGGCGTAGGCGGCGAACCAGTTGTTGTTACCGCCGTAGAGGACGACGGTGTCGTCGTTGGCGATGCCCCGAGCCGACAGGAGGGCCTGGAAGCCCTCACGGTCCACGAAATCACGGCGGACCGGGTCCTGCAGGTCCTTCTTCCAGTCGATCTTGACGGCACCACGGATGTGGCCCTTGTCGTAGGCGCTGGTGTCCTCGTCGACTTCGACGAGCACAACGCCCGGGGTGTCGAGGTTGGCCTCGACCCAGTCGGCGTCCACCAGTGCGGCGGAGCGGCTCATTGGGGAACCTCCCGTTATCGGGTTGCGGCGGGCATTAGACGGCGGATGATCAAGTACATTTCGCAGCCCAGGCACAAGCCGAAGGCGGCGTTCAGGAAGGCGGCCAGCAAGGCCGCGGCGGTCGCGCCGAGCGCGAACGGCGTGATCTGCGCGGCGAACCCGATCAGCCCGGCGACTGCGAAGGCCAGCCCGACACCCTGCGCGAAGCGGGGCGGGGCGGGATCCTCCATCTCCGCCGGCGGACCGAGTCTCGGCCGCACCAACCGTCTGAAGATGAGCCCGTACGGTGAGGCGCCGGCGACCCCCAGAGCGAAGACCACGCCCTGAGCAAGGAGAAGCCAGGCGTTGCCCGTGAGCAGGACCAGCGCCAGGATGAGCGTCGTGACGGCCGCGGAAAACCGCGTACTTCGGGGATCAACCTGCATAGCGGGAAGCTCCTGAAGGGATCGTGCCGGAAACGCATAAATCGGGCACTATTCAGATCTCAGATCGGTGCGGTGAAAACCGCGAGATCGCCCTCAGGCCATACGACAGAGCGCGGTGGCGACGCGGCAGAAATCGACCGCGCGCCGCTTCGTCAGCAGCTCTGTCGAGGGTGTCATGTCCACGACAGTACCCGGCGTCTTGCCATCTGTCACGTGGCGTCCGGTTCATGAGACACCACGGAGCCGAGAGCTGCGATGACGTCGATCTTGCGGGGCTGGCCGGACGCTTTCTTGACCACACGTCCACCACCGTCGACCACCAGGACGGTGGGCGTGCCCATCACCTCGAAGCGCCGGACGAGATCGAGCCGGGACTCGGCGTCGATCTCGATGTGCCGCACTCCGGGCACCATGCCGGACACGTCGGAGAGGATGCGCCGGGTCGCGCGGCAGGGCTGGCAGAACGCCGTGGAGAACTGCACCAGCGTGGCGCGCTCGCCCAGCTCCTCGCCGAGGTCGGCCGCCGCCACCACGTCCATGTCCCTCCTCACGGCCCGCACCACACCACGCCGCCGCGCCGCCACACCGATGGCGAGACCCACGACGAGCGTCACACACAACACAGCCACACCGGCCATCGCCACCGACAACACCCCCTCTCCACCCCACATTCCCGGTGTGGATCGGCGCCCGGTACGGCGGTCAGCCGGCGGGTGGGCGGATGGAGATCAGGAGTTTGCCGGTGGAGGTACGGATGTCGAAGCGGGCGATGCGGTCGGGGGCGAGGTCGGTGTAACCAGGGCCGGGCTGATAGCCGGAGGTGGCGACGGCCTTCCAGCTGCCCGCCGGGGACTCGGTGCCGTCCGTTCCGATGGCCACCAACCGGCAGCGGGTGCCCTCCGCGACGCCGGACAGCATGACCTGGATGGCCGTGCCGCCACCACCGGGGGCCAGGCTCAGTTCCGCGCGCACCCGCCCCTGCTCCTTCTTCCAGGGGAGCGCCGCCTCGGTCCGCATCATCGCCGACTGGCTGGGAGAGGGCACGGCGAGGGCGTCGGCCCGGCCGGAGTCCTCCGCCGCTCCGTTCTCGTACCCCTGCTGCTTGCTCTGTGCCTGGGGATCGGAGACGCCGCGCTTCGCGGCGTTGCCGGCCGCGCTGTCGGTCACCGGCGCGCTCGCCCCGGCGATCTCGGGCCCGCGGGAGTTGGACACGGCGACCCACACCGTGCCCCCCACGACGACCGCGGTCAGCGACGCGGCGAGCCCGAGCATCAGCCTGTGCACCCGGCGGCGCTTGGCGGAGGCGGCGATCAGCCGGTCGAGCACGGCGTGCGGCGGGCTGGACGCGTGCTCGATGTCCTCCTCGGAGACCTTGCCGAGCATGGCGCTCAGCCCGCTGAGCTCCTCGAACTCGGCACGGCACTCCGGGCAGGCGGCCAGGTGCGCCTCGACCTGGACGGCCTCCTCGGGCTCCAGCGCCCCCAGCATGTGCGAGCCCAGGGACATGCGCACCTCCTCACACGTCGTCATGGCGCGAGCCCCCGCTCCTCCAGAGCCAGCTTCAGGGCGCGAAGCGCGTAGTAGGTGCGCGACTTCACCGTTCCCGGCGGGATGCCCAGCGCCTCGGCGGCCTCCTTCACCGATCGCCCTCGGTAGTAGGTCTCCATCAGCACCTCGCGGTGCTCGGGCCGCAGGGCCGCGATCGCGTCGGCGATCCCCCACGATTCCAACGCCCGCTCCAACTCGTCGTCGGCGGGCAGGACGGCGAGGGCCTCGTCGCTGGTCTCCTGCGGCCGGGACCTCCGGGCGCGATGGTGGTCGACGACCAGGTTGCGCGCGACGGTGAACAACCACGCCCGTACGGGCCGGTCGGCCAGCACGTCGGGATTCTTCCACGCGCGCAGCAGCGTCTCCTGTACCACGTCCTCCGCCTTGCCCGGATCACCCGTCAATCGCAGTGCGTAACCATAGAGAGACCCGCCGTGCTCCTCGAACAGCGTCCGCATCAGTTGCTCGTCGGCGGTTCCAGCGGGGGTCACATCCTCATGACGTAAAAGGGCCGCGAGTGGTTCAGGCGTGGAGCGGGACGTCGGTCGCACTGCCCTCGATGGCCAGTCCCTGGGACGTGCTGCGCACACTTTCGATCTTCAGGCTGAGCGGGAGGTTCTTGATCGGCACCTCGAAGGTGAGGAGCCGTCCGGCGTTCGGGACCTGGATGCCGTTCACGCTCTCGGGCGTCAGCCGTACGCCGCCGCGACTCACCTCGATCTTCATCTTGGCCGTGACGGGGACGTTGATGCCGGCGACGGTGAGGTTGCCGGTGACCTTGAGGCTGTCGTCGCCGCCGCCCTCGATGTGCACGCCGCGCGGCGCCCGGGCGTTCAGTGTCTGCCGCGAGATGACCACGGTGCCGTCGATCTTGTCGGCGCGGATGCCCGAGGTGGTGCCCTGGATGAGCTCCATGAGGGGGGCGTTCACCCCGTGCAGCACGGCGTCGATCCCGGAGATCTTGGCGCCGTCGGGCGTGGTCATCGCGCCCATGCTCACGTGGATCTCCTCGTACCGCCCGGCGACGGCCTGCGTGAGGAACGGGATGCCGTTCACCTCGACCTTGGGCGGGGTGTTCAGGTCGTACTTGGCCGCGATCTGCCGGGAGACCTCGCTCTCGACGCCGGCGACGGCGACGCGGTCGAGGACGGCCAGGAGTATGCCGAGCAGGATGAGAAAGACGATCAGCTTGCGCATCCGATTCCTTCGGGAGGCCACCTTTGATGCAGAGTATCCGCGCGCGCTCCAACTCCCCACCGGCTCAAGGGCGAAACCGTCGTCCACGACGCCGGGCCACGGAGCACGTCCCGGGCGGGGTGAGGATCATCCGCCGGCGAACGGGGGCAGGACCTCGACGGTGGCCCCGTCGGGCAGTTCGACGTCGTGGGGGTCGCGGACGCCCGCGGGATGGCCGTCCACGAGGAACGAGCACCGCCGCAGCACACGCGGCAGGTCGGAATTTTCGTACTTCAGTGTGATATGCGCCACCAGCTCGCCGAGAGTGCCCGCCTCGAACGGCTCCTCGGCCACCCCGGCGGCCTCCTTCGCGGCCGCCCAGTAGCGGACCGTACCCTTTGCCATCCTGCGCCCCTCCGTGTCACCCGGCACTGCCGTACGGGTGTCGATGACTGTCCGCGAGGGAATGCTTACGTCTGTTCGCCGCGTGGCAAGACGTTCACCACGTGGACGGCCTATGGACCGAGCTTTCCCGTGGGCTATCCTCACCTACTGACGGGACCTGGGCGACGTAGCCCCCGGGTCCTTTACGTGTTTGTACGGCTGGCGCCGTCACAACGCGGGGAGGAGTTGGATGCGGTGGGTAAGCGGTCCCGTGTCGACTCACCCCGGGTCAGCCTCTGGATTAGGAGGTGCTGTGAGTAATCTGCTCCTGCTCACCAACGCTCTGGAGCCCTCAGCCGAGGTCCTGCCGGCGCTGGGACTGCTGCTCCACTCGGTACGGGTCGCTCCCGCGGAGGCCTCCGCGCTGATCGACGCCCCACCGGCCGACGCCGTGCTGGTGGACGCGCGGAGGGAGCTGGTGCACGCCAAGAGCCTCTGCCGCCTCCTACGCACCACGGGCATCGACTGCCCGTTGATGGTCATCGTCACCGAAGGCGGCCTGGCCGCCATGACCGCCGAGTGGGGGGCCGACGACGTCCTCCTCGACACGGCGGGGCCGGCGGAGGTCGAGGCCCGGCTCAGGCTCGCCACCGGCAGGCTCGCGATCGCGGCCACCGAGGAGGTGCCCGACGAGATCCGCAGCGGCGACCTGGCGATCGACGAGGCGACCTACACCGCCCGGCTCCGCAACCGCGTGCTCGACCTGACGTTCAAGGAGTTCGAGCTCCTCAAGTACCTCGCCCAGCACCCCGGCCGGGTCTTCACCCGCGCCCAGCTGCTGCAGGAGGTCTGGGGGTACGACTACTTCGGTGGCACCCGCACCGTGGACGTCCACGTGCGGCGCCTGCGAGCCAAGCTCGGCGCGGAGTACGAGTCGCTGATCGGCACCGTCCGCAACGTCGGGTACCGCTTCGTGCCCGACCGCGGCGGCGAGCAGAGCGACGACCGCGAGCCGGCCCCCGCCCGCCAGTAGACGTGCGAAAGGCCTGCTCCACGCCGCTGCGCGGAACAGGCCCTTCGGTTCAGCCGTGCGAGCCCGCCCTGGCTAGCTCGCGAGCGTGATGCGGTTCAGCGCCGGCGGCGCGGCCGGCGAGTGCGCGCCGAGGTACGCCACGAAGGCGTCGATGTCGAGCGGCCCGCTCCACAGGTTCGTGCCCTGCTTGAAGACGGTGAAGCCGTCGCCGCCGCCGACGAGGAAGTTGTTGGCCGCCACGCGGATCTGCTGCGCGTCCGTCACCGGCGTGCCGTTGATCTTGATGTTCGACACCCGCGAGCCGACCGGCTGCGAGGGGCTCATCGTGTAGGTCAGCGACGCCGACGGCTGCAGGACGCGCACGATGCCGCCGCTCTGCCACTGCTGCTCCAGCAGCGCGTCCAGCTGGGCGCCCGTGAGCGTCACGACCTGCATGAGGTTGTTGAACGGCTGCACGGTGAACGCCTCGCCGTAGGTCACCACGCCGTCGCCCTCGGACCCGCTCTGCGCGTAGGTCAGGTCGGCGCGGACACCACCCGGGTTCATCAGGGCGATCTCGGCGTTGCCGCCGGTCTTGGTGGCCTCCAGCTGCGCGTCGGCGATGAGGTCGCCGAGCGCCGTCTCACCGGAGGGGCCGGCCGCACGGGTGACATCGGCCGTGATCTTGCCGATGGGCTTGTTCGCCACCGTGGAGACGCGGTCCTTCCAGGTCTGGACGAACTGCGTGATCTCGGGGTCGGGGGTGACGTCCCTGGTCACGACGTGGTTGTCGGCGACCACGGACGAACGGACGACGTCGCCCGTCCGCCTGTCCACCTGGAAGTCGATCGTCGTCAGCACGCGGCCGAACGACGAGCCCTGGGTGTAGACGCGGTCCTGGCCCGCCGGGTCCTCGGTCTTGCAGATGTAGGCCTGGTGGGAGTGGCCCATGACGACCAGGTCGACGTCCGGGCTGAGACCCTGGGCGATCCGGGTGCCGGCGCCGGGGGTCACCGGGCAGGCGTCCGGGCTCTGGCCCGGGGTGATCTGGTCACCCTCGTGGACCAGCGCCACGATCGCCTTGACGCCCGCGAGCCGCAGGAGCTTGGCCGCGCGGTTGCCCGACTCGACCTCCTCGGCGAACTTCAGCCCGGCGATGCCCGAGGCGGTCACGATCGACGGGGTGGTCTGGGTGACGAGGCCGATGAAGCCGACCCGGACCCCGTTGATCTTCTTGATGGCGACCGGCGGCAGGGCGTAACGGCCGCTGTTCTCCTTCAGGACGTTGGCCGCGAGGTACTTGTAGTCGGCCCCCTTCCACTCCCCTGCCGGGGAGCAGCCGTCGGTGGGGTGGCAGCCGCCGTTCTGGATGCGCTTGAGCTCGGTCAGGCCCTCGTCGAACTCGTGGTTGCCCACCGACGAGACCGACAGGCCGAGCTTGCCGAGCAGTTCCACGGTCGGCTCGTCGTGGTAGGCGGCCGAGATCAGCGGCGAGGCGCCGATCAGGTCGCCCGCGGCCACGACCGCGGAGTTCTTGTTCACCAGCGACTTCAGGTGGGTCGCCAGGTAGGCGGCGCCACCCGCGGGCACCGAGACGCCCGCCTCGTTGACGATCGCGCCGCTGGAGCCGGTCGGGGGCTCCAGGTTGCCGTGGAAGTCGTTGATGGAGACCAGCCGGACGGGCACCGTGGCGGGCTTGTGGGAGGTCGGGTGCGCCGACGCGGGGCCGGCGGCGACGGATAGACCGGTGGCGGCGATGAGGCCGGCCACCGCGATCCGCGCGAACGCTCGTGAGCTCATAATCTCCGAGGTTAGAGACGGAACCTCAGCAGCAAACGACGCAGAGGTAACGATTTACCCCATCGCTTGGTGGCGTGTTCTGCCAGTTAGAGTTCCACCATGAAGCCGCGCGTGGACATCCGGGAACGACTGAGCGACCAGGAGGTGGCCTCCGTGGTCGCTCTGGTCGACGCCGCCACGGAAGCCGACTCCGTCCGTCCTCTCAACGAGCACGTCATGCTCCACCTGCGCTACGGAGGCGATCCCGGAGCGCGAGTGGTCCTCCTGTACGACGGCGACGAGCTGGCGGGGTTCGCCCACGTCGACCCGACCGACCAGGTCGAGGGGCCGAGCGGCGAGCTGGTCGTCCACCCCGCCCACCGCCGGCGCGGTCTCGGACGCCGCCTGCTGGAGACCGCGTTGACCGAGAGCGGCGGCCGGCTACGCCTGTGGGCGCACGGCGACCGGCCGGAGGCGGGAGGCCTGGCCGCCTCCATGGGCTTCACCCGGGTGCGGTCCCTGTGGCAGATGCGCCGTTCGCTGTTCGCCCCGCTGCCCACCCGGGAGGTGCCCGCCGGGGTACGCCTGCGCGCGTTCGACCCCGCCACCGACGAGGAGGCGTGGCTGAAGGTCAACGCGCGGGCGTTCGCCCACCACCCCGAGCAGGGCTCCTGGACCCTCGACGACCTGCGGCGCCGCGAGCAGGAGCCCTGGTTCGACCCGGCCGGCTTCTTCCTCGCCGTCCGCGACGCCGGCAGCACCGAAGGAGGGGCGCCGACCGGAGCCGGCGACCGGCTCGTGGGATTCCACTGGACGAAGGTCCACGGCGACGACGACCCGCACGCCCCTCACGGGCACAACGCCATCGGAGAGGTCTACGTCGTCGGGGTGGACCCCTCCGAGCAGGGCAGCGGCCTCGGCAAGACGCTCACCCTGGCCGGGCTCTGCCACCTGCGGGCCCGCGGGCTCGCCCAGGTCATGCTGTACGTCGACGAGGACAATCCCGCGGCGATCCGGCTGTACGAGTCCCTGGGGTTCACCCGGTGGGACGTCGACGTGATGTACCGCCACAGTTGAGCGATGTGGGGATCGGGGGTCATTACTCCACGATGAAGTGGAGGAGGTAGTAGGAAAGCGCGGAGACGGCGGCCGCGGCCGGGATCGTCAGGACCCACGCCGTGACGATGTTCCCCGCCACACCCCAGCGCACCGCCGACAGGCGCTTCGTCGCGCCGACGCCCATGATGGCGCTGGTGATGGTGTGGGTGGTGGAGATCGGCGCCTTGGCGGCGATGGCCATCGTGTACAGCACGACGGAGGCGGCCGACTCGGCCGCGAATCCCTGCGCGGGGTCGAGGTGGATGATGCGGCGGCCCAGCGTCCGCATGATGCGCCAGCCGCCGGAGTACGTACCCAGCGAGATCGCGGCGGCGGCGGAGAGGATGACCCACTGGGGGATGGGGTCCTTCGCACCCAGGAAGCCGCCGGTGTACAGCGCCAGGAAGATGACGCCCATCGTCTTCTGGGCGTCCTGCAGGCCGTGCCCGAGCGCCATGGCGGCCGCCGAGACGGTCTGGGCGTACCGGAAACCCTTGCCGGCCCGGTGGGGGTTCGCCCTACGGAAGATCCACAGGATCGCGATCATGATGAGCGCGCCCAGGAAGAAGCCGACGATCGGGGACAGGACCATCGGGATGACGACCTTCTCCACCACGCCGTTCCAGTGGACGATGCTGGACGCCGCCAGGGCGGAGCCCACCAGCCCGCCGATCAGGCCGTGGCTGCTGGAGGAGGGAAGGCCGAAGTACCAGGTGATGAGGTTCCAGGTGATGGCGCCGATCAGTCCGGCGCCGACGATGACGAGGCCGTGGGTTCCGGCCGGGGGTTCGATGATCCCCGTACCGACCGTCCTCGCCACCTCGGTGCTGATGTGCGCGCCGACGAAGTTCATGGCGGCGGCCATGAAGAGCGCGGCACGGGGGGTCAGAGCGCGGGTCGAGACCGAGGTCGCGATCGCGTTCGCGGCGTCGTGGAAACCGTTGGTGTAGTCGAACACCAGGGCGATGACGATGACGCCGATGACAAGTGCGAGCTCCACTTAGCTTTCCTTGACCGCGATCGACTCGATCGTGTTGGCCACGTGCTCGAAGGCGTCGGCGGCCATCTCCAGCTGGTCGATGACCTCTTTCATCTTCATGACGGTCAGGGCGTCGTACTCGCCGCCGAAGAGCTTGGCGAGCAGGCGTCGGTAGACCTGGTCCGCCTGGTTCTCCAGGCGATTGATCTCGATCCAGTACTCGTTGAGGTTGCTCATCGACCGCAGGCGCGGCATGGCCTCGGCGGTCAGCTCGGCTGCCCGCTCCAGCACCTCGACCTGCCGGACGACCTCCTTCGGGAGGTGGTCGATCTGGTAGAGGCCCACCAGGTCGGCCGCGGCCTCCATGTAGTCCATCACGTCGTCCAGATTCGAGGCGAGGCGATAGATGTCCTCACGGTCGAACGGTGTGATGAAGCTCTCGTTCAGACGGTTCATGATCGCGTGAGTACGCTCGTCGCCCGCGTGTTCGCAGGCGCGCATCTTCTCGGCCAGTGCCTCTCTGTCCGAGCCGTCGCTGATGATCTCGACCAGCAGACGGGATGCGGTGACGAGATTGTTCGCCGAGTCGGCGAACAAGTCGTAGTAGCTGTCCTCACGAGGCGTGAGACGCAGGCGCACGTCGTTCTCCAGATGTGCGGGGACGGTCCGCAGAGAAGAGTAAGGGGTACCAGCTGAAATGCGAAGTTCGTGACATGCACTCCCCCGTGTAACTTTCTCTTCCCTCTACCTTTGCCCCCTGTTCACCATCTGACACGGGCGCATCACCGAGATGTCGCCACCCCGGCGCACGCCGTTCAGGGAATGATCAAATACGTGTTCGGTGGAAATTCATGAAGGACCGGCTCGGCGTCGGCCCCCGCTGCCCCTGGTACCGCGAGCCGTACCTGACGCTCCCGTACGGATGCTCCGCCGGCGAGCTGAGCTTGAACATGCACAGCTGCCCGATCTTCATCCCCGGCCAGAGCTTGATGGGAAGCGTGGCGACGTTCGAGAGCTCCAGCGTGACATGCCCCTCGAACCCCGGATCGATGAACCCCGCCGTCGAGTGGGTGAGCAGCCCCAGCCGGCCGAGACTCGACTTGCCCTCCAGCCTGCTCGCGATGTCGTCCGGCAGCCCGATCACCTCGTACGTCGAGGCCAGCACGAACTCCCCCGGATGCAGGATGAACGGCTCCTCGCCGTCCGGCTCCACCAGCCGCGTCAGCTCGGCCTGCTCCACGGCGGGATCGATGTGGGGGTAGCGGTGGTTCTCGAAGACCCGGAAATAACGATCGAGCCGGACGTCGACACTGGACGGCTGGATCATCTCCACGTCGAACGGATCGATCTTGACCCGCCCTGACTCGATCTCGATACGAATGTCACGATCGGATAGCAGCACGTCAGCAACCTACCAACGCCGCCCCCTCCCCTCGATCCGAACTCGACCCTCCCGAGTGGAGGTGACAGCCCCGGAGTTCCGCTAGAGTAGGTGCGTCGTCAGTCATCTGACCGACGCGGGTGTAGTTCAATGGCAGAACATCAGCTTCCCAAGCTGACAGCGCGGGTTCGATTCCCGTCACCCGCTCCACCGCGAAGGCCCAGGTCAGGGGAATGATCCCGACCCGGGCCTTGATTGTTTCTGAGCTGAATCTCACTCGCATGCCAGACCCGTGCCAGACCAGTTGATCTTGGTTTCAGTGAGGGGCGGATCGTCACCGTCCTCGGGCTTGAGCCCTTCCTTGACGATCTCCCCTAGTGCGTCGGCGATGGCTCGATCACGATCCTGAGCCGTGTGCAGGTAGATCATCGCCGCCTTGGTGCTGGAGTGGCCCATACGGGCCATAAGTTCCTTGAGGGAGGCACCGGTCGACGCGGCGAGCATGTTTCCCGTGTGCCGTAGGTCGTGAAAGTGGATCTTCGGGATCTCGGCTTTCGCGAGCGCTCTGGCCCACACCTTCATGAAGTTGCCGCGCCGGAGCTGCGCCGTGCTCCCCCACGAAGACCAGGCCGTCAGGCTCCGGCTCGCTGAACCGCTGAAGGTGCCACATCAGGTCACCGATGATGACGTCCGGCAGGTTGACCACACGCACACCCGCATCCGACTTCGGCGGCCCCGTGATCAGCTCCCCCGTCCTCATCTCGGACACCGACGCGTCGACCCTCACCGTGCGCCCGTCGAGATCGAGATTGCCTCGCCGCAGGGCAGCCAACTCGCCCCATCGCAAACTGCCGAAAGTGGCGAGGAGCGTCAGGGCGCGGAACCGGGGAGGCACGGCGCCGGCCAGGGCGAGGACTCGGGGCACGGTCAGCACCGGCCGCTCTTCGGGACGCTCCACGCCATTCTTGATCCGACACGGATTCTTCTTGATCAGGTCATCCTCCACCGCCGTGTTCAGGATGCCCCGCAGCAGCCGATATGCCTTCGCGACGGTCAAGGCGACAGCGCTCCGCGCCGCCGCACGGCCCGCCGCCCGCTCCGCCCGGCCGGGCATGCGGCGTGGACGCCGGTCGCGGCCGGCGGCGGGACTCCGGGCCGCCCGCCGCACACAGCACCCGCCGCACCGAACCGCACCCACCGCCCACAGACGCGCCGCCGCCTGCCACAGCTCGCCGAAAAGCGCTTACGGCCAGACATGCAGAAGCCGCCGCGGGCTACCGGACTCGAACCGGCTCATCCCCGTGAAGAGAGTCAGCAAGCTGATACGAACTTTCCCATTCGCCTTTGCCCGCGACGACACATGCAGGCTACGGCCGAGCAGAGCCCACGTCGACGGATTTATCCCCGCCGCTCTCCCGCCGCTGTGGCCGGGCTAATGGGTCGGCCGCCACACCCGTACAGGTTGCGGTCGCGCTGTGGCTGATCGCCGGTCGGGTTGAGGGCGATCGAAAGTCCGGGCTTCGTCCCTCAGCCCGGCCCACCGCGTGCCTTGGTTGCTGTAGGTGCCGCCGTCCGAACGTTCGAAGCAGGGCGACGATACTTGATCTCGCACAACTTGACCCAACGGACTGGAGGAACTACATGATCGGCGACGTGCTATATCAGCCCTTACCCCTGACTCTTGGCGGATTGACCTTTGTCGCATTGTTCCTCGGCCTACGTCGAACGCGGCTACGCTCCTACTATCTGCTGTTGCCGGCCGCAGCTTGTTTCCTGGCCGCGATTGAGGAGTGGTATATGAGCACCTACCAACCTCAGACGAATATTCGCGTCGACCTGTTGTTCTTTCTGGCGCTGATGGTGGTTGCGACAGCGCTCGGCATTCTGCTGGCAGCTCTGCATCGCCGCTCGTAACGGAGTTCTACAGGTGGCCAGTAGGGACCTCGTCAAGCGCGATCTTTTGGTCATGGCTTGGACGGTCCTGATAAAGAAGAGGTTGGTACTCCAGTGACACATTGAGATCATGGTTGGGATCTGCGCTGGTAGTGGCATCGGCGGGCGGTGGCTTGATGGCGGCGTCGCCAGTGTGACCAGTGCAGGATCTCCTCGATTCGGTGGTGTCGGGTGAGGGCGAGGGCGGCCAGCAAGCGTCGGATCTCCGGCATGGTCACGCCGTCGGGCTGGGATGCGGCCAGGGCCGCGAGGAAGGCCAGGGCGAGCATCGCCAGGGTGATGTGGCGGTGCCGGCCGTCCCAGCCGCGGACCTGGTAGTGGTCCAGCCCGACCTGGCCTATGGCGGCCTGGAAGGACGCCTCAACTGTCCAGCGGATGCCGGCGATGCGCACCAGGGCGGCCAGCGGCATCGGGGTGGGTGCGTAGCAGCGGTAGAAGGCCAGTTCCCCGGTAACCGGGTTGCGGCGGATTAGCGGCCATCGGTGACCGGGCCGGTGGGTGTCGATGCGGGTCCAGGCCCAGGCGTACCAGCGGGGTCCCTTGGCGCCGCCCCCAGCGCTGTAGCGGTGCCAGTGGTCGTCCGGAACATGGGCGGCGATCTGGGCGGCCTGCCAGTCGACGCCCTCGCGCCGCACCCGGGCCGTGCCCGCGATCACCAGCACATACCCGGCCTGCCGGGCTTCCGGCAGCGCGCGCAAGCGCGGGTCCTGACCGTAGACCTCATCGCCGGTCACCCAGGGCGCATCGATCCCGGCGGCCAACGCGGCGGCGATCATCTGCGCGGCCAGGGCGGGTTTGGTGACGAAGGCGATCTCATCGGGCACTTTGCGGAACGGCAGCGGGACGGGTCGGCCAGCCAGAAGTGTTCGGGCAGGTACAGGCGGCGATCGATCAATGCCCGGCCGCGCGTGGTGGCATAGGCCAAGAACACGCCGACCTGGCTGGTTTCGATCCGGCCGGCCGTACCGGTGTACTGAAGTTGCACCCCGGCCTTTCGGCAGCCCTTCTTGAGGAAGCCGGTCTCGTCGACGATCAGGACACCGCCCGCGCCGAGGTGTTCGCTCACGTAGCCGCGTACGGCCTCGGCGTCCCAGCGTGCGCTGCGCAGCAGGCGTCGCATGGTCTGCGGGCCGCTCAGCCCGGCGTGCTCGGCCAGGTTCCAGCAGTTCTTGCGCTCGACGTCCGACAGCAGGCCCCGGACGTACGCGCTCGCCGCGCGACGTGGCTCGATGCGGCTGAACCGGTGCGCGATCCGCGTCATCAGCTCATTGAGGGTGACGATCCAGTGGTCAGGGTCTACGCTGTCGGCCACAGCCACGCGATCTTCAGATGTCTTCACAAACTCCGGATGGTCACGTGGTGGCCGTTCTCGTGCCACCTGAGCCGCGAAGATCGCGAACTGTCGCTGGAGTAGCTAGCCGATCCAGCCGTTGCCGATCTTCACCGGTGGTTGACTGCTGTAGCCGCGCTTGCTCTCGCCGGGGTAGAGCCACAGGTCCCAGGTGTCGTAATTGATGGCGATGATGTCCTGGTGACCGTCGCCGTCCCAGTCCGCGACGCTGGCGACGAGATACCGTTGCCAGCCGTTACCGATCTGCACCAGCGGTTGAGAGCTGAAGCCTCGGACACTTTCACCGGGATAGAGAATCAACAGATCGTTCAGGCGACCGTTGCCGATGATGTCCTGGTGGCCGTCGCCGTCCCAGTCCGCCACCCACCGGTAGTAATAGATGGCACCGGCCGCCTTACTGACCCCCACCCTTGGCTGGCTGCTGTAGCCGCGCTTGCTCTCGCCGGGGTAGAGCCACAGCCCGCCGCCTTGGTGCGCGAGGATGTCCTGGTGGCCGTCGCCGTCCCAGTCCGCCAGTCCACGGATGTAGTACCCATCCCATCCGTTGCCGATGACCACCGGTTGCTGGCTGCTGTAGCCGCGCTTGCTCTCGCCCGGGTAGAGCCAAAGCAGGCCGGTGCTGCGCTGGATGGCGAGGATGTCCTGGTGGCCGTCCCCGTCCCAATCCGTCATCCCGCGCACGTAGTAATCGTTCCAGCCATTGCCGATTCTCACCCGTTGCTGGCTGCTGTAGCCGCGCTTGCTCTCGCCCGGATAGAGCCATAAGTAGCCGGTGCTGCTGTCAATGGCGATGAGGTCCTGGTGGCCGTCCCCGTCCCAGTCCGTCACCCCTCTTAGTGAAATTGTGGGATCCGCGGTCGCGCGCGCGGGCGGGGAGAACGCCAGCGCGACGACTGTCATGAGGAGAATTGCTGTGGCGCGACGGACTCTCGATGGGCGCTGAGCGAATTGCACCACGCATTCCTCTTTCGATGCTGGAGCGGCAAAGATCTGCGCCGATGATCGTATTCTCGGAGCAGCGTGAAAGCTTACGAGGGTGAGCGCCTCAATCGATTTTAGGCGGCGGCCGTCTCAAGTGTCGAGTCGGTGGCGCGGTGAAATTCGGGCGAACCACCCCGCCCGCGCCCCCCGCAGACTGGTCCCGCCGACCGCGATGCATAGTGAGCCTTGCGGGATATATGGGTCATTGGGCGAAAAGTGATGAACGACGATGCAATGGCTGGGGATCAGCGAGCAGGAGGGGGCCGTCTACATCGAGCTCCTGCGGCGCCGCCGGGCGATGGTCTCCGACGGGCTGGGCATGCCAGTGACGACCGTGACGGCCGCGGTGGCCCGCCTGGTCGAGCTGGGCCTGGCCACCCGCGACGAGAGCGGGCTGAACGTGGCCCTGCCGCCCAGCGTCGGGCTCGGCGGACTGATCGCGCAACGGCAGGCCGCGCTGCACCAGACCCAGGGCAGGTTGAGGGAGCTGATGGAGGTCTACCGCAAGGCAGGCGCCTCGTCCGCGGGTGACATCGAGGTGCTCACCACCACGGAGGAGCTCAGAAGCTGGGTCGACAACATAGAGCGCGGCACCAAACGGGACCTGCAGGTCTTCTTCCGGCCCCCTTACCTGCTGGACGTCGAACTCGACGATTCCATCAACCCGGCCCCCGCCCATCTTTACGTGTACGAACGCGCCGCACTCGACAATCCGAGTGCGGCGGCCGAGATCGGCGGATTCCTGTGGAGCGCTCGATGACCGCCAGGATGTACTGACGTTGACCGTCGAGGGTAATGGCCTCGATGAAATCGCAGACCCGCCTTTGGTTCTCAGCCTGCATCCGGGATTCGGGCGTAACTCCGCAGGGTGTGGTCAACCTACGTGGTCAGATCACGGCATAGGCGAGCCGACGCGATGCAGTGTTCCGTCAGAGTCGACGTAGCCGAACTCTCGGAGTCCGTACGGAGTGTCGTGAGGCTCGCCGAGGCGGCCAGTGACGTCTGCCGCGACCCATTCGGCGTACAGGGCATCGGCGTCTGAGACATAGATGTACACGACGGCGGCAGTGCGGGCAGGATCGTGCTCGTTCCATTCGGTGAGATGGAGCGAAACCGACCCCCGAGTGACGAACCCATATCCAGGGTCCTCCTCGGATTGCCGCACCGTGAACCCCAGGTGACGGTAACGCTCGAGTGCGGCGGCCAGATTACGGACGGGGATCACAGGCGCCACCGTCTCGAAGACAACCTTGCTGTCCATGGCCTCTCCTACGGCTGTCGGCACGGGAAGTCGATGCGAGGCTATGCGGTGGCCCTGACAGTTTCACGGGTGGCCGAAGTATTTCTCAGCGCCTCCGGCAGGGGCGCTCCGGCTCCGGGATGGCGCCGAGCTGGAGAGCGCGGGCCATGAGTGGCTGAGGTAGGAGCCACGCATCCCTGCTGTCGTCGACCAGGCAAGCCCAGCAGACCGGCTGCCGCTTCGCGATGGGCCAACGGCATACGGGATGCACGGGAGAGCGAGGCGTGCGCGTCCGCGCGGGTCACGAGCCCGCTCCAGTTGCAGTTTTAGTTGCAGTTCCCCGCCGCACGAGGTAGTTCCAGGAGGACCGCCGGGCGGTGTCGGTCCAGGTGGAACGGATCGGGACGGCCGAGAGCCGCATTGCTATTGCGGTTTGGGTGACCCCTCGTAACGACGCTACACGTCCGAAAGGCGATCAAGGCGCTCATGTCTGGATCACCGTCGGCTTTCGGTTTTATCCAAATCCGGCCACGCCACAATTGTGCGTTCCGCCGGAGAATGTCGGCATTTCCAGGATGACGTGCACCATCGCCGTTCATCCACCCCTGCCTGGTGCACTTCATTCACATAGTTGCCGGTGACGAGTGACGCGAAGACCTGTCAAGACGCTAAGAGTATCGCCGAAGCGGCTGTTCATGCCCCCCTTGGGTGCTCTTGTTGCGCTCTCATTCTGACGTTTGGATCTAGGGAGGCTCTTCTGTGGTGCGCCATAAGCAGCGGTTCCGGACGCCTTACCCGCGCTGCCGCCTGTTCTGCTCGGCCCGGTCCTCTCGTAGTGCGCGGGGCAATCGGCCTGCGCCGTTCGGCAAGAGAAGGAGTCTTGAGAATGAGTGCGCTGACCTACACCGTCCTCACCGATCCAACGTCACTGGAGGCCTCAGTGGACGGGCGGACCCCGTCCACAGGGACGGTGTATCTCATGGTCACCAACACCGGAGAGGAGGTGGCCTGGTTGAAGATCGAGGTGAGGGTGCCTGTCGGCGACCGCGCAGGCCACCTGACCCGGGAAATCAGCACCATCAAACTGAAGGGCGAGTACACCGACACCCTGGGCACTCAGACGGACTTCCGAATCGAGCCCGACATCCAGCCGGTGAACATTCAGCAGCAGGGCACCAACGTTTTCGAGGTCACCCCCCAGAGCGGTCGCATAGCCGCTTTCGAACCCGGCGACTACATGTTACTGACACTGGAGAACGTCACCGTCGCCCCTACCGCCGGGGTGGCCGTGCTGATAGTGCGAGAAATCCTCAAAACCGATACCGGGTGGGAGACCAAGTACGCGGCGGTGCCGCTGGTGAAGGCGACAGCGAAGGAGATTCCGGCACCGCGCGACTTCCGCCCGGACAAGGCGATCCTGGACACCGGAGAAGACCTCACGCTGAGCTGGGACGGGTCTCCCGACTTCACCTATGAGATCGTGTTCCCGGGCGGGCGGAGCCCCGTCTCGGGGGGTGCCTGGTCACCGCCCACGCCGCAGCGGGCCACCACCTACATCCTCGTCGCCACCGACCCCATCACCCAGAAGCAGCATTTCCTCACCACCACCGTGCAGGTGCGCCGTCCCGTGCTGGAATCGCTCACCGCCACCGTCGGCATCGACACACCCTGGGTCCAGGGGACGGCGCACAAGGGGCGCGTCACCTTCACCGACACAGGGGCTGAGATCTTCGACAACACGGGCGGGCAGGGTACTGTGACGGCCGACAAGGCCCTCTTGAACGGCGTGAACACCGGATGGGTGCAAGGGCGGAGCGCCGACGACGGAAAGATCACCTTCCCGAAGGATGGGATCGACGTCCGCCAAGGAAGCGGAGCGTGGGGAAACGTGCACGCCGACAAGGCCGACGTCAACGGCGTCAACACCAAATGGGTGCAGGGACGACACAGTGACGACGGATGGATCAGCTTCCCCAAGGAAGGGCTGAACGTGTACCGGGCGGGCACCCATGACTGGGGAACCGTGTTCGCGAAGCACGGCCGAATGGCTTCAGGGAAGACTCGCCCCGGACAGGGCTGGAGGGCTTACGCTCCCGACAGCATCTGCATTGACGTGGACACCAGCGCAGGTGAGTTCACCGGCAACCCTGTCTACCTCACCTCCATCGGAGGCGCCGGCGGCATGCAGTACGACCTGGTCGGCACCAGTGCGGTCTACGACATCACCGCCAACAAGTTCAGCGTCTACCTCAAATGGCGCGACGACCGCGAACTGACTCCCGCCATGGCCCAGCAGTTCGGCTGGTACATCAACTGGATCGGCTACGACACCCCCTGACCTCGCACTGATCCCTGAAGCAGAGCTTCGGGCGCCCAGGCTGCTCGGGAAACCAGCCGAACCCTGCCCCCTGGCGCCGCAGCCGGCCCCACTGCGGCGCCCATCGCCCAGCATGCGAGCAGACCAGGGCCAGGAGGTCAAGGCCGTTCGTCCGACGGGACGCTCCACCTTGCCCCCTGGCCCGCTCCCCTTGGGGACGACGGGATGATCAGGTAGGCGCGGAGTGCGCGCCACAGAGAGAAGAGGAGGTCACGGGCTGATCTGCCGGGCCATCAAGCAGGGTGACGAGGGTCGACCATGGCCACTTATGCCCCGCACGAAGCCCAAGTCAGCGGCTCTACGGCCGTGATCCATTCGATTCCCAGCTGACAGCACGGGTTCGACTCCCCTCACCCGCTCCACACCTAAGGCCCAGGCCAGGAAGCAGATTCCGGCCCGGGCCTCGATTGTTTCTGAGGGCCCGCGCAGTCTCACATCCGGGATCTCAGCACATCGACCTCACAGCCCGGCGTGAACGGGTCGAAGCCGTGCTCGACCAGCCAGCGCACCACCAGCAGGCTTCGCAGCGACCACCACGCGCGGATCACGTCGAGGTCGACGTCGGTGCCATAGCCGGCGACGACGTCGCCGAGATGCCTCTCGTGTCCGAGCGTCAAGGTGGCGAGGTCGAACAGGGCATCACCTCGGACCAGTCGATGATGCCCGTGATCTTGTCGCCGTCGACGAACACGTGAGCGATCTGCAGGTCGCCGTGCGTGAACGCCGGACTCCAGGGCCGCAGCGCGGCCTCGGCGACCTGGCGGTTGCGGGTGACCAGGTCGGCCGGCAGGACGCCGTTCGTCACGAGCCACTCGCGGACCTTCGGGGGTCGTGACCGGCGCCAGGCCCATCGCCTCGACCTCGGCGTCGATGCGCGCCTGATCGGCGTCCACCTTCAGGAACACGTCGCCGACGCGCAGGGGCGCGCGCTCGGAACGGGCGATGACCATTTCGACCTCATCCGTGTGCGACCAGCCTCCCGGGGATGATCGTCGACGTCACCAGGTTTACGTCCTTCAGCTCATGACGTTCCCCGGCCGGCATCGTCTGGAAGACCAGCTGGAGATGAGGGCGGCCACCGATGCCCGGCATCGTGCAGCCCGCTCAGAGCGGCAAGATCATTCGTCACCAGTACTTGTGCCAGTCGTGCTGCCGCGGCCAGTACCTCCTGCCATCCGGACGAGTTCAGATAATCCTCGTCTCCGGCCGCCGCCCCTACTGCCTGCTGCACCTTGGAGTAGGCGGCGCCGAGGTCGGCCATCAGTGTCACCTCTTCTTCCGTACGAAGGCTCTTTCCCAGCCAGGACTGCGGAGTATGCGCGTCGCAGAAATCGTCGAAGAGGACGTGCACCACATAGTCGAGATTTTCGGACCGGCCAGGATTCAGCCACACCTCACGTTGCCAAGACGGGCTCGCAAGCGCGATGACCGCCGGGACGACATGTAGGCGGTACTGGGGAAACTCGATACCGTGATCCTCCACTTTCCCAGAACCAGGCGAGCCGGCGCTGCGGCCGGTCTCGGAGTCAGCCCCCGATCGTGACACAGGCATGTTCCCGTGCCAGCCACTGCTCGTCGAAGGCTGCGCCGACAAGCGCCTCCCCTGCCATCAGGGATGCCGTGCCGTAATTGGCCTGCCACTCTTCCACCCCGCCGGAAGTGGTGGCCATCCACCGTTCCACTGTTTCAACGTCGGGAGTGGCGTCGTACTCCCAGGCGATGCCGTCGAAGGTCACGACCACTTGCCCCCTCTCCAAGTAAGTGACCACCGGGGGAACGAAGTCACTCCAGGCGACACTGAGGCACTTGCCCGTCTGCGAGAGACGGGCAAGCACGGTGTCGCTCATGCAGCGGTTCGGTTCCATGACGACGATTCCGTCGCCGAGCGCGCCGAAAAAGACCAAAGCGGCGGAGTTTTTCTGGTCGAATAACAGTTCGTTCGCGGCGACGCAGGCGGCTTCAAATGTGGACGCCGTGACGGTTTCCTGACTCGCGCGATAGGCGGCCAGGACGTCGTCCACGCCGGCGCCTGTGCACCAGGCGATCGAGGTGATGTGGTCGAAGCTGTCGGCCGGCCAGGCGTAGTCCCGCACACCGCGATCCTGCCGCGCTCCACCGACAGGATCAAGAGCACCCCATCGGGGTCTAGCGGCGTACCTTGTACCGCAGGTGCAGCACCCGGTCGCTCTGGATGACCACGTGGGGATCCTCCAGTAGATGCTGCCCATCGATGCTGCCGAAGTAGCGTTTGCCCGACCCGAACACCACCGGCACCACGTCCATCGCCACCTCGTCCACGAGGCCGGCCGCAAGGATCTGGCCGCCCACGTCGCCGGCGTTCACAGCGACGATTCGCTCCCCGGCGAGTTCCTGGGCCTTGTCGACCGCGGCTGTCACGCCATCGACGAAATGGCACGACGCCTCGGGGTGCCAGCCCTCAGGCTTGGGCCGGTGGGACACCACGACCACGTGCTCGCCCGCGGGCGGCTGCCCCTCCCAGCCGTTCACCAGGTCGAACAGGTGGCGGCCCATCACGATCACGCCGATCGACTCCCATGTCGACTGGACGTACTCCGCCGATCTCCGTGAGACCTTGATGCGGCTTCCGGCTCCGGAATGGTCGTACTGCTGGTCGCCGCCTGCGGTGATAGGGATGTCGCCGTTGAAGTACCAATCGTGGAGTGGCCCGACGTCGTCGTTCTTGTCGGCGATGAAGCCGTCCACCGACATCACGTTGTGCATGATCACTGTGCCCACAGGTTCTCCCGAGTCTCCTTGCGCATTCGCCCCCGATCTTGCCTCTCCTGTGGGCGAGTGGGCTTGTAAAAAATCACTCGGCGGGCATCGGACCGCTGTCCGGTGGGAACCCCCGCTGGGCGGGGAACCGGCGCCGCAGGGCCAGGTACTCCGTCGGGGTGTGACCGGTGAAGTCCTTGAACTCCCTGCTGAAGTGGGCCTGGTCGAAGTAGCCCGCCGTTTGAGCGAGTTCCGACCAGTCGACCGGACGCAGAGCGTCCACGGACACGATCAGCTGCGCGAAGCGGTAGATCCGCGCCACCCGCTTGGGGGTGACCCCGACATGAGACTTGAACTGCGTGGCCAGGTGATTGCCACTCACCCCCGCGGCATCCGCCAGCGCACCGACCGGCACCAGACCATGGGAGATCTCCAAACGCCAACCTGTGTGCCGGACCAGGTCGAGACCGCGCGATGGGGCCGCGGCGAGTCGCCATCGCAGTTCCTCCTCCAACACCCGCAGCGTCTCGGTGGGCGACGCGATGTCGCCGACCTGGTTGCGAATCCGGTCCAAAGACCGTTGCCAGACGGCGTCGACCGGCACCCATCGGTCCCGCAGCTCGGTCGCCGGCATGTCGACGAACGGCGAAATCCCCCAAGGCTTGAAGTGCACCCCGACGAGCCGCACCCGCCCCGGGTACTCGAAGAGGAAACGCCTGGTCCACACACCCATGAACCACCCGTCGGTGAACACCGCCGGCGGCACCGAAAAATCGGAATCCCACAGGCGGACGGGTCCGCCCAGATTGATGAAAAGGTGTGCCGACGGCATCGGCGGGACGTTCATCCGGCGGTGGCGCGGCACCCCGGTCAGGCAGTAGATGTCGTCGATGAACCGGTCTAGCGGCGGTGCGGGCACCCGGACGACGTATTCCATGGATTCAGTGTGGCCGACGGGGGTTCGCTCCGCGATCTCGATCGTCAGCGGCATCGTGCCGGGGAACGCTGCCGCCTTGAGCGCCACCGCCCGGACTCAGGTGAAGGCCGGCATTGGGACAATCGCTCGTCGGCACGAGGGCCCCGGCCACGTTCGCCGCTACTCGCCAGGGGGCGGGGCCGTCTCTCTCCTGATCCATTCCAGGTAGTCATCAGTGCCGGCCACCAAGGGGACCGCCACGATCTCGGGAACGTCGTAGGAGTGCAGCTCCCGCACGCACGCCGCGAGTTCCCCGAACCGCTCCGCGGTCGTCTTCATGAACAGCAGCCACTCGTCCGATCGCTCCACCTCGCCCCTCCACGAGTACGAGGAGGCAATCGGGGCGATCACTTGCGCGCACGCCGCCAACCGGCGCTCGACGACTGCCGAACAGATTCGATCGGCCTCCTCCCGGCTGCCCGCCGTGGCGTGCACCTCTACGCAGTCCGACATCAGTCCTCCCAGCCGAGACCACAGCACCAGCTCCGACGGCACGACCTGCGCGGCCGAATATAGATCATCGCCGGATCGCGCTTTCAGGTATGTCCCTCACCACGCCGACCCGGGGCCGTTCTCGCTCGCGCCACGCTCACTCAGGGCGCGCCTGCGACCCGGGCCGCTGTCCGGTTTCGAGCTCCGCTTTGATTCGCTGCTCCAGCTCGTCCATCGTGCTGAGGAAATCCGCCGCCAGGTCGACATCGTAGGCGTGAGCCAGGATCAGCACTGACCACAAGCAGTCGGCAAGCTCGTGTACGAGCGCCTCTCGGCTACCGCCCACGTCTCCACGGGTTCCCTCCGCCGCCATGACGAGCTTGGCGAGATCGCCGACGTCGCCGGTGAACCCGAGCATGAACTCCTCGTTGGTCCACACCCGCCCTCTTCGGCTCAGGTTCAAGTCGTCGTACAGCTGCTTGATGACCAGAGCACGGGCTTGCAGCGAAGCGAGATCCATCGCTCTCCTCGATCACGGGCGTCGCTTGTCCGATCAGGGACCACACGAGATCATCTTTGTCCGCGTCGCGCAGGCTACCAACAGGTCAGCGCATCTTCGGCGGTGAAAGAGGCCCGGCCCGCCACCCGGGCGTACGGCCTGGAGGCCGGTCCAGGACGGGCGGCCGGGCCCGGGTCCGCCGTACGCGCCCCTGAGGTCCGCGGGCGCGGTCGTGCCTCCCGCCTGGTGCGTGCCCTGGCCGCACGTATCACCTCCCGGAACGAGCGGCCGTTCCTGCACGTGGCCGAAGCCAACGTCCAGGCGATCGCACTCTACGAGCGGCTCGGCTTCGCGGTCCGGAAGCGTGTGACGTTTCGCGGGTTCCGGACGCCGTAGTGGACGTCAGTGTCGTCGGTGGGGATTCCTGAGCGGTGGCGTGGGATCGAATCCTGCCATTCGTTTGACGGGCGGGGGCCCGGGGCAGGGAGGGTCTCCCTGACCCGGGTCCACGGTCATTTCTGGGATCTGGTCGGGGTGCCTGATCCCGGCCTCGCCGGTGCGTCACTGGAACGAGATGGAGTCGATGGTGACGGTGCCGTTGCCGCCGTACCAGAAGCCCATCGCGAGTTGTCCGGGGGACGCGCGGTTGACCCCGTTGGCGGACATCGGGACCTTGATGTCCTGGTAGGCGGTTGTGATGGCCGGATGGCCGCCGCCCTCGAGGGTGAGGTCGCCGAAGACCTTGGTCACACCGCCGAGGCTGACGTTGAAGTGGGTTTGCTCACCCCCTGCCGCGCCCTTGATCCGGATGACGAGATAGGTGTACGCGGACAGGTCGGTGTTCACGTCGCTGCCGAACCAGCCGCAGTTGTCGTACCGCAGGCTGAGCGCCCCGCCGGACTCGACGCCGGAGCCGCCGCCGTTGAGGAAGCAGTTGCCGCCGGTCCATTTGCCGAGGTCGTTGCGTGCGGCGGACGGGTACGCCGGGTCGCCGTCGAAGTCGTCCAGGACCAGGCCCACGGTCGACGACGGCTGGGTGTCGACGGTGACGGGTGCCGACGCGGCGGAGGTGTTGCCGGCGGCGTCGTACGCCTTGACGGTGTAGGTGTAGGAGGTCGCGGGGTCCAGTCCGGTGTCGGTGAAGGATGTCGTCGCCGATGTCCCGATCTGGGTGGTGCCGCGGTAGATCCGGTATCCCGCCACGCCGACGTTGTCCGTGGACGCCGTCCAGGACAGGGTGACCGAGTTCGCGGTGTGTGAGGGAGAGGCCAGGCCGGTGGGCGTGGTGGGTGCCGTGGTGTCCCCGCCGCCGCCGATGCCGACGGTGACCGGGCCGAGGCCGAGCCAGCCGTCGGCGCCTTGGGTGGCGTTGGCGAAGCGGAGCTTCTTGGCGTTCGCGGAAACGGTCTCCAGCGGGTTCTTCACCCGGAGGACCCATTGGTAGCCGCCGTTGGGCACGCCGGAGAGGTTCACGCCGGTCTGGAAGTACTGCGGGTAGCCGTAGTCCAGATATGTCGGGTCTGCCCCCACGCCCCAGTCGGGGAACGCGCGGATCTTCAGTGGCATGACCGTGCGGAGGTCCCAAGGAGTGTCGAAGGTCTTGACCACGGTCCCGGCACTGTTCTTCAGGCCGAGGGTGACCCTCCACGGGTAGTAGAACGGCGCCACGCCGTTGTTGCGGATCCGTACGCCCACGTTCGTGGTCCCGCTCGCGGTGTTCGTGAAGTACGCGTTGTCGACGGTGAGGTCGTACCCCATGAGCCGGACGGCGGCCGCGACGTTGGGGTCGCCCGGCGCGTAGCTCTGGCTCGTTTCGTTGATCTTCCAGGTGGTGTGCTCCAGTTCGATGCAGGCCTTCATGTTGTCGACCTGCCCGGAGCCTCCGGGCCAGGACGCGAACGCCGACGACTGGATCTCGGGCCGGACCTCCCCGCCCATGGAGTTGGTGATCCACTTGTTCTCGGCACCCTGGCCGAGGGCCCGCTGGAGCTGGGCGTAGCCGGCCCCGCCGAGTGACTGCGGCAGCGTGACGCCGGCCGGCGGTGAGCCTTCCCGGTAGCAGAAGGAGTCGTCGTGGTACCCGATGTCCCGGTTCGTCGCCGCGCCGGCCGCCGAGTCGGGGTACCGGATCTCCAGCTTGGTCGTGTTGAACGCGTTGTCGTACGCCTGGACGATCTGCGCGGCGTGCGCGTCGGTCGGCATGTAGTTCGGGTAGGTGTCGCCGCTGGTGTCGGTGTCGAACGGCCAGGTGTGCCACTCGCCCCACAGCCCGATCAGGCCCAGGTGGACGAACCCGATGCGCGGGTCGCCGTCGTACCGGGCGCCGAACGCCGCGATGAAGTCCTTCAGCGCGCCGAGCAGGTACGGGCTGTCGTAGTCCGGGCTGGTGGTGCCCCAGTAGGTGTTGGTCCGGTAGGTGACGTGCCCGTCGAAGCAGTGCGGGATGGCGTTGCCGGGGTGGCTGCCGGAGCCGCCGGGGTACTCCAGGTAGAACCGCACGGCCGCCTGGTTGCCGTACGAGGCGATCTCGCTCAGGGCGTCGTCGAGGATCGACCAGTTGTACTTCGAGCAGTCGGCCGGGTCGGTCATCACCTCTGACAGGCCGAAATAGCTCCACGCGAGGGAGTGCGGGTAGCCGGTGTTCTCGTCGCTCCCGGGCCAGTAGAAGCGGGCGAATCCCTTGAGCGGGTTGTCCAGCGGCCCGGGCGCGGACGCCAGCGGATGCGCCTGGAGTGACGGGTCGGGCGACGCGGGGGCGGGGGGCCGGGGCGGAGCCCCGCCCGGGACCGGTGCGATCGCCCACGCCCGGGCGGCCGGGAACAGGGCCATCGCGAGGGCGGCGAGGGCCGCGACGACGGCCCGGTGAAGCCGCCGCGATGGCAGGACAGGGGCAGGCATGACTGAGGAACCTCCGAGATACGTAGGCGGCAGGAGCCTGCGACGGGCCTGAAAAGACCCGCCACATGGGGGCTGACGTGGGACGGAAGGGTTCGGAGACGCTGCCGTACGCTCGCCAAGATATGAGGCGCTGTTGACAAACTTCCGATGGCTCACATCATTATTCGGGAGTCACCTCGTGACAAGAGGCCAATTTCACCGATCGCCGAGGACGATGATGAGAACGATGCGGACCGAGGACCGGTCGCAGGTCGCCGTGCCGAGCGATGCCGGCGCACCCCCGCGAAGACGGACCCGGCCGCGTGACGATCGCCGATCGGCGTGGATCTTCCTGATCCCCGCGCTCACCGGTTTCGTGATCTTCTACGGCTACCCGGCCGTCCGCGGATTCTGGTACTCCCTGACCGACTACAACCTGCTCAGTCCCCCCGCCTTCGTCGGCGGGGACAACTACGCCCAGCTCGTGCGCGACACGCAGTTCTGGCACTCGCTCGCGGTCACCGTCTACTACGTCGTGGTCAACATCGGCTCGCAGATGCTGCTCGCACTGCTCCTGGCCGCGCTCATGCACCGCCTCACCCGGTCGGTGATGCTCCGCGCGATGCTGCTGCTGCCATGGCTGGTGCCGAACGTCACCGTCGGCCTGATCTGGATCTGGCTGCTCGACGCCGACCTCGGCTTCGTCAACCACCTGCTCGGGGCGCTCGGCCTCGGCACGGTCGGCTTCTTCGTCTCACCCGACTGGGCCATGCCGACGATCGCGATGGTCAACACCTGGGCGTACACCGGCTACACCGCGCTCCTGCTGTACGCCGGCATGCTGCAGATCCCGCCGAACCTGTACGAGAGCGCCGCCATCGACGGCGCCGGGGAACTGCGCATGTTCCGCTCGGTCACGCTGCCGATGCTGCGGCCCGTCCTCGCGCTGGTGCTGGTGGTGTCGCTGATCGGCTCGTTCCAGATCTTCGACACGGTCGCGGTGGCGTCCAAGGGCAGCGGCGCCGGCAGCGCGATCAGGGTCATCTACTACTTCATCTACCAGCAGGCCTTCCAGTACTTCCACATGGGCTACGCCTCGGCGGCGGCACTCGTGCTCGCGCTCGTCCTCGGTGTGCTCACGGTCGTACAGATGCGGCTGCTGCGGGCGTCCCGCTCGGACCTGGCCTGAGGAGAACACGTTGCGGCGCATCGCGAACATCGGCCGTCTGCCGGCCTGGGCCGTCCTGGCCGTGGCCCTCCTGCTCACCCTGTTCCCCTTCTACTGGATGGTCCGCACGGCGCTCACCCCGGCGGCCGACCTCTACGCCGACAGCGGCGCCCTGTTCCCGCGGCACCCGACGGTGGTGAACTTCCTGCGCATCCTCGGGTTCACCAGCCAGGAGGAGGCCCGCGCGGCGGGCGGGTCGGGAGCGCAGATCGACTTCGCCCGCTACCTGCTCAACTCCATCGTCTACAGCGGCCTGATCGCGACGCTGCAGACCTTCTTCTGCGCGATGGCCGGGTACGCCTTCGCCCGGCTGCGCTTCCCCGGGCGCGAGCTCGTCTTCGGTGTCATGATCGCCGCGCTCATGGTGCCGCCGATCTTCACGCTGCTGCCCAACTTCGTGCTGGTGAAGAACCTCGACCTGATCAACACGCTCGCCGGGATCGTGGCTCCGACGATCCTGATGACGCCGTTCGCGGTCTTCTTCCTGCGGCAGTTCTTCCTGTCCATCCCGCGGGACGTGGAGGAGGCGGCCCGGCTGGACGGCAACGGCCCGTGGGGCGTGTTCTGGCGCATCGTGCTGCCGATGAGCCGCGGACCGCTGATCACCATCGGGCTCACCACGACCGTGTGGGCGTGGAAGGACTACCTGTGGCCGCTGCTCGTCGGGCACGAGGAGCAGGCCCGCGTCCTCACCGTCGCGCTCGGCGTCTTCCTGCAGCAGTCGCCCAACACCCGCCCGGACTGGACCGGCCTCATGGCCGGGTCGACCCTCTCGGTCCTGCCGGTTCTGCTCCTGCTGGTCTTCCTCGGCCGGCGACTGGTCCAGTCGCTCAACTTCTCCGGAATCAAATGACCCCCCGTAAGAGAGGCATCGACCTATGAACACCACCAAGCGGGCAGGCACGGCGCTGCTGGCGCTGGCGCTGGCCGGCACGCTCGCCGCCTGCGGGTCCGGCGGCGGCGAGTCGCGGGGCGACGCGGCCGGCGGCAACGTCACTATCGACTACTGGCTCTGGGACGACAACCAGCAGGCGTCGTACCAGGCCTGCGCCGATGCCTTTCACACGGCCAACCCGAACATCACCGTCAAGATCACGCAGACGGCGTGGGGCCAGTACTGGCAGAACCTCACCACCCAGCTCGCCGCCGGCCAGGCCCCGGACGTGTGGACCGACCACGGCTCCTACTACCCGCAGTTCGTCGGCAGCGGGCAGATCCTCGACATCCAGCCGTACGTGACCCGCGACAAGGTGGACCTGACCCAGTACCAGGAGGGCCTGGCCGACCTGTGGGTGAAGGACGGCAAGCGGTTCGGCCTGCCGAAGGACTGGGACACCGAGGCGCTCGTCTACAACAGCACGATGCTCGACGACCAGGGGGTCAAAGCGGACGAGATGGCGAACCTCACCTGGAACCCCACCGACGGCGGCACACTCCAGCAGGTCATCGCCAAGCTCACGGTCGACGAGAAGGGGCACAACGGCCTCGACCCGGCGTTCGACAAGAACCACGTCAAGGTGTACGGCTTCCTGCCGCAGTGGGCCGACGGGTCCCAGGGCCAGAACGGCTGGGGCGACCTGGCCGTGGCCAACGGATGGACGTACCTGGACAAGAACCCGTGGGGAACGCACTACAGGTACGACGATCCCAAACTCGCCCAGACCATCGACTGGTACAAGCAGCTCATCGACAAGGGGTACGCACCGAAGTTCGACAAGCAGTCCACCCTGGGCAACGACGCCGTGCTCAACGCCGGCAAGGGCGCGATGACCTTCGCCGGGTCGTGGACCATCACCACCTACCTGGGCCCGGACGCCAAGCAGAAATTCGCCCTCGCCCCGGTGCCCGTCGGCCCGGCCGGCGTGCGCAAGACCGCCATCAACGGCCTGTCCGACGCCATCTTCACCGGTACGCCCCACAAGGAAGAGGCCTGGAAGTGGGTGAAGTTCCTCGCCTCGGCCGACTGCCAGAACCTCGTGGCGGGCAACGCCGTCGTCTTCCCCGCGATCCGGACGGCGAGCGACAAGGCCGCGGCCGCCCACCAGGCCAAGGGGCGTGACGTGCACGCCTACCTCGACCCGGCCAAGACGCCGGGCGGCACGTTCCTGCTGCCCATCACCGACCACGGCAACGAGGTGGGCCAGATCGTGCAGGACGCCATCCAGGCGATCATCCTCGGCCAGATCGGCAGCGCCGAGGGCCTGAAGAAGGCCAACGACCAGGTCAACGCGCTGTTCACCTGACCCCCGCCGTACGGAGAAAGGACCATCATGCCGCTGCTCGTCGAGCTGGCAGGCCGTACCGTCGCCCTCGAGGTGACCGGCTCGGAGCCACCCCGGAAGATCGAGGGCGGGGTCGTGCTGCCGCCCGGCCGGGTGGCCGTGTTGCACGGCCTCGGCGACGCGCTGTTCTACCGGCACGGGCAGAACTCGTGGAGCCCGTGCGGCTGGCGGCGGCTGTCCGAGCCGCCGCTGCGCATCGCCGACCCGCGCCGCCGGGTCACCGCGGACGACCCCGTGTGGGACGACCCGTCCCGCCACCACTCCTCGGCCGTCGCCGCTCTGCAGGGCGACGACGGGCGGGTCCTGCTGCTCGGCGCCCTCGGCATCGGCACTCCCCGCCTGGCCGCCGACCGCGACACGCTCGCCGGCTGGTACGAGGACGACGGCGCGCCGTGGTTCCTCGCCTACGGTGCGGAGGAGGAGGTCTTCGGCGCCTACACCCGCGCGCTCGCCGCCCGCCTCGGCAGCCGCGACCGGCGCGCCGGGAACGTCTGGTGCAGCTGGTACGCCTACTACGAGGGCATCACCGAGGTGGAGCTGGCCAAGGACATCGTCGCGTTGAAGGGGCTGCCCTTCGACGTGGTGCAGGTCGACGACGGCTGGGAGGAGATGGTCGGCGACTGGGAGCCGAACGCCAAGTTCCCGTCCGGGATGCGCGCGCTCGCCGACCGGATCACCGATGCCGGGCTGAGGCCGGGGCTGTGGCTGGCGCCGTTCATCGTGCTGCCGGGCTCGCGCACCGCCCGTGAGCGGCCCGAGCTGCTGCTGCGGGACGAACGGGGCGACCCCGTGGTCGCCGGCCACAACTGGGGGACCGGGTACTGGGCGCTGGACCTGTCCCGGGCCGACGCGCTCGACCACGTTGAGCGGCTCATCCGGCGGGTCGTGCACGAGTGGGGCTTCGGCTACCTCAAGCTCGACTTCATCAACGCGGGCGCCGCCCCCGGGGTACGGCAGGGCGGGGCCGGGCGCGAGCAGGCCTACCGGCAGGCGCTGGAGCTGATCCGGCGGACGGCCGGTGAGGAGGTGTACCTGCTGGGCAGCGGCGCGATCCTGCTGCCCTCGCTCGGCCTGCTCGACGGGCTGCGCAGCGGGCCGGACGTGGCGCCGATGTGGCAGAACTACGCCAGCGACGACCCGTCCGACGCGATGGCGCGCAACGCCGTGGTCAACACGCTGCACCGGCTGTGGCAGGCGCCGCTGGCCGAGGTCGACCCGGACGTCGTCTACTTCCGCAGCCGCCTCAACCTGCTGACCGACCAGCAGCTCGGCTGGCTGCGGGACCTGGCCACGGTGTGCGGCTTCCGGGCGGTGTCCGACCCGCCGGGGTGGCTGCGCGCGGAGGAGCTGGCGGAGATGACGGCGTACCTGTCGTCCCGGCCCACCGTGGTGCGGAAGGGCCGGTACGCGTTCGCCGTCGACGGCCGCGAGGTGGACTTCGGCCCGGCCGTCGCACCCGGTGGGCAGTTGTATCCGATCTCCTGACTTCGCACTACTCTTTTGTAAAGAGCACAGCATTATTCAGGGGATCAAGGGGGCGACGTTGACGGAGCAGGTCACGACCGGGGCGCTGGTCACGACCGGGACGGACGTGACCCGGATGCGGGAGCTCAACGCCCTCAGCATCGTCCGGGCACTGCGGGGCAACCCGCCGTCCACCGTCACGGAGCTGGCCACCCGCACCGGGCTGTCCCGGCCCGGTACGGACGTCATCGTGCAGGGCCTGGTCGCCGACGGCTGGCTCACCGTCGTGGAGCCCGACGGCAGCAGCGTCGTCGGGCGCCCCGCCCGCCGCTACCGGTTCAACGCCGGCACCGGGCACGTGGTGGGCGTCGACGTCGGCGCGCACAAGGTGCTGGCCATGCTCGCCGACCTGGACGGCACCGTCGCGTGGACCACCCGGCTGCCGGTCGACCCGGGCGCCGACCCGGCGGCGCGGCTCGCCGTCGTCGACGCGGCCGTCGACGAGTGCCTGGCCGCGGCCGGCCTGCGCCCGGACGAGATCTGGGCGATCACCGTCGGGGTGACGGGGCCGGTCGACTCCAGCGGCCGCACCACCCTGTTCACGCCGCTGCCCGGGTGGGCCGATGTGAACCCGGCCGAGCACCTGTCCACGCGCTTCTCCTGCCCGATCCAGGTGGAGAACGACTGCAAGCTGGCCGCTCTCGCCGAGCGCTGGCAGGGAGCGGCCCGCGACGCCGACGACATCGTGTACCTGCTGGCGGGCATGCGCACCGGCGCCGGGCTGATCATCGACGGCACGCTGCGCCGCGGCTACGGCGGCGCCGCCGGCGAGATCGGCGCGCTGCGCGCGGTCCGGTGGCTCACCGCGCCCTCCCACCTGGAGAACTGCGCCAGCCTGCCCGCGGGCACCGACACCGACGACGCGGCCGCCTGGGTGTTCACCGCCGCCCGCTCCGGCGACAAGGCCGCCAGGACCGCCGTCCGCCGCTACACCCGCGATCTCGCCGTCGGCACCGCCGCCCTGGTCCTCACCCTCGACCCGCAGGTCGTCATCCTCGGTGGCGGCTTCTCCCGCTCCGCCGACCTCATCCTCGACGACCTGGCCCGCGAACTGCGCCGCACCTGCCTGCGCGTCCCCGAGATCCGCGCCTCCACCCTCGGCGCCGAGAGCGTCGCCCTGGGCGCCCTGCGCCTGGCCCTCGACGAGGTGGACGCCCGCCTGTACGGCGTAGGCCTCTCCACCCCGACCGCCCCACGCGCCTGACCGGCGGTTTTCGCGTCCTACTGGGCGCCGGGCGGCACAGTTGCCGTGATCATTTGCCCGTGCTCAGCTGTTCGGGTGAGGCGGGAATCCTTCATGGGCAGACGTGTCGAACCTGGTCCGGTGAAGACGGGGAGCGACAAGTCGCATTACATCGCCCTGGCCGTTTTCCTGGGTGTGGTCCCGCTTTTGGTCGCCGACTGGTTCATCGTCATGACGGTCCTGTCACGCCAATGCGTCCTCGTATACGAGGGGGGCAACATAACGGACTGCGGCGGGTTTTCGGAGGAACAGGCTCTCGGGATATCGGTGCCGATCGCGCTGGTGCTGTTCGCCGTCCAGGTGTGGCTGGTCGTCCTGGTGAGCCGGCGCTTCGACTCGGGCCGGTGGCGCCGCGCACGACGGAAGAGTCGCTGAAACCCGCCCGATCCCTCGGCATCGACCGGCCCGTTGAAGCGTGGGGTCAGCAATCGGCGAGGATGCCGTCGATCTGCCCCAGGGCCATGCTCATGCCTTCCGTCACGCCCATGGCCACCAGCTGCTCGAACTGCTCGGAGTTGGTGTACGACGTGACCAGCGTCATGCGGGCGCCGGCCTCGAGCGCCTCGATCGTGACGGCCATGTGGGCCGGATCGAGGGCCACCAGTGGGTCGCCCTCTTCGCCGTCGAAGCCGTCGTCGAACTCCAGCCGGTCCGGTGCCTCGATCGCGGTCATCGTCCACCAGCCGCGCGTCACCTGCCCGTCCGGACCGGTCATGTAGTAGCGGGAGCGACCGCCGACCGTGAAATCGTGCTCGGTGAAGGTGGCCGGCCACATGGGCGGCCCCCACCACCGCTCCAGCCGGCGAGCGTCCTCCCACACCTGCCAGACGCGCTCGACGCCGGCATCGAACTCGGCGACGAACGTGATCGTCAGTGCCTGGTCGTCCTTTTGCGCGCTGATCACGGTCATGAGCTGGTCCCCTCACTCACTCTTCGGCCAGTATTCCGTCGACGCCCCGATATCACTACATCCACTCATTCACCCCGGAAAGGTGGACTATGCGGGCGATTATTTCGCGGCGAACGGCTACCGCCAAGCGATGGCATTAAAGATGGACCAGAACAACGTCGCAGGTCCACATAAAATGACCAGGGAGGGGCAGGGCTTCCGTTTCCGGATACCGTGATCAGCCGGCGTCCGGGACGTAGGTCAGGTTGAGCACGCCGGTCTGGAACGTCTCGGAGGCGACCAGCTTCAGCGAGTGGGTCGGGGTGTCCTCGAACAGCCGACGGCCGTGGCCGACGACGATCGGGTGGACGAGCAGTTTCAGCTCGTCGAGCAACCCGTTGGCGAGCAGCCACCGGACGGTCGTCGCCGAGCCGGACATCTGGATGTCGCCGTCGGTCCGCTCCTTCAGCTCGCGCACCTGGGCCACGACGTCACCGGAGATGACGGTGGTGTTGTTCCAGTCGGCCTTCTCCAAGGTGTTCGACAGGACGTACTTGCGGACGTTGTTCAGCGACATGGCGGCGTCCTGGTCGCTGTCCGCCGTCGGCCAGTACGAGGCCCACTCCTCGTACAGCTTGCGGCCCATCAGCATCGCCACCGCGCTCTTCATGCCCGCCTCGACCGCGGCGCCCATCTCGTCGCTCCAGTACGGGAAGTGCCACTTGTCCGGCGACTCGACCACGCCGTCCAGCGAGATGAAGAAGTTGGAAACGATCTTACCCATCGCTCTGTTCCTCGGTTTCCCCGTCGTGTTCCAGGTCGGTACCCGGCTCGGTACCGATGACCAGGAGGTTAGAACGGGAGCGACCCGCACGTCTTGTACAGAAGCGACAGTGGCTCACGGCGTGGACACCGGGGCCGTCGCGCCGGCGACCCTGGCCAGGTCGAGCTTGGTCTCGTCCTCGCTGCCGGGGACGGCGGTGTAGATGACGATCTTCAGGTCGGTGTCCGAGTCGCTGAGCACGTCGCAGTCGACGGTGATGTCGCCGACCGTCGGATGCCGGATGGTCTTGCGATCCTCCACGTGGCCGCCGACGACCCCGGCATGCCACAGCTGGGCGAAACGCGGGTTGCCGTCCAGTCTCCGGCGGATCAGCGTGCTCAGGCGCGCGTCCTCGGGGTAGCGGGCGGACGCGCGGCGCAGGTCGGCGACGATGGCACGGTCGGTCGCCTCGGCGTTCTCGGAGATGACGGGCCACGCGGCGAGGCACCTGCTGTCGGACGGCACCGGGAAACGCGAGCACGCCAGGCTGCGCTCCTCCGGCGCGAGCACGGAGGGGTTCCCGAGGAGCGCGGCCCAGCCGCGGTTCCACCACAGAAGCCGCCAGTCGGCGGCGAACACGGCGACCGGTGTGTCGCCGAGCCGGCTGAGCACCCGCTGCATCCCGGGCGGGATGTGATCACTGATCACGCCGTCGTGGGGCGGCTGCAGTCCGGCGAGCCGGTAGAGGTGGTCGCGCTCGGCGCGGTCGAGCTGCAGTGCCCGCGCCAGCGCGGCGGTGACCTGCGCCGACGGTCTGCTCGCCCGACCCTGCTCGAGGCGTACGACGTAGTCCACCGAGACGCCCGCGAGGTCGGCGAGCTCCTCGCGGCGCAGTCCGGCCGCACGGCGTACGCGCGCGACGGGCAGGCCGGCCGCCGCTGGGGAGAGCCGGTCGCGCCACGCGCGGATCGTGGCGCCCAGGCTCGTCTCGTCCGTGGTCATACGGCCATTGTGCTCCTACGGCGCGCCGCCAGGGTGGTACTGCGTTTCCTACCGGCGAGCTCTCCCTGGTTGCCCGCACCCGGCGCGCCGATACTCGATCCATGACCATCACCTTCATCACCGGGGCCAACAAGGGTCTCGGATTCGAGACCGCCCGCCGCCTCATCGGCCTCGGCCACACCGTCGTCATCGGCGCGCGTGACGCCGGGCGCGGGCAGGCGGCGGCCGACGAGCTCGGCGCGCGCTTCGTGCGGATCGATGTCGCGGACGACGCGTCCGTCGCCGCCGCCGCGGCCGACGTCGCCGCCCACGAGGGCCGCGTCGACGTACTGATCAACAACGCCGGGATCATCGGCCGTCGCGCACCGGCCGAGGAGCTGACCGGGGACGACGCCATCGAGGTCTTCCAGACGAACGTCGTGGGCATCATCCGCGTGACGAACGCCTTCCTGCCCCTTCTCCGGCGGTCGGAGCGCCCGGCGATCGTCAACGTGAGCAGCGGTACGGGCTCGTTCACCCTGACCCATGACCCGGACCGCGTCGAGTCGAAGGTCATCGGGCCGCTGTACACGAGCTCGAAGTCCGCGGTGACCATGCTGACGATGCAGTACGCCAAGGCGCTGCCCGGCATCCGGGTCAACGCCGCCGACCCCGGCTACACCGCCACCGACCTCAACGGGCACAGCGGCACCCAGACCGTGACGGAGGGCACCGACGCGATCGTGACGCTCGCGACCGAGGACGCCGACGCCGGGACGGGCCGGTTCATCGACCGTTTCGGGCCCATGCCGTGGTGACGGGTCCGGGCTCGACCACCCCTGGGGAACCGGTCAGGGGCTGACGTAGGTGGGCTGGTTGGCGGCCACGATGTGCTGGTGGAAGGTGAAGACGTCCGGGTCGCCGGGGTCGATCTCGGCGCTCACCCAGTGGTTCTGGTCGCTGCCGAAGGTCTGGACGCGGGTGACGTTCTGGATCACCTGGTTGTTCGCGTCGGTGAGAGGCTTGTCGAGCTTGAAGAAGTGGCTGTCGCCGTTCACCAGCAGGACCTGCCCCGGGAAGCCGATGGCCAGCTGGGCCAGCTTCTTCTTCGTGTCCGCGAAGTGAGCCGTCGGCGCGGTCCACATGTCGGCCTGGAGGGTGACGACGACGGCCTTGGAGCCGGCGGCCCTCGCGGCGGCGAAGCCCTTGTCCAGCCAGTCCAGGTTGGCCGCGTTGCGCCCGTCGTATTCGGCCTGGTCACCGTCGACCTGCTTGCCGCTCGAGTCGAACTGCGGAGCGTTGTTGTCGCTGCCCGGGACGTTCAGGCCGACGTAGGTCACCGCGCCGTACTGCCACCGGACGTTCTCGGGGTAGGCGGCGGACTGGCGCTGCAGCGGGAGGGTCCGCTGCCCGAGGGAGTGGGGCGTCGCGGCGAACGTCCGGCGGACGAGGGCGAGACGCTCGTTCGGGTCGTAACCGCCGTTGCTCGCCCGGTCGCAGTCGGTCCACTCGTTGTCACCCGGGACGTAGACGAGGGGCCGGCGGAACGCGGCGAAGTTCTTCGCGGCCAGGTCGTGCTGCCACTGGTCGCAGCGCTCGCCGCCGTTCTTGATGTCGCCGTCGAACACGGTGAACGCGATGCGGTGGTCGGCGTTGATCTCGTCGATCACCCGGGGGAACTGGATCCGTCCGGTGTCCCCGTACGGCATGTCGCCGATGAGGGCGATCTCGTAGGAGCGGTTCGATGCCGCCTGGCCGTGGTCCGTCCTCGACGCACTGCCGGCGTCGGCGGCGCCCGCCGAGCCGAGTACCGCCACCACCCCGATGGCCGCGACGGCCAACAATTTACGCATTACGGTCCTCCAGGAATGCACTGACAAACGGTGAAATCCCAGTACCTCCGCGTTTCGGTCAGGCAATGACAGGCGGTATCCCTGGTTGAACGACGGCCGACCTCGCCGTGAACACCTCCGCGCCTCCAGGTCCAGCATCACACGCCCGCGCGCTGAGGGTACGGCCGCCGTTGCAACAGGAAACTTTCCTATTGACAGTCTCTGTGAAGCAGGTGTTGCCTCTTAATTCAAGGAGTGAACATACTCCCGGCAGCGCTGGGCACGTCGGCGTGCGCCATCCCACGGCGACGGAATCCCTGCCCGGCACGACCACAGACCGGAGATCCCCATGCGCAAACCCCGGCTCCTCCTCATGGCGGCGACCCTGGTCGTCACCCTGACCGGCGGCCTGTTCGCCGCCACGCGCAACGATCGGGCCGAAGCCTCCATCGGCCCCGTCACCTGGTCCGACGAGTTCAACGGCGCCGCAGGGGCGCCCGTCGACGGCTCGAAGTGGAAATTCGACACCGGCGGCAGCGGCTGGGGCAACAACGAGCTGGAGTACTACACCAACTCGACGCGCAACGTGTACCAGGACGGGCAGGGTCATCTCGCCATCACCGCCCGCAAGGAGAACCCGGCCAACTACCAGTGCCACTACGGCACCTGCCAGTACACCTCCGGCCGCATCCTGACCGCGGACAAGTTCAGCCAGGCGTACGGCCGCTTCGAGGCGAGCATCAAGATCCCCAAAGGTCAGGGCATCTGGCCGGCGTTCTGGATGCTCGGCGGCGGCAACTGGCCGAACACCGGCGAGATCGACATCATGGAGAACATCGGCAAGACGCCGAACACCGTCTACGGCACCGTCCACGGCCCCGGCTACTCCGGTTCGGGCGGCGTCGGCGGCAACCGCACGATCGGTACGCCGCTCGGGGACGCCTTCCACAGCTACCGGGTCGACTGGTCCCCCAACCTCATCGTCTGGTACCTGGACGGCTCCGAGTACTTCCGCGTCACGCCCGCCGACATCCGCGGCAATCAGTGGGTCTTCGACCACCCGTTCTTCATGATCCTGAACGTGGCCGTCGGCGGCTACTGGCCGGGCAACCCCGACGGCAGCACCTCGTTCCCGCAGACCATGCTGGTCGACTACGTCCGCGTCTCGGCCTGGAGCAACGACCCCGGCACCGGCAGCGCGCTGAAGTCCAGCCTGAACGGCCGCTGCATCGACATCCCGGGCGCGAACCCCGTCGACGCCGCGCCACTGCAGATGTACGACTGCAACAACACCGCCGCCCAGCAGTGGACCATCAACGGCGACGGCACGGTCCGCGCGATGGGCAAGTGCATGGACGCCGCGGCGGCCGGCACCGCGAACGGCACGGCCGTCCAGCTCTACACCTGCAACGGCACCGGCGCCCAGCGCTTCACGCTCACCTCGGCCGGCGACCTGGTCAACACGACCGCCAACCGCTGCGTGGACATCGTCGACCGGAACACGGCCAACGGCGCACGACTGCAGCTCTGGGACTGCAGCGGCGCCTCCAACCAGAAGTGGACCCGAGGCTGACCTGCCGCCCTCGGCGGAAGACCGGCGGCACATGCCGCCGGTCTTCGCCCCGGCCGGAGGCTCGCGGGGGCCGGGTGTAGCAGGGTGTGCGGACGGTGTGACTTCGGGTAGACGATAGATGACCGGCCGCACACCAGGCGTGGCGCGAAAGCATCGGGGGGAGCGATGGACCTTGGCCACGGCCCGGACCTCCCCCTCCGCGGCAAGCCGTACGAGAGGCCCCGGTGAACGAGCGACGGCGTGAACTGCTGGACCGCGACCTGGAGGAGGCGGCGGCCGACCTGCTCAGGCACCATGCGCGGCTGCGTTCCCTCGACGTGCGGGTGCGCTTCGACGGTGGTGTCGCCCACGTGGACGGCCGCGTGGACAGCCAGGCGGAGCTGGCGGTGGTACGCGAGCAGCTGGGCCGGCTGGCGGGCGTGCTGGCCGTCTGGGACCGGGTGAGCGTCGGGGACGCCGGGCCCCGTGTGGCCGACCTCGGCTGCGGCGACGTCAAGCAGCACCCGGACAACCTCGGCTTCGACAAGTCGCCGGGGCCGTCCGTCGACGTCGTCATCGACCTGAGGGACGGCGTCCCGCTCGCCGACGCGTCGGTGGACCAGGTCTTCACGGTCCACGTGCTGGAGCATCTCCCCGATTTCCTGCCGCTCCTGCAGGAGTGTCACCGGATCCTGCGTCCCGGCGGCGTCCTGCACGTCCTGGCCCCGTGGTGGCGGCACGTCAACGCCGTGGCCGACCCCACTCACCTACGGCTGATCGATCCGCAGACGTTCAAGCACCTGTGCCGTCCCGACAGGGTGAGCCGCTGCTGGTACCCCCTGATGGTGAGCCGGGACGAGGCGACCGTCTTCGCCGACCTGGTCCCGGTCAAGCCCCCGCAGCGCCCCGCCGACGAACGCCGCCTCGCCCGCTTCTTCGACTGAGCAGTTGGCTCTAACCGTCGACCGGCCGCCACCCGAAGCCGTCCCCGTGGCGCCTGACCAGCCCCAGCCCCGGGAACGGCAGGTGGTAGGCGTGGACGAGCAGGTTCTCGTCGGCGGCACGACCGAGGAGCCTCCTGCGGCTGAGCACCGACCGCTCGGCGTCGTGATCCCACGGCGTGCGCCAGCCGAGGTGGCTCAGCTGGAGGCGGTGGTGGAAGGAGTCGCCGAGGCAGAGCAGCCGTTCCCCGCGGGACTCCAGCAGGAACGCCGTGTGCCCGGGCGTGTGGCCGGCGGCGTCGACGGTGTGGACGCCGGGGAGGATCTCGGCGTCGTACTCGACCGGCCGCAGCCGCTCCCCGAAGATCCTGATCGCGTCGAGCGCCGGCCGGCGCTGGTCGCGCGGGGCCGGGCAGGCGACGTCCGACCAGAACGCCACCTCCGCGGCGTGCGCGACCGGGGTCGCGTGCGGGAACGTCGGCTCGCCCGACCACACGGCCCCTCGGGAGTGGTCCTCGTGCAGGTGCGTGAACAGGACGGCGGCCGGTGCGGACGTCGAGAACCCGGCCTCGGCCAGCCCGTCGGTGAGCCTGCCGACCAGGGGGGTGGCGTCGGGGCCGTACCCGAAGAAGCGCTTGCCGAGCCCGGTGTCGATGACGGCCAGGCCGGCCGGGGTCTCGACGCACAGGCAGTTGTAGCCGCACGTCACGGTCGTCCGGCCACCCTCTTCCCGCGACGCCGCCTCGCGCAGCTCGTGTTCCGGTACACCGGTGGCAGGGGTGAAGAACTCCGACAGCGGGGGCTCCAACCGGCCGTCGCTGATCACGACGCACGGGAGGTCTCCCACGGAGAAGCGGTGGATCCCCTGGCGACCGGTCACCTCGTCTCCTCGCGTCGTGCGGGCGCCTCTTCCAGGCAGGACCCTGATCGTCAGAGCGCCTGCAGCGGCTTGCTGGTGAGGCCCCTGACGGTCAGTTCCGCGAGCTGTCGCAGGCGGGCGCGCAGGGCGGCCGGCTCCGCCTTCGCCCCGGCGATCCCCGTGAGCGCGTCCACCAGGATGGCGGCGGCGTCACGGCTGGACAGCGCCACGTCGAGCAGGTCGAGCTCCTCGCGGGCGTCGTTCAGCGTGGCCTCGATGACGGTGAGATAACCGGACTCGAACGCGGCCATGATGTCCTGGGCGATCACTTCGGCCTCGGCGAGCATCTCTGCCCGGAACCGTGCCTCGACTGTGCCTGCGAACAGGTCGATTTTGATCGCCAGAACCTCGTAGATGCGGTCCGCGATCGGACGACCGGAGTGGCGGGCCGCCTCGGCGGCGACGATCGCCCCGTGGACGAGTTGGTGGCCGACGGCTCGAAAGACGTCCTCTTTGCCCGTGAAGTATTGGTAGATGGCCGGACGGGACACGCGGGCGGCCTGGGCGATCAGTTCCATCGAGGCACGCCGGTAGCCGTATCGGCCGAAGACGCCGAGTGCCGCAGCCGCGATCTGCTCGCGTTTGACCGCGGCCGCGTCCGTCATGCTGACAGTTTATCCAGGATTCGTAATGGAGTCAGTCGTACAGGCCACGGGGGCGGTCGGTTCAGCGGGCCCCGGGGCGAGAGCTACGGCGAGCAGTCCAGCGTGGTACCGGGTCGCGGTCTGACCGGCCCGTAGTAGTGCACCTTCTGGCAGGGTACGACGTTGCCGGTCACGGCCACATCGGTGATCGGGCCGTGGGTGTCGGCGCGTACGGCCAGCCAATCCCTGGCGCCGCCACCGGTCACCTGGTTGCCCGTGATCTCGACGGTCTTGAGCGGGCTTCCTGCCACCGACTTGACGTAGATGCCCCCCGCGCAGCCGTCCAGCACGTTCCCTCTGATCCGGACGTCCGAGGCGTTGACCGTGGCGATACCGTCCCAGCGGGTGCCGCGCACGGTGTTGTGCTCGATGCGCACTCCCACGTGCGGGTGGGCGGGGTCGCTGGTGTGCGAGCCGGTGAGCTGGCCCCACGCGGCTTGGGAGCCCGAGGCATCGCAGGTGTTTCCGGTCAGCAGGATGTCGCGGCACGGGCTCAGGTCGCTGGCGCCTCCCCAGGTGTTGTCGCCCGTGGGCAGGTCCAGCTGGATGGCTTCGCCGTGCCACAACCCCTGGCCGGGGTCGGCGATCCAGCCCCTGAGCGCGCAGTCACGGACGGTGCCGCGGCGAACCGCGTTCAGCTCGATGCCGTGCCACCATTTGACGTTCCAGATGGTCACGCGCTGGATGAGCACGTCGCTGGAGTGGATGATCGTGATGACGTTCATCGGGGGTGCGTCGTCGACCTTGCCGCGCTGGGCGAAGTCCCATACAGGGTCCCAGCTGCCGCCGGTGACGGCGATGTTGCCCGCTCCCGCGTACCCGCCGGTGCCCGCGGCGACCGCGTTGAGCACCATCGTGTGCTTGACGCCTTCGGCGGGAAAGCGCGCGACGATCCTGGCGTCGGTCGCGTCCAGATGCGTGTCGCGATGGATGATCAGCGGCTCGGTGAGCAGGTAGGTCGCCTTCGGGACCTTGGCGATGTGCCGACCTGCGGAATCACGAGGGCCCTTGCCGTCTCCGGCCGCGTCGAGCAGCTTCTGGATCGCCGAGCCGCTCACATAGCCGGCTGACGCCCGCCCGGCCCCGATCGAGAGCGCCGCGGCCCCGCCCAGGAACGTCCGGCGCCCGATCACTGGGGACCTCTGGGGGGTATCTGACCAAATCATATGGCTTCCCAATCACGTGTGTGGCCGTCCTCGTCGACACCAGGACCAACCCCGGTCGGGCCGATCCGTGGACCTGCGACCGCAGTCTTGGCCAGAAGCGGGACCACTGGGCGACTATCTGACGAAACTAGTCTAATCTGTCAGGCATGTGGACGACGATACTGCTCACCTTCTTCGCCGGCGTCTTCGCGGCGAACGCGACGCCCCACTTCGTCAAGGGCATCACCAAGGAACCGTTCCCGACGCCCTTCGGCTACTCGCCGCTGATCAATCTCGTGGCCGGGTGGGGGATGTACGTCATCGCGGCCCTCCTCCTCGCGGGAGCCGGCGTGACCGCCCAGCCGTGGCCCGCCGCCGCCTCGGGGGCGATCGGGGTGCTGGTCATGGGCGTCTTCCACGCACAGCTCGGCGCGTTCGGCAAACGGCCCCCGGCGGAGGCGGCACCGCGCGCATGACCCGCCGAGTACGACAGCCCCTGCCGTACTCGGCGCCTGATCTAGGTCCCGGCCAGGCGCCCGCGGCGCGGCAGCAGGGTCCAGGCCGCAGCGCCCAGCAGGAGAGCGAAGAATGCGGGGCCGAGGGACTGAGCGAGCTCATGCCGTGTCACGCCGATCACCGTGTCGACGAGTTGCACCCCCGCGTTCAGAGCGAGCACCAGCGTCAGTGGCCGCCAGGCTCGCAGCGCCGCGAACAGGGCCAGCCCGCCGAGCAGCACGATGCTCCGGGCGGCCATGTAAGCGGCGAACACGCGCGGCGCCGCCGCATCGCCCCCAGGAACGAGGCCTCCCGGAGCGAGCAGGCCCGAGACGGTGAAGTAGCCCGACGAGAGGACGGTCAGGACCGTCACGACGGTCGCGAACACGCGCGCCGATCGTCTGGTGACCGAATCATTCGGTGTCCTAATCATATGGGGAAGCTAGCATTGCGGTCATGACGTCGCAAGTGACCGGCAGCCTCGCCTTCCTGCTCAGCAAACTCGGGCAGGCGGCCGCGGAGCGCTTCGCCGACCGGCTCGCGCCGCTGGGCCTGCGCCCCCGGCACTGCGCGGTGCTGCAGTTGCTGGAGGCCGCACCGCTCGGCCAGCTCGCGCTGGCCAGAACCATCGGCGTCACCCCCAGCGTGGTCGTCGACATGCTGGACGAGTTGGAGGGAGTGGGCGCGGTGCGGCGGGTGCGCGACACGGCCGACCGGCGGCGGCAGCTCGCCGAGATCACCGAGGAGGGGCGCGAGCTCAGCCGTTCAGCCGCGGAGGTCGCCTCTCAGGTGGACGCCGAACTGCTGGGCGGACTCACCCCGGATCAGAAGCGCGCGCTCCGCCAGGCCCTGACCACCGTCGCCACCGCCCACGACCTGCTGCCTCACGGCTGACCACCCGGCTGGTCCTGCTTGCCGGTGGCGGTCTTGGCCCATTCGGCCCAGTCCGCCAGTGCTCGATAGAGGCGGGCGCCCGCCTCGATGGCCACGCGTAGCGACCGTGTCTGCGGGGTGTCGCCGAATTCGCCGCGGTCTTTGGCCGCCGCGTAGGCCTCGTAGCGCGCCGCCTCCTGCGTGAAGTGGGCGGCCTCCTGGTCGAGATGTCTGCGCAGATCCTCGGGGTCCATCAGCCAGAAGAAGACCGAGCGCAGCAGCGACTGCACGCGCAGCGTGTGGTCGACCTCACCCGCAGCGAGCCAGAGCTTCACCTCGGCCAGTCCATCGTCGGTGATCCGGTACGCCTTGCGCCGCCGTGGCCCCTCGCTGTCGACCTCGATGAGACCGTCCGCGGCCAGCCGGTTCAGCTCGGCGTAGATCTTCGGGTGCTGGGCCGGCCACACCGAGCCGAGCACCTCCTGGAAGCGGCGGGCCAGGTCGTAGCCGCTGGCGGGGCCTTCGGCGAGCAGCCCGAGCAACCCGTACCGCAATGACATGGTCGATCTCCTCACGAGCCTGCCAGATGAATCATCTTGACATGTCCCCAAGACCATGTACAAACTCCATATGTCCCTAGGTACATGTACCTCAGGCCCTATGGAGGTCTCCTATGTCTCAGCAGAGAACGGTCCTGGTCACCGGTGCCGCGGGCGGCATCGGCCAAGCCATCGTCAAAGCCCTCGCGGCCAAGGACTACGTGGTCCTGGCGGGTGTTCGCGAGCGGACCGCCGCATTGGGCGGCGCCAGGCAGATCGTCATGGACGTCACCGATCCCGAGAGCGTCGCGGACGCGGCCGAGCAGGTCGACGGCGGTCTGCATGCGGTGATCAACAATGCGGGCGTGATCGTCCAGGGTCCGCTGGAGCTGGTGCCGCCCGGCGAGCTGCGTCGCCAGTTCGAGGTCAACACCTATGGCCCCACGTACGTCATGCAGGCATTTCTGCCGATGTTGCGAGCCGGCAGGGGCCGCATCATCAACATCAGCGCGCCCACCGCCCGGGTTCCGCTCCCGTTCCTGGCGCCCATCTCGGCCAGCAAGGCCGCGCTCGCCTCTTTGTCCGACGCCCTGCGCCTGGAGTTGGCCGCCTGGGGGATCCCCATCGTCCTCATCGAGCCCGGCACCACGTCGACCCCGATCTTCGCCAAGGCCGAGGCCGCGGCGCGGGCGGCCGCGGCCCTCGCGGAGCCGGACAGGCTGGCCCTGTACGGCGACCATCTCGCCCGCCTCGCCCAGGCCATGGCCGAGCAGAAGCCAGGTTCCGTCGAGCCGGTGGCGAACGCCGTGGTGGCGGCAGTGGAGGCACGCAACCCGAAGCGCCGCTACGTCGTCGGTGACGCCCGCCTGGCCGATCTCCTCACCCGCCTTCCCGTACGACTTCGGGAGCGGATGGTCATGAGCGCGCTCGGGCTCACGGGCGTCCGGCCATGAAGACGATCGTGCTGATCGGCGCCGCACCGACCGTCGCCGGGCCTGCTCTCGGGCTCCGCGCGGACGGCACATGAGCGGCGGACGGGAGCACAGGTGTCAGGGCAGGCTGTGGACGTGGGCGCCGACGTTGGTGGAGAAGTCGTTGCCGTTGGACGCGTCCCAGTTGGTGGACCAGGTCATGGCGCCGCGCAGGTCCGGCCAGGTGGTGCCGGGCTTGAAGCTTCCGCAGTTGGTGCCCTTGGCCAGGCAGTCGATGGCGTTGTTCACCACACTGGCCGGGACGTAGCCGCTGCCCGCCGCCCGGGGTGAGGCGGGCACGCCGATGCCGATCTGGTCGCCGCGAAGCCCCGCCCTGAGCGCGATGCAGGCCTGCGCGGTGATGAAGTCGACCGTCCCCTGACCGTAGGCTTTGCCGTCGCAGCCGTTCATGGCCCCCGAGTTGTAGTACTGGGTGTTGACGACGGTGAGGATGTCCTTCACGCGGAGCGCCAGGTCCAGGTAGGTCGAGCCGACGCTCTGCATGTAGAGGGTCTCGGGGGCCATGGTGAGGACGAATCCGGCGCCGGCCTTGCTCTGCAGCGAGTGAAGCGCCTGCGCCATGTAGGTGGGGCTGATGCCGTTCTCCAGGTCGATGTCCACGCCGTCGAAGCCGTAGGTCTGCATCAGCCTGTAGGCGCTGTCGGCGAAGTTGGCGGCGGCGGTGGGGTCGCCGACCGAGATGGTGCCGTTCTGACCGCCCACCGACAGCACGACCTTCTTGCCCGCGGCCTGCTTGGTCCGGATGTCGGCCCGGAAGTCGGCGTCGGTGTAGCCGCCGAGTCTGCTCGACAGGGCGGGGTCCAGGGTGAAGGTGACGCCGCCGGGCTTGGAACGGTCGGCGTCGGCGAAGGACACCTCGATGATGTCGTAGGCGTCCTGGACGTCCCTGAGCCTCTGGACGGTCGCGCCGTTGTCGAAGTTCTGCCAGTACCCGGTGAGGATGTGCTTGGGCAGGCCGGTGGGGGGCGGTGTCGTCCCGCCGGTGGTCGTGCCGCTCGCCTCCGAGGTGTAGGCGGAGCAGTTGCCGGCGGCGTCGCACGCGCGCACCTTGAAGCGGTAGGTGGTGTCGGCGGACAGCCCTGAGGCGGTGTAGCCGGTGACGTTGCCGACGTTCGAGGCGGTGCCTCCGTCGCGGGACACCTCGTAGTGGTCGACCCCGACGTCGTCGGTGGAGGCGGACCAGGACAGGGCCAGTGAACTGGAGGTGGGCCGGCCCACGGTGAGGGCGCCGGGCACGGTCGGAGGGGTGGTGTCCTGGGGCGGCGGCGTGCCGCCCGGACCGTCGAGGACCACGTCGTCGGCGTTGTAGGGGCCCTGGCCGTACCATCCGTGCAGGTAGACGGTGGTGCTCGTGGCGGAGGCGCCGGTGGTGAAGGTCGTGGTGAGCTTGTTCCAGTCGGTGCCCGAGCTCCACGTGCTGCCGCCGCCGTCGACGCCCAGGTAGACGTAGGGGCCCTTCACCCAGGCGCTCAGCGTGTAGGCCGTGTTCGGCTTGACGCTGATCGTCTGGCTGCATCTGGCGTAGTCCGCGCCGGCGGGCGTGGCCTGCAGGGCGTACGAGCCGGAGTGCGCCGGGCCGGCCACCGCCTGGCCGTTGGAGCACGACCAGCCGGACAGCCCGCTCTCGAATCCGGGGTTCGTCACGATGTTGGCGGCGTGCGCCGCCGTGGGGACCAGGAGTGCCCCTGTCAGGGACAGTAAGGCCGTCGCGGCCAGCCTGCTGATCGGAAGTCTCATCGTTCGCCTCACTGGACTGGGGGGTGGGGGGCGCGCGACCTCCCCGGCGTCCGCGCTTCCATTAGGAAAGTTTCCTAAGGATTCCCTTGAACGGTACTGCTCCCCGGCCTTTCTGTGAATGGCGCTTCGGCGAAGACGTCGAAATCGGGCCACGGCCCGAAGGCCGTGGCGCGGCCGGCGGCGCGAGGCCACTCGTTTTTCCGGCTGCGGCGAGCGATGGCGTGTTCACTGGAGGTTTGACGGGAAGTGCCGATCTTAATCAAACCTTGTCATCCGCGATCTAGCCGGAGCCGGTGGCACGGAGGTGTGATTACTGCAGCCTGAGCCCCCACTCAGGATGCGAGAAGGAGTCACATCAGTGGTATCTCCCCTACGAACCGTAGCCGCATCAGGAGTGACCGCGGCGATCCTGCTTGCGGTCGCGCCCGCCGCCCTCGCGGCCGGCACCCCGACGTCCGATGGCCTGGTCTCCTGCGCGGCGACGCTGTCCGCGCCGACGCGCGACCAGGCGTTCAAGGAGGCCGCCGCCGCCACACGTGTGCCGGAGGGCCTGCTCAAAGCCGTTTCCTACATGCAGTCGCGCTGGGACGACCACGACGGCCGGCCCAGCGGCGAAGGCGGCTACGGCCTTTTCCACCTGATCGACCAGAAGCCCACGAACTGGGACGGGTCGGGCAAGGGCCAGGCGACCCAGGCCAGGAGCCAGATCGAGACGGCGGCGAGCCTGACCGGCCTGTCCGCGGACTCCATCAAGACCGACCCGAACGCGAACATCTGCGCCGGCGCGGCACTGCTGGCGTCGTACCACAGCGGTGGCGACGGGCTCGCCGGCTGGCGCGGCGCCGTGGCGCGGCTCGGCGGCAAGGACCACTTCGCCGAGCAGGTGTACCAGACCCTGAAGAAGGGCGAGAGCCGCGTCACCGACGACGGCCAGCGAGTGACGCTCACCGCCGACCCCTCGGTCACCGTGCCGGGCGAGAAGGCCGCCACCGGCGGCACCGACTGCCCCGAGGGACTGGACTGCGAACGGCTGGAGGCGCCGTACGCGAAGAAGAACCCCGCCGACCCGGACAACACCACCGCCTACGGTAACCACGACATCGCCGACCGCACGGGGCCGGGCGGGCCGAAGCTCAAGTACATCGTCATCCATGACACCGAGGGCTACTACGGGCCGTCGGTGGCGCTGGCGCAGGACCCCACGTACCTGGCCTGGAACTACACGATCCGGTCCTCCGACGGGCACATCGCCCAGCACCTCGACGCCAAGGACCTGGGCTGGCACGCCGGCAACTGGTACGTGAACATGCACTCGATCGGCATCGAGCACGAGGGCTTCGCCGGCACCGCCCAGTGGTTCACCGAGTCGTCGTACCAGAGCTCGGCGAAGCTGGTGAAGTACCTCGCCGGGAAGTACGACATCCCGCTCGACCGCGCCCACATCATCGGCCACGACCAGGTGCCCGGCACCCTGTTCGGCAACACCAAGAGCGTGCACTGGGACCCGGGGCCGTACTGGGACTGGGGCCACTACTTCGAGCTCCTCGGCGCCCCCGTCGGAGGCTCCCAGAAGGCCACCACCGACGTCGCCGCCGGTGACGTGGTGGAGGTGCGGACCGGCTACGCCGACAACCCGCAGGTCGTCACGGGATGCGCGGAGGCCTCGCCGCACTCGCCGGCCTGCGTCCCCGGGGCCGGCACCAACTTCGTACCGCTCCACCAGACCCCCTCCGACGACGCTCCCCTCGCCAAGGACCCGGGGTGGAAGCCGAACGGAGCCGACGGCACGACGTACGCCAGCGACATCAGCGCACGGGTCACCTCCGGGCAGAAGCTCGTGGTCGCCCAGGTGCAGGGCGACTGGCTCGGCGTGTGGTGGGCGGGCTCGCTCGCCTGGCTGCACAACCCCGCCGCGCGGCCGGTGGTCGTCCGGACCACGGCCAAGACGGTCACGGTGAAGTCGGCGACGACACCGGCGAACATCTACGGCCGTGCCTACCCCGAGCCGGCGGCGTACACGGGCACGGGCGTGCCGGTGCAGGCGATCTCGGCGCTGGAGTACAAGATCCCGGCCGGGCAGACCTACGCCGTGAGCGACGAGAACGCGGTCACGGACTACTACCGGGCGAACACCTTCGACGGCTCGGGGCCCGGCGACCGTACCGACGTCGTGGGCCAGGACAAGTACTACCAGCTGTGGTACGCCCACCGGCAGGTGTTCGTGCGGGCCGCGGAGGTCGACCTGCACGACCCGCAGAAGCTCGCCGTCAGCAACACCGCGCCGCCGGCCGTCAGCGGCGCCGCCAAGGTCGGAGAGGAGCTCACGGCCTCCAGCGGCTCGTGGTCGCGCCAGGTGGCGGGCTTCACCTACCAGTGGTACGTCGGCGGCGCGCCCGTGGAGGGGGCGACCGGGACGACCTACCGCGTGCGTCCGGCGGATCTCGGCAAGACGGTGACGGTCAAGGTCACGGTGGACGACCCGTACTTCGCGGACACGTCGGCGCAGTCGGAGCCGACCGCGGCCGTCGCGCCGGGGACGATCGCGTCCGTCAGGGCGCCCGAGATCACCGGTGCCGCGAAGGTCGGCAAGCGCCTGAAGGCGTCCGCCGGCGAGTGGGCGCCGGCGCCGGAGAAGGTCGCCTACCAGTGGCTGCGCAACGGCACGCCGATCCACGGCGCGACCTCGGCGACCTACCACGTCAAGGGATGGGACCTCGGGTCGCGCCTCTCGGTCCTGGTGACCGTCACGGCCACCGGCTACGACAAGGCCGGCGCCACCTCGCAGCCCACCTCACGGGTGACGCCGTGGTGACCTGCGGGAACTGATCACACCGCGGGGACGCCTCCGGGTGTCCCCGCGGCCCGTCAGTTCGCGTCAGGGGTGACCGCGAGAACCCCCTCCACGCCCGGCACGTGCTCGAGGGCGCGCCTCAGCTTGCCGAGGGCGCTCGGGGCGTCGGTCCTGACGTAGAAGCTCTCCATCGGGGAGCGGGGGTAGGCGCAGAGCTGGTCGGGACAGTAGTAGGCGTTCAGCTTGGTGTCGAAGGCGGTGTCCACGTAATAGAGGTGCTCGACGTCCACCGCTTGGCGGATCTTCTCCGCGATGAGCTCCTTGTCATGCCTTGTCGGTACACGGGCCCACTCGGCCCCGAAATCCAGCAGGCTGGAGCCGGGATAGCTCAACGTGACCTGTAGGTCGGCCTTGCCCGCCCAGAAGTTGACCGGCAACCGGACGAGGTTCACGGGCACCGGCGACCCGGCCATCCGCTCCGCGATCTTCGGGATGTCGTCCGGGTGCCGGGCCGTCCCCACGAAGTGGGCCTGGACGCCGCAGACATTGTGGCCGCCGTACGGCCGCGCCTCCACCTGCGCCTTGGTGTAGACCTTCAGGCGCTCTATCTCGGGAACGGCGCGGAGGAACCTCTCGACGACCGGCTGGGTCTCCGGCGTCAGCCCTTCCATCGAGCACTGGAAGACCATGAACCTGCGCTGCTCTGGCCACGGGCCGTCCGGTGGCGACAGGACGCCTTCCGAGCGCGTCGCGGCGAACCACGCTCCGCCCGCGCAGATGAGCAGGGCGGCGGCCGTCACCACCTTCCACCGGCGCGTCGCGGGCCCGACCGCCACGGAGATCGTCTCCGGCCGTGGTTCGTCGTTCGTGACCATGGTCCCTACCTGGTGAGCCCCCTGCGAGTCGACGCCCACGTGACCAGCTGGGCCTGGATCACTTGTACCAGAACCCGATGACAGGGCCCGTGACCGTCGCCACCCCCGCGCGGCGTGTCGGGACGCCCCTGGGCACGGACACCGCCGTACGGCTCAGCCGGTGACGGCGAGGAGGGATTCGGCGACGGCCGTGCGGGCGTAGAGCACGGAACGTCCCGCGCGGTGGGCGCTGACCATGCCCGCCTCACGCAGGGCGGTGAGATGCTGGGAGACCCCGGCCGCAGAGATGCCCGTGCGCCGCGCGAGTTCGGTCGTGGAGGCGGGGGCCTCCAGCTCGGCCAGCAGGACGGTGCGCGAGCGGCCGAGGACGGCGGCGATCGCCTCGGCACGCTTCACCGGCCGGTGCTCCCACAGCGTGCCGGCGCCCCGGGCGGGGTAGGCGAGCTGGGGCGGCTCGGGCGGGCGCGACCAGGTGAGCGTCTCCGCGGCGAAGGCCGAGGGGACCAGCAGCAGACCCGATCCGGTGGTCTCCCGGGAGATGCCGCAGTGCCGGCGGACGATCCGGAGGGTGTTCTCGTCCCAGCTGAGGCTGGAGTGCAGGTCGTTGAACACCTGCCCGACGCCCCGCTCGGCTGCCTGCCGGGCGCGGTGGAAGACGTCCGCGTCGAGCACCACGCGGATCTTGGCCCAGTAGGGGGCCAGGGCCAGCTCCCAGTAGGCCTCGATCTCCTCGCACAGCCGCGCCAGCCGCGCCCGCGGATCGGCGCGCAACGCCTGCAGCCGGGAGCCGGTACGGCCGCGAAGGCGGGCGAGGTCGGCCAGCACGTGGTCGGCGGGCGTGGCGCGGATGACGGCGAGCTCGGCCTCCAGGGACGGAGAAGGGTCCTCGGGCACCGGGGTGAGGAAGTCGGCCAGGTAGCCGTCGGGCGGGATCAGCTCGGCCAGGCAGCCCCTGTCGAGCCCGGCGGCGGCCACCCGGGGCCGTACCTGCTCGAGCCAGGGACGGTGCACCGGGTGCGCGGAACCCGTGGCCAGCAGCCGGAAGCTGGTCACGACCTCCCACATCGGCGAGACCGCGAACCTGGTGAGGGCCAGGTCGTCGGTCGAGAAGGCCAGTTCGGACAGCATGCGCACCCCGAGGATTCAGGCTCGGCTTAATCAATGGCCTGGAGTCTACGCCGCCCGCAGGATTGCGGTCATGCTCTCCACCTTCAGTGGGCTCCCCCGTACCGCCTGGATCATCTTCGCGGGGACCGTGATCAACCGCCTCGGCTACGTGGTCACGCCTTTCCTGGTCTTCTACCTCGGCTCGCGCGGCGTCGCCACCGAGCAGATCCCATACGTCCTCGGCGCGCTCGGCGCGGGCAACCTGATCGGTCCGATGGCCGGCGGCCTGCTCGCCGACCGGATGGGCCGGCGGCCCACGATGCTGATCGGCCTGCTGGGGACCGCCCTGTCGCAGGGCCTGCTGTTCGCCGCGCCGAACGTCGTCACGCTGGCGCTCGCGGCCGTCCTCCTCAGCGCCGCCGGGTCCATGGTGGGCCCCGCCTCGGGCGCGCTGCTCACCGACACGGTGAACGCCGACCGGCGGCGCACCGCCTTCTCGCTGTTCCACTGGGCCATCAACATCGGGACGGCCGTGGCCGGCGCCCTCGGCGGTTTCCTGGCCGCGCACGGCTACTGGCTGCTGTTCGCCCTGGACGCGGCGACCTCCCTGGCGTACGCGCTGGTCGTGGTCACGCTGCTGCCCGGCGGGCGCGGCGGGACGGCTCCTACGGCGGACGCCGGGAACGGGACCGGGTACGGCGTGGTCTTCCGGGACCCGCTGATGCGGGCGCTGCTCCCGCTCTTCGGCATCGCCCTGATGATCTACTCGCTCACCGAGGTCGCCCTGCCGCTGGCCATCCGCGACCAGGGCCTGCCCACGACCACGCTCGGCCTGATGGCCACGCTGAACGCGGTGCTGGTGGTCGTGCTGCAACCGGTCGCCATGAACGTCCTGGCCCGGCTCCCGCAGATCCCGGTGTACGTCGGCGCCAGCGTCCTGATCGCGGTGGGCATCGCCCTGACCGGGGTGGCGCACGACACCTGGACGTACGCGGCGACGGTCGTCGTCTGGTCGGTCGGCGAGGCGGCGGTCGGCGGCGTCCCCGGTGCCGTCATCGCGAGCCTCGCGCCCGCCGACGCCCGCGGCCGGTACCAGGGCAGCTTCCAGTGGACCTGGGGCATCGCCCGGTTCACCGCGCTGGCCGTGGGCACGGGCGTGTACGCGACGGCGGGGCCGGCGGTGGTCTGGTGGTTCAGCGCCGTCGCGGGCATCGCCGCCGCCCTCGGCGTCGGCCTCCTGGCCCCCGCGATCACCCGCCGTACCGCGCTCCCCGAGCCGCTGACCCCCGCCGAGCCCGCCACCGCCGTGGCCGCCTGACCCGGCCGTGGTTCAGCCGTTCGACCGGCGCTGGACGAACCAGAAGACGGCGAGCGAAGCGGCCACCCCGACGGCCGCACCCGTGGCGAACCCGCCCGTCACGCCGGTCGTCACGGCCTGCACCGTCACCGCGAGCACGCAGAGGAGCAGCAGCACGGCCACCAGCAGGTGGAAACGCCCGCTGAAGAACACGCGGCGGCCGGGAGCGGGAGGCGGGGCGGCGACCTCCCCTGCAGGGCCGACACTGGCGGCCCTGGGACGTTTGAAGTACTCGTAGTGGAACCACGTGCCGCAGGGTTCCCAGCCGTCGGGGGCCAGGCGCTCGAGCAGGGTGCGCCTGCCCCTGAGGGGCACGACCTCCCGGCGGTACTCCCAGCGTTGCGGGTGCTCGGGGTCGCGGCGGCTGACGAACATGCCGCGCCTGTCGACCCTCTCGACCTCCCAGCCCTGCTCGCCGAACTCGTTGAGGCGCCGCTCGTCGGCGAAGATGTCGGCCGTCCAGGTCCAGGTGTCGCCGGCGGCACCGGCGGCCGGCGTCACCGGCTCGGGACCCAGTCGCGCGGCGAACTCGGCGACGGGACCGAACTCCTCCTCGGGGTCGGCGCCGCTCTCCCCCAGGTAGGCGGCGAGGTCGCCGACCGTGGCGGCGATCCGCTCGGGCGGGACACCTCGGGCGCGCAGCAGCGCGGCGAGGTCGTCGAAGTAGTCGCTCATCAGGCTTTCCCTTTGGCGAGCAGGGCCCGCACCGACTCGTCGAACGCCAGCCAGCGGGCCCCCTGCTCCAGCAGGGTCTCGCGGCCCTGGTCGGTGAGGCGGTAATAGCGGCGGCCCGGTCCGCGCTCGGTGGCGCGGAACTCGGCCGCGAGCTGGCCCGCCTCCTCCAGCCTGTTGAGCACGGGATACAGCGTGCCGCCCTTGATCTGGCCGAGGCCCGCCTCGGCGAGCGTCTTGGAGATCTCGTAGCCGTAGCTCTCGCCCTCGCTCAGGCTGGCGAGCACGAGCAGGTCGAGGACGCCCTTCAACCAGCTCGCGCGGCGGTCGGCTGTCATGGCCTCATCCTCGCACGGTGGCCGGATCCTCCATCCGCCGCTGGGGACGGGCGTTCCCGGCGAACAGCAGCGAGCGGACGTCGACCAGGGCGTGCACGATCACGGGCAGGAGCAGGCTGCCGGTCTTCACATAGAGCATGGTGAGGGCGAACCCCGCGACGGTGACCGCCAGCATGCCCTTCCACCCCTGGTACAGGTGCCCCGCCACGAACACCGCCAGAGCCAGGCCGGCGGCCACGGGGAGGGGAAGCCTCAGCAGGTGCACGCCCAGTGCGATGAGCAGCCCCCGGTAGACGATCTCCTCGCACACGCCGGCCGTCACGGACATCGCCAGGGCGAGCCGCCGCTCGGCGGGGGTACGCGGGATCATCGCCTCGAAGGGGGCCTGCCCGGGCAGCGGCCCGCCCGCTCCCCCCGCCCGCCTGGTCGTCAGCAGGACCGCCCCGGTGGCGACGACGACCCCGGCCAGCACCGCGACGGTGAGCAGCGGGTCCTCGGGGACGGCGAACCCCGTCCGGGCGAGGTCCAGCCGGGGGGACAGCCCGACGATCAGGAACGCGACCGCCGTCATCCCCCACAGCTCGGCCATCCACAGGCCGTACATCCTGCTCAGCAGCCTGCCGTCGCGCTCCAGCCGGGCGTAGGACCGCTTGCCCAGCAGCGGGCTGACGAAGGCCATATAGATCACCAAAGCCGCGGACAGCCACAGAGACATCGAGCTCCCCCTCATCGTCGCGATCCGACCTACACCATAGAGCTAGCTAGTTAGGATCACAACCTAGGTAGCGACAAGGATGTACGCCGTTCCCACCACGGCCATTCCGGGGATGCGTACGCGTCCGGGCACGTCAGGGCGAGGAAACGCCGGTCGACGGGAAGGAGCAAGGCGTACAGGGAGCGCCGGGCGCGGACGGGCAGGGCGTTGAGCGCCCGTTCGAGCCTCCCGCGTGGCTCCGTTCCACTGCATTCGGGACACACGCAGGTGGGTGAGATGCGTCCGGAGGTGCCGGGGACCACCGCCTGCGTCCACGCCAGCAGGGCCGCCGCCACCTCGCCGGGCCGCATCCGGGTGTGCTCCAGGGTGACCACCGCCGCCATGGCGCGGCGCCCGAGACCGGGGACGTGGTGGATCGAGGGACTGTGGGTGCCGCACACCGATCCCCGTGCGCGGACCGCCGAGGGCCGCCTACGCGGCATGACCCTTTCGGATCGACGTCATGAGGTAATGATCACACGTGCTCACGGGCGCGGTGCGCCACCTGGCGCACCGTCACGACCGATTTGCCCACCGCACCCGCGATCTCGTCGTAGTCGAAGCCGAACATCACGGGACCGGGACCATCTGAGCGGCACGCGGCCCCGGCTTGTCCCAGACGACGGCACCCGGGCTACGGTTCCTGGCCGCCGATCCGTCGCGACCTGGCTGTCCGAGAACGGCGTCACCGTGCTGGAGGCCAATCCGGTGGCCGAGATCCGGCAGGCGCTGGGCGAACTCGAACTCGGCGGGCCCAGGCTGATGCACGACCCCTTGAAGCCCAGGTCGATCACCGCCGGGGCCGTTGGCTCGACCCGTCGACACCTCAGCGGTCGGCGGTGAGGCGCTCCAGCCACTCCCTCAGTAGATGCTGTTCCGCGCCGCTGAGGGCTGTCTGCTCGGGCAGTGCGGCGTGCAGGGCGCGGGCGGCGCCTGCCGGGCCCGCGTCCCGCACGGCCGGTTGCTGGTTGGTGACGGCGGTGACCATGGCCTCCCGCAGAGCGGTCAGCAGGGCCCGGTCACGCCGGTCCTCGGGCAGGGACAGCCAGGTGAGCACCGCGCCGCGCCCCGTGGCATGGACGATCTGGGCCGCGAGTTCCTCGTCGACCCGGAGCCAGCCGCCGGCGGCGAGGCGCCGGATACGGCCCCTCAGGATCTCCATGCCCGCCTTGAAGGCCGCCGAGGTGGCCCTCGTGGGCTCGCTGTACATCAGGGTGTACAGCGCGGGATTGGTCAGACCGAACTCGACCGCGACGTCCCAGCCGGCCCTCAGGTCCTCGATGGGGTCCGGCGGGTCGGGGTCGACGCGCTTGGTGGCGAGGAACGCGGCGAAGCCGTGCTCGGCCACCGCGTCGAGCAGCCCGTCTTTGTCGCCGAACAGCCGGTAGATGGCCGGCGGCTGCAGGCCCGCCGCGTCGGCGACGGCGCGGGTCGTGACGGCGTCGCGACCTCCGCGCGTCAGCAGGCCTATGGCGGCCTCGATGACCCGCAGCCGGGTCTGTTCGCGACCGATGGCGACAGCGTCGGCGGCGCTGCTCCCGGTCAGTGGACGTGACGACATTTATCAACGATATCGCAGAAAGGATTCCATCGTTAGTATCGATGATACGCTTCAACTGATTCCATTGGAAACAAGCCCTGGAAGGGGATCGCATGTCCGACCGGCTGCAGATCATCGCATTGGAAGAGCACGTCGTCCTGCCCGCGATCATGGAGGCGTGGTCGCGGTCCGGGGTGCCGGAGCTGCCGAACCTGGGGTTCGGCGACAGCCCCGTCGCCCGGCGGCTGCGAGACACCGCGGAGACGCGGCTCGCACATATGGACGACCAGGGAGTCGACGTGGCGGTGCTGTCGATCTCGTCACCGGGCGTGCAGAACCTGCCCGACCCGGATGCGGTCGCCGTGGCCCGCGACACCAACGACCAACTCGCGGAAATCGTGGCCGGCAACCCCGATCGGTTCCAGGCGTTCGCGGCGATCCCGACACAGTCGCCGTCGGCCGCGGCCGCGGAGCTGGAGCGGGCGGTCACCGAACTGGGCTTCCCGGGCGCCATGCTCTACGGGCGCACGGGATCTAAGCTCGCCGACGACCCCGAGTACGACGAGCTGTACGCCGCCGCGGAGCGGTTGCGGGTCCCCCTCCACTTCCACCCACAGATGCCGGCGCAGGCCGTGATCGACGCCTACTACTCGAACATCGGCCCCATCGGGACGGCGCTGGCGGGGCCTGCGATCGGCTGGTACTACGACCTGGGCGTACAGTACCTGCGGATGATCTTTTCCGGCGTCTTCGACCGGTACCCCGATCTCCAGGTGATCGCCGGCCACTGGGGTGAGGTCGTGCTCTTCTATCTCGACCACACCGGGTTCTTCGCCGACGCCGGTGGCCTGGCTCGCCCGCTCGCCGATTACTTCAAGCAGAACTTCTGGGTCGCCGGTAGCGGCACCGTCAGCCCCCGCTACCTCCGCTGGACAGCCGAAGTGGTGGGGACCGAACGGATGCTGTACTCCACCGATTACCCCTTCACCTACGGGTTCCGGCCAGGCGGCTTCCCCTTCGTGGACACCAGCGCCGGCGTCGCCCGCTCTTTCCTGGAGGACGCCCCCTTCACCGACGCGCAGAAGGCCGACATCGCGCACCGCAACTGGGAACACCTCACAACACGCACCACCAACCCAACCCAGCACTGAAAGCCCCAACCCACCAGCCACCCGCACACCATTTCCGGCGTATTCCCTCGGCGCCGGCGCGGTGGGAGGTGGTACGGCGAAGCCGGCGCCCTTGTACGGTGCTGGACCCGCCATGTCCTGGGTGGGTGCCGATCACTGTGACGACATCGTCGCGAACTCTCGCAAGAGAAAAGCCTTCGACCTTAGCCTGAGGTCGTCGACGCTCCAGGAAGGTCAGGGCCTATGGACGACCAAGACGTGGCGCCTTTCGATGACGACATGATCGGCCGTCGTATCGCCCACGCCCGTAAACTTCGCGGCCTGACCCAACGGGAACTGGCGGAGAAAGTACCGTGCTCCAAAAGCCTGATCTCTCAGGTTGAGGGAGGACACAAACCTGCCAGCCCTTCGTTCATCGGAGCCGTGGCGCGAGTGCTCCATGTCGAAGTCACCGAACTGACGGGTCAGCCGTACCGTGGCCGTACGGCCAGTACCGACCGCATCCACGCCGCGATCCCCCAGATCCGCGAGGCCTTGGTGTACCGGGACATCGCACCAAGCCTCGACGTACCGCCACGCTCGTTGAGCGATCTTCGAAAGGAGACCGAGCGAGCGGGCCGTCTGCGGCAAGAGGCCCGGTACGTGGAGCTCGGGACACTGCTGCCCGCGCTGATCAAGGAACTGACCGTCCACGCGCACACAACGGAAGGCGACCGACGCGCGGCGGTGTTCGGGTTGCTCGCATCGGCATACAGCGCGGCGGATTCCATGGCGTACAAGCTCGGTTACCTGGACCTTTTCCACATCGCCGTCGAGCGAATGGCCTGGGCGGCCGGGCAGACCGACGATCCGCTGCTGCCGGCGGTCGCGGACATACGGCGGAGCATGGCGTTCATGGCCACTGGAGCGTACGGCGGCGGGCTGGACCTCTTGGCGCGTACCAAACGTCGGCTCGCCGGGGAGCTGTCAGATCGTACGGACGTGCTCAGCGTCGTCGGCACCGTGCACCTGCGCGCCGCCATCCTGGCCTCGTGCGGTAACCACGCCGGACTCGCCTGGGATCACATGGGCGAAGCGCGCGAGGTCGCCGACCGCCTCCGCAGGGATACGACTGACTACGGCCTCCTCTTCGGCCCGAGCAACACCACCATCCACGAGGTCGCCGTAGCCGTGGAGTTGGGTGACGCCGACGAGGCCATCCGGCGCGGCGCGGACCTGGAACTGCCACCCACGCTCCCGGCTGAACGTACGTCCCACCACTTCATCGACCTGTCCAGGGCATGGCTCTGGGAGCGCAAGTGGGACAAGGCTCTTCAATGCGTCCTGAAGGCAGAGATGATCGCCGCCCAGCGGACGCGCTACCACCCGATGGCACGTCAGACCGTCGCGCGACTACTCGACCTCCAACGGCGGGTCCCCGCACCGCTGCGGGGCATCGCACGGCGGATGGGTTTCGCGGCCTGAAGTTTCACGACGCCGTGATACTTACGGCCGGTACACCGGCATACGGTCGCGTCCATGAACAGACCGTTACGAGAAGTGACTCTCTGCAATTGGCGGGTGTTCCGCAGCACGACTGACAGGCTGTGGGCGACTCGGGAGCAGCCGTTCAGTCTCGCTGCCGAGAAGGCCGGTGCGTGGCGCACCGTGGACGCCGATGACGAGTTGGGGCTGTACCAGGCCATCGCGGAGCAGGAGAGCATCGCGGATCTGGCGGTGTTGCCGCACGAGGTGGTCGAGGCGATCGAGCGACAGGTCGCGGTGCTGGAGAGCACATATCCGGCGTGGAAGATCGCACGCCTGTACGACAAGTACGGCGCACCGGGCGGCTGGGTGGCGGTTCGGCACGCACCCCTGGATCCGGCCGAGATGAAGGCCGGGTTGGTCGCCATGGTCGAGGCAAATGATCACGTGGCCTTGGTGGCGAAGCTGTCCGGGCAGGACGTGATAGCGCATCAGCGGGGCTACGCGATTCGCGATCACGGGGCGCCACTGTGGATCAGCAGCCCGCCGAAATCCTGAGGACCGTCGCCGCCCCAAGATCCAGTACTGGGACGAGCCGCCGGCGCCCGTCCTTCACGAAGCGCGGCGGGCGTCCGTCCGTCAGAGGGCGCGGCCGGCGTCCGTCCTTCACGAGGCGCGGCCGGCCTTCGTCCTCCGCGAGGCCACGCTCCGCTCCTGTCACCGATCCGGGCCTGTTCCCCGGTTGGGTCGTGGCGGGCCGGGCGGGCGGGCCGGCCGTGGACGCGCGGGAGGGGAAGCCGCCCGCCCATCGAGTCGTCCGGTGACGGCCGTCGCCGGGCTCACCGAGAGAAAGGAGAAACAGCAGATGGAAGACCTGTACGCACGGGACCTCGCCGGGGTGCGGTTCCGGCGGTTGTGCGGAGGTTACACGGGCGATGACGGGGAGGCGTGCGTCGAGCTTGCCCCGATTCCCGGCTCGGAGGACGCCTTCGCGCTGCGTGACAGCAAGAACCCGGATGCCGGGACGCTCCGGTTCACGGGTGCCGAGCTTCGCGCCGCCGGCATGACCACTATCTAGCAGCACCAAGAGCAGGCGGCCCCTGCCCGCTGGCGACAGGCAGGGGCCGCCCCAGGATGGTAGGCGAGGGCCGTGATGCACTTCCACTGCTACACCTGGACGGGCCAGGGTGAGGACCTGCGCCGGGAGGCCGAACGACGTCCGATGGACCCGGCGTTCCAGGCCTCGGCCCTGCCACCGATGCGTACCTGCGACTGGCTGCTCAAGCCACGCACCCGGATCGACTCCACCGCCGCCACAGTGCCGGACGCGGTCGAGTGGCTGATGGCCCGCTACAAGACAGCCGAGCCGCACTTCCTCCACCCCGGCGGCGAGGCCCGCGTCGGCCTGGACTTCCGTCTGGGAATCGCCCAGGAGCACCTCACGGGCGGCGTGGACGTGCAGTGGGGCATCTGGCTCCAGGGCGGACGCTTCCTCACCGCCGGAGTCGTCTGCTGCTCCCCCAACCGGCACGCCGACTACGCCTGCCCCCAAGGCAGGAGATAGTCAATGCGCGACCACACTCTGGTGACGAGGTCGCCTTCTGTCCCCGGGCTCCTTTGGAACTCACCGCAGTATCGACCGCTCGGTGGGTGCCAGCCGTAGCCGTTGCGGGGTCCTGGCCCACCGTTTCGAAAGATTCGGCAGCACCTGCTCGTGCCAGCGTTCTGAACGCTGCAAGCGATTCAGGTGGCGGTCGATGTGGCCTTCGTCGGTGAAACGTGCGAACCATACGAAGACCTCCTCGTTCGTCCGTACCGGCAGCGCCGGGAAGGTGTTCGGCGCGTGTTCCGACTGTAGGTACGCCAGTGGCTCGCCGCCGGTCTCGGCCAGTACGGGTCGCACGCGCTGCTGGAAGAACTCGACGAACGATGCGTCAAAGGGGTCGCGCCCGTACCAGATCGTGGCGAGGACGAGCGACGGCGGAAATCGCGCCGGCTCGCCGGGGGCCGGCCGGGCGCCGACCGGCACTGGGAACCCACCGCGCACCGAGGCCGGCCGCAGCAGCAGCACGTCATCAGAGTCGATCATCGTCGCGTTCGCCTCGTCGCGGTGCGCCCGCCAGACCGGCCCGCCGTAAAAGCTCTCCAGGGCCTTGGCGCGGCGTGACATGTCTTCGAAGCCGCGGAGCCAGACGAACCGGTCAGGATCGTCCAGGTCACGGAACTGCCCCAGGACGGTCGCACCCACTGCCTCTTGGGACTCGACGAACTCCCGGTCGAACAGATCGATCAGCACGTCTCGCTGTCCTGGGTGCAGCGTGTACTGCCGCAGTTCGACGACTGGACACCGTAGGGCTTTCACCAGTCTTACTCCTCACGTCGTTGGAACAATCTTTGTTACAACAAGGGGTATGGCAGCTGACTAGCTACCGGCCTTTCGGCTAGTTCACCAGCGTCTCGCGAAGTACATCGGCGATCGACGTGTCCGCCAGCTCCTGCCGCACGACCCGCTCGACTCGGCTGTAGACCCCGCTAAGGGCGGGCCGGATGCCTCGGCCGACCGGACACTCCAGATTGGGCTCGGTGTGATGCAGACCGAACGGTGGCTGCGCATCGACGGCTTCGTACACCTCAAGCAGGGTGATCCTCTCGGGCTCACGAGCCAGACTCCAGCCCGCACCGGCACCTCGGCGAACCTCCACCAGGCCGGCTCGTCGCAGGTCACCGAGGCTGCGCCGGATGATCACAGGGTTGGTGTTGACGCTGGCCGCGACCTGCTCCGAAGTGAGAATCTCCCGGCCACGGCGCTGCGCCAACGCCAGCCAGGCCAGCACATGCGTCGCGATGGTCAATCGACTGTTCGCCGCCATCACCCCTCCTTGTTGCAATAGCTTCTGTTACATCCATCCCCGCGGTCAAGCCACGTCGATCGTCCACAGCTCGGCACAGCGCGACCCCGCCCTGAGTCCCCCCAGCCCCCGGAAGAACGAGTCCTTTACACCTCAAACCGTCGGTCCTCCCTTGAAGACACGGTCCGAGCCGGAGCGCCCCCAGGGCGCGGAGGCGAGGACCACCACCCGACGGCACGAGCCGGCCGCAGGGATCAAGAAGTCCTGCCGGCGCCCTCGCGGGGCGAGGGACGGTCGTGGAGCCAGCTCAGCCGCTTGCGCTCGATCTCGGTCTCCAGGTCGACGCCGTGATGCCGGGCCAGCAGCAGGACCTGGGACAGGACGTCGGCAAGCTCGGCGCGGAAGTTGGACTCCAGCTCCTCCGGAGAGTGCCCCTTGTCCCTGGCCTGCCCGGAGCGCATGAGGAACGCCTGCGTCAACTCGCCGACCTCCTCCTGCAGCTTCAGCATGAACCAGGCGTCGTCACGGTCGATGCCCATCCGCCTGGCGTACTCGGCCGACACCGCTTCGATTTGATCAGTGAGCTGCCGCAGATCCATGGCCCGGAGTGTAGGCGTCGCCTCCGACGATTCACGAGGCCCTCCCTACAGCGGATGGCGGGCGTACCGGAGATCGGGAGGGCCGTACTCCAAGCCGTTCTCGTCCAACGCGTTGTAGATGGTCAGACGTCCGGTCAACCATTCGGGGCGATGGTCCTTCAGCACCGCGTCATCCTCGTGGCTGACGCGATCTCGTCATGACGCGGGGTCCGGAGCCGTGGGCCGGGTACGCGGGAGCGGCAGGCGGAACAGGCGGTGGAGCCGGCGCAGGGCTTGCCGGTCGCCGGAGGCGGAGGCGGCGCCGCTGCTGATCGCTTCTTCGAGAGTCGACCTGCTGGCGGTGATGTCGCGGAAGGTCTCCACGCTGGTTGTGATGATCACGTCAGGGTGCTGGGCCGGGCCGTGCAGGGTTTCGATCGTGCCGTCGTCGACGCGGGCGTGGAAGACTTCCTCCTCCAGACGGAACTCGTACAGTGCCCGCAGGCCGGTGGCGGCCTCGGGGTCGAAGCATGCCTTCAGGCCGAGCACGGCCCAGCCGGGGTGGAAGTTCTCCTGGTCGCGGGGTTCGTCCATTGCCCATGTCAGCCCCCACCGGGCCAGGGCCAGCACCACCGGTTCGAGGTCTTCACCGGCCGGGGTGAGGGCGTAGGCGGGGGTGCGGGCCGGCGGCGGGAGGGTGACCTTGCGTGCCAGTCCTTCGCGCTCCAGGTGTTTCATCCGGGCCGCCAGCAGGCCGGTGCCCAGGCCGCGCAGGCTGTGTTGCAGGTCGCTGAAGCGTTTGGGGCCGGTCAGGAGCTCACGGATCAGCAGCAGCGTCCACCGTTCGCCCACAAGGTCGAGGGTGCGCGCGGTCGCGCAGTACTGGTTGTAATTCCGCTGTTCCACTTCTTCATTGTAATCTTAAAGCTTCTCGTTATTGAACTGGTATGTGTGAGCGTCCAAGAGGAGCCGGGCCAGCACCTGCGGGTGGGTGAGCATCACGTTATGTGGGCCGTCCACAGCGACGGTCCGGTAGCCGATCGCCGCGGCGAACCGGTCGAAGGGGTAGGTCTGCGGTCGGCAGTAGATGGCCGTGCCGGGGATCTGGTCGACGGCTCCGCTCAGCCGGGTCGCTTCGGTGAAGGTGCGCAGAGGATGCGGCCGCAGACGTGGGGCGAGCCAGTGCGTGTCGCCGGGGTCGGTGATGCCGAAGCTCGCTGGGGGCGGGGCGGGGACGTGACGGCCGTCGGCGGCGGCGGCGCGGATCGCGTTGACGAAGGCGTCAGGTGCCAGGCCGAACATACTGGCGCCGTCGCCACCGGCCCAGCCGTCAACCAGGATGACGTGCTTCACGAGGTCAGGTCGGCGGTCGGCGGCCTGCCGGACGATCAGGCCCGCATAGCTGTGTCCGACCAGCACCACGTCGTCGGCCGTTGTGGCGACGTCCAGACAGGTGAGGACCTCGTCGACGTGGACGTCGAGGCCGACGTTGCCTTCCAGGGTGAGGGCGGGGGTCAGGGTACGCACCCCGGCCCGGTGCAGGAGCGGGGTGAGGCGCTCCCAGGCCCAGGGGCCGTGCCAGGCGCCGTGCACGAGAACGAAGGTGGTCATGCTGCTCCTTCCATCTGAAGAAGAGGGAGAACGAGGCCGGCGAAGTCCTCCAGGGCCGCGTGGTGATCGTCGGCGGCCAGACGGATCACCACATGGCGCGCACCGGCCTCGGCGTAGAACCTGAGCCAGTCCGCGGCCGCGCGAGCCGTACCGGCGAACATGGCCTGGACAGCCTCGACGGCCTCCAGCGATGCGTTGTAATAGCGCTCGACGCTCACGCGGAGGCGCCGGCGCGCCCGCTCGGGGTCCCCATCCAGGCACAGTGTCGCGTACAGGGCGGGAGTGACCGCCCGGGCCGCACTCTGCTGGATGGCCGCCCGTTCCCGGGCGTAGGTCTGCGCCTGGGGCGGGTAGGGCAGCCAGCCGTCGGCCAGGCGGGCCACGCGCCGCAGCGCCGCTTCGCCGCCTCCGGCCAGCCATATCGGTGGGCCTGCTGGACGGGCGGGTGTGGGAGCCAGCCTCACGCCGTGGAAGTCGAAGTGCCGGCCGGTGAAGGAGACCTCCCGGCCGCTCCACAGGTGACGCATCGCCTCGATCGATTCCTCAAGGCGGCTGACGCGGCGGGCGAATGCGACGCCGATCGCAGTGAACTGGGCTTCGGTGCCGGGGCTTGGAAATCCGCCGCCCATGCCGACGATCAGGCGCCCACCGGCGAGCCTGTCCAGGGTGGCGAGCTGGTGCGCCAGCAGGATCGGATGACGGAGCGCGGGCAGCAGTACGGCAGTGCCGAGCGTGACCCGGTGGGTGGCCATGGCTACGGCCGACAGCAGGAGCAAGGGCTCGGCGCGGGGCCGGGTGAGCGGGCTGTCGCCGGCCCAGACGGAGTCGAAACCCAGCGCTTCTGCACGCCGCGCCTGTTCAACCAGCCGCTCCAGGTCGTGATCGCCGCGTACGGCTTGATCGCGCGTCGGCAACAGGTAGCCGACCTTCATTGAGGCCATGTGATCCCTCTCGTCGATGACTGGTTCTCGGATCTTAATCATTGACTTCCTATTTCTGAAGTCTAAGATTCTGGATCGAGTAGCAGACTCATTAAGGAGATCATCATGACGAAAGCGCTCTACACCGCCCAGGCCCACGTCGACGGCGGCCGGGCCGACGGCCACGGACGCACTGCCGACGGCATGCTGGAGGTAGACCTCAGGCAGCCCAAGGAACTGGGCGGGGACGGCGAGGGGGTCAACCCCGAGCAGCTGTTCGCCATCGGCTACGCCGCCTGCTTCGCCACCTCACTCGCCCTGGTGGGCCAGCGCAAGCACATGCGCGCCGACGACGCGGCGATCGACTCGAAGGTCATGCTCATCCCCGCCGGCAACGGCGGCTTCCAGCTGGGCGTCGAACTGGAGATCAGCTTGCCGTCCATCGCCGACCTCACCCAGGCCGTCGACCTGGTCCGGGTGGCGCATCAGGTGTGTCCCTACTCCAACGCCACCCGCGGCAACATCGAAGTGGTGCTGGTCGTCAACGGCACACAGTTGTGACACACCGCCGCGTGCCGGGCACCCTCGCGAGAAGGGGTGCCCGGCACGCGGCGTACCGGCCAGGAGCCCGGCGGTCAGCCGGTGGTCTTGGGGCAGAGGGTGTCGTGGGAGGGGCGCCGGCCGGTGGTGAGGAAGGCGGTGACGGTGTCGTCGCCGCAGGCGTTGCCGTTGGCCAGGTAAACGCCGTGGCCTCCCGAGTCGACGCGCACCATGCGCGCCCGGTCGCCGAAGGCCTGGCGCATCTTGAGGGCTCCGCTGTACGGGGTGGAGGGGTCCCGCAGGTTCTGGATGAGCAGCACGTTCGAGGGGCCGTTGGAGCCGACGCGCACGGGCGGCTCGGCGGGGGCGTACGGCCAGTACGCGCAGGGGCCCATGTTCACCGGCATGCCGGCCGTCAGGGGGTACTTGGCCCGGTCGCGCTCCACCTGCCGCTCGTGCCAGCGGATCGAGCTCGGCCATTCGGCGTCGTTGCAGAGGGTCGCGGCGGCGGACGCGGCGGTGTTCTGCATCACGGCGTCCGGCGGCGTGGACGGCTGGGGCAGCGGGCCGCCGGCGAGCGCCGCGTGCATGAGTCCGGCGAGCATCGGGAAGTTCGTGTCGGAGTACAGCGCGTTCAGCAGGGTGTCGCGCAGGGCGTTGCCGTTCAGCTCCCCGGGGTTGGCCCCCGGCCACGGGATCGGCCGCTGGTCCAGGCGGTCGGCGAGGCGGAGCGTGGTGCGCCGGACGGTCGCCGGGTCGGCTCCCAGGCCGTACTCGTTGTCGCGCGCCGCAGCCCAGGCGGCGAAGTCGGGGAAGCGGTCCTCGACGCCCACCGAGTAGTTCGCCAGCCATCCGCGGCCGACGCGCACCGGGTCGGGGTCGTCGTTGCTGTCCAGGACGACGCGGTCGGTGCGCTGGGGGAACATGGTCGCGTACACCGCGCCGGCGTAGGTGCCGTAGGAGACGCCCCAGTAGGAGATCTTCTCCTCGCCGAGGAAGCTCCTGATCCGGTCGATGTCCCGGGCCTCGTTGCGGGTGCTGATGTGGCGCAGGGTCTCACCGCCGTTGCGGGCGCAGGCGTCGGCGATCCGGCGCGACCAGGCGACATTGGCGGAGATGTCGCCGCCGGGAGCGGGCCAGGGCTTGAGCTTGGTCGCCGCGATGTCCTCCCTGTTCAGGCCGCAGGTGACCGGGCTGCTCTGCCCGACGCCGCGGGGGTCGAACCCGATCAGGTCGTACCGGTCGAGGACGTCCTGCGGCAGCCGCCGCGCCTGGGAACTCGGCCGGGACAGGCCGGGGCTGCCGGGCCCTCCGGGGATGAGGAGCAGCACGCCCCTGCGGAGCGCGGGCTTGGCCGTGCGGATCCGCGAGACGGCGAGGTCGATCGTGCCCTTCGAGGAGTCCTGGTAGTCCTGGGGCACCTGGATCGTGGCGCACTCCTGGCGGGGATCGATGGTGGGCGAGGCGGGGCAGGCCTGCCAGGCGGGGGCGTCAACGGGCGCGGCGGAGGCGGCCGTGGGCATCGCCGTCAGGCAGGCGGCGGCCAGAGAAGCGGCGGCGGCCAGCCGGGCCGTGATCTTCGTCGTCATCGGGAGTTCCTCGTCGTCGTGGAGAAGCGTTCGCGGGGAAGAGTCTGCCGAGGCGGCGGGGGGTACCCCAGAGAGCTCGTCACCGGTCACCCATGACGTGCTCACGAATCAGACATCGGGCCCCATATGCTTCTCGCGCGGTCTGTTCGCGTCGGGGGAGTTTCGAGATTGTCACGGGTTCCGGTGCCCCGCCTGGCGCGGGGAATCCTCATCGTGGTGCTCGCGGGTTTCGCGAGCATCTACGTCGCGGCGGGGTCACCGCTGGCGATCGTGGTGTTCGCGCTGCAGCTCGTCCACGTGCTTCCCGCGCTCGGCAGGTTCCGCGGGCTGTGGCCGCTGGGCGCGCAGGCCGTCGCGGCGTACGCGGCGGTCCTGTGGACGGGCACGTCCGTCGGCATCCTCGGTTTCGTCGGCGGGTCGCTGCTGCTGACCCCGCTGTGGCCCCTGGCGCCGGTCGTGGCCGTCAGCGCGGCTCTGCTCGGGTCGCCGGATCCCGCGATCAGCATGGTGCTGATCTCCCTGGTGATCTACGGGCTCACCCGGCTGACGGAGCGGGTGGCCGACGTCCACGCGACACGGCTCGCCGTGGCGATGGCCGCGGTCGCCGAGGAGCGTCTGCACCTCACCGCCGAGCTGAACGACGGCCTCGGACGGGGCCTGGCGGCGATCGCGCGGGGCGCGCGGCAGGGGACGCCCGAGGCGCTCGCCGAAGTGGTGGAGACGGCGCGGCGTTCACTGGCGGATGCACGCTCGGCCGCGGCCGGCTACCGCGCGACGTCGCTGGCGCCGGAGATCACGACGGCGCGGGCGATGCTGGGCGCGGCGGGCGTCGCGGTGGAGGTGCGTGTCGGGCACGCCGAGCCCCTCGGCCCCGCGGGCGCCCTGCTCGCCGTGGTGCTGCGCGAGGCGGTGACCGAGGTCGTACGGCGGCGCACGGCGACCACGTGCGTCATCGAGACCTTCCAGGAGAAGGGCGCCGTACGGCTGCGCGTGACCAACGACGGCGCCCGGACGGCGGGCGACGAGAACCTGGGTGACCTGCCGGCCCAGGTCGCCGAGGCGGGCGGTACGCTCACCACGCATTTGACCGACACGGGACGGCTGACCGTCGACGCCGTCCTGCCGGGCACGCGTCCTCCCGCATCGGAGCCTCGGGGATCCGGCTCCCACGGCCCGTCGGTCGCGCTGCTCGCCGCGGTCCTGGTGGGGTTCTCGGTCAAGGCGCTGCTGCTCGTCCCCTCCGGACTTCTCGTGCCCGCCGCCGCCTGCCTCGCGGTGATCATCTTCATGCAGTTGCGTTCGGTCGTGGGCCGGCACATGGTCGCGTTGTCGATCATGACGGTGCTCACGTACGCGCCGATCCCGCTGTTCGGCAGAGCGTGGCTCGGGATCGCGGGATTCCTGGCCGGTCCCGTCCTGCTGGCGTTTCCCCAGGCGGTGGCCTGGCCGCTGGTGGCGGGTGTGATGGCGATCGTCGCGGTCTGCGCGGCGCAACTCGGTCTTCCCGTCGCGGCGACGGTCAACTACACCGTGAGCACGCTGGTCACCGGGCTGGTCGTCCACGGTCTGGTCCGGCTGGCCCAGCTGGTGAAGGAACTGCAGGAGAGCAGGCAGGCGCTGGCCCACGCGGCCGTGGTCGAGGAGCGGCTGCGCGCGGCCCGTGACCTGCATGACCTGCTCGGCCACAGCCTGGCCGCGGTCCTGCTGAAGTGCGAGCTGGCCCGGCGGCTCGACCCGGACCGGGCGCGTGCCGAGCTGGACGACGTGCTGACGATGGTCGCCCAGGCCGAGGCCGACCTGCGGGCCACGGTCTCCGGGGAGCACCGCGAGCTGTCGCTGGCCGACGAGGCGAAGTCCGCCTCGTCGCTGCTCTCGGCCGCCGGGGTCGAGGTGGACCTCGTCCTCGACCACGGCCCCCTCGCGCCGGAGGTCGAGACCGTGCTGGGCGCCGTGCTGCGCGAGGCGGTCACCAACGTGCTGCGGCACAGCTCCGCCCGGCACTGTGCCATCGCGACGTCGGCCGACGAGGGCGTCGTACGGCTGCGGGTCCGCAACGACGGCCTGGGAAAGGCGAACGGACGGCGGGGCTCGGCCGGGATCGGCAACCTGACGGTCCGCCTGGCCGCGCTGTCCGGCACGCTGGTCACCGACCGGGACGACGGCTGGTTCGAGCTCACCGCCGAGGCCCCCACGACGCCGCGCGCGCTCGGCCTCACCGCGTGAACGGGGTCCGTATGGTCAGATCCAGCCGGCTTCGGCGGCGATGCGGGCGGCGTCGGTGCGGTTGCGGGCGTTGAGCTTGGTGACGATGGTGGTCAGGTAGTTGCGGACGGTGCCGGGGCTCAGGTAGAGCTGGGCGGCGATCTCGGGTGCCTCGGCGCCGCCGGCCGCCAGGCGCAGCACGTCGGCCTCACGCGGGGTGAGCGGGTTGTCGGCCAGGTCCCAGGCGGTGACGGCCAGCGAGGGGTCGAGCACACGCTCCCCCGCCATCACCTTGCGTATGGCCGCGACGAGCTGCTCCGGCGGCGCCGTCTTGAGCACGAAGCCGTCCACCTGGGAGCTGAGGGCGCGACGCAGGTGGCCCGGCTTGCCGTACGCGGTCAGCATGAGGGTGCGGCAGGCGGGCAGCCGGGAGCGGATCTCGGCCGCGGCGGCGAGGCCGTCCAGGGTGCCGGGCATGTCGATGTCGAGGACGGCGACGTCCGGCCGGTGGGCCAGCGCGGCGGGGACGGCGGCGTCACCGGACTCGACCGCCGCGACGATTTCGAGGTCCGGTTCGAGGCCGAGCAGCGCCACCAGAGCGCTCCGGATGACGGCCTGGTCCTCGGCCAGGAGCACGCGAATCACAGGCATATGTCTACCAGTGTCCAGATCATGACGACGTCATGGTTCACCCGTGAGCGGGTCTCTGGTTCCGGGAACCGCGCTTCAGCAGGCTGAACGGCATGACAGATGTGGTCCGTTTGGACGCGGTGAGCAAGGTGTACGGGAAGGGCCAGGGCGCGGTGGCCGCGCTGCGCGAGGTGTCGGTGGGCATCCCCGCCGGCAGCTTCACGGCGGTCATGGGCCCCTCCGGGTCGGGCAAGAGCACGTTCCTCCACTGCGCGGCGGGGCTGGACGTCCCGTCGTCCGGTTCGGTGCGCCTGGGCGGCACCGAGTTGTCGCGGATGAACGAGACCGAGCTGACCGAACTGCGCAGGCAGCGGATCGGCTTCGTGTTCCAGGCGTTCAACCTGGTCTCGTCGCTGACGGTGCTGGAGAACATCACGTTGCCGCTGCGCCTGGCGGGCGTGCGCCCCGACCGGGCGTGGCTCGGCGAGATCGTGGAGCGGGTGGGCCTGGCCGGCCGGACCGGGCACCGTCCGGCTCAGCTGTCCGGCGGGCAGCAGCAGCGCGTGGCGATCGCCAGGGCCCTGGTGACCAGGCCCGAGGTGGTGTTCGGCGACGAGCCGACCGGCGCGCTCGACACCATGACCGCGCGCGACGTGCTCGTCCTGCTGCGCCAGGTCGTGGACGGGATGGGGCAGACCGTCGTGATGGTCACCCACGATCCGGTGGCCGCCTCCTACGCCGACACCGTGCTGTTCCTGGCCGACGGCCGCATCACCGACTCGATGGCCGCCCCGACCGCGGAGAAGGTCGCGGCGCGGATGACGAACCTTGGGGCGTGGAACTGATGATCGACCTGGCGCTGAAGACCCTCAGGCACCGCAAGGCCGGGTTCGCGGGCGCGTTCGTCGCACTGCTGTGCGCCGCCGCGCTGATCTGCGCCTGCGGGATGCTGCTGGAGACCGGCCTGCGCGGAGGCGTCGTCCCGGAGCGGTACGCGGGCACGCCGGTGGTCGTCGCGGGTGACCGCTTCGACCGCCAGACGGTCCGCGACGGGGACAAGGTCAAGACCAAGGCCAAGCCGCTCAGCGAGCGCGCCTGGATACCCGCGTCCCTGGCCGACGAGATCAGGCGGGTCCCCGGGGTCTCCCGCGTGGTCACCGAGGTCGCCTTCCCCGTCTCCACTCCGGCGGGCGAGGTCGTCGGCCACGGCTGGGAATCGGCGGCGCTCACGCCGTTCACCCTCCGCGAGGGCCGTGAGCCGAAGGCGGCCGGTGAGGTCGTCGTCGACGCCCGCGCGGGGCTGCGCCCCGGAGCGGAGGTGGCCGTCCGGTCGCCGGTGGGCGTGCGCTCCTACCGGGTGACGGGCGTCACGGCGCAGGTCCTGCCCAGCCAGAACACCATGTTCTTCACTTCCGCCGAGGCGGCGCGCCTGAGCGGCCACCCGGGCCGGGTGACGGCGATCGGCGTGTTCCCGAAGGTGGACGTGCGGGTGCGGGGCGCCGTCGCCTACACCGGCGACGAGCGCGGGGCCGTGGAGTTCCCCGACGCCGAGAAGTCGCGGGTGAAGCTGATCAGCCTGGGCGGCGCGCTCGGCGGGACGTCGCTGCTCGTCGCGATCCTGGTGGTGGTCGGCACGTTCGCGCTGTCCATCCAGCAGCGGCAGCGCGAGATCGCGATGTTGAGGGCGGTCGCCGCCACGCCCGCCCAGATACGGAAGCTGCTCGGCGGCGAGGCGCTGATGGTCGGCCTGCTGGCGGGGACGGCCGGTTCGGCGGCCGGCGTGGCACTGGGGTTCTGGCTGCGGTCAAGGTTCGTCGCGCTCGGCGCGATGCCGGAGAACCTGCGGCTGGTCGTCAGCCCGTTCCCGGTCTTCGCCGCCCTGGTGGCCACCGTGGTCGCGGCCTGCGCCGCGGCCCGCCTGTCCGCCCGCCGCACCGCCCGGATCCGGCCGGTGGAGGCGCTGGGCGAGGCCGCGCTGCCGGCCACGCGGCTGCCGTGGCCGCGGACGATCGCCGGGCTGGCCTGCGTCGCGGGCGGTGTCGTCCTGACGGTGCTGCTGGCGCACCTGTCCAGCGAGGCGGCCTCCAGCCCGGTCACCATGCTGACCGCGCTGGTATGGACGATCGCCGTCACGCTGCTCGGTCCGCCGCTCGCGCGGGCCGCCACGGCCGTACTCGGCGTGCCGCTGCGAGCCTGGCGGTCCTCCGGGTACCTGGCCGCCGCCAACCTGGCGGCGGGCACGAAGCGGCTGGCCTCCGTGATCGCCCCGCTCAGCCTGATGGTGGCGATGACCTGCACGATCCTGTTCGTCCAGACCACGATGGGACGTGCGGCGCAGGAGCAGGCCGCCGCGGGCACCAAGGCGGCGTACGTCCTCGGCCCCCGCGTGCCCTCCAGCGCGGTGGCGGCCGTGCGCCGGGTGCCCGGCGTCGAGGCGGTGACCGAGGTGCTGCACACGTCGGTCCGCGTCGACCTGGAGAAGTACGGCGCGCAGGCGGTCACCCCCGAGGGGCTCGGCCGGACGATGGACCTGGAGGTGACCTCCGGATCGCTGGAAGGATTCGGGGAGAAGACCGTCGCGGTCAGCCGCACGGCGGCCGGACGGCTGGGCGTCGCGGTGGGCGACGCGCTCCGCCTCACCCTCGGCGACGGCACCCCCGCCGAGCTCCGGGTCGCCGCGATCTATGAGCGCGGCCTCGGCTTCGGGGACCTCACCCTTTCCCACTCGCTGGTCGCGGGCCACGTGGACGACCCGCGGCCGTCCCTGCTGGTGTCGGCGCCCGCCGGGGCGCGGACGGCGCTGGAGCGGGCCGCGGCCGGGACCCCGGTGCTCGACCGGGTCGAGGCCGTGACCTCCGGAGGGGCGAACAGCGAGGTGAACTACGTGGCCATGGGGTTGATCATCGCGTTCACGTCGATCGCCGTGGTCAACACGCTCGCCATGTCCACCTCGGCGAGGTCGCGGGAGCTGGCCCTGCTCCGGCTCGTCGGGACGACCCGGCGGCAGGTGCTGCGGATGCTCAGGCTGGAGACGTGCGTGGCGGTCGGGGTGGCGGCCGTGATCGGGACGGTGATCGCGCTGGTCACGCTGGCCGCGTTCAGCTCCGGTATGACGGGGTCGGCGGTGCCGTACGTCCCCCCGCTGACCTACCTCGCCGTGATCGCCGCCGCGGCCGTCCTCGCGCTGGCGGCGACCTCCGTCCCCGCGCGGCTGGTCCTGAGGGAGCGCCCGGCCGAGGCGGTCGGCGGCCGGGAGTGACGGTCGGGCGGCGAGCGAGTCAAAGAGCTGCGTAAAGGCACGATGGAAGAAGACGGCGCCCTCCCCGGTCGGGCAGGCTTCATTCGACCACGCGAAGCGACGGGACGGGCCTCACGGATCGGCGCGGCCAGGGCCTGGCGCGGAAGTCACAGGGGCCCGATGCTTCCGTGGTGTCGACAACCCCAGGAAGGGATTCGGATATGCCGCTGGCTTACATGGGCTCATCGTCGCCGGGGAAGGCACGCGGAGTCAGCAGATTATGGCGCAGGGTGACCGGCACCCTCGCCGCCCTGGTCGTCGCCGTGTGCGCCACGACCGCGAGCGCCGGCGCCAGCGAGACGCCCACGGAGCCCACGGAGGGGGCGGCGCGGTTCGCTCCGGGGTTCGTCCACGGCAAGGTGGCCGTGGACGGGAGCGTCATCCACTACGTCCGGGGCGGGTCGGGGCCGGCGCTGGTGCTGCTGCACGGCTGGCCGGAGACCTGGCTGATGTGGCGGGGCGTCATGCCGACGCTCGCGCGCACGCACACCGTTATCGCGATGGACCTGCCGGGCCTCGGTGACTCCACCGTCCCGGCCGGCGGGTTCGACAAGGTCACCACCGCGCGGCGCATCCACGAGGCCGTCACCAAGCTGGGCTTCACGCAGGTGGAGATCATGGGCCACGACCAGGGTGTCCTGATCGCCTACCCGTACGCCCGCGACTACCCGGGCGAGGTGAAGCGGATCGCCGTCATCGAGTCGCCGCTGTCCGGCTTCGGGCTGGAGAACCTGTACGGCCTGAGCTGGCACTTCAAGTTCAACATGTCTCCCGCGCCGATCCCTGAGACGATCATGGACAACGACGACGTCAGCACCTACCTCGGCATGATGTTCGGCTTCAGCTACAACCGCGCGGGCATCGACGCCACGGCCTACTACCGCGCCTACGCCGACCCGGCCAAGCGGCACGCGGGGTACGAGTACTACCGCGCCTTCCCGGCGGACGCGCAGGACAACCAGGCGAACGCCTCCAAGCGGCTCACCGTCCCGGTCATGGCGATCGGCGGCCAGTACTCCTTCGGGACCGGCGTCGCCGACTCGTTCCGCCAGGTGGCCGACGACGTACGGCCGGTGGTCGCGCCCGACGCGGGCCACTTCGTCCCGGAGGAGAATCCCACCTTCGTCGCCGACTGCGCCGACCTCTTCTTCGGCGCCGCGAACACCCCGCCCTCCCGCCCCGAGCTGGCCCCCTGCGCGCCCTAGCGCCGGGCCCTCTCACCGCAGGATCACAGGCCACCCCCACGTGGGGGTGGCCTCCCTGTTGTGCGAGGTGTGGTCAGCGCCCGGACGGACGCGCGGCCAGGCGGGCCCGCTTGAAGGCCTCGGCGATGAAGCCCACGACGACGGCGGGCGGGGACACGACGATCGCCCGGCCGAAACCGTCCTCGGTCAGGGAGGTGCCGAACGACTCGTCCGGCAGCGTGAGCTGCCGCGTGACCAGCACGACGATCAGGCAGCCCAGGAACGTCACCAGGCCCGCCACCAGCGGCCGGACGAACGCCCCGGTGCCCCGGCCGGTCGCCAGCCGGGCGGCGAAGAACATGCCGCCGACGAGGAAGAAGGCGACCGTCGCCATGTTGAGGGCGCTCGCGAGAGCGATCCCGCGCAGCGGCCTGCCCGAATAGAGGAGCAGCATGAGCGCGAAGACGACCCCGCCCGCGATCAGAGAGGGGATCCAGGGCCAGCGTCTGATTCCGTCCATGAGAACAGCATACTCGTCTACATATAGATCGCCTACATATTCGCCCGGCGTGGCGGTCAGAGCGGCGCGCCCGCCGCGGTGTTTCTGTTACTGTGCCCGGGTGAGCCACCCCCTGCCGGATTGATCCGGACCTCCTTCAGCGCTTTCCACCCGTCGTGACGGGTGACGTGCGCTGGGCGACGTCCTGATTCCTTCTCCTGGCTGGGAAGCTTCCTATGTCTGTCTTCGGGGCCGAATTTCGTGCTGCCCGCATACCGTTCGCGGCGAGCCTGCTGGGCCGCCTCACCTACTCCGCCCAACCGCTGATCCTGTTCGAGGTGCTGCACCAGGGCGCCGGAACCTTCACCGCCGCCGGAGCGATGGCGGCGGTCTTCGGGCTGGTCTGCGCCCTGACCGGTCCGCTGCGCGCCCGGTTCATCGACCGTCGCGGGCCGCGCGGCGTCATGACGGCGCTCGGACTCGGCTACGCCACCGCGATGACCTCGCTGGCGCTGGCCGTCCAGTCCGGTTCGCCCTCCTGGGTCTACTGGCCGCTCGTCGTGGCCGCGGGCCTTTTCGCTCCGCCGATGGGCATCCTCATGCGGGCACTGTGGGCCGAACTGGTCCCCGCCGAGCTGCTCGCCCGCGCCCTGGGCACGGACGCGGCGGCCGAAGAGGTCGTCTACATCGTGGGTCCGATGCTGTCGGGACTCACCCTCGCCACCGTCGCGCCGTCCGCCGCCATGGTCGCCACGGCGGCCGTGATGGGCGGGGCCGGCGTCCTGCTCGGGTACGCCGCCCACAGCGGCACGCCGGTGAGCGGCGCCGCGGAGGCGCGGCAGGGGACGCTCCTCGAGGTCCTCACCGGCCTGGTCCCGGCCCTGCTGGCGGTGGCCGCGTCGGGTGGGGCGCTCAGCATCGTGTGGCTCGCGGTGGTGGCCCTGCCCTCGGCGGCCTCGCCGCCGGGCGGCGCGGGAGGCCTGCTCACCCTGCTGGCGCTGGGCAGCGCCGCCGGCGCACTGGTGCACGGCCGGCTCCCGGTGGCCGTCCGGCCTCTGCGCCGGCTGCTCGCCTGCTCCTTCGCCACGGCCGTCGTGCTGGCGGGGCTCGGCGCCCTGCCGTACCTGTGGGTGTGGGCCGCCGGCCTGCCGCTCCTCGGGGCGTTCGGCGCGCCGGTCATGGTGAACGCCTACCTGCTGGCCGGTCGTACGCCGTCGCACCTGCGCGCCCAGGCGGGCGCCTACGTCAACACGGCCTTCAACGCCGCCACGGCCTGCGGCGGGGCGGGCGCCGGACTGCTCGTGGACGGGGCCGGGCCGGGGGCGGCCGTCCTCGCCGCGGCGGGCGTGGCCGCCTCGCTCACCGCGATCGCCGCGCTCGTGCCCTCCAGCCACCGTCGATCTGTCCAGCTAGAGGGCGTATTGCACCAGTAATGCGGGCATCGCACCAGACGGAGGGCCATACCGAATAGGCATACCCGACATAGTCGATTATTCCGATTGATTTGGTAGGGTACGGGGGTGCACTTCGACTTCGACTTCAGCATGGCGATCGGGTCGTTCCTGGTCGCGATCGTCGTCGGGCTGACCGGCATGGGCGGGGGCGCGCTCATGACGCCCATGCTGGTGACCTTCTTCGGCGTGCCGCCACTGACGGCCGTCTCCAGCGACCTCGTCGCGGCCGCGGTCATGAAACCGGTCGGCAGCCTCGTGCACCTGCGCCGAGGGACCGTCAACCTCAAGCTCGTCGGCTGGCTGTGCGCCGGGTCGATCCCGGCCGCCTTCTGCGGCGTGCTGCTCGCCCGGGCCCTCGGGGACGGCGAGAACGTCCAGACGGTCATCCAGACGGGGCTGGGCGTCGCGCTCCTGATCGCGGCGCTCGGCCTCGCCGTGCGCGGCTACCTCGCCATGCGGGACCGCGCCGAGGGACGCACCACCTCCACCGGCCGCCGTACCGCGGCTCCCGGGGAACCGGCCGCCGTCGAGCCGCCCGAGGTCGTCGTGCGCCCGCTGCCCACCGTGCTGATCGGAATCGTCGGCGGCCTGGTGGTGGGCATGACGTCGGTGGGCTCGGGCTCGCTGATCATCGTCGCGCTCCTCGCCATCTATCCCGCCCTCAAGGCCAACCAGCTCGTCGGCACCGACCTGCTGCAGGCCGTGCCCCTGGTCATGTCGGCCGCGCTCGGGCACCTGCTGTTCGGGGACTTCAAGCTCTCGGTCACCGCGGCCCTCCTGGTGGGCTCGATCCCGGGCGTGTACATCGGCTCGCGCATCTCCTCGCGCGCCCCGGGCGGGCTCATCCGCCGCGTGCTGGCGTTCGTGCTGCTCGCCTCGGCGCTGAAGATGTTCGGCGTCGGCAACACCGCCACCGTGTGGACCCTGGTGGCGGTCCTGCTCGCCGCCCCGGTCTTCTGGACGTTCCTGCGCACCCGGCACGGCCTGCCCGCCCTCCCCTGGAAGGAGCCGTCTCAGCCCTCGGCACGGCAGACCGGCGTGCGGCCGGGGTGAGCCTCCGGCCCGTGGTCAGCTCCAGGTGGCACGCCTGAGCACGCCGGACAGGTCCTTGTTGCCCCAGATGTCCACCACGAGGATCTTGGAGGTGGGCAGGTACCACTCCCGCTGGGTGAACTTCACCTTCATCCCCGCGCTGCCCTGCGGCTCGCAGTAGCCGGGCCAGGTGGTGTACCGCGCGTCGTGCCCGCGCCCCACCGGGCGCAGCCCCCGGTAGGAGGCCTTGGACCCGAGCACCGTCAGGGTGTCGCCGCCGAAGGGGCACGACGGCTGGGCCAGGGTGGGGACGTACCGGTTCCTGCCGGTGTAGCCCCACTGGGCCAGGGTCTTCGGACCGACCACCCAGAACCCCGTGCAGTCGCCGTAGAAGTACTCCGGGTCGTTGCACATGTTCGTCGCCACCACCGCCGCGTCGCCGTAGCGGCGCACTCGCCAGGAGGCGGGGATCAGCAGGTTCATCCCCCGGAAGGAGAAGACCTTGCCGCCGGACGCCGTCGAGGTCGCCGCCTGCGCGGGGGACGAGGTGGCCACGGAGGCGGCCAGAACGGCGGCGGACAGAACGGCCGGAATCGCGAATGACTTTCTCACACCCGGAAGCTAACGAGCCCCACTTGCCACCCGCTTGGAACCGGTTGGGACCGGCGGCGCGCTCGTACCGAGTTATCCACAGGTCGGCGCGAGCGCCGGGTCCGGGTCCGGCGGCGCTCCTAGAATGACCCGGTGACCGCCCCCGACAGCCGCCCCGAGGCGAGCGACGCGCTGAGCGTGCTGAACCGCGTCTTCGGCTACAAGTCGTTCCGCCCCGCCCAGCAGGAGATCATCGACCACGTCGTGGCCGGGCACGACGCGCTCGTGCTCATGCCGACCGGCGGCGGCAAGTCGCTGTGCTACCAGATCCCCGCGCTGGTCCGCGAGGGCGTCGGCGTCGTCGTCTCCCCGCTCATCGCCCTCATGCAGGACCAGGTCCACGCCCTCACGGCGCTCGGCGTCCGGGCGGGCTTCCTCAACTCCACCCAGGACGTCGACGAGCGGCGCGCGGTCGAGTCCGCGTTCCTGGCCGGCGAGCTCGACCTTCTCTACCTCGCGCCCGAGCGGCTGCGCGTCGACTCGACGCTGAGGCTGCTCGACCGCGGCACGATCTCGCTCTTCGCGATCGACGAGGCCCACTGCGTGGCCCAGTGGGGGCACGACTTCCGGCCCGACTACCTCGCGCTCTCCATGCTGCACGAGCGCTGGCCCGAGGTGCCGCGCATCGCGCTCACCGCGACCGCCACCGAGGCCACCCGCGCCGAGATCGCGACCCGGCTCAACCTGCGCGAGGCCCGCCATTTCGTCACCGGGTTCGACCGTCCCAACATCCAGTACCGCATCGTCCCCAAGGACGAGCCGAGGCGGCAGCTGCTCAAGCTGCTGCGCACCGAGCACACGGGCGACGCCGGCATCGTGTACTGCCTGTCGCGGGCCTCGGTCGAGAAGATCGCCGCCTTCCTCGTGGAGAACGGCATCGAGGCCCTGCCCTACCACGCGGGGCTCGACCCGCGCGTCCGGGCGGCCAACCAGGCGCGCTTCCTGCGCGAGGACGGCATCGTCATGGTCGCCACCATCGCCTTCGGCATGGGCGTCGACAAGCCCGACGTGCGGTTCGTCGCCCACCTCGACCTGCCGAGGTCGGTCGAGGGCTACTACCAGGAGACCGGCCGCGCCGGCCGCGACGGCCTGCCCTCCACGGCCTGGCTCGCCTACGGCCTGCAGGACGTCGTGCAGCAGCGCAAGATGATCGACACCTCCGAGGGCGACGAGGCCCATCGCCGCCGCCTGCGCGCCCACCTCGACGCCATGCTCGCGCTGTGCGAGACGGTCGAGTGCCGCCGCGTCCGCCTCCTCGACTACTTCGGCCAGCAGGGCGCGCCCTGCGGCAACTGCGACACCTGCCTGTCTCCTCCCGAAGCCTGGGACGGCACCATCGCCGCCCAGAAGCTCCTTTCCACCGTGGTCCGGCTCCAGCGTGAGCGAGGGCAGAAGTTCGGCGCGGGCCAGATCGTCGACATCCTGCTCGGCAGGAAGACGCCCAAGGTCACCCAGTTCCGCCACGACGAGCTCAGCGTGTTCGGTGTCGGCACCGACCTGAGCGAGGCCGAGTGGCGCGGCGTGGTGCGCCAGTTGCTGGCGCAGGGGCTCCTCGGGGTCGAGGGCGACTACGGCACACTGGTGCTCACCGAGGAGAGCCGCGGCGTGCTCAGCCGGGCGCGCGAGGTGCGGCTGCGCCGCGAGCCCAAGCGCGCCGAGCGGGCCGCCAAGGCTCCCAAGGCCGCCGCCGCTGCCGCCGACCTGCCCGAAGAGGCCGTGCCCGTCTTCGAACGGCTCCGCGCCTGGCGCGCCGCCAAGGCCAAGGAGCAGGGGGTGCCCGCGTACGTCATCTTCCACGACGCGACCCTGCGCGAGATCGCGACCCTCTCCCCGACCTCACTCGCCGACCTCGGCAAGGTGAGCGGCGTCGGCGAGAACAAACTGGCGAAGTACGGCGAGGAGATCCTCCAAACCCTGACCGGGTGACCCATCGCACGGCGGCGCCGAGTTCGCCGTACACCACCCCACCGACCCGGCGCCGAACGGAAGCAACCTGACCAACGGGAAAGGAACCACGACCCCACCCAAGCGATCCGCCCCCCCGTCTCCCTCCCCGGCTCGCTCCCCCGCCTCCCTGTCGGCGCCGCGACGCCGGATCTGGCTCCCGCTCGCGCCCGTCGGCCTCGCCCAGGACTCGGGGGCGGCGGGACCATGGAGTTCGCCCCGGAGCCGGAACCCGGCCAGTGGCGCGGCCCGCGTGACATCGTGCTGCCGAAGCCGTCGCGCGATTTGTACTGACCTGGAGACGGGTGGCGGCGTCCCACACGGCCGCCGCCGCCCGTCCGCTCAGAAGACCCGCCCCCTGATGTACTCGGCCAGGGCCAGGGCCAGGGCCAGCGCCGCGCCCGCGACGCCGCCCGTCCGCTCAGAACACCCGCCCCCTGATGTACTCGGCCAGGGCCAGCGCCGCGCCCGCGACGCCGCCCGTCCGCTCAGAAGACCCGCCCCCTGATGTACTCGGCCAGGGCCAGGGCCAGGGCCGCGCCCGCGACGCCGCCCGTCCGCTCAGAACACCCGCCCCCTGATGTACTCGGCCAGGGCCAGGGCCGCGCCCGCGACGTCGGCCACCGGGTGGCGCTTCTCGGCCGACTGCCACGAGTAGTACGCGCCGCCGTACCCGACGAAGACCCACAGCGGCAGTCCCACGTCCGGTCGGTGCACCAGCAGCGCGGGCATGGACGCGCGCAGTTCGGCGCGGAGGCCGAGTCGGGACAGGCACTCGCGGAGCCGCTGGAGTTTGGCGCCCTCGTCGAGCATCTCGGCCGTGGCGCCGCCGGCCGCCTCCTGTACGGAGATCGAGTCCATGCCTCTGCCCTCCCACCCTTGGTGCCGGCCGGGACGTCCACCGGCCGGTGTGGATCCGCACACCTCGCACCAAGCGACGTACCGCCTCTTATTGCCTGATTCCAGACAAACACCGCACCCGGCGGGAGCGAGACCCCAGTCGCGCCCCTCACCACGCCCGCCCGGTCCCCCTAGGCCCACCATCCGCGGTCCACCAGCCACGTCACGTCGTCCCAGGACAAAGGGGAGGTACAATCGCCGCAACGCGATGACGGAGACGAGTAGTCCCGGGGTCACGCGAGCCAGAGAGCCGCCGGTAGCTGTGAAAGCGGCCTCGCGTCCCGACGACGAAGACCCTCCTGAGCGCGGGGAGGAACGGCGGCGCGCGCCCGCCCAATGCCCCGCCGGCCGGCCCCCGTGATCGGGCCGTTCGAGGCCGCCGCCCAGGCGGCGGCGAAAGCGCGGTGGCACCGGGAGCTCCCTTCTCCCCCGCGCTCCCAAGGGATCGCTCATATTCCACCTGGAGTGTGATGATCTCTCGTATCCTCGCCGCCGACCTGCCGAGGCACGTCGGCGGCCGCGTCCGTCTCGCCGGCTGGCTGCATCGCCGCCGCGAGCTGAAATCCGTGTCCTTCCTGGTACTCCGCGACCGCTCCGGACTCGCGCAGATCGTCCTGCGCGAGCAGGCCGAAGCCGGGGCCGCCGGGCCGCCCGAGGAGAGCGTCATCGAGGTCACCGGCACGGTGGCCGCGAGCGCGCAGGCCCCCGGCGGGGCCGAGCTCGTCGACCCGGTGATCGAGGTGCTCTCCACGGCCGCCGAGCCGCCGCCGTTCGACCTGTACCGGCCGGTGGTCGGCGGCACGCTGCCCACGGTCCTCGACCACGCGCCGGTCGCGCTGCGGCACCCCCGGCTCCGGGCGCCGTTCGAGATCGCCGCCGCGGGAGTGGCCGGCTTCCGCGCCGCGCTCGACGGGCTGGGCTTCGTGGAGACCTCCACGCCGAAGATCGTCGCCTCGGCGACGGAGTCGGGCGCCAACGTCTTCGGCATCGACTACTTCGGCAGGCCCGCCTTCCTCGCCCAGTCGCCGCAGTTCTTCAAGCAGGCGCTGGTCGGGGTCTTCGAGCGGGTGTACGAGGTGGGGCCGGTCTTCCGGGCGGAGCCGCACGACACCGCCCGCCATCTCGCCCAGTACACCAGCCTGGACGCCGAGCTGGGCTTCATCGACGACCACCGTGACGTCATGGCGGTGCTGACCAGGGCGATCGCCGGCATGCACGCCGCCGTCGCCGAGCGGGCCGGGGACGGCGTCCGCCTGCTGGGCCTCGACGTCCCCGAGGTGCCGGACGAGATACCGTCCATCCACTTCGCCGACGCGCAGGAACTGCTGGCCCGGCACACCGGGGAGGACCCGCGCGGCGAACCCGACCTGGCCCCCGCGCACGAGCGGTGGCTCGGCGAGTGGGCGCTGCGCGAGCACGGGTCGGCGTTCGTGTTCGTCACGGGATATCCCATGGTGAAACGGCCGTTCTACACCCATCCGGACCCGGAACGCCCGCAGTACTCGCGCAGCTTCGACCTGCTGTTCCGCGGCCTGGAGCTCGTCACGGGAGGTCAGCGGCTGCACCGGCACGCCGACTACCTGGCGGCGCTCGCCGCGCGGGGTGAGGACCCGGAGGCCTACAAGGGGTACCTGTCGGCCTTCGCCCACGGCATGCCGCCGCACGGCGGTTTCGCCATCGGCCTCGAACGCTGGACGTCCCGCCTGACCGGCGCCGCCAACGTCCGCGAGACCACCCTCTTCCCGCGCGACCTGCACCGGCTCAGCCCGTAGTCAGGCGGACCCGTCCGGTGCCGGGAGCGTTTCCGGCACCGGACGGAACGGGGTTTCGGGTGTGGTGTTGAATTGGCGGGTGACGACTATCGCGCCCACAGGGGTCCAGCATGCCATCGCGGCCGGCGGCTTCGAGGCCGTCGTCACCGAGGTCGGCGCGGGCCTGCGCAGCCTGACCCACGAAGGCCGTCCGCTCGTCGTCGGCTATCCCGAGGACAGCGGCCCCGTCGGCTCCGCCGGGCTGCCGCTGCTCCCCTGGCCGAACAGGATCAAGGACGGCCGGTACGTCTTCGACGGCGAGGAGCGGCAGCTGGCGCTGACCGAGCCCAAGACGGGCAACGCCGCGCACGGCTTCACCCGTACCCTGCCCTGGCGGGTGCTGTCGGCCGACGAGTCCTCGGTACGGCTCGGCCTGCGGCTGTTCCCGCAGATGGGCTACCCGCACATCCTCGACTTCACCGTCTCCTACGCCCTCGGCGCGGCCGGGCTGGAGGTCGAGGTCACGGCGGAGAACGCCGGCGGCACCGACGCCCCCTACGGCTACGGCGCCCACCCGTACCTCACACTCGGCGGGCCGCTGGAGGAGGCGGTGCTGGAGCTTCCGGCGAGCCGGTGGCTGGAGGTGGACGACCGCAAGATCCCGACCGGCAGGCGCGAGGTCGAGGGCACCGAGTACGACTTCCGCGGCCCGCGCGCGATCGGCGGGACGTCGCTCGACACCGCGTTCACCGGCCTGACGCGCGACGGCGACGGGCTCGTCCGCGTCCGGCTGACCGGCGCGGACGACGGCCGGGGTGTCGAACTGTGGGCCGGCGTGGGCATCGAGTGGCTCCAGCTCTTCACCGGCGACACCCTCGCCGGGCCGTACCGGCGCAGGGGGCTCGCGGTCGAGCCCATGACCTGCCCGCCCAACGCCTTCCAGACCGGTGAGGACGTCATCCGCCTCGCGCCCGGCGAACGCGCCACCCACCGCTGGGGCATCGCCCCGCTCTGAGCACCGGCGGCGCCGGGCCCGATGTGGCTCAGCCCCTCCAACCGCACCGTGAGGGCACGCGAGGAGGGGCTGCGGCGAGCGTGAGGCGCACTACTTCTGCGCGCTCACGAGCTCGAGCGGGTCGCTCGGCGCGTCGGCCTTGGCCTTCTCCATCCGCTCGCCGATCTCCTGCAGCTTCTTGCGGCCCATGGCCTCCCGCACCTGCGGGAACCACTCCTGCTCCTCTTCCTCGACGTGGTGGCGGACGTTCTCGATCAGGACGGTGACCTTGGCGTCGTACCGCTCGTCCGCGGGGTCGAGCTTCCTCAGCTCCGACAGCATCCACACCACGACGTGGTGCTCCTCCACACTCTCCAGCACGTGGTCGTCGGTCTCCGGGACCTCCTCGCGTGCCATCGGGTAGAAGATCTGCTCCTCGATGTAGGCGTGGGTGGTGAGCTCGTGGATGATCTGCTCGACGATCTTCCGCTTCTCGTCGCGAGCGTCCTCGCCGGCCTTCTCGAACTGCTTGAACAGCTTCTCGACGGTCTTGTGGTCCTCTTTCAGGAGCACGATGGCGTCCATGGGCGGCAGCCTCCTCCGTGTGTCGTTCCGGCACTCCACCGCTTCCTCCTGACAGGGATTTAAACCCGCTGGCCTGCGCCTTCGGCCGGTGGACCCGGCGTGTGACCATGGAGGCATGGCGGAGACGATGGCCGCGTGGGTGGTGGGCCGCCCCGGTCCCGTGGCGACGCGGCCCCTGGAGCGCGTACGGCTGCCCGTGCCCGAGCCCGGCCCGGGAGAGGTGCTCGTCAAGGTCGAGATGTGCGCGGTCTGCCGCACCGACCTGCATCTGGCGGAGGGCGATCTCGCCCCCAGGAGGCCCGGCACCGTCCCCGGGCACGAGGTGGTCGGCCGGGTGGTGGCCAGGGGTCCCGGGGCCGACCTGCTGGAGGAGGGCACGCGGGTCGGGGTGGCGTGGCTGCGCTCCACCTGCGGCCAGTGCCGCTACTGCCTGCGCGGGGCGGAGAACCTGTGCCCTTCCTCGCGCTACACCGGCTGGGACGCCGACGGCGGGTACGCCGAGTACACCACGGCGCTGGAGGACTACGTCTACGAACTGCCGGAGGAGTACCCGGCCGAGAAGCTCGCCCCGCTGCTGTGCGCGGGCATCATCGGCTACCGCGCCCTCGTGCGGGCCGGCCTGCCGCCCGGCGGCCGGCTCGGCATCTACGGCTTCGGGGCCTCGGCGCACCTCACCGCCCAGGTCGCGCTCGCCGAGGGCGCCACGGTGCACGTGCTCACCCGCTCACAGGACGCGCGGCGGCTGGCGCTGGAGCTGGGCGCGGCGTCGGCGCGGGGCGCCTACGACCCCCCGCCCGAGCCACTGGACTCGGCGATCCTGTTCGCGCCCGTCGGCGACCTCGTGCCCGTCGCCCTCACGGCCCTGGACCGGGGCGGCACGCTGGCGATCGCGGGGATCCACCTGAGCGACGTCCCTTCGCTGAACTACGAGCGCGAGCTGTTCTACGAGCGCGAGCTGCGGAGCGTGACCGCCAACACCCGTGCCGACGGCCGCGCGTTCCTCGACATCACCGCCCGGCATCCCCTCAGCGTCACCACCACGCCGTACCCCTTCGACCGGGCGGACGAGGCGCTGGCGGACCTCGCGGCCGACCGGGTGAACGGCGCCGCCGTCCTCCACATCGGCGGATGAGGGATCAGGGGCGGGGTGTGCGTGCGGCGCGGACGAGTTCCACGACGGCGGCGATGTCGGCGTCGCGCCAGCTCGCGCCGGCCGCCTCCTGGTAGCGCCGCTGGACGAGCCGGGCGATGGGCAGCGGAAGACCGTTCGACTCCGCCACCTCGGCGAACAGGCGCACGTCCTTGGCGCCGAGGTGGGTGGAGAACCAGCCCTGGTGGTCGCCGCCGAGGATGTCGTCCAGCCGGTTGCGCAGGCCCGGGGGGACGGTGGGCAGGGTGAACAGCAGCTCCCGCAGGAGGTTCCTGTCGAGGCCGGCCGCCTCGGCGGTGGCGACGGCCTCGGCCACCACCGCGATGCCGGACATCAACAGGTAGTTGTTGAGCAGCTTGAACGCCGTCGCGCCGCCGGGGTCCTCGCCGCAGTACCAGTGGGCGGAGAAGATCGTCGACCAGATCGGCTCCAGCCGGTCGACCAGCGCCCGGTCGCCGCCCAGCAGGCCGGACGCCGTGCCGTCCAGGACGGCCTGCGGCGCGCCCATGATCGGCGCGCTGACGAACCGCCGTCCGGGGATCATGTCCTGGAGGCGGCGGGAGGTGTCCGGGGAGACCGTGCTCATGTCGGCCACGACGGCCGCGCTTCCGGGCCCGCTCAGGCGCTCCACCACGTCCAGGACCGCGCGGTCGTCGGCCAGGGACATCAGCGCGACCTCGGCCTCCCGGGTGGCCTGCGCCGGCGAGGACGCCTCGGCGGCTCCCGCCTCGACCAGTTCGGCCGCCCTGCCCGGCGTCCGGTTCCAGACGATCACCTCGTGCCCGTGGGCGAGCAACCGCCCGGCCAGCGCGCGGCCCATGGCGCCCATTCCCAGCACGGCTGTGCGCACAGCCCTCCCCTTTCGCGACGACTCTCCCATTGTCGCCGGTCTCCGGGGCCGCGCCGGGAGCGGGCTTCCCCTCAGCGCTTGCGGGCGACGCCGCCGACGTAGGTGTAGTACGTCGGGCTGACCTCGAAGGTCTCGTCCGGGCCCGGCCGCCACTCGGCCAGCGGTACGAGGCCGGGTTCCAGCAGTTCGAAGTCGCCGAAGAAGGCGAGCAGCTCGTCGCGGGTCCGCCAGCGTCCCGTGCCCAGGTGCTCGTTGAAGAGCTTCTCCGCCGCGAGCGCCTGCCGGGCCGCCTCCGGGTGCTCGTCCCCCGGATTGAAGAAGTTCGACTGGGCCACGAAGCTCCCCGGGGGGAGCGCCTCGCGCAGCACCGCGACGACGCCCGCCGGGTCCTCGTCGTCGTTCAGGTGGTGCAGGATGCTGAACAGCAGCAGGCCGATCGGCTCGCCGAAGTCGATGAACTCCTGCACCCTCGGATGGCCGAGGATCTCCCGCGGCTCGCGGACGTCGGCCTCGACCACGGTCGTGGTGCCGTTGGTGGCGAGCAACGCCCTGGCGTGGGCGAGGACCATGCGGTCGTTGTCCACGTAGACCACCCGCGCGTCGGGGTCCACCTCCTGAACGATCTCGTGCACGTTCCCCTGCGTGGGCAGTCCGGACCCGAGATCGAGGAACTGCCGGACGCCCTCCTCCGCGGCGAGGTGGCGCACCACGCGCCGCAGGAACCGCCGGTTGGCGAGACCGGCCCCTCTGGCGTCCGGGGCTATCCGGAACGCCTTCTCCGCCATCTCGCGGTCGGCGGCGAAATTGTCCTTGCCGCCGATCATGTAGTCGTAGACGCGTGAAATGCTCGGCCTGGAGGTGTCGATCTCCGGCGATAATCGATCGCCTCGGTCCCTCTCCCAGCCCCGTTGAGACATACCGGCCCTCACCCTGCTAGATCACCGATAGGGCGAATGGTAACCGCCGGATCGTAGAAAACGGGGAAATGGCAGGCCGCCATTCCATAACGCCTGACACCGCTAATTTGGGTGAAATTTCATGAAATCAGGGAGTGGCTATCGGAGCGATGCTCTTCATGGCCTCTTTGAGCACCAGCGCCTCCTGGTCCAGCAGGCGGCGGTTCCTGGGCTCGCAGTCGGCGTCGAAGACCACGTTGTCCCCCTCGAACCGGGGGAAGACGTGGATATGGGTGTGGAAGACCTCCTGGAGGGCGGCCTCGCCGTCGCCGAGCCAGACGTTCACGCCCTCGCACCGCAGCCCGCAGCGCCGCAGCCCGCGCGCCACCCTGCGGGCCACGCACCACATGTGGGCCCCCACCTCGTCGTCGAGGTCCTCGAGCCCGCTGGCATGGGTCCGAGACACCACCACGGCGTGTCCGGGGTTCACCGGATTGCCGTTCATGATCACTATGACCACGTCGTCCCTGAAGGCCACACTGGCTTCCGTCCGGCCTTCGACGACGTCGCAGAAGACGCAAGGGTCGCCTGAGGTGTCCATCGCCGAATGACTCCTCGCCCCGAACCGGCCACCCCTACCGAGATGGCCACACATCCCTTCGCTCACAGTATGTCGGGATCGCCGCCAATACCAGCAGGTCAGCGGCGCCCGGCCTCCACGAGCCGGGCCTCCGCCTCCACCGGCGGCGGGAGAAGGCGGCGGTCGTCCAGCGCCCGTGGCATCCGGCGCAGGGCCGCGAGCACGGCCCCCCGGGCGTCGCGATCCCGCACGGCGCGGACCGCCAGCCGTACGGTCTCCCGCAGCGCCACGCCGGACGGGCGGCGCAGCCAGACGGTCAGCAGGGCGTTCCTCATCTCCGCCCGGCGCCTCTCCGGGACCGGCGCCCGCCGGGGCGACGGCTGGTGGACGGCGACCACCTCCGGGACGTAGCAGCGTTCCCACCCCAGGGCGGCCAGATCGTAGGCCAGCAGCCGCTCCTCCCCCGGGAAGAACAGCAGCGCGCTGAACCCGCCCGCCTCCAGGAACGCCTGACGCCGGACCACCGACGCGCAGGCGAGGAAGCCGAGCACCGCGGGACCCGGCTGGCCCGCGTCGGTGAGCGGCGCGGCGCCGAGGGCCGCGTTGATGGGGTCGGAGGTGCGGTTCTCGCCCACCACGGTGTGGGCGGCGAGCAGCCCGAGACGCGGGTGGGCGTCGAACGTCTCCGCCGCCAGCGCGAGCGCACCGGGCTCCCACCAGGAGTCGTCGTCGCAGAAGGCGACGTACGGCGTGCCGGCGGCCATGACGCCGAGGTTCCGCGCGGGGGCGCCGAGGTTGCGGGACAGCCGGATCACCTCGACGTCGGGGAACGTCTGCCGCACCGCGTCCGCCGAACCGTCCGCCGAGCCGTTGTCGACCACGACGACCGGCGGGCGTTCGGGCAGGGCCGCCAGCCGGCGCAGTGTCCGCAGGAGTTCCTCACGCCGGTCCCTGGTCGCGATCACCACGGTCACCGGGACCGCCGGGAGCGGGCCGTGGTCGTCCTCTTCCGGATTCGTCCTGCCGGACAGGACGGAGCGGTCCCCGGCACGTGTCGACACTGGCCTGCTCCCCTCCTGGCGCGCGAACGGTCTCCGCTGGCCTCCCCATAACCGCCGGGAGTGGGGGGCAAACCTGCGCCGGAGGGCGCGCGAACGCTCAGCCGTCCGCGCGGGTGAGCGCCACGACGGGGATCACGCGCGAGGTGCCGGCCTGGTAGTCGGCGAAACCGGGCATGAGCTCCGCCTGGTGGGCGAAGAGCCGGTCGCGCTCCTCTCCCTCCACCGGGGTCGCCGTGGCGGCGTAACTCTCGGTGCCGATCTCCACGGTCACCTCGGGGTGGGCCAGGATGTTGTGGTACCAGGCGGGGTGGGTGGGGGCGCCGCCGTTGGAGGCGAACACCAGGACGCGGTCGCCGTCGCGTCCGTACACCAGCGGGTTGGTCCGGGGCTGCCCGCTCTTGGCTCCGGTCGTGGTCAGCAGGACCATCGGGGCGCCCTCGAACTGGCCGCCGACCTTGCCGCCGTTCGCCCGGAACTCCTCGATGATCTTCTTGTTGAAGTCCTTGACGTCGAACTCTTCCGCCATCGGGGTTCCTCCATGGCACGCGATCGGTCGGGGTTACGCGGCGGCGCGGCAAGCGCCCCGCCGGCAAGCGGAACCAGTTCCGCTTGATCTCTGGAACTCTAAACCGGAACCGATTCCGGATACAAGGACCCCCCCTTAGGCCCTCAGGTACGATGATCCCGCGACGACGGCCGAGCAGGCCGTCCCGCTCGGGACAGCGGGTGAGGTGAGGTGCGGTGACCGACCGGCCGGTGCCGCTGCCCCTCCTCGGGCAGTCCCCCGCCGAGCGCGCCGACGCGGCACGCAACCGGCGGAAGATCCTCGAGGCCGCCGCCCGCCTCGTCGCGGCCGACGGGGTCAAGGCACTGTCGGTGGACGAGGTCGCGCGGGCCGCCGACGTCGGCGTGGGCACCGTCTACCGCCGGTTCGGAGACCGGGCCGGGCTGATCTACGCGTTGCTGGACGACTGCGAGCGCGAGTTCCAGGCCGCCTTCCTGAGCGGCCCGCCGCCGCTCGGGCCCGGCGCGCCACCGGGCGAACGGCTCCGGGCTTTCCTGCACGCGCTCGTCGACCGCGCCCAGAAGCACCAGCAGCTTCTGCTGACGATCGAATGCCACACGTCCGCGGCGAAGTACCGCAGCGTCCCCTACAGCGTGCACCACACGCACGTGTCGTCCCTGCTCGGGCTGCTCCGGCCGGGCGCCGACGTACGTCACCTCGCCGACGCCCTGCTCGCCCCGCTCGCCACCGGCCTGCTGGCCTTCCAGCGCGACCACCGCGGCATGACGGCCGAACAGATCAAGGCGGGCCTGGACGACTTCCTCGGCTGGAATCCCGCCACCGGCCGCTGCGCCACCATCGAACGCCGGAGCTAGCGGCAGCGGCCGGCGGTGACGTCGGAGACCTTCCAGCCGGCGCCGGTGAAGGGCGACATGAACTGGGTCAGCAGATCGAGGGCGTAGCCCTGCACCTGGCCGCCCGGGTCGAGGAGGCTCACCATCTGCGGGCCGTCGGCGCCGCGAAGCCTGATCGAACCGTCGCGGTCCGCCGAGGCGAAGCCGGGCCTGGTGTCGATGGTGACGCAGGCGATCGAGGTGCGCCCGATCCGCAGCCCCTGCCGCCCGCTGATCGGCCGCTCCCGCTGGTCGTACCTCCGGAACTCCAGCGACTTCGCCGGGCCCAGCTTGAGGGTGTCCTTGAAGGCGTCGTCGCCGATGCTGCGCGCGATCCGCACGTCGAGGTTCACATCGGGTTTGAGGTCCACCCCGCCCGCCCTGATGTCCAGGTGGTCGTAGCGTCCCTCGAAGCCGGGTGAGACGTACCCCAGTTCGCCCGGCGCCCGCATCCCGAAGGGGACCTTGCCCGGCCGGATCCTGAGCCATGACATGCCGTGGACGCCGAACGACACATCGTCGATCGTGCTCTGCCCGAGTCCGAAGGCGCCGTTCATCTTGAAGGCGAGGAACCCCTTGGTGTACGGGATGTCCTTGGCCACCGAGACCTGTTGCCGGGCCACCGGGGCGACGGACAGGCCCGCGTGCGCCTCCAGCAGCTTGGTGGGGACCGGTTTGGAGGCCAGCTCCACCGACATATCCGGATTTATCCGGATAGCTGTGTCGGAGGCCAGGTCCCTGACCGCGAACGAGGCGTCGAGCAGTTCACCCTGCCGCGGCCGGTAGACCTGGGACACCAGCGCGCCCTCGACCGCGAAGAGCCCGTCGAGCGTGTTCGCCCCGTCGTCCGCCCTGTAGGTCAGGCCGGGCATCCGCAGCCCCGCGCCGGAGGCCGCGTCGGCGTCGATGGTGAACCCCGCCGGGACGTCGGTGAACCTGGCCACCCCGCTCCCCGGCCTGCCCCCCGGCGGTACGACGGTGACCTCGGCGGTGAGCCGCCTGACGGCGGCGGAGTTCTGGACGCGGACGTGCGTCCTCTTCCCGTACGTCGCGTCGACGGCCACCGCGGCCGGGACGGGATCGACCACCGCGCGGGCGCGCACGACGCCGTCCCCGTCCCCCGTGCCGGCCTCGGCCACCGCCTTCAGGGAGGTGATCGTGGCGGCCGGCTCGACGCGGTAGGCGACCTTCAGCACGCCCGCGTCGCGTCCTTCGGCGTCCTTCCCCCTGCTCGCCTCGAACGGGCCGAGCGTCATGCCGGTGATGGTGCGCGGCAGGCCGTCCAGCGTCGCACGCGCCCTGAGCGGGACGGGGGCGAGCACCCTGCTGTCCAGGTAGACGTCGAGCGTCCGGGACTTCGGGCGGTAGCCGGAGAAGGCGAAGGTCCTGCGGGCGGGGTCCACGGTCAGCGTGGAGGGCAGCCCCGCCAGCGCGACGTACCCCCGCAGCCCGAAGCACCGCCGGGTTCCGGTGAGCGTGCAAAAGGGGCTCTGGTCCCCGCCGCAGCCGGCAAGGCCGGGGGTGCAGCCGCCGTCGGCGAGGGAGACGCCGTTCGTCACCGCCGGCACACCGGAGATCCCCTTGATCGCGGCGGCCTTGCCCAGCCAGACCTCGGCCTTGAGATCCATGCGCCCGCCGCTGGAGCTGTAGGTGAGCGGCCCGCCCGGGGTCGCGGCGACCTCGATGCCGCCCGGGACCGGGCCGAGCGTGCCGAGCGCCCCGAACCGGAGGTCGCCGGCCAGGGTGACGTCCGCGTCGAGCGCGATGACCTGCCGGGATGCCTGGAAGCCCGCCTTGAATCCAGCCTGGCTCCTGCCGAAGTCCACCGCGGTCAGCCCGTTCACGCGGACGCTGGCGTCGAGGTCGCCGGTCGCCTGGTCGTAGTGCGCGGCGAGGTGCGGCCCGGCCGGGGCGCGCGCCCCGTCGTGGTTGGTGACGGCGATCGCCGCCGACCCGATCGGCCCCGACACGCCGCGGAAGGTGTACGCGCCGTCGCCCCATCCGGCCTCGAAGCGGGCCGGCACGCCGTCCGCCCGGGCGGCGAGGCGGTAGTGGCGGCCCTGGAAGCCGGCGCGCACGAAGGCCTCGACCGAGCGCACCGGCTTGTCGGCGGTCCACGAGAGCCGCTTGCCGGCGAGGTCGGCGTCCACGGCGATGTGCCGGTGGACGCCGCGCACGGTCGCGTGGACGTCCTCCCCGCCGGCCGGGGCGATGCTGGTGACGTACTCGGGGCTGGCGTACAGCTCGGCCCGGTCCAGGCCCGACGCGGTCGTCACTTCGGCCGTGGTCCGGTCGCCGAGCCGCCACGTTCCCTCGACGGCGGAGCGCACGCCGTACAGGCTGGTGTCGACGGTCGGGCCGTTCGCGGTGTCGGCGTAGGCGGCGCGCAGGCGGGCGATCGTCCCGTTCGCCCGGTACCGTGCCTTCTTGCCCGCCGGGTCCAGCTCGACCTCGACCTGCCGGGGCGTGTTGGAGACGTCCATCTGGAGAAGGTGCCTGCCGTCCACGCTGGCGGCGGCGTGGAAGGGCCGGCCCGCGGAGGCCAGCTTGAGCACGGCGTGCGGCTTGGCGCCGTAGGTGACGTCGAACCCGGCCAGCGACGGCAGCCGGGCGGACAGGCCGAGCCGGCCGCCATCCTTGATCATGGTGACGTGGCTACCGGCGGGGGTCGCGACCGCGCCGCCGTCGCGTTGGACGACGGCCTCTATCCCGCCGATCTTCGAGCTGGACGTCTCGGTGACCCGGTTACCTGTTATGTCGTAATAAATCCGCATACGGGATGGCAGGTCGGCGAGTGCCGCCCGGAACAGCGTCCTGGCGGTCGCCCGGTCGAAGTAGACGACGTCGACGGCCTTGACCCGCGACGAGGTGGTCACCGCCAGCGCCTGCGAGCGGCCGTCGACCGATTCGTACCGCACCCTGACGTCCTTCGGGACGCTCGTCAGCGTCCCTCCGGCCACCTTGCCGAGGCGGCCGTCGCGGTACAGGTAGCTGTAGAGCTTGGCCCGGCCGATCGGGGCCGAGGCGGCGAAGTGGATGTCCGCCGCCCCCTCGGCGGCGCGCCGCGTCAGCTCCGCGGTCGCGTGCGAGCCGATCCTGTCCATGACGACCTGGGTGAAACGCTGCTCGCGCCCCTCGTCGTCCAGCACCAGCGCGTCGAGGGCCGAGGCGCCGGACGTGCTCGCCTTCAGCGTGCCTTCGAGCTTGGCGCCGTCGAACCGCGCGCTCGCCGTCAGCTTCTCCGGCACCGGGGACTGCCGGATACTGATCACCTTGGGGTCGGCGGAGCGCTTGCCCACCAGATCGGCGATGCCGGCGATGGTGGCGACGGACGCGCCCGGCTTGGACCGGTGCACCTCCACACGGACATCCGCCTTGCCTTCGACGCGGTAGAGGCCCCGGTCGGCGTGGGAGAGGGACGTCCCGCGCCGCAGGCCGTCGAAGCCGATCGACAGCCGCCTGAGCTTGGAGCCGCCGGTCGAGGCCGGGAAGTCGTACTGCGCCCACACCTGGGCCTTCAGGGGCCTGCCCCGCGTGTCACCGCCGGGCAGGCGGACCGTGGCGAAGGTGAGCCCGGCCGTCGGCCAGGTGGAGGCTTCAGCGCCGCGGCCGGGTGCCGGAACCAGGTTCGCGAGGAGGTCCGGCGTGCCGTCCCCGGTGAGGTCCGCCGCCACGGGGGTGAGGAGGGGCTGCGGCACCGAGCACGCCACGGGAACGGAGGCGGTCTCGGCGCACAGGCGGTAGGTGACGAGAGGGACGTTCTCCGGCACCGCCGTGCCACCCAGGTTCTTGATCTCGGCGAGCGCCGAGCCCAGGAGGCCCGCGGCCGGTTTCGACACCGCGAGCACCTCGGCGTCGTCCGTCTCGGGCAGCAGCTTGCCCGGGTCGGGAGCCGACCGGCCGGGCTCGACGAGGCCGTCGGCCGAAAGGCGGGCGGTGGCCTCCGCGGTCACCTTGTCGACCAGCGCCGGCCCCTCGGGGGTGGTGGGCGCCGGCGGCCTCGGTCCGACCGGGCGGACGGGCACGGGAGCGGCGGCCGGTGACAGCCCTTCCGCCGCCACGACGGGCTTGGCGTCCGGCGGGGCGACGACCTCCGGCACCGGCGCGATCTTCGGCTTGCCGCCGGTGGCCGGAGCCCTTCGGGCGAGCTCGGGCGCGGCCGGGGTGGACGAGGGTAGGCCGGCGCGCGCGGGCAGGGGAACGGCGAAGATCACCGGCAGGGCGAGGGACGCGGACACCAGCATCCGTGCGAGTGAGTGCCGTTGGAGGCGCGGCATGTGGAGCTCTCCCCGTTGGTCGGACCACCGACAACCGGGCAACCCAGTCCCGGAAGGAAAGAGCCGACCACATCATGACACTCACCGTCAAACCCATCAAAACCAGTGGAAAACTTGGCACGTTCCTAAATCTCAGGCATCACATCCCTCAACCTCCTCTCGGACATCGATGGAAGACGCTCCGGGCTCACGCCCAGCGCCGCCGCCGCGTTCGGAGACGTGGGAGAGCGCGGCGGCGACCGCCTCCCCGCCTGCCGAGAGGACGCGATCAGGCTCTGGACGAGGGCCGGGAGATGGCAGTCGCTGCAAAATTCCGGTTGTCGGGAAAAATCGCCTAGACGTATATTTGGGGGATGCAGGAGTCACGGCGGGAGCGGAAGAAGCGGCTGACCAGGCAGCGGATCGTGATGGCGGCCATCGGTCTGTTCGAGGAGCAGGGCTATGAGCAGACGACGGTGGCGCAGATCGCGGCGGCGGCGGATGTCGACCCCAAGACGTTCTCCAACTACTTCCGCAGCAAGGACGAGGTCCTGTTCAGCGACGCCGACCGGGACTTCGACGTGCTGTTCAGGGCGATCGCGGAACGACGGCCGCACGAGAGCCCGGGTGAAGTGCTGGCGAGGATGGTCCAGGAGTACGCCGCCCATCGCCGGCCCAAAGTTCCCGCGAAGGAGCCCGCTGAGCTGTCGGCGACGGCCCGGCTCGTCCTGACCACTCCGGCGCTTCAGGCCAAGGGGCTGTACCTGCTGCTGGAGATGCAGCGGCGGATCGCCGACGAGTTGCTGAAGGCGTTCCCCGGCCTGGACCCGATCACGGCGGCGGCGATGACCGGAGCCCTGCTGGGCGCCATCCAGCAGGCGAGCCTGACGAGCGTCCAGCTCGGCCGGTCGCAGGAGGAGTTGTGGGAGGCCTCCCGGCGTGGCCTCGACATCGCCCTGCACGGCCTGCTTTCGGTGTGTCCGTCCACCGAAGCCGGCGAAAGCCCCTGACGAGGGCACGGCTCGAACCGCCGCGACGAGCGGCCAGTTGGCCGCCGCCGAGGCGACATCTCGCTCACCCAAGAAGGGATCAGTTCGTTATGGGGGAAAACCCTCGACAGATCGCCCGCGACGCACGGCGTGCCCTGCGGGAAGGTCCGGCGGCGATCGAGCGGCGGCAGCGCGCTCGTCTGGCCGAGATGGTGGCCTACGCCCGGGCCCATTCGCCGTACTACCGCGAGCTGTACCAGGGTCTGCCGGAGAAGGTCGATGATCCGGCGCTCCTCCCGGTCGTCGACAAGAAGATGCTGATGGCCCGCTTCGACGACTGGATCACCGACCGCGAGGTGACTCTGGAGCGGGTGCAGGAGTTCGTGGCCGACCCCACCCTTGTCGGAGAGCGGTTCCAGGGCCGGTACATGGTGGCCACCACCTCCGGCACCAGCGGCTTACGCGGCCTCTTCCTTATGGACGAGTGGAGCGTGGTCGTGCACGCCGCCCTCGGGACGCGCACGAGCGGCGGCCTGGGAGCCGGGGACGTGATCCGCGTCCTGGCCCGCGCCGGCCGTACCGCGATCGTCTCCGCACCTGGCGGGCATTTCTTCACGGTCGCCTCGGCGGCCTGGTTCCGCCGGGAGAGGCCCCTGCTCGGCCGGACGCTGCGGGTCTTCTCGATCAACCAGCCGCTTCCGGACCTGGTCGCCGAGCTGAACCGGTACAACCCGGCCAGCGTCGCCGGCTTCCTCAGCATGCTCACGCTGCTGGCCCGGGAGCAGGAAGCCGGCCGGCTGCGCATCCGCCCCGCGGTCCTCATCGCCGGTGGCGAGACGGCGACGGCGGACTCCCTGGAGCGGCTCGCCACCGCGTTCCACACCAAGGTCCAGGCGGCCTACGCCGCCACGGAGTGCGGCTTCCTCAGCTTCGGCTGCGGGTCCGGCTGGTACCACGTCAACAGCGACTGGGTCGTGGTCGAGCCGGTCGACGCCGACCTCCAACCCGTGCCTCCCGGCCGGCCGTCGCACACGGTCCTGATGAGCAACCTCGCCAACCGGGTCCAGCCCATCCTGCGCTACAACCTCGGCGACAGCGTCACCCTTCGCCCCGACCCCTGCCCGTGCGGCAGCCCTCTGCCCGCCATCCGCGTGCAGGGCCGCGCCGCCGACCTGCTCACCTTCCCCACGGCAGATGGTGAGCAGGTGGGCATCTCCCCCATGCTGTTCGGCACCCTGCTGGACCGCGCCGCCGGCGTCGAGCGCTTCCAGATCGTCCAGACCGCGCCCACCACGCTGCGCGTGCGCCTGCAGGCCGGGGACGGCGCCGACGCCGACCGCGTGTGGCAGACGGTGCGCGACGACATCACCCACCTGCTCACCGAGCACAAGGTCGACGACATCACGCTCGAGCGCGCCGACGAGCCGCCGCAGCGGTCCCCCGGCGGCAAGTTCCGCAGGATCATCCCGCTGGCCACGCGCTGACGAGGTCAGCGAGGGCCGCAGAGTGCGGTGTCGAGGGCCGTGACGACGTGGTCGGCGGCGGCCTCCGTGGTAGGGAGGGACGTCACGGCGACGGTGGCCGCGCGGCCGTCCTCGGTGACGGCGTCGCGGGTCTCGTAGCCGTCGATGTCACCGCCGTGCCCCCATGCCGTACCACCGCAGCTCAGCGGGATCTTGACCAGCCCGAGCCCGTACTCCCAGCCGGCCGGGAAGTCCTTGGTCTTGACGGTGTCCCGCATCTGCGCGAGCTGTCCGGGCTCGAGCAGCCTGCCGTCCAGCAGCGCGACGAGGAAGCGGTTCATGTCCCTCGGGGTGGCGATGAGCTGCCCGGCGGCCCAGCCCCAGGACGGGTCCAGGTTCGTCACCTCGCGCAGTGGTCCCCCGGGCTTCTCGGCCTCGTACCCCTTGGCGTGCGGCCCCTGGACGGCTTCGTCCCCGACCCCGGGCCAATAGGTGTCACGCAGCCCGACCCGCTTGATGATCCTGTTGGTGATCTCTTCGGGGAGCGGGCGGCCGGTGACCTTCTGGACGATCAGGCCGGCCACGACGTAACCCGTGTTGCTGTACTCCCAGCCCTTGCCGGGAGGAAATGACGCCTTGTGCGCCAGGGCCAGGTCGAGCAGTTCCCGGGGCTCCTGGTAGACGTGCTGCCGGTCGAAGATGCTCGGCGACATGTAGCGGGTGTAGTTCGGCAGGCCGCTGGTGTGCTGCAGCAGCTGGCGAGTGGTGATCTTCCGCCCGTCGCCGGCCCTGCCGCGGATCAGGCCCGGCAGGTACTTCTCGACGGGCGCGTCCAGGTCCACCTTGCCTTCACCGGCGAGCTGCAGCACGACCACGGCGGTGAAGATCTTCGTGTTGCTGCCGATGCGCACCCGCCCGTCGACCGGGACCTTGGCCTTGGTGTCCAGATCGGCGACCCCCGCGGTGTAGTCGCGGGTACGCCCGTCCGGCTCGCGCACGGCGGCCAGCGCGGCGGGGAAGCCGTCGTGCCGGACCAGGTCGTCCAGGCGCTTCTGCACGGCGTCGGCGGACCGTGCGGCGTGAGCGGTCCGCGAGGCGTCGGCCGCCCAGGCGGCCGGGGCGACCGACAGGGCGGTGATCGCGGCGAGGGCCGAGGCCGCCAGGACGCGCCGCCGCGCACGCCGGATCGTGGACCGCTTGCTGAGGGGGTACGACATGAGGTCGCTCCATGCTCTTCGTTCGGTTTCGACGCGAACCAGCATGTCGCCGTGCGGGGCTCATGATCGATCCTGCTCACCGGAGTCCTTCGGTAGGGCCGGCACTACCGTGTCACCGGGCCAGGAACCTCGTCAGGTGGGCCAGGACGGCCTCCGGCTGCTCCTCGGCGAGGAAGTGGCCGCAGTCCGGGATCTCCACACCCTCGACGTCCGGGGCGTACTCGCGCCACACGTCGAGGACGGGAACCCGGGCGGGCAGGCCGGCGGCGCCCCACATGGCGAGCACCGGCATCGTCAGCCGGCGGCCGGCGTCCCAGTCGGCGTCGTCGTGCTCGGCGTCGGCCGGGAACGAGGCCCGGTAGTCGTCGAACCCGGCCCGCAGCGCGCCCGGCCTGCTGAACGCCCGCACGTACTCCTCCACCCCCTCCTCCACGCGCGCCCGCTGGACGGTCCACCGTTCGAAGAAGTAGCCGAGGTATCCGGCCACGTCGGCGCCCGCGAGACGTTCGGGCAGGTCGGGCTGGAGGTGGAAGGTCCAGTGCCAGGTGCTCCGCGCGAAGCCCGAGTCCATGTCGAACCGGCGCCACATCTCGCGCGTCGGGAGGATGTCCATGACCACCAGGCGGTCCACCTCCTGCGGGTGGTCGAGCGCGTAGCGGTGCGCGACCCGCGCGCCGCGGTCGTGGCCGACGAGGCTGACCCGGCTGTGGCCGAGGTGGTGGACGAGCGCCCGTACGTCGGCGGCCATCGTGCGCTTGTCGTACCCCTCGCGGGGCTTGTCGGTGTGGCCGTATCCGCGCAGGTCGGGCACCAGAACCGTGTGGCGCTCGGACAGGGGGCCGATGAGGTGGCGCCAGCAGTGCCCGGTCTGCGGCCAGCCGTGCAGCAGCACGACCAGCGGGCCGGACCCCTCGATGACGTAGTGCATGTGAATGCCGTTGACCTCGGTGATCATGACACCCTCCCGAAATAACCTGTTGAGCGGGTTACTATTCACGCAACCGTATCATGGGGTTATGGAACGCGCATGGGTGTGGGACGGGGGCCGCCCCTGCCTGGACTTCGTGAACACCTTCCGCGACCGGAAGGGCGAAGGCTGGGAGCTCCTGGAGGAGCCGCCGGACCTCGCCGCCTGGCTGGTCGCCGCCGAAATGACGGCGACCCCGCCCGAGGTCGACGCCGCGCTGCTGCAGGAGGCCCGGGAGCTGCGGGAGGCCGTCAACGGCTGCGTCACCGCCGCCATCACCGGTGACGACTGGCCCGCCGGGGACGTCAACCTGGTCAACCGCTGGGCGGCCGAGCGCCGGCCGCCCAGCCCGCAACTCCGGCAGGACGACCCCGCCCTGCCTCCGGTCCTGGTGACGCTGGAGCCGTCCGACCCCGTGCGCGCCGCCCTCGCGGAACTCGCCGCCGACGCCGTCATGCTGCTCGGCACACCCGACAGGGAGACCGTCCGCGTGTGCGCGAGCGACGACTGCGGGCTGCGGTTCGCCGACCGGTCGCAGGCGGGCAGGCGGCAGTGGTGCTCCATGCGCCGCTGCGGCAACCGCGCCAAGGCCCGCGCCCACCGCGCCCGGGCGGCACGCGACGAGGGACGCTGAGCGCGGGGGTCAGCGCGGCGGGCCGAACCACCTGGTGAGGGCTCCGGGCAGCGAGCCGGCGTCCGCCGCCCAGGCGATGTGGCCGTCCGGGCGCAGCAGGACGGCGGCGGGGACGGGGACGGCGCCCAGTGACGGCATGACCCACCGGTCCGCGGCCGACGTCGCCCGTACGACGTCGACGCGGTCCGCCCACGGAGCGGCCGCCGCGCCGTACTCGGCGCCCGCGGTGAGGTCCAGCAGGACGCCGCGGCCCGCGTGCAGCAGCCGGAAGACGCGGGTGTCCCCCGACGAGGTCTCGATGTCGGCGTCCGGCACCCGGTGGCCGGCGAGCGGATGCCCCGCACCCATCGGGTACCGCACGTCCAGCGCGCTGACCATCTCCCCCAGGTAGCGGTTGACGTCGTCGAACTCGATGAGCTTGCCGAGCACCTCCCGCAGCGCCGTGGTGTGGGAGTCGACCCGCGAGAGGGCGGTCTGGGCGCGGGTGTTCTGCAGCACCCGTTCGGCGACGGGATGCCGCTCGGAGTGATAGGTGTCCAGCAGCGACTCCGGAGTGTGCCCCGCCACCACCGAGGCGAGCTTCCAGCCGAGGTTCACCGCGTCCTGCACACCGAGGTTCAGCCCCTGCCCGCCGGCGGGGAAGTGGACGTGGGCGGCGTCGCCGGCCAGCAGCACCCTCCCCGACCGGTACGCGGAGGCCTGCCGGGCGGCGTCCCCGAAGCGCGAGAGCCAGCGAGGGGTGTGCATGCCGTAGTCGGTGCCGGCGATGCTCAGACACGCCTGCCGCAGCGTGTCCAGGGTCACCGGCTCGTCGCGGCCGGCCACGCGGTCGTACTGCTGCGTCATCACGCGGTACCAGCCGGGCTCCAACTGCAGCACGCTGATCGCGCCGCCCTCCCTGCGCTCCTGGAAGATCAGGTCCTCGGGCGGATCGGCCAGCTCGACATCGCCGAGCAGGGCGGTGAGCGTGGCGGGGGTGCCGGGGAAGCCGATGCCGGCGAGCCGCCGCACCGTACTGCGGCCGCCGTCGCAACCCACGAGGTACGCGGCGCTCAGCCGCTCCGTGCCGTCCGGTCCGGCCACCTCCACCTCGACGCCCGCCTCGTCCTGACGCAGTCCGACGACCTCGGCGGAGCGGCGCAGGCGTGCGCCGGCCGGCAGGACCCGCTCCTCCAGCAGCCGCTCGACCTTCGTCTGGAGGATGCCGAGCAGGTAGGGGTATCTGCTGGGGAACCCGGTGAAGTCCAGCCACAGGCCCGAGAAGTGGCCTGCCTGGATCGGCCGGCCGGCTTCGAGGAAGGGCCCCAGGATCCCTCGCTGGTCGAGGACTTCCATCGTGCGGGCGTGGAGCCCTCCCGCCCTGGACTCGACCGTACCGCGCTCCGGCGCGCGTTCGAGGAGCAGGACGTCGACCCCCGCCAGCCTGAGCTCGTAGGCCAGCATCAGGCCGGTCGGACCGGCTCCGGCGACGATGACTTCCGCGTCGGCCATGGCGACTCCTTAACGTTGTTAATTTAACACCGTTAAGGATTACTCGAACGCTGTTAAGCTGTCAACGCGGCAACGGGAGAGGTGGCATGAAGATCAACGCCGACGTCATCGCACGGACCTCGTTGCGCCTGCTCAACGAGGTCGGCCTCGACGGGCTGACCATGCGGCTGGTCGCCAAGGAGCTCGACGTGAAGGCGCCCGCCCTCTACTGGCACCTCAAGAGCAAGCAGGAGCTGCTCGATGCCATGGCCGCCCTCGTGATGATCGAGGCGGTCGAGGGCCTGGAGTCACCCCGCCCCGGCGCCTCCTGGGAGGAGTGGCTGAGCCGGTGGGCCGGGCGGCTGCGCGCCACGATGCTGCGCTACCGCGACGGAGCGAGGGTCGTCGCCGGCACGCATGTCGGCCATCCGGCGGTCTTCCGCCTGATCGAGGTGACACTGCGGCACCTGGGGGACGCCGGCTTCACGCAGAGGGACGCCGCGCGTCTCCCCTCGATCCTGCTGCACTACACCATCGGTTTCACCATCGAGGAGCAGGCGAGGCTCGGCGACGCGTACGCCGAGGGGCGAAACCCCTACCGGCCGGAACTCGTCGCCGAGATCGCCGACGCCGAACGCTTCCCCCTCACCGCCCAGATGGTCGGCGAGATCTTCCACCCCGACCCCGGCGCCGAGTTCGAGGACGGTGTCCGGGTCATCCTCGCCGGCATGCGGGCCGCGCGCCTGGACGGCTGATCCGCGCGCCGCCCAGGCCCGGCGGCCGTTCGGTCAGCGGTAGTAGTGGTAGTGGTAATAGGCCTGGGCCGAGATGTAGCGGTTGAAGGCGGCGTCGCCGTTCTGGTAGGCCTCCCACGCCCGGCTCAGGCGGGAACTGACGACGTAACAATTGCTGCTGCGCGAGTGGCCGCGCTTGATGGCGCCGATGTAGATGTGGCCGATTCCGACCTTCCTGCCGTTGACCTTCAGCGTGCAGGTACCGCCGACCCAGTCGATGTTGTAGCGGCCACGGTTGCTCACCTCGACGTGGATCTGGCAGGCGGAGGTGCACCGGCCGAAGCTCACCGTGAGCTTGACGCCCTTCGACGCGGCGACGTCCACCGTGGCCGCGTGGGCCGCGACGGCGGCGGGGCGGGCGGTGACGCTGGTGACGGCGGCGTCCGCGGCGGCGGGGACCGCCAGAATGGCCGACGATGCGAGCAGGAAACCGGATAACGGTCCGACGAAACGTTTCACGACATCCCCCTTGGATGAAAGCCCCTGTCCGCGCAGGATCACACGTCACCCGATTCTCTGCAATATCCCATTCAAGGACACTTCCAATAACATTCGGTAACCTCGGCGATCGGTGAATCTGCGGCGCTAAAAAGGGTTTTCGGACTGCACCGAAGCCGCGGGCAGGCGCCGGAGAGGGGTACGACTCCCTCGGCCGTAACGAGCGGCGTTACCTGTCGCGTAATCGCCATCGCGCCGTCGCGCTGCGATGCTCGTACCCGTTGCACGACACGGACGAGCGGCGCACCTGCCGTCGGATTGGAGAACAATGTCTGCCTACGCCATCGCCAACATGCGTGACGTCAAGATGGGCCCGGAGATCGTCGAGTACCTGGAGAAGATCGACGACACCCTGGCGCCGTTCGAGGGCCGGTTCGTGGTGCACGGGGCCCAGCCCGAAGTGATGGAGGGGTCGTGGCCGACGGTGCTGGTCGCGATCGAGTTCCCCGACCTCGAGCGTGCGCGCCAGTGGTACGCCTATCCCGCCTACCAGGCGATCCTTCCCCTGCGCGCCGAGAACTCCGACAGCGACCTCATCCTCATCGACGGGGTGCCGGCCGACCACCGGGCGACCGACGTCCTCGCCTAGTGGGGCCCTCAGGCCAGGCGCGCGGGGAAGCCGCCGGTGGCCACCGGGCCCCATCGGGTGGGGGTGACGCGCAGCAGCGACTTGCCCTGGCGCTCCATGGCGGCCCGGTAGTCGTCCCAGTCGGGGTGCTCACCGGCGATGGCCCGGTAGTAGTCGACCAGCGGTTCGAGCGCCTCGGGCATGTCGATGACCTCGCAGGTGCCGTCCACCTGCACCCACGGCCCGTCGAAGTCGTCCGAGAGGATCAGGACGCTCACCTTGTCGTCGCGCCGGGCGTTCCTGGTCTTGGCGCGCTCGGGGTAGGTCGAGACGACGATGCGGCCCTGGTCGTCGAGCCCGCAGGTCACCGGCGACGCCTGCGGGCCGCCGTCGCGCCGGGTGGTGATGACGATCGCCCGGTGGCGGTCGCGGATGAAGTCGTTCAACTGCTCACGGGTGACGGTGTCCGCGGTGGCGATCTTCCTGCTCATGCCCTCACTGTACGACCACGCGGGGCCTGCCCCGTCGTACACCGCACCGCGCGAGCCGCCCCCGCCCACGGGCGAAGATGACCGCTTTCTACGGGTCTGTCCATATCGGCCCTACAGAAATGACGGTCCCGGATGGCATCCTGGTGGGCGTGATGGCCCATACGGTGAGCCCCCAGTTCGTCGGGCGTGCGCGTGAGCTCGGAGTGCTGCGCGACGCGCTGGCCCGGGCGCGCGCCGGTTCCGCCGCCACCGTGTTCGCCGGAGGTGAGGCCGGGGTGGGCAAGACGCGCCTCATCCGCGAGTTCACCCGGCAGGCGACCGGCGCCCGCGTCCTGGTGGGCGGCTGTCTCGAGCTCGGCACCGAAGGCCTCCCCTTCGCCCCCTTCACCGCCGTGCTGCGCAGCCTGATGCGTGAGATGGGTCACGACGGCATCGCCGCGCTGCTGCCCGGGGGGCGCACCCGAGGGCTCGCCCGGCTGCTCCCGGAGTTCGGCGAGCCCGACGACGACGGCGCCGAGGCCCGCGCCCGCCTGTTCGAGCAGGTCCTCGGCCTGCTGGAGCGCCTGGCCGTGCTCGGCCCCACCATCCTCGTGATCGAGGACGCCCACTGGGCCGACCGCTCCACCCGCGACCTGCTGTCGTTCCTCATCCGCTACCAGCGCCCCGACACCCGCCTGCTCACCCTGGTGACCTACCGCTCCGACGAGCTCCACCGCACCCATCCCCTGCGGCCGCTGCTCGCCGAGCTCAGCCGCATCGACTGGGTGGCCCGGCTCGAACTGCGCAGGCTGACACGGCGCGAGGTCGTCGAGCAGGCCGCGAGCATCCTCGACAGGGAGCCCACCGCGCTCGACGTCGACCTCATCTACGCCCGCAGCGAGGGCAACCCGCTGTTCGTCGAGGCGCTGCTCAACGGCGGCGAGGGCGAGGCCCTGCCCGACTCCCTGCGCGATCTGCTGCTCGCCAGCGTCGAACGCCTGCCCGACGACACCCAGGAGCTCCTGCGGGTCGCCAGCGCCGGCGGCGCCCACATCGAGCACGCCCTGCTCGCCGCCGTCACCGGTCTCGACGACGCCGCCCTGTCACGGGCGCTGCGCCCCGCCGTGGCGGGCAACGTCCTGGTCGTCGACGGCGAGGGATACGCCTTCCGGCACGCCCTGATCCGCGAGGCCGTCCACGACGACCTGCTGCCGGGCGAGCGCACCCGCCTGCACACCCGTTTCGCCGAGACCCTCGAGCGCGATCCGTCCATCCTCCCCGCCACTCGCGGCGCCATCGAGCTGGCCCACCACTGGTACGCCGCCCACGACGCGCCGTCGGCCCTGAGCAGCGCCTGGCGCGCCGCCGCCGCCGCGCGCAGGTCCCTGGCCTACGACGAGCAGCTGCGCATGCTCCACCGGGTGCTGGAGCTGTGGGAGAACGTCCCCGACGCCGCCGAGCGCATCGGCACCGACCACGTCGAGGTCCTGCGCCAGTGCATCACGGTGGCGCATCTGGCCGGAGAGTTCGAGCGCGGGCTGTCACTGGCGAAGGCCGCCCTGCGCGCGATCGACCCCCAAACCGACCCGGTCCGGGCGGCCAAGGTGCTCAGGCAGCGCGGCCTGGTCAGGTACGACCTCGGCCGGGCAGGGTACGTCGACGACCTGCGCACCGCCGCGCGGCTCGTCCCGGCCGACCCGCCGACGTCGCTGCGCGCCCAGGTCCTCGAGAACCTCTCCCGCGTGCTGCACGGTTCCGGCAACTGGGCCGAGCGGGAAAGTCTCGCGCTGGAGGCCATCCGCATCGCGCGCGAGGTCGGCGACCTCGAGACCGAGGCGCAAGCGTCGATCTCGCTGACCTGGGCCAAGGCTCACACCTCCCAGACCGAGAACCGGCTCGCCGACTACGCCGAGGTACGCGAGATCGCCGCTCGCGCCAACTCCTACAGCGCCCTCATGCGCGTCGCCATCTCCGAGTCCGACTCGCTCGAGGGAGCCGGGCTGCACGAGGAGGCCGCCACGGTCGCCCGCAGGGGCATCGCCGACGCCGAGGCGTACGGCGTGGCCCGCACGTCCGGGGCGTTCCTGGCGATCAACCTCACCGAGCCGCTCGTCTCGCTCGGCCGCTGGGACGAAGCCCTGCAGGTCATCGACCGCGCCCTCGAAGTCCTGCCGCCGCCGCCCTATCGCATGAGCCTGCTGGGGTTCGCCACCGACATCGCGCTGGCCCGCGGCGACCTCGACCGGGCGGAGTCCCTGTTCCGCGCCTCGTCCGACGTGCTCGTCCGCGGCGTCTACCGCGACCAGAGCGTGCTGCCGCACCTGCTCCGGGAGATCAAGCTGCTCACGGCGCGTGGCCGCGGCGAGGAGGCGTCCGCGCTGATCGAGCGGGCTCTCGCCGAGCAGGACCTGCTCGACAGCCCTCGTTACGCCTGGCCGGTCCTGGTCACGGCCCTCGAGGTCCCGGAGCCGCCGCTGGCGGAGCTTCGCGAGCTGGCCTCGCGCATGGAGATCCGGGGAGCCCTGCAAGAGGCCTACAGCCTCACCTTCGCCGCCCAGGCCGCCCGGCTCTCCGGGGCCTCCGACCGCCTCGCGTGGGACAAGGCCACGGCCGCCTGGGCCGCGCTGCGCCAGCCGTACGCCGAGGCCGGCACACTGCTGGGCGCCGCCGAGGCGGCCGTCACGGCCGGCGAGCGCGAGGAGGCCGCGGCACGCCTGTCGCGGGCGGCGCGCCTCGCCGGGGAGCTACGCGCCGAGCCGCTCACCGCCGAAATCGACTCCCTGGCCAGGCGGGCGCGCATCCCGCTCGGCGACGAGCCGCCGGCGTCCCAGGCCGAAGAGGAGCGGCTCGGGCTCACGGCCCGCGAACACGAGGTGCTCCGCCTGGTGGCGGCGGGCCGCAGCAACCGCGAGATCGCGGCCGAGCTGTTCATCTCGGCCAAGACGGTCAGCGTGCACGTCTCCAACATCCTCGCCAAGCTCGGCGTGGCCTCCCGCGGCGAGGCCGCCGCCACCGCCCACCGCCTGCGCCTCTTCGCCCCGGAAGAGTCATGACGGCCCTGCACGACCTCGCGGCGCGGGCGCGCTCACTGGTCCGGGACGGCCGCCGTGCCGTTCTCGGCATCACCGGCGGCCCCGGCGCGGGCAAGAGCACGCTGGCCGAGCACCTGGTCGCCGTCCTCGCGCCGTCCCCTCCGGCCGGGCAGCAGGCGGGCGAGTGGGTGGCCCACGTGCCGATGGACGGCTTCCACCTCGCCGACGTCGAGCTCGACCGCCTCGGGCGGCGTGACCGCAAGGGCGCCCCCGACACCTTCGACGCCGCCGGGTACGCCGCCCTGCTGCGCCGCCTGCGCGACGACACCGGCGAGACGGTCTACGCGCCCGCGTTCGAGCGCGACATCGAGCAGCCGATCGCCGGGAGCATCCCCGTGCCGCCACCGGCCCGGCTCGTCGTGACCGAGGGCAACTACCTGCTGCTCGGCGAGGGCGACTGGGCGCGGGTGCGGCCCCTGCTCGACGAGGTCTGGTACTGCGACCTCGACCCCGGTGAGCGGGTGCGCCGCCTGGTCGCCCGGCACGAGCGCTTCGGAAAGGCCCACGAGGCGGCGGTCCGCTGGGTGATGGGCACCGACCAGCGCAACGCCGACCTCATCGCCACCACCCGTTCCCGGGCCGATCTGATCGTCACCGACCTCACCCTCCGCTCCATCGGATCCTGAGCCGGCGTCAGCCGGAGGCCGCCGGGTCGGCCACGTGGCCGACGAAGAGGGGGGCCGCGGTGGGGCTGTGGACGATCGCGAAGGCGAAGGGGCGGTCGGCCCGCACGTCGATGATCCGGCCGGCGTGGCCGGCGGCCGCGAAGCCGAGGGCGGTCACGGCCGCCGCCTCGGTGCCCCATTCGTCCACCGAGATGTTGGCCCGGTGGACCGCCTGGCCGAGCGTCATCCTGTCGGCGATGCCGGAGAAGTCGCCCCCGTCGAACATCGCGCCCAGCCCCAGCTTCCGCAGCGACGCCTCCAGGTCCAGGGAGGTGCCGAAGTCCCAGGGCGGCAGGGCGAGGCTGACCGTCTGCGGCTTCAGCCCGGCGACCACCTTCTGCAGCGTGGCCGGAGCCAGCAGGTCCGCGGGCGAGGCGCCCGGCCGGGGCAGCAGCACCAGCATCGCCAGGTCGCTCTTCGCGTACGGCAGCTCGACCGCCTGCCAGCCGGAGCCCTCGGCGTACCTCAGGCTCTCGGTCTGGCGCATGAGCTTGGTCCGGACAGTGGAGCCGTCGGCGCGGGTGAACGCGGCGTTCTGCTCCGAAGCGCCCTCGGCGAAGTGGTACCGCCAGTCGGCCTTCATGTAGATCGCGTTGGCGATGACCAGCTTGATGTCCGGGTCCAGCCGGTCGAACACCTTCTTCACCCGGCCCGCCGTCTGCTCGTCGGCCCAGGCGTTGATGATCCCGGCGGGGTCCTTGCGGAAGTCGAGCGTGCGCACACCCGCCCCGTACTGCGAGGCCAGCGTCCGCAGGAAGGGCTCCTTGACGGGCAGGCCCTCCTGCGCGAACAGCCCGTTGGCGATGCCGACGATCGGGGCGGCCGGTTCGCTGTCCTGCGCGTCCCTCGTGGCGCCGCGCTCGGGGGGCGGCGGCGGCCCGTCCACGGTCACGATCTTCCGGCTGAGCGCGTTGAAGGCGGTGTGCGGCCCCTCGGCGGGGAAGCCGAAGGTCCTGTCCAGCGCGGCCCCGGTCGCGCCGACCGCTCCCGCCCTCGCCATGCCGAACGCGTAGGCGATGCTCAGCGGCGACATCACGGTGTTCTCGGCGGGCTTGGCCGCGACCTGGTACAGGGCGTGGCCGAAGACGGTAAGTCCGCGTACGAGCGCGGGGACGAGATCGTCCTTGGGCACCTCGCGGTCGACTCCCGCGGCGGTGAGCACCTGGGTGTCCCCCTCTCCGCCGCAGGCCGTCGCCGCGGCCGCGAGCAGCGCCATCGCGAGGAACTCCCGCCGGAGCAGTCCGCCCCGTCCATCGTTTGGCATACCCCTCAGACGTCCGGCGCGAGGGAAAGGTTCAGCGGGGAGACTGGCCGCCCGTTCACCGGGTAAGGCTCGCTCCGCGGAGCGGCGGCAGGGGCGCGGGCCCGGTGAGTGGCCGCCGTTCGAGAAGGGGGTAACGGTGCGGGACATCGATCGCTGGGTGCTGGCCGACGGCGAGTGGACGGCGAGCGCCGGCGGACAGAGCCGTATGGTCACCGACCCGGCGACGGGCGAGCCGCTGGGCGAGGTGCCCGCCGGGTGCGGCCGGGACGTCGAACGCGCCGTCTCCTCCGCGCGCCGCGCCCAGCCGGGCTGGGCCCGGACGGCGCCCGCCGACCGGGCGGCCCGGCTGCACAAGATCGCCGACCGGGTCGCGGCCCGCGCCGAGGACCTCGCCGGGCTGGTGACACGGGAGATGGGCAAGCCCATCGGCGACGCGCGCGGCGGCGTGGAGGCCGGGGTCGGCACGCTGCGGCAGTACGCCGAGCTGGGCCCGCTGCACCGGGGCCGGAGCCTGCAGGGCCACTGGCACGCCACGGACCTGATGGTGTACGAGCCGCGCGGTGTCGTCGCGGTGATCACGCCGTGGAACGACCCGGTGGCGATCGCCTGCGGGCTCATCGGCGCGGCGGTCGTGACCGGCAACACCGTCGTGCACAAGCCGTCCGAGCGCACCCCGCACACCGGGGCGCTGCTCGCCGAACTGATGGCCGACGAGCTGCCGCCGGGCGTCCTGACGATGGTGCCGGGCGACGCGCGGGCCGGTGAGCCCCTCGCCGCACACCCGGACGTCGACCTGATCGCTCACGTCGGCTCCACCGCGACCGGCCGGGCCATCGCCCAGGCCGCCGCGCGGACGGGGGCGGCGACGCTGCTGGAGAACGGCGGCAAGGACGCCCTCATCGTCGACGCCGGCGTGGAGGCCAAGTGGGCCGCCGGGCAGGCCGCCACCGGCTGTTTCGCCAACGCCGGCCAGATCTGCACCTCAGCGGAGCGGATCTACGTGCACAAGGACGTCGCCGAGCCGTTCCTCGCCGCGCTGGTGCAGCGGGCCGAGGAGCTGCGCATGGGACCCGGCCTGCACGAGGACACCACGCTCGGCCCGCTCGTCGACCGCGCGCAGCGCGACCTCGTCGACCGGCACGTCCGCCGCGCCGTCGAGGCGGGCGGGCGGGTGCTGACCGGAGGGCGGGTGCCGGACGGCCCTGGGGCGTTCTACCCGGCGACCGTGCTGTCGGGCTGCACCGACGACATGGAGATCATGCGCGAGGAGACGTTCGGCCCGGTGGCGGCGGTCCGCGTCGTCGATTCCTTCGACGAGGCGCTCCGGCTGGCCACCGCCTCGCGGTACGGGCTGGCCGCGACGGTCCTCACCCCGTCGATGACCAACGCCCAGCGCGCCTGGCGGGAGCTGCCCGTCGGCACCGTCAAAATCAACGCGATGTTCGGCGGCGCCCCGGGCGGCGCGGCCCAGCCCCTGCGCGCCAGCGGGCACGGGTTCGGCTACGGCCCCGAGCTTCTCGACGAGATGACCCACACCAAGGTCGTCCACCTGGCCCCGCACCCTGACCCGGCGTCCCCCCGTTCTGGGGAAAGCCGGTACGGCCGGTGAGGTTACCGTCACCCGAAGCCGAGAACGTGGACTGGCGACCGCGTCCACGGCCGTTCCCCTGGGGGACGGTGGCACCGAGAACGGGTGGCTCCATGCCCAGATACCTGATCCAGGTCAACTACACCACCGAGGGGCTGAAGGGACTCGCCAAAGAAGGGGGCACCGCGCGGCGCCAGGTCGTGGACCGCATGGCGCGGAGCCTCGGAGGCCGGGTCGAGCAGATGTACTACGCCTTCGGCGACAACGACCTCTACATCCTGGCCGACCTGCCCAGCAATCCCGCCTCGGCGGCGTTCGGCCTCACGGTGTCGGCCGCCGGGGGAGCACGCACGAAGACCGTGGTCCTGCTGACACCGGAGGAGATCGACGAGGCGGCCAAGCAGGAGGTCGACTACCGTCCTCCCGGCGCCTGACACCCCTTGGGTCTCGGTGCTCAGGCGGGACGGCGGCCGACCGGCTCGCGGCCGGGCGGCTGGCGGATCGTGATCTCGGGCAACGGCACCTCCGGGTTCGGCCGCGTCACCGGCTGCTCCCCGAGGTCGAACTCCTCTCCGTGGTGGGACAGCGTGATCGGCGATCCCGACAGCAGCCGGTACGTCGTCTCCCCCGGGGTGATCCCGACCCGCAGCAGGCGGTGGCGGTAACGCAGCCGGAAGGTCAGGCGCGGGATGCCCGCGGGCAGCTTGGGAGCGAAGCACAGCCGTGCGCCGGGGGCGCGCATGCCGCCGAACCCGGCCACCAGGGCGATCCACGCACCCGCCAGCGCGGCCAGGTGCACCCCGTCGACGGTGTTCCTCTCCAGGTCGTCCAGGTCCATCAGCGCCGCCTCGCCGAGGTAGGCGTACGCGAGCGCCAGCTGCCCGACCTCGGCCGCGAGCACCGCCTGGCTGCAGGCCGACAGTGAGGAGTCGCGGACGGTCAGCTCCTCGTAGTAGGCGAAGTTGCGCAGCTTCTCCTCGGGTGTGAAGGCGTCGCCGCGCAGGTGCATCGCGAGCACCAGGTCGGCCTGCTTGACGACCTGCTTTCGGTAGAGGTCGAAGTACGGGAAGTGGAGCAGCAGAGGGTACTGCTCGGGCTTGGTGGCGGCGAAGTCCCACATCGCGTGCCCGGTGAAGCCTTCGCTCTGGCAGTGCACGCGCCGATGCTCGTCGTAGGGGATGTACATGGTGGCGGCGCTGCCGCGCCAGGAGGCGGTCTCCTCCAGGGTGACCCCGAGCTGCCGTGCCCCCTCGAAGTGGCGGATCGCGGTCTCGGCCGCCACGCGGAGGTTCTGCTGGGCCATAAGGTTGGTGTAGACGTTGTCGTCGGCCACGGCGGTGTACTCGTCGGGGCCGGTCACACCGTCGATGCGGTACTTCCCCTCGACGTCGTGGTGGCCGAGCGCCCGCCACAGCCGGGCCGTCTCCACCAGCAGCGGCAGGCCGACGTCGCGCTCGAACTCGGTGTCCTCGGTCGCGTCGATGTACCGGACGACGGCGTAGGCGATGTCGGCGTTGATGTGGAACGCCGCCGTGCCGGCCGGCCAGTAGCTGGAGCACTCCTCGCCGTTGATCGTCCGCCAGGGGAACGCCGCCCCGCGCAGGTTGAGCTGGGCGGCGCGCGCCCGTGCCTTCGGCAGGATCGACCTGCGCCACGACAGCGCGTCGGCGGCGGCGTGCGGGTGGGTGTAGGTGAGCACCGGCAGCACGAAGGTCTCGGTGTCCCAGAAGGCGTGGCCGTCGTAGCCAGAGCCGGTCAGCCCCTTGGCCGCGATCGGCCGGTTCTCCAGGCGCGCGGAGGCCTGTACCAGGTGGAACAGCCCGAACCGGACGGCCTGCTGCACCTCGGGGTCGCCCTCCACCTCGACGTCGGCGCCCTCCCAGAACTCGTCGAGGAAGGCCCGCTGGTCGGCGCGCAGCCCGTCCCACCCGACCAGCTTGGCCGCGGCCAGCGCCGCGACGACCTGGTCGTGCATGGCCGGCCGGGACCGCTTGCCCGACCAGCCGTAGGCGAAGAACTTCACCAGCCGCAGCCGCTGCCCCGGTTCCAGCCTGCTCACGACCGTCACCCGGCTCACGTCGCCGCTGCCCTGCGCCTCGACCCGCAGGCCCTCGGGCCCTTCGACGTCGTGGCACATCGCGGCGGCGACCCGCAGGTTGCTGGCCCGGGTGCGATGCACCATGATCGCCACGCCGTCCTTGGCGGGCATGTTCTCCTCCAGGACCAGCGGCGCCTCCAGCACCGCCGCCGCCCGCGGGTCGCCGCCGGTGTACTCCACGGTCTCGTTAGCGACCAGCTCCGACTGCAGCACCACGCCGCGGGCGCGTTCGAGGGCCTCGACGACGTACTCGACGGCCGCCACCGCCCGGTGCGTGAACGACACCAGCCGCGTCGAGGTCACCCGTACCTCTCCCCGGGTGGGGGAGCTCCAGTGCGCGCGGCGGGTCAGGGTGCCGGCCCGCAGGTCGAGGACGCGCTCGTGCTCGTGCAGCGTGCCGTACCGGACGTCGAACGGCTCGTCGTCCACCAGCAGCCGGATCAGCTTGCCGTTGGTCACGTTGACGACGGTCTGCCCGGACTCGGGGTAGCCGTAGCCCGCCTCGGCGTACGGCAGGGGCCGCAGTTCGTACACCGAGTTGAGGTAGGTGCCCGGCATCCCGTACGGCTCGCCCTCGTCAAGGTTGCCGCGCAGGCCGATGTGGCCGTTGGACAGGGCGAACACCGACTCGGTCTGCGCCAGCACGTCCAGGTGGAGGCTGCGCTCGCGCACCGCCCACGGCTCCACGGTGAAGGCCGGATGTTTGATCATTCCCGCTGCTCCAGACTCGCGAAGATGCGGCTCACCGGTCGTCCAGCAGCTCGATGAGGTCGCCGACCACGACGTCGGCGCCGTGCTCGCGCAGGGCCCGCTCCTGGTCGCCTCCGACGCGGTCCACGCCGACCACGTGGCCGAACCCTCCGGCCCGGCCGGCGGCGACTCCCGCCTGGGCGTCCTCGAACACCGCCGCGCGCTCCGGCTCCAGCCCGAGGGCCCGCGCCCCCGCCAGGTACATGTCGGGCGCCGGTTTGCCGGCGAGCCCCTGCCGCTGGGCGACGATGCCGTCGACACGCGCCTCGAACAACCCCTCGATGCCGGCGGCGGCGAGCACGCGCGCGGTGTTCGCGCTGGAGGAGACCACCGCCCGCCGCAGCCCCGCGTCGCGGCACGCCTCCACGTACCGGACCGCGTCGGGGAAGACCTCCACACCGTCCCTGTCCATGATCGCCTGCGCCAGGGTGTTCTTGCGGTTGCTCAGCCCGTACACCGTGGGCGCGTCCGGCGGGTCGTCCGCCGTCCCCTCCGGCAGGGTGATGCCGCGCGAGGCCAAGAAGCTCCTGGTGCCGTCGAGCCGCTTCTTGCCGTCGACGTACCGTTCGTAGTCGCCCGTGGCGTCGAACGGCACGAAAGGGGTCCCCTCGCGCGCGGCCCGTTCGCGCAGGAAGGCGTCGAACGTCTCCTTCCAGGCGGCGGCGTGCACGGCGGCGGTACGGGTCAGCACGCCGTCCATGTCGAACAGGCATCCCCGGATCCCGCCAGGCAGCCCCAGCATCCGCCCTCCCCCTGTCAGGCGTGTCTCTCCTCTCCCTACCCACGCCACCCGGTGCCGATCGGGCGGGTAGGCTGCAGGCCGGCGGAAGTCGACAGGAGTTCACCCGATGGATCTGAACTACTACCGCACCCTGATCGCCGTGGCCGACGACTGCCCGGTGACCGAGAGCGTCGTCCCCGAGGCTCGCGGCGCCAAGCAGACCATCGCGACCGTCCAGTACGAGCTGCTGGCCGGCGAGCCGTACGTCCACACGCAGGAAGACGTCCTGTTCGAGACCTGGCTCCGGCGCCAGGACCTCCCCGGCCTCTCCGAGCAGGAGATCGCCCGGCTCCGCGACGAGTTCTTCGGCAGGTCGCAGGCGTGCCTGCGCGCCTCGCCACTGCCGAAGAAGTACGGCTGGGGGCTCGCCTTCGACGACAAGGGCCGCGTCGCCCTGTGTCCCATGGAGTCGAAGGAGTATCAGGACCTGCTGGCCGACGACGGCGTCACGGTGCTCAAGGCGTTGCGTTCCCGCCGCGCCTGACGGCCGGCGTCTCCCGTTGGGCGCCGCCGCCTGACGGGAGCGCGGCGGCGCGGGCGGCGCCCCCGAACGCGACGGAACTCCGACGAGCCGCCCCGGCGGTCAGCCGCCCGACGCCACCAGCGCCAGGGCCGCGGCCACCTCGGCGGCGTAGGCGTCGTCCAGGGGGCCGTGGCCGACGAGCAGCCGGTACCACATCGGCCCGAAGGCGAGGTCGATGAGAAACTCCTCGTCGACACCGGCGGCGACCTCGCCCCGGCCCCGCGCCCTGGCGACGATGTGACGCACCACGTCGCGCCGTACGTCGATGTGGCGCCGCCTGAACAACTCGGCGAACTTCTCGTCCTGCAGCGCCTCGGTCATCAGCGCGCGGTTGACCACGCCCGACACGCCCCGCAGGGCACGGAAGCTGTCACGGAGCAGGGCCTCGATGTCGCCGCGCAGGCTGCCGATGTCGGGCGCGGGCAGGTCGACGGCGGCGGTGGCCGACAACGCGTCCAGCACGGCCTCGCCCTTGCTGCGGTAACGGCGGTAGATCGTCTGCTTGGCCACCCCCGCCCGGGCGGCGATGCCTTCCATGCTCAGGCCGGCATAGCCGGCCTCGGCGGTGAGGGCGAGGGCCGCCCGGCGTATCGCGTCGTCGACGGCGGGGTCACGGGGTCGTCCGGCTGACATGGGCTCATGCTACCCGGTTTGACATACGCACCGTCCCGTATTTGAATGACTTACGCACCGTCTCGTATTGGAATAGGAAAGCTTCGAACGGAGCCCCGTGTCCCCCCGCACATCCACACCCGCACTGCTCACCCTGGCCCTCGGCTACTTCACCCTGGGCACCGTCTCCCTGAGCGTCGTCGGGCTGATCACCCCGATCGGCACCGACCTCCGGGTGGCCCCCGGACAGGTCGGCCTGCTGGTGACCGTCTTCGCGCTGACCTTCGCGGTCGTCGCCCCTCTGGCCCCGGCCGCGCTCAACCGCATGAGCCGCAAGCGGACACTGATCGTCGGCCTGGTCCTGCTCACGGCCGGCGCGGCCCTGTGCGCCACCGCCTCCGGCTACGCCGTGCTCGTGGCCGGCCGCGTGATCGCCGCCCTCGGAGCGGCCGTCTTCGGTCCCGCCGCCTCCGCGGCCGGGTCCCTGATCGTCCCGCCGGAACGCCGGCAGCAGGCGCTCGCCACCGTCTTCGGCGGCATGACGGCGGCCACCGTCCTCGGCGTCCCGCTGTCCACCCTCCTCGGTGACGCCTTCGGCTGGCGACCCGCCCTGCTCGGCGGCGCCGTCCTCGCGGGCCTCGCCCTCGTGCTCGTCCTGCTGCTGGTCCCGGCCCTCCCGGCCGCCGAGCACCCGTCGCTCGCCGCCTACCGCGAGGTGCTCGCCACGCCCGGCGCCTTCGCGACCGTCGGCACCACCCTGCTGATGATGGCCGCGCAGTTCGTCGTCTACGGCCTGGCCGGGGCGTACCTCGCCCAGCGGTTCGACGCCTCGGCCGCCCTGGTCTCCGCCGCGCTGCTGGCCAACGGCATCGCCGGAATCGTGGGCAACACCGCCGCGCCCCGCATCGCCCAGCGGCTCGGCCCGGCCAGAACCGTCGCCACCGGCCTGGCCGGGCTCGCGGTGGCCTGGGCCGCCCTGCTCGTCGCCCCCGCCACCACCGTGGTGATCCTCGTGCTGCTCGCCCTGTGGGGGTTCGCCAACACCCTCTACCACGCCCCGCAGCAGGGACGCCTGGTCACGCTGCTGCCCGAACACCGCGCGCTGATCCTCGCGCTCAACGCCTCCGCGCTCTACCTGGGCATGAGCCTCGGCAGCCTGCTCGGCAGCACGCTCCTCCCGGCCGTCGGCGCGACCTGGCTGCCGGCGTTCTCCCTGGCCGTCCTCGCCGTCGCGGGCGTCACCCACGCCGTGTCGGCGCGGCGCGCCACCACCCCCCTCCCCACCCGCTAGAAAAGGAACGGACAACACGATGACCAACACCCGGCTTGTCAGCGAATACATCGAGCTCGTCTGGAACCAGGGCCGCACCGACCTGGCCGGCAAGTACGTCGCCGACGACCTCGTCCAGCACAACCCCGGCCTCCCCGACGGCCGCTCCGCCCTGGTCGGCTTCGTCGAGGGCTTCAAACAGCAGGTCCCCGACGGCCGCTTCGAGATCCGGCGGGTCGTCGCCGAGGGAGACCTGGTCGTCACGCACAACCTGTTCACGGCCGGGCCGGACGACCGCGGCACCGCCGTCGTGGACATCTTCCGCATCTCCGGCGGCCTCATCCAGGAGCACTGGGACGTCAAGGAATCCGTCCCGGAGACCACCGCCAGCGGCCGCGAGATCGTCTGACCGCCTCCGAAACGGAACGAGGCCGGGACCCCCGACGGGGCCCGGCCTCGTTCCGCGCGTGGACGGCCGGTGAACGTCCGTCACGCCCTCGCTGGGAACATTGATATTCAATCTTCTCATTGCGCACCTTGAAGCACTTCCGCACCAATCGGCATAGTTGTCCAAATCATCGGCGCACCGGCCGTGGATGAGCCTTGGGAGAGCGGCTCTGTCCATGGCTGCCTTCTGGCGCGCCGGCAGCCGCACACTTGGACATGATGGATGAGCACCCCCCAACCGATCCGCTCGAGGCTCCTGAGAATCCTCCTGCTCCCGCTGATCTCCATGATCGCCATGTGGGGGGTCATCGCCTACGGCAGCATCCAGGAGATCGTGACGATCTCGCAGACGCAGAGTCGCTGGCAGGCCATCGGTGTGCCGGTGGCGGAGCTGATCGGTGAGTTGCAGCAGGAACGCCAGCTCTCCGCCGAGGCTCCCGAGGGCACCGGCGCCGACAGGCCGCTGGCCGACCAGCGGCGTGCCACCGACGGCAAGGCCGACCGCGTACGCCAGGTGATCCGATCGATCACCCCCCAGGGCGTGACCGCCGACACTCCGGACGACATCAAGGCTCTGGTGGGAGCCCTGGACGGGCTGGCGAAACTCCGCGAGTCCGCCGACAGCGGCCGGCTCGCCCCGCGCCTGAAGGTCATCAACGCCTACGACGACCTGATCTCCGCCGCCAGCGCCCAGTTCACCGAGGGTGACGTGCTGAGCGACGTGTCGTCCTACCGAGGATCGCGCGGCCTGACCTTCTACACCTCCAGCGGCGAGTACCTCGCCAGGGAGCACGCCGTGCTCACCAGCACCATCGTGCGCAAGAAGATGACCCCCGTCGACCGCGCCACGTTCGTCGCCGCGATGACCGCCCGCAGGCTCGCGGTCGCCAACGCCGAGCGCGACATGGACACCGACCTGCGCGCGCGGTACCAGGACCTGGCGAAGAGCGGCCCCTACGTCCGGCTGCTCCAGGTGGAGGACAGGCTCTTCGGGTGGGACACCCATGGCGCTCCCCCGGTCGAGTCGTCCACGTGGAAGAGCGACGCCGAGGCCATCCTGGGCAGGATCAACCGGGACACCCAGACGGAACTGGCCCACAGCCTCGTCGAGCGGCAGGCGGCAAAGGTCGCGGAGTACTGGCGGATCGGCCTGTACCTGGGCCTCGGCCTGCTCGCGGTCGTCCTGTCGATCCTGCTCTCCTACCGGTTCGGCGCCTCCCTGATCGACGAGCTGAAGCGGCTGCGCACGTCGGCCGCGCAGCTGGCCGAGGAACGGCTGCCACGGCTGGTCGAGCGGCTGCGCAGGGGCGACGACGTGGACCCGGCGACCGAGGCCCCCGCCCTGGAGTCCGCGGGTACGGCCGAGGTCGACGACGTCGTGCACGCGTTCTCCGCCGTCCAGCGCACCGCCGTGGAGGCCGCGGTCAGCCAGGCGACGCTCCGCAAGGGCGTCGGCCAGGTCTTCCTCAACCTCTCCTGGCGCAACCAGGCGCTGCTCCAGCGGCAGCTCACCCTCCTGGACACGATGGAACGCCGCGTCGAGGAACCGGACATCCTGGAGGACCTCTTCCGGCTCGACCACCTGACCACCCGCATGCGGCGGCACGCGGAGAACCTGGTCATCCTTTCGGACGCGACCCCCGCCCGCCGCTGGCGTGACCCGGTGTCGATCTTCGACGTGGTCCGCAGCGCCGTGCTGGAGGTCGAGGACTACACCCGGGTCGTCGTGCCGCCCATGCCGCACGCCCCGCTTCTGGTGGGCTCGGCGGTCGCCGACGTGGTCCACCTGATCGCCGAGCTGGTGGAGAACGCCACCCTCTTCTCGCCGCCCGACACCGTCGTCCACGTCCGGAGCGTGACCGCGGCCAACGGATTCGCCCTGGAGGTGGAGGACCGGGGTCTCGGCATGAGCCAGAGCACCCTCGACGAGCTCAACGCCAAACTCGCCGACCCGCCGGAGTTCGACCTGGTCGACAGCGACCGGCTCGGCCTGTTCGTCGTGGCCAGGCTCGCCGGCCGGCACGGCATCAAGGTGGTGCTGCGCCGCTCCCCCTACGACGGCACCACCGCCATCGTGCTCCTGCCGCCGAGCCTGATCGCCACCCCGTCGTCCGGGACCCCGGCCGCCGACGGCGCTCCGCAGGCCGGGCGTCCGGCGGTCACGGCTCCGGCGGTACGGCCGCTCGGCGCCGCGCCGCAGCCGGGGGCCGCCACCGTGTCCGACCTCTGGAACCTGCCCTCCGATGCCGACGGCAACGGGCTCGGCCACGACGGTGACGGCGCCGAACCGCCGTCCGAGTGGTTCCTGGCCGAGCGCCGTCCGTCGCCCCCCGAGCCCCCGGCGCCCCCGTCGCCGCGCCCGGCCCTGTCGGTGCCCAGCGCCGAGGACGACGACCTGGACGGCCTCCCCATGCGCGTACGACAGGCCAGCCTGGCGCCCCAGCTGCGCCGTACCCGTCCCGAAGAGCGGCGCGAGGTGTCCACCCGGTCGCCGGAGGAGCTCCTCTCGCTCATGTCGTCCATGCAGCGGGGCTGGCAGCAGGGCCGCGACCAGGCAGGACAGGACGGCGCCCCGCCCGGGCAGGCGTAGGCCGACCGCCCGGGACGCCGTCCCCACAGGAACACAACCCGCGGAACCCGAAAGGAGGGCCGTGCCCATGGCCGACCCCAGACCTGAGTTGAGCTGGCTGCTGGACGACCTGACCCAGCGCGTCCCCGGAATCCGTCACGCCATCGTGCTGTCCGCCGACGGGCTCGCCATGGGCGGCTCCAGGGAGCTGACCCGCGAGGACGCCGAGCACCTGTCGGCCATCTCCGCCGGCAGCCACAGTCTCGCCATGGGGGCGGGACGACATTTCGGCCTCGGGGGCGTACGGCAGACCATCATCGAGATGGAGGAAGGCTTCCTGTTCGTCACCGCCGCCGGACAGGGCGCGCGGCTGGCCGTGCTCGCGTCCGGCGACGCCGAACTCGGGATGGTCACCTACGAGATGGCGCTGATGGTCAAGCGCGTCGGCGAACACCTGTCCGCGCTGCCGAGGGGCGCGGCTCCGGCGCCCGCCTGGAACGGTGCCAGATCGTGACGGGAGAGGATCCCGGGCCGCTGGTCAGGCTCTTCGGCCTGACCGGCGGCCGTGCGCGCCCATCGGGCGAGACCTTCGACCTGGTGGCCATCGTCACGACCGTCGACATCACCACCGAACCGGCGGAGATGATGCCGGAGTACCTCGCCGTGCTCTCGATCTGCCGCAGGCCCACCCCGGTCGCGGACGTCGCGGCGCAACTGAGGCTGCCGCTCAACATCACCCGCGTGATCCTCGGCGACCTCCGGCGTGACGGCCTGGTGACCATCGACCGACCACAGCCTGCCGTACAGGCGATCGACGAACGCATCTACAGGGAAGTGCTGCATGGGCTACGCAGCCTCTAAGCCGGGAGACGCAGCCACCCCGGCGATGGCCATCAAGATCCTCATCGCGGGCGGCTTCGGGGTCGGCAAGACGACGATGGTGGGGACGATCAGCGAGATCCGCCCGCTGCACACCGAGGAACTGCTGAGCGAGCAGGGCGTCGGCGTGGACGACACCTCGGGCGTCGAAGCCAAGATCACCACGACGGTGGCGCTGGACTTCGGCCGGATCACCATCCGGGAAGGCCTGTGGCTCTACCTGTTCGGCACGCCCGGCCAGGACCGGTTCTGGTTCATGTGGGACGAACTCGCCCTCGGGGCCCTGGGCGCCGTCGTCCTCGCCGACACCCGGCGCCTGGAGGACTGCTTCCCGGCCGTCGACTACTTCGAGCAGCGCGGGCTCCCGTTCGTGGTCGCGGTCAACTGCTTCGACGGCGCCCGGCGCCACGACCCGGTGAAGATCCGCCGGGCCCTCGGCCTGGACGGCGTCGCCCCGATCGTGCTCTGCGACGTCCGCCGCCGCGACTCGGTGAAGGAGGTCCTGACCACCCTTGTCACCTACGCGGTGGGCGGCTCCTTCGGCGACCTCACCCCGACCGGCCCGATGAACGCCACCCCCGCCTGACCGCCTCCTCGCCCCGGCAGGCTCTCACCAGTCACCTCCCGCCCCGCCACGGCCCTACCCCCGCCAGTCACATCCCTCCGGTCAGGCGCCCCCTCACCCGGCGCCGGGGCGGCGGGAACGCCGTACGGTGAAACCGGCGCCGCCGTACTACCCAGGGACCGCCTACCCCACCTGGTACAGCCAGTACGACAAGCTCTGTGAAGCACCGGGCGGCCGGTAGGCCTCCAGCGTCGCGCCCTCGTATCCGTAGGTCGTCGAGACCGTGCTCGTGGTCCCGGTCTCGTAGTCCTCGTACTTCTCTTCGTAGTTCTTCGTGATGAACATCTGGCTGGTGTCGTAGACGCTTTCCACGATCACCCGCCCGGATCCGAACGCGTCGATGAGGTCCTGCCGGAACAGCTCCAGACGGGCCTTGCATCCGGTGCACGGCCCGATGTTGCCGACCACCACGACCCGGATGTGGGAGCCAGGAGGGAACGAGGAATGAAGCCCCTCGATCCAGTCCCAGGCTTCCTGCAGAACGGCGACCTCGCTGTCCTGCTTGGACATGCGCGCCTGCGCCTTGTCGACGCGTCCCTGGAAGCCCCGGCCGGCGTCTTTGGTCTCCGTCAGGGAGTAGCGCGTCGTCCCCCCGGAACGCGCTCCCGCTATCGGAGTCTTGTAGCTGTGTGTCTCGTCGAAGGAGAGGTTTCCGTTGACCATGACCAGTGCCCGGGAGAATAGGCCCGCGCCCTTGGTATGGATCTCTGCCAGCGACTGTGCGACCTGCGGTGCCGCAGGGTCAGAGGTGAGGGCTTCGGGGGGCGTCGCGGTCATCGTGGTCCTCCTTGACCGGGGAGAAGAACCTCAGCCTTTCATCGGGAAGGGTGCTGTCAAGGGACCTCAGTGCCGGGCCTCCACTCTGGTCCGTGCATGAACCCCGAAGTAGCGAGTCGGCGCAGGTCAGAACCTTGATCGAAGAAGGTTTCCCGACTCCCGGGAAGGGAATCCCGCACCTTACTGGCCCGTAGATCAGGGCCATTGTCCACTTCTGCCGTACTGCCAACGTCACTCACAGCTACTTCACGACTGGTGACCCGGACCCGAGCGGAGGCCCCTTAGCGGATTCGCCACAGGGTTGCGTGTTGGGAGGGGTCGATACTCCCTTGGTAGTCGACGTTGCGGCCGATGTACCCTGCCGCGTACACCTCCGAGGTCCCCGCACGTTTGACCAGCTTGGAGACGAACGCGTGTTGCCCCTTCCCCGCAGGCAGCCGCGTCCGGGTCCAGCGTCCTCCCGACAGGTGCCACAGCTCCGCCGCCCCCCCCTGCGACGCCACTACCCAGAGGCCGCCCCTGCCATCGGGCTCTGCGTCATCGAAGACCCAGCTCATCGGCCCCCACAAGCAGGTCCACGCGGCGCCGTCCCAGTGCAGCGCCACAGGTCGGGCACGCAGCGGACCGTCCTCGTAATCATCATCCTCGTTGTCCATGCCCCACTCGACGAAGCCCGTCACCCAGACGTCATCAGGCGCGTTCGCCGCCACGTCGATGGGAAAGGCTTCAGGCGTGCTGCCGAGTGCGGGACCACCCAGGGCAGGCAGCAGGATCGGCTGCCAGCCTCGCCCCATCCAGCGTATGAGCGTCGGCTGGTCGGCTGGTGCATCTCGGTCACCTCGCAGCGCCCAGATGTTGTCACCCTCCCCGCCCACATCGACGACTCCCAAGGTGCCGCGCAACTTGTGGCTCTTCCAACCACTGCCGTCCCAGTGCAGCGCGACGGGATCGCCGGCGAACGCCCACGTTCCGCGGGCGAGAATGCCGACCTCTGCCTGGATCCCCCTGGTCTCAGGTGCGGTGAAGACGACGTCGCTCCAGCGGCCGTCCTGCAGCGTGCCGAGGAACATGCGGCTATTGCCCATCTCGATGACGCCCTCCACCCTCTCAATGGTGCTGCCGAACGCCCAAACCTGCCGAGCCGAGGCCGCACCGAGCACGCCCACATAGTTGACACCGCCGGGGGGGCCGATGGAGGGTCGGGGGAAGTCCTGCCACTCGTTGGCGTACCAGCGGCGAATCTGGGTTTCCTGCCGGCCGCTGGCATCGTCCAGCCATTGGGTCTGCATCCACACCGCGCCGTCGGGCGCGACATCGAAATCGTCGACGAGGTTGGCGCGAGGTAGCGTGGACACCTTGACCCACCCCGATCTCCGGTAGAGCGGCCGGATGTCGCCGGCCGTTGAGGACGGCTGGACACACCGTGCCGGCTTCGCCTTGAGGGGTGGGAGGTCGTGTTGCGGCAATCCGCCCGGCAGGGGGACGTTGGTTCCGTACGGCGTGGCTGCCTGCGGGTGGTGCGGTGTCTCTTTCAGGGGAGGAGACGTGGTGCATCCCGCCAGAAGCAACACGAGGACCAACAGGCTTCTTCCCATCCAATGATCATAGGCGCCTTTTGTCCGGTCAATACGACGTCACGTCACCTGAGCTTCCTCGGCCGCCACCGCCGTCACCACCACGCTGATCTCAGCCGGCCCGGCCATGGTCTCGATCAGCCTCTCTCCGGGGAAAGCTCAGCTCACAGCGAGACATGGTGTGGGCTACGGAGCTGACGCTGGATCGGGAGACGCAGTTCAAGCTGCTGGAGCCGGGTGAACGGAGGAGGCTCCTGGGTGGAAGGCCTACGGCGCGGCGCACTGGACGTGCAGGGCCGCTGTCAGCGACTACTACATGGGGCCTGCTGCTGACATGACCCGCCGGCGAGGACCGTCGCCCGATTCCCACGAAACTCGATCCTCGCCGGCGATCGAATGATCCGGTCTCAGCCGCAGTGCTCGAGGGGGCTGTCGTACTCGGCCGAGCCGATGGAACCGCCCCACTTCACGCAGGTCTTGGCCGCCTTGGAGCGCACCGGTCCCGCGTAGTACTGGAAGCTGCCGGAGTCGGTCTTCCTGGCCTGGCCCTTGACCTCGAGGTACGCGCTGGCGCTGACCTTGCCGTTGGTGCGGTCGCGCAGCGTGACCACACAGTTCTCCCCGGAGGACGCCGAGTAGAGCAGCACGACACGGCCGACCGGGCCGAGGAACTGCGAGTCGATCTCCTTGAAGCCCGCACCGCACACCTGGCCCGCGCTGTAGGGGTTGGCGGGGTTGGCCGGGTCGGGGCCGCCGGTGGTCGGCGGCTTGGAGGTCCCACCGCCGCAGTTCTTGGAGGTCACCGTCTGGTTCGGATACCTGAAGGGAACCCCGTTGAAGGTGGCGCGGACGATCGCGCCGGCAGCCGAGCGCTGCTCGTAGTGCAGGTGTGCCACGATCTTGTACTTGGCCGAGCTGTGCCCCACGGTGCCGATCTTCTGGCCCTGCGCCACGCTGGCGCCCTGGGCGACCGTACGCGAGTTGAGGTGGGCGTACAGGGTCGCGCTGCCGTCCGCGTGACGGATCTTGACCAGGTTCCCGAAGCCGTTGTTCGTCTGGTAGGCGGAGATCTCCACCTTGCCGGCGGCCGCCGCCACGACGGTACGACCGAGGTCGCCGTTGCCGTCGTTCGCGCTGCCGTTGAAGTCGATCTCGTTCCCGGTGTGGGCGAAGCTCTTACTGCTGCCGACCCAGGTCTCCCCACAGGGGAAAGGCAACTGGAAGTTGGGGCCGGCGGCACGCTGCGCGGCGTTGGCCACGCCTGAACCCGCCAATGCCACCATTGCGCCACAAACAGTCACTGTCAGGATCTTCATTCGCACATGGGGCAGGCTGCCACTTACGTGATCAAGCTGTCTACGAGATTCAGCAAACCGTCATCTGGCCGTGGCCGGCGCGACTTCATTCACCCTGCGCCCCTTCAGGTAGACGGCCCCCACCTGAGACATCATCATCGACACGTTGAGGATGATCGCCGCCTTGAGCGCGGCAGGACCGACGTGCTCAAGGGCCATCCACCGCCCGAGCTGCGGACCGAACCGGTGGCGGCGGTACGGCACCGGTGGCGGCGGCCGCTTACCTTCGCCGCCCGCCCTCCCTCCCCCGCTGCGCCTGGCACCACCCCCATCGGCGCCGGGTCGGCGGGGAGTGGGTGCGGTGAGGTCGGCGCCGTCGTACGGCGGGACGGTATTGGGGGTCGCGGAACATGCTCGACGCTGGAGCGCTTCGCGAAGTGGTGAGCGAGGGATGGTGAACGCCTCGGCGCGGTCCTGATATTTCTGTAGTGTCAGCCGCTTCGCCGTTCTCCGCGTATTCGGGAGATCGGACGCCGATGAGAGGGTTCTTCCGTTTCGCCGCCGGGGAGTGATTCACTTCGAGCCGGCCGGCCGGGATTCTTTCCGGTGGAGCTGGATTATTGGAGAGTTATTTCAGTCCCAGGTGGTGCCGGCGGCGCGGGAGTATCCGTCCCAGGTGGTGCCCGCGGTGCGCGAGAAGGAGTCCCAGGTGGTGCCGGCGGAACGAGCCGTGGTGTTCATTTTCTGTCTCTTTTCTGGAGGGCTTTTCATTTCGTCCTTGCACAATCAACTTTGCGGCACCGCGAGCCCCCGGACCAGAGAAATGGACGGCAGCAAGCTGCCCACCGCTGACCACTTGCTGCCATCCCGCTCGACGGCGCCGTTCAGGGCGCTCGCAGGCGCGGCCACGATGCCCGCGAGGGGACACATGAGGAGGAGACCCGGTGCTCCTTGGAAGGTCGTGGGGGACGGGCGCTCTCACGGGGAGGCGGTCCGCAGGGGCGCCGTGCGATGGTCCGGACGGACGGGCCGGGCGCCGGAGGCGACTGCCGGGGTCCTCGACCGATTCACCTGACCGGAATCGGGAGGGGGTTCACATCGATCGGCCGGACGGGCTTACCGTCCATTTCAGAAGGTTATCGTAAAGGCCGGTGGGCGGGGCTTCATCTTCACCGTTGACGGGGAACAGAATTCGAACCACAGCGTTTCAGAGAGGTTCTCACGTATCTTTGTCTTCTCAGTCCCAGGTGGTGCCGGCGGCGCGGGAGTAACCGTCCCAGGTGGTGCCCGCGGTGCGCGAGAAGGAGTCCCAGGTGGTGCCGGCGGAACGAGCGATGGTGTTCATTGTCCGTCTCTTTTCTGGAGGGCTTTTCATTTCGTCCTTGCACAATCAACTTTGCGGCACCGCAAGCCCTCGAACCAGAGAAATGGACGGCAGCAAGCTGCCCACCGCTGACCACTTGCTGCCACCCTGACGCTCGCCCCTTCCGAGCCCGCACCCGCCGCCGGCGGAGTGCCGGCGCTCCCCCTCCGCACACCCTCCCCGGTCGCCGGCCGCGACGACGAGACGGCCTCGGCCCAGCCGGCGGACGAGGAGGAAGTCACTGAAGAACGAAAGGCCGCAGGGACGGCCTGGCCGCTCACCCTCGATCAGGACACCCGTGACCAGCTGGCCGCCGCGGCCCGCACCGGCACGGACGCCACCGAGGTGGCCACGAGGGGAACGATCTACTACGGCGTGATCTACGGCGAGAACCGTGAGGCCGACACGTACTACGTCGTCGCGTCGCTGGAATATCTGCACATGTGGAGCCGCCAGGGCACCGAGGCGTGGCGATACCGAGGCGTCTACGACGCCCGTGTCTGCGCTCCCCCTGTTCCCCAGCGTCTCTATTCGGCGTGGGGGCTGTCCTTCAGCACCAAGGAACCGGGGGTCCAGACCCTCTGCCCGACGTGAGCTGCGGACGGCGGTCGCGCGGCTCGTCCCTGAAATCAAGGGTCACGACGACCATGGCGCCGGATCGAATAACGCGGTAGAAACCTTCCAACACCCATTCTCCGACGGCCGAACGTGAACCAGCCGAGAAGAGAGCGCTCTCTCAACTCCGGCTGCAGGTTCTGCCGTCCACCCCCCGCCCGACTGGAATGCCGATGACCTTGCTGAACCCTCCACCGAGAGAGCGTTCTCTCACCCGTTCACGTATCCCTCGCGCCCCACAGCAAGGAGGGACCGCATGACCCCCAGGCCCCCCGGCGACAGGCGCCTCCCCGGCCGCCTGCGACTCGGCCAGGCGTTCGCGCTCGGCCTCGTGCTCACGACCGCCGTCATGACGACCGGTACGGCCGCCACCGCCGCCTCGCCGGGCGCGAGCGCACCCGACTTCGGCCCGAACGTCACCGTCTTCGACCCGAGCATGCCCGTCGCCGACATCGAGGCGGCACTCGACGCCGCGCACACCACGCAGGTCGACGACGAGATGGGCACCAGGCGTCGCGCCTTCCTGTTCAGGCCCGGCACCTACGGCACCACGGACCACCCGCTCCACATCAAGGTCGGCTACTACACCGAGATCGCCGGCCTCGGCGCCTCGCCCACCGATGTCGTCATCAACGGCAAGGTCGAGGTCTACAACCGCTGCCTGGAGAACGGCGGCACCGGCAACTGCCTCGCGCTCGTCAACTTCTGGCGCACCCTGTCCAACCTGTCGATCACCATCAACGCCGCCGGCCAGGACGGCTGCCGGGCGTCGGCCGACTTCTGGGCCGTCTCCCAGGCCGTGTCCATGCGCCGGCTCAACGTCAGCGGCGGCACCCTGTCGCTGATGGACTACTGCACCGCCGGCCCCCAGTACGCCAGCGGCGGCTTCATCGCCGACTCCAGGCTGCCGTCCGTCACCAACGGATCCCAGCAGCAGTGGCTGACCCGCAACAGCGAGGTCGCCGGGTGGTCCAACGGCGTGTGGAACCAGGTCTTCTCGGGTGTCGTCGGCGCCCCGGACGACTCCGGCTTCCCGAACCCGCCGTACACGACGCTCGCCACCACACCGGTGAGCCGCGAGAAGCCGTACCTGTTCGTCGACGCGCGGGGCAGGTACAACGTCCGCGTGCCCGCCGCCCGCAGGAACACGCGCGGCATCTCGTGGGCCACCGGCATGACACCAGGCCGCACGCTGCCGCTCTCCGACTTCTTCGTCGCCAGGCCGTCCGACTCGGCGAAGACCATCAACCAGCAGCTCGCGCGCGGCAGGCACCTGCTGCTCACACCCGGTGTGTACGACATCGCGCGGAACATCGAGGTCAAGCGTCCCGGCACGGTCGTCCTCGGTCTCGGGCACGCCACGCTCACCGCCGTCAACGGCGCGACCCCGCTCGACGTCGCCGACGTCCCCGGCGTCGTCATCGCCGGTGTCACGGTCGACGCGGGCCCGGTGAGATCGCCGGTCCTGCTGCGGGTCGGCAGGAAGCACGGCGAACACGGCGAGCACCGGGGCCGGGCGGACGACCCGACCACCCTGTCCGATGTGTACTTCCGGGTCGGCGGCCCGCACATCGGCAGGACGGACACCGCACTCGAGGTCAACAGCGACGACGTGATCATCGACCACACCTGGGTGTGGCGCGCCGACCACGGCGTCGAGGGCCTCACCGACACGCAACGGTGGACGACCAACCTCGGCCGCAACGGCGCCGTCATCAACGGTGACCACGTGACGGCCACGGGCCTGTTCGTGGAGCACTTCCAGCAGTACAACACCGTCTGGAACGGCGACGACGGCACGACCATCCTGTACCAGAACGAGCTGCCGTACGACCCGCCGACGCAGGCCGACTGGATGAACGGCGACGTCGAGGGCTGGGCCGGCTACAAGGTGGGCAACCGCGTGAAGACCCACAACCTGTACGGCGGCGGGGTTTACGTCTTCAACCAGAACAATCCGGCCATCCACACCGAGAACGGCTTCGAGGTTCCCGCGAACCCCGGCGTCAGGCTGCACCACGTCATGACGGTGAACCTCAGCGCCGGGACGATCGACCACGTCGTCAACGGTGTGGGCGACCCGGCCGACACCACCAGGATCGGCACGCCGGTGTACCTCACGGAGTACCCGGCGCCGCCTCCTCCTGGCTGACGGAGAACACCGCGGTCGCGTCCCCCTTCTCCATGCCGGTGAAGGCCTTGACCTTGTAGCTCGGTAGCCCGAAGTGGGGGACCTCCTCGACCTCGGGAAGGGCGGGCGCGAAACGGCGAACGTCGTCGGGGGTGATCACAGCGGGGCTCCTTGGGGCTCGACGGGCCCGCGGCCGCGTGGCCCGGCCGCCGGCCCCCTCGGTTGAGTTTGGTCCGGAGAGTACCGCCGAACGGATATGTTCACGACCTGCGCTTATGCAGCCGCCGCTCCTGATCATTCGGTGCCGGCGTGGCGCCTCTGGCGATATGCGGCGGACTTGGACCTGTTCCCGCAGGCGGCCATTCCGCACCAGCGACGCCGCCCGGCGTGAGAGGCGTCCAGATAGAGCCGGCTGCAGTCGGGATGGGCGCACTCGCGGATCCGGGCCGCGTACGGTCCGGCGAACAGATCGATCGCATCGCGCGCGATCGTCGACAGCACCTGATCCAGGTCCCCGCGCCTCCGTACGGCCCCGTCGATCAGGCAGGGGATCATCGACGGGCGCGCCGCCGCGCCGTTCACCAGAGCGACGTCCGCGGGGTCCGGCGTGGCGGAGCTGAGAGCGGCCCGGCCGAGCCGATGGATCGCCTCGCGCAGTTCCCGTATCCGGTCGAGACCGGCTTCATCGACGCGGACCCCGCCGGCCAGCCCGGCCTGCTCGATCCAGCCACGGACGTCGTCGGGGACGTTCAGGGTCTCGATCGGGCGGTCGCGATGGCGCACCTGAAGCGTCGTCGTCAGGTCCAGGCAGAGCCGACCGCTCAGAAAGGCGAACACCTCACCATATTGACCGGTGACGCAGTGGTCTGGCAAGGTTGCGTCACCGGTCAATATGGTGACGTAATGAGAGGTGACCGTGATAGGGATCTCGGTAGTAATGGCGCAGGAACCAACGGATATGTCCACGACCTGCGCTTATGCAGAGGTATCGGGTCGGCGGGCCAGGACCTGGGCCCTGCCTATCGATACAGGCCAGAGGCATATCCGTTGAATTTTCGACCTAAGCTACAGGGACACCGAGGGCTGTCGCCGATGCCGACCAGCACCCGGCGCAGGAGGCCCACCAGCTGATCGCGGTCTGTCTCGTCGAGCGCGGCGAGCATGCGTGCCTCGTTGGCCATGTGCAGGGCGATCACCTCGTCGCATACCTCCACCCCCCGCCGGGTCAGCCGGACGATGACCGACCGGCGGTCGGCGGTGTCGCGGATGCGTTCGACCAGGCCTTTGGCCTCCATCCGGTCGATGCGGTTGGTGATCGCGCCGGAGGTGACCGTCGTCTCCTTCAGCAGGCCGCCGGCGGTGAGCTCGTACGGCTGGCCGGAGCAGCGCAGCAGGGCCATGACGTCCCACTCACCCTTTTCCAGCCCGTGCCGGGCGAAGAACTCCCTGAACTCCTTCTGCAGCAGGGTCACCAGCCGGTTCATCCTGCCCACGATGCCCACCGGCCAGAAGTCGAGGTCAGGACGCTCCCGGCGCCACTGCGCCATCAGCGTGTCGATCGCATCGTCCATCACAAGTCCTCTCAAGAGTAGCAATCTCAACGTTCACAGATTTGACGTTGAGAGAGTGAGTGTGCTGTTATCTTAACGTTGAGATTATCAACCTTGGCAATACTTACCCGGTCTTCACGGCATGAAAGGTGCCAACTATGTCGTCATCCCGGCGCCTGGGGCTCGTCCTGGGCCTGCTGGCCTTCGCCCAGCTCATCGTCGCGGTCGACTTCAACATCGTGTTCGTGGCCCTGCCGCGGATCGGCAGCGGCCTGGGCTTCTCCGCGCAGACCCTGCAATGGGTCGTCAGCGCCTACGCCGTCGCGTTCGGCGGGTTCCTGCTGCTCGGCGGCCGGATGTCCGACCTGCTCGGACGCCGCCGCATGTTCGTCCTGGGCATGACGCTTTACGGCGTGTCATCGCTGGTAGGCGGCCTGGCCTCGATACCCGAGGTGCTCATCGCCGCCCGCGCCGTCCAGGGCATGGGCGGGGCGGTGCTGTTCCCCGCCACCCTGTCGCTGGTCACCACCACCTTCGCCGAAGGCGCCGAGCGCAACAAGGCGCTGGCGGTGTGGGGAACCGCGGGCGGAAGCGGCATGGTGCTCGGCTCCCTGCTCGGTGGCGTGCTCACCCAGCTGTGGGACTGGGAGTCGGTCTTCTTCGTCAACGTCCCGCTCACCGCGCTGGCGATCGGGCTGTCCTTCCCGCTGATCGCCCCCGACCCCGCCGTCCCGCGCGGGCGCGTGTTCGACCTGCCCGGCGCGCTGACCGCCACGGTCGGCGTGACACTG
>NZ_JAHDTF010000024.1 GCF_018531465.1 Sphaerisporangium fuscum
CCCACCAGCTGCCCGCCGTGCTGGACGCGCTGCGCGCGACCGGCGGGCCGCTGCGCGCCGCCGTCGTCGGCGGCGCGGCCCTGGATCCCGGCGTCCGCGCCCGCGCCGCGCAGGCGGGCGTGCGGGTGGTGGCCTACTACGGCGCCACCGAGCTGTCGTTCGTCGCCGTCGACACCGACGGGCGCGGGCTGCGGCCGTTCCCCGGCGTCGAGGTCGAGGTCAGGACGGCGCACGGGCAGGCCCTCGGCGAGGTGTGGGCACGCTCGCCCTACCTGGCGCAGGGCTACCTGTCCGGCGCCGCGGGCCCGCTGCGCGTGGACGCCGGCGGCTGGATGACCGTCGGGGACGTCGCCGAGCCGTACCGTCCCGGCGAGCCGCTGCGGCTGCGCGGCCGGGGGGACGGCGCGATCCAGACCGGAGGCGCCACCGTCGTGCCCGAGGACGTCGAGGCGGTCCTGCGCACCGCCCCCGGCGTCGAGGACGTCGTGGTGGTCGGTTCGCCGCACCCCGATCTCGGCGCCGTCGTCACCGCGATCGTCGAGGGCGCGGGCGCCTCGCGGGCCGCCCTGGAGGCCCTGGCCCGGTCCGGGCTCGACCCGGCGCAGCGGCCGCGCCGCTGGTACGCCGTGGCGGCCCTGCCCCGTACGCCCACCGGCAAGCCGTCCCGTGGCCTGGTCGCCGCCCGCCTGGCCGGCGGCGACCCCGACATGTACCCGCTCGCCTGACATGCGCGACGAAGCTCTCACCCCGGAGGCCCGCCCCACGATGATGGCCACCCCGAGGGCCGGCACGGGGGACGCCCCCGTCGTCGTCGCGGCCCGCCGTACGCCCATCGGCACCGCCGGGCACGCCTTCAAGACCGTGACGGCCGACCGGCTCGCCGCTCCGGTCATCGCCGCGGTCGCCGCCGACGTGGCGCACCTCGGCGTCCCGGTCGGCGACGTCGTGCTCGGCAACTGCACCGGCCCCGGCGGCAACCTCGCCCGCGTGTCGGCGCTCGCCGCCGGGCTCGGGCACGAGGTCCCCGGTGTCACGGTGGACCGGCAGTGCGGCAGCGGCCTGGCCGCGATCCTGCTCGCCGGCCAGGCGGTCCGCTCCGGCGAGATGGACCTGGTCGTCGCCGGGGGAGCCGAGAGCGCCTCCACCGCCCCGCTGCGCGCCCACCGGCGCCCGGAGGGGGAGATCCCGGTCCCGTACGAGCGCGCGCCCTTCACCCCCGAAGGGCACCCCGACCCCGACATGGGCCCCGCCGCCGAGGCGCTCGCCGCCGCGCGCGGCGTGAGCCGGGAACGCCAGGACGCCTACGCCCGCCGCAGCCACGCCCGCGCGCTGGCCGCGCGGGAGGCCGGCCGGTTCGCCCGGGAGATCGTCGGGGTCGGCGGCCGGGACGCCGACCAGCGGCCGCGTGCCCTGCGGGCCGCCTCCCTGGCCCGGCTGCCGGCGGCGTTCGTCCCCCAGGGCACGGTGACGGCGGGCAACTCCTCACCGATCAGCGACGGCGCGGCGGCCGTGGCGGTCGTGCCCGAACGGCTGCGCGCCGCCGCCGGCCTGCCCGGACTGCGGCTGCTCGCCGGCGCCGTCGTAGGCTGTGACCCCGGGCTACCCGGCTGGGGGCCGGTACCCGCCGTACGCCGCGTGCTGAGCAGGGCGGGGGCCGGCATCGCCGACGTCGCCGCGGTGGAGATCGTTGAGGCGTTCGCGGCGCAGGTGCTCGCCGTCACCGACGCGCTGGGCCTCGACCCGCTCGGCGCCGACGACGAGAGGGTCTGCGCCGACGGCGGCGCGCTCGCCCTCGGCCACCCGTGGGGGGCCAGCGGCGCGGTCGTGGTCGCCAGGTTGTTCAGCAGGCTCGTGACCGGCGGGGCCCCGCCCGGGACGCTCGGCCTGGCGACGGCGGCGGTCGGCGGCGGCCTCGGAGTGGCCGCCCTGTTCGAGGTGGTGTGAAGTGATCGAGCTGGCCGACGTACACGTGCGGCTCGCCCAGCGGGACGTGCTGCGCGGTGTCACCGCGTCGCTGACGCAGCGCCGCGTCGGCCTCATCGGGGCCAACGGCTCCGGCAAGAGCACCCTGGCACGCCTGCTCAACGGGCTGGTCCTGCCGTCGTCGGGCGAGGTCACCGTCTTCGGGCTCGACACCCGCCGCCACGCGGCCCGCATCCGGCGCAGGGTGGGGTTCCTGTTCACCGACCCCGACGCGCAGATCGTGATGCCGACCGTCGCCGAGGACGTGGCCTTCTCCCTGCGGCGCAGGAGGCTGCCGCGCGAGGAGGTCGAGCGCCGCGTGCGGGAGGTGCTGGCCGCCTACGGCCTGGACGGGCACGCCGACCACCCCGCCCATCACCTGTCGGGCGGCCAGAAGCAACTGCTCGCCCTCTGCTCGATCCTGGTCCTCGAACCGGAGATCCTCGTGATGGACGAGCCGACGACCCTGCTCGACCTGCGCCATTCGCGGCAGGTCGCCGACCTGCTGGGCGAGCTGCCGCAGCAGGTGGTGGTGGCCACCCACGACCTGCCCATGCTCGCGGGCTTCGACCGGGTGCTGGTGCTCGACGGGGGGCGCGTCGTCGCCGACGACGAGCCGGGGCTGGCGATCGCCCACTACCGGAAGGTCATGGCGTGAGCGGCCTGACCGGAGCGTACGTGCCGGGCGGCTCCCCGCTGCACCGCCTGCCCGCCGGGGCCAAGCTCGCCGGGCTCGCCGTCTCGTGCACCGTGCTGGTGCTGCTGGGCTCGCCCTGGGCGCTGGCGGGGGCGGCGGTGGTCGTGGCGCTGCTGTACGGCATCTCCGGCGTGGGACGGGCCGCCGCGTGGGCGCAGGTCCGGCCGATCCGCTGGTTCGCCGTGGTGCTGTTCGGCGTGCAGTTCGCGGCGGTGGGCCTGCCGTCCGCGGTGACGACCTCGCTCCGCGTCGTGCTGGCCGTCGCCCTGGCGGGGCTGGTCACCCTCACCACGCGGACCGCCGCCATGACGGCCTGCCTGGAGCGCTTCCTCGCCCCGCTGCGGTTCGCCGGACTCGATCCGTACCGGGTGTCGCTGCTGCTCTCGCTCACCCTGCGCAGCGTTCCGGTCGTCGCCGGGCTGGCGGACCGCGTGCGGGAGGCGCAGCGGGCCAGGGGAGTGGAGTGGAGCATGCGGGCCTTCGCGGTGCCGCTCGTGGTGAGCGCGCTGCGGCACGCCGACGCGCTAGGCGAGGCGCTCAGCGCCCGCGGCCTGGACGACTGACGGCGCGGCCGGAGCGTTCACGGACTGGACGCCGCCCGGGAAACAGGGCAGGGTGCCAGGACCGGATCCCACCGGCCAGGCGATCTCCAAGGAGGACGACCAGTGGGCGACAGGACCGCCCTCGGCGACCGGATGAAGGGCTACGAGGCGGTGACCCGCGCGGTCCTTCCCCGGCGCACCTACTGCCTGATCAGGGTCGACGGACGATCTTTCCATTCGTTCCTCCGGCACGCCGGCAGGCCCTACGACCACACGGTCATGGAGGCCATGGACGAGGTCGGGCGCGCGCTGTGCTCGGAGGTCTCCGGCGGCGTGTTCTCGTTCACCCAGTCCGACGAGTGCTCGGTGCTCCTGGCGGACCTCGGGTCCGGCCAGACGGAGCCCTGGTTCGGCGGGGTCGTCCAGAAGATGGCCTCCGTCGCCGCCTCGACGGCCACGGTCGCCTTCAACAGGGCCTACGGCGCCCACCGGAGCGACTCCTACGCCACCTTCGACGCCCGGGTCTTCACCATCCCCGACCCGGTCGAGGTGGCGAACTACTTCCTGTGGCGGCAGCGGGACTGCGTCCGCAACTCCATCACGATGGCCGCCCAGGCCCGGTTCTCCCACCACGAGCTCCACGGCAGGTCGACGGGCGACATGCAGGAGATGCTGTGGTCCGAGCACGGGGTCAACTGGAACGACTACCCGGCCGGCGCCAAACGCGGCCGGGTGTGCACCCGCAAGACGGAGGAGCGGGAGGTCACCTTCACCGATCGGCGCGACGGCACCGAGAACACGATCGTGGCGACGAGATCCTCGTGGCGGACCGAGCCGGCGCCGCACTTCACCCTCGCGCCCGACGGGTGGCTCGCGAGCGTCATCCCCCCTCTGCCGTCGCTCCGCGAGGACCCCGAACTCGTCCCGCGCTGAGGGCGGCCCGGAAGGCGCCTCCAGGCGCCGGGGGTCAGCCGCCTGCCGTCCCGGAGGCGCGCTGGTCGATCAGGACGCCGAGGCCGTCGAGGACGCGCTGCAGGCCGAAGTCGTAGGCGTGGTCGGGGTTGTAGGGGGAGTTGTGCGCGGCGCCGGCCGCCGCGCCGACCCGGCTGGCCGTCGGGTATTTCTCCTGGTCGATCACCCGGGCGAGCAGCGGGCCGCTGATCGCCCACCACTGCTCGTCGGTCATGGAGTCCTCGCGCTGGGAGGCGCGGGCGTCGGCGGCCGAGTGGGCGGAGGAGTGGACGAACCCCATCAGGTAGGTCAGGGCGTCGTCCATCTCGATGTCGTCGAGACCGAGCCCTTCGAAGGCCTTCAGCTCGTGCTCGTACTTGGCGAGCATGCCGGGGCCGAGCGGGGGACGGCTGGTGGAGACGGCCAGCACCCACGGATGCCGCTCGTACATCTCGCGGTTGTCGCGCGCCACCGCGCGCAGGCGCTCGCGCCACGGCAGTCCCGACAGGTCGGAGCGGGGCATCCGGCCGAACACCGTGTCGAGCATGAGGTCGAGGAGCTCGGCCTTGCCGGGGACGTAGGTGTACAGCGACATGGCGCCGACGCCGAGCGCCTGGGCGACCCGGCGCATGGTGAGCGCGTCGAGGCCCTCCTCGTCGGCGATGGCGATGGCCGCGGCCACCACCTCGTCGACGGTGAGGCCCTGGCGGGGCCCACGCTGGGAAGGGCGCGCTCCCGGCTCCCTCCAGAGGAGCTCGAGGGTGCGCACGGGGTCTCCGGCGCTGCTGCGGGCGGTCGTGGGCGGCACGGACCCCATCCTCTCACCAACCGTTCTCCGTACGTGGTACGCCATACAATGTACGATGTTTTGGGGCGGCCGCCGGGCCGGATCCCTGACTTCGAGGAGCCGTGGTGCAGATTCCCCGTATCCAGATCGTGGGCGCGCGCGAGAACAACCTGAAGGACATCTCTCTGAGCATCCCCAAGCGGAGCCTCACCGTCTTCACCGGGGTGTCGGGGTCCGGCAAGTCGTCCATCGTGTTCGACACGCTCGCCGCCGAGGCGCAGCGCCAGCTGAACGAGACCTTCACCGCCTTCGCCCGGAGCAGGCTGCCCAGGTACGGACAGCCCGACGTCGACGTGATCGAGAACCTGTCGGCCGCGATCGTCGTCGACCAGAAGCGGCTCGGCGGCGGCCCCCGCTCGACCGTCGGCACGATCACCGACATCTACTCGCTGCTCAGACTGCTGTTCTCCCGGGCCGGCCGGCCGTTCGCCGGGTACTCCAACGCCTTCTCCTTCAACGACCCCGAAGGCATGTGCCCCGAATGCGAGGGGCTCGGCAGGAGGACGACGCTCGACCTGGGGGCCTTCCTCGACACCTCCAGGTCGCTGAACGAGGGCGCGCTGCTGCACCCGCACTTCGCGGTGGGCGGCTGGTACTGGAAGATCTACGCCAACTCCGGGCTGTTCGACAACGACAAGAAGCTGTCGGACTACGACGAGCGGGAGTGGGACCTGCTGCTGCACGGCGGCGACGCCAAGGTGGCGCTGGAATGGCAGGGCGGCACCGTCAACTCCTCCTACGAGGGGCTGGTGGAGAAGTTCACCCGGCTCTACATCAAGAAGGACACCGCGGAGATGTCCGACGCCAACCGGGAGGTGTTCCTGCGGTACGTCTCCACCGAGGTCTGTCCCCTGTGCGAGGGCGCCCGGCTCAGCCGCAAGGCCCTCGCCTGCGAGATCGACGGCCACAACATCGCCGCGCTGGCCGCCATGGAGGCGGGTGAGCTGGTGGAGGTGCTGGCCGGCCTCACCCGCCCGGCCGTGGCGCCCGTGCTGGAGAGCCTGGTCGACAGGGTGCGCAACCTCGTCACCATCGGCCTCGGCTACCTCAGCCTGGACCGCGAGACCTCGACCCTGTCGGGAGGGGAGTCGCAGAGGGTCAAGATGGTGCGGCACCTCAGCAGCGGCCTGACCGACATGCTGTACATCTTCGACGAGCCCACCGCAGGCCTGCACGCCCGCGACGTCGAACGGCTCACCACGCTGCTGCTGAAGCTGCGCGACAAGGGCAACACCGTCATCGTCGTCGAGCACGACCCCGAGGTGATCGCCGTCGCCGACCATGTCGTCGACATGGGCCCGGAGGCGGGGGCGCACGGCGGGCGGATCGTGTACGAGGGGACGGTGGCGGGCCTGCGCGACGCCCCGACCCTCACCGGCGCCTCCATGAGGCACCGGTCCCCTTTGAAGACGGCGTACCGCCGTCCGGCGGGGACGCTGACGGTCGACGGCGCGCGTGCCCACAACCTCAAGGACCTGACCGTCGGGTTCCCCGCCGGCGTCCTCACCGTCGTGACCGGGGTGGCGGGATCCGGCAAGAGCACGCTGGTCAACGAGGTGTTCCTCGGCCGGTACCCCTCGGCCGTCGTCGTCGACCAGTCGGCCGTCGCCGTGTCCCGCCGCTCCAACCCCGCCACCTACACCGGGATGCTGGACGAGATCCGCAGGCTGTTCGCCCGGGCCTGCAAGGTCAGCGCCTCGCTGTTCAGCGCCAACTCCAAGGGCGCCTGCCCCGAGTGCCAGGGCCTCGGCGTCATCTACACCGACCTCGCCTTCATGGACGGGCTGAAGACGACCTGCGAGGCGTGCCGGGGACGGCGCTTCAGGCCCGAGGTGCTCCAGCACACGCTCAGGGGGAAGTCGATCAGCGACGTGCTGGAGATGACGGCGGCCGAGGCGCTGGAGTTCTTCCACGAGGAGAGGCTCCGCGAGGTGCTGCGCGCGATGAACGACGTCGGGCTCGACTACCTCACCCTCGGCCAGCCGCTGAGCACGCTGTCCGGCGGAGAGTGCCAGCGCATCAAGCTGGCCACCGAACTCCACAAGACCGGCAGCGTCTACGTCATGGACGAGCCGACCACCGGCCTGCACATGTCCGACGTGCGGCACCTGCTGGACATCCTCGAACGGCTGGTCGACGCGGGCAACACGGTGATCGTGATCGAGCACAACCTCGAGGTCGTCAAGAACGCCGACTGGATCATCGACCTCGGCCCGGAGGGCGGTGACGGGGGAGGGCGCGTGGTGTTCGAGGGCACGCCGCGCGACCTGCTCGCCGCCACCGGCTCCCACACCGCCGAGTACCTGCGCCGCGACCTCGCCACCGCCTGACCGGCGGCCTGCTCGCAGGCGACCCGTGACCGGCTCCCACGCCGCCGGGTGCCGGCGCCGCGGCACCGCCGCCGCCTGACCCGGGACCCGCGCGCCCCGGCCTCGCCGCCACCGGCACCGGCCGTCCCGCCGATGGCCGGCACGCGGGCGGGGGCGGCAGCGGGCGGCACGGTCGGCTCAGTACACTCGCTTCGTCCGAAACGGGGAGGTTGCGGTGATTGTCCGTTGATCGCCGCCTTCATCCCCATATGGGCGCTGACCGCCCTCGGTTTCGTTGCCGGACGGTTCCGCCTCCTCGGCCCGGAGGCGGACCGGGTGCTCGGCGGTTTCGTCTTCCACCTCGCGATGCCGGCGGCGCTGTTCTCCGTCCTCACGCGGACCCCGCTGCGGTTCAGCGGACCCGCGCTGGGCGCCTTCGCCGCCGGGACGGTCCTCACCATGGCCACAGGCTTCGTGCTGTCCGGCCGGGTCTTCGGCAGGAAACCCGGCGCGGCCACGATCGGCGCCATGGCCGCCGGCTACGTCAACTCCTCGAACCTCGGCATCCCGGTCGCGATCCAGGTGCTCGGCGACGCCACCTTCCTGACCGGGGTCCTGCTGTTCCAGGTCCTGGTGGTCACCCCGCTGGTCCTGATCCTGCTGGACCGGGACGCCGGCCGAAGGCTGCGCCCCGCCCGGCTGGCGACCCTGCCCCTGCGGAATCCCGTGATCCTCGGCCTGGCCGCCGGAGCGCTCTGCTCGGCCTCCCACTGGCGTCCGCCGGCGGTGGTCGCGGGGCCCCTCGCCCTGCTCGGCGCCGCCGCCGTGCCCGCCGCCCTGGTGACGCTGGGGCTGTCCCTGACCGAGCGCCGCCCCGCCGTACCCGGCGAGCGGACCGAGGTGCTGGCGCTTTCGGCGCTGAAGCTGCTGGCCCAGCCGCTGCTGGCGTACCTCTTCGGGGTCCTGGCCCAGGTACGGCCGCCCGAGCTGCTCGCACTGGTGGTCTGCGCGGCCCTGCCCACGGCGCAGAACGTCTACATCTTCGCCCGCGAGTACGGCAGGGCCGATTCGGCGGCGCGCGGCACCGTCATCGTCAGCACCGCGCTGTCGATGGTCACGCTCGCGGCGGCCGGCTGGCTGCTCGGCTGAACACCGCCGGACGCCGCGGAGCCGGGCGGCCGGGCCACTGCCGGGGTGACGGGGACGGATCTCCGAGCCGACCGGAGACCCGGAGGGTCGGCGACCCCCGGCGGGACCGGACCTAACCAGCGGCGCGGTCCGCGAGCGGGCGGCGGCGGGCGTTGGTGTCGTCCAGCACCGGCGGGCGCCAGGCGCCGTCCGGGTGGTAGACGTTCGTCCCGGGCGGGACGATCTCGTCGATCCGGTCGAGGGCCGCGTCGTCGAGGGTCAGCGAGGCGCCCTTCAGCAGGCCCTCCAGCTGCTCCATCGTGCGCGGGCCGATGATCACCGAGGTGACGGCCGGGTGGGCCACGGTGAACGCCACGGCCAGCTCGGGCAGCGTGCACCCGATGTCGTCGGCCAGTTCGGCGAGCTGCTCGACGGCGTCGAACTTGGCGGCGTTGCCCGGGATCGAGGGATCGAACCGCGCCGGCGTGAGCCGGGCGCGTCCGGCCGTCATGTCGACCGGCCGTCCCTTGCGGTACTTCCCGGTCAGGAACCCCGATGCCAGCGGGCTCCAGGTCAGCACCCCCATCCCGTACCTCTGGCACACCGGCAGCAGGGACGTCTCGACGCCCCGCGCGAGCAGCGAGTACGGCGGCTGCTCGGTCCGGAAGCGCAGCAGTCCGCGGCGCTCGGCGACGTGGTGCGCCTCGACGATCTCCTCGGCCGGGAACGTCGAGCAGCCGAAGGCGCGGATCTTCCCCTGGTGCACCAGGTCGCTCAGCGCCGAGAGCGTCTCCTCGATGTCGGTGGTGTGGTCGGGGCGGTGCACTTGGTAAAGGTCGATCCAGTCGGTGCCGAGCCGCCGGAGGCTGTCCTCGACCTCCCTGACGATCCACCGCCGCGAGTTTCCGCGCCGGTTGCGGCCCTCGCCCATCTGGAAGTGCACCTTGGTGGCGAGCACCACGTCGTCCCGGCGCCCCCGCAGGGCCTTGCCCACGATCTCCTCCGACTCGCCGGCGGAGTACATGTCGGCGGTGTCGACGAAGTTGACGCCCCGGTCGAGCGCGGCGTGGATGATGCGGACGCAGTCCTCGTGGTCGGGGTTGCCGACGGCGCCGAACATCATCGCGCCCAGGCAGTGGACGCTCACCTCGATACCCGTGCGCCCGAGAGGGCGATAACGCATGTCGTGCTCCTTTTCCGGTCTGTCGCGGGGACCCGCGGGCATCGATGATGGCCGCTGGAGCGCGCTCCAGGTCAAGCCGCCGGTACCGGACGGGACGAAAACCGGTTGCCGTCCCCGGTGGAAACCGGTAGAAATCGCGCCAGACCCCGCCGACGGCCGGTGGGGTGACCACGCACGAGAGGAGGGACGAGCAGATGACCACCATGATCACCATGCCCGCGTCCTCCCGGGGTGCCCACCAGGGCTGACCCCAACAGGGGAGCTCACACGAGCGCCCCCGGCCGCCGAGCGCAGCTCGGCGGACGAACAGGGAGCGGCCGGGCGCGCTTCATACGGAGAGTGCCTTGACCGCAGCAGTAGAGCAGGACCTGACCATCCGTCCCATCACCGGACGTGAGGAGCTCGACCTCTTCAGCCGGTTTCCCTACCAGCTCAACGACGAGATAACGGCCGACCTCGACAACGGCGGCCGTCACTTCGACTGGATGTGGGTGGCGCTGCGCGGCGACCACCTGCTCGCCCGGGCGGCCTGGTGGAGCAGGCCCGGCGACGCCGAGCCCCTCATGCTCGACTTGTTCGACCTCGCGGACGACCTCGACGGCGCCGAGCGGGTCGAGATCGGCACGCGGCTGCTGAAGACCGCGATGGCCGAGGTCGTCCCCGGCGGCGCCCGGCCGCCGGAGTACAGCCGCTTCCTCCCGTCCGGCTGGCGCGACGACCCGGCCCTCCGCCGGGACGCCGAGGACCGCGGGGCGGCGCTGGAGGCGACCGGGGCGCGGCTGTTCGTCGAACGGCTCCGCCTGGTGTGGCACCCGGGCACGCCGATCGCGCCCCCGGCCGGACGCCTGGCCTTCCGCCCCGTGTCCGGCCGCGACGAGCTGGTGGAGCTGATGACCCGCGTCCTGGACGGCACCCTCGACGCGCACAGCCGCGACGAACTCACCCGCGTGCCTCCCGATCGGGCGGCGCGGGAGCAGTACGACAGCGAGCTGGAGCGCTACCCCAGCCCCAAGGAGTGGTGGCGGATCGCCACGCTGCCGGACGGCGAGCCCGTGGGGTTCGTCATCCCGGCGCACAACTCCTACAACCCGATCATCGCCTACATCGGCGTCGTCCCCGAGCACCGCGGCAAGGGCTACATCGACGAGATCCTCGCCGAGGGCACCAGGATCCTGGCCGCCCAGGACGTCCCCCGCGTCCGCGCCTCCACCGACGTCGGCAACGTCCCGATGGCGGCGGCCTTCCACCGCGCCGGCTACGTGACGTTCGAACACGAACTCAACTACGTCTGGCCCTGACCGGCGTGGCCCGGCCCTCGCGCCGGGCCACGCCCTGGGCGGCCACGCGGACCGTCACAGGGCGAACAGCCGGGCCGCGTTGTCGTGGCAGACCGCGCGGAGCCAGGCGCGGCCGAGGCCCGTCTCCTCCAGGGCGCGGAGGGCGTCGGCGTAGGAGTAGGGGATGTTGGGGAAGTCGGTGCCCAGCAGGACGCGGTCCCCCAGGTCGGCCAGGCGGGGGAGCGCGGCGCGGGGGAACGGGGCCTCGGCCTCGGTGAACGGGGTGAAGGCCATGGTGGTGTCCAGCAGGACACCTTCGTGGCGTTCGGCCAGGCCGAGGAACTCCTCGTACTCGGGCAGCCCCAGGTGCGCGACGACCAGCCGCAGCCGAGGGTGCCGGGCGAGCAGCGCGGCGATCGGGTCCGGCCCGGTGAAGGGGCCGGGCACCGGGCCGGACCCGCAGTGCGTCACGACCGGCACCCCGGCCTCGGCCAGCAGCCCCCAGACCTCCTCCAGCAGTGGGTCGTTGGGGTCGTACCCGCCGACCTGCAGGTGGCACTTGAACACCCGCGCGCCCTGCTCGAGCGCGTGCCGTACGTCGCCGGCCGCGCTCGGCTCGGCGAAGAACGTCGCGGTGTGCAGGCAGTCGGGGGTGCGGGCGGCGAAGTCGGCCGCCCAGTCGTTCAGCCACCGCGCCATGCCCGCTTTGTGGGGGTAGAGCATGGAGGTGAACGCCCGGACGCCGAAGCCCCGCAGCACCTCCAGCCGCCGCCGCTCCTCCAGCCGGTAGCCGATCGGCCACGGGCGGCCCACGAGCGGGCCGGCGGCGTCGAAGTACGCCCACACCTTGTCCAGCACCCGCTGCGGCATGAAATGGGTGTGGACGTCGACGAGGGCCTCCAGTCCCAGCGACGCGCGGAACGCGGCCACCTCCGCGCGCTCGTCCCCGTCACCGGACGGCGGCGCGGTGTCCTCCCGCGGCACGAACTTCCCCGGCAATCCTGAACCTCCGTCCCGGCCGATCCGGTGGTGCTTCGACGCCAGGCTATTGAGGTGGCCGCCGGGGTGCCGGCGGGGGGCCGCCTCCAGTCCTTGATCACGCCCTTTTCGTCCTACTAAAGCGGTCTAGTGGTTGAGGGCCGGTCGCCCGACTAGACTCCGATGTCACGGCATCAGCCGCTCACCAGTAAGAAAGGCGCAATCCGTGGCGCGACCGACGATCGCCGACATCGCCCGCCGCGTCGGGGTCTCCAAAGGCGCGGTGTCGTTCGCGCTCAACGGGCGGCCCGGCGTGAGCGAGGCGACCAGGGCCCGCATCCTGCGGGTGGCCGAGGAGATGAACTGGCGCCCGCACACCGCCGCCCGGGCCCTCGGCGGGGCCAGGGCGGGGGCGGTCGGCCTGGTCATCGCGCGGCCCGCCCGCACCCTCGGAGTGGAGCCGTTCTTCGCCCAGCTGCTCTCCGGGCTGCAGGCCGGCCTGTCGGCGCAGTCCGTGGCGCTCGAACTGCTGGTCGTGGAGGACACCGAGGCCGAGATCGAGGTGTACCGGCGGTGGGCGTCCGAGCACCGGGTCGACGGGTTCGTCCTGGTCGACCTGAAGGTCCGCGACCCGCGCGTCGACGTCATCGAGGAGCTCGCCGTGCCGTCCGTCGTGCTCGGCGGGCCCGGCGGCCACGGGTCGCTGTCCAGCGTGTGGGCCGACGACCGGGAGGCGATGCTGTCCATCGCCGACTACCTGGCGGCGCTCGGCCACCGGCGCGTCGCGCACGTCGCCGGGCTGCCGGCGTTCAGGCACACCCAGCGCCGCATGCGCGCGCTGCGCGACTCGGCACGGCGCCTCGGCCTGGCCGAGGTGGTGTCGCTGCCCACCGACTTCACCGACGCCGAGGGCGCCGCCACCACCCGCATGCTGCTGTCGCGGCCGGAGCGGCCGACGGCGATCGTGTACGACAACGACCTCATGGCGGTCGCCGGGCTCGGCGTGGCGGGCGAGATGGGGGTGGCCGTCCCCGGCGAGCTCTCCATCGTCGCCTTCGACGACTCGGTGCTCACGCGCATCGTCCACCCGGCGCTGACCTCGCTGTCGCGCGACACCTTCGCGCTCGGCGGCGAGGTGGCCGAGGAGATTTTGGCGATCATCGCCGACCCGGCGCGGCGCGGCGACCGCAAGACGCAGACCCCGCGCCTCATCGTGAGGGAGAGCACCGCCCCGGCCCCCTGATCCGCATCCCGCTCCCCGACCCTCTGGGTCCCTGGTCCGGCCCCCGGCCCCGGATCGCCCCAGGCTCCCTGATCCCCACCCCAGGCTCCCTGATCCCCACCCCAGGCTCCCTTACCTCCCGCGCCGGAGCCACCCCTGGTGCCGCCCCCGCGAGGCCGTGCGGCCGGGCGTCCGGCGCCGGTGCCGTCCGGTTCCTCCCGGTCTCGCCCTTGGCAGGGGAGATAAATCGGTTTAGGCTGCGGGCGGTCCTTGCGCCGTCCCGGCGCACCCCGGCAGCCGGAGGTCGTGTGACACCGCAACTCCCGAGTCCAGCCCCGCTCCGCTTCGGCGCCAACTACGTGCCGTCGTCGGGATGGTTCTACAGCTGGCTCGACTACTCGTCGGACGCCGTCCGCCGTGACTTCGCCGACCTCGCCGAGATCGGCCTCGACCACGTGCGGGTGTTCCCCGTCTGGCCGTGGATCCAGCCCAACCGCACGCTGATCCGGCAGCGCGGCGTCGACGACCTGCTCGACCTCATCGACGTCGCCGCGGAGTTCGGCCTCGACGTGTGCGTCGATCTGCTGCAGGGCCACCTGTCGAGCTTCGACTTCCTGCCCTCCTGGGTGCTCACCTGGCATCGCCGCAGCCTGTTCACCGACGCCGCCGTGCGCGACGGCATCGCCGCCTACGTCGACCGGCTCACCCGTGCGGTCGCGACACGCGGCAACGTGTTCGCGGTGACCCTCGGCAACGAGGTCGACAACCTCTGGCCGTCCAACCCGACCACCCCGGACGCCTCGACGGCGTGGGCGGCGGAGCTGGTGGAGGTCGTCCGTGCCGCCGCGCCCCGCCTGCTCGGCCTGCACTCCCTGTACGACGCCACCTGGTACGCGCCCGACCACCCGTTCCGTCCCGGCGACGCGGTCGACCTCGGCGACCTGACGACGGTCCACTCCTGGGTGTTCAACGGCGTGTCGGCCATCGACGGGCCGCTCGGCCCGGCCACCACCTCCCACGCCGACTACCTCGTCGAGCTCGCGGCGGCCACCGCCACCGACCCCGCGCGGCCGGTCTGGCTGCAGGAGGTCGGCGCGCCCCGCCCCGACGTCGGAGAGGACGACGCCCCGGCCTTCGTCCGCCGGACACTCCAGGCCGTGACGGCCAACCCCTCGCTGTGGGGGGTCACCTGGTGGTGCTCCCACGACCTCGACCGCGGCCTCGCCGACTTCCCCGACCGCGAGTACGACCTGGGGCTTTTCACGGTCGACCACCGGATCAAGCCCGCGACCAGGGAACTCGCCGCGGTCGTCCGCGAGACGCGAGCCGGCCGCCCGGTCCCCGCGCCGCGCCCCGCGCTGGTGTGCGACGCCGACCTGCGGTCCCGGCCGGAGCGGCGGGCCGAGGTCGCGCCCGGCGGCGCGTTCCACCGCGAGTGGGTACGGCTGCGGGAGGCCGGGCCGGTCGCGATCGTCACCGCCGCCCGGGCCGCCGACGCCGCCTACCTGGCCGCCCGGGGGATCGACGCCGTCCTCGCACCCGCCTGACCCCGCCGAGCGGAGCCCGGCGGGCCGCCGCCGTGCACGCCGAGTACGACCGACCCCGCCATCGATCACCGTCACATGATCTGGGGGGCGGCCACCGGCGCGCGACGGGCCGCCGGGGGCGGCGTCCCGCTATTCGCCGCTCCGATCATCGTGCTCGTGGACGGCGCCCGCCATCCGGCTCGCGCTACGGCGTACCTGCTCCTGCTCGTTGTCGATCTCCCGCTCCGGCGCCTCCTCGAGGCCGACCAGCCGCGTCAGCAGGTGCTGCTCGTCCTCGACGCCGAGGTGGCGGGCGATCGCGTTGAGGACCTCGCTCTGCGCGTCCGCCTTGGCCTGGAGCGCCCGGGTGTCGCGGTTCTGGCTGGACTGGATGACGAAGACCATCACGAAGGTCACGATGGAGGAAATGGTCGACACGGGCAGCTGATAGGCGGTGCTGCCGTAGCCGCCGGCGACGAACAGGCCACCGATCGCCCATGCCACGACGAGCACGACCGCGATGATGATCGCTGGAAAGGACCCCGCGAGCGCGGTCGCCTGCGCGATCGTCCGGGTGATGCGGGTGCTGCGATCCGTAGGCGCCGACAACGACGTGCGCGGGTCGTCTCGGGTGTCCTTGTCGTGCCTGGTCATGGCGCGACTCCCCTCTGTCGCGTAACTCGCCATGATACGCCGCGCCCGCCGTCCCCCCAGGGTCCGGCCGTCGCCGGGAAGCTCCGGCGATGTCCGGTGACGGGGGAGGGGGTGATCGGCTACCGGCGTGTGACGCCGTGAGATTCCGCGGTGCCGGGGGAGGCCTCCGCGTACTGCGCGATGCCGTGGCCGAACGACCAGTCGACGGGCTCGTTCTCGGTGATGGTGATGACGACGTTGCGCGGATCGGTGCCCGCGTACCCCTGGACGAGCTCGGCGATCCGGCGGTAGAGCGCCCGTTTCCGGTCCGGGGCGCGCCCGGAGCGCATGGTGATGCCGACGAACACGACGTCGTCGTCCCGCTGGATGCCGAGGTAGTGGTCGTAGCGGATCACGCTCCGCGCGCCGTCGTGACCGGTGAGCACCTGGAACACGTCGTCCGGCGGGACGCCGATCGTCTCGGCCAGGGCATCCTGCACGGCGCGGCCCAGGGCCTCCAGCCGTTCCCGGTCCGCACGCAGCGCGTCAATACGAACAAGCGGCATCCTCACGTCCTTTCACGTCGGTTGTGTACATACTAGTAGGTACAACACAGCTCGGCCAGGCGGCGCAGGGAGTGGCGCAGCGCGGCCGCGCCGAGCGGCTTGGCCGCCCGCCAGGCGAGCCGCCCGGCCGGGCCGAAGGGGATCTCCAGGTCTTCCTGCCAGACGATCGTGCTGCCGCCCCCGGCGCGGGGCAGCACGTGGAAGACGCCCCGTCCCCGCACCGGCCATCTCGTGTGCCGCACCTCGACGGTGTGCGGCGGATCCCACCCGGTGATCTCCATGGCGTCCAGGAAGCCGACCGGGCCGACACCGGTGAACGCCTCCAGGCGGCTGCCGGTGCCCTGGCCGTCCCCGGCGGTGACGCGGGCGCGGGTCAGGAACATCCACTCATGGTGCCTGGGCCAGTCGGTCAGCACCGAGAACACCCGCTCCGGGCTCGCGCCGGAGCGCGCGGTCACAGTGAGCCGAGACACGTCCATGCTCTCGTTCTGCCCCTTTTCAGGCCGGCAGCGTGACCTTGTACACGTCGCCCCGGTTGTTCGCGTCAGCGCGCTCCGGCGGCGCGGAGCAGGCCCGGCGACCGCGGTCCGCCCCTTGGCGACGGCGTGGGCGAGCGGGGGTGACGCCGTCGCGGTCGGCGAGATCGACGTCGGCGCCGGCCGCGACCGGCGTCGTGCTCGAGCCCTCCTCCCGCCTGCCGCCCCGCGTCGGGCCTCTCAGCGGAGCCGGCCGGTGACGGCCTTGAGGCCCGCCTGGGCGATGGCCTCGTCGATGTCGCCGCTCGGCGCTCCGCCGACGCCGATGCCGGCGACGAGAACGCCACCGGAGGCCACGGGAACGCCGCCGCCGAGGAAGAGAGTCCCTGGAATGTCGGCGATGGTCGGGCCCTCGCCGGTCACGCTCTTGCCGAGCTCACTCGTCGTCCTGCCGAAGGAAACCGCGGTGAAGGCCTTGCGCCGCGCCGACTCCTCGGTCTGCGGGCCCGCGCCATCGCCCTTCAGCACCAGCCGGGTCGCGCCGGACCGGTCGACGATCACCACGGTGACGCGCTGCTTCCCCTTGACGGCCTCCTTCATCGCGGCATCGGCGATCGTCAGGGCGGCGTCGGCGGAGAGCACATCGGTCTGCACGACGGCCTGCGCGGCGCGCCCGTTCTCGGCGGGGGCGGCCTGGGCGGGAGAGGTGACGGCGGAGGCGGCACCGAGGGTGCCGGCCATGATGGCGAGCCCCGCGAGAGGGCGGGCGACCAGGCGGGTGCGTGAACGGGTCGTCATTGTTTCTCCAGAGCGGTCGGCGGAACCTTGCGTGCTCAAGATTTCCAGCGACGCCGCCCTCGGCCATCGCGAGCATGGGCGATTGCCGCGCGCCGGGCGGTCGAGACGGAGGTCGACCGATCGGTTGATGCGCGGCCGTCCGGCTGGGTGGGATGCCCGCCAGGGGATAACGTCGGAGCAGACCGGACAAGGAGGGCGATGAGGGAACGTATCTGGCTCAACGGGGCCATGCACGCAGGGTTCTACCTGCTGCTCGCCGCCTCCGGCCTGCGGCTGGTGTCCCGGCACGAGTTGGGACCGCGGACCGTCGCCTCGCTGGCCGTCGGCGGCCTCCTCGCCCTGACCTACACGGCGGGCGTCGCCTTCTGGACCCGCCTCGGGCGCAGGCGTGTCGTCTGGCTGGGAGGGGTGGCGGCGGTCTGGCTCGCGCTCGTGGTGCTCGCGCCGTCGTTCAGCTGGTGCGCGGTTCCCCTGCTCTTCCTGTGCCTGCGTTCGCTGAACGCGCGCGGTTTCGCGGTGGCCGCCGCCGCCCTCACGCTGGTCGTGATCGCGGCCCAGCTCGAGATCGCGCAGGAGGCCGACCTCAGCCTGGTCCTCGCGCCGATCGGCATCGCCGCCATGACCGCGGTGATCTTCTGGGAGCTCCAGCGTGAGAGCGCCGCCCGGCAGCTCCTCATCGACGACCTGATCAGCACCCGGGGGACGCTGGCCGACTCCCGGCACCGCACCGGCGTCCTGGAAGAGCGTGAGCGGCTGGCCAGGGAGATCCACGACACCCTCGCCCAGGGGCTCACCAGCATGGGCATCCTCCTCCAGGCCGCCGACCGCATGTGGGCGTCCGACCCCGCGCTGGCCCGGGCCCACGTACGGCGGGCGGCGGCGGCCGCCGCCGAGAACCTCGACGAGGCCCGGCGGTTCGTCCGCGACCTCCAGCCCCCGGCCCTGGTGGACGTCTCGCTGCCCGAGGCGCTCGCCCGGCTCTGCGCGAGCGCCGGGGACGACACCGAGCTGGACGTGCGCTTCCGTCAGGAGGGCGAACGGTACCCGCTGGAGCCGGACGTGCAGGCGGCGCTGCTGCGGGTGGCGCAGGGGGCGCTGGCCAACGTCCGCGACCACTCATGTGCCGGTACGGCCACGGTGACCCTGTCCTACCTGGACGGCGAGGTCACGCTGGACGTCTTCGACGACGGTGCCGGGTTCGCCGCGCCGACCCCCGCGCCGGGCCGGGGATACGGGCTGCGGGCGATGCGCGACAGGCTGGCGGAGGTGAACGGCGTCCTGGTCGTCGAGAGCGTCCCCGGCGAGGGAACGGGGGTCGCGGCAACGGTCCCCACCGGATCGCTCCCCGCGGTACCTCACCTGGCGGGGGCGCGAACACGAGACGGGGAGGACGCGACCGGCAGGATGGAAGAGCGATGAGACTGTTTCTGGTGGACGACCATCCAGTGGTCCGAGCGGGGCTGGTGGCACTGCTCGCCGGCGAGCACGACATGGAGGTCGTCGGCGAGGCCGCCGGAGGGGCCGAGGCGCTGCTGGGCATCGCCTCGAGCGATCCCGACGTCGTGCTCATGGATCTGCAGCTCGGCGACGGCATCGACGGGGTGGAGGCCACCCGGCGGATCCTGGAGCTGCCCGCGCCGCCGCAGGTTCTGGTGCTGACGACGTACGAGACCGACGCGGACATCATGCGGGCCGTCGACGCCGGGGCCACCGGTTATCTGCTCAAGGCGTGCCCGCCGGAGGAACTGTTCCAGGGCATCAGGGCCGCGGCCAAGGGCGAGGCGGTGCTGTCCGCCAAGGTGGCGGCCCGGATGATGAAGCGGATGCGCGACCCCGCCCCGGCGTTGAGCGCCCGTGAAGTGGAGATCCTGGAACTGCTCTCGAGCGGCGCGGGCAACCGGGAGATCGCCAGGCGGCTCTTCATCACCGAGGCGACGGTCAAGACCCATCTGGTGCACATCTACGGCAAGCTCGGCGTCGACACGCGCACGGCCGCGGTGACCGCCGCCGTCGAGCGGCGTCTGATCAGGCTCCCCTGACCGGGCCGCTTCACGAGGCGTGCCGCGGCCGATGCGAAGGCCGGCCGAACCGTCCTGACCCGCCCCCCAGGGTGCCGCCCGTCGGCTCGCGGGGAGCCGGCGGGCCGTACCGGCGGAGCCTCAGAGGTCGCGCTCCTGCTCGTTGAGAATGGCGAGCGCGATCGTGACCGCGCTGGTCGCGTCGCCGGCCTCGATCGCCTCGTACAGGTCCTGGTGGGTGGAGTCGGAGCCGAGTACGGCGCGTTCCATGCAGTGATCGCGGCGGATCGTGTCGCGCACCGCCTCGCTCATGCCGCGATACAGGTCCAGCAACACGGGGTTGTGCGAAGCCGCGGCGATGGACAGGTGGAAATCCACGTCGGCGTCGGCGAACGCGTCGAGGTCGGCGGCCTGATGAGCGGCGGTGCGCCGCTCCAGCGCCTCCCTCAGCTCGTCGAGGTCCGCCGGCTCGCGTCGTTCGGCGGCGAGCCGCGCCGCCACGAAGTCCAGGCCGCGCCGCACGTCGATGATGTCCATCGTGGCCGCCCGATCCAGGCGGCGCTTGAGCGCCACCTCGCTTTCGTCGGTGGCGGTGACATAGGTGCCGTCGCCTTGACGGGTGGTGAGCAGGCCGGCGTGGACCAGCACGCGGACGGCCTCGCGTACCGACAACCTGCTCATGCCCAGCGTCTCGGCCAGCCGGCTCTCCGTGGGGATCTTGGTGCCGACCGGCCAGGCGCCGCTCGCGATCTCCTGGCGGAGCTCGTGGATGGCAGAGTCGACGAGGGAGGTCCGGCCCACGTGCCGCATTCGCACGACCGGGGCGAGCAAGGGGTCGCGCAGGTGCTCGAGATCGCTCGCAGGGCGAAGTCCAGCGGCGTGCCGACCACGATCAGCCATGCCTTCTGCCTGGACGGCCGCGAGGAGCTCGCCGAGACGCTGGCCGAGGCGAAGGTCGCGCTGACCACCTGCGCGCTCGGTGCGGACCCGGTCCTGCCCGTCGGGCCGCTGCTCGAAGCCGGAGTACTGGTCGGCCTCGGATCCGACGGGGTGCGCGATCCGTGGACGCCGTTCGGCGACGGCGACATGATCAACCGCGCGCACCTGCTCGCCTACCGCACCGACGCCCGCACCGACGAGGAGCTGGCCACGTGCTACGAGATCGCGGCGCACGGGGGCGCCGCCCTGCTGGGCCTGGAGCCCGCTCGGCTCCAGGCCGGCGACCCCGCGACCTTCATCCTGGTCCGCGCCGAGTCCGTGGCGCAGGCCGTCGTGGACAAGCCCACCCCCCGGTTCGTCGTCCGCGACGGACGCGTTCGCGAAAGGCCCTGTCGATGATCCGCCGAGCCGTAGGGTCGAGGTGACGGACCGGCGGCGCTGGACGCGTGTCCGGCTGAGCATCTACCCCGACGGCGGGGTGGCCCGATTCCGGGTGCACGGCGAGCCGGTGCCGGACCCGCGGTTCCTGGACGGCACGATCGACCTGGCCGTGCTGGAGCACGGGGGGCCGTGGTGGGCTGCTCGAACACGTTCTACTCCTCGCCGGTACAGCTGCTGCCGCCCGGCAGGGCCAGGATCATGGGCGACGTCGGCGGTTCTCTCCGCCCTCCTGGGACGTGACCTGGCCTGAGCCGAAGGCCGTCGACGCGGGCGGATCGGCCCGGTGCACCCGGTCGTAGCGGCGCAGCGGATCCGACGGGCGTACGGCTGCTCCGGCCGCCGGGCCCTCAGCTCCGCCGGCGTCCGCGAGGCGGTCGAAAGTCTCCGGCGCCGGGCGCCGGGGTCACCACCCCACGGGGCCGAGGCGGTCGATGAAGGTGCCGGTCGGCCCGTCGGCGTCGATCATCGCCAGTTTCAGGAACGGGTCGGTGCCCTCGGTGACCGTCAGCGTGCCGGTGTGGTTGTTCATGTCGGTGGCGGCGAACCTGCGGTTGGCGACTTCCCCAGGAGTGACCACGTTGAACTTGATCTCCGGGAGCGCCTGGGCGTACCGGACGGTGATCATGTTCAGCGCCGCCTTCGAGGAGCTGTAGGCCAGCTCGTGCATCTTCGAGACGGGCTGCTCCGGGTCGGTCACGACGGCGAAGGAACCGCCGCCGCTGGACACCATCACCACCCGCGGGTTGTCCGCCGCCCGCAGCAGGGGAAGGAACGCGTGCGTGACCCTGACCGGCCCGTACACGTTGGTGTCGTAGACGGAGTGGATCTCGTCGGCCGTGGCGTCGGCGGGCGCGACGGCCCTTCCCGGCGCACCGGCGTTGTTGATCAGCACATCCAGCCGGTCGGTGTGCTCCCGGACGAGCCGGACCGCGTCGGCCACCGACTCGTCCGAGGTCACGTCCAGCGGGACCATCACCACGTTCGCGCCACCGGCGGCCAGCTTGTCGGCGGCCGCCCGTCCCCGGCCCTCGTCGCGCGAGCCGAGGAAGATCGTCCAGCCCTGCTCGCCGAGCCGCCGGGCCGTCTCGAAACCGAGCCCCTTGTTGCCTCCGGTGATCAGCACCGAGGTCTTTTCCGTGTTCGTCATGCCCTCTGAGACGAGACACCCCGCCGAGCTGTGACACGTGTGAGCGACCTCACAGGTCGCGGGCCGGTGGGCGTCCCGGCCGTCGCGCCGACGTTGAGCGGCTGCGCTGGTCTTGCTGGGTTCAGCAATAGTTTGCTTACGGCGCGGCCCAATGGGGGGTGCGGGTGCTGGGGTTCAACCTGACCTACTGGGAGGCGAACGTGATCTATCACGTCGTCTTCAGCGCGGTCATCCCGATCCTCGTCACAGAGCTCACGTTCCCGGACCTGCGCGGACGACCGTATCTGAGCCGGCGGGGCCTGGCGATCACGAGTGTGGTCGCCGTCCTCGGCGTGGCGCTGCTGCGCGTGACGGTGCCGCCGTTCGCGGACCCCGGCTACCGCGCCCCGCTCCCGGCGCTCCTCGGCTGCAGAGCCGGAGCCATGGTCGGGCATTCGCTGGCGGGGATCGCCTCGGCGGCGACACCCGTCGACCGGATCGGCCTGGTCGCCGTCGCCGCGGCCACCGCCGTCCTCGCCACGGCGCTCGCGCGGCGTCTCACCAGGACCGCGGAGCCTCCGGCCTCGGCCGGGCGGCCGGTCAGCGATCCCGCGCGGTCGCCCGGTCGAACGTCGCGATGAGCTCCCGGGCGTAGGCGTCGGCATCGAACCGCGGATCGGAGTCCATGAGAAACGTGGGGCCTTCGATCGACCGCTGGATCACCGTCGCCATCACCTGCACGTCGAACGGCCGGAACTCCCCGGTCCGCTGTCCCCATCGCAGCACCCGCGCCACCCCGGAGATCGCCTGCTGCTCGCTCCCGCCGTCATACCCCGACCCACCGCCGAGGAAGATGCCCAGCAGCGCCCTCATCTGCGTGCGATGGGCGGCGGCGAACCCGACGTTCGCCTCGATGTAGGCCCGCAACGCCTCCCGCGCCGTCGTCGCGTCGCCCACCCGCGCGCTCACGTGGGCATCGATCCGCTCGTGGATCGTGGTGACGATCTGCGCCACCAGCTCGCTCTTTCCCCGGAAGTGGTAGGAGATGAGGCCGGTACTGGACAGGCCCGCGTGTTCGGCGATCTTGGCGAACGACGCGCGGGCGAAGCCGACCTCGGCGATTGACCGGCTTCCGGCCCACAGGGGTCAGGGCGGAAGCCGGAGCGGTCAGGACCGCGTGCTCAGCTCGTGGCGGCGCCGAACCATCGTGGTAGGTGGTCGAGCAGGTCGTGCTGGTCCTCCCCGGCCCAGGCCACGTGGCCGTCCGGCCGCAGCAGCAGGGCGGGCACGTCCAGTTCCTCGCTGACGTCGACGACGTGGTCGACCCGGTCCGCCCAGCCCGCCACCGAGAGCCGGCCGGTCTGGTCGAGCAGCAGTCCGCGGCCGCCGTGCGTCCGCTCGTAGAGGCGCCCCTGCTTCAGCCGCACGTCCCGAAGCCGCCGGCCGAGCAGATCGTGCCCCTCGCCCAAGTCGTAGCGGACCCCGATCGCGACGAGCTTCTCGACGAGGTGCCGGTTCACCTCCTCGATGTCCATCAGTTCCGCCACCAGCCGGCGCACCGCCTGAGGACCGGGTTCGGGCGACATCAGCTGCGTCTGCGCGCGGGTGTTGTCCAGCACGTCGGCGGCCACCGGATGCCGTTCGGCGTGGTAGCTGTCCAGCAGCCCTTCCGGCGCCCAGCCGTTGACCTCGGCGGCCAGTTTCCAGCCCAGGTTGAACGCGTCCTGGATGCCGAGGTTGAGCCCCTGCCCGCCCAATGGCGGGTGGACGTGCGCCGCGTCGCCGGCCAGCAGCACGCGGCCGACCCGGTAGCGCTCCGCCAGCCGGGTGGCGTCCCCGAAGCGCGATAGCCAGCGCGGTGAGTGCACGCCGAAGTCGGTGCCGGCGTACACCCGCAACTGCTTTTTGAACTCCTCGAGCGTCGGCGGGACCGAGCGGTCCTCGGCCACCTTCTCGGCCGGCACGACGACCCGGTACACCCCCTCACCGAAGGGCCCGACGCCGAAGTGCAGGTTGGTCGCCCGGACCTCGGCCACCACGGCGGCCACCGTCTCCGCCGGGCTGGTCACCTCCATCTCGCCCAGCAGCGTGTCGAGCCTGGCGGGCTCGCCGGGGAAGCCGACGCCGAGCAGCTTGCGCACCGTGCTGCGGCCGCCGTCGCAGCCGACGAGGTAGCGCGAGCGCAGCCGCGTGCCGTCGGCCAGCTCGGCGGTCACCCCGTGGTCGTCCTGGCTCAGTCCGACCAGTTCGCTGCCGCGCCGGATCTCGGCGCCGGCCTCGATGGCGTGTTCGTCCAGCAGGCGCTCGATGACGGGCTGCGGGATGCCGAGGACGTACGGATGCGTGGTGTCCAGGTCAGGCGCCGGCTTGGGGATGGCGGCGAAGAACCCGCGGATCGGGTACCGCTTGCCGAGCGCGAGGAACCGCTCCAGCAGACCGCGCTGGTCCATCACCTCGATGGTGCGGGCGTGCATACCGAGCGCACGGACGATCCTGTTCGGCTCCGGCTCCTTTTCCAGTACGAGCACGCGCACACCGTGCAGCCGCAGCTCACCGGCCAGCATCAAGCCGGTCGGCCCGCCGCCGGCAATGATCACGTCGAACATGAACCCCCCATGTGAAGAACTACGCGTTTCGGCCGGCCGCGCCGCGTGATCCGGCGGCGCGCACCCGCGAGCACACCCGTTTCGCGGATTCCTGATTTCCGCGGGTTCCGGCTCCGGCCTGCGATTCTGCGGCACCACCGGGGTCTTGCCGCAAGCCCCGGGGGGCGCTGTACGTTGGAAGGGACAGGGAGCCGATGTCTTCCTGCCTTTCGCGTCCCTGGGACGAACAAGCCTTCTCGAAGCGGTGGCGGGCGACGGCCCGGCGATGAGCCTGGGCGGCTCATCATCGTGAAGGTTCACGCCGCGCAGGCGTTCGCGGACGGAGCCAAGCGGGCCAAGGCGCTGCGTGACGGAGCTGGGAAACCTCGGCGCGGCGTCCGACCAGGGGAAAAGCTCGGCAAAAACGCCGCCTTCGCCGGGGCGTGGCGGTTAGCGGCGGAGGGGGTGCCGGTCTGCACTGGGGGAGGGCGCCGATCGGCCGGCCCCACCTGTCCCGGCGGCTGTGGGAGGCATGCCGGGCCGTCGGACACGACCGGATGGATGGAACGGAATGGGAGACCGCCTTCGCCGAGCGGGAGCGCGGCGGCCGCTCGGGCCGTACGCCGTGGCAGCGGCCGCCCTCGGCCTGCTGCCGGGCCTCGCCGCCCCGGCCGACGCCGTCCAGGGCGAGCCACAGCGACTGATGTACGTTCACGTCCCGGCGGCCTGGACGGCCTACGCGGCCCTGACCGTCGTGATGGTCGCCGGAGTGGTCCACCTGGTCCGGCCCCGTCCGGTGTGGGACCGCGTCGGGCAGGCGGCCGCGGAACTGGGCGCGGCGATGACGGCGCTCGCCGTCGCGCTCGGCATGCTCTGGGGCCGGCCGGTGTGGGGGGTCTGGTGGACCTGGGACCCACGGCTCGTCGCCACGCTCGCGATGCTGCTGGTCGCCCTGACCTGCCTGAGCGTGCGGTCGTGGTGGGAGGACCCCGCCCGTGGCGGGCGGTGGGCGGCCGTCGCGGGGGTCGCCGGGTTCGCCGTGGTGCCGGTCACCCATTTCTCGGTGCTGTGGTGGCGCACCCTGCACCAGCCTCCCTCGATCCTCCGGCCGCCCGCGCACGTGCCCGTGGACCCGCCCATGCTCGCGGCGCTGGCCGCCGGCGTCGCGGCCTTCGCCCTTCTGTCGGCCTGGGCGGTCGTCCTCCGCGTCCACGCGCTCACCGCGCGCGCCGAGCCCCGCGACGTGCCCCCGGCGTCCACGCCGGCGTGCGAACCGGTGCTGGAGACGGTCGGGTGAACGGCTGGGCATGGGTGTGGGCGGGGTACCTGCTCACCGCGGCGACCTGGGGCGCCGTCCTGATGTGGTCCGGAAGACGGCCGTCGTGACACCCGCGTGGCGCCGCAGGCTGCCGCTCGCGCTCGTCACCGCCGCGGCGCTCGCGGCGGGGGCGTTCGCCGTACGTGAGCTGGGTGACGGCCTGGTGTACTACCGCACCCCCAGCGAGGTCGCGGCGCACCCGGCGGGCCGGGTGCGCGTGGGCGGGCTGGTGCTGCGGGGCTCGGTGCGCGTCGCAGGGGACGGGATACGGTTCCGGCTGAGCGACGGCGTCACCGTCCTGGAGGTGGCCCACCGCGGTGAACGGCCTCCGGTGTTCCAGGAGGGGCAGGGGGCCGTGGTGGAAGGCGTGCTGGGACCGGACGGCGTCCTGCGCTCCGACCGCCTGATGGTCAAGCACTCCGACGAGTACCACGCCGGGGACCGGAGCCGGTGAAATGCCTGCTGGGCACCCTCGCCCTGTGGTCCGGCGCGACGATCTCGGCGTTCGCCGCCCTCGCCTGGGCCGTGGGCGCCCGACGGCGGGTGGCCCACGCCGCGACGGCGGCCGCCTTGGCCTGCGCCGTGGCCGCCTTCGCCGTTCTGGAATGGGCGCTGCTCGGCCACGACTTCGCGGTCGGCTTCGTGGCGCGCAACGGCGGGCGCGGCGTGCCCGTGTACTACACCTTCACCAGCCTCTGGTCGGCCGTCGAGGGCTCGCTGGTGCTGTGGGTGCTGGTGCTCGCGGCCTGCGCGTACGCGGCCGGCCGCGAGGGAAGGGGGCCGCACCGGCGCCTCGCCATGGCGGTGACCATGACCGTGTGCGCCTGCTTCTTCGTGCTCGTGCCGCTGGCCGCCGACCCGTTCACGCAGGTCACCCCGGTACCGGCCGACGGCCCGGGGCCGAATCCGCTGTTGCGCGCCCACCCGCTCATGGGGGTCCACCCGCCGCTGCTCTACCTCGGCTACATCGCCCTGGTCGTCCCGTTCGCCCACGGGATCGCGAGCCTGATGCTCGGTGCCGCCGGACCGCACGTGGTCCGCGTCATACGCCGCTGGACGATGATCGCCTGGGTCGCGCTCACCGCGGGCATCGTGCTCGGCGCGCGCTGGTCCTACAGTGTCCTGGGCTGGGGCGGTTACTGGGAATGGGACCCGGTGGAGAACGCCTCCATCGTCCCGTGGTTCCTCGCCACGGCGTCGGCGCACGCGCTCATGCTGCGCGAACGGCGCCGGTCGCTCGGCCCCTGGGCCGCCGTCCTGGCCGTGACGGCGTTCCCGCTGGCACTCATGGGCACCTTCCTGACCCGCAGCGGCGCGGTGGCGAGCGTCCATTCGTTCACCCGCTCGGCGGTCGGCCCGCTGCTCCTCGGCCTGCTCACCGCCGTCCTCGTCGCCACCGGCGGCCTGGCCGCCTGGCGGGCCGACCGGCTCCGCCACCCCGTCCCGCCCGAGGGGCGGCTGCGGCCGGCGCTGTTCGCCCTCAACAACGCCCTGCTGATCACCCTCGCCTTCACCGTGCTCCTGGGCACCCTGTACCCGCTGGTCCTGAAGGTGGCGCTGGACGTCGAGGCGACGGTCGGGCCGCCCTACTTCAACCGGGTCACCGTCCCGATCGCGCTGGCGCTGGTCGTCCTGATGGCGGTGGCCCCACTCGCGACCGGCCCTGTCCCGGAGACGACACGGCGGCTCTGGTTCCCCACCGCCTGCTGTGCGGCGAGTGTGATCGTCGCGGGGCTCGCCCCCGGCCACGGGATCGTCCCCGTGGCGGCGTTCGGGGCGGGCGCCTTCGCGCTGGCGGCGATCGCGGCCCGTGGCCGCGACGTCCTTCGCGGCGGCGGCCGCGTCCGGCGTCGCCTCGGCGGGCTCACCGTGCACGCCGGGGTGGCGCTGGCGGCCGTCGCGGTCGCCGGCTCCTCGGCGTACGCGTGGGACGCGCAGGGACGGCTCAGGCCGGGTCAGACGCTGCGGGCGGGCGGGTACCTCATGCGCCTGGAAGGGGTGGAGCAGGCGCGTGACGCCGACGGCATGACCGTCGCCGCGCGGGTCTCCGTCTCGCGTGACGGGGCGAGCCTGGGGTCCTTCCGCCCGTCCATGACGTTCTACCCGGCCGCCGCTGCTCCGCCCGTCGCGAACCCCGCCGTCCGTACGGGGCCGCTGTCGGACGTCTACGTCACCGTCACCGAGGTCGACCAGGGGAGCGGGGAGGCGATGCTGCGCATGGCGGTCAACCCACTGATGGCCCTGCTGTGGACGTCGGGCGCGATGATGGTCCTCGGCGCCCTCGTCGCCATCCCTCCGGCGCGGGCCCGGCGGTCCGCGCCGGCCGCACGTCCCCTTCCTGCCCCCGAGATGGCGGGAGGGCCGGCGCGATGAGGATGTGGCGCTGCGCCGGAGCCGTCCTGGCCGCCGTCTTCGTCACGACCGTCGCGGTCGTCCTCGCGCGCGGCCTCGCCCGCCCCTCCGGCACCCCGCCGCCGCTCGGCGGGCGGCCGGTCGAGCTGACCGGCACGGCGCTGGACGGGCGGCGTTTCGCCCTGAGCCGGCTGCGCGGCAGCTTCGTGCTGGTGAACGTCTGGGCGTCCTGGTGCGAGGCGTGCCGGGCGGAGTTCCCCGTCATCACCGAGGCCGCGCGGCGGTTCGGGCCGAAGGGGCTGCGGGTGCTCGGTGTCGACACCCGTGACGGGCCGGTGCCCGCTCGGGTCCTGCTCCGCGAGACGGGCGCCGGCGGTTACGTCCACCTCGCCGACCCCGACGGGCGGCTCGCTCTCGAACTGGGCGCCCGCGGCGTGCCGGAGACGTTCCTGCTGGACCGGGACGGCGTGGTCGTCCAGCGCGTGGCCGGTCCCGTGACGTGGGGGTGGGTCGAGGAGGCCCTCGTCCCTCGGCTCGCGTCGTGAGACGCCGGCTCGCCGCTCTGGTCCTCGCCGCTCTGGTGGCCGTCGCCTGTGCCGTCGCCTGGGGTTCGGCCCGAGGGCCGGCGCCCGGCCGCGCCGAACGGGTCAGGGAGATCGCGGCGTCGCTGCGCTGCCCCGACTGCCAGGGACTGTCGGCCGCCGAATCGCCCTCGACCTTCGCCGAGGCGATGCGCCTGGAGATCGGGCGCCGGGTCGACCGGGGTGAGAGCCCGCGGCGCGTCCAGGAGTACTTCGTGCGCCGCTACGGCGAAGGGGTGCTGACCTCGCCGCCGTCCTCGGGCCACTGGCTCGCGTTGTGGGCGCTGCCGGCCGTCGTGCTCGCCGTCGGGTGCGGCGTGGCGCTGGCCGTCCCCTGGCCGCGCCGGCGAACCCCCGGGCCACGGCCGCGCGGCCCCGGTGGCCGGCGGGAGCTGGCCGGCGTGCTGGCGCTGGGCGTGGCGTCCTGCTGCTGCGGTGCGCTCGCCGTGGCGCTCGCCCGGGACGAGGATGTCCCGCCGGCCGCGGTGAGCGCCTCCTCCGGGCGGGAGGACGTCGGTGAGCTGCTGGCCCTCGGCCGCGAGCTGGACGCCCGAGGCGAGAGCGAACAGGCCCTGCGGCAGTACGGCAGGGCCGTGCGGCTGCGGCCGGGCGACGCCGCGAGCCTGCGGCTTCTCGGCCTCGCCCTGCTGAGGACCGGCAGGCCACGTGAGGCGGTCGCGGCGCTGCGTCCCATGGCCGCGCGGGCGCCGGATGACGCCGACCTGCTGCTGGTGCTCGGGGCGGCGGAGATGGCGGTCGAGCCGCCCGCCGGACGGCGGACGCTGCGCCGCTTCCTGCGGGTCGCCCCGCCCGGCCACCCCGCGCTCGTACCGGTACGCCGTCTGCTCGGCGAGGGGAGCACGCCGTGAGACGCCTTCTCCTCGCCGTGGCCGCGTTCGCCGCCGCCTGCGCCGCGCCGCCCGCGCCGCACGACACGACGGGGCCTCCGGTGTCGCGGACGAGCGTCGGCCTGACCGAGTGGAGCGTACGGCTGCGCGATCACGTGCTCGCCCCGGGGAAGGTCGTGCTGGACGTCACCAACGCGGGCGCCACCGCTCACGACCTGGTCGTCACCGGTCCGGGCGTGGCCGTCCGGACGCCGGTGCTCCCTCCCGGCGCCGGTTCCACCCTGCGGTTCACCGCCGCGCCCGGGACGCGGCTGGAGCTGGTCTGCTCCGTCGCCGGGCACGAGCTGATGGGTATGCGGGCGAGCGTGCGGGTCGCCGGGCCGCGGCCTGCTCCCGCTCCCGTCCGCCACCGGGCGGGCACAGCCGCCGCAGGACCCGCCGGACGATCCGCCGGACCAGCAGGGCCGCCAGGAAGACCGTGAGCCTGCGCCCGAACCGGCGCGGCCCGCGGCGCGGCCCGCCCTCCTCCGGCCGGCCGCGCGGGGCGACGGCATGGATCGGCACGTCGGGATAGGCGGCAGCGGCGCTGTGGCGGGCCTGTTCCCGGTCGCCGTACTCCAGGTTCGCGGGCAGCGCGATCTCCACGCCGTCCTCTCCGCGCCGGATGTAGCGCCAGTGCCAGTAACCGTCCGCCTGCCGCCCCATCTCGATGTACTCCTGTGCGCTCATGCCCCGCCCCCGCCCCTCTCGGCCGGCTCCGGAGCCTCCTGCGCGGGTATCGCGGGTCGCGGCTCCGGGGAGCCCGCAGGCGGGCCGGCCGGGGGAGAGGGCCGCAGCCGCGCCGGCGTCAGGTGCCCGGGGCGCAGCGTGAGCAGCGTCAGGTGCGGATGGGCGCGCAGCGCCCGCGCGAGGACGTACGCCAGCCCCGCGACGACGAGCGGGACGACGAGCACGACCAGCCGCATCACGTACATGATGTTCAGCACGGGAATGTGCAGCTGCCGGGCCACCACGTCGTTGGAGGAGGCGGCCAGCAGGAGCCCCAGGAACGACAGCGCCCACGCCCCGAGCGCCACCCGCCCCGGCCGGTCGCGCGGCCGGTCCAGCAACTGGTGCCGCCCCCGGTCGCCGGTGACCCGCCGCTCCAGCCACGGCCAGGCGTAGACGACCAGGAACGTCAGCGCGGGGAACACCACGCCGGGCAGGAACGGCGCGGGGACCAGATAGCCGAAGACCCGGAACTCCAGCGGCGGGAACAGCCGCAGCGCTCCGTCGACCCAGCTGAGATACCAGTCCGGCTGCGCGGGGGAGGTCACGGCGTCCGGATGGAACGGGCCCCACACCCAGACCGGGTTGATCTGGGCGAGGCCGCCGAGCCCGAACAGCACGGCGAACACCGCGCACAACAGCGCCAGGGAACGGAAGGAGTAGGTCGGCCAGAGCTTCGAACCGACGACGTTGTGCTCGTTGCGGCCGAGGCCGGGGAACTGCGAGTGCTTCTGCCGGACGATGATCGCCAGGTGCGCGCCGACGAGCGCCGCGATGAGCCCGGGCAGGATCAGCACGTGCAGGATGTAGAGCCGGGGGATGAGCGGCTCGCCCGGGAACTCGCCGCCGAAGAACAGGAACGCCAGCCATGGCCCGGCCAAGGGGATCGACAGCATCACCCCCGAGGCGACCCGCAGGCCCGTCCCCGACAGCAGGTCGTCGGGCATGGAGTAGCCGGCGAAGCCGGTGGCCAGGGCGAGCAGGAACATCGTCACCCCGATCACCCAGTTGATCTCGCGGGGCTTGCGGAAGGCGCCGGTGAAGAAGACGCGCGACAGGTGCACGACGATCGCGCCGAGGAAGACCAGCGCGGCCCAGTGGTGGGCCTGCCGCATCAGCAGCCCCGCCCGCACGTCCCAGCTCAGTTCCACCGCCGAGGCGTAGGCGGCCGACAGGGTCACGCCCCGGAACGGCCCGTACGCCCCGCCGTAGACGCGGTCGGCCGGGCTGGGGTCGAAGAACAGGGTGAGGAACACGCCGGTGGCGACCAGAGCGGCGAAACAGTAGAGGGCGATCTCCCCGATCATGAACGTCCAGTGGTCGGGGAAGACCTTGGCCAGCGCCAGGCGCAGCTGCGGCGCGATCCGCAGCCGGGCGTCCAGGGTGCGCATCGCCCGTCGGGCCAGCCGGCGTATGATCACGCCTTCCTCCAGTATCCCGGCCCGACCGGCGCGGTGAACCCGCCCCTCGCCACCAGCACCCCGTCCGGTCCCACGCCGAGCGGCAGCTGCGGGAGGGGACGGGCCGCCGGGCCCGCCACCGGCACGGCGCCCCGCGGGACGTCGAACAGCGACTGGTGGCAGGGGCACATGAGCTGCTGGGTGCTCTTGACGTACAGCCCTACCGGGCAGCCGGCGTGGGTGCAGAGCTTGGAGTAGGCGACCAGGCCGCCGACCGTCCAGCCGGCGCGCCCGGACGGCAGGGCCAGGCGGGCCGGGTCGACCCGGATGAGCACGGCCGCGGCGTCGGAGGACTCGGTGTGCCCCTCGGGGAACACCGTCAGCATGCCCCCGGGCGCGACGTCCCCGGGCCGCACCGGGGCGCCGTCGCCCTTCACCACCCGTACCCCTTCCCGCCAGGGCGTCCGGCCCAGGGCACGCCACGGGTCCGGGCCGCGGAACAGCAGCGACCGGACGGGGAACAGGACGGCCACGCCGAGCGCGCCGACCGCGAGCGTGAGCATCTGGCGGGGCAGGAAGGCCCGGGTGAGCGCGGCCTGGTCCCGTTCGAACTCCGCCGCGAGGGCCCGGCGTTCGGGCTCGGGCGAGATCATCGGCTCCCGTTCCTCGACGTACGGCCCCTGCGGCAGCAGCCGCAGAGCCCAGATCGCCAAGCCGGTCGCGAGCCCGGCGAACGCCAGCAGCAGGGCGCCGCCGAGCAGCTGGGTCTGGTCGCCGATGACGTAGGCCGCGGCGAAGGCCGCCGCGCCGAGCGCGCCCAGGCCGAAGGCGGCGGCGATCCTGCGCTCGGTGCGCGCGTCACGGCGGTTCACGACGCCCTCTTGCCGAGCAGGCGGACGACGACCAGCAGCACCCCGACACCCGCGACCCACCCCACCACGCCCTCGGCCGTCGGCCCGACACCGCCCAGCCGCGCCCCGCCCCGTGCGTCCGCGCGGCGCAGCGTGGTCAGGTAGGAGATGACGGAGTCCAGTTCGGCGTCGCTGAGCGACCGCCGCGAGAACGGCGGCATGGTGCCGGGCCCGAGGCGCACCGCCTCGGCGATCTGGACGGGGTGCACCTCCCGCAGCGAGGGGGCGTACCGCCCGCCGGGGAGTGTCGCCCCGACCGCGCTGGAGGAGTGGCACGAGGCGCAGTTGCGCAGGTACAGCGTTCCGCCCTGCCGCGGGTCGCCCGGACGGACCGGCGGGATCGGTGGCCCGGCCCCGAAGGAGGACACGTACGTCACCAGGGCGTCGATGTCGGCCCGCGTGAAGGCCGGCGGACGGCGCTGCGGCTCGTCCTGCGGCCTGGACAGCGGCATCCGCCCCGAGGAGAGCTGGTAGTCGGCGTCCGCGGCGCCGGCCCCGCGCAGGTCGGGCCCCAGCCGGCTGCCCTCGCCGGCCTGTCCGTGGCAGCCCGCGCAGGCGACGTTGTACAGCCCCCTCCCGCGCGCGAAGGGGGTGCCGCCGGTCGGGAGAGGGGTGGGCAGCGGGGACGGCTGTGAGACCGCCGCCCGCGCGCCGGCGGGCTCGCGTGCCAGGAGCGGCAGGCCCGCGAATGCGACGGCCGCCGCCGCGGCCGCGGCCGTCCGCAGGGCGCGGCCGCGCGGCACCATGCCACCCTGTCCGAACCTCATCGCCTCACCTCAGCGTGAACAGGTAGGCGGCGATGTCCCGCGCGTCCTCCTCGGTCACCCCGAGGTCCGGCATCGCGTTGCCGGGCACGACGGCCTGCGGGGCGCGGATCCAGCGCCGCAGGTTCGGCCCGTTGTTCTCCAGCAGCCCGGCGATGTAGCTGCGGGAGCCGAAGGAGGTGAGCGGCGGGCCGACCAGCCCGTTCGCCTCCCGCACGCCGGGCACCGTGTGGCAGGAGGAGCAGCCGTACCGGCTGATGAGCAGCCGGCCGCGCAGCGGGTCGCCGTCGCGGACCTCCGGGGGCGGCCACGCCCTGCTCCCGCCGCACCCGCCGCCCCCGAACAGGACGCACAGCGCCGCGACCGCCGCGACCGGCGCCTTCACCGCCGCACCTCCTTCAAGGGGGCCCGCTGCTGGTGCGGGTGCCCGGCGGTGCCCATCCACCTCAGGAACAGCACGACGAAGGCGACGAGGTACACCACATCGGCGGGTACCCACATGACCAGGCCGGCGAGCTGCTGGTCGGCGAGAGGGTCCAGGCCGTTCGCGGCCGCGGCGGCGGCCTGCGATGTGTACAGCGGGGCCCGGGCCAGGGTGAGGACGGCACCGAGCGCGGCGGCGGGCATCATCGTCACGAACATGTAGAGCATCGCCACCGGGCCGGCGAGCCCGTGCCGGGTGGGGGTGACCACGTGCCACCACAGCAGCCAGGCGACGGCCACGAAGCACAGATGCTCGGCCACGTGCACCGGCTCGGCCTCCAGCGCCAGCTCGTAGGCGGCCGGCAGGTGCCAGATCCACAGCGCCCCGGTGTGCAGCAGCCACGCCGTCACCGGCAGGTACAGCGTGCGCGACGGCGGCAAGGTACGCAGGGCGTGCCGGGCCCGGGCGAGCAGCCGCCGCCACCGGTGCGGCAGCGTCAGCGGGACCAGCAGCCCGGGCGCGCCCGCCGCCAGCAGCGGCGCCGCCACGACCAGCAGGATCATGTGCTGGGCCATGTGCGCGGCGACCCGCTCGTCGGCCAGGTGGTCCAGCGGGGGGAGCAGCGCGACCGCGAGGGCGAGCAGGCCGCCGGCGAAGCAGGCCACCCGCGCGGGACCGAGGCGGCGGGCCCCGGCGCGTGCCGAGCGCCGTCCGGGCCCGGCGAACGCGCGCAGCCCCGCCAGGTACGCCGCGGCCGACGCGCCGATCCAGCAGATCGCGCCGGCCACGTCCCACTTCCACGGCCCGGTCCCGCCGTGGGCGAGCATGGCTAGGTGACCGGACACGGCGCGAACATCGCCACGGCCAGGGCGCCCAGCAGGATGATGAGCACCGACAGCGCGTCGAGCCAGAACCCGACCTCCGCCATGAACCGCACCCGGTCGGCCTTCCAGCCCGGGAGCTGAGGCAGTCGGCGTCCCCGCAGGTGCCGGCCGGCGGCCAGCGCGGCCAGGGCGACGATCCCCGGCAGGCCCGTGGCGATCGCGGCGAAGCCGCGCAGCGGGATGCCGCTGACGTCGTGGTGGCCGCGCGTGCAGGCCAGCTCCACCACGCTCCAGGCGGCGAACAGATGGACGGCCCACGCCAGCGCACCTCCCAGTACCGCGAACCACAGAAGCCACGCCGGGGGAGCGGAATCGGTCTGTTGTGCCATTGCCGCTCACAGATGGGGGCTGAGGTAGATCGTCGACAGGATGAAGATCCAGACCGCGTCGACGAAGTGCCAGTAGAACGCCACGAGCCTGACGCGCTCGTGGTGCCGGCTGCCGAACTTGCCGGAAAGGGCGGCGACGCCGATGAATACGATCATGACGAGGCCGACGATCACGTGCAGGCCGTGGAAGCCGGTGATGGTGTAGAAGAGCGACCCGTACACGTTGGTGCTCCAGGTGAACTCCTTCAGCTTGGTGGCGTACTCCGTGCCCTGCAGGGACACGAACGCGATCCCGAGAGCCAGGGTGAGGGCCAGTCCCGCCTTCAGCTGGCCGACCCGGTCGTGCCGCACCGCCCAGTCGGCCCACACCATCGGGGCGCTGCTGGAGAACAGCAGCACGGTCATGACCAGCGGCTTGCCGAGTTCGGGATCCTTGATCCCGCCGGGCGGCCAGGCGCCGAAATGGGAGAACCGGATGTAGAAGTAGGAGCCGAGCAGGCAGGCGAACAGCGTGGCCTCGGTGGCGACGAACAGCACCATGCCCCACCAGGCGGGGCTGCGGCCGCCCGGCAGCCCGTACTGCGGCGGCACCGGCTCGGCGCCCACCACGCCCTTCACGGACGTCCGCCCCTTCGCGGTGCTCATGAGGTCTCTCCCCGTTCCCCGCCGCCCCGGGCCTCTTCCGGGCTCTGGCGCGGCCACAGCCACCAGCCGAGGGTGAGCACGGCGACCGCCCCGGCCACCAGGACGACCGCGGCGGCCTTCAGCAGCAGCGCGACCACCGCCACCATCAGCGCCGCCGCGGTCACCAACGGCACGGCGCTGTTCTCGGGCATCTCCTTGGCGATCTGCGGCTCGGCGTCCAGCTCACTGGTGACCAGCACCTTGTGGCCGTCGGCCAGCACCCGGTCGTGGGAGCGGGCCCCCTCGGCGAAGGAGTTCAACGTCGCCGGGTCCCACAGCGGGTGCAGGCTGTGGACGGTCGGGATGACCGCGAAGTCGTACGGCCTGGGTGGCGAGGCGGTCGCCCATTCGAGGGTCTCGCCGCCCCACGGGTCGGCCGGGGCGGCCGCGCCGCGCCACAGGCTGTGGAGCAGCGTGCCGAGGGTGACCAGCAGCCCGGCGAGCAGCAGGTAGGCGCCCACGGTCGACAGCAGGTTCCACACGTCCCAGTCGAGCCCCCGAGGGAAGGTGTAGACCCGCCGAGGCATGCCGAGCAGCCCCGAGATGTGCATGGGGAAGAACGTGAGGTTGAACCCGGCGAAGGTGATCCAGAACGCCCACCTCCCGCCGCGCGCGCCGGTCGTCCGCCCGGTGAACTTGGGCCACCAGTGGAACAGGCCGGCGATCATCGGGAAGACGGCCCCGCCCACCAGGACGTAGTGGAAGTGGGCCACCACGAAGTAGCTGTCGGTGACCTGCTGGTCGAACGGCACGATGGCGAACATCACGCCGGTCACGCCGCCCATGACGAACAGCACCAGGAAACCCAGCACCCACAGCAGCGGCACGGTGGGCACGACCCGGCCCATCAGCAGCGTGGCCAGCCAGGAGAACATCTGGATCCCGGCCGGAATGGTGATCACGACGCTGGCCGCAGAGAAGAAGGTCATCGCCAGCTGCGGCAGTCCGACCGCGAACATGTGGTGCACCCACACGCCGAAACTGATGATCCCGGTGGCGACCGTGGCCAGCACGATGAGCGGATAGGCCGCGATCGGCCGGCGGGCGAAGACCGGCACGATCGCCGAGACGATCCCGAGCGCGGGCAGCACGATGATGTACACGTCCGGGTGACCGAACAGCCAGAACAGGTGCTGCCACAGCACCGCGTCCCCGCCGTACGGCGGCTGGAAGAACCGCGTGCCGAACCGCCGGTCCAGGAACAGCATGGCGTTGGCCGTGTTGAGCGGCGGGAGCGCGAAGATCACCATGAAGGAGGTCACCACCAGGGCCCAGATGAAGACGGGCACCCGGTTGAGCGCCATGCCGGGGGCGCGGAGCTTGAGCGCGGTCGCGATGAAATTGATCGCCCCGGAGGTGGTCGACACGCCGAGGAACAGCAGGCCGAGCGAGTACACCTCCATGTTCAGGCCGGGCAGGAACCGCCCCTCGGTGAGCGGCACGTAGGCGAACCACCCGCCGTCCGGGGCCACGCCGAACAGCAGGCTGGAGAACATGATCAACCCCGCGAACAGGAACACCCAGTAGCCGAAGGCGTTGAGCCGGGGGAAGGCCATGTCACGGGTGCCGAGCATCAGCGGCACCAGGAAGTTGCCGAACCCGAACAGCATCGGCGTGGCGAACAGGAAGATCATCGCCGTGCCGTGCAGGGAGAACAGCTGGTTGTAGGTGTGCGGGGCGACCAGCCGTTCGTTCGGGACGGCGAGCTGGGTGCGCATGACGAGCGCCTGCAGGCCGGCCAGGACGAAGAACAGCGCCCCGGTGACCATGTACCGGCGGCCGATGTGCTTGTGGTCGACCGTGGTGAGCCAGGCCCGCAGGCCGTGCTCCTCGGGCCACTCGCGGGCGACACGCTCCCCGGCGGCGTCCTCGGCGGCGCCCAGCGCGCGCGTCGCGTCGTCGATGCTCATGCGGCGCCTACCTGAGGCTCTCGAGATAGGCGATGAGCGCCTGCAACTGCTGCGACGGCAGCGGCTGCGGCGGCATCTTGTTACCGGGCTTGATGGTCTGGGAGTCGGCGATCCACCCGGCCAGGAAGCCCCGGGTGTTCGGGACGGCGCCGGCCGCCAGGAACCTCCGGGACGCCACGTGCGTCAGGTCGGGCCCGATCCTCCCGTTCGCCGTGGTGCCCCGGACCGTGTGGCAGGAGGCGCAGGCGGCCGACTGCAGCACCCGCAGGCCGAGCGCGGCCGCCCCCCTCGCCGGAGCGGCGGCCGGCCGCGCCTGGCCGGCCAGCCACGCGGCGAAGGCGTCCGGGGGCTGGGCGACGATGTGGAAGGCCATCCGCGCGTGCTGCGAGCCGCAGTACTCCGCGCACTGGCCCCGGAACACCCCGGCGTGGTCGGCGCGCAGCCACAGGTCGTTCACCCGCCCGGCCACCAGGTCGGTCTTCACCGTGAACGCCGGAGCCCAGAAGCTGTGGTTGACGTCGGCGGTGGCGAGCCGCAGATGCACCGTCCGTCCGACCGGCACGTGGATCTCGTTCGCGGTGACGGCCGAGGTCCCCGGGTACCGGACCTCCCACCACCACTGGTGCCCCGTCACCTCGACCACGACCTGCCCCGGATCCCGCCGGACGCCGAGCGAACGCAGCACGGGCAGGCTGACGACGTACACGAACACCAGCACGATCGCGGGAAGCACCACGCCCGCGACCAGCACGAGCCGCTGCCCCGAGCCGAGCCGGACCTTCACCCCCGGCCCCCGGCGGCGCCAGGCCGCCCACAGCACCAGCACGACGATCACCGCGATGACGACCACCGAGATGCCGAACAGCAGCCACCACAGGGCCGCGACCCGCCTGGAGCCGTCGCCGGCCGGCGCCAGCGTCGACTGGCCCGAACCGCCGCAGCCCGCGAGCAGGAGAAGGGCGGGCCAGGTCATCGCGCACGCCAGGCGAGCGACGCGCCACCAGGTCATCGCCACCTCCGCCCTGGGTCACCGCTCGATCGCCTTCGGTAACCATTGATTAGCAGAGGCGTCCTTCCGTGATTTCCCCACCTCGCCCCGCTTGGCAGTGCCCGTTCCGTATTCGTGCCGTCGGCGACCCCTGTGTTGACCTTGCTTGACCTTGCCCCGGAAACCCGGCTGTGTCGCACCTCCGCCGGATCCGGCTCCGGGTGACGGCCTGGAGGTACAGCTTGGGCATCACCGGGGATCCGGCGCCGCTGGTCGTGTTCGGCCCCGGCCTGCGGGTCGCGTGCGGACTCCCGGATCCGACCCCAGCCGTCGTCCCTAGGCGGCGCCCGCCGCCCGGTCAGCGTGTCCTGGGGAACGCGGCGCGCGGTCCGGGGCGGTTGAGGAGGAAGGCGGCTCCGATCAGGGGCAGCGCGCCGACGGCCTGCATACCGGCGTACCAGGCCGGACAGACGCCGGGGATCAGGTCGACGCCGATGATCGCGATCGGCATGATGACGCTGAGCGTGCGCACGCGCTCGAAGCTCCGCCGCGCGCCCTGTGAGGCACCGAGGATCAGCCGGTGGAGCACGGGGGCGATGGCGAGCAGTATGACCGCCCGGACCCACATGAACGTGGTCACCGTGTGACCGCTGATGGACAGCATGGCGACCGCCGCGAGGGTGACGGCGCCGATCACGCCGTAGATCGTGACGCACTTCTTCGCCGTGTCGAAGGCCTCCCGGGTGCGGGGGGCGCCGAGGTGTGCCGTGGTGTCGCCGGTGCCGGCCATGTCGTTCTTCTTTCCTCTCGTCATGACGTCGACGCTAGGGATCGCAGGGGCGGCCCGGTACGGGTCTGGACGCACAAGGGGGTGGGGCTGGCCCCACTCCTCGCCCGGGACCGGGACGGTCACGGGCTCCGCGCCTGCCGCCGCTGACCTCCGGCTCGGCCAGGTCCGGTTCGCCCGGCTCACGGGAACGGCTCTGGGGCAGGGTCGCCTGCCCCGGTGATCCCTGCTGACGGTGACATGATGAACGGAGGACGGCAACGCGGGTGGTCGCGGGGAGGTGCCGTCATGGGTGATGAGATCAGCCTGCAGGGACACCGGGTCCTGAACGATGCCATGCTCCTGTCGAGGAACACTGCTCCGAGCGACATCCCGAGCATGATCAGCCGGCTGGTGGCCCCGCTGGGGCTGCGGGAGGTGGGCATCTACCTGGCCGGGCTGCGGCAGCAGTGGCTGGTGCCCCTGCCCAATCCCGTGGCGCCGGGGAAGACCGCGTTGCGGATCGACGAGAGCCTCGCGGGATGGTGCTACCGCACGACGTCGGTGCGCGACCATGGCGTCGACCACGGGGCTGCAAGTGTGGCTGCCGATCGAGGACGGACTGGAACGCGTCGGTGTCCTCGAAGTGCAGTGCGACCGCCTGGACGCCCCGACCCTGCTGCTGTGCCGCTCACTGGCGGAGCTGCTCGCCTTGATCATCGGGTCCAAGGAGAATATCAGCGATCTGTACACCCAGGTCCGCCGCCTCCAGCCCATGCGGTTGCCCGCCGAGATGGTGTGGGCCTTCCTGCCGCCGCGCACCCTGGGCGTCCCGGGCGTGATCTCCACGGCGGTGGTCGAGCCGGCCTACGACCTGGGTGGTGACGCCTTCGACCACTGCGTGCTGGACGGGATGCTGCACGCCACGATCCTGGACGCCATGGGCCACGACCTGCTCGCCGGTCTGACGTCCGCGGTCGCGCTGGCCGGGTGCCGCAACTCCCGCCGCGCGGGAGCCGACCTGGCGAGGCTGACCGAAGTGGTCGACACCGCCATCAGCGAGAGCTTCCCCGACCGCTACTGCACCGGGGTGTTCGCCCACCTGGACATAAGGACCGGCGAGCTGACCTGGACCAACTGCGGGCACCCCATCCCGTTGCTCATCCGCGGCCAGCGTCTGGTGCGCGGCGCGCTGGACCGCCCGGCCGAGCCCCCGCTCGGGCTCGGTGATCTGCTGGAGGGCCCGCGTACCGTCCACCGGTGCCGGCTGCGTCCCCAGGACCGGGTCCTGTTCTACACCGATGGGGTGATCGAAGCCCGCTCCGACAGCGGGGAGCCGTTCGGGCTGGACAACTTCACCGAGTACCTCATCCGGGCCACCGCCGCCGGTGAACCGGCCTACGAAGTCCTGCGCCGCCTCATCCACGCCATCCTCGCCAGGCACCGGCAGCGGCTCATCGACGACGCGACGATCATGCTCGTGGAGTGGCAGCCCGGCTCCGACCACCCGCCCACCGTCCCGGTCCTGTGACCCTCACCCACCAGGGGCGCGGCCGGACAGGACGGAACCGGCGAGCCGGGTCCCGACCGGCCAGGCGTCCACATCGGGACGTTCCCGGCGGCAGAGGCCCATCACCTCGTCCACTCCACGGAGGCGGCCATCGTGATGTCACCGCCCGCCATCGTCCGGCGGGTGGCACGTTCGCTGCCTCTCAGTGGCGTCGAGCGGTGATGACCCAGGCGCGGGAGTCGAACCAGACACCGTCGTCGCTCAGGTGCGCGGAGAGCATCTCGCGCAGACGCCCGACCGCGAGCGCCGCGGCGGCGGGCTCCAGCCGCCTCAGCACCTCGCTGGTGCAGGTGAAGCCGCGGACCCAGTCGAGGGCGGCGGCCACGTCCGGACCGTAGTAGACCGGTTCGTGGACGTCGGTGAAGGCGATGTCGGCGAACCCCGCCGCGCCCAGGATCCGCTCGACGGTCGGCGGGTCGGCGAGCGCGAACGGATCCGGTCCGGCGGAAGCGGCGGCCACGGGCTGCTCGGGGCCGGCGAGGGCTCGGCGGATGGCGACGTCCCACTCGTTGCGTTCGCCGGCCTGTCGCATCGTGATCCCTTCAGGACGGCCGGGGTCGCCCCGGCGCTGTTGGTGACCGGCGTGCATCAGGCCGCCACCCCGCCGTTCGGCCTCCCGGGGCCGGTCGGCGCGACTCCTGGGCGCATGCAGGGGCACGCCGCGGTGTCAGCGGTCACCGAGCAGTCCGTGCTCGGCGGCGTAGGCCTCGAGGCGGTCCGCCAGCTCGCCCGGGCGGCTCAGCGCGGGGGTGTGGCCGCCGTCGATCTCGTCGGGGGTGATGCCCAGGCGCTCCCGGGCGACGCGGCGAACGAAACCAGCGGGGAGCAGGCGGTCGTCGCGACAGAGCAACACCCGCGTGGGGACGCCGGGCCAGGCCCGCAGCGGCGACGGTTCCCCCATCCGGGCCTCGGACTGGGTGCGCGACCGCTTCAGCGCCTCGGCGGCCAGCTCTGGCGGGACATCCTGGTAGAACAGGGCGACAGTGTCGTCGTAGTGGTCCCGCGCCTCCTGGTGGTAGCCGGTGCGGGCCCAGTGGTCGGCGGGTGCCTCCGCCGGCGCGGGGATCATGGGCGCGACCAGGACGAGCAGGCGCACCGGTGCCCGGTCGCAGACGAGCGGGGCCGTGAAGCCGCCGAGCGACTGCGCGACGACGATCGCATCGGCGCGGTCGCCGATCGCGGCGGCCACGGTGTCGGCGTACTCGGGCAGGCCGGCCGAGTCGTCCTCGCAGGGAAGGTCCGGCGCGACGGTGTCATGACCTCGCGACCGCAGTTCGGCCTCCACCAGATGCCAGTACCAGCCGACATCGCCGGCGCCGTGGATCAGGACGAATGTGGCCACCCTGCCCCCTCCTGCTGCTCGGATCCCGATTCAGCGCACGACCTGCCGTCCGGCCCCGGATCCACCGGCGGACGGACCGCGGTCGCTGTCCAGTGGCCGACGTTAGGCGACGCCACCGACATTCTCGGCGGCACCACCGGAGGCCGCGGCCCGTGAGTTGCTGGAGGAGACCGGTCTGCGCGGTGAGTTGCTGCCTGTGCCGGCGGCCGTGGCCGTGCGTTCCTATCGGGCCGACTGGTCGCCGACGCTGGGCCTGTCGTACGCGGCCGTCATCGACCGTGGCGTGCCGCTGCGCGGGGAAAGCGGACAACCACCGAAGTGGGTCCATCTGGACGATGAGTGGGGGAGCGCGTTCCCGGAGGATCGCGACCGCATCCGCGCGCATGTGCGCCGGCTGGCGGCCGGGACAGGCTGAGACTTCCTGCCGACCACCGTGTTGACGGCGCCGGCGGCGGCCCCGGCCGCCAGGACGGCGAGGATCTCCCCGCGGATCACGGCTCGCCCCTCTTCTCGCCCGGCATGCCCATGGGGGGAGCATAGGTACCAGATGCTTCGACGAGCGTCGAAGCGTCAGGGACGAAGGCGGCCATCGTCCCGGAGAGGACGGCCGGCGGTCATACGCTTCGGCTCCGCGCCGACGTGGGCCTGCTCATCCGGCCGCGGGGTGCCGGCTCACGGGGACGTCACCGGGTCCGCTGGGCCTCCGAGCGCCTCCGGACGGTGTCGCTCGCGGTACCACCGGCCCCAGTCGTCGAGCAGGTCGGCGATGCGTTCCAGGCTCCGTCCCGTCTCCGTCAGGGAGTACTCCACCTTCGGGGGCACCTCGCGGTACACCTCACGTACGACGAGCCCGTCGGTCTCCATCTCGCGCAACTGGCGGGTCAGCATCCGCTGGGTGATGCCCGGCATGGCGCGTTTCAACTCACCGAAGCGGTGGGTGCCGGTGAGCAGGCGCTTGAGGATGGCCAGCTTCCACCTGCCGCCGAGGACCTCCATGGCGATCTCGACCGCGCACTCGTCCGGTGTCGTCTCGCTGTCGCCCCGCATGTGCCGTCCTCCAGCATCGGTATACAAAGTGACACTACGGCACAGAAAAGACCGTACTTGTGAGAACGGTACCGGTGCCGACAGAGTGCCGCCATGGGTGCCAACGACCTCACCGGCCCGCCGGACCTTCGGCACGCGACCCCGGCGGCGTACCGCCGCAGGTGGGCGGTCCTCGCCGTCCTGTGCACGAGTCTGCTGCTGTGCGGCGTCGACCTGACGGTGCTCCACGCCGCGGTGCCGTCGATGACCATGGACCTGCACCCGAGCGGTGTGGAACTGCTGTGGATCGTGGACGTCTACTCGCTCACCCTCGCGGCGCTGCTGGTGACCTGCGGGACCCTGGGCGACCGTGTCGGCCGCAAGCGTATGGCGCTGACGGGGATGGCGGTGTTCGGCCTGGCGTCGGCGGCCGCGGCGCCGGCGCAGGGGACCGCCCAGTTGATCGGCGCGCGGATGCTGCTCGGCGCGGGCGCGGCGATGATCATGGCCTCCACCGTCGCGATCATCAGGGTGGTCTTTCCCGACGCCCGTGAACGGGCGCTGGCCATCGGGATCTGGACCTCCGCGCACAGCCTGGGCGCCACGATCGGGCCGCTGGTGGGGGGAGCGGTGGCCGAAAGGTGGTGGTGGGGCGCGGTCTTCCTGGTCAACGTCCCGATCGCCGCGGTCGTGCTCGCCGTGGGGGCGAAGGTGATCCCGGAGTCGAGGAACCCCACGCCGCGCCGATGGGATCTGCTCGGCGTCCTGCAGTCGATCGCCGGGCTCGCCGGCGTCGTGTTCGCGGTCAAGCAGGCGGGCGAGCACCTGAGCCTCGACCTGCTCACGGGCGTCATCGGGGTCGCCGGGACGGGACTGATGGCGGCGTTCGTCGTGCGTCAGCGGCGGCTGGCCCAGCCGTTGCTCGATCTGTCCCTGTTCTCCGATCGCCGGTTCACGATCGCCACGGTGTGCGTCATCGGCTGCTTCGGCGGCTACACCGCGATGCTGTTCTTCTTCACCCAGTGGTTCCAATGGGTCGGCGGCCGCACACCGCTGGAGGCGGGGCTCGCCCTGGCGCCGCTGGCCGCCGCCAACGCGGCCGGGGCGGTCCTCGCCCCGCGGGCCGCGCGGCGGTTCGGCGACCTGCCCACCACCGTCGGAGCGCTGGGCCTGTTCGCCGCGGGCCTGGCCGTCATGACGGTGGCGGGTCACGGCACCGGGTACGGCCTGGTGGTCGCAGTGCTCGTCGCGGCGGGGATCGGTGCGGGAGTCATCATGACGCTGGGTGCCGACTCCATCATGGCCGCCGCGGATCCCGACCGGGCCGGTGAGGCGGCGGCCATCCAGGAGACCTCCTTCGAGCTCGGGGCAGGGCTCGGCGTCGCGGTGTTCGGGACCGTGCTGGCCGCGACGTACCGGATCGTGCTGCCACCGGTGCCGAATCTCTCCCCGTCCGCTCGTGAGGCCGCCCGGGAGTCGATCGGGACGGCCGCCGAGATCGCGGACCGGCTCGACCCGGCGGCGGCCGCCCTGCTGCGCGACGCCGCCCGAGCCGCCTATGACACGGGGTTCACCGTGGTGACGGCGACCGCCGCGATCCTGCTCGCGGTGCTGGCCGCGCTCACCGCGGTGGCGCTCCGCCCGGGCGGGCGCCGGCGCGTCGGCGCCGGCCGCGCAGGAGCCCGCGGGCGGCCGGGCTGACGGCCCGTACGCGGACGGTCCCGTCGCCGTCTGGACCCGGCACGGACGGCCGCGCCGGCGGCGGGAGCGACGCCTCGTAGGCCGCTTGTCGCTCCAGACCGGGCGGAGGTCATCCGGGCGCTCCGCCGGGCGTATTGTCCTGTTGTGGGCGCTTCGCGGTGCCTGTGGCGTGGGGTCGAGCCGCGGGACCGCCTTGGCGCACACCGGCAGGCCGCCCGGCGCCCGGCGGTGTGCGCCGACCGTCAGACCGGCGCGGTCCGGGCATCAGCGGGGAGGCCGCCGCGCCCGCCGCCCAGCCGACCCGGACGGAGATATCGATGAGCCTGCCCGGTGACCGGCTCGACAGCGAGCCACTGGACGAGGAACTGGCGGCGGTGATGCGCCGCACGGGGGCCTCGGGCGGAGGCGTCTACCTGCTGTCCGGGGGAGAGCCGGTGCTGGCCCTGGTGACGATGGGCGGCGCGATGATCGAGTTCGCGCTCCCGTGGCGGCGCGTGCGGCTGACCACCGCCGCTCCGATCACCGACGCGGTGCGTCGGGACCGCCTGGTGTGGGTGGGCCGGCAGGAGGACCTGGCCCGCTGGTATCCGCGCCTCGCGGCGGTCCTGCCCCACCAGATGTCGATCGCGGCCGTCCCCCTCGCGGGGAGCCGGCGCTGCTGGGGCGTGCTGCTGCTCATCTGGCTCGATGACCACCCGCCGCACATCACCCCTCGCGAACGCGGCACCATCACCGCCAGCGCCCGGCGGCTGGCCCGCGCCCTGGACGACGCGTGCGCGTCCCCCGTCATCCCCGACCAGCCCCGCATCGCCCCGCCGCGCCGCGTGGAGCCCGCGCAGTCCGGCCTGGCCGCCGTCGACTTCGCCGAACGCCTGCCCGGCGCCCTGGCCATGGACCTGGAAGGCCACATCACCTTCCTGACCACCCGCGCGGCCGACCTTCTGGGCCGCAGCCCCGATCAACTGCTCGGGACCCTGCCGTGGCAGTCACTGCCCTGGCTGGACGACCCCGTCTACGAGGACCATTACCGCACCGCCGTCGTCACCCGGCGCCCCGTCTCCTACACCGTGCTGCGCCCCCCCGGCCAATGGCTGGCCATACAGCTCCACCCCGACGCCTCGGGCATCAGCGCGCTCATCAGCCCGGCCGACTGGGAGGAGGCCGTGCCCAAGCTGCCCGCGGTCGCGTCGCTCACCACGGCGCCGAGCGGGATCACCGGGGTGGGACGGCTGTACCAGCTCATCCACCTGGCGGCCGCGCTCACCGAGACCGTCGGCGTCCAGGACGTCGTCGACCTGATCGCCGACCAGGTCCTGCCCGCCTTCGGCGCCGACGGCATGGTGATGAACACCCTCGACGGGGCCCGCCTGACGATCATCGGCCACCGGGGTTACGACCTGGCACGCATCCACCTGCTGGACGGCCAGCACCTGGACACCGACCTCACCCCCCTCGGCCGCATCCTCGCCGGCGGAACCCCCGCCTTCTACAACGACCCCGAGGAAATCACCAAGTCCTACCCGCAGGCGCCCGCGCTCAGCGGCAAACAGGCCTGGGCCTTCCTGCCGCTGATCACCTCCGGCCGCCCTGTCGGCTGCTGCGTCATCTCCTACCGCCATCCCCACACTTTCACCGCCGACGAACGCGCCACCCTCACCTCGCTGGCCGGCATCATCGCCCAGGCCCTGGACCGCGCCCGCCTGTACGACGCCAAACACGCCCTCGCCCACAGCCTCCAGCAGGCGCTCCTTCCCCAGAGGCTGCCCGACGTTCCCGGCCTGACCGCCGCCGCCCGCTACCTGCCCGCCAGCCACGGCATGGACGTCGGCGGCGACTTCTACGACCTCATCCGCCTGGACGACACCACCGCCGCCGTCGCCATCGGGGACGTCCAGGGCCACAACGTCACCGCCGCGGCGCTCATGGGCCAGGTCCGCACCGCCGTCCACTCCTACGCCACCACCGGGGCGCCCCCCGAGCAGGTGCTCGCCCGGACCAACCGGGTCCTGGCCGACTTCGAGACCGACCTGTTCGTCTCCTGCCTGTACATCCAGCTCGACCTCGCCCGCCACCGCGCGCGTGCGGCCAGCGCGGGGCACCTGCCGCCCTTGGTGCGGTGGCCCGACGGGCATGCCGAGGTCCTCGAGCTCCCTTACGGCCTGCTGATGGGCATCGGCCGCGATACCGCGTACGACAGCGTCGAGATCCCGCTGCCCCCGGGCGCGCTTCTCGCCCTGTTCACCGATGGCCTCATCGAATCCCCCGGCACCGACCTCGGCCACAACATCGCCGACCTGGCCGCCCGGCTGGGCCACGCCCGGGCCCGGGACGTGGACACCGTCGCCGACTCCCTGGTCGGACAGGCCACCCAGTCCGTCAGCCGCGACGACGACATCGCCCTGCTGGTGATCCAGACCGATCCGTCAGGCGACTTGGTGGTTCACGACGCCGGTGTAGAGGCCGGCCACGGCCTGGGCCGGGATGGTGACGATCAGGGTGGGGTTCCAGGCGGCGGAGTTGTCGCCCGAGCCGGTGGTCTTGCTGAACGCGGTGCGTGGCTGGTCCAGGGTGACCGCCGCGGCGGCGTTGGCCTGCCCGGGGACGAAGGTGCCGGTGGTGGCGGTGGCCGGCCCTGACCAGTAGGCGATGCCGGTGGCGGGGATGGTCTCGGCGGCGGTGCCGCTTCCGGTGGTGAAGCCGGTGGCCGACACCGTCGCGGTCCAGGTGGCCGTCAGCGCGGCCCGCTGGTCGGAGACGGTGACGGTGCCGAGCTGGCCGGTGATCTGGTTGCCCGGGGTGTTGCTCCCGATGTTCACCGGGCCGTTGGGCACGGAGATGGTCAGGGAGTCGGGAGCCGTCACTGCGAAGGTCACCGTGCTGGGACAGGTGGTCGAGGCAGGGCAGGTGCCGGCCTTCGCGGGCGGGGCCAAGGCCGGAGCCGTCAGGAGCGCGGCGGCGATGAGGGCGCCGGCCGGCACGGCGCCTAGACGATGTTCGTACGGCAACCTCGTGCCCCCTTCGGTTCACACCCACCTGCTCGTGGACCTTCTCCCACGCGATCAGATCATGCTGGTGGTGTCATTCCGGTACGAGCGCCGACATGAACCGTCTGGCCATTTTTGATCATCTCTTGGCGGGCTCGGCGATCGCCGGACACAGGAAGACCGTTCAACGGCGCAGGAGAAGAACGCGCCGCTTCGCCGAGCGGACGGCCGGTTCGAGAGGCGCCCGACGCCGGCATTTCACACGGATCTCCGCAGGTCATCGTGAGTACTGACACCGCGATCCCTGGGAGGGGCGATTCGATCGGGGTTCTGCCGTCCGGCGCGGGGCTGTTGGCCGGGTAGGGCCACGGCCACATCGTGTCCGGATCGACGTCAGAACGTCCTGTCCGGGAAGTACGGGGCGGCGGTCTGGGCGTGCGAGTCGCGGCTGCCCAGCGGGTCCCGCCTGCCCGGCGCGCCCTCGCCACCAGTCTAGGCTGGGTGGATGCAGCGGATCCTCGTGGTGGGCATCAGCGGGGCGGGAAAGTCGACCATGGCACGGGCACTGAGCAGCCGGCTCGCCCTGCCCTACCACGAGATGGACGCCCTGTACTTCGGCGGGCCCGGCTGGGCGGTGAACGAACGGTTCGCCGCCCAGGTCACCGAGATCGCCGGGTCGCCGGCCTGGGTCTTCGACTCGTACGGCTACCCGGAGGTCCGTGACCTGCTGTGGGAGTGCGCCGACACCATCGTGTGGCTGGACTATCCCCGGCGGGCCGTCATGCCCCGGATCCTGCGGCGGTCGTTACGCAGGACGCTTCTCCGTGAGCCGATATTCAACGGGAACCGGGAGACCCTGGCGGGATGGTTCCGGCGGGATCATCCCGCCTGGTGGGCGTGGTCCCAGCACGCGGCACGACGAGCGGACATCCAGCGCCGCATCGGTGATCGGCGCTTCGCGCCTTTGCGTGTTCTCCGTTTCACCAGCATTCACGCCTCTGCCGGCTGGCTCGGTTCCGTGGCCCCCCGCCGGCCCGGATGAGACATCAGAGCGGCGCCGGGTGCGGGCGATGGCGATCGTGGGGATCAGGGTCAGCGGTGGTCGTGGGCCGTCGTCGGCGGCGACGAAGGGGGCGGTCCCGCCGGCCATCGAGGGCGCGTCCAGCATGATTCGGTCTCGGCCGAAGTGTTTCCGGGACAGAGTTGCCCCCATGACCGAGATGGCGTCCGCGCACGATTTCGCTCGTGACGTCGAGGGCTGGATGCTCTCGACCCCTGGTGAGCCGTCCGCGGCGGTGGGCGGGTGTCGTTGCTGGCGCATTCATGGGGAACGATGGTCGCGGACCTCGTGGCCGGGCGCTGTCCGGAATCGGTCGACCGGCTTGTCCTGTTCGCGCCGTTCGCGCGCCGGAGTCCGGCCGTCACGCTCTCTACCGCGCGGCCGCGGGATTCCTGCTCGGCGCGTGATCGTCCGTACCCGCTGTCACCACACCTCTGGAGGCGTCCGAATGTTCGTCGTGTTGTTCGAGGTCCAACCCCGCGCCGACCTGTGGGATGCGTACCTCGACGTCGCCAGGCTACTGCGGCCGGAACTCGAGACGATCGATGGTTTCGTCGACAACACCCGCTTCGCCAGTGCCCGCACAGCCGGCCGGTTGCTGTCACTGTCGACCTGGCGGGACGAGAAGGCGCTCGTCCGATGGCGCACCCATGCCGTCCACCACGTGCACGGGCAGCAACGGGGCCGGTCCGAGATATTCACCGACTACCGGATCCGGGTCGCCGAGGTGACCCACGACACCCATGCCCCCGACGGCATTCCGGTCGCCCCGAGCAGGAGCGACGTGACGGAGACCGGGTCCGCCGCCGCCGTGACGATTCTCGAACCACTCGACACGGCGCGGCCTGACGCGCTGCCCGATCTTGGCGCGGCCGCCGGGCTCGCCGACGTCGAGCGCTACGACGGCGTCCTCGACCCCCACGCCCCGCTGCTCCTGGCTTCCTGGACCACCCCTGACGCCGCGGGCGCCGGCACCCCGCCGCTGACCGGCGTCCGGATCCGGCACGCCACGGTGATCCGCGAATACGAGATGCGTGATCGTCGGGAGGCTCCGCAGTACTTCCCGGACGTCCCGTGACCGCGGCCGGCCAGGACATCAGGAGCGGGGCGTGCTGCCGGGCGGGCGGCGGCCGAAGTTCAAGATCTTCATAGCTCGCCCCGATGAAGGGATTGGAAATGCGGCTCAGCCTCCCCCGGAGCACCCTGCTGAGCCTGACGACCTGACAGCATTCCAGGCCGTCGTCAGCTCGGGCGGGGCCACGATGGGGATCAGCGCGTCGCCCGCTCCTGACCGCCTGCGGTCAATGCCCGGGCGAAGGGGCACGCTCTGGTGCCGGCGAGGGGGCGCGGCCGGGTGCCTGGCCGTCGGGCGGCGGCACCGTGCCCCGGCCGGCCACCATCGCGACGATGACCTGCCCGGCCCCGGCGACGCACAGCAGAACGGTCGGCGCCTGCCAGCCGGAACCGGCGCTGTGCAGCAGCCCGAAGATCACCGGTCCGGCCGCGGCCAGCAGGTAACCGATCGACTGTGCCATCGCTGACAACGCGCCCGCCGCGGCCGCGTCCCGGGCGCGCAGGCTGAGGAAGGCCAATGCGAGCACCAGGCAGGCTCCGCCGCCCAGCCCGAGGACGACGCTCCACAGCAACGCCCATCCCGGCGCCACCAGAAGTCCGAGGTAGCCCGCGAGCAGAACCAGCGAGCTCACCGTCGCCACCGCGCGCTGGTCACGTGCCCACCGCAGCGCGGCGGGCACCGCCAGGCTGGTCAGCACCGCGACCGCCTGGAACACGAACAGCAGCCATCCCGCCTCGGCGGCACTGGCTCCGCCGTCCTGGAACACCTGGGGCGACCACGTCACGACGACATAGAAGCCGAGCGACTGCAGTCCCATGAACGCCGTGACCGCCCACGCCAGCCCCGACCTCCACGGCAACCGGTGGCCGCGAATCGCCTCCGCGGCCGGTCGCGACGTCCGCAACCGGGGGAGCCACAGCACCAGGGCCACCGACGCGAGCACGATCCAGCACCCCAGCGCGGTGTGCCAGCCGCCGGGGGCGACCTGGCTCATCGGCACCGCCACCCCGGAGGCCACCGCGGCGACAGCCCCCATGACAGTGGCGTATGCGCTGGTCAGCATGCCCACCCTGGTTGGGAAGTCGCGCTTGATCAGGCTCGGCAGCATCACGTTGCCCACGGCGATTCCTGCCCCGATGAGCATGGTTCCCGCGAACAGGCCGATCGCCGTCGGCACCCACCGGACCGCGATCCCGAGCGTCAGCACCACGAGCGCACCCCCGAGGAGCCGCTCGGGCCCCCACCGCGCCGCCAGCCACGGAACCACCGGAGATATCACCGCGAACGCCAGCAACGGCAGCGTGCTCACCAGACCCGCGACGGCCGGAGCCAACCCCAGATCGGCCTGCACGCGATCCAGCAACGGCCCGACGCCGGTCAAGCTCGGCCGCAGGTTCGCCGCCACCACCAGCAAACCCCACACCATCAGCGCCCGGCCGGAACGCCCCGTCGACCGCTTCGAATGCGGGGAGAACGGGTTGAGACGCTCGTTCGACATGGTGTCCACCTCTCGGGCATAATGCGGAATGTGGAATCCAGATTCCGCCAAGAAGTCTAGACAGAGGGGCGTTCGGGATGTCAACTCCGCAGAGGCGCCGCAAGACGCGCACCGACGCCGAGCGCAACCGACACCGTGTTATGGAGGCGGCTCGCGCGCTGTTCGCCGAGTCCGGCCACGAGGTGCAGATGTCGGAGGTCGCCCGGGCGGCGGGCGTCGGCGTCGGGACCCTCTACCGCAAGTTCCCGACCCGGGAGGCCCTGATCGAGGCCATCGCCGAGCACCGGGCCGCCGAGATCGTCGCCGCCGCGCGCCGGCTCACCGACGCCGACGATCAGGCTCAAGGCTTGGCCGGGTTCCTGCACCACGTGGGCGAGGTGCTGGCCGGCGATCGCGGCATGTCCGAGGTGATCGAGAAGACCATGGGCTCAGCCGAGCCGCGGGGAGAGACCCGCGAGGCGCTGCTCGCCGGCGTCGCGGAGCTGATCGACCGGGCGCGGGCGCGCGGCACGGTCGGGCAGGACGTGACCACCGAGGACGTCAACATGGTCATCTGCGGCCTGGCCGCGGTCATCCGCAACGGCGCGGGCGATTGGCGGCGGTACATCGCGGTCGCGATCGACGGTCTCCGCCCCCGCTGACCGGCACGCCGCCGCGATCCGGCCTCCGGAAGGAGTCCCTGCCCGGTCGCAGGCGATCGCGGCCACGAAACCCGGCCTCGGCTTCCGGCCTCCCCGCCTGACCTGCCGGGTTCGGGCCGTACCCTCCCGTTCGCCGTGCCTCGGCGCCGGCCGTCCGTCCACGGCGGGGTGTGGCCGGAGACCTCGACCGAGGCTAGGGCAGGGAGGCGAGCCAGCCGGTCAGGATCCGGTTGACCTCCTCGGGGCGTTCCTGCTGGATCCAGTGGCCGCAGCCCTCCAGTACGGTCGCGGAGACCAGCCCCGGCAGGGTGTGGGGGTACGCCGCGATCGCGTCGGCCATCCAGGTGGTGGAGGCGTCCAGGTCTCCGCCGATGAACAACGACGGCTGGGTGATGGGGGCACCGTCGAGGCCGGCGAGGTCCTCCCAGTCCCGGTCCATGTTCCGGTAGCGATTGAGCGCCCCGCTCATGCCGGTCCGTTCGAACTCCGCCGCGTACACATCGAGGTCGTCCTCACTCAGCCAGGCGGGCGGCCGACCGGCCGGGAAGCGGTCGCGCAGCGTCCCGCCCGGGGAGACGAAGTGGGGGTCCGGGGCGGTGGGAGGCGGCATGGTGCCGGCGGACAGGGCGGCGTAGAAGCCGGCGAGCCAGCCGCGCACGTCAGGTTCGATCTCGGCCTCGGCCCGGCCGGGTTCCTGGAAGTAGCGGACGTAGAACTCGTCCTCCCCGCCCATCCGCGCGAAGACCTCGCTGGGCCGCGGCCCGCCGGGCGGGGCGTACGGCACGCTCAGCAGCCCGACCGCGCGGAAGACGTCCGGCCGCAGGAGGGCGGAGCCGGCGGCGATGTTCGCGCCCCAGTCGTGGCCCACGATCACGGCCGTCCGCTCGCCCAGGGCGTGCACCACGGCGAGGTTGTCCTCCACCAGCTCCAGCATCCGGTACGCGGCCACGTCCGCCGGCTTGGACGAGCGGCCGTAGCCGCGGACGTCGACGGCGACCGCACGGAAACCGGCCGCGGCCAGCACCGGAAGCTGGTGGCGCCAGGAGTACCAGGACTCGGGGAACCCGTGCACCAGCAGCACCAGCGGCCCGGAGCCCTGTTCCACCAGGTGAACGCGGCCGGCGGGCGACACGACCAGACGATGCGTGATCCCCGCGTCCCTCGCGGACGTCGACATCGATCCTCCTTCGACCCTCGTCGGACGGCCGCACGGTACGGCCGGCGCCGATGGTCCTGACGCCGATCATTCGCCGGACGCTCATCCCGCCGCGAATCCGTTTGCCGATCCGGCAAACCGGCCGCGGCCCTCCGTCACCACCGCCCGGCCGCCGCCGACAGCCACGGTCACGGCAAGGGCGGCGTCCGCGCCCGGAGACATCCCACGACGGATGACGATCGCTTGACCGCCTCCTCGCATAGGCTTGAAGGAAAGGCTGGTCATCGAAGCGCTGAGGAGCGTGGCCATGGCTGTATCCGGCATCATCTCCGCCGTCATCGTGGGAATCGTCATCGGCGCCCTCGGCCGGCTGGTCGTTCCGGGGCGGCAGAACATCGGGATCCTGCTGACGATGCTGATCGGCGTCGTCGCCGCCCTCATCGGTACCGCCATCGCCGGCGCCCTCGGAGTCGCGGACACCAGGGGAGTCGACTGGATAGAGCTGATCATCCAGGTGGTCGTGGCAGCCGTCGGAGTGATCCTCGTATCGGGTCTGGCCGGCCGGCGACGCGCGTAGCCTCCGAGCCCTCCGGGCGGGCTCCAGCCTGCGGCCGGCCCGGAGGCTCCGCACGCCACCCGCCCGGAGGCTCCGCGCGCGTCGTCCCGCGCGCTCTCCAGCGGTGACGCTTCGTCAGGCGTCCGAACGATCCGGTCGCGGCCTTCCGCGCACGGGACCGTCCCCGGGACGGACGTGCGGCCGGTACGACCAGAGTGACCGCTGATGGGCCTGGGACGAGAGGCGGCCGGTACGTATACTCCGCGCAAGGGTGAACGCGCGCGAGCGAGGTGGCCATGTCCGACCAGCAGCGGCCCGGCCCTCCGTCCCCGGAGGAGCCGCACGACCACGGGCACGGCCACGGACACGGACACGGACACGACGGTGAGGGCGGGCGGGGGAGGGCCGGCCGGTTGCCGTCGGCGATCAGGCACCTCTTCGCCCCGCACAGCCACGACAGCGCCGACAAGACCGACGCCGCGCTGGAGTCGAGCGCGCGCGGCATGCGCGTATTGGGCCTGTCGTTCGTCGCGCTGACACTCACCGCCGTCGCGCAGGCGGTGATCGTGGGCTTCTCCGGGTCGGTGGCGCTGCTGGGCGACACCCTCCACAACTTCGCCGACGCCCTCACCGCCGTCCCGCTGGCCATCGCCTTCTCGCTGGGACGGCGGGCGGCGACGCGGCGCTTCACCTACGGCTACGGCAAGGCCGAGGACCTCGCCGGGCTGCTGATCGTGGTCATCATCGCCGGGTCGGCGGTCCTGGCGGGGTACGAGGCCGTCGAACGGCTGCTCAGCCCGCAGGAGGTGCACGCCCTCGGCTGGGTCGCCGCCGCCGGGCTGGTGGGTTTCGTCGGGAACGAGTGGGTGGCCCGCTACCGGATCAGGGTGGGACGCGAGATCGGGTCGGCGGCGCTGGTCGCCGACGGCCTGCACGCGCGCACCGACGGTTTCACCTCCCTCGCCGTGCTGCTCGGCGCGGGAGGCGTGGCGCTCGGCTTCCCGGCCGCGGACCCGATCGTCGGCCTGGTCATCACCGTGGCGATCTGCCTGGTGCTGCGGGACGCGGCCAGGCAGATCTACCACCGCCTGATGGACGCCGTCGACCCGTCGCTGCTCGACCAGGCCGAAGAGGTCCTCGCCGCGACGCCGGGGGTCCGGCGGGTGGGCGCGGTGCGCATCCGGTGGATCGGCCACGTCCTGCGCGCCGAGGTGGACATCGCCGTCGACCACCGCCTGTCGCTCATCGAGGCGCACGCCGTGGCGGTGGAGGCCGAGCACCGGCTCATCCACCAGGTGTCCCGTCTGCGGGCGGCCACGGTGCACGCCGACCCGGACGGCCCGTACGACACCGACCACCACGCCGCCCTGACCGACCACCGCGCGCCGGCCGTGACCCGTGCCGGACGGCGCTCCGGCGACGCCGGTCGCCAACGGTAGGGGAAGCTCCGCGCCTGCGTGCCGTCAACGCGGTGCCATCTCCGCGCAAAGCCGATATTTCCTACGTATTGAGTGGGTATGCTCGGGGGAGATGTCGTCTGCGGCGAGGAGATCAGATGGCCCTGCCGGACTTCCTTGTCATCGGAGCGCCCAAGGCGGGCACCACGGCGCTGCACGCCGCGCTCGCGCGGCACCCCGGCCTCTACATGTCACGGGTGAAGGAGCCGAAGTTCTTCCTCACAGACGGCCCCCCTCCGGCGCGCGGCGGCCCCGGGGACGCCCAGACGTACAAGGAGCACATCTGGCGGCGGCCGGACTACGAAGCGCTGTTCGACAGGGCTCCCGCCGGCGCCCTCAAGGGCGAGTCGACGCCGTTCTACCTGTACGACCGGCAGGCGCAGCGCCGCATCCGGGCCCTCGTCCCGGACGCCCGGCTGATCGTCATCCTGCGCGACCCGGTGGAGAGGGCCCACTCCAACTGGACGCACCTGTGGTCGGCCGGGCTGGAGCCGGTGGGCGACGTGGTGCGCGCCTGCGCCGAGGAGGAGCGCCGCATCGCGGCCGGATGGTCGGCGTTCTGGCACTACGTCTCGCTCGGGCGCTACGGCGAGCAGCTGGAGCACCTGTTCACGCTGTTCCCGAGGGAGAACGTGCTGTTCTTCCGCTACCGCGAGCTGGTGGACGCCCCCGTCCGGACGCTCGACCGCATCTGCGCGTTCCTCGGCGTGGAGCAGGGCGTCCTTCGTGAGCTGCCCCGCGAGAACGTCACCGCCCATCCCGAGCCCACCCTGCGGCACCGGGCCCTGTCCCGGGTGCTCAGGGCCGGCGCGACGGTGGGACGCCACCTGCCGGGGGCGCTGGGGTCGCGGCTGACCGAGCCCCTGGAGGGCGCGCTGCAGGACCGCGCCCGCCCGCGCCGTCCGCTGAGCTGGGAGGAGCGCCAGGCCCTGATCCCGCTCTTCGAGGACGACGTCGCGCTGCTGGAGCGGGTGACGGGGGAGGAGTTCGGCGACTGGCTGCGCCCGCGCGAGAGGTCGGGCGGGCTGATGGGGGACCGCCCGGCGGGCCAGAGGCAGGCCCGCAACGGCCGCCCCCGCCCGCACTGAACGCCCCGCCGTCCCGCCCGGCTCAGCGCAGCTCCGTGCGCAGCTCGTGGGCGCCGTCGCGCCTGGTCAGCTCGTAGTACAGGCGGTGACGCCCGTCGGGGAGCCGCAGGATGTCGAGGTAGCGCAGCCCGCCGTACGGGGACGAGCCCACCGGCTCGGTGCCCGTGGGGGTGAGCACCGAGAAGTCGGCGCCGGTGGCGAGCCCGGTGCGTTCCTCGTAGTTCTCCCCGGCGCTCGCCCGGCCGTCGTAGGCGGCCACGACGGTGTCGCCGGCGCGGATCACCGAGGTCACGCGCGTGCCGCGCGAGTCCCAGCAGCCGGGACGCCCGCTCAGCGCGGTGCCGTGCCAGGTCCACTCGACGCCGTCGGCGCTGGTGGCGTAGTCGGAGACCATCTGGTCCTCCTCGCCCACCTCCTCCAGGGGGTGGCAGGACGCCCACAGGTGCCACATGCCGCCGTCGTGGACGATCACGGGATCCTTGACCCCGGTCTTGGGGTCGCCGGGCAGCACGACCTTGCGCAGGGTGGCGTCGAACCGGGACGGGTCGTCGGCTTCGAGCATCTCGACCCGCCAGTGCTTGGTGTTGTGGGTGGCGCAGCTGATGTAGAGCCGCCACATGCCCTCGGGGGTGCGCACCAGCGCGGGCCGCTCCAGTGACTCGGTGTCCACCTCGTCCTGGCGGAGGGTGTAGACGGGCTCGAAGCGCTCGCCGTCGAGGGAGCGCGCCACGACGACGGCGTAGCCGCGCCCCTGCCCGATCGGGCGGCGCAGCCGGTAGGCGAGGTAGACGGCGCCGTCGGCGGCCACCGAGCTGGGCGCGCCCGCCCAGTAGCCCGGTGCGTCGTGGGGGGGTGCCACGACCAGGACGGACTGCTCGGGCCGGGGTGATGCTGTGGCGATCTGAAATGTGTTGTCGGGCACGTCGAAACGATAGACGACGCCGTGGGGCGGTTGGGTGAGGACGGGCCGGTCAGGAGCGTGATCCGACCCCTGACATCTCCCGCCGCCGCCCCTGATCCCCCCGAAAACGGACGATCTGGTAGAGGAATGCGGCGGCGAGCTGGAGGGCGGCGATTCCGAGCAGGAGGAGGGCCGGCGGCAGCGCCGCCCCCACGCCCACGAGGGCGGCGCCGCAGGCCGCCGCCGAGACCTTCAGCCCCGCGCCGAGCGTGAAGACCTGGGCGCGGGCCGCGGCCGGGGCGTGGTCGGCGCGGATGCGGAGCGTGGCGCTCAGCAGTGGCCCGTCGAACAGGCCGGCCAGCGCGAACAGGGGCACGCAGGCGGCCGCCGAGGGGACGAGCGCCGCGGCGGCCAGGGCGAGGCCGGTCCCCGTCAGGCCGGCGCCCGCCAGCCGCTGGGCGGGCACCGGACGCGGCCACCGGGCCATGACCAGGGAACCGGCGAGCGCTCCCACGGCGAAGGTCGTGATCAGCACGCTCCCCGTTCCCGGGCTGCCCAGGCTCGCCGCCAGGAGCACCGTCGTGGTGGTCAGGGCGCCCACGCCGACGAAGGCCAGGGTCGTGGCGGAGGTGATCGCCCGCAGCTCGCGCACCCGCCACAGGGCCGCGAGGCCCGCCACGAGCCCGGCGCGAACCGTCGCGGGGGACGTGTCGTCGCCGGCGGCCGCGTCCTGGTACGGCAGCATGGTGACCAGCGCGGCCGCGCACGCGGCCGTACCGGCGAGCAGGACCGTCGCCGCGTCGGGGGAGGCCAGGCCGGCCATGACGCCGACCACCGCCGGGCCCGCCACCGAGGCGGCGTTGTAGACCGCCGCGTCCAGCGCGTACGCCCGGTCCCGTCCCGGGCCCGCGGGGGCCAGCCGTGCCACCAGACTGGACATGCCGCCGGTGACGACCGGCCCGCAGGCGCCGCCCGCCAGGGCGGCGAGCAGCGTCACCGGGAGGGGGACGCGGCCGACGAGCAGAGCCAGCGCGGCGACGGCCGCGGCGAACACGGCCAGCACGCCGGCGTAGAACAGCCGCGGGCGCCGCATCCGGGCGACGAGCGCCCCGGTCAGGGGCGCGGCGAGCACGTGCGGCGCCATCCACGCCGTCATGACGAAGGCGCCCTGTGCCGCGCCGCCGGTGCGGGTCAGCGCCAGCATCACCACCGCCACGCTCACGCCCTCGTCGGCCAGCCTGGCCAGGAACGCGGTGGCGAGGTAGATCCCCAGCCCGCCGGGCTTACGCATGCACACCTCCGGCATGTAACGGCTAATTGCAACAAGACGTTACACTGGTCTCGCCGCTCCGCCGACGCGGGGGGCTGCGATCCGAGCGAAGGGGTCCGACGTGGGCGATGCGGTGATCAGACAGGCGTTCCGGCCCGCCCAGCGGCTCCTCGACCTCGCCAACGCGCTCCGCCGCTCCCCGGGGCTGTCCCGCGACGCCCTCGCCCATCTGCTCGCCCGGCACGGCGAGAGCGCGCACGACCTCACCGAGCGGGCGTTCTCACAGGCCGACGCCGAGGGCCTGCGGGCCGCGATCGAGCGCGTCACCGGCGTCCTGACCGAGACCGACACCGACAGGGCCGCCGAGGCCCTGAACGCGCTGCTGGCCGAGTGCGGCACGCGTCCCTATCTTTCGCGGCACGGCGGCCACCCCTGGCACCTGCACGCCGACCGGGGCGAGGACGCCGGCTGGGCCGACTGGTTCCTCGCCTCCAGCGCCCTGGCACTCGCCCAGATCATCAGCGAGCACGGCCGTGTGACGTGGGGCGAGTGCGCGTCGCCGTCCTGCTCGACCCTCTACCTGGGCACCGGCCCCGGCAGTGCCCGCCGCTACTGCTCGCCCGCCTGCGCCTCCCGTGAACGTGTCGCCGCCCACCGCCGCCGCAGGCGCGGCTCCGGTCAGGAGGCCTGACCTACGGTGTCGTAGGCAAAACCAAGCAAGTGCTTGACCGGGTAATTGACGAGACGTATAAAAGGCCATCGGCGGACCCCTGGAGGACGTCACCATGGCCGAACAATCCCGCAGAGCCTTTCTCGGCGCCGCACTGGGCGCGGCCGCCCTCGGCGCGGTGTCCTGGACGCCGGCGTTCCGCGTCCCGGCCGCCTCGGCCGACGCCACGATCCCCGCACCGCCCGGCCCGCCCGCCGGCATCTCGATCTACCAGCAGGCCTACCGCAACTGGTCGGGCGAGGTGGTGGTCGAGAACCTGTGGACCGCGGCGCCGCGCACGCCGGCCGAGGTGGTGACGCTGGCCAACTGGGCCCGCGCCGCCGGATGGCGGCTGCGCCCCCGCGGAGCCCGCCTCGGCTGGTCGCCGCTGACCGTCGCCGAGGACACCCCCGCCCAGGTGATCGTGGTCGACACCACCGAGCACCTCACGGCCGTACGGGTCGACCCCGGCTCACCCGCCTCGGTCACCGTCCAGCCCGGCCTCACCGTCGACGGCCTCATGGCCGCCCTGTCGGCCGCCGGGTACGGCCTGAACGCCGCCCCGGCGCTCGGCGAGGTGACGGTGGGCGGGGTGCTGGCGGTCGGCGGCCGAGGCACGGGCGTCCCGGCGGTGGGGGAGACGCCGGCGGCCGGGCACACCTACGGGTCGCTCAGCAACCTGATCGTCTCCCTGACGGCGGTCGTGTGGGACTCCTCGCTGGGCGCCTACACGCTGCGCACCTACTCCCGCTCCGACCCGGCGATCCAGGCCCTGCTGGTGAACCTCGGCCGGGCGTTCGTGACCGAGGTGACGCTGCGCGTCGGCCCCGAACGGCGGCTGCGCTGCCAGAGCTGGTTCAACGTCAGCGCCGACACCCTGTACGCGCCACCGGCCACCGCCGGCCCGCAGTCGTTCGCGAGCTACGTAAACGCCTGCGGCAGGGTGGTCTGCATCTGGTTCCCCTTCACCGACAACCCCTGGCTGAGGCTCTGGACGGTCCAGCCCACCAGGCCGCCGCTGTCGCGCGAGGTCACCCAGCCCTACAACTACCCCTTCAACGACATCGTCCCCAAACAGGTCTCCGACCTGCTCGCCCAGATCATCGGCGGGAACGCCTCGCTCACCCCGTCGTTCCTCCAGACCCAGATCAGCCTGGTCGGCGCCGGGCTGATCGCGACCGCGAGCTGGGACATCTGGGGCCGCGCGGTCAACCTGCTGTCGTACGTGAAGTCGAGCACGCTGCGGATCACCACCTGCTGTTACGCCATCCACACCCGGCGGGCCGACATCCAGCGTGTGGTCAGCGAGTTCCACGCGTTCTACAAGGGCAAGCTGGAGGAGTACCGGGCAGCGGGCCGCTATCCGATGAACGGGCCGGTCGAGATCCGCGTCACCGGACTGGACGACCCCGCCGACTCGCTGGTGGCGGGCGCCCGGCCCGCCCAGCTCTCGCCGCTGCGGCCGCGCCCCGACCACCCGGAGTGGGACGTGGCGGTCTGGGTCGACCTCATCAGCATCCCGGGCACGCGATATCAGGACGACTTCTACCGGGAGATGGAGCAGTGGCTGCTGAGCCACTACTCCGGCTCCTACGCCGCCGTCCGGCCCGAGTGGTCCAAGCGCTTCGCCCACAGCGCGCGGGGCCCCTGGACGGACGACGCCATGCTCGGCGCCACCATTCCTCAGCTCTACCGGACCGGCTACCCCTCATCGGACAACTGGGACACCGCCTGGTCCACCCTGAACGCCCTGGACCCGCACGGCGTCTTCGCGAGCACCTTCCTGGACGAACTGGCGCCGTAGGCCGGATACCCGCGGCCGGGGGCCGGCCCGGCCGTGCGCGCGCGGCCGGGCCGGTCACCGCCGGACGCCGACGATCGGGGTGGCCCTCCGGTCGTTCGAGGTCATGTCGCGGGGCATGCCTGTGGAATCCGGTAGACGCCGTAGGAGAAGCCGTCCGCGGAGACCTCGCCGCCGGGCCCCAGCTTGACGCCGTCACCCCCGACCAGGCAGTGAGCCTCTGACATGCCGAGGTCCTGTGGCAGGGGGGCCGTCGCGGTGGCCTGCCGCGGGTTGATGACGACCAGATGGGTGCCGCCGCGGACGTAGATCAGCGGATATCCGTCGTGGACGACGCGCAGCGTCCCGGACGTGCCCAGCGCGGGCGTCGTACGGCGAGCCGTGATCAGCGCTCTGACCTGGTGGAGGAGCGAGCCCGGAGCGGCGCGCTGGGCTTCGACGGTGGGGCGGTCCGGGTCGGGGTCGATCGGCAGGTACAGCGCGCCGGCCGGGGCGGTGGAGAAGCCCGCGTTGGGGGAGGCGTCCCACTGCATCGGTGTCCGGGAGCCCTGCCTGGCCTCCGGGCCGCACTGGCTGCCCTCCTTGTCGGGCAGGCCCGGCACGTAGCGCATGCCGATCTCGTCGCCGTAGTAGATGGTCGGCAGCGACGGCCACGTGAGCAGGAAGGCGAAGGCCGGCGCGACCATGCTCGCGGTACGGCTGCCGCACACCAGCCGCGAGAAGTCGTGGTTGGCGGTGGGCAGCGCGACGTGTCCCGCGCCGCCGATCGCGTCCCGCGCCTCGTCCCAGGCGGCCAGGAACCGCTTGGGCGACCCGCGCCCGTCGGGGGCGAAGAAGCACGGGTCGGTGCCCCATTCCGGGCGATGGCTGCCTTCGGCATTGCCCCACAGCGATCGCCATACCGGGCCCACGGCGTGCAGGAAGAAGTCGGCGTGGAAGCCGGCCGGCACGGACGTCTTCGGGTCCCCCCACTCGGCGAGCAGGGCGCAGTCGGGGTACTCGGTGTCGAGCCAGGCACGCACGTCGTTCCACAGCCGGGCGGTCTCGCGGCGCTCCGGGTCGTCCTTGACGAGGGAGAAGGCCATGTCGACGCGGAACCCGGACACGCCGAGATCGAGCCAGTAGGCGATGATCTCGCGCAGGGCGGCGCGGTTGGCGGCCGGGCCGGGGGCGTCGACGGGCCGGCGCCATGGCTCGTCCGGGTTCATCCGCGCGTATCCGAAGTTCAGCGCCGGCTGGACCGGATAGAAGTTCGGAAGGTAGAACCCCTGCCGGGCACCGGTCGACGGCACCCACTCCTCCGACGGCCGCGTCTCCGACCAGATGTAGCGGTCGTCGCCGGGATCGTCGGCCGAGGCGCGGAACCAGGCGTGCCGATCGGAGGTGTGCCCGGGGACGAGGTCGAGCATGACCCTGATGCCGCGCTCGCGCGCCGCCTTCACGAGCGCGATGAGGTCCTGCTCGGTCCCGTAGCGGGGCGCGATCGTGAAATAGTCGGACACGTCATACCCGGCGTCCCCGAAGGGTGAGGCGAACAGCGGGTTGAACCAGATCACGTTGACGCCCAGCCAGCTCAGGTGATCGAGCCGGGCCAGCACGCCGGGCAGGTCGCCGATGCCGTCCCCGTCGGAGTCGGCGAAGGACTGCGGATAGATCTGGTAGATGACGGCGTCGCTCAGCCAGCCGGGTACGGCCCGGTCGCGCATGGTGCTACTCCAGTGGTCGGTGCCGGTGGGGCCGTACAGCGGTACGGCGCGCGGGAGTCGTCGGGCGGGGAGGCGCCGCCGGCCGGTCCGCTACCCGCCCATCGCGCGGGCGACGTCGGCGGACGTGGATGACACCTGGTGCCTCGGTCCAGGGGAGGGAGGAGCGGCCACCCACTGCCGGACACTAAACCGCTTTAATAGAGGCGTCAACATCACCGGGCGGGGCCGTGCTCTCCCTGACGGTGAGCCGCGGCGTGACGGCCTGGATGTCGCGCACCGAGCCGGGGGCCTCGATCGCGGCCAGCAGGACGCGCGCCACCTGCTCGCCGAGCGCGAACGTGTCCCGGGACAACGACGTGATCGACGGATGGACGATCCTGGTCAGCACCGAGTCGTCGAACGAGGCGATCGACAGCTCGCGCGGCACCGGGACGCCCATCTCGGCCGCGACCCCGAGCCCGGCGACCGCCATCACGTCGCTGTCGTAGACGATCGCGGTGGGGCGCTCCTGCCGCGACAGCAGCGTCCTGGTGGCCGCCGCCCCCTGCGCGTCGGAGAAGTCCGTCGGCACCGAGATCGCCTGGACCAGGCCGAGCCTCTTGGCGGCGTCCTTCAGCGCTCTCATGCGCCGGCGGGTGTGCTGGAAGGTCGGCAGCCCCGCCAGGTGGGCGATGCGCCGGTGGCCGAGCGCGGCCAGGTAGTCGACCAGCGAGAGCATCGCCTCGCGGTCGTCGGCCCATACGCTCGGCAGGCCGCCGTGCCGCCCCGGCCCGCCGAGGACGACCGCCGGAACGCCGAGCTCCTCCAGGGCGGCGATGCGTGGATCGTGTATCTGCAGGTCGACGACCACGAATCCGTCCACTCGATGTTCGGCCACCCAGCGCCGGTGAATCTCGATCTCGGCGGCGGTGTCCTCGACGACCATCACGTGGAGGGCCGTGGACGTGATCGACAGCCCGGCCTGGAGGCCCGCCATCAGCTGCCCGAAGAAGGGCTCCGCTCCGATCGTGCGGGCGGGGCGGGCCAGGACCAGACCGACCGCGTCGGCGCGTGCGCCGCCGAGGGCTCGCGCGGCGCTGTGAGGACGCCAGTTCATCTCCTCAACGATCTTGAGGATGCGCTCCCGGGTCGCGTCGCTCAGGCCGGGGCGCCCGTTCAGCGCGAACGACACGGCCCCGGGGGAAACGCCCGCCCGTTTGGCGATGTCGGCGATCGTCGGTCTGGTCACGTGTGGGTGTACCTCTCTTGACAGCGGCGTGGCGCCAAATCATAGTGCTTTTTCACTAGAGCGCTTTAGTGAGCGCCCTCGACATGTTCTGGTACCCACCATGCGGCACCCGCGGGTTCCCCGTCACCCCCCCATCGCCAGAATGATCAGGAGAACAAGCTCATGCGAATCCCGGCTTCGCTCGCCGCGGCCGTCCTGGCGGTCACCACGCTCGCAGCCTGCGGCGTCGGCGGCGGCAGGTCCACCGCCGCGCCACAGGAGAAGGTCGATGCGAACGCCCAGCTCAAGGGTGCGATCACGTTCCAGACCTGGGCGCTGAAGAACGACAAGTTCACCCCGTACTTCACCAAGCTGGTGGCCGACTTCCAGGCCCGGCATCCGGGGACCACCGTCAACTGGATCGACCAGCCCGGCGAGGGCTACGACACCAAGCTGAACGCGCAGGTCGCCGGCGACAGCCTGCCCGACGTGGTCAACCTCCCGGTGGACCTCGCCTACCCGCTGGCCAAGACCGGCAACCTGCTGGACCTGACCGCGAACGTGCCGACGCTGGAGTCGGAATGGCTCCCGAGCATCGTCGACGCCTACAAGTACCCCGATGTCAACGGCGGCGCCTCCAGCTTCGCCTTCCCCTGGTACACCGGCACGGACGTCCTCTACTGGAACAAGGACATGCTGGCCAGGGACGGCCTGGACCCGAACAACCTGCCGAAGAGCCGCGAAGAGCTGTTCGCCGCCGCCAAGACCATGCATGACAAGTCCGGCGGCAAGGACTTCCTGCTCAGCACCTTCCCGGGCGCGTCGGACATCACCTCCACAGGGACCCCGTGGATGACGCCGGACGGCAAGAAGTTCGCGTTCAACACCCCCGAGGCCGCCGCCCTGCTCGACAAGTACCGGCAGGCGTACAAGGACGGCCTCTTCCCGCCCGGGATCCTCACCAGCGACTACCAGGGCAACGCCGAGCTGTTCAAGAAGAGGGTGGTGGCGATGACCACCGCCGGCGGGGACGCCATCACCAACTTCAACAAGGACGTCCCCTCGCTGAAGGACAAGGTCATACCGTCGGAGAACTTCTTCACCCCGCCGCTGTACACGCAGGGCCTGTCGGTCTCCGCCAAGAGCAAGAACCTTCCGCTCGCGCTGGCCTTCGCGAAGTTCGCCACCGGCAACGACAACCAGATCGCCTTCATCAAGCTGGCCCCGGGCTTCCTGCCGGGCACGGCCGCGGCGGCGAAGGACCCGTCCTACAGCAAGAGCGACGGCACACCGCAGGGGGACGCCTCCGTCTACGCCTTCCGGGCCCTGCAGAAGGCCAAGCTGGCGACCCCGCCGCAGTGGAGCCCTGAGATGAACGACTATCTGAAGCAGCAGATCACGCTGGCCATGACCGGTAAGCAGACCTCGCGGCAGGCGCTGGACAAGGGCGTCGAGAAGGCCAACTCGATGCTGGAGCAGTAGGTGCGGGCGACCGGGAAGATTGCGGGGACCTCATGAACGCCCACCGGTGGTACACGCCCTGGCTGATGCTCGCCGTACCGCTGATCCTGCTGGCGGTGTTCAGCCTGTGGCCGGCGGTCAACACCGTCGTGCTGTCCTTCACCAATGTGCGGATGATCAGCGGTGGGTACTTCGTCGGCCTCAGGAACTTCTCGCTCATCTTCGAGGACGAACGGCTGCGGGACGCCCTGCTGAACACCGCGATCTTCGTGGTGCTCTTCGTCCCGCTGCTGACGTTCCTGCCGCTGCTGCTGTCGCTGCTGGTCCACAGCAGGCTGCCGTTCATCGGTTTCTTCCGGACCGTCTTCTACTTCCCGGTCATCGCCTCGGTGGTGGCGGTGGCGCTGATCTGGCAGTGGCTGCTGGACGACCGGGGACCGGTCAACCAGCTCGCCCAGCAGATGGGCCTGATCAAGCAGGCGATCCCCTTCCTCACCGACCGCTGGCTGCTGATCCTCAGCGTCACCGCCCTGACGGTGTGGCGGGGCCTGGGCTTCTACATGCTGCTCTACCTGTCGGCCCTGGGCAACGTACGGCGGGAGCTGCACGAGGCGGCCGCGGTGGACGGCGCCGGGCGGCTGCGGCGGTTCTGGTCGATCACCGTCCCCAGCATCCGCGGCCGGATGGTGCTGGTCGCGGTGCTCATCGTCATCGCGTCGATGCGGATCTTCACCGAGATCTACATCCTGGGCGGGCCCCAGGGCGGCGTCGGCGGCCAGAACGTGACGGTCGTGATGCTCATCCAGCAGGCCGTGCTGGGCGCGGACGGCCGGATCGGCTACGCCTCGGCGTTGAGCGTGTTCCTGTTCGCGCTCACCATCGGGCCGCTGCTGCTGCTGGCCTACCTGAACAAGAGGAGCGAGGCCTGACATGGTGACCGCCACCGATCGCGTGAACCGGCCGGACGGGCGAGCCCTCCACGCCAGGCCGAGGCGCCGCCGTCGCTCGCCGGTCTTCGACGCGCCCACACCGGGCGGGGTGGTGGCGCGCTACCTCGCCCTGATCTTCATGCTCGTGGTGTCCGTCGGCCCGATGCTGTGGCAGCTGTCGACCTCGCTGAAGGGCCAGGCCGAGGACGTGTACGGCGCCACGCCGCGCCTTCTGCCGGAGCACCCGACGCTGGAGAACTACCTGGAGGTGATGCGGCAGGTCCCGGTGCTGGACTTCGCCGCCAACTCGCTCCTGGTGGCGGTCATGGGTGTGGCGGGCAACGTGGTGTTCGCCACCCTCGCCGGGTTCGCCCTGGCGCGCCTGCGGTTCAAAGGGGCCAGGCTCGTCCTCGGCCTGCTCATGGCCACGCTCCTGCTGCCCGGCGAAGCCATGATCATCTCTCAGTTCCAGACCGTCAACAGTCTGGGCCTCACCAACACCCTGCTCGGCGTCGCCCTGCCGGGCCTGGCCGGCACCGTCAACATCCTGCTCATGCGCAACGCCTTCCAGGCGATCCCGCAGGAAATGGACGACGCGGCGATCCTCGACGGCGCCACCGCGTGGCAGCGCCTGCTCCACATCGGCCTGCCCGCCGTGAAGGGCACGATGGCCATCATCGCCGTCATGACGTTCATCGGCGCGTGGGACGACTTCCTCTGGCCGCTCCTGGTGCTGCAGGATCCCGGCGACCTCACGCTCACCGTGGGCCTGGCCTACCTGGACGGCCACTTCGCCGGGAACCCCCGCACCATCGCCGCCGGCCTGATGATCTCCCTGATCCCGATCCTCGTCCTGTTCGTCGCGCTCCAGCGGTACTTCTTCCGCGGCGTTCAGGAGGGCGGCGTGAAGGGGTGACGACGCCGGCGCCGCACAGGACCGCGGCCGGCCACCTGGACTCCCGCGGGACCACCGACCTGGTCACCGCGGATGAAGCACGATATGAGGATTGCCATGCATGATGACCGCAAGCTGATCGAATCCCGGCTCAAGCGGGTGCTCGACGAGCGGATCCGCCCGGCCGTCCACCCGGAGTCGGTGCCGCTCGACGTCGAGGTGTGGGTCGCCCCCGACGAGCCGGTCCCCGTGGCGGAGGGGATCGCCGCGCCGCGGTCACCGATCGCCGTGGGCGACCGCTGGGGCAGGCCGTGGGGGACCAGCTGGTTCACCGTCTCGGGCACCGTGCCGTCCGCGTGGGCCGGCCGTACCGTCGAGGCGATCCTCGACCTGGGGTTCGACAAGAACATGCCGGGGTTCCAGTGCGAGGGTCTGGTGTACCTGCCCGACGGCTCGCCGGTCAAGGGACTGAACCCCTGCAACTCGTGGGTGCGCGTCGCCGCGCCCGCCGCCGGCGGCGAGCGGGTCCTGCTGCACGTCGAGGCGGCGTCCAACCCCGTGATCCTCGACTACCACCCGTTCCTCCCGACCGACCTCGGCGACAAGCACACCGCCGGCGACCGGCCGCAGTACACCCTGGCCCGCATGGACCTGGCCGTCTTCGACGAGGAGGTCTGGAACCTGGTCATGGACCTGGAGGTGCTCGGTGAGCTGATGGCCGAGCTGCCGGTCGAGGGGGCGCGGCGCTGGCGGATCGCCCGCGCGATCGAGGACGCCCTGGACGCGATCGACCTGCAGGACGTCAACGGTACGGCGGCCGCCGCCCGGGAGCGGCTCGCCGGGGTGCTCGCGGTGCCGGCCGAGCCGTCGGCGCATCGGCTGTCGGCGGTGGGGCACGCCCACATCGACTCCGCCTGGCTGTGGCCGCTGCGCGAGACCGTCCGGAAGGTCGCGCGGACCACCGCCAACATGACGGCGCTGCTGGAGCAGGAGCCGGACTTCGTGTACGCGATGTCGCAGGCGCAGCAGTACGCGTGGATCAAGGAGCACCGCCCCGAGGTGTACGAGCGGGTCAAGAAGGCGGTGGAGGAGGGACGGTTCGTCCCGGCGGGCGGCATGTGGGTCGAGTCCGACACGAACATGCCCGGCTCCGAGGCGATGGCCCGCCAGTTCGTCCACGGCAAGCGGTTCTTCCTGGACGAGTTCGGCGTCGAGAACGAGGAGGCGTGGCTTCCGGACACCTTCGGCTTCGCCGCCGGGCTGCCGCAGATCATCAAGGCGGCCGGGAGCAGGTGGCTGCTCACCCAGAAGATCTCCTGGAGCCAGATCAACACCTTCCCGCACCACACCTTCTGGTGGGAGGGCATCGACGGCACACGGATCTTCACCCACTTCCCGCCCGTCGACACCTACAACTGCTCGATGAAGGGCAGTGAGATCGCGCACGCGGCGAGGAACTTCAAGGACAAGGGGGTCGCGAGCCGCTCGCTGGCGCCCACCGGCTGGGGGGACGGCGGCGGCGGGACGACCAGGGAGATGGTCGCCAAGGCGGCCAGGATGCGCGACCTCGAGGGCTCCGCGCGGGTCGAATGGGACACGCCCGCCGCCTTCTTCGCCCGCGCCCAGGCCGAGTACCCGAACGCGCCGGTGTGGGTGGGCGAGCTCTACCTGGAGTTGCACCGCGCGACGCTGACCAGCCAGGCGAGGACCAAGCAGGGCAACCGGCGCTCGGAGCACCTGCTCCACGAGGCCGAGCTGTGGGCGGCGACCGCGGCCGTGCGAACCGGCTTCCCCTACCCCTACCAGGATCTCGACCGGCTCTGGAAGACGGTGCTCCTCCACCAGTTCCACGACATCCTGCCGGGCTCGTCGATCGCCTGGGTGCACCGCGAGGCGGAGCAGACCTACGCGGCGGTGGCCGCGGAGCTGGAGGCGATCATCGGCGCGGCGCAGCGGGCGCTCGCCGGCGAGGGGTCCCGTACGGTGACCTTCAACGCCGCCCCGCACGCGCGCCGGGGGATCGCCGCCGGCGGCGCGGACGTCGCCGCGCGGCCCGCGAGCGCGACCGTGGTGAGGCCGGCCGATGGCGGTTACATCCTCGACAACGACCTGATCCGGGTCACGGTCGACGATCGCGGGCTCGTCACGTCGATCTACGACCACGCCGCCGACCGGGAGGCGATCGCGCCGGGGGCGGCGGCGAACCTGCTGCAGCTCCATCCCGACTTCCCGAACATGTGGGACGCCTGGGACGTCGACCAGTTCTACCGGAACACCGTCACCGACCTCACCCACGCCGACGAGATCTCACCCGCGCCGGACGGGGTGACGGTCCGCCGGTCCTTCGGCTCGTCGGAGGTCCGGCAGACCCTGGTGCTGCCGCCGGGCGCCGCGCGCCTCCAGATCCACACCGAGGTCGACTGGCACGAGACCGAGAAGTTCCTGAAGCTGGCCTTCCCGCTGGACGTCCATGCCGAGCGCTACGCCGCCGAGACCCAGTACGGCCACCTGTACCGTCCCACGCACACCAACACCAGCTGGGAGGCGGCCAAGTTCGAGGCGTGCAACCATCGGTTCGTCCACTTCCAAGAGCCGGGCTGGGGCGTCGCCCTGGTCACCGACTCCACCTACGGTCACGATGTCACCCGGACCGTGCGCGAGTCCGACGGCGGGACCACCACGACGGTCCGCGCGTCCCTGCTCCGGGCGCCGCGGTTCCCCGACCCGCAGACCGATCAGGGGGCGCACCGGTTCGGTCACGCTCTCGTCGTCGGCGCCACCGTCGGCGACGCGGTGCGCGAGGGCTACGCGATCAACCTGCCCGAGCGTACGGTCCCCGGCGACGGCCCGGTCGCGCCGCTGGTCGGCGTCGACGACGAAGCCGTCGTCATCACGGCCGTGAAGCTGGCCGACGACGCGAGCGGCGACGTCGTCGTCCGGTTGTACGAATCGCTCGGCGGCCGGGTTCGGGCCCGGCTGACGCCGTCGTTCTCCTTCGAGACCGTCACGGCGTGCGACCTCCTCGAACGCCCTCTCGAGGACGCCTCGCTGGAGCTGCGGCTACGTCCGTTCCAACTCCGGACGCTGCGGTTCTCCGGAGTGTCGGCCTGACATCACGCAGGGCGTCCGGCTGGGAGGTCCCGGCCGGGCGTCCTGGCTGAGGTCGGTCCGATCGATCGTCCAGCTGGATGTGCAGACGGCTCACGTAGGCATCTCTGCCGCTCTCGTCGGCGAAAGGCGGTGTGCCCGGCACGGATTCGCCGCCGACGAACACGTGAATCACCCGGAAAGCGAAACCGTCCTGAGGGAATTGCTCCCAGGTGAACCGAACACGTTGCCCCGGTACGAGACATCTATACCCTTCGACCCCGGTAATCGATGAAAAGCGGGCGAAAACGTCACCGGAAACGTCGGCGGACCTGATGAATCCCCACCCCTCTTCCTCGTACCACTCCACCACCGTTCCAGTGGCCACTTCGACCGGTTCGACACTCATCGCCGTGATCCTCTCGATCGCACTCCTGGCCAACGCGGTGGCACCGGTCCCCGCGGCCCGCACGCCGGCTTCACATCAGGGACGCGAGTAATCAAATGTATATCGGTTCGATTTCCGGCCTGCCCGCCGGTGGGCGATCGCTTGTCTGTTTCACGAACATCGCCGTCCGCCGTGAGCCTGTCGTGCCGGCCACCGGCTTCCTAATGTCGATGTGAATCACGACAGGAGGACATGATGACCGAGACCACGATCGATCTGGGAACCCTCGCCGGCCATTACGCCGAGCACGGGTACGTACTGCTGAAGGGCCTGCTGACCAAGGACGAGGCGGCGGCGTACCGCCGTGCCGCCCATGACCTGCTCCGGCGGCTGGACCGGGACGAGGACCCGACCTGGGGTGCGGCCGCCGGGCTCGCGGCCGGCGCGCCGACCCGGCTGCGGCACCTGCACGACGCGCAGTTCCACGCGGCGGCGTTCTCCCGGCTGCTGGTGGACGAGCGGTTCACCTCCGTCGCCGCGGCCGTGCTGGGGGTGCCGAACGTCCAGCTGCACCACACCAAGTTGTTCGTGAAGCCGCCGGAGAACGGCTCGCCGTTCCCGCTGCACCAGGACCACCCGTTCTTCCCCCACACCCACCACCGGGTCGGTGCCGCGATCTTCCACCTGGACGACGCGCCCGAGCACAAGGGCTGTGTCCGGGTCGTCCCGGGCAGCCACCTGCAGGGGCCGCGGGAGCACGACCCCGAGGGAGGCCATCACCTCACCGACGTGCCCTTCGAGGCCGCGGTGCCACTGCCCGCGGAGGCGGGGGACGTGCTGTTCTTCTCGTACCTGACCGTCCACGGCTCGGGGGTGAACGTCAGCGACGAGGCGAGGACCACCTGGCTGGTGCAGTTCCGTGACCCCGCCGACCCGCCGGCGATCCAGGCGCACGACTGGTCCCTGGGGCAGGGCATGATGCTGGCGGGAGTGGACCCGACAGGCAGGAGCACGGCTTGAGCCTGGCGGACGTCGCCGGTGCCGGCCGGCTGCCCGAGCTGGCCGGCCTGCTGGAGACCTGCCAGGTCGGAGGGTTCAGGGCCGACTTCGTCAGCTGGGGGTTCTACACCAAGCTCGCCTGGCGCAACTACTGGCACCGGCACTCCTTCTACGAGGTCTGCCTGGCCTACACCGGTACGGGCCGGTTCAGCGTCGGTGGGGAACACCATGACGTCGGCACCGGTGACGTGTTCCTGACCAGGCCGGGTGACGTGCACGAGATCGAGTCGAGCCCGGCGGACCCGCTCGGCATCGCCCACTGGGGCTTCACGCTCCGGAGGGGCCAGGAGGCGCCGGGCCCGGACGAGCGTGGCTGGTGGTCCGGCCTCACCGACACCGCCGGACCCGTGGTGTCGCGCCGTACCGGCTCGCTGCCCGAGGTCGTCACGGCACTCGCCGCGTACGCCGGCCCGGTGCGGTCCGGGTACGACGCCGGCCTGGCCGGGCTCGGCGCCGCGCTGGTGGTGGACACCGCCAGGGCGTTCGCGAACGAGGACGATCTGCGGGTCGACCCGCCTCCCCGGGACGGCCCGTCCCGGGTGGTGGCGGCGATGCGGCGGCACCTGGCCGACAACCTGTACCGGCCGGTCAGGGTCAGGGATGTGGCCGCCGCCGTCCACCTGTCCGAACGGCACGCCGAGCGGCTGTTCCGAGAGCAGACGGGCGCCTCCCTGATGGCGACCCTGCGCAGGATGCGGCTCGAGCTGGCCGCCGCCCTGCTGCTCGACGCGGCCCCCACGGTGACGGAGGTGGCCCGGGCGTGCGGCTATCACGACGTCCGCGCTTTCAGCACGGCCTTCCGCCGCCTGCACGGGTATCCACCGCTTGAGCACCGCGCCCGCAGCGGGACCCTGCACATGTGAGGCGCTCCCCGCCGCGGTCACACTGACCGGCCCGGTGGGGTGGCCGGTGGCATGCGGCTACGCGGAGACCGCCGTGCGCGCGCCGGGTGCCCCGGCCCCGTCCGTGGCCGGCCGGTGCAGCACGCGCAGCAGGGCGGCCGCCAGCGCCTCGCCGTCGTCCCCGGCCGGGGCGGCCGAGCGCCAGGCGACGAACCCGTCGGGGCGCACCAGCAGTGCTCCGGCGTCGCCCGTGCCGGACGCCGCCGGCCAGAGGCCCTCGGGGTCGGCGACGTCGCCGTCCGCGCCGACGCGGAAGGCGTGCAGGCCGGCGCCCAGCCGCGTGGCCACCTCGCCGGCGACCTCGAGCCAGGCCGCGCCCGCCGGGCCGGTCAGCAGCGTGAACCGCGATCCGACCAGGTCGAGCGTGGAGACGCGCCGGCCCTCGTGCTCCACCCACAGGTGCGGGAGACGTGAGCCGGGGGAGCCGTCGAGATCGAGGGCCACGTCCTCCGTCGAGGGAAGTTCGGGCCGGGCGCCGACGACGGCGGTTGAGTCGTAGCGGTAGCCGAGGTGCACGACGGGGGCGTTGACCACGCCCGCCTTCGCCCGCTCCTGAGCCATGCCCGGGTCCCAGTGCAGCCGCGGGTTCTCAAGGCGCAGCAGGGCCTGGCGGACGGTGAGCTCGGCGACCGGCCGCCGTTCGGCCTCGTAGGTGGCCAGGAGCCCGGGGCCGGCCTGCCCGCGCAGGACCCAGGCCAGCTTCCAGGCCAGGTTGTGCGCGTCGGCGACGCCGGTGTTCATGCCGAACGCGCCGAGCGGGGGGTTGGCGTGCGCGGCGTCCCCGGCGAGGAACACCCTTCCCGTGGAGAAGCGCTCGGCGACCTGGGCGCGGACCCGCCAGGGCAGCCTGCTGAGGACCTCGACGTCGCGCTCGGGGTCGCCGAGCGCGGCGCGGATGAGCTCCCGGCAGCGCTCGGGCGTGAAACCGTCCTCGCCTCCCTGCTCGTAGGGCACGTGGAAGATCCACTCGTGCCGCCCGTCGACGGTGACGAGCATGCCGGGCGAGCTGGGGCCGGTGATGTCGCAGGCGACGAAGTGGTGCCCGTGGGTCAGGTCGTCCAGGTCGGCGCGGAAGAGGATGTTCATCATCGGGTCCCCGAGCGCGCCCGGCCCCGTGGTGTCGATGCCGAGGGCGGCGCGGACGCCGCTGCGCACGCCGTCGGCGGCGACGAGGTAGTCCGCGCGCACGGTGCGCCGCCCCTCGGGCCCCTCGATCACGGCGGTCACCCCGTCGGCGTCCTGCTCGAAGGACACCAGCTCGGTGCCGTGGCACACGGTCGCGCCGCGCTCCCGGGCCGCCCGCAGCAGCACGGGGTCCAGCCGGTTCTGCGGGCACAGGCCGCGGAGCCTGGCGGGGCCGACGGTGGCGCGGGTGTCGGCGGCGATGGGTGTGCGGCGTCCCGTGACGGCGTCCGGCGGGGGCCACTGGACGGTCGCCAGCGTGGGCCCGCTGATCTTCCCGAGGGCGCCGGCGGTCATGTCGAGGGCCACGGCGTTCACGGCGTCCTCCAGGCCGACCTCGCGCAGCAGCTCCACCGTGCGCTGACCGACGCCGGTGGCGCGGGGGTGGATCGAGGGGGCGTCCTGCCACTCCACGACGAGCGGGCGCACGCCGTGGTGGGCCAGGAACACCGCGGCCGCCAGGCCGACCGTGCCGCCGCCGGCCACCAGCACGGGGACGTGGATGTCGTTCATCTCTCTCCTTAATGGGCACACTGTTCCCGAATGCGGCAACACTGTACGCATACGGCTACACTGTTCGCAACAGCGTGAGAGGACGGACGGCCGAGATGACCAAGGATCAGCTTCAGGGGCCCGTGTGGACCCGTATGCCGAAGGCCGGCCGCCGCCAGGCGCTCACCGTCGGGCGCATCGTCGAGGTGGCCACGCGCATGGCGGACGCAGGAGGGCTGGAGGCGTTGTCGATGCGCACCCTGGCCGCCGAGCTGGGCTCGGGGACGACGTCGCTGTACCGGCACGTGTCCGGGCGCGACGACCTGATCGACCTGATGGTCGACGCCGTGCAGGGAGAGGAGCCGACCGGGCCGCCATCCGGTGACTGGCGCGCCGACCTCGCCGCGGTCACCCGGCGGCTGCGTGCCGTGCTGCTACGTCATCCCTGGCTGGCGCGGGTGCTGACGGCCCGTCCCGCGCTCGGGCCGAACGCCCTGCGGAGGATGGACGAGGCCCTCCTGGCGGCCCGTGGGCTCACCGGCGACATCACGCTGGCCTCCGCCGTGGTCGGCCTGCTCACCAACTACGTGCAGGGCGCGGTGGCCGCGGAACTGGCCGAGCAGGAGGCCCAGCGCCGCACCGGCATGAGCGAGGAGCAGTGGCGGGCGAGCGTCGGCCCCTACATCCGCGAGGTCGTCACCAGCGGGGAGTACCCCGAGTTCGGCCGCCGGGTGATCGAAGCCCGCGACCTGGGCTTCGAGGAGCACTTCGAGTTCGGGCTGGCCTGCCTGCTGGACGGCGTGGCCGCCCGGTCGGTGGACAGGCCGGGCGGCGAAGGGTGACGATCGGCGAGGACCGGCGGGCTCAGGAGACGGCGGCGCCGACCAGATGGCCGATGCCGTAGGTGACCGCCGCGGCGGCCGAGCCGAGCAGCAGCTGCCGCGCGCCGCCCAGCAGGAAGGGCCGGGTGGTGAGCCGCGCGACCAGCGCCCCGGTGCCGAACAGCGCCAGCGCCGTGAGCACGATCGCCGCCACCACCGAGCCGAAACCGAACAGGAAGGGCAGCACCGGGATCAGCGCGCCGACCGCGAAGGCCAGGAACGACGATCCGGCGGCCACCCACGGCGAGGGCAGGTCGTCGGGGTCCACGCCGAGCTCCTCGCGGGCGTGGACGCGCCAGGCGACCTCGTCCTGCTTGTGCAGCTGGCGGGCCACCTCGCGGGCCAGCTCCGGGGTGAGGCCGCGCGACTCGTACAGCAGCGCCAGTTCGCGCTCCTCGGCCTCGGGGTTCTTGGCGATCTCCCGCCGCTCGACGTCGATCTCGGCGAGGGTCATCTCGGTCTGGGAACGGACGGAGGTGTACTCGCCGGTGGCCATGGAGAACGCTCCGGCCGCCAGCCCGGCCAGCCCGGCGATGGTCACGGCCTGCGCGCTCGCGCCGCTGCCGACCACTCCCGCGATGAGCGAGGCGTTGGACACCAGCCCGTCCATGACGCCGAACACGGCGGGGCGCAGCCAGCCGCCGGTCACGTCCCTGTGGTGGTGATGCACCTCGGCGGCGTGCATGGAAACGGAGGTCATGCGGGGGATTCCTTCGACGAAGTCATGCCATAGCCGTACAAACCACCAAAAGTACCTTAGGCCACCGACAAACCGCGAGGCGGCGTCAATCCGCGGCGGCGTCCTCCGGGGTGCCGCGGGCGACGGCGGCCAGCGTCTCCAGCGCCTGGGACAGCACCGGCGGCGGCGGGGAGGCCAGGCCGATGCGCACCGCGGCCGGCGCGCTGCCCCCGGCGACGGCGAACGACGCCGCGGGCGTCACGGCCACGCCGCGCCGGGCGGCCGCCGCCACGAACGTCTCCGCCCGCCAGGGCTCCGGCAGCTCCCACCAGCGGTAGTACGAGTGGCGGTCGGCGCGGGTGGCGAAACCGGCGAGGTGGCGGGCGGCCAGTTCCTGGCGGGCCGCCGCGTCGGCGCGCTTGGCCTCCTCCAGCGCCGCCACCGTGCCGTCCGCAATCCACCGGGTGGCGGCCTCCAGGGCGAACCCGGCGCACGTCCACCCTCCCGACCGCAGCGCCGCCGCGACGGCCTCCGCGTGGGACGGCGGCACGAGCGCGAAGCCCGCGGTCAGGCCGGGAGCCAGCCGCTTGGACAGGCTGTCGATCATGACCGTGCGCTCGGGGGCCAGCGCCGCGAGCGGGGGATCGTCCCCCTCGTGCAGGAAGGCCCAGATCCGGTCCTCGACCGCGTGCAGGTCCAGCTCGCGCAGCGCGGCGGCCAGTTCGGCCCGCCGTCCGGCCGGCATGGTCACCCCGAGGGGGTTCTGCAGGGTGGGCTGCAGGTAGACGGCCCGCAGCGGCGTGCCCCGGTGCGCGGCGGCGAGCGCGTCGGGACGCAGCCCCGCCTCGTCGACGGCGAGGGGGACGAGCGTGATCCCGAGCCGCCCGGCGATCACCTTGATCATCGGATACGTCAGCGCCTCGACCCCGAGCCGTCCGCCCGGAGGGACCAGCGCGGCCACCGCCCCGGCGACCGCCTGCCGGCCGTTCCCCGCGAAGAGGACGCGAGCGGGGTCCGGGGACCAGCCGCCCCGGGCCAGCAGCCGCGCCGCCGCCTCCCTCGCCCGGGGCGTGCCCGACGGGGCCACCGGGCGCAGCGCGGCGCCGAGGACGTCCGGGCGCAGCAGGGTGGTGAGGCCGCCGGCGAGCAGCGCGGGCTGCTCGGGGAGGACCGGGTAGTTCAGCTCGAGGTCGATCCGGGCGCTGCCGGGATCGACCAGCGCGGAGCCGGGGGACGGCGCGGCGGCCCGGACGAACGTGCCGCGGCCCACCTCCCCGACCACCAGCCCCCGCCGCGCCAGCTCGCCGTAGACCCGCGAGGCCGTGGAGTTGGCGATGCCGTGCCGCCGGGCGAAGGCCCGCTGCGTCGGCAGCCGGTCTCCCGGACGCAGCCGTCCGGCGGCGATGTCGGCCGCGACGGCGTCGGCGACCAGACGGTAGTCCTCCACGTGCGCCCCACTCTCAACAAAGACAATATTGCACCGAGAGCAATGATTTTATTGCACTGAGAAGCTTGCCAGGCCTAGCATCGCGATCGGCGGCGTACGGCCGCCCGCGATGATCGGGAAGGGTGTGGACGTGGTGAGCAAGGCCGAGGTCAACGGCATCACCGTCGGGTACGACGACCGGGGCGAGGGTCCCGCGCTGGTGCTCGTGCACGGCCACCCGTTCGACCGCACGATGTGGGCGCCCCAGGTGGAGGAGTTCGCGGCGCACGGCTGGCGCGTGGTGGCCGCCGACCTGCGGGGATACGGCGAGAGCACCGTCGTCCCCGGCGTGACCCCCCTGGAGGTGTTCGCCCGCGACACCGCCGCCCTCCTGGACCACCTGGGGATCGCGGAGGCGGTGATCGGCGGCCTCTCGATGGGCGGGCAGATCGTGATGGAGTTCCACCACCTGTTCCCCGCGCGGGTACGCGGCCTGTTGCTCGCCGACACCTTCGCCCAGGCCGAGACCGCCGAGGGCAAACGGGTACGGGCCGCCATGGCCGCCAGGCTGCTGAGGGAGGGCATGGGGCCCTACGCCGAGGAGGTGCTGGCGAAGATGGTCGCCCCTGCCAACATCGAGGCCCGGCCCGCCGTGGCGGAGCACGTGCTCGGCATGATGCGGCGCACCTCCCCGGAAGGAGCCGCCGCGGCCCTGCTCGGCCGCGCCGAGCGGCGCGACCACACCGGCACGCTCGCCGGCATCGCGGTGCCCGCGCTGATCGTGGCCGGCGCCGACGACGAGTTCACGCCGGTCGCCGACGCGGAGTTCATGTACCACCGCATCCCGGGCGCGCGGTTCGCCGTCATCGAGGGCGCCGCCCACATGCCCAACCTCGAACGGCCCGAGGAGTTCAACCGGGCCCTGCACGGCCTCCTCGCCGTCGTCCACCCGAGGACGGCCGTCTCCTAGCGGGCCATGTACGTGATCATCGCCGGGTGGTCGACGGCGCCGGGCCGGGCTTTCGCGGCCGGTGGAGGATGCGAGCGTGTCAGGAGGCCCCGTGGAAGCGGCGGTGCAGCTCACGCACCTCGTCGGCCAGGCCGGGGATCGGGCCCTCGACCACCGCGTCCGGCACGACGTCCCGGATCGGCAGGGTCCGCACGGGAGGCGCGGGGACGCCCAGCTCCGACAGCCAGGACCCCAGCTGCTCGGAGGAGCTGACGTACACGATGCGGCCGAGCCCCACCCAGCCGTGCGCGGCCGCGCACATCGGGCAGTGCTCGCCGGAGGTGTACACCGTCGCCGCGGCCCGCTCCCCGGGTTTCATGTTCGCCGCCGCCCAGCGCGCGATCTCGAACTCCGGGTGCCGCGTCCGGTCACCGGAGGCCACGTGGTTGTGGTCCTCGAACAGGACGGTGCCGTCCGCGGCGACGAGCACCGAGCCGAACGGCTCGTCGCCCACCTCCAGGGCCGTCGCCGCCAGCTCCACGCACCGCCGCAGGTAGCGCAGCTCGCCGTCGTCCACCATGTTCGCCTCCACGCTCACAGATCTTCAGCGACCCCGATGGTAGCGGGGCCGCGTCAGTCGCCCGCGCCCGAGCGAGGGGCCGCGGGGGCGGGGTGGAGGTGGGGCGCGGCCGGACGGGGGGCCAGGGCGCGGGCGCCGGCCAGGATCGCCACCATCAGGACGCTGACCACCACGAACGACACCGGCAGGCTGGTGGCCGCCGCGATGCCGCCGATCGCGCTCGGCGCGGCGAAGCCCGAGGTGTAGGCGACGGTGGCGGCGCCCGCCACCCCCTCGCTCGGGGTACGGCCCGCGTTGCCGGCCGCCGCGAACGCCAGCGGCACCACCACCGCGACCCCCAGCCCGATCAGCATGAAGCCGCCGATCGCCGGAAGGGGAGTGCGGGCCACCACGACGAGGACCGCGCCCAGCGCCGCGAGACCCCCGCTGAGGCGCACCGTCAGCACCGGGCCGAGCCGCCGGACCACCATGTCACCGCACAGCCGCCCGGCCGCCATCATGAAGGCGAACGCCGTGTAGCTCGCCGCCGCCACCCCGGCGGAGGTCCCGGTGATCTGCTTGAGGTAGACGGCGCACCAGTCCTGGCTCGCCGACTCCCCGAATACCGCGCAAAAGCCGATCAGGCCGAGGAGGAGCACGCGCCGGGTCGGCAGCACGAACCTCGCGGGGGCCGCCTCGTCGTCGGCGGCCCGCACGTCGAGCAGCAGCGGACCCGCCGCGGCGCTCACCGCGAGCAGCGCCGCCGCCGCGGCGGCCAGATGGACGCGGGCGTCGACGGCGGCCTGCGCGGCGGCGACGCCGATGGCTCCGCCCACCAGCCCTCCGACGCTCCACATGCCGTGCAGGCCCGACATGATCGACCGCCCGAGGTGCTGCTCGATGACCACCCCCTGGGCGTTCATGGCGACGTCGGCCATGCCGGCCACCGCGCCGTAGGCGAACAGGGTGATCCACAGGACGGCGAGGCCGGGCGCGAGGGCGGGGAGGGCGAGCGCCGAGCACATCAGCGCGATCAGCAGCCTGGTCGCCGTGCGCCCGCCGAGCCGGTGGACGATGCGCCCGGCCGTCGGCATGGCGACCAACGAGCCCACCGCCGGTGCCAGGAGCGCGAGCCCCAGCTGACCGGGCCCCGCCTGGAGATGCTCCTGCAGCCACGGGATACGCGTGGCGAAGCTCCCCGTGACCGCCCCGTGCACCGCGAACGTCACCGCCACGGCCACGCGGGCCCGTCCCACCACGCGCGAAGTCACTCCTCAGAACCTATCAGGAAGATCCCGGCGCGGGCGGCGGCCCGATGTCCGGCGGCACCGGACATCGGGACAGGACCGGACATCGTCCTCCCACCAGGACGGACACCGGTGGCGCCGGCCGATGCGTCCGGCCCCGTTGCCGGACATCGCCCGCGGTCCCGATCGTCGAATGCAGATCGCTTCGACCTGCCAGCGGAAGGAACACCACGGTGAAGAAGCTCTCGGTCCCCCCTCGGCTCCGCCTCCTCCTGGCGGCGTCGGCCGTCGCCTGCGCGGCGCTCGTGCCCGCCGCCGCCACGGCGTCGGCCCAGGCCCCGCTGGTCTGGCACTCCGGCTGGTTCGTCAAGAGCATGTGCTACCAGGACGCCCGCCAGTTCTCGAGCTCGGCCCTGACCCGCAACGGCTTCCGGACGGAGTACACCCCGCCCAACGCCGTCGTCGGCGGCAACGGCTCCACCATCGTGGTGGTGTCCTACGCGCCGGCCCAGACGAGCTACTCGCCCAGCTCGTTCTCGAAGGTGTACTTCACGGTGACCGCGACGTCGAACGTGTCCAGCTCGGCGGAGCTCGCCCGCAACCGGGTCCGCCAGTCGATCGTGGGCCAGACCTACTTCGACGGCTGCTGACGGGGGACCGGGACGGGGGCGGAGGGGAGTCCTCCGCCCCCGTCCGCCGTGCACGCGGCCGGGATCACAGGCTCCAGGTCCAGATGGTGCCGTCCCAGTGGCCGGAGACGACGACGGCCCTGCCCGGCACCTGGCCGATGGCGATGGCCTCCGCCCCGGTGTCCGGGCCCGTGAGGCCGTCGCCGTACGGACTCCCGGTGGCCAGGTCCCAGAGGCGGATCATGCCGTCGTCGCTGCCGGCGACGGCCACGGTCCTGCCGTTCACCCCGCCGATGGCGATGGTCTTGACGGCGACGCGGACGCGGTCGCCGAGCGTCCTGCCCGCAGGCTCGGCCGCGGTCAGGTCCCAGATCCGGACGACGCCGTCCTCGCTGCCCGACACCGCGAGAGTCCTGTCGCGCACGGCGCCGATCGCGACGGTCCCGACGGTGGTCTCGTGAGCGCCGAGGATCCGGGGCGCGCGTCCGCCCTCCAGGTCCCAGAGGCGGACGGTGCCGTCCGCGCTGCCGGACACGGCGATCGCCGTGCCCTTCACGGTGCCGGTGGCGATGCTCTTGACCTCGGAGTCGAGTCTCCCGCCGAGGACCCTGCCGCCCAGCTTGGGAGCGGCCGGGTCCCAGACGCGCACGGTGCGGTCGTCCGAGGCGGACACGGCCGCGGTCCTGCCGCGCACGGTGGCCAGCGCGACGCCGTTGATCCCCCCGCTGGGCTCGCCGTGGCCCAGGCGGGTGCTCGTGGGCGGGCCGGCGGTGAGGTCCCAGACCCGCAGCGTGCCGTCGACGCTGCCGGACACCGCCATGGGAGCGCTGAGCGCGATGGAGAAGACGGGCTTGTCGTGGCCGCCGAGAGGACGGCTGACGGGCCTGCCGGTGACGGGGTTCCACACCTGGACGGTGCCGTCGGCCCGGCCGACGAGCGCCAGGAGCTCCCCTCTCACCGCGCCGGCCGCCACCGACCAGACCGGGTCGTCCTGGGCGATCGGCGGGCTGAGGAGTCTGCCGACGGGGCTGTAGGACGCGCCGCCGGACGCGTGGGGGGCCGAGCGGCCGGGCCCGGCTCCGGCCGTCCGGGAGCCGGACCCGCGTAACCAGACGGGGATGATCACCCCGGCCGCCGCCACGGCCAGCGTCGCGGACGTCGCCAGGAGGACCCGCCTTCGCGGAAGGGAAGGCTTCACCTCCGGTACGTCGCCGGGGTCGGCCAGGGAGGCGCGGACCGCGGGGGAGCGTTCGGGCAGGGAACGGGCGGCGGCACGGTGGGGAAAACGGTCCACCTGATCGCGGAGTTCGCGATAGGCCTCGTCCCAGGCCCGGCGATCACCGAGTTCGGGCGGCAGCGAAATTCCCTTTTCTCCCGCTATGCGGAGACAAGTATCGACAAATACCTCGAAATTCGCCAATTCCGGCCGAACCGGACGAACTTGGCTTGTCATTCCGGCGATCGTGCTGCGCTTGAGGCGCAGTCTCTCCTCTCTTCGCCGGCGAGGGGTCCGTTCGCTTTCGACCTCCAGACGCCGTATGGAAAGGCCTGTCGCCTCTTGCAGGGCACGTAACCGGCGGGCGAACTTCATTCGCGGATCGGTGGTCTCGTCCACGCGGGTCTCCGAGGGCTTACCGGGTGAGGTGTCCGGCGCCGTCGGACACCTCGGACGGATTTCAGCATACGCCCGGACCAGCGCTTTGCCGGGATCGATGAGAAATGCGTCCGGGCGGATGGCCGGACACCCCGCCCGCGCGCGACCGTTGACCGTACCACCGGCAGAACGCGGAAGGGGCTTATCGTGGACCAGAACCAGATATTCAACCAGATGATGCAGAATCAGCTGAACCAGCAGGCGCACCAGCGGCACGTGGAAACGCACCAGCGGCACATGCGGCAGCACAACGCCGGCGCGCACCGGCCGCACGTGAACCCCGTGCACCGGCCCACCCATTACCACGGCTCCTACAGTCAGCAGGGCGGTGGCGGCGGATTCCTCGCCGGGCTTTTCACCGTGGGGCTGATCATCGTGATCGCCTATGTCGTCTTCGCCGTGATCCTGTGAAACGACCAGGGGTCGTGACGGGAAAGGCGGGCGCGTCACCGCGCCCGCCGCTCCCCCGGCCTCGCTGAGCGGAACGGCCGTGAACGGTGCCCTGTCCTCGGTGGCGGCGTTCAGCCTATGATCTGCGGTGCTCCATTCCAGATGCCGTGAAGGCAGGTGACGGGCGCCATGGTCGATGAGGAACTTATCGGACATCTCGTACAGCTGGGGCTCGGCGACCGGGAGGCGTCGGCGTACGCCACCCTGCTCCGGACCGGCCCCGTCCACGCCCGCGAACTGGCGGGGGCGCTGCGCTGGGAACCCGGCGAAGTGGAGACGGCCGTCATCCGCCTGACCCGGCTCGGGCTCGTCACCGGCGCCTCGTCCGGCGACGCCGTCGTCAAACCCGCCGAACCCTCCATCGCGCTGGAATCCCTCACACACGAACAGTCGGCCTCCCTGCTGCGCGCCAGGACCGCCGCCGCCAACGCCTACGACGCCTACCGCCGCACCGTGCACCCCCAGCCCACCGAAGACCTGGTGGAAGTCGTCACCGGACCGGAGATCATCGAACGCATCCACCAGATCGAGGGCGCCGCGGAGTCCGAGGTGCTCCGCTTCGACTCCCCGCCCTACCACACCCAGGGCCGGCCCAACGAGGAGGAGATCGACAGCCTCGCCCGCCACGTGGAATACCGCGTCGTGTACTCCAGGTCGGCCGTCCAGAACGCCGACTACTACGCCTGCAACATCAAGCCCTGCATCGCCGCGGGGGAGCAGGCCCGGGTCCTGCCGACGGTGCCGGTGAAACTGACGGTCTTCGACCGGCGCGTGGCCTTCGTGTCCATGTCGTTCGTGGAGGCGGAGATCAACGATTCCATGCTGATCGTCTACCCCTCCAGCCTGCTGTCGGCGCTGATCGGGCTGTTCGAGACCTCCTGGCGCACGGCGTTCCCCATGCACCTCGGCGACCGGCGGCCACCCGCGCTCAACGGCCTGCAGCGCCGCATCCTGGAACTGCTCGCCACCGGCATCACCGACGCCCAGATCGCCCAGCTGCTCGGCATCAGCCGCCGCACCCTGTCACGCCACCTCGAACAGCTCACCTGCAACGCCGGCGCCGTGACCCGGTTCCAGCTCGCCCTGCACGCCTCACGGAGAGGCTGGATCTGACCTCAGCGCCACCGGCGAGGCGGCCTGCGCGAGCAGCAACTCCGGCCGCCCCGAGCCGTCGGCCGGCACCCGCCACACATCGGAACCACCCCCAGCGCGCGGCAGCGCGTAGGCGACCGTGCGGTCGTCGAGCCAGGCCGGCTGGTCGTCGACACTACGCCTCTCCGCCAGCACGGTCTCGCGCATCGTCGCCAGATCCAGCACCGCCGGCCGCCACCCCCGGCCCGGATCGCCGCCCACCGCCGACTTGAACGCCAGCCGCCCGCCGTCCGGCGACAGCGACGGGCACTCCACACCGTCGCGCAGCACCCGCAGAGTCCCGGCCGCCAGGTCGCCCCGCACCAGATAGCGATGCCCGGAGGTGGACATGGTGGCGTAGAACACCCGGTCGCCGGCGGCGAACGTCACCCCCCAGAAGTTCAGGTCCGCCGCCCGGTACGGCCGGTCCCGGAGGGTGACCTTCCAGTCCTCCAGCGTCGGCACCAGACGCTGGGTACGCGTGTCGAGCAGGCCCACCCGGGTGGAGAACCGGCCCCCGTTGTAGGAGTCCCCGGCCACGAACACCGTCCAGGCCACCCAGCGCCCGCTGGGCGAGACCCTGGCCCGGTTGGGCACCCCCACCAGCGGGATCGCCCGCCGCTGCGTCAGCGCCGCGTCCAGCACCACCAGCTCGTACGTCGGCAGGTCGCCGTCCGGCCGCAGGCACAGACCGGTGCCGCCGGCCGCGTGGAAACGGGTGCAGGTCAGCGGGGACACCTCCAGAGGGCCGCCCGCCGGAGGAAGGGCCACCAGATGGCCCCGCGTGGCGGGCGCGGTGCTCACCGCCAGCAACCGCGGGCCCGGCGCGAGGGTCACCGCCGCGGTACCCGCCACGGTGCGCGCCCGGCCGGCACGCGCCCGCAGCACCGCGTACCCGGCCGCGGCCGCGAGCACCACGGCGGCGAGCGCCGCCGCCACCATCTTCGTCCGGGCGCTCACCGGCCCCTCCCGGAGGCCCCGCGCAGGACGAACGGCGCCGTCACCATCGCCACGGCGACCACGGCGGCGGCCAGCCGGGTGGCCACCGCCGGCCCGAAGACCGACCAGGCCAGGCCGAACGCCACCGACGAACCCAGGTAGGCCAGCGCCTGCCCCGACTGCACCAGGGCGAGCGCGCTGGTGCGCGTCGCCGCGGGCAGCACCGCGGCCGCGAGCGCCGTCAGCACCCCGTCGGTCGCCGCGTAGAACGCCCCGTACAACACGATCGTGACGACGACCGCGACCGGCCCGGCGAGCGGACCGGACAGCAGCAGATACACCAGCAGCAGGGCGCCGTACCCGCCCAGCACCACCGGCAGACGCCCACGCCGGTCGGCCAGCACCCCCAGCGGGGCCGCCAGCAGCAGGTAGACCAGGTTGGTGCCCACCGCCAGCATCGGGAACCAGCCACCCCCGACACTCTGGGACCGCATCAGCATCAGGTACACGAAGCCGTCCCCGATGGTCGCCAGGCCGAGCAGGCACGCCGCGGCCAGCAGCCCCCGCACCGCCGGGACCCGCACCAGGCGGGCGACGTCCCGCACCGAGACCACCCCGGACGGCGGGCGCGGCCCGCGGCGATCGTCCACCGCCACCGCCAGGATCAGCAGGCCGACGGCCGCCACGCAGAAACTCGTGACGAACAACGCGTCGAACCCCTCCGCCGACGCGCCGCCCGCCAGCCCCAGCACCGCCAGCGCCACCAGCGGCCCGGCGAACGCTCCGGCGCCGTCCAGGGCCCGGTGCACCCCGAACGCCCTGCCGAGCAGCGGCTCCGGCGTCGACAGACTGATCAGCGCGTCGCGCGGCGCCGTCCGCAGCCCCTTGCCCGCGCGGTCGGCCACCAGGACGGCGGCGATGGCCGCGCCCGAGCCGCCCGCCGCGGGCAGGCCGAGCCTGGCCAGCGCCGACAGGCCGTACCCGGCCATCGCCACCGCCTTGCGCCGGTCGGTGCGGTCGGCGAGGTAGCCGCCCACCAGGCGCAGCGACGCCGTGGCGCCGGCGTACAGGCCGTCCATCAGGCCATAGGCGAGCGGGCTGAACTGCAGGGTCAGGACGAAGTACAACGGCAGCACGGCGGTGACCATCTCGGCGGAGACGTCGGTCGCCAGGCTGACCAGGCCGAGCGCCACTACGTTGGCCGCGACGCCGCGAGCGCTCACCCGCTGGCGGCCCAGGCCGGTGGTGGACAGGTACACGTGTTCCTCCTGCGATGCGGGCGGTGACCGGGCCCCCGGTGGTCCCGGTCACCGCCCCGGCCTCGTCAGCCGGTGGTGGGGGTCTCGTCCTCGGCGGCACCCGGCCGTGCCCAGACATCGGTCACGGCCGACTTGTTCGCGGCGCCGCCCAGCGGGCTCAGGCCGTACATGTCCTCCAGCGTGCGCAGCACGGTGTAGTGGTTGATCTGGGTACCGGACTGGTAGCCGGCCTTGACGTTCGCGCCGGCGAAGACGGTGTAGATCTGGTTGACCGAGCTGGACCGGTCGTCCTCGTCGAACGTCGCGATCAGCAGGCTGTTGTGGGTCTTGGCCCACTGGACGTAGGAGTCCAGGTTGCTCTTCAGCCAGCCGTCGCCGGTCTTCAGGGAGCAGTCGTGCATGTCGTTGCACATGTTCGGCGTGACGAAGGCGATCGTGGGCAGCTTGCCGAAGTCACTCGGGAACTGGGTGAAGGGGACGTTGTACGCGGCGCCCTTGACGGTGGGGAAGTTCGTCCACGGGGCGTGCTTACGGGCGTACCTGCCGCTGCTGCAGGTGGTGGAGCCCGCGCTGGGCAGGTTCTCGGAGTACCCCTTGAAGGACAGCCCGGCGTCCAGGAGCTGCTGCCCGAGATTCCCCCTCGTCAGGTCGCCGCTGCGGCACTTGTCGCCGTCGATCCCCTGCGTGGAGCCGGAGAACAGCCCGACGTAGTTGGGCTGGCTGGGGTGGGTCAGGGCGAAGGAACCGGTGAACAGCGCCCCCTGCGAGGCCAGCGAGTTCAGGTAGGGCGCGTTGGAGCTGCCCTTGACGGTCGAGTAGTCGGTGTTCTCGAACATCACCACGACCACGTGGTCGAACCTGGGCACGGCCGGGGCCGCGGCGGCGGGGGTGGCCGCCGCGGGGACGGCGACGAGGATCGCGCCGGCCGAGGCCGCGAGCGTGAGACGGTCGAAGCGCATGATGGCAGCCTCCGATGGGGTCAGGGAGAGACGAACAGCAGGCGGTTGGGGGAGCCGGAACCGGCGTTGGTGATCTTCCCGGTGGTCGCGGCCGCGGTCAGGGCGTTCTGCACCTCGGCGGGTGTGGCGCCCGGGTGCCCGGCCAGGTACAGGGCGGCGGCGCCGGTCACGTGGGGAGCGGCCATGGAGGTGCCGCCGATGGTCTTGGTGGCGGTGTCGCCGCTGTTCCACGCCGAGGTGATCCCGACACCGGGCGCGAACAGATCGGTGCAGGAGCCGTAGTTGGAGTCGGACGCCCGCCGGTCCCGGGAGTCGGCGTTGTCGACCACGATGGCCGCCGAGATACGGCCGGGGGAGTTCTTGCAGGCATCGGTGTTGCCGTTGCCGGAGGACACCACGTACGTGACGCCGGAGGAGATCGACTTGTTGATCGCGGCGTCCTCGGAGTTGCTCGCCGTGCCGTTCAGGCTCATGTTGACCACGGCGGGCTTGACGGCGTGCGCGGTGATCCAGTCGACGCCCGCGATGACGGTGGAGGCCGACCCGTGCCCGCTGCAGTCCAGCACCCGCACCGCGACCAGCTTGACCTGCTTGGCCACGCCGTAGTCCGTGCCGCCCACGGTGCCGGACACGTGGGTGCCGTGGCCCGCGCAGTCCTGCCCGTCGCGGCCGTCACCGACCTCGTCGGCCCCGACCGAGGCACGCCCGCCGAACTGCCGGTGGGACGTCCTGATCCCCGTGTCGAGGATGTAGGCGGTCACGGTGGGCGCCGTCGAGGGATAGCCGTAGCTGTGGTCCAGCGGCAGGTCCCGCTGGTCCACCCGGTCCAGGCCCCACGAGGGTGGATCCGGCTGCGTACCACTGGCCGCCACCTCGCTGTCCTGCTCGACGAACGCGACCCGCGGATCGGCGGCGAGCCGGCCCGCCTCGGCGGCCGTCATCTCCGCCGCGTACCCCTTCAGGGCCGAGGTGTAGGCGTGACGGACCCTGCCGCCGTAGCGAGCGGCGAGATCAGAGGGACGGGTCATCGTCGTGCCGTCCTTCAGCACCACGATGTAGCGGCCGGGAATCGGGTCCCGCACCTCGACGACGTGGCCGGTCACGGGCTCCGCGGAAGCCCCCGTGAGGGGGACGAGCGAGGACAGGGCCGCCAGTGCGCCGGCCGCGAGCACGGCCGGCAGGGAATGTGACATGGGCGCTCCAGCTGATCGGGGGGATGGAGTGCCTAGAGCTAACCGCCGCCGCGCCCGGGCCGAGTCACACCGCCGCCATTGGCGACCAGGCGACACCGCCTGCGGGCCTCCGGCCCGCGCCGCAGGGGGATGGCCAGGTTGCGCCACTAGCGCGGCGACGCCACCACCACCGGCCGGTCGTGGCTACACGTAGGACCCGTCATCCTGTCCATGAACCACCGGAGCATCCGTGACCATCAGCGTCTTCGACCTGTTCAAAGTGAGCATCGGCCCCTCCAGTTCCCACACCGCCGGGCCCATGACCGCCGCCGGCACCTTCGTCCGCGACCTCGCCACCGACGGCCTGCTGGAACGGGTCGCCGGGGTCCAGGTCACCCTGCACGGATCGCTCGGCCTCACCGGCAGAGGCCACGACAGCGACAAGGCCGTCCTGCTCGGCCTCACCGGCGAACACCCCGAAACGGTCGAGATCGACACCGTCGAGGCCCGGCTGGCGAAGATGCGCGCCTCCGGAACCGTCGACCTGTGCGGCCGGAGGACGATCCCGTTCGTCGTCGGCGAAGACCTGGTCTTCGACGGCACGTCCCGCCTCCCGCGCCACCCGAACGGCATGCGCTTCACCGCCTCCGGCCACGACGGACGGGAACTGCGCTCGAAGGTCTACTACTCCATCGGCGGCGGCTTCGTCCTCGACGAGGACACCGTGGGACGCGAACCGACCCCGCCCGCCCTGCCGTACCCCTTCACCACCGCCGCGCAGCTGCTCGCCCACTGCCGCGAGACGGGCCTGCCCGTCTCGGCGGTGATGATGGAGAACGAGAAGGCCCTGGGGCGAGGGGAGACCCAGATCCGCGACGGCCTCATCGGCCTGTGGCAGGTCATGCGCCACTGTGTCCGGCGCGGCCTCACCCACGAAGGCGTGCTGCCCGGCAGGCTACGAGTGCGGCGCCGCGCCCGTTACATGTACGGCAGGCTGCGCAGCGAGAGCGGCCTCGGGCCGTCCAGCCCCATGGACTGGGTGTCGCTGTACGCCCTGGCCGTCAACGAGGAGAACGCCGCGGGCGGCCGCATCGTCACCGCCCCCACCAACGGCGCCGCCGGGATCATCCCCGCCGTGCTGCACGGCTACAACAGTTTCGTCCCCGGCGCCGGACCACTCGGCGTGGTCCGGTTCCTGCTGACCGCCGGAGCCGTCGGCGTCCTGTTCAAGCTGAACGCCTCCATCTCCGGCGCCGAAGTGGGCTGCCAGGGCGAGGTCGGCTCGGCCTGCGCCATGGCCGCCGCCGGGCTGGCCGAGGTCCTCGGCGGCACACCGGACCAGGTCGAGAGCGCCGCCGAGATCGGCATCGAGCACAACCTCGGCCTGACCTGCGATCCGATCGGCGGCCTGGTGCAGATCCCGTGCATCGAACGCAACGCGGTCGCCGCGGTGAAGGCCGTCACGGCCGCCCGCATCGCCCTGCACGGCGACGGCCGCCACGTCGTCTCGCTCGACCAGGCCATCGCCACGATGCGCGACACCGGCCGGGACATGCTCGACAAGTACAAGGAGACCGGCAGGGGCGGCCTGGCCGTGAACGTCGTCGAATGCTGACCGCTCCCCGGGCGGTGCGGGCTCGACGGCCCATCTCGGGCGGGACGGTCTGAACGGGCCCGGCCGGGCACGCCGTGCCGACGATTCCTCTCGCCTTGACGAAGAATATTGTCGCTGAGAGTCTTGCGCCATGCTGGATGTGGCGGTGATCGAGGACCCGGCGGCGGCCGAGGTCTCGCTGGACCCGATACGGGCCCGGCTGCTGTCGGAACTTTCGGAGCCCGGATCGGCCACGATGCTGGCCGCCAAGGTCGGGCTGCCCCGGCAGAAGGTGAACTACCACCTCAAGGCCCTGGAGCGGTACGGCCTGGTCGAGCTGGTGGAGGAGCGCCGCAAGGGCAACGTCACCGAGCGCGTCATGCGGGCGACGGCGGCGTCGTACGTCATCTCGCCCGTCGCGCTCGCGGCGGTGCAGCCCGATCCGTCGCGCTCCCCCGACCAGTTGTCGGCCCGCTGGCTGCTCGCCGTGGCCGCCCGGCTCGTACGCGACGTGGGCGCCCTGATCACCGGCGCGGCCAAGGCCCGCAAGCCGGTGGCGACCTTCGCGATCGACGGTGAGATCCGGTTCGCCTCGGCCGCCGACCGCGCGGCCTTCGCCGAGGAGCTCGCGAACACGGTCACGGCGCTGGTCGGCAAATACCATGACGAGAAGGCCGAGGGCGGGCGTCCGCACCGCATCGTCGTCGCCGTCCATCCCAGCGTCACCAAGCCCATCGAGACCAGCGCGACCGAGATCGCGACGAAGGAGTTGTGATATGCGGCACGAATTCGAGGTGCGCGAGGAGATCGCGCTCGACGCCACGCCCGAGCAGATCTGGGAGGCCATCTCCACCGGCCCCGGCATCGACTCCTGGTTCATGGGACGCAACGAGGTCGAGCCCGGCGCGGGCGGCGCGCTGCGCCACAGCATGATGGGCCACACCGAGACCGCCACCGTGACGTCCTGGGAGCCGGGCAAGCGGTTCTCCTACCAGAGCGACCCCGGCCCCGACGGCACGTTCATGGCCTTCGACTACCTCATCGAGGGACGCGACGGCGGCAGCGCGGTGCTGCGGCTGGTGCACAGCGGCTTCCTCGGCGACGACTGGGAGGCCCAGTACGACGCCCTGAAGAAGGGCGACGGCATGTACCTCCAGAAGCTCGCCGCCTACCTCAAGCACTTCCCCGGGCGCACCTCGACGTTCAACACCCTGATCCCCGGCCCGCAGGTGCCCGACCACGAGCGGGTGTGGGAGACGTTCAAGAGCGCTCTCGGCGTGACCGGCGAGGTCACCCCCGGCACGCCCGTACGGCTGGCCGTCCCCGGGCTGCCGGAGGCGCGGGGCGTGGTCGAGGGCACCGCCTACCCCAGCATCCCGAGCGTGTGCACCGGTGACGCGCTGCTGACGTTCATGCACGGCTACCGCGACACCATCGTCGTCGAGCAGCACAGCTTCCTGCCCGACCCCGACGGCGAGGCCATCGAGCAGGCCTGGAAGTCCTGGCTCGCCACCGCCTTCGCCTGACCGTCACGGCGCCGCCGATCCCGGGCGTCCCTCCGCACGAGGGGGATCCCCGGGAGGACGCCGGCCGGCTCGGCGGCCGGCGTCCTCCCGGTCACTCCTCGATGGCGCCGCCGACCGTGCGCAGATGCTCCCGGAAGGTCAGGGAAGGCCTCTGCCGGCGCTGCTCCAGGTAGGCGGCGAACCCGACCTGGTCGCGCAGGGTGGTGCCGGTACGGATCCGCTCGGCCTGACGCCGCTCGGTGTCGCGGATCCTCTCCGCCAGCGTGAAGAGCTCCCCGGCGCGGCCGGCCGGGACGAACAGCACCCCGTCGTCGTCCCCCAGCACCAGGTCGTCGCGGCTGACCGACCACGGTCCCACGCTCGCGGAGTCGAGCGCGTCGTCCGCCTGAGGGTCCAGACGCAGGGGACCGGTCGGGATCGCCCCGAGGCTGAAGACCGGCAGCCCGATGGCCCGGATGTCGGCGGTGTCGCGGTGCAGCCCCCACACCACGACGCCCGCCAGCCCCGCCGCCCGCGCCTCCAGGACGACCAGGTCGCCGACGCACGCCTCGTCGAGCCGGCCGCCGTTGTCGACGACCAGCACATCGCCGGGCGCGGCCCCTTCGAAGGCCTCCAGGAAGACGTCGACGCTGCCGGCGTGCCGGGCGGGACAGGCGCGTCCGGCCAGGCGGTCGCCGGGCACCACGGCGTGCAGCAGCGCCGGCGCGCACCGCACCGGGACGCCGGCGCGGATGCAGGCGTCGGCCAGATGGGCGGTGGTCAGCGCCGCGAACCGCTTCCCGAGCTCCCCGTGATCCATACCGCTCCTCCTCACAGTTGTCGTCCGCCCCCGAGGCTGCCACCTCCGGGAACGGGCGGCAATCTTGCCGGGGCGGTCGGCGACCGGATCACGGCCGCCCCTCCGGCCGCGAGTGCGGCCCGGCCCCTCACGCAGGCCCGGGGCTTCACCGAACCGATCGGCCCGGCCTGCCGAGACCCTGGACGGCCGCGATGATCCCCTTCTTGTCGTAGCCGCCGGTGGGCATGGTCGCGCCGTGGGCGTGGCGGACGACGCCCCGCGAATCGATGAGGACGCTGCCCGACTGCTGCATCGAGCCGAAGACCTTCCTGCTCAGGCCGATCATCTCGTGCGGGGTGCCCCGGCGGCCCACGAGGACGGGGAGCGGGATCCCGCGCCTGGCCTTCCACGCGGCCGCTTCCTGGCGGTCCTCGGGAACCGCGACGAGCACCTGGACGCCGCCGGCCTCGAACTCGTCACGGCGCCGGACGAGGTCCTGGACGTGCCTGTTGCAGACCGGGCACGACGTCGACCGCATGAAATAGATCAGAACGGCATGTTCGCCCTGGTAGTCGGACAGGCGGACGGCTCGGCCGTCGGTGTCCTCGAGTACCACGTCGGGCGCGGGCGATCCGGTCTGGAGCATGGCGAAGCTTCCCTTCGAACTCGGGTGGTGGGGTTCCGGGTCACACAGGTCAGGCGGCGGCGGGTCCGGGGCGACGCGGGTCGTCGGCGGGGCCGGTCATGCCGTCCAGGCTCAGCCGGAGCCTGTTGCGGGCCCGGTGGAGCTGGGACTTCATCGCGGCGTTGCTCAGGCCGAGCGTCTCGGCGACGCTCCGCCCCGGATGCCCCAGGACGTCCCGCATGATCAACACTCTGCGCTGGACGTCCGGCAACTCCTGGATCGCCCGCGCGACGAGTTCGGCTTCCAGGCGCCGGATGGCCTCGTCCTCGGCCGACGTCGCCAGGCCGGTCTCGGCCTCCTCGTGGTGCTCGAACAGCACTCGCGCGCGGCGCAGGCACTCGTTCCGCACGATCCGGAACATCCATGAGGCCAGCGCCCCGGTGGCGCGCAGGGAGCCGATCTTCCGGTAGAGGATGATCAGCGCTTCCTGCGCGGCGTCCTCGGCATCCTGCGGGGACGCGCAGAGATGCTCCGCGAAGCGCCGCACGTGCGAGTGGGCGCCGTAGAGCACCGCGGTGATCGACTCCTGGTCACCGGCCTGCGCGGCCTTGATGAGCTGCGTGCTCGCCCAGGAGCGGTCAGCCACGTCCACGCCCTCGAGCTCGGCGGAACGAGGTCCTGAAGTGCGGCTGCCGCACCGCCGGCATCACGACGTGACCCATGCGCGTCTCCTTCCCCAGTGTGCCTTCACCTCATAAGAGGGCCCGGCACCGCGAAAGGATTCACCGCGATCAGATTCTCACTGTCCCAGGTCCGCGAGGTCACCACGGACGAGATCGGTCCCCTCGGGTGCCTCCGCCGGATCATCGCCGGTCCTAACGATCTTGTTGTCCCGGTCGACGAAGACGACCCGGGGACGCAGCCGGCCGAGCTCCTCCTCGGCCACCAGGGCGTAGGCGATGATGATGACCAGGTCCCCGACGCTGACCAGCCTGGCGGCCGCGCCGTTGATTCCGATGACGCCGGAGCCGGCCGGCCCCTCGATGACGTAGGTGGACAGGCGGTTGCCGTTGTCGATGTCGACGATGTCCACCTTCTCGCCCGCCACCAGATCGGCCGCGGCCATCAGGTCGCCGGCTATCGTCACGGATCCCACGTAGTGCAGGTCCGCATGGGTGACGGTGGCGCGGTGGATCTTGGACTTCATCAGCGTACGGAACATGGATTCCTCACTGGTCGTCGGCGTGGTACCGGGCGCGTCGGCTCCGGTCCGGCGGCTCCGATGGTACGTGATCGCGCGCCTTCCCCCTGCGACGGGGCGGCGGCGAGAGGCCGGGGCCGCTCAGATGATCGGCGGGCGGCCGGCGGCGGTCAGCCGCAGTACCGTCGCCCAGGACATCGGCCGCCGCTCCCCGTGCCCTCCGGCGAGGCCTTCGCGCAGACCGGCGCCCCAGACGGCGAGGTGGTCACGGCGCCGGATGCGGGCGACGCTGACCAGCGTCCAGGTGGCCAGGTAGATGGGGATCAACGGGGCGGGCAGGCGCCGGTAGGCGAGCCAGACGCGGTTGCGGGCGACCAGCCGGTAGTACTGGGCGTGCCGGGTGGGTGAGGTGGCCGGGTGATGGATGACGATGCCGGGCGCGTACCAGCCGGTGCGGCCCAGGTCCCACAGTTTCCAGCTCAGATCGATGCCCTCGTGGAAGAGGAAGAAGTGGCCGGGCCAGCCGCCGGCGGCCTGGTAGTCGGCGCGGCGGACCAGGACGACGCCCTCGGCCATGACGGTGATGGTGCCGGGCCGGTCGGGGTCGCCGGCGCGCAGGCGCGGCACCCAGCGGCGCATGGTGATGCCGGTGTCGGGGTCGGCGATGCGCGGCTGGACGTAGGCGGCCTCGGGGTGACGGCGGGCCTGGGCGACGAGGCGGGCGAGGGTGTCGGGGGAGGGGAGTACGGCGTCGTTGTCGAGGAAGAACAGGAACTCGCCGGCGTCGGGCCCGGCGAGGGCGTCCGCGCCGACGTTGCGGCCCTGGGGGATGCCGGTGTTGAAGGGCAGCGTCACCGTGCGCACGCCCTCGGGCACGTGGTCCGGTTCGACGCCGTTGCCCACGATGACCACGCGTAGCCGGACGTCCCGCTGGGCGAGCAGGGACGCCATCGCCTCGCGGAACGGGGCGGGCCGATCGTTCATGGTGAGGACCACCACGTCCACGGTCGGGGTCATCATGTCTCCGGGTCGGGCGGTCGGCGGGCGGGAGCGGTGTCACCTGCCGGGCATCGCCTCGTCAGGCGCCGTTCTCCCGGTCGTAACCGGGCCACTCTAGCCAGCGCGGGCGTGGAGGCTCAGGGAAAGGACCGCGACACTCGCATCCGAGCGGCGGCCGCCGTCCTCCACGCCATGGCCGGGGTACCACCGTCAGCGCGTAAAACGGGATGAACCTCTCCGGTTCCGGTGCGAGGCTGGGCTCGTGAACGACACGCACACCGTGGTCCTGGTCGAGGGGGCCAGCGACAAGGCGGCCCTCGAGGCGCTGGCCGAGCGCCGTGGCCGGAACCTGGCGGCCGAAGGCATCTCCCTTGTGGCGATGGGCGGCGCCACGAACATCGGGACGTACATCGGCAGGTACGGCCCCGCCGGTCGCGATCTCCGGCTCACCGGTCTGTGCGACGCCGGCGAGGAAGGCCACTTCCGGAGGGGGCTCGAGCGCGCAGGCCTCGGGTCCGATCTCGGCAGAGGCGATCTGGAGGCGCTCGGGTTCTTCGTGTGCGTCGCCGACCTGGAGGACGAGCTGATCCGCGCCCTCGGTACCGACACGGTCGAGCGCGTCGTCGACTCCGAGGGTGAGCTCGGCTCGTTCCGCACCCTGCAGAAGCAGCCCGCATGGCGCGGGGGCACCACCCACGACCAGCTCCGCCGGTTCATGGGATCGGGCGGCGGCCGCAAGCTCCGCTACTCCGGCCTGCTCGTCGCGGCGCTCGACCTCGATCGTGTGCCCCGGCCGCTGGACATGCTGCTGGCCCACCTGCTGGGCAGTCGCAGACGGTGATCCCCGTCGTCGCCGGCTGAGGCGGATCCGCAGGCGGGACCAGTGGTGACGACGGACGAAGATGCCGGCCTCACATTCCGCCGAGCTGTCTCGTCGTTCTGGTGAGAGCAGATGCACCAAAGGAAGGTCGGGGGCACCATGACCACCCCATCCGGGCCCGGGGACGGCCGGCTCGATCCGGAGCTGAGCGTGATCGTGAGCGAGCGGCGTCAGCTGATCAATCTCGCCTACCGGCTCCTCGGCTCGCTGGCCGAGGCCGAGGACGCCGTCCAGGAGACGTACACCCGCTGGTACGCCATGTCGCCGCGGCAGCAGGAGGCCATCGAGTCTCCCGCCGCCTGGCTGACGAAGGTCGCCAGTCGCGTCTGCCTGGACCTGCTCGGCTCGGCGCGGGCCCGGCGGGAGCACTACGTGGGGGAGTGGATCCCCGAGCCGCTGCCCGATCGTAGAGAGTGGGTCGGTGGCGGGCCGGACGAGATCACGGCCGACCCGGCCGACCGGGTCACCCTCGACGAGTCGATCACCATGGCCTTTCTGGTCGTGCTGGACTCGATGACCCCGGCCGAGCGGGTCGCGTTCGTCCTGCACGACGTCTTCCGCTACCCCTTCGCCGAAGTCGCCGAGATCGTCGGCCGTACGCCGGCGGCCTGCCGCCAGCTGGCCACCTCGGCCCGCCGCCGCGTCCGCGCCTCGCAGGCCGCCGCGGCTCCGGCGGTCCGGCGGGCGAGCGTCGTCAGGGACTTCAGGCAGGCATGGGAGGCCAAGGACATCGAGGCTCTCATCGGCCTGCTCGCCCCCGACGCCACCGGGATCGCCGACGGCGGCGGCCTGGTCAGCGCCGTGCTCCACCCCATCGAAGGCGGCGAGCAGATCGCGCGTTACATGGTCGGGATCATCGACCTGGCGCCCGACCTTGTGATCCTGGAGCGTACGGTCAACGGCCAGCCCGGTCTGGTGGCCCAGCAGGACGGTGTCACCGTGCTGGTGATGGCGGTCGACGTCGCGGGCGATCGGATCAAGCACCTGTGGGCCGTGCGCAACCCCGACAAACTCCGGCCGTGGACGGGCTGACGGCCGTGCCGCCGGAAGAGCCGCCGTGGGCGAGATGCCCGGGGCGGCTCCGTGCTGCATTCGGCCGGAGCGTCAGACCAGCCAGCGGCCGTCGGCCATCAGCTCGCGGTCCGGCAGTTCGTTCACCTCGCGCCACGCCTGGACGCGGCGCGGGGTGACGCGGAACCAGCGGTACGGCGTGGTCAGCGCGCGCGGGTCGAAGCCGGTGCGCTCGGCGAACCGGTCGCCCTGTTCCCGTGGCAGCGCGCCGATCTCGAGGACCTCGACGTCCCCCTCGATCATGGTGACGTCCCGGGTGAGGCCGAGCCCCAGCCGCACGGTCCGGGTGGCGGCCAGGTTCCTGCCGGTCGGGCTGTCGGCCGGGGTGGACACCAGCAGCGCCTCGCCGTCCCAGTCGAACGACAGCGGCACCAGGTACGGCGTGCCGTCCGCCGAGGCGCTGGCCACCCAGAGGTCGACGTCGTGGGTGAGCCGGTGCTCGGTGTCGTGACGACGCTGGGCGCGGGAGCGGGGGTCGGTGCCGGTCATGGTCACTCCTGTGGTCGTCGGTCACGATCGGCCCGGGGCGGGCCTGATCACTGCGGACAGCCTCTCGCGGCCGGGGTGCGGGCCGCCTCCGTGCCGGCCACGGAAACCACCACGGAAAAGCGCCACGGACAAGGAGCCGGCGGCGGCTTCCGAAATTGTCGGGGGCGTATGACAGCCTGGCGGGATGACCGCGAAGATCCCTGGTTTCGATGAGCAGGTTGTCCGGATAGATGGCCTTGACGTCCATGTGGCCTCGGGAGGTGAGGGGGCACCGTTGCTGTTGCTGCACGGGTTCCCGCAGACCCATCTCGCGTGGCGGCACGTCGCCCCCGCCCTGACGGACCGCTTCCACGTCATATGCCCGGACCTGCCCGGCTACGGGGCCAGCGCCGGGCCGGACGGCGGCCACGAGCGGTACGCCAAGCGCGTCACCGCCGCGACCATGGTGGCGTTGATGCGCCGGCTCGGCTACGAGCGTTTCAGCCTGGTCGGCCATGACCGCGGAGCCCTGGTCGCCTTCCGCGCCGCGCTGGACCATCCGGAGGCCGTCGACCGCCTCGGCGTGATCGACGTCATTCCCACCGTGGACATGTGGGAGTCGTTGACGGGGGTGGGAGGCGTCTTCGGGTTCCACCTGTACTTCCTGGCGCAGCCCGGCGACCTGCCCGAGCGCATGATCGGCGCTGACCCCGACACCTTCTTCGGGCACTTCCTCGACACGTGGGCCGGCCCGGGCACCTTCGAGGCGGAGGTGCGCGAGGCGTATCTGGCCGCGGCCCGCCGCCCGGAGGCGATCCACGCCGTCTGCCAGGACTACCGCGCCAGTGCCTTCGTCGACGCCGCCCACGACGGCGACGATCGGCGGGCCGGCCGGCAGATCAAGGTGCCGACGCTGGCGATCTGGCAAGACCCCGGTGACATGGTGCTGCCGTTCGACCCGGCGGCCGTGTGGCGGGGCTGGGCCTCCGACGTCCGCACCGAGGTGCTGCCGGGCGGGCACTTCCTGCCGGAGGCGCAGCCCGATGCCGTCGCGGCGGCGATCCGCAAGTTGATCAGCTGATCGCACGGGCGAGGCTCGTCGCCCGCCTCGGCCGCCGGGCCGCTCGGCGAGGCCCCGCCGGTCGAGGTCACCACGCGCGGGAGCGCAGGCGGCGCAGCATCCGGGCGTCCTCGAAGCCCACCTCCCGCGCCGCGGCCTCCACCATCGCGCCGTGGCCGATCAGGTGCTCGGCGCGCTCCACCCGCAGCGTCTGCTGGTAGCGCAGGGGGGTCAGCCCGCCGGTGGCCCGGCTGAACAGGCGCGTCAGCGTGCGCTCGCTGACGCCGGCGCGCCCGGCCAGGTACGCCAGTGGCAGCGGCTCGGCGAACCGCGCGTCGATGAGGTCCTGGACGCGGTGCACGGTGTCGTCGAGGTGGGAGCGGTGCCGCAGCATGGCGCTGGCCTGCGGCTCGTCGCCGTTGCGGCGGGCGTAGACGACCATGCCGCGCGCCACCTGGGCGGCCAGGGCCGGGCCGTGCCGGACGGCCAGCAGGTGCAGCGCCAGGTCGATGCCGCTGGCGATGCCGGCCGAGGTGACCACCCGGTCGTCGGTGGTGAACAGCACGTCCCGTACCACCGTCGCCCGGGGATGGCGTCGCGCGAGCTCGTCCTGCAGCTCGTGGTGGGTGGTGCACCGGCGGCCGTCCAGCAGTCCCGCCTGCCCCAGCGCGTCCGCGCCGGCGCACACGCTGGCGACGGTGCCCCCGGCGGCGTGGTGCGCGCGCAGCAGCTCCAGCGACGCCGGGCTCAGCTCCGGGCCGCCGCGCAGCACCGGCGCCCGCCAGCCGGGCACCAGCACGAGGTCATCGGGACCGAGCTCGGGCCAGGTGAGCTGCGCGTTGAGCGTCACGCCCTGGGCGGTCGGCACCTGCTCGCGCTCGGCGAAGTAGCCGAGCCGGTAGGTCTGCCCGAGGCCGGCGGCGGTGCTGAAGACCTGCGCCGGTCCGGCCAGGTCGAGCAGGTGGACCCCGGGCAGCAGGACGAACAGGACGTGGGTCACCCCTCGGATGCTCCCTGTTCCGCCTCCAGCTCGGCCACCGTGGCGATCCGGGCGAACCGGTCGCGGAGCACGGCCTCGGTGCGCTCGATGATCGCCTCCGCGCTGAGCGTGCCGATCGGGTTCGTCGTGGTGGCGTCGGTGACGAAGACGACGCGGTAGCCGAGGTCGCTGCCGACCCTGGTGGTGGTCTCCACACACTGCTCGGTGCGGATGCCGCATACCAGCAGCTCGCGCACCCCCGCCTCGGTCAGCAACTGCTGCAGGTTGGTGGTGGTGAAGGCGTTGTGGGAGGTCTTGTACACCGTCGGCTCGCCCGGCTCGGGCCGCTCCAGCTCGTCCAGCAGCCGGACGTGCCCGAGGGCCGGGTCGAACACGTCACCGCTGCCGGGCTCGGTGTGCAGCACCCACACCACCAGGTCACCGTTGTCCCGCGCCAGGCGGACCAGCCGGTTCACCGGCTCGGCGATCTTCGGGTTGTGGATCTCGTCCCAGAGGGGACGGGCTCGGAAGGATTCCTGGACATCGATCACGATCAGCGCTCTCTTCACGCCACCCAGTATGACCAGGCGAGACACCGCGACGTCAGACCTGATCCGGCCCGGCACCGGAACGATCCGGTCAGGACATGGAGGGAGCCGGGGTGGCGGCGGGTCTTCCGCGGCCACCCCGGCTCCGGTATGCGGGGGAGGAGGTCAGTCGGCGATCGCCAGGACGGCCTCCGTGCCGGACGGCACGGGCTGCTCGTCCGACGCGGGCCGCGGCGTCCGGTCGCGGAGGACGACCAGCGACATGACCGCGAGGCCGATGAAGATCGTGGCACCGACGGCGGCGACGACGTTCAGGCCACTGGTGAAGGCGGCGCGGGCGCCTTCGACGAGGTCGGCGCCGACCTGGCCGGTGAGGTGCTGCGCCTCGGCGAGGGCGGCGGTGATGCTCTGCCCCGCGGTCCGTGCGGCCTCGCCCGGCACGCCGGCGGGCAGGTCGCCGGCGAGCCGGGTGCGGTAGACGAAGGTGCCGAGGCTGCCGAGCGCGGCCACACCCAGGGCGACGCCGAACTCTCCGCTGGTCTCGGAGATGGAGGCGGCCGACCCGGCCTTCTCCGGCGCGACCGAGGCCATGACGAGGTTCATGGTGAGCGACATCGGGAACGCGATGCCGAAGGACGTGAGCACCAGGCCGGCGACCAGGAGCGGCAGCCCGCCGACGGCGGCGACCTGGGTGTGCAGCACCAGGCCCACGCCGGCGATCACCAGGCCGGCCGCGATGACGTACACGGGACGGACCTTGCGGGCCAGGGCCGGGGCGGACATCGACCCGGCGACCATCGCGACGTTCTGCGGCAGCAGCCACAGCCCGGCGTTCATCGGCGACAGCCCCTGCACGGTCTGCAGGTACAGGCTGGACAGCAGGGTGGTGCCCGCCATGACGATCCCGGCGAGGAGCCCGATGCCCATCCCGGCGCTGAAGGACCGGCCGGCGAACAGCCGCAGGTCGAGCAGCGGGCTGGTCAGCCTGCGCTGGCGCAGCGCGAACACCACGCCGACGGCGATTCCCACGGCCAGGGCGGCGACGGGCAGCGCGTGGAGGCCGCCGCGGGCCATCTCCTTCAGGCCGTAGATGGCCGGCAGGATGGCGGCCAGGGAGAGGGCGACGCTGACCAGGTCGAGCCGGCCCGCGCCGGGGTCGCGGTACTCCGGCAGCAGCCGCGGGCCGACGGCCAGCAGCAGCACCATGACCGGGACGCCCAGCAGGAACGCCGACCCCCACCAGAAGCGCTCCAGCAGCAGGCCGCCCACCAGCGGGCCGACCGTCGCGCCGCCCATGAAGCAGGCGAACCACACCCCGATGGCCGTGCCCATCTGCTTGGGGTCCTTGAACATGTTGCGGATCAGGGCCATGGTCGAGGGCATCAGCGTGGCGCCGGCGACGCCGAGCAGCGCGCGGGCGGCGATGAGCATCTGCGGGCTGTTGGAGTAGGCGGCGAGCACCGACGCGACGCCGAACGTCGCCGCGCCGACGAGCAGGAGCTTGCGCCGTCCGATGCGGTCGCCGAGGGTCCCCATGGTGACCAGGAAGCCGGCCAGCATGAACGAGTAGATGTCGAGGATCCACAGCTGCTGGGTGCTGTCGGCGTGCAGGCCGGCGCTGAGGTGGGGGAGCGCCAGGTAGAGCACGCTGATGTCGAGCGAGGTCAGCAGCGTGGGCAGGGCCAGCACGGCCAGCCCGATCCATTCGCGGCGTCCGGCCCGCGGGGCGTTTTCGGGAAAGGCGTTCATCGCAGGTTTCCTTCGTGTGTCCGTGGGCGGGTCGCGTCAGGCGAGCTTGGCGAGCCAGGTCTGCCAGGCCTGCTCGGTGTCCTCGGGGGCGGCGCCGGCGAAGATGTGGTGCCCGGCGACCAGGGTGTCGCCCATCCCGAGGATGAAGCGGTACAGCGCGTCGCCGGTGCGCACCCCGAGGAAGCCGGGGGCGACGTAGTCGGCGACACCGTCGATCGGGTCGAGGCCTTCGGGGGTGAGCCGGACCCGGTCGCCGCGCTCGACGGGGCCGGTCAGGCCGAGCCCGCGCGAGAGGACGTCCCACGCCGGCTCGCCGCCGCCGGCGTCCGGCCGGGCGGCGAAGACGACCTTGGCGTGCCGGCCGGGGAAGTGGGCGAGGTACTGGCCGAGGGTGTGCAGGTACAGGTCCCAGCCGCGCCGCAGCGCGTCGTACTCCGCCTCCCAGTCGTCGCCGAGGACGCCGCTCTGCACCAGCCGCAGCACGGTGCTGCCCTGGTCGCGCCCCTCGACGAGGAACTCGAAGGCCATGAACGTGCCGTCGGGGCCCTCGGCGCCGCGGAAGGCGAACCGCTCGGCCGGCTCCCACGCGGTGACGGTGGCCTCCACCGGGAAGTCCCCGAAGTATTGGCGGGTGGTGCCGCCCACGCCGGGCTCGATCTCGTTGCGCCCCATGAACCAGGAGTCCAGGCCGGGACCGGTCGCGATGGCCTCCCAGACCTGCTCGGGGGTGGCCTCCAGCGTGACCTGCTTGCGCAGTTCGAACTCGTGCGCCATGTCAGAACTCCTTGGTCTCGGTGCCGGCGGCGTCGGCGCCGGCCCTTGTCGTGTCGTCGGTCCGGTCGGCCGCGCAGGGGTGCAGGGCGACGATCACCCGGTGCTCGCGCCCGCCCTCCGCGGTCTCGTCGTGGTACTCGCCGACCAGCGCCGTCAGCGCGTCGGCGAGAGCTTGGGCGAAGGCGGCGCGGTCGGCGGCGGTGGCGAAGCGCACCCGGCCGTCGACGGCGAACGTCGCCGCCTTCCTGCGGGCCTTGGCCGCGGCGTTGACCAGCTCGCCGACGTCGCGCACCAGCCGGGACGCGAGGGCGAGCAGCCAGCGCGCCGACACCCGGTCGGGCGAGCGGGACGGGTCGGGCGCCACAGGGGCCAGCGCGAGCGGGGAGATGACGTACGACGCGGCCGTCGCGCGCATCACCCGCTCGTTGACGTTGCCCTTGCGGCGCTCCTCGACGAGCTCGACGAGCCCATGCCGCTCCAGGGCCCTGAGGTGGTAGTTCACCTTCTGCCGGGGCAGGCCCATCCTGGCCGCCAGCGTCGCGGCCGAAGAGGGCCGGGCCAGCTCGGCCAGCAGCCGGGCCCGCACCGGGTCCAGCGAGACCTCGGCCGCCGCCGGGTCCTCGATCACCGCCACTTCGAACATGCCTCAACACTTTCACCGAACACTTTTATTGTCAAGACGATTCGACTTTTCGGTGGCTCGGCCGGAACGAGAAAGGTCAGGGCCGCCCCGAAGGGCGGCCCTGACCTGGACGCGTCCGGATACTCAGGCCTGATACGGCCCTCGGCCGCAGCGGCCGGCACGGGCGACGTCGTGGCTCACACCGGCGACTCGTACCTCAGGCGATCATCCGGTGGCACCGGGAGCCTCGCACCTGCTAGGCCGAGGTGCCGACGCCGGCGACATCCGGGGCGTCGCGCGGGGTGCCGGCCCCCCGGCGCCGCACCGGCAGGCACGCGACGGCGCCGACCGCGATCACGGCGATGGGAAGCGCCAGGGTCGGCCGCATCGCGTGGACGACCCCGTGCTCGAACGTGGACGCCGCCACCTGCTGGATGTGGTGGGCGAGGCTCGCCTGCGTCCCCGGCGGCGGCCGGAACGCCGCGGCGGCCTGCCCGGCCCCGACGTCCAGGCCGCCATTGGCGGCCTCGTCGAAGCCGGCCACGAACGGGCCGCGGACGGCGGCCGGAAGGTCGGCCGCCCGCCTGGCCGCCTCGTCGTGAAGCGAGGCGGCCAGGCGGTTCTGCAGCACGGCGCCGACCGCGGCGCTGCCGACGACCGTGCCGATCTGCCGGATCGTGTTCAGCACGCCGGAGGCGGCTCCGGCCATCGCCGGTGCCACGTTGTACATCGCGACCGTGACCATCGGGCCGAACACGCAGCCGATACCGGCCCCGGCCACGATCAGGGCCGGCTGGAACTCCCACCATGCGCGGCCGACATCGACGACCAGGGCGAGCCAGGCCATGCCGGCCGCGAACAGGGTCAGGCCGCCCATCAGGATGTACGTGCCGCCGAGCCGATCCGCCGCCCGGCCCGCGACCGGCGACAGGATCGCCGATATCACCATCGCCGGCGCCATCACCAGCCCGGCTTCCAGCGCGCTGAAGCCCAGCACCGACTGCAGATAGATCATCACGGGCAGGAACAGGCCGATCATCCCGACCTGGACGGTCGCGGACACGAAGCTCATGACCGCGTAGTTCCGGTCGCGGAACAGCACGAAGGGCAGCAGCGGTTCGCCGTGCTGCCGTCCGGCCTCGTGGGTCAGGAACATCACCAGCAGCAGCACGGCGCCGCCCAGCAGAGCCCAGATCCCGGCGTTCCAGTCGTACCGCTCGCCCTCGGTGAGCGCGAAGGTCAGGCACACCAGCGTCGCCGTGACCAGTACGACGCCCGTGGTGTCGAGCTTGCGGCGGGTGCCGTACCTGATGTCGGGCACGAGCGTGAAGGCCATCACGAGCACGATCGCGCCGATCGGGACGTTGACGAAGAAGATCCAGCGCCAGCCGGCCGTGCTGACCAGGAGCCCGCCGAGGGTGGGCCCGGCGATCGTGGCCACGCCCGCGACCGCTCCCCAGACGCCGAGCGCCGTCCCCCGGCGCCGGGCGGGGAACGTGCCGATGATGATCGTCATCGTCTGCGGCGTCAGCGCCGCCGCGCCGAGCCCCTGCACGGCTCGGGCGGCGATGAGCTGGGCCGGATCCTGCGACAGGCCGCACAGCACGGACGCCACCGTGAACAGCGCGACGCCCCCGGCGAACATGGCGCGTGGCCCGCGCACATCGCCCAGCCGCCCGGACGTGATCAGCAGCGCGGCGAGGACGAGGATGTAGACATTGATCACCCACAGCACCTCGTCCAGCGACGCGCGCAGGGTGCCGATCATGCTGGGAACGGCGACATTGACGGCCGTCAGGTCCAGCAGTGTCATGAAGAACCCCAGGCTGAGCGTCAGCAGTACGGCCCAGGGGTCGCCGCGCCATCTGTTCATCGGTATCCCTCCGTCTTGCCCCGCCTCCGCGAGGCGGGTGTCAGCCCTTGGCGGGGGCCTGGAGGCTCCACAGCCGTCCGTCGGGGTCCCGGACGGTCATCTCCCGAGTCCCGTAGTGGGTCTCCTCGAACGGCGTGACCACCTCGACGGCGGGATCGGCGTGGAACCGGTCCGCGTCGGGCACCCTCAGCGCGACCTGCACGCCGGGCTCTCGATCCTCGGGGACCTCGGCGACGACGAGGTAAGGCCCCTCGCCGTTGCGGAACACGCCGGAGCCGTCACCGGCGGAGATCTCCAGTTCGAACCCCAGCGCCTGGAAGAACTTCGCGGCCTTCCCCCAGTTGCGGGTCTCCAGGAACACCGCCTCGATTCCTTCGGTCGCCATGTCATGACTCCTTTTCTGAAGAGTGCTGTCGCTGCTCCTGGGCGTCGTCGAGGTAGGCGCGCAACGCCTCGGCGACCAACGCCGACAGGGACATGCCCGTCTCGATGGCGTGATGCTTGACCTGCCTGATCAGCTCTACCGGCAGGTACACGTTGAACTGCTTGACCTCGGCACCACTCATGCGGCTGATGCTAGCATGCTAGCTCGCTAACAACCTAGACGTGCCACCGCATCCACGGACCCGTCGCGAACGCCGCCGATGCCGTCCGCCTCGACCTTTCCGGCAAGATCGACAAATGCCCCTCTTTGGAGATCAACTAGCGCTAGCGTGGTGATCATCCACACGGCGGCGTTCGCGCCGTCCATCGAGGAAGGACGATGTCTTGCGACACAAGGCCGCACGGTTCGGAGTGACGCTCGCCATGGCCGGCGCCCTCGCCGCCGGTGCCCTCGGCGCCGCCACCCCGGCCAGCGCCACGGCTTCGGGGTGGGCCCCGTACAAGGCCTACCGGACGCTGCAGAACTGCGTCTCCGCGGGGACCACGAAGCTCGTCATGGACGGGTACAAGGAGTACGACTGCCGCTGGGACAGCCCGTACTACATGCTCTGGCTGAGGAAGTAGCCCCGGGCGCGGTCAGGTGTTCCGCGCGCTGAGCGGGCGCGCAGGAGATGGACGCCGTACTCGATCGCGCCCCGGGTGAGCTTGGCGTCGTCGCGGCCGGCCGCGGGCCGGAGCGGCGACGTCGAGGCCGGTCCTGCGGTCGCGACCGGCTCTCGAGGCCCTGGGGCACTCCCCATGGGGAGGATGCCGCTCCGCGCGACAGCCGCTAAAGTGGGCAATGGGTTCTCGGCCGAACGGCGAGGCCCGCGGCGGTGGGGCCCGCCGCCCCCGCGAGGCGGGGGAAACCGCGACGATGTGTCGCCAACGGTCCCTACCAGATGTGATGTCGCCATCCTGGTAGGAGGATCGTGTGCCGGAGCCGCTGAGGCCGGTCGACTCTGACGTCGATGTCCGTGCTCCCGTCGACCGGGCCGAGACGCGGCCCAGCCCGCTGCCGGTGCTGGGGGCGATCGCCGCCGGAGGTGTCTGCGGGGCGCTGGCCCGTTACGGGATCTCGGTCGCGCTGCCGCACGCCCCGGCCGGCTTCCCATGGTCGACGTTCCTGACCAACGTGTCCGGGTGCCTGCTGATCGGCGTGCTCATGACCCTGCTCGACCAGGTGTGGGCGGGCCGGCGGCTGATACGCCCGTTCTGGGGGGTAGGGGTGCTGGGCGGTTACACCACCTTCTCCACCCACATCATCGAGATCCACACCGCGATGCGTGCGGGCGCGCCCGGCGTGGCCCTGGCCTACCTGGCCGCCACCCTGGTCGCCGCCCTGACGGCCGTGTGGGTGGGCACGGTGGCGACCGATCAGGTGCTGGCCCGGCGCCGGCGCGAGGGACGGAGGCGGCGGTGAAACTGCACGGGCCCGCGTTGCGGCTGAGCGTCTTCGTCGGCGAGAGCGACCAGTGGCATCACCGCCCCCTGTACCACGAGATCGTGCGCCGGGCGCACGCGGCCGGTCTGGCCGGGGCCTCGGTGCTGCGCGGCGTCGAGGGCTACGGCGCCTCCAGCCGCATCCACACCACCCGGATCCTGTCACTGTCGCAGGATCTGCCGGTGGTCGTCATCGTCGTCGACACCGAGGACAGGATCCGCGCCTTCCTGCCTCAGCTGGACGAGCTGATCGGCGAAGGGCTGGTCATCCTGGACGAGGTCGAGGTGATCCGCTACGTGGGCCGCGCGGCCGGGCCGGCGGACACCCCATGATGATGATGGTGCTGCTGGTGGCCCTGGGCGCGGCGATCGGCGCGCCGCTGCGCTACCTGACCGGCCGCCTGGTGCAGTCCCGGCACGACTCGGTGTTCCCCTGGGGCACCTTGACGGTCAACCTGGCCGGGTCGTTCGCGCTCGGCGTGCTGACGGGCCTGCCCGCCGGCACGCAGTGGTCGGCGGTGCTCGGCACCGGTTTCTGCGGCGCGCTGACCACCTACTCCACCTTCAGCTACGAGACGTTGCGCCTGGTCCAGGACGGCAGCCGCTTCTACGCCCTGGCCAACGTCGTCGCGAGCCTGGTGGCCGGGCTCGGCGCCGGACTGGCGGGACTCCTGGTGGCCCAGGCCGTCACCGCCTGACCCGTCCGGCCCGCGGACCGCCGGGGACGGTGCCGAGATCGCGCACCGCCGTCCGCCGGTAGGGCGGGTCGGCGGCCTGGCACCGCGGTGAAGCGCCGGCGGGGTGAGAAGCCAAGGGTCACCGGGGCTCTTCGCGCCCGTCGGCACGCGCCCGCTCGCCCACCCACATCGCGATCTGCACGCGGGAGGTGAACCCGAGCTTGGTCAGGATGTGCTCGATGTGCCCTTCCGCCGTCCGCTGCGCGATCACCAGCGAGGCCGCGATCTCCTTGTTCGTCTTGCCCTGCGCGACCAGCTCGGCGATCTCCTTCTCCCGGCGCGTCAACGGCGCCGCCGCCTCCTTGACCGCCTGCCTGGGCCTCTCCTCCTGCAGTGCGTAGGCCAGCGCCTCCTCCTGCGGCATTCGCGCCCCTTGCCGTACCGCCGTCTCGAACGCCGCCTCGCCCAGCGCCTCGCGCATGGCCTTCTCGCACTCGTCGTGGTAGCGGGCCAGGTGCCCGAAACCCGACAGCGGGGCCCCGACCGAGCTCCACGTCGTCTCCAGCACGCCCAGCAGCCGAGCGGCCCGCTGATGCAGCCCCTGACCGGCGGCGATCCAGGCCAGCACCTCGATGGTGATGCCCGCTCCCAGCAGGTCGCCGAGCGCCCGGGTGAAGGTCAAGGACTGCTTCTCCAGCTCCGTCGCCCGCTCCAGGTCCCCCTGCCGCCACACCTGCACGCCCAGCGCCATCAACGTGTACGCCTTCGCCCAGCCCTCCCCGTAGGCCTCGCAGGTGGCCAGGCACTCCTCACCCACGGCCATGGCGCGCGAGGAGTTCCCCAGGAACGAATAGGCGAACGTCAGCCGGATGAGCGTCAACGCCGTCCCGACCAGGTCACCGCTCTGCCGGTGGCCGGCGACGGCGTCTTCGTACAGCTCGATCGCGGCCTCCGTCCGCCCCTCGTACATGGCGACCATTCCGGAGAACAGCGCCACATAGGCCAGGACCGACTCGTCACCCAACCGCTCGCCGAGCCGCCGGCCCTCCTCCAGCAGGGCGGTGGCGGCCGTGACGTCGGCCTGAATGATCGCCAGCCAGCCGCACGCCCACAGGGCCCGGGCGCGTACCCCGCTGGGCTCGGTGTCCGCCGCCAGCGCCCGCTCCAGCCAGCCGCGACCCTCGGCCAGGTAGTAACTGGTGATCCAGTGGTACACCAGATCGCCGGCCATGCTCAGGCCCGCGTGGGTCTCGCCCGGCGTGCTCAGCCAGCTGTCCAGGGCGGCGCGCAGGTTGGCGTGCTCGCGCTGGAGCCGGGTGAACCACGCCACCTGGCCAGGACCGAACAGCTCCGCCCTGGCCCGCTCGGCCAGGTCGCGGTAATACGTGCGGTGCCGTCGCTGCAGGCCGGCCTCGCAGCCGGAGTCGGCGAGCCGTTCACGGCCGTACTGCCGCAGCGTCTCCAGCATCCGGTAGCGGACGCCTCCCTGATGGTCTTCCCTGATCAGCACGGACTTGTCCACCAAGCCGATCACCTGGTCGACGACGTCCCGCACGGCCAGACCGTCCCCGCCGCACACCGCCTCCGCCGCCTCCAGGTCGAAACCCCCCGCGAACACCGAGGCCCGTTCCCACAGCAGGCGTTCTCCGCCCGAACACAGCGCGTAGCTCCAGTCGATCAGCGCCCGCAGCGTCTGATGCCGGGGCAGCGCCGCTCTCGACCCGCCGGTCAGCAGGCGGAAACCGTCGTCGAGCCGGTCGAGCAGCTGCTCGGCCGACAGCGCCCGCAGCCGCACGGCCGCCAGCTCGATCCCGAGCGGCAGCCCGTCCAGCAGGCGCAGGATCCGGGTGACGACCTCGCGGTTGTCCTCCGAGACGGTGAAGGCCGGCAGGACCGCGCGAGCGCGCTCGGTGAACAGCCGCACCGCGTCCTGCTGCACCAGCGTCTCCAGCGGCGGTGGCTCCTCCCGGCCCGGCAACGGCAGTGGCGCCACCGCCAGCACCTGCTCGCCGGCGATGCCCAGTGCCTGCCGGCTGGTGGCCAGCACCCGCAGATCCGGCGCGGCCCGCAGCAGCGTGTCGGCCAGCACCGCGCACTCGGCGATCAGGTGCTCGCAGTTGTCCAGGATCAGCAGGGCCTGCTTGTCACGCAGGTGGCCGGTCAGCACCAGCATCGGAGTGTCACCGGTGTGGTCGCGGATCTTCAGTGCCTCGGCCACGGCTTGGGCGAGCATGGCGGGGCCCTCCAGCTCGGCCAGCTCCACCAGCCACACCCCGTCGCGGAACGCCCGGCGCACCTCCTGGCCGGCCCGCACCGCCAGGCGTGTCTTGCCGACACCGCCCACGCCGGTCAGCGTGACCGCCCTGGAGGCCGACAGCAGCTGTTTGACCTCGGCCACTTCGTGCCGACGCCCCACGAAACTCGTCACCTCGGCCGGCAGCCCGCCCTTGGACCACTCCCCGAAGGTGCCGGCGGTCACCCCTGTCATCGGCGCCTTCCGCGACGCGGCCGGTACCGGCCCAGGCCGCGTCCCCCGCATCCCCGTCGTCGCCCCCAGGGTAAGCCGTGGTCGTCATGCCGGACGAGCACGGTCAAGGACCCGCGGCAAGTCTTGGGTGTCGCCTGGCGCACCGGCGCCCGTACCTTGACCGCCGCTTGCTCCTGACGTGGTGATCCGCCGGGTGGCCGGGCGCTGCCCGCGAGTTGGGTCACGGCCGCCGCTCCTTTCGCGGGCCCAGGCGTCCGGCGACTCACCGAAGTGACAGTTCCGTCGAAAGGCTTACATCCGGCACTCACCTTCAGGTCGAATGGATGCTGTGACCTCACGGCGAGCGCGTCTGCGGCGGGCCCTGATCCGGTGCCTCCCCGGCCTGCGTCCGCTCACCCCGAACCAGGCCCGCCCGCCTGAGGGATCGTTCGACCCGCCCGTCACCGGACGAGGGACGCCTCTTCGGCGGATGGGCACCTGGGGCATCGTCCTCGGAGCGCTGCTGGCCGCCGGCGGCCTGATCTACGCCGACGCCAGGTCCGTCGAGACCTCGCAGGAAGGGGAGAGCGGCGACACGTACACCCAGGTCGTGGGGCGGCTCGGTTCCGGGCGGATCGAGGTCCGCCTCGACGCGATCCGAACGCTGCGGCGCCTGGCGCAGGACTCTCAGAGAGATCGTGTGACGACCGTCGACGTCATGGCCGCATACGTGCGCGAGCACGAATCGATGCCGGAGGCCCGGCCGGCCACCGACGTGCAGCTGGCCCTCACCGTGCTCGGCAGCGTCTACGACGCGCCGAACACCGAGCTCGGACACCACTGGGTCTGCGGCTGCGACCTGGCCCGTATCCGTGCGCCCGGCGCGGAGCTGAGCGGCCTGAACCTCGGCATCGCCGACCTGACCCGGGCGAACCTGCGCGGGGCCTATCTGAACGGGACCGACCTGGCTTATGCGGACCTGTCCGGCGCCGACCTGCAGAGGGCTCACCTGAACGGCGCAGTCCTGCCGAACGCGGTCCTGTTCATGGCCGACCTCGGAGAGGCGGACCTGACCGGCGCGGACCTGAGTGGGGTGGACCTGTTCGAGGCGGACCTGAGAAAGGCGGACCTGAACTGGGCCGACCTCGACGGGGTGGACCTGTTCAACGCCGACCTGCGCGGTGCCGACCTGCGCGAGGTGAACCTGAGCGGGGCGAGCCTCCGCGGGGCGGACCTGCGCGGAGCGGATCTGCGCAGGGCGAGCCTACGCGGGGCCGACCTGAAGGGGACGAACCTCAAGGGTGCGGACCTGAGGGGTGCCGACCTGACCGGGGTGGCGAACCTGAACGCGGCCGAGACCGACGACGCGACCAAGCTCCCCGCGGGAATCGCCGGGACGTGAGCGGGCGGCGTGCCAGGGCGCGAGGGGACGTCAGCCCCCGTCGCGCCGCCACGGGGAGTCCTGGCCTGTCGGGACGGGGGTCTCGGCGAGGCGGAGCGCGTAGGTGGCGACCGCGGCGCCGGGGACCGGGCCAAGGTAGGTGTGGCCGGTCAGATGGCACCACGCGGGCAGGTCGATCGGCGCGGCCGGGTCGGAGGCGATCAAGGCCGCTGGACGTACGGGACGGGCGAGCTCGGCGCGTCGGGCCGGCCGGCGCGGAGCGGGCCGGACGCGGGACGGCATCACCGGCCGCGTGGCGCGTACATGATGACGGCCATGCCGGCCAGGCAGATGAGCGCGCCGAGGATGTCCCACCGGTCGGGGCGGTAGCCGTCGGCGACCACTCCCCAGGCGATCGATCCGGCGACGAAGATCCCGCCGTAGGCGGCGAGGATGCGCCCGAAATCGGCGTCCGGCTGGAAGGTCGCGACCACCCCGTACAGGCCCAGGGCGATGGCGCCGCCGCCGATCCAGATCCAGCCCCGATGCTCGCGGATCCCCTGCCAGACCAGCCAGGCGCCGCCGATCTCCAACAGGGCGGCGACGAGGAACAAGCCGATGGAACGAGCGACGGTCATGGCCGCCGACCCTACCGGCCCCGTCCCCGTGATCTTCAACGGACCTCGCAGCCGCGCTGGACACGCGGGTCAGCGCGGGCGTCCCGCACGGCGCTCCTCCCCGGCGAGGCCGGTGAACGGGATGGGGCAGCACGGATCCTCCACGCAGGCGCTCAGCTCGTCGCAGCCGGCGTGCAGGGCCGCGACCAGGGTGGCGCGGATCGCCGCCAGGTCGGCGATCTTCGCATCCACCTCGGCGAGCTTGGCGTCCGCGCGCCGCCGCAGGCCGGCCACGGGGCGGCCGTGGCGGTGGCGGCCGGCCTCCAGCAGCTCGGCGACCTCGTCCAGGGTGAAGCCCAGGCGCTGCGCGGCCTTGATCATACGCAGCACGGTCACCGCCTCACCCTCGTACATGCGGTGCCCACCCGGGCTGCGCGGCGGTTCGGGAAGCAGGCCCCGCCGCTCGTAGTAGCGCAGGGTCTGGATGTTCACCCCGGCCGCCTCGGCGACCTGCCCGCTGCGCAGGAGGACGCTCACCGCGACTCCCCGGCCCCGATTAGCGCGCCCGCCCGTGCGGCCAGCGCGTCCAGCACGGGCGCGTGGACCCGGTCGACGGCGACCTCCAGCACCAGGGTGCCCGGGCCGCCGGTGAGGGTGAAGGTGAAGAACGAGCAGCAGCCGCTCTCCCGCTCCACCAGGTCCCGGACCCGCCCCTCGACGCCGGCGCCGGCGGACACCTCCAGGCGCAGGCACAGCGGCCCGGGCCGCGACACCCGCCGCAGCCGCTCGGCGAACAGCTCATCCCACTCCGCCACCCGCAAGGGCCGGTCACCGGTGGGCAGGGTGCACGAGGCGGGCACCCAATCCAGGTCGGTCATCACGCTCACTCCCGTCAGCGGCCCCCGGAGGCGGGGACATCTCCGACGGTAAACCTGTACCTGGGTACCGGTTGCAAGCACTCGGGACCGGTCTTTCCGCCACGCGAGAAACTCCGCGGGTCCCGCCTGGTGGCCATCGCGCCGCAGGTCCCCGGCGCCCAGGCCGGCACCCGCAGAGTCGACACCACGGGGACTCTCACCAGGACCCGATCGGGCGCCAAGGGCGACATGGCGGAGGTCGTCTTCCAGGACCGGCAGGGGCTGTCACACACCGTCCGTGCGGCCACGCCTCCGCGCGGTCTTGGGCCGCCGGTTGCCGTCATCATCGCCGCCTGCCGGGGTAGGAGGGGGATATGGCCACTCACAACCGCGTGGCCACCGTGTGGGTGGCGTTCGCCGGGCTTCTCGTGCTGACCGTGGTCTCCGCCCGGTTGCACCTGTGGCTGGTCTTCGCGCCGGCCCTGTGCCTGTCCGCGATCGCCGTCACCTTCGGCGTGATCGTGACCAGGCAGACCCGTCTCGATCGCGACATCGGCGCCGGCACGCGGGGGCGTCGAGACCTCTGAGGTCATCGCCGGTGAGCGGCCCGCGCGCCCCCGGTCCGCGCGGGCTCTGGTGCATCAGGCGGCGCGGGGCAGGGAACTGGAATCGATGACCGGCCAGATCTCGGCCACCTTGTCGCCCTCCAGGCGGAAGATGACGCAGGCCCGTACCTCGAGCGGCCGGCCCGTGGCGGGGAAGCCGAAGAAGTCGCCCTCGTGGGTGCCGTGCAGCGTCCATCGCGTGGCCACGCGGTCGCCTTCGGTGATCATGTCCTCGATGTCGAAGCGCAGGTCCGGTACGGCCGAGCGCAGGTAGCGGGCCGTTTCCTTGAGCGCCTCCGGGCCGGTGACGCGGCCGCCGCGCGGCGCGAAGCCGGGGGCGACGATCTCGTCGGCGACGGCCAGGTCGCCGGCGTTGAGCACCTCGTCGTAGAAACGCTTGACGACGTCCTTGTTCTCGGGCATGTGCCCTCCCGTAGACTCCGATTGCTAGAGAGCCATATCTCTAGTTTTTCTAGATACTAGAGACACTAAGGAGTTGTGGTGGGCATGTCAAGGCGCGGCGAACTCATGGGGCAGTTGCTGGACGCGCTCCGCCGTACCGGCGCCTGGTCCGTCGCGATGAGCCAGTCGGCGGCGGAACGGATCGGCGTCAACACCACCGACCTGCACTGCCTCAACCTGCTCAGCGACGGGCCCATGACGGCGAGCGAGCTGGCCAGGCGGGCGGGCATCACGACGGCGTCCGTCACCGGGGTGATCGACCGGCTGGAGGCGGCCGGGTACGTACGGCGCGAGCGCGACGGCGCCGATCGGCGCAAGGTCGTGGTCACGCTGCTGACCGAGCAGGCCGCCAAGGACGTCGCGCCGGTGTTCCAGCCGTTCGTCAGGGCCTGGCGGGAGGCGATGGACGGCTACACCGACGAGCAGCTGGAGCTCATCGCCGGGTTTCTGGGACGGACGCAGGAGGTCTTCCGGAACGAGGTGGGGCGGATGCGCGCCGCCGAGTGAGCCCGCCACGCGGGCGGCCGGCGGTACACCGGGGCCCGTGAGCCGGCGCCGGTCATGGGGAGGCGGGGGTACGCGGGCAGCCGGGACCGGGCGGGCCGGCCCAGTGCAGGACGACGTACGGCTGGGCGTGGCCGTGGTAGCGCACCCGCTCGCGGGTGACGCGGTAGCGGGCACTGGCCTGGAACTCGTCGGGCGAGCGGCGCGGGACGGGGATCGTGAGGATGCCGATGTCCTGGTCGAGGTGGGTGACCAGGCCGTGACACGGGCCGCCGAGGCAGATGGCGTCGCGGTCGTGGCCGTCCGGCCGGCGGGTGCTCATGCCGGGTAGGCGTGGGTCTCGGTGGCCTTGACCGACGCCCACACCTGCCGGCCGGGGGACAGGTCGAGGTCGGTCACGGCGGCGGGGGTGATGTCGGCGAAGGCGGCGACCGGGCCTTCGAGGTGCACACGGACGTTGTCGCCGTGGCGTTCGACGCCCTCGACGCGGGCCTGCCAGACGTTGCGCGGGCTGCCGTCCGGCCGCGACCGGTACAGGGCCACGGCCGCCGGCGCGAACGCGACGAACGCCGGCCCCTCCACCTGGTCGGAGGTGCTGATCAGCAGCTCACCCACCTTGACGTGGGAACCGTCGGCGACCCCCCGATACAGGTTGAGGCCGACCAGGCGGGCGACGTAGTCGGTCCGCGGGCGGCGGGCCACCTCGGCCGGGGTGCCCTGCTGGACGACCGCGCCGTTCTCGATGACGATCAGCCGGTCGCCGAGCACCATGGCGTCCAGAGGATCATGGGTCACCAGGACGGTCGCGCCGTCGAAGCCGGCCAGGTGACGGCGCAGCTGCGCGCGGATCTCCAGCCGGGTGTGCGCGTCGAGCGCGGCCAGGGGCTCGTCGAGCAGCAGCAGGCGCGGCCGTACGGCCAGCGCCCGCGCGAGGGCGACGCGCTGGGCCTGCCCGCCGGACAGCTGCCGGGGCTTGGCGGCGGCGTGCCCGGCGAGGCCGACGTGTTCCAGCAGGGCGGCGGCGGTACGGCGGGCCTCGGCCTTTCCGGCGCCGCGGCAGCGCGGCCCGAAGGCGACGTTGTCCAGGGCGGACAGGTGCGGGAACAGCAGGTAGTCCTGGAAGACCATGCCGATGGGGCGGGCCTCGGCCGGCAGGTCGTGCAGGGGGGCGCCGTCCAGGGTGATGTGCCCGCCGGAGACGCCGGTGAGCCCGGCCAGGGCGCGCAGGGCGGTGGTCTTGCCGGCGCCGTTGGGGCCGAGCAGGGCGACCACCTCACCGGGGGCGACCCGCAGGGAGATGTCGAGCGTGAAGGCGGGCCGGGTGACGATCAGGTGGGCGGTGAGCGTCATGGGCTGCTCACCCACCGGTCCCGCAGACTGGCCAGGATGATCACCGAGACGGCGAGCAGGACGAGGCTGAGCACGATGGCGGCCTCCGGCTCGGTCTCCAGCGCCAGGTAGACGGCCAGCGGCATGGTCTGGGTGGTGCCGGGGAAGTTCCCGGCGAAGGTGATGGTGGCCCCGAACTCGCCCAGCGCCCTGGCCCAGCACAGCACGGCGCCCGCGATCACACCGGGGGACACCAGGGGAAGGGTGACCCGCCGGAAGATGACCCAGCGGGAGGCGCCGAGCGTGGCGGCGGCCTCCTCGAACCGCTGGTCGGCGGCGCGCAGGGCGCCCTCGACGCTGATGACCAGGAACGGCATCGCCACGAACGCCTCGGCGATCACGACGCCGGCGGTGGTGAAGGGCAGCGTGACGCCGAACGCGCTCTCGAGCCACCGCCCCACCAGCCCGCGCCGCCCGAGTGCCAGCAGCAGGGCGACGCCGCCGACCACCGGCGGCAGCACGAGCGGGACGGTGACCAGGGCGCGGACCAGCCGCCGGCCGGGGAAGGACACCCTGGCCAGCAGCCAGGCCAGCGGCACCCCCAGCAGCAGGCAGGTGGCCGTGGCCAGGGTGGCGGTCACCAGCGAGAGCCGCAGCGCCTGGAGCACCTGTGGTTCGGCCAGCCGCTGCGGGAGCGTCGCCCAGGGCGCGCGGATCAGCAGCCCCGACAGCGGCAGTACCAGGAACGTCAGGCCGAGCAGGGCGGGGACCAGCAGGATCCACGGCAGACGGCCCGTGACCGCCCCGGCCTCCGGGCGGCGGTCCGGGCCCCTGCCGGGCGCGGTCGTCGTGGAGGTCATGACGGTCAGGGCGCCTCGAAGCCCGCCTTGGCCAGCACGTCCTTGCCCTGGGAGGAGAGCACCAGGTCGACGAACTGCTTGGCCAGGCCGGGCGCGGGGGCCTTGGTCAGGGCCGCGATCGGGTAGTCGTTGACGGCCTTGCCGGCCTCGGGGAAGTCGATGCCCTTGACCTTGCCGCCGGCCGCGAGCACGTCGGTCCTGTAGACCAGGGCGGCGTCGACCTCGCCGAGTTCGACCTTGGTGAGGGTGGCCTTGACGTCCTGCTCCAGCGTCACCGGCTTGACCTTCAGCCCGGCGGCGTCCAGCGCCTTGATCGCCGCGGCGCCGCACGGCACCTGCTGTGCGCACAGCGCGACCTTGACCTTCGGGTCGGTGAGGTCCTTGAGGTCGTCGACCTTGGCCGGGTTGCCGGCCGGGACGGCGATCTCGAGCTTGTTGCGCACGAACGTCGTCGGGGCGCCGGCCAGGGAGGCGTCGGTGACGGTCTTCATCGTGGCGGGACTGGCGGCGGCGAACACGTCCACGGGGGCGCCCTGGGTGATCTGCTGGGCCAGCGTGGCGCTGGAGCCGAAGTTGAACTTCACCGACGTGCCCGGGTGGGCGGCCTCGAACCTCTTGCCGAGCTCGGTGAAGGTGCCGGTCAGCGACGCCGCGGCGAACACCGTCAGCGTCGTGGCCCCGCCGCCGGCGGAGGCGGCCGCGGATCGGGACGCCGCGGGCGTGGCGGACCCGCAGCCGGTCAGGGCCACCAGCGCGAACGCGGCGGGGAGGGTCACGGCCCATCGGGATGTGCGGCTGAACGGCAAGGGGGCTCCTTCAGGGGCTGGCCACGCGGGCGTGGTCGGGGATCTCCACGACGACGTTGGTGGACTTGATCACCGCGACGGCGACCACCCCCACCTCGAGGCCGAGCTCGTCGGCGGCCTGGCGGCTCATCAGCGACACCACCCGGAACGGCCCCGCGGCGATCTCCACCTGGGCCATGACCGCGTCCTTGAGGACCTCGGTGACGATCCCGCGGAAGCGGTTACGCGCCGAGGAGCGCCCTCCGTCGCCGGCCGTGTCGATCTGGGCGCGGGCGAACGCGGCCAGGTCGGCGCCGTCCACCCGCCGGTGGCCGTGCTCGTCCCGCTCGGCCGTCAGCCGCCCGGCGTCCACCCACCGGCGGACGGTGTCGGAGCTGACCCCGAGCAACGCGGCGGCCTCGCTGATCCGGAACGTCGTCACAAGTCTCACCATACCCCTCGCACATTCGAGCCTGAATACCGCTCTTGTGCCGCAGCAGCGGCGTGTTCTGTGGCTCGGCCATGGCATCCACGAGACCGGGCAGAACTCGCCCCACGTCGGTGGCCGCGGCCCCTGCCTGAGGAGCAGGCACGGAGGCCGGGGGAGCGGCGGAACGTTCAACCGCTAGGTTCTTGTCCCGTGCGCATCATCTCTCTCAACGCCTGGGGCGGCGCGATGTTCGACGAACTCGCCCGCTGGCTCGACACGTGCGGCGCCGACATCCTCTGCCTCCAGGAGGTGACCCACACCGCGGGTGCCGGCGGCTGGACGCGCTTCGACGACGCCGAGCGGTCGCTGCCGCAGCGAGCGAACCTCCTGGACGACGTCCGCTCGCTGCTTCCCCGCCACCACGGCCTCTTCACCGCCAGCGACGCCGGGCCGGTCCGCGACGACGGCGGCCTTTCCCACCAGCAGGATTTCGGGCTGGCGGCCTTCGTCGCCGAGACGCTTCCCGTCGTCGGCGTGCGATCGGCGTTCGTGCACGCCGCCTACGCCGAGCACCACGGTGAGTGGCCGATCGACGGCCGCCCACGCGCGGCCCAGGCCGTGCGGGTGTTCGACCGCCGGGCGCGGCGGTTCGTCACGGTGGTTCACATGCACGGCCTGCGGGACCCGCGCGGGAAGGGCGACACCCCGGCCCGGCGGGAACAGGCCAAACGGCTCGCTGACCTGATCACCGGCGCGCGTGAGGACGGCGACCTGACGGTGGTGTGCGGCGACTTCAACCTCCTGCCCGACAGCGAGACGTTCCAGGTCCTCGAGGGGCTCGGGCTGGTCGATCTGGTCCGGGACGCCGACACCAGGACCTCCCGCTACCGCAAGCCGCTACGGCACGCGAGTTATCTGCTGGTGTCCGAGCCCGCCGCCGTCCGGCGGTTCGAGATCGTCGCCGAACCCGAAGTGTCCGACCACTGCGCCCTGGCGCTCGACCTCTTCTAGCACCGGGGCGTACGGCTCCGCGGAGAGCTTTCGCCTTACTTTGTAAAGGCCGCCGCCGTGGCACAGCAGTCCGGGATCACCAAGGACGTCGTGCCGCGGCGGCGCGGTGGCGGAAGACGTGCCGGTAGCTCTGGGGGGACAGGCCGGCGACCCGGCCGAAGTGGTAGCGGAGGTTGGCGGCGGTGCCGAAGCCGGTGCGCCGCGCGACCTCCTCCACCGGATCGTCCGAGGTCTCCAGGAGCTCCTGCGCGAGCCGTATCCGCTGTTGCAGCACCCACTGCAGCGGGGTGATGCCGAGGGCGTCGCGGAAGCGGCGGGCGAAGGTCCGCTCGCTGAGGTGGGCGATCCGCGCGAGCTGCGGGACGGTCAGCGGCCGGTCGAGGTGGTCGCGCGCCCACTGCAGCACGGGCGTGAAATCGTCGTGCCTCTCGGGCTGTACGAGCAGCGGGGCGTACTGTGGCCGGCCGCCCTCCCGGTGCGGCGGCACCACCATGCGGCGGGCCACCTCGCTCGCGACGGCGGCGCCGTGGTCGGTGCGGACGATGTGCAGGCACAGGTCGATGGCGGCGCCGCTGCCCGCCGAGGTGAGGATGTCACCGTCGTCGGTGTACAGGGCCTCGGTGTCGAGCCGGACGGCGGGGAAGCGGCGGGCGAAGTCGCCGGCGTTCATCCAGTGCGTGGTGGCCCGGCGGCCGTCCAGCAGGCCCGCCTCGGCCAGGATGTAGGCGCCGGTGCAGATGGAGACGATCCGGCGGCCCAGCTCGTGGGCTTTGCGCACCATCTCGACCAGCCGCGGGGGCGGGGCGAGCTGCACCGGACGGGCGCAGGCGGCGACGACGACCGTGTGGGCGTCGAGCAGGTCGTCCAGGCCGTACGGCGTGTGCGTCGTCATCCCGCCCCCCGTGCGCAGCGGCCCGGGTTCGAGGGCGCACAGCCGCAGGTCGTACCACGGGTCGGCGATGTCGCTGCGGTCCAGGCCGAAGACCTCGTACGGCACGGCCAGCTCGAACACGGGAGTGGCGTCGGTCACGGCCATCGCGATGATGTGTCCGCTCATGGCAGGAATTTAGCGGATATGGCCGGTATTCCTGCTGGTCATCGGCGGCGATGGTGCGCCAGGCTTGCTTCCCGTGACCGATACGATCGCGCCTGCCCCGGCGGGGCGGCTGACCGCCGGCCAGGGGGCCGCCATGTACGTGGGCGCGGTGCTGGGCACGGGCGTCATCGCCCTGCCCGCGCTCGCCGCCGAGGTCGCGGGCCCGGCGTCCCTGCTGGCCTGGGTGGCCCTCGTCGTGCTGTCCGTCCCCCTCGCGGGCGTGTTCGCCGCGCTCGGCGCGCGGTACCCCGACGCGGGAGGCGTCTCCACTTACGCCCGCCTGGCGTTCGGCCCCCGGGCCGCCGCGGTGGTGGGCTGGTGCTTCTACTTCCTGGTCCCGGCGGGCGCGCCCGCCGCGGCGCTGTTCGGCGGCGCGTACGTCTCCGCCGCTCTCGGCGGAGGGACGACGACCACCCTCGTCACCGCCGCCGGGCTGATCGTGGCGGTCACCGCGGCCAACGCCGCCGGGATGCGGGTGACCGGACGGCTGCAGCTGGCGCTCGCCGGGCTGCTCGTCGCGCTGCTGCTGGTCGCGGTCGCGCTGTCCCTGCCGCACGCCCGGGCGGCCAACCTCCACCCCTTCGCCCCGCACGGCTGGGGAGCGGTCGGGCCGGCGGCGGCGCTGCTGGTGTGGAGCTTCGCGGGCTGGGAGGCGATCACCCACCTCGCGGCCGAGTTCCGCCGGCCCGCGCGTGACCTGCCACGGGCGACGGCGGTGGCGGTCGTGGTGGTGGGGGTGCTCTACCTGGCGGTGGCCTTCGCCGTCGTCGCGGTCCTCGGCCCGGGCGCGGCGGGCACGCCGGCGCCGCTGGGCGAGCTGATGGCCCGCGGCCTCGGCGGGAACGCGCGCCTGCTCGCCGCCGGGGCCGCGCTGCTGCTCACCTTCGGCACCATGAACGCCTACTTCGCCGGCGCCGCCAAGCTCGGCGCCGCCCTCGGCCGGGACGGCGCGCTGCCCGCCTGGCTCACCCGCGGCAGCGTGGCCGGCGAGGTGCCCCGGCGCAGCCTGAGCGTGGTGTGCGGGCTGTCGTTGCTGTCACTGCTCGCGGCGGCGGCGACCGGGACGGGACCGCGGCCGCTGGTGCTGCTCACCACCGGGTCGTTCGTCGCCATCTACGCGATCGGCGTGGCCGCGGCCGTCCGCCTGCTGCCGCGTGGATCCGCCGCACGGCTCGCCGCGCTGGCCTCGCTGGCGGCCGTGGTGCTCCTGCTGGTCATGTCGGGCCCCTACCTGCTGTGGCCCGTGCTGCTGGCCGGCGCCGCCCTGCTGTACCTGCGGCTGAACCGCGCGGGAACCGCCCGCTGACCCGCCGTCCGCCGGGCCGGGGAGAGGGGCGGATCAGGCGGGGAGCCAGGCGGTGTACGGAGCGGCCGGCGGCGCCTCGGGCAGGTGGACCACGGCCTGCGGCTCGCCGTCCGGGTGGAGCGCGTCGAGCACCAGCAGCGCGCCGCATCGCCGGGCGGCGTCGCGGGTGGCGACCACCAGCCACCCGTGCCCCTCGGCGGTGCCGCGCGGGACGAAGACCGGCCGGCCGGCGCGCACGCCCGGGCCGAGCGGCCGCACCCGGATGGTCTCGGCGGCCAGGTCGCGGGTGACGACGGCGTCCCCGCCCGGGGTGGTGCCGAAGACGAACTGGTGCCTGCGCCCGGCGTGGCGGGAGTCGACCGTCGCGGCGGCCATGGCGCCGGTCAGGGGCCGCTCCACGGCGGTGCCGTCCGCCAGGTCGAGCGTCCAGCGGTGCACCGCGCCCTCGCCCGGCTCCCGCGACGCGCTCTCGTACGCCCGGTCGTGGCGCACCGCGTCGACCACCACGCGGTGGCCCGCCTGGAAGGCGTTCACCGCCTCGGACACGAAGCAGGGGGCGATGGGGAACCAGCGAGGCTCCGTCTGGCCGCCCTGCCGCGGCAGCAGGCCGACGCGGGCCGGGCGGTCGTACCGCCAGCGGTAGGGGAGGGCGGAGCCCATCATGGCGGCCGCGCGGTGATGGACGACGGGCAGGTCGAAGATCACGACGAAGCGCTCGGTGAGCGCGATCGCCGGCATCATCGGCGCTCCGTCGAGGGTGAACGACCGGGACTCCTCGATCCGTCCGCAGGGGCCCGCGACCAGGTGCTCGGCGACGCCGAGGCCGGGATAGGTGGCGACGGTGTGCCAGCGGCCTGTGGCGGGGTCGCGGACGGGCGTGGCGAAGCTCGCCGCGCCCGGTCCGCCGGATGCCGTGCCCGGCGGCGTGGGGAGCGGGACGCCCGGGACGTCGGCGGTCCTGTGCCGGCGGGCGGTGCCGCCGGTGAAACGGACGCCGGAGAGCAGGGCCCGGCTCCCGGCATGGGGCCACGCGGGACGGCCGGGGTGCGCGCCCGCCTGGAGGAAGACGCCCGTGAGATCGGAAGGGATGACGCCGTCGACGGCCAGCGGCTCGTCGGCGGGCAGGCGGACGGGCGCGGCGAAGGGGACGGCGTGCTCCGCGACGGTCATGATCGGGCACCTCCTCGTGGGGTCGGACGACTGTGGCATAACAGCGTTATGAAAAACATAACGGCGTTATGCCATACTGTCAAGGTGAGCCCACGACGATCGAAACCGCAGACCCGGTCCGCGCTGGTCGACATCGCCGCGCGCCTGCTCGCCGACGAGGGGCCGCAGGCGCTCTCGGCGCGCCGCGTCGCGGCCGAGGCCGGCACCTCGACCATGGCCGTCTACACCAACTTCGGCGCGATGAGCGGGCTGGTGCGCGAGATGGCGTACGAGGGGTTCGCCCGCCTGGAGGCCTACTTCTCGCGCGTCGCCCGCACCGGTGACCCGGTCGCCGACATGGCCCTGTTCGGGCGGGCCTACCGGCACAACGCGCTCACCAACCCCCACCTGTACGCCGTGATGTTCGGCGGGTCGTCGCTCGCCGGGTTCTCCCTCACGGCGGAGGACCGCCAGCACGGCCGCTACACCCTGAGCACCGTCGTGGAGTGCGCCACCCGGTGCATCGCCGCCGGCCGGTTCCGCGCCGGGGACCCCGAGCTCGTCGCCCACCAGCTGTGGACCGCGATCCACGGCCTGGTGACGCTCGAGCTCGGCGACTACCTGATCGAGCCCTGCGACGCCGGCCGGGTCTTCGAGGCCCAGCTGACGGGCCTCATGGTCGGCGCCGGCGACACCGTGGAGGAGGCCACGCGCTCGGTGGCCTCCTCCCTGCCCCGCCTGGCCGGGGAGGTCGAGGACGCCGCCCCGCCCGCCCGGCACCAGACCGCCCTCCACTGAGAGCTCCCCGGACGACCGGCGCGATCGGACCGTCCCCCAGGCCCCAGCCGGTCCCGTCTCCGGCGCGGCGAGGTCAGCCGCTCTCGTCGTCCGCGCGGCGCAGCCGCCACAGGCTGGTCACCTCCGCCGAACGCGCGGCGTACAGGGGGTCGCGCTCGTCGAAGGCGCGGGGGTGCGCCGGCGAGACGTCCATCCTGCCCGCCACCCGCAGGCCCGCCGCCGCGAACGCGGCCGTCAGCTCCGCACGCCGCCGCAGCCCGAGGCGTTCGGCCAGGTCGGACAGGACGAGCCAGCCCTCGCCCCCCGGTTCCAGGTGGGCGGGGAGGCGGGCGAGGAAGGTCGTGAGCATGCGGCCGCCCGGGTCGTACACCGCGCGTTCGATCGGCGAGGTGGGACGGGCCGGGAGCCAGGGCGGGTTGCACACCACGAGCCCCGCGCGGCCCGGCGGGAACAGATCGGCGCGCATCACCTCCACCTGCCCGCCCAGCCCCAGGCGCGCCACGTTCTCGCGGGCGCAGGCGATCGCCCGCGGATCGACGTCGGTGGCCACCACTCGCCGTACGCCCCGCCGGGCGAGGACCGCGGCCAGCACACCCGTCCCCGTGCCGATGTCGAACGCGGTCGCGGAGGCGGCGGGAAGGCGGGGGAGCGGCGCCTCGGCGACGAGCTCCACGTACTCGCCCCTGACGGGGGAGAACACCCCGTAGTGCGGATGGACGCGCTCGCCGAGCGCCGGGACCGCCACGCCCCTGCGGCGCCATTCGTGCGCGCCGATCACGCCGAGCAGCTCGGTGAGCGAGGTCACCGACGGCCCGTCGCCGGGACCGTACGCCTCGGCGCAGGCCTGTCGCACGTCCGGCGCCCTGCGCAGCGGGACGGCGTGGTCGGGTTCCAGGGGCACCAGCAGCATGCCGAGCGTACGGGCCCGCCGCCCTCGGGCCCGGCGGTGCAGGTGGAAGGTCTCGGCCGGATCGCGCCCCGGGCGCGGCGGCCTGCGGTCGGCGCGGCGGGCCATCGCCCGCAGCAGGGCGCGGGCGTTGTGGAAGTCGCCGCGCCACAGCAGGGCGGTCCCTTCGCAGGCGAGGCGGTAGGCGGTGTCGGCCTTCATGCGGTCGTCGGCGACGGTCACCCGCCTCGGCGGCGGCATCGCGCTCTCCGAGCGCCAGCGGGCGGATCTCGGCGCGCCGTCTTCGGTCCAGTGGATCTCGGGCACTGCGGCTCCAGGTGATCGGACGTGAGGGGATACACGAAGATCACTTCGACACGTGGAGCGGATGCCGTCCCCGCGCGGGCGGGGCGAGAGCGGCCGGTGGAACGGGGCCGCCGGAGGTCAGGCGGTGCCGGGCTCCCGCGTCGAAGCGTGAGCCGCGAGGTCGCCGAGGACCATGCCGAGTGTCACGCCAGACCTCCTTCGGGGAACCGTCACCCGGGACGTTCTCACACCCGCCGGTCGCCGCGCAAACCGGTGCGCGGCCGTGATGTCTCGATTTCCGAACTCGTGATCATGTTCGTACCGCGATCTGCTGGGCAGCGGCGGTGTGTGACGCATTCTGAGAGCCCCGCCGGGGCGGCGTGAGAGATGAAGGTCATCGGGATCGCGGGCAGTCTGCCGCCGAGGTCATATGTCCGGAGGTTGCTGGAGGCGTCGGGGCGAGGGCTGCCGGCGCAGGTGGAGTTCGAGATCTGGGACGGGCCGGCCGGCGTGCCGCCCGTGGGGGACGGCCCGCCCCCGCCGCCGGTGACGCGGCTCTGCGACGCGCTGGCCTCGGCCGACGGCATGCTGATCGCGGCTCCGGCGCACAGCGTCCTGCCGCCGGAGTTGTGCCACCTGCTGGAGTGGCTGGCCTCGTCGCACGGCGGCACGGCCCTGCTGGGCAAGCCGGTGGTCGTGGTGACCGCCTGCCCGCGTCCGTACGAGGCGATGTGGACCCAGACGCTGCTGCGCAAGATGCTGGAGGAGGCGGGAGCGACGGTGTACGGCGTCGACCTCGCCGTGTCCTCGGCGACGGACGGCGCGTCCGTCGACCCGGCGTCGCGCGCCCGGCTGGCGGACGCCCTGGGCCGCCTGGTCCCGGCGGGCGGGGCGCTCGCGCCCGTCCGGGAGGACGCGCAGAGCCCGCACGGCACGGCGGTCCGGGACGACACGCGGACGCGGGGACCGGTCAGGGACGGCAGGCGGCTGCCGGGGCACGCGCCGGTGCGCGAGCACGCGCCCGTGCGCGCGGCGTCCTCCCTCGCGGGGCCGGGATGAGCCGGCCGCTCCGCACGGCCCGGTCGTAGGCCTGTTCCACCCGCCTGCCCGGCCCCCTCACCAGGGGCCGGGCAGGCTTCTTCATGCCCGGCGGCCGGTGCGAAGCGATGCGGATCGTCTCGCGATGTGAGACGTCCTTGACTGGCATAAAACCTACCTGAAATATAGGTAATGTGCCGAATGTGAACTTGACCGCCCGGCGCGCCGTGGACTTCATGTACGTGGACAGCAGTCTCTGTCGGTGAACGTCCGTCGTCCCGCGCGCCGTCCGTGCCGGAGACGTCCCCTCTCTCCTTTCCTCTGATCACCCCTGCTCCAGGGGTTCCTCGCCGCGCCCGGCGGCATGACCGCCGCCGGTTCCGCCTGCCTTCCGTTAGGGGCTCGTCATCACCATGTGGAAATCTCGCCGACACCACGCACCCCGCCGGTCCCGGTGGCGCCCGCGCCTCGCGGCCGTGACGGCCGCGGTCTCGCTCGCCGCCCTCTCCGCCGCCTGCGGCACCTCCTCCGCCGCCGAGGACCGTCCCGCGTCCTCCGGCGGCACGGGCGCCGTGCTCAAACTCCAGGACCCGGGCAACGCGGGCCCCCTCGCCTACGCCAAACGGGAGGGCATCCTGGAGAAGCGGCTCAAGGCCGTCGGCGCGTCCGTCGAGTGGGGCGGCTCCTACGCCTCCTTCACCGCCACCGTCGACGCCGTGCACTCCGGCTCGGTCAACGTCCTCGCCGGGGCGGTCTCACCGGCCGTCGGCTACCTCGCCAACAGCCACGACATCAAGATCTTCTCGGTCACCGACCCGGTCACCGACCCGGCCGCGCCGCAGACCGACGGCCTCGTCGTCCGGCCCGACAGCCCGATCAGGTCCGTCAAGGACCTGGTGGGCAAGCAGGTGGCCGTGAACAAGGGCGGCAAGGGCGAATACCTCCTGCTGCTCGCCCTGGAGAAGGCGGGCATCCCCGTCGACCAGGTCAGACGCGTCTACCTCAACCCCGACCAGGGCGCCTCGGCGTTCGCCACCGGCAAGGTGGACGCCTGGTGGGCGATCGTGCGGGCCTACCCCGAGGCGGTCGCCAGGGGCGCGCGCGTCCTGGTGCACGGCCGCGACCTGGACGACAAGGACCTGACCATCCTCGCGGCACGCGACGAACTGCTCCAACGGCACCCCGAGGCGGTACGCGTGTACCTGCAGGTCCTGCAGGAGCTGACCGAGGAGGCGAAGAAGAACCCGGAGAAGTTCGAGAACGTCTTCCTCAAGCAGGGCCCGACGGCGGTGACCGGCCCGCGCCTCGACTTCGACATCGCCACGGCGCGGTACGCCAACGTCCCCCGCTACGCCGAGCAGCGCGACGCCGCCGACATCCGCCAGGTGGCCGGCCTGTTCCGCAAGTACGGGGTGGTGTCCAGGGACGTCGAACCCGCCGACGTCCTGTTCGATCTCAGGCCGGCGGCCGGCGCGGCCTCGCCCGCCGCGTCCGGGTGACCGCCATGACGGCAGAGAGACTCGCCCCCGCCTCCACCACCCTCGCCTCCGGCGCGCCCGCTCTCCCGGATCCGCGGGCCGCGGAGGCGGGACCCACCGGACTGGAGGCGCCGCGACACATCGGGAGCGTCCGCCGCCGCCCCGCGCTGTCGGTCGCCGTGCGGATCGCCGTGCCGCTGCTCCTGCTCGCCGGCTGGTGGTACGGCACGGGCAGCGGCCGCGTCCCGCCCGACGTGCTCGCCACGCCGCCCTCGGTCCTCGGCGCCCTGCGCGAACTGGTCGCCACCGGGCAGTTCACCGAGTACCTGCTCGCCTCGGGCCGGCGCGCGGGGCTCGGGGTGCTCGCCGGCGGCGGCATCGGCCTGCTGCTGGGCGTCGCCGCCGGACTGTCGGCGCTGGGGGAGGAACTGGTCGACCCGACGATGCAGATGCTGCGCGCCGTGCCGTTCCTGGCGCTGGTCCCGCTGTTCATCTCGTGGTTCGGCGTCGGCGAGACCTTCAAGGTCGTGCTGATCGCGGTGTCGGCGGCCGTCCCCATGTACGCCTACACCTATCTGGGGGTCAGGAACGTCGACCGCAAGGTGGTGGAGGCGGCGCGCGGGTTCGGGCTGCGCGGCCACCGGCTGGCGCTGGGCGTCGTCATCCCGAGCGCGCTGCCCAACATCCTCATGGCGCTGCGCATCTGCCTGTCGGTCTCGCTCACCGGCCTGATCGCCGCCGAGCAGATCGGCGCCACCGAGGGCATCGGCTACCTGGTCACCCTGGCCCAGCAGTACTTCCGCATCGACTACATGGTGCTGTGCATCCTCGTCTACGCGGCGCTCGGGCTCGTCTTCGACGCGGCCATCCGGGTGCTGGAACGGCTCGCCATGCCGTGGCGCGGGCACGTGGTGGCGCGATGACGGCCACCACCACCGACGTCGCCGTGCGGGTGGGCGGGCTGCGCAAGGCCTTCGGGACCAAGACCGTCCTGGACGGGATCGACCTGTCGATCCGCAGAGGGGAGTTCTTCGCGCTCCTCGGCCCGAGCGGCACCGGCAAGACCACCCTGCTCCGCATCCTCGCCGGTCTGGAACGGCCCGACGCCGGCACCGTGCTGGCGGCCCGGCGGCGGACGACCGTCTACCAGGAACCCCGGCTGATCCCGGCGCGCAGAGTGCTCGCCAACGTCACCCTGGGCCTGCCCGCCACCGCCCGCGAGGCCGGACGGCGCGCCCTGGCCGAGGTGGGCCTGGACGGCTACGGCCGGGCCTGGCCGGCGACGCTGTCCGGAGGCGAGGCGCAGCGCGTCGCCCTGGCCCGGGCACTGGTCCGGGATCCGGAGATCCTCCTGCTGGACGAGCCCTTCGCCGCCCTGGACGCCCTGACCCGGCTGCAGATGCAGGAACTGGTCGCCGAGCTGTGCGCCCGTCACCGCCCGGCGGTCGTCCTGGTCACCCACGACGTGGACGAGGCCGTCCGCCTCGCCGACCGCGTGGTGGTGCTGCGCGAGGGCCGGCTGGCCGTCGACCAGGTGATCGACCTGCCGCATCCCCGCGACCGCGACGGCCCGGAGTTCGCCGCCCACCGCCGTCTCCTCCTCCGGCACCTCGGTGTCGTCACCTCCGCCCACTAGGAGCCACATGTCGACCGTCGACAAGATCTGGTACACCCGCTGCCCCGTGCCCACCGCCAGCGGCCTCGCCCACAACCAGGGATGGCTGGCCGAGGAGTTCCGGGCCGCCGGCCTGGACGTCGGCATCCTGCAGGACGCCGGCCCGGAACTGGCCGACCACCACTTCGACCACCGGCTGCTCGGCCTGTTCCGCGAGGGCGGCAACGTCCCGGCCCTCGCCGCCCGCTCGGCCGGCGCGCCGACCCGGCTGATCGGACTGACCTGGATCGAGGAATGGCAGTCCATCCTGGTCCGCGCCGGCTCCGGCATCACCGGCCCGGCGGACCTCGCCGGCGCCAGGGTGGCGCTGCCCGCGTGGGCCGCGACCCGCGCCAAGAGCTTCCCCCGCGCCATGGCCCTGCACGGCGTCAAGGGCGCCCTCTCCCAGGGCGGGCTCACCCTGGACGACGTCACGTTCGTCGAGGTGGCCGCCCAGGTGAACCCCTCGGTCGGCCGTGAGGCGGGCGGCCGGGCGTTCTCCTGGCCCGGAATCGCCGAACTGGCCCGCGGCGAGGTCGACGCGGTCTACGCCAAGGGCGCCCGCGCCGCCGAGCAGGCCGCCGAGATCGGCGCGGTGGTCGCCGTCGACCTCGACGCGCACCCCGACCCGCGTACCCGGGTGAACAACGGCACCCCGCGGCCGATCACCGTGCACGAGCGGCTTCTCGCCGAACGCCCCGACCTGGTCGTGGGGTTCCTGGTCCAGACGCTGCGCGCGGCCGACTGGGCCCGCGGCGACCTCGCCCGGGTCCGCGAGATCCTGGCCGGGGAGACGAGGTCGGGCGCGGACGCCGTGGTGACGGCCTACCGGGGCGACTTCCACCGGTCGCTGCATCCCGACCTGTCGCCGGAACGGCTGGAGCTGCTGCGCCTCCAGAAGGACTTCCTGCTCGTGCACGGCTTCCTCGACGCGGACGTCGACCTGGCCGCCTGGGCCGCCCCCGAGCCGCTGGAGCTGGCCCGCGAGCGGCTCGCCGCCCCGCGCGAGGCGGTGGCCTGATGGCGGACCCGCGACACCTCACCGAGCCGGACCCGGCGCGCCTGACCCCGCCGGACCGGCCCGACTTCCTGGTCACCGTGCCGACCCGCGGGGACGGGCGCGACCCGCTCCGCCGGGACCGGGGCGACTGGCAGCTCGCCGCGCGGCGCCCGCTGCCGCCGTTCGTCACCGACCTGCGGCCCGGCGCCTTCGGCCCGTTCGACCACCTCGCGCAGATCGGCCGCGCCGCGGAGATCGCCACGGTCGGCGGCGCGCTGGTGCCGTACGACCCGGCGGGCGAGGAGGCGCTCGTCGTGGCCGCCCAGCTGCTGCGCGACAGCCGCCACCTGCGTGTCGTGGCCGGCTTCCATCCGCTGGTCGCGACCCCCGTCTACGCCGCCAAGTTCTCGGCGTCGCTGCAGCGGTTCACCGGCGACCGGCTCGGGTGGCAGGTCGAGGTCGACCTGGAGCCCGCCCTCGCGCGCGCCCAGGGCGACTTCCTGGAGGGGCCGGATCGTTATGTCCGGGCCGACGAGTTCCTGACCGTGGCCAAAGGCGTGTGGCACGAGGAGGGCTACACCTACGAGGGGCGCTTCTACCAGGTGCTCGCCGGCGGCTTCCAGGCGCCCAACACCGGCCTGCCGTTCCCGCGCGTGTACCTGAGGGGCACCTCGCCGGAGGCGTTCGCGCTCTCGGCGCGGCACGCCGACGTGCACCTGTTCACCCCGGAGGACGACATCGACGCCGGCGTCGCCCACCTGTCGGCGCTGGCCGCGGGGGAGGGGCGGCGGGTCGCCCACGGGCTGCGGCTGCCGGTGCTGGCTCGCGACGACGACGACGAGGCGTGGGACGAGGCGCGCCGGCTGTGGACCCTCGCCGGCGGGGACGCCGCCGGCCTGCCGGACCCCGACCCGCGCACGGGGCTGTGGCCGGGCTTCGGCCGGATCACCGCCGCGTCACCGGGGTCCGGCGGGACGCTCGGGCTGGTCGGCTCGTACGAGACGGTCGCCGCCGGCGTCCGCGGCCACCTGGAACGGGGCGTCACGACGTTCGTCCTGGACGCCAGGCCCGCCATCGAGGAGACCTACCGGCTGGGCGAGCGGCTGCTGCCGCTGCTGGCGAAGGAGGACGAGCATGTCCGTTGACATCTACTGGAGGATCGGCACCCACGGCGACCAGCAGTCGCTGCGCCGCAGGGCGGCCAGCCGGGGGGAGTGGGCGCCGGTCGTGCCGGGCAGCCTCGCCCCGGGGGTGCGCGACGGCCGCCGTGACGGGTACTCCTACCTGGAGCACATGGCCGACGTCGCCCGAGCCTCGGAGATCTCGGGGTTCGCCGGCGGGCTGCTGCCGTCGTTCCCCTTCACCGACGACCCGTGGGCCGCGGCCGCCGCCCTGGCCCGGGAGACGACGACCTACCGGTTCATGATCGCCTACCAGCCGGGGTTCCTGCACCCGGTGCAGGCGGCGCGCATGTCGGCGACGCTGCAGCGCGCGACCGGCGGGCGGGTCGTCTACAACATCATCTCCGGCGGCGGCGGGCCCGCCCAGCTGTGGTGGGGCGACCGCGTCGACCACGACGACCGCTACGCCCGCACCTCCGAGTTCCTCGACGTGCTCAAGGGGGTGTGGCAGGGCGGGCCGTTCAGCTACGAGGGGCGGTTCTACCGCGTCGAGGGGGCCGGCCTGCCCGAGCCGCTCGCCCGGCAGCCGTTCCCGGAGATCTACTTCTCCGGCTCCTCCAAGGCCGCCATCGAGGCCGCCGGGCGGCACGCCGACTACTACCTGTCGTGGCTGGAGCCCTTCCCGGAGCTGGCCGCCAAGTTCGCCCAGGTGCGCGAGCACAGCTCGGGCCTCGGCCGGGCGCCGAAGTTCGCCGTGCGCGTCGACGTGCTGGCCCGCGACACCGAGGAGGCCGCCTGGGACGAGATCCGGCGCGGCTGGGCGCACGTCGACCCCTCGGCCCTGCGCAGCGCCGACGGCGACTCCGTCGGATGGCTGCGCAGCCAGTCGTTCGTGTCCTGGCCCGTGCGTCACCACCGGGAGCTGGAGGTGTCGCCCAACGTCTGGGGCGGCTTCCACCTGCTGCGCGGCGGCCCGGCGTTCGGCCTGGTCGGCAGCTACCGGCAGGTCGCCGAACGGCTGGACGAGCTGATCGGCCTCGGCGTCGACGCCTTCATCCTCGCCGGCGTCCCGCACCTGGAGGAGGCGTACCGCGTCGGGGAGGAGGTGCTCCCGCTGCTGCGCGGTCACGACCTCCGCACGCGTTCCCCGCTGTCCCCCACCACCTCGCTCTCCGCCTCGAAGGGATCCATCTGATGAGCGTCCGCGTCGGCTTCTTCCCCAGCAACAACTCCCTCTGGGTGCTGCGCCACCGCGGCATCCTCGAACGTTCCATCCCCGACGTCGAGTGGGTCGACCTGCGCGACCTCCCCGCCGGGGACCGTCCCGCCCCGACCGAGGGGCTGCCCTCGGTCCATGGCGACCACCTGTTCGACGGCGGGTACGACTTCATCGGCACCGGCTCCACCCCGCCCGTCACCGCCCAGGGCAAGGGGCACGACATCGTGTACGTCGCGATCTCCGGGCCCCGGCACGAGAACGGACGGCTCGTCGTGCACGAGGACTCGCCCATCACCTCCCTCGCCGACCTGGCCGGCAGGCGGGTCGCGCTCGGGCACGGGTCGTGGCAGACCACGCTGCTGCTGTTCGCCCTCGACCGGGCCGGGCTGACCTGGAAGGACATCGAGCCGGTCGACGCCTACGACAACGCCGCCCAGCTGTTCCTCGACCGCCAGGTGGACGCGTGGGTCGGGTCCTACCCGGCGCTCACCCGGGTGGAGCGCGAGGCGCCCATCAGGGAGCTCGTGGAGACCGAGGGCCTGTTCAGCCACCGCTCCCTGTGGTTCACCCGCCGCGACTTCGCCGAGGAACACCCCGAACAGCTCGCCGCCATCGTCGCCGCCCTGCAGGAGTCCGACGCCCGCATCCAGGACGACTACCGGGCCGCGGCCGAGCTGTTCGCCGCCGACGACGGGGGAGACGTGGACGCCTGGGAGCACGCCCTGCGCACGCGGCCGTTCGGCCTGCACCCGGTCACCGAGGACTTCGTCGCCGAGCAGCAGCGCGCGGCCGACCTGTTCCACGCCAGCGGGCTGATCGACCGGAAGATCACCGTCTCCGAGGCCGTCCTCCCGGAGATCGCCCGCCTCGTCGAGTCCACCCGCCCCCGCGGCTGACGACGGGAAGGAGGCGCCGGGCCGGCGCCTCCTTCCCCGGGCTCAGCGGTCAGGGCTTGGGGAGCCGGGGGATGCCGGCGATCAGTTTGCGGGTGTAGGGGTGGGTGGGGGAGCCGAGGACGGCCCGGGTGTCGCCCTGTTCGACGACGCGGCCCCGTTCGAGGACGGCGGTGTGTTCGCACAGCGTCGCCACCACGGCGAGGTCGTGGGACACCATCACCACCGTCAGGCCGCGCGTCTCGCGCAGCTCGGCGAGCAGGTCCACGATCCGTACCCTCGTCGAGACGTCCAGCGCGCTGACCGGCTCGTCGGCGAGCAGCACGCGCGGCTCGCAGACGATGGCCCGCGCGATGGCGACGCGCTGACGCTGGCCTCCGGAGAACTCGTGCGGGTAGCGGCCGGCGGCGTCCGGGGGAAGCCCGACGGCCTCCAGCGCCGCCGCCACCTGCCGGTCCACCCCTTCCCGCCGGGGGGCGAGTCCCAGGGAGCGCAGCGGTTCGGCCACGATGGCGCCGACCCGCCGGCGGGGGTCGAGCGAGGAGTACGGATCCTGGAAGACGGGCTGCACGCTGCGCCGGAACCCGCGCATCATCGCCCGGTCGCGCGGCGACAGCTCCTCACCGTCGAACAGGACGCTTCCCGTCGTCGGCCGGGACAGGCCGAGCAGGAGGCGCAGCAGCGTCGTCTTGCCCGCGCCGGACTCGCCGACCAGCGCCACTCCCCGCCCGGCCGTGACACGGACGTCGACGCCGGTGAGCACCGGAGCGGAACGGCGGTAGGCGAAACCGGCCTCACGCGCCTCCAGGATCGGCGGCTCGCCGAGGTCGTGGGTCATCGCCGGCTCCAATCGAGTGCCTCGTCGAGCCGCCGGGCGCTGTCGACGAGGTCGCGGGTGTACGGGTGGCGTGGCGCGCCGACGATGTCGAGGACGGCCCCCGACTCCACGGCGGCCCCGTCCTTCAGGACGACGACGTGGTCGGTGACGCGCGACACCACGGCGAGGTCGTGGCTGATGAAGAGCAACGCCATGCCCCGCGCGGACACCAGGCCGTCCAGCAGGGCGAGCACCTCCGCCTGGACGGTCACGTCGAGCGCCGTCGTCGGTTCGTCGGCGATCAGCAGGGCCGGCTCGCAGGCCAGGGCCATCGCGATCGCCACCCGCTGGCGCTGCCCGCCCGAGATCTCGTGCGGGTACGCCCGGGCGACGCGCCGCGGGTCGGCGATCCGCACCTCCGAGAGCGCCGCCGTGACGGCCTCGCGCAGCGCCGCGCCCCGCAGCCCGCGGACGCGGCGGAGGGGTTCGGCGAGCTGCCGGCCGATCCGCATCAGCGGGTCCAGTGCGGTCAGGGGCTCCTGGAAGACGACGGTCGCCACCCGCCCGCGCAGGCCGTTGAGCCGGCGTTCCGGCGCGCCGATCACCTCGGTCCGCCCGGACTCCGGGGTCTCCAGCGTGACGCTTCCCGACGCCGTCATGCCGGCCGGGAGCAGCCCCATGACGGCCAGCGAGGTGAGGGACTTGCCCGACCCGGACTCGCCGATGAGCCCGAGCCGCGCGCCCCGCGCGAGCGAGAACGACAGGTCCGAGACGAGCGTCCGCCCGTCGGCCGACCTCACGGTCAGCCCGTCGACGGTGAGCACGTTCATCGCGTCCTCCTGCGCCTGGTGGGGTCGGCCACGTCCCGCAGGCCGTCGGCGACGAGGTTCACCCCGACGACCAGCGCCACCAGGAGCACGCCCGGGGCGATCGCGCCGGCCGGCGCGGTGAGCACGGTCGCCTGGGCCTCCTGCAGCATCCGCCCCCAGGAGGCGTTCGGCGGGGGCGCGCCGAGCCCGAGGTAGGACAGGCTCGCCTCGGCGAGCACGGCGAGTCCCAGCTGCAGGGCCAGGTTGACCAGCAGGGTCGGCCAGATGTTGGGCAGGACGTGGTGGAGCACCACCCGCGGCCAGGAGGTGCCGGACGTGCGGGCGGCGGTGATGTAGTCCTGGGCCAGCACCCGTTTGACCAGCACCCGGGTCAGCCGTGCCACGATCGCCGACATGGCGAGCCCGATCGCCAGCACCGCCGAACCGAGGGAGGCCTCGCGCGCCGCCACCACCAGCATGGCGAGCAGCAGCGTCGGGAACGCGATGAGGATGTCGAGCAGGGCGGCGATGGTGTCGTCCAGCCACCGGTCGGCGAAGCCCGCGAGCAGGCCGGCGGTGACGCCGAGCAGGCCGCCGAGCGCCACCGAGCCGGCGCCGGCCGCCAGCGCGACCCGCGCGCCGATCATCAGCTGGGTGAGCAGGTCCCGGCCCAGCTTGTCGGTGCCGAGCAGGTGGGGCGGGCCTGGCGGAGCGAGCCGGCCGCCGGAGGTGTCCTCGGGGGAGAACGGCAGCCAGACCAGCGAGACGAGCGCGACCGCGACGATCAGCCCGGTGAGCACGCAGCCGGCCACCAGCGTCACCGAACGGCGGCTCATCGGTCCCTCCGGGAGACGGCGCCGCGCAGGCGCGGGTCGACGAGGCGCTGGGCGAGGTCGGCGACGAAGCCGATCACCAGCACGGCGAAGGTGCTGACGAACAGCACCCCCTGCACCACCGGGTAGTCGTGCTGGGCGATCGCCTTGGCGAGCATGCTGCCCAGCCCGGGCAGCGCGAACACGTTCTCCACGACGACGGCCCCGAGGAAGGTGGTGGCCAGCTCGATCCCGAGGACCGAGATGACGGGCACGGCCGCGTTGCGCAGCCCGTGGCGCCACATCGCCATGGCGAAGGAGGAGCCGAGCGCCCGGAAGGTACGCAGATGGTCGCTGTCGAGCACGTCCACGGCGGCCGAGCGCACGTACCGGGTGAGCGAGGCCGACATGACCAGGGCGACGGTCACGACGGGCAGGGCGAGGGAGGTCAGCGCGTCCGCCGGATGCGCCCAGTCGTCCTGCGGGAAGCCCCCGGCGGGCAGGACCCGCAGGTACAACGCGAACGCCGTGACCAGCAGCATGCCCACCCAGAACACCGGGACCGCGAGGCCGAGCTGGGACGCGCCGTTGAGCAGCGCGCCGTACCAGCGGTCCGCGCGCCGGGCCGCCAGGTAGCCGACCGGCACCGCGACGACGACGGCCAGCAGGAACGCCAGCAGCGTCAGCGGCACGGTCACCACGAGGCGAGAGGCGATCTCGGGGCCCACCGGCAGGGTGCTGACGAACGACGTCCCGAGGTCGAGGGTCGCCAGTTGCCCGAGCCAGGTGGCGAACTGCTCGGGCAACGGCCGATCGGTCCCGATCTGGTGCCGCGCGGCGGCGATCTGCTCCGGCGTGGCCCCCACCGACAGGAGGGAGTTGGCCGGGTCGCCCGGTAGCAGGCGCAGCAGCAGGAACAGCACGACGCTCGCGAGGATCAGCGAGACGATCAGGAAGGCGGCCCGGCGTAGCAGGTAGAGGGTCAATCAGGCCTTCTTGATGGCGTAGGCGTAGAACTGCGAGTTCAGGCCGTTCACCGGGTAGCCGGACAGCTTGGTGGAGGCCACGACGATCTGCGGGTAGAGGTAGAGCCAGTCGCTGGCGGCGTCCGCGGCGATCTGCCGGTTGATCTGCTTGAGCAGGTCCGTCTGCCGCTGGGCGGTGTCCGCCTGCTCGGCCTGCTGCACCCAGGTGGTGACCTGCGGGTTGTCGTACCCCCAGTAGAAGTCGGGGTTGCCGTACCAGACGACGTCGCGGTCGTTGACGTGCTCCTGCAGAGTGGCGGCGAAGTCGCGGTTCTTGTAGACCTTGGTGTACCACTCGTCGGCCGTGATGACGTTGATCTTGACGGTGATGCCGACCTTCGCCAGCTCCGACTTGATGAACGTCGCCGCGGTGGGGTGCGGGTCGTAGTTCGGCGTGTCCAGCGTGAAGGCGAACCCGTTCGCGTACCCCGCCTGCGTGAGCTCCTGCTTGGCGAGGTTCGGGTCGTACGGGTTGACCTTGGTCAGGTCCTCGTACCAGGGGTCGGTGGGCGGCACCATGGAGCCGATCAGCGTGCCGTACTCGCCCCAGATGGAGTTGAGCAGCTTCTTGTTGTCGATGGCCGAGGTGACGGCCTTGCGGACCAGCGGCTTGTCGAACGGCGCCTTGCGGTCGTTGAACGCCAGCAGGAGCTTGGTCGTGGAATGCCCGTTGTTCACCTTGTAGCCGGGGTTGCCGCTGAACTGCGCCAGGGCGTCGGGGCTCTGCTCGCTGGTCACGACGTCGACGGCGTTGGTGAGCAGGGCGTTGTTGAGGGCGGAGGCGTCGGTGAAGTAGTGGAAGACCACCTGCTTGTTGGTGGCCTGCGTGCCCCAGTACCCCGGGAACCGGTCGAGGGTCAGCGCGGAGCCGCGCTTCCAGGCGCCGAGCTTGTAGGGGCCGGTGCCGTCCTCGGTGGTCGTCAGGTTCTTCGCCGTGTCGTTGATGATCCAGACGTAGCTGAGGTTGTAGACGAACGAGATCGACCTGCTGGACAGCGTGACGGTGACCGTGTGCTCGTCCGGCGTGGCGATCTTCTTGATGACGTCGAAGGAGCTCTTGCGGGCCGACTGGGAGCCGTCCGCGGTGACCTTCTCGATGCTGTACTTCACGTCGGCCGAGGTGAGGGGCTCGCCCGAGTGGAACTTCACGCCGTCGCGCAGGGTGAAGGTGTAGGTCAGGCCGTCGGGGCCGACCTTGTAGTCCTTCGCCAGGAGGTTCTCGACCTTGCCGTCGTCGGTGAGCCTGAACAGGCCTTCGTAGACGTTGCCGTTGAACGCCTCGGTCACCCCCTGCCCGCCGCCCGCGGTGTTGTCGAGGTTCTGCGGTTCGTACAGCGATCCGATGGCGATGGTCGCGTCCGGGTCGGACGAGCCGGCCGGGGCGCCGCTCTTCGTCTCCGTCCCGCCCCCGCCCCCGCCGCACGCGGTGAGGGTGAGCGCGAGTGCGATGGCGGCGCCGAGCAGCGTCGTCTTCCTGTTCACGTGATTCTCCTGGTCGGTGACTTCGCCGGTTAGCCTATCCGAATAGTAGGTTTTGTCGCTTTTGGGGGGCTGTGTGATCGCCAGGAGACCTAAGGATCATGAGAGGCGGCAGCCTGCCACTGTAGATAGCTCCATCTAGAGAGCCGATTACTGGGTGAATATCCATGGTCGGCGCGGGCGTGTGGTGGTTGGCTGGCCGTCATGAAAACGATGCCTTCGGAGGGTCGCGTGCCGGTACCGGCGCGCGAGGGAAGGGCGGTCACCGTGGCCGCCGGTCATCAGGTCCGTGTGGTCGATCTTCACGGCGGCCAGGTGGGCGATCTGTTCGCCTTCGCCGCCGGCGACGTGAAGGAGCGTCTCAGCGCCTCGCACACGCGCAGTCACACCAGCAGCCTGTTCCCCGCCGTGGGCGAGTCGTTCGTCACCAACCGCCGCCGTCCGATCCTCACCCTGGTGTCCGACACCTCCCCGGGCCGGCACGACATGCTGATCGCCGCCTGCGACCCGGCGCGGTACGCGGCGCTGGGGGAGGCGCAGGGCCATGCCTCGTGCGCGGAGAACCTCGACCGCTGCCTCGCCGAACTCGGCCTGACGATCGACGACACGCCCCAGCCGGTCAACGTGTTCATGCGGATCCCCGTGGACGGATCAGGGCGGCTGAGCTGGCTGGCCGCGACCAGCCGGCCGGGCGACGCGATCACCTTCCAGGCCGAAATGGACTGCGTGGTCGTGGTCTCGGCGTGCCCGCAGGACGTGGTCGGCATCAATGGCGGCCGTCCGACGGATCTGGCGATCGACCTCATCACCCCTCACGACAAGGAATGGATCGCGCGATGAACACCGCCACGAACACCCACCCCGCGCTGGCCGCGACCCGGATCGGCGACCTGCGTCTGGCCAACCGGCTCGCCGTCTCTCCCATGACCAGGGTGTCGGCGTCCCCGGACGGCGTGCCGACCACCGAGATGGCCGACTACTACGGCGAGTTCGCCCGGGGCGGCTTCGGCCTGGTCATCACCGAGGGCACCTACACCGACACCCGCTACAGCCAGGGGTACTTCAACCAGCCGGGGATCGTCACCGGCCGGCACGTGGCCGCCTGGCGGGAGGTCACCGGACGGGTGCACGCGCAGGGCGTGCCCATCGTGCTGCAACTGATGCACGCCGGCGCCCTGTCCCAGGGCAGCCACTACGGGACCGCCACGGCCGGCCCGTCCGCCGTGCCGCCACTGGGGCGGATGCTGCCCGAGTACGGCGGAAGCGGCTCGTGGCCGACGCCCCGGGAGATGAGTGTGGCGGACATCGAGGAGGCGATCCACGGCTTCGCCGCCTCCGCCGTGAACGCGGCCGAGGCCGGCTTCGACGGCGTCGAAGTGCACGGCGCCAACGGTTACCTGCTGGACCAGTTCCTCACCGCCTACACCAACCGGCGCGACGACTCCTACGGCGGCCCCGTCGCCAACCGGGTCCGCCTGGCCGCCGAGGTGGTCGCCGCGATCCGCGCGGCCGTCGGCCCGGACTTCTGCGTGGGAGTCCGCCTGTCGCAGACCAAGGTGAACGACTTCACCCACCGCTGGGCGGGGGCCCACGAGGCGCAGGCCATCTTCGCCGCCCTGGCCGACGCGGGCGCCACCTACCTCCACGTCGCCAGCGAGGGCCGGAACTGGGTGGAGACCGCTCGCCTGGACGGAGGCAGCACGATCACCGGGCTCGCCCGCAAGGTGAGCGGCCTGCCCGTGATCGCCAACGGCGGCATGCACGACGCGGAGCAGGCGGCGCAGGTGCTGGAGGACGGCCACGCCGACCTGCTGGCGATCGGCCGCTGGGCGCTCGCCAACCCCGACCTGCCGCGCCGGCTCGCGGCCGGGGCGGAGCTGGAGAAGTTCGATCCTGGCATGCTGGAGCCCATGGCGACGCTGGCGAACTCCGCCGAATGGCGCAAGACTCGCCGAGCCGGGAGTTGAGAGTCGTGATGGCAGGACGAGATGACCGATAGCTGGCACGGCGGCGCCGCCGCCGTCGCGACGTTGACGTTCGACGTGGACGCGGAGACGCCGATCCTCGCTCAGGGCCGCGAATACGCGCGGCACGCCACCACCATGTCGCACCAGGCCTACGGGCCCGACGTCGGACTGCCGCGCATCCTGACGCTGCTGGACGAGCTCGGCGTCGTCGCGACGTTCTTCGTGCCGGGCTGGGTCGCCGAGCACCGGCCCGGCCTCGCGGCCTCGATCGTGGAGCGGGGGCACGAGGTGGCGCACCATTCCTACAGCCACCGGCCCCCCACCTCGATGACGCCCGAGGAGGAGCGGGCCGACTTCGAGCGGGCGATGGAGGTGTTCGCCGACCAGGACATCGAGATCGCCGGGCACCGCGCGGCGCTGTGGGAGTCGACCTGGCGGACGGCCGAGCTCGTCGCGGAGCACGGCCTGCGCTACGACTCCTCTCTCATGGGCGACGACCGGCCGTACCGGATCCCCACCGCCGCCGGTGAGATCACCGAACTGCCCGTGCACTGGTCGCTGGACGACTGGGAGCAGTACGCCTACCTGCCCGCGCCGCACATCGGCTCGGTGATCGAGTCGCCGGCGAAGGCGCTGGAACTGTGGCGGGCGGAGCTGGACGGCATGCGGCGCTACCGATGCCTGTTCAACCTCTGCCTGCACCCCTTCCTGTCGGGCCGCCCGGGGCGGATCGAGGCGCTGCGCCGCCTCGTCGAGTACGCGCTGGAGCGCGGCGACGTCACCTTCGCCCGCTGCCGTGACGTCGCGATGGCGGCGGCGGGCGACCCGGCCACGCCGGTCCGTCCGCAACGGGAGCCCGAGGCCGATCCGCTGACGTACCCGGTGTGAGTGCGCTCTCAGCGGCCCGCCGCCGGTCTCCGGTGGCGGGCCGCTGAGCCGTCACCGCAGTTCGTCGGCCTCCAGGGCGAGGTAGAGATCCACGCGGTCCTCGGTGCGGCCGACGTCCCGGCCGGTCAGTTCGGTGATCTTGGCCAGCCGGTTGCGCAGGGTGTTGACGTGGACGTGGAGCGCGGCGGCCGTCGCCGCCCACTGCCCGTCGTGATCGAGGAACGCGCGCAGCGTCGTCTCCAGCTCCGTCATCCGCCTGACGTCGTGCTCCCGGACGGGCGCCAGCACGCTGTCGGCGAATCCGCGCAGCGTCTCGGGATCCTGCAGCCCGAGGAGCAGGCGGTGCGTCCCCAGCTCGGTGAAGGTCCGCACCTGGAAGCCGCTCCTGCCTCGCCGCAGGACCCGGCACGTCTCCCGGGAACGGATCAGCGGGTCCCGCAGCAGCGCGGCGTGATCGGCCGTCCCCCCGAGCCCCACCACCGGGCGCCGGTCGGGGAAGCGTTCCTCCACGGCCCTGACCAGGCGTGCCGCCAGCGGCGGCAGTTCGTGCCCGGGCCGTCGCCACGACAGCACCGCCACGACGTCCTGGGTGCCGCCCGCCGCGACGACCGGGATCCCCGCGGCGACGAAGAAGTCTCCGACGAGCTCGGCGAGCCCGGGCAGGGTGGCCGCGTCCCCCCGCGAGAAGGCCACGGCGCACACCGCGAGCGGCCCCTCGGCGTCCACCCCGAACGTGCGGAGCCGCCCGGCGACCTCGGCCCGGCGCCCGCCGGACAGGATCATCTCCAGCAGCTCACTGGCGAAGCGGAGCTCGATCGCCTGCACCGCCTGCTGCCTGGCCACCTCGAGGCTGAGGAACTGCGCCGCCTGTCCCAGCGCGTCGTGCTCGGCCCGGCTCAGGGCGCTCACCGGCCGCAGGCAGACCAGCGCCGCGTCGACGTCGCCGACCGCGCCGACCAGGAAGAGCGTCGCCGAGCCCGCCTCCCCGAGGTCCACCTCCAGCGCCGGCGGGCGGCGGGCCAGGCCCCGGGCCACCGTTTGGAGCCGGGCGGCGTCGAGCTCGGCGCCGGCCGCGGCGAGCAGCCGCCCGGCCCGGTCGACCACGGCGAGCGGCAGGTCGTGATCACGCCGGAGCAGGGCGAGCACGCCGGAGGCGCCCGCGCCACGCGAGATCGCCCCGGCCAGGGCCTCCCCTCTGCGCACCATGCCCACCAGCGCGCTCTGCCGCTCCTCGGCGTACATCGCGGCGGCGGCATGGGACACCGCGGTGAACGGCACGCCCGGCGAGATCTCGATGAGCGGCAGCTCCGCCGCCTCGCAGGCCTCGACCAGCTCCTTCGGCGTGGCCGGGACGCCGGGCCGCAGCCCGAACAGGACACCCGCGGCGCCCGCGCGCCGCACGTTCGCCACGAACTCCTCCGGCGTCGCGTCCTTGAGCCACAGGCCGTTGGTCATGACCAGCTCGCGCTCGCGCAGGTAGGCCGACGGATCGGCCAGCTCGGTGTTGTGCACCCACGCGACCTCCGCGTCCAGTGCCCCCGGAGGGCCGGGGAAGATCACACGGAGTTCGAGAGAGGGGTCCCGCGTCAGCGAACTCAGGGAGAACACGCTATGAACTTATCCTGTGAACCGGGCCATCTCTAGAGGTTCCTCCACTCCCTGCCGGGCCGGGCGCGGTGCTTTCGTGGTCCGCATCACAGATTGAGAGGTGGCCATGCCAGCCCACGACGTCCCCACCATCGAGCAGTCCGACACCGTCCGGTTCGACGCGCACGGCGTCGACCCCATCCCCGCGGCCGCCCGCGACTCCACACCGTGGCAGCAGTTCTGGATCTGGTCCGGGGCCAACATCGCGCCCATCAACTGGGTGCTCGGCGCGCTGGGCATCACGCTCGGGCTGAGTCTGCTGGAGACCCTGGCCGTGGTGGCGGTGGGCAACCTGGCGGGCTGCGCCGTCTTCGGGCTGTTCAACATGATGGGCCACCGCACCGGGGTCAACCAGATGGTGCTCGGGCGCGCCGCCTTCGGCCGCAGGGGCGCGGTGCTGCCCGGGCTCGTGCAGTGCCTGCTGACCATGGGCTGGGTCGGCGTCAACACCTGGGTGGTGCTCGACCTGGTCCTGGCCGTCCTGCGGCAGCTGGGCGTCGACGGGGGCACGGGCCTGCGCTACCTGGTCGCGGCGATCATCATGCTGGTCCAGCTCGGCCTCGCCCTGTACGGCTTCTACGCCATCCGCACCTTCGAGAAGTACACGGTGCCCGCGACCGTACTGATCATGGCGGTCATGACGGTGCTCGCCCTCGGCCAGGCCCACCTGGACTGGACGACGGCCACCGCGACCACCCCGGCAGCCAAGATCACGGCCGTGACCCAGCTGCTCACCGCCATCGGCATCGGCTGGGGCATCACCTGGCTGCCCTATTCCGCGGACTACAGCCGTTTCGTCCGCCCCGGGGCCTCCGGCAAGTCGGTGTTCTGGTCCACCGCGCTCGGCATGTACGTGCCGACGGTGTGGCTGGCGGCGCTCGGCGCCTGCCTGGCCGGCGCGGGCGGCGGCAGCGAGCCGTCCACGCTCGTGATCGGCGCGTTCGGCGTCATGGCCGTGCCCGTCCTTCTTCTGATCATGCACGGCCCTGTCGCCACCAACATCCTCAACCTGTACTCCTGCTCGCTCGCCGCGCTGTCGATCGGCGTCCGCGCGGCCCGGTGGAAGGTCGTCCTGTTCGCCGGCGTGGTCGCCTCGGTCATGCTGGGGATCCTCATCAACGCCGAGAGCTTCGCCCAAGCCTTCGACAACTGGATGGTCTCGATCCTGGTGTGGATCAGCCCGTGGGCGAGCGTCATCCTGGTCGACTTCTTCGTCCTGCGCCGCGGGCGCGTGGACATCCCGTCGCTGTACGGCGGCCCGGGAGCCGTCTCGGTCAACGGCCGGGCGTTGCTGAGCCTCGGCCTCGGCCTGATCGCGGCGTGGAGCTGGGAGTACGGCGTGGTGCCCGCCACCCAGGGCCCGATCGCCCGGGCCCTGGGGAACACCGACTTCTCCTGGCTGTCGGGAGCCGTCGTGGCGGGCGGCCTGTACTACCTGCTCACCCGGGCGCGCAAACCCGGCGCCGTCTCGATCGCGACGGCGGGCGAGACCCCCGTCAGCGGCGGGAAGTAGCCGGCACCGGCCACGTGCCGGCCCGCCCCGGACGGTTCGAGCATTTCCTGGGGGCCTCCACTCCGGAATGCCTGGACCGTCCGGGTTTCTGGCGCATACCCGGGTGCGAACCCGGGACCCTGGCATAAGATGATGAAGATCCTATGGCCGTGACCCTCCCCTTCCGCCTCGTCCGGGCCGCCACGTTCGCCGTGGTGTGCCTCGTGCTGGGCGTGGGGGCGCACGTCCTGGGCGGCGGCACTCTGTCGGCGCCCCACCTGGCCGGCGGTCTGGTGCTGGCGTTCGGCGCGGCGCTGCCCCTGACGGGTCGTGAGCGCACGATCCGCGTGATCCTCCCGCTCCTCGCCGCCGTGCAGGTCGCCCTGCACGTGATGTTCTCCTCGGCGCACACCGGAGCGCACTGGGGGACCGGCGCGCACGTCCACTCGGGGCTCGTGCCGGACATCGGCATGCTGCTCATGCACGGGTGGGCCGTGACGCTCACCGGATTGTGGCTGGCACGCGGCGAGGCCCTGCTGTGGGGGCTGGTGCGACGGCTCGGCGTCCGGCTCCGCCGCCTGCTGGTGGCGTACCTGCACCCGGTGTACGCGCCGGCGTCTCCGGCGGCCTGCGACCCCGAGCCCCCGGTCCTGCGCTCGGCCGTGTTGCGCCACGCGGTGAGCAGGCGTGGTCCGCCTTCGGCGGCCGCCGGCGCCTTCGCCTGACCGTACCGTTCCGGTCGCCGGAGGCGTCGCGGCCGTTTCGATGCCGCCGGGCCGCCGCCGAGGCGCCGCCCGGCCTCGACCTGCCGGGCCGTCTTCCGCCGCCCGGCTCACGAAACCAGCGTGACCTTCCGTGTCCGGCGTGTCCGCGCCGAGGCCGTCTTCGGCGTGCGCCTGCTCCGGACCGCCACAGAAAGGCTCGACCATGCTCGCTCGTCGTCTCGCCCCCGCCGCGCTCGTGCTCGCCACGGCCGCGGCTCTCGCCGGCTGCGGTTCCCCGGCCCCCGCGCCCGCCACCGCCACCCCCGCCGCGGCGCCGTCCACCGCGGCGCCCGCCGCCGCCCCGGCGCTCTCCATCACCGACCCCTGGGTCAAGACCACCAAGAAGGGGATGACGGCCGCGTTCGGCACGCTCGTCAACACCACCGACGCGGAGATCACCGTCGTCTCGGCGTCCTCGCCGGCGTCCCCGAGGATCGAGCTGCACGAGGTCGTCGACTCCGGCGGCAAGATGGTGATGCGGCCCAAGGAGGGCGGCTTCGCCGTCCCGGCGCACGGCACCCATCAGCTCCAGCCCGGCGGCGACCACATCATGCTCATGGGCGTGGGCCAGGAGGTGAAGCCGGGCGCGCAGATCCCGTTCACGCTCACGCTCAAGGACGGCGGGAAGCTGGAGTTCACGGCGGTCGGCAAGGACTTCGCCGGCGGCAAGGAGGACTACCAGCCCGGCATGGACAAGGGCAAGGGCTGAGCGGTGAGGTCCACCCCCGAACATCGCCTCAGCCGCAGGGGACTGCTCGCGGGAGGCGCCGTCACCGCGGTCGGCGCCCTGGCCGCCTGCGCTCCCGACCGGGCCGCCCCCGCGGCGGCCCCGGCCGCCCGTCCCGTCGCCGACGGCTCGGCGGCCGAGGAGTTCCACGGGCCGCACCAGGCCGGTGTCGCCACCCTCCCGCAGGCCCACGCCGTGTTCCTCGGCCTGGACCTGCGGCCGGGCACCGACCGTGAGGCCGTCGTACGGCTGATGCGGCTGCTCACCGACGACGCCCGCCGGCTCACCGCCGGACGACCGGCCCTGGCCGACCTCGAGACCGAACTCGCCGCGCTGCCCGCCCGGCTCACGGTGACCTTCGGTTTCGGCCCCGGGCTGTTCACCGCCGTCAAGGCCGATGATCTGCGGCCCGGGTCGGTGGCCGTGCTGCCGTCCTTCAAGATCGACAAGTTGGAGGAGCACTGGAGTGGCGGGGACCTGCTGGTGCAGATCTGCGCCGACGACGGCCTCGCCCTCGCCCACGCGCTGCGTGTGATCGTCAAGGACGCGCGGGCCTTCGCCACGGTGCGCTGGACGCAGCGCGGCTTCCGTCGCAGCCCCCACACCCAGCCGGCGGGCATGACGCAGCGCAACCTGATGGGGCAGCTGGACGGCACCGTCAACCCCCGGCCGGGCTCGCCGGAGTTCGACAAGGCGGTCTGGGTGAGCGAAGGGCCGTCGTGGCTGCGGGGCGGCACCACGCTGGTGCTCAGGCGTATCCGGATGGAACTGGAGACCTGGGACGCCGTCGACCGGTCGGGCAGGGAGTTCAGCGTCGGGCGCCGCCTGGACGACGGCGCGCCGCTCACCGGCCGGGCCGAGCACGACGAGCCGGACTTCGGCAGGACGGACCCGTCCGGGCTGCCGGTGATCTCCGAGTTCGCCCACATCAGGCGGGCCCGCGTGCCGGACCCCTCGATGCGGATGCTGCGCAGGCCCTACAACTACGACGAGGGCGTCAACGCGGAAGGGAAGTCCGACTCGGGGTTGCTGTTCGCCTCCTACCAGGCCGACATCGCCCGGCAGTACATCCCCGTCCAGCGGAAGCTGGCCGAGCTGGACCTCCTCAACGAATGGACCACCCCTATCGGCTCGGCGGTGTTCGCGATCCCACCCGGATGCGGCCCCACGGGCTGGATCGGCGAAACCCTCCTCGGCTGAGCCGAGGACCGGGCGGAGCGGCCGGGGTCACACCGGATCCGGCCGCTCCGCCCGGCCGGACGTGCCGGGGTGCAGGGCCCGTTGCATCAGCAGGGTGTCGACCCACCGGTCGTGCTTGAAGCCCACGTCCGCCAGACGGCCCGCCTCGCTGAAGCCGAAACGGCGGTGGAGCGCGGCCGAGGCGTCGCTGCCGGTGTCGGCGATCACGGCGATCATCTGGCGCGCACCGGCGGCGGTGGCCCCCGCCAGCAGCGCCTCCAGCAGGGCGCCGCCCAGCCCCTGTCCGGTCCGGCCGGGGGCGAGGTAGATCGAGTCCTCCACGGTGTACCGGTAGGCGGGTTTGGGACGCCACGGGCCGGCGTAGGCGTAGCCGGCGACCTCCCCGGCGGTCTCGGCGACCAGGAAGGGGAGGCCGCGGCGGGTGAGGTCGTCGAGCCGCTGCCCCCAGTCGGCGACGGTCGGCGGCGTCTCCTCGAAGGTGATCACGGTGCCGGCCACGTAGTGCGCGTAGATCTCGGCCACGGCCGTCAGGTCGTCCCGCCGCGCGGGACGGATGGTCGCCTCTGGCATGCCCTCTGCTTTCGCCGGAGTTTGGGGGCGATCTTATCCCGCTGCTCCGCGGTTCCCGTGGGCGGGACCGTCTTGACAGGTGCGCGGTACTGGTCGATTCTGGCGGAAAATGTTAGGAAGCCTTCCTAACAATGCCTCCGCCTTCTCCCCCCGACCCAGCAGGAGGACCGATGAGGTCTCCACACCGGGTGCGCCCACTCGCGGGCGCGCTCGTGGCAGGGCTGCTGCTCAGTCTGCAGGCGGCCCTCCCCGTCTCCGCCGCCCCCACGCGGTACGAGGCGGAGTCGGCCACCATCTCCCAGGGCGCCGTCGAGTCCGACCACACCGGATACTCCGGCACCGGCTTCGTCAACGGCGACAACGTCGCGGGCGGCTACGTCGAGTTCTCCGTCACCGCGGCGACGGCCGGAACGGCCACCATCGGCATCCGGTACGCCAACGGCACGAGCGCGAACCGGCCCGCCGACGTCGCCGTCAACGGGACCGTCGTCTCGGCCGCCCGCGCCTTCGGCGCCACCGCCGACTGGGACACCTGGGCCACCTCGACCCTGACCGCCCCGGTCAAGGCGGGCGCCAACACCATCAGGATCACGGCCACCAGCGCGGGCGGCAACCCCAACCTCGACTACGTCGACGTCGAGGTGGCGGCCCCGAGCCCGGACTACCAGGCCGAGAACGCCACGATCTCCCGGGGCGTCGTCGAGTCCAACCACACCGGGTACACCGGCACCGGGTTCGTCGACTACGACAACGTCACCGGCTCCTACGTCGAGTTCACCGTGAACGCCGCGACCGCCGGCGACTACGCCCTGACCCTGCGGTACGCCAACGGCACCACGGTCGACAGGCCGATGGACGTCACGGTCAACGGCACCGTCGTCTCCTCGGGCGTGTCCTTCCCCGGCACCGGGAACTGGGACACCTGGGCCGGCAAGACCGTGCGAGCCGTCCTGACCGCCGGGGCCAACAAGGTGCGGGCCACCGCCACCACCGCCAACGGCGGGCCCAACCTCGACCGCCTGAGCGCCTCGGCACCGTCGGACACCCAGCCGCCGTCCGCGCCGTCCAACCTGCGCGTCGTGGGCGAGGTCAGGCCCACGTCGGTCGACCTGGCCTGGGACGCCTCGGCCGACAACGTCGGCGTGTCCCAGTACAAGATCTACAACGGCGGGAACGTGCTGGCCGTCGTGGGCGGCAACGTCACGAGCACGACCGTCCCGGGACTCACGCCGAACACGCGCTACGTGCTCAGCGTCCTGGCCTACGACGCGGCCGGGAACGCCTCGCAGGGCAGCGACAACGTCGACGTCACCACGCCGCCGAGCGACGACACCCAGCCGCCCGGCACGCCGCCGAACCTGCACGCCACCAATATCGGGGCGAGCAGCATCACCCTGGCCTGGGACGCCGCCACCGACAACGTCGCCGTCACCGGCTACAACGTGTACCGCGACGGGACGAGGTTCGCCACGGTGCCCGACCTCACCGCCACCGCGGACGGGCTGACGCCGAACACGAGCTACTCCTTCGCCGTCGAGGCGTTCGACGCCAACGGCAACACCTCGTCCCGCAGCGCCGCGATCACCGTCAGGACGGGCACCACCGCGACCGGCGGCGACCCGGTCTACGACAAGGACGTCACCACGCTCGACCTGCCGTGGGGCATCACCTTCCTGCCCGACAAGAGCGCCCTGGTGGCCGAGCGCGACCGGTTCGAGATCGTGCGGGTGACGCTGAGCGGCCAGAAGACCGTCGTCGGCAAGATCACCGAAGCGGTGACCACCGGCGGTGAGGGCGGCCTGCTCGGCCTCGCCGCCTCGCCGAACTTCTCCACCGACCACTACGTCTACGTGATGTACACCTCCTCCTCCGACAACCGCGTGGCCCGGTTCAAGTACGAGAACGGGCAGATCGGCCCCCGCGAGCCGATCGTCACCGGTATCGCCAAGAACAAGTTCCACAACGGCGGCCGGATCAAGTTCGGGCCGGACGGATACCTCTACATCACGACCGGCGAGGGCCAGGTGCCCGACCGGGCGCAGGACCTCAACTCCCTCAACGGCAAGATCCTGCGCGTCACGCCCACCGGCGCCGGCGCGCCCGGCAACCCGTTCCCGAGCGCCCCCCGCGTGTACAGCCTCGGCCACCGCAACCCGCAGGGGCTGGCGTGGGACTCGCAGGGACGGCTGTGGGAGGCCGAGTTCGGCGACAGCACCTGGGACGAGCTCAACCTGATCCAGCCGGGCAAGAACTACGGCTGGCCGAACTGCGAGGGCAAGTGCGGCAACTCGGCGTACGTCAGCCCGGTGCGGCAGTGGGACGTCGCCTCCGCCTCGCCCAGCGGCATCGAGATCGTCAACGACTGGATCTACATGGCGGCCGTCCGCGGTGAGCGCCTGTGGGTCATGAAGATCACCGGCAGTACGACCGACACGCCGAGGGCGTTCTTCAACGGCCGCTGGGGCCGGCTGCGCACCGTCGTCAAGACCCCGGACGGCGGCCTGTGGCTGACCTCGACGAACAACGACAAGAACGGCGGCACGCCGTCCGTGCTCGACAACGTCATCGTGCGGCTGAAGTTCGCGGGCCAGCCGTTCGGCCTGACGAGCGGCTCGTCGGGTTCGAGCTCGACCGTCGCGGCGGTGGAGACCGCCCTCCGGGCGCACGACGTCGCGAGCGTGAAACCGTCCGGCGACTCGAACGCCTCCGCGGGCTGACGGCGACGGCGTGCCGGGCCCCGGCGAAGGGCCGGGCACGCCGCCCGCCGTGCTCAGACGAAGGCGCTGTGCCCGGTGACGGCCTTGCCGACGATGAGCGTGTTCATCTCGCGGCTGCCCTCGAAGGAGTAGATCGCCTCGGCGTCCGCGAAGAACTTCGCGATCTCGTGGTCGAGCACGATGCCGTTCCCGCCGAACAGCTCCCGGGCCCAGGAGACGACCTCGCGCATCCGCGTGGTGGTGAACGCCTTGGCCAGCGCCGCCCGCTCGGGGGTCGCTTCGCCCTCGTCGGCCAGTTGCGCCAGGCGCACCACCACGCCGAACGACGCGGTGACGTTCCCGAGCATCCTCACCAGCAGATCCTGGATCATCTGGAAGCCCGCGATGGGCCGGCCGAACTGCTCCCGCTCACCGGCGTAGCGCAGGGCCAGCTCGTAGGCGCGCACCGACACGCCGAGGGCCTGCCAGGCGACCCCGCCGCGCGTCCTGCGCAGCACGTTGGCGACGTCCCGGAAGCCGTTGACACGCTGCAGGCGATCCTCCTCCCGCACCCGCACGTCGTCCAGCCTGATGTCGGCGTTCTGCACGCTCCGCAGCGCGATCTTGCCCTCGATCTTGCTCGTGGTGAAGCCGGGGGCTCCCTTCTCGACGACGAAGCCTTTCACCCGGCCGTCGGCGACGTCGCGGGCCCACACCACGACCAGGTCGGCGAAGGTGCCGTTGCCGATCCACCGCTTGGCGCCGTTGAGCACCCAGTGGCCGCCCTCGCGGCGCGCGGTGGTGCGCATGCCTCCCGCCACGTCCGAGCCGCCCTCCGGCTCGGTGAGCGCGAAGGCGCCGATCTTGTTCCACTTCACCATGTCGGGCAGCCAGCGGGCGCGCTGGTCGTCGTCGCCGCCCCCGTCGATGCTGCTCATGGCCAGGCCCGCGTGCACACCGTGCGCCACCGCGATGGACGGGTCAACGCGGTTCATCTCCAGCGACACGAAGCCGCTGAACAGCGCCCGCGCGGGCTCGGCGCCGCTGAACGCGGGGGCGGACAGCGCCGCGAGGTCCAGCTCGGCGAACTTCGGGATCACCTCGAACGGGAACTCCGAGGACGCCCACGCCGCGTCGGCGAGCGGCCTGATCTCGCGTTCCAGATACTCACGGATCCCGGCGAGCCTCGCGCGCTCGGCGTCGGTCAGCAGGTCGGCGAAGCCGAAGAAGTCGGGGTCGGTCTTGGCGGCGGAGGTCATCGCACATCACCTGTCACAGGAGAGTCGGAGAAGGTCGTTTCGGGGTCAGGCGGGCCGCGTCCCGGGCAGCTCGGCGAGCACGTCCTCGGTGTCCTGCCCGGGGCGCGGCGCGTGGCGGCGGACGGACGCGGGGGTCGCCGAGAAGCGCATGGGGATGCCGATCACGCGGTACGGCCCCTCGGTGGGGTGCTCGGCGAGGTCCAGGAGGTGGCCCTCACGGACATAGGGGTCCTCGGCCGCCTCCTCCAGGCGCAGCACCGGGCCGAAGGGGATGCTGTGCTTGGCGCACACCTCCGCCCACTCCGCCGTGGTCAGCAGCGGTGTCACCGACTCCACGAGCTCGGACAGGGCGGCGCCGTCCTGCACTGCGTCGACGAAGGCGCCGCCGAGGCGCGGGTCCTCGGCCAGGTCGGGCCGGCCGGCGGCTGCGAACAGGTCCCGGAAGTTCTGGGGAGTGTAGGGGATGATCATGGCCAGGCCGTCTCTGGTGGGGCGGGCGCGGTGGCCTCTGTTCATCGCCGGGGCGTACCCGGTGGGGCCCAGGGCCGGCTCGAACGTCCTGCCCTGCAGGTGCTCGACGAGGTTGAAGGCGATCATCGTGTCGGCCATGGGGATCTCGACGAGCTGCCCCTGTCCGGTGGCGCGCTGGTGGACCAGCGCGGCCAGGACGCTGTAGGCGATGGTCAGGGCCGAGACCTTGTCGGCCAGGATGGTGGGCAGCACCACCGGCTCGCCGAGGTCGCCGGCGCGGGCGGCCATGTCGATCATGCCGGACGCGGCCTGGATGGTCTCGTCGTAGGCGGCCAGCTCCGCCCGGTCGGAGTCGGGACGGAACCCCTGCGCGTGCGCGTAGACGAGCCGGGGGAACCGCTCGCGCAACGACTCGTGGTCCATCCCGAGCCTGCGCAGCGCGCCGATCCGCATGTTGGTGATGAGGATGTCGGCCGCGCCGATCAGCTCCAGCGCCCGCTCACGACCGGTGTCGTCCTTGAGGTCCAGCCGGACGCTGCGCTTGTTGCGGTTGACGTTGAGGTGCAGGGACGTCATGCCGGGGCTGCGGCGCATCGTGCCGGCGTGGACGACGTCCCGGGGCGACTCGATCTTGACGACGTCCGCGCCCAGATCGCCGAGGATCTGCGCGGCGTACGGGCCCATCACCACCGTCGACATGTCGATGACCCGCACCCCCGCCAGGGGGCCGGTGGCCGTCCGGCCGGGGCCCTGTGTTCTCGGCATCGTGACTCCTGGAATAACACCGACGTCGCCGTCGTGCGCTTTCTGGTTCCTACGATTTCGACGGTACCGCCCGAACTTCAGCAATGCTGACTATCGGCTGTGCCGATTGGAGAAAGGCGGCGTGACCGCGCCGGTCACGCCGGGGCGTCCGTGAAGGGGGGCATGAAGATCTCCTGCGCCCGCTCGACGACTTCGCGCACGTCAGCGTCTTGATCGAATCTGTCCGAGCGCCACACGAGGCCGGTGGCGAGCGCGGGGCGGAAATCGGAGAACGGCAGCATTACGTTCTGCTCATCCCGGTATTTCTGCATGGTGCTTTCGGGATCGAGCATCGAAACGGCGAAAGCCGACCCTCCGGCGATGATTTCCCCGACGCTCGCGTAATCGGCGGACTTCAACTGGACACGTTTCTTTATCCCGGCGGAGGAGAGCCATTCGTCGATCTGCCGGAAATAGGCCGGCGCCGTTCCGGGAGCGGGGAGCACGTAGGCGTGGTCCCTGAGCTCGGCCAGGGAGACCGACGTGCGCGAGCCGAACTCCGCCGCAGGCAGCAGCGCGCCGAGCGGCTCGGAGAACACCTCCCGCACCGCGAGCCCGGCGCCGTGCACGGGGAGGCGGGCCAGGGCCAGGGCCAGTTCGCCCCGCTCGACCCCGCGCACCAGGTCGTCGGTCACCCCCGGCCACCGCCTGATCGTGTGCCGCCCCGCGCAGCGGCACTCCAGCTCCCGGAGCCTCTCCCGCAGCCGCGTGTGCAGGCCCGGGGGGACGCCGACGAGCACGGCCACCGGTTCCTCGCCGGTGGCCTGTCGCAGCCGCCAAGGAATGTCGTCGACGCGGCCGAGGATCTCCTTGGCCAGGGGGAGCAGCGCGGCGCCGGCCTCGGTCAGCCGGACGTGGTGGGAGTCGCGTTCGAACAGGGCGGTACCGAGCTCGCGTTCCAGATCACGCACCCGGCGGCTCAGGGGGGAGGTGGCCATGTGCAACCGCCGCGCCGCCTCGGAGAAGTTCAGCTGCTCGGCGACGGCGACGAAATAGCGTAAGTGGTACACCTCCATCAGCAGCGATGCTACTCAGCACCCACCCGGCGGCCGGGGCCGGGCCGGTGGCGGTCACACCAGGGCGTGCCCGTGGGCGGTGACGAGCGGCGCGAGGTCGGGCGTGCCGAAGTGCTCGCGCAGCCGCCCGAAGGCCGCGACCTTCTCCTCGCCGAAGCGCCGGACCTGCCGGGCGTAGGAGGAGGCGGAGACGAACGTCGGCGGGGTCGTCTTGCTGTGGAACTTGTCGGCGTACATCACCAGCCGCTCTTCGCCCGACACCGCCAGGTAGTCGCCCGGGGGGAGCGGGAGCCCCTGCCGGCGGACGTCCTCACGCGTGAGGCCCATGCCGGTGTGGCACGAGCAGAACCGGCAGATCTCCTCCGGGAACCCCTCCTCCCGGAGCAGCTCGTGCCCGAGCACGCCGTGACGCACGTAGCGGGCGTGGTCGAGGTTCCCCTCGGCGTCGTAGAGCCGGTAGACGCCGATGTCGTGGAGCAGGCAGCCGGCGCGCACCAGCTCGGCGTCGAGGCCGAGGCCGTCGCGGGCGAGGAGCTGTTCGGCGATCGAGCAGACGATCCGGCAGTGGGTGTGCACGAGCTCGAACGCCTCCCGGGTGGGCGCGTGCTTCTCGTGCAGCCGGCGAATCTCGTCGTCCCCGGGAATCCGCACGCCGGGGAGCCTACCAAGCATCGCCGGCGACCCTCGCCCTAATGGACAGCCTGGACTGTTCAGTCTGGATTGCACAGTCTGGGCTGAAGAGTTAGGGTCGGCGCGTGAGCGAACGGCGTGACGAGGTCTCGGAGTCGGCGGAACGGGCGGCGCGGGACGCCTGGGTGGCGGTCGGCCGCCTGGTGCGCAGGCTCAGGGAGCTGGCCGTCGAAGGGGAGCTCAGCGCCGGCCAGGTGTCCGTCCTGACCCGGCTGGACAAGCACGGCCCGGCGTCGGCCAGCGAGCTGGCGGCGGCCGAGCGCGTGCGTCCGCAGTCGATGGCGAAGATGGTCATGGGCCTGGAGGAGGCCGGCCTGGTGGAGCGGCACCCCGATCCGCAGGACGGGCGCCGCCGCCTGGTGACCTTGACCGGGCGGGGGCTCGAGCGGCGGCTGGACGTCCGGCGCGCCCGCGAGGCGTGGCTGGCGCGGGCGCTGCAGGAGCGGTGCAGCGAGCGGCAGCTCCAGATGATCACCGAGGTCATGGCCCTGCTGGACGAGGTGGCGCAGTCATGACGTGGCTCCGGGCCCGCGCTCGCCCGGACGGCGGCACCGGGTCCGGAGCCGCCGGCGCAGGCCCGGAGAGCGACGACACCCGCCCGGACGGCGGCACGGGGACCGGGGCCGCCGGTGCGGACCCGCACGGCGACGACGTCCGCCCGGACGGCGGTGCGGCCGGGCCGGCGAGCCCGGGGCTGGGGGTGGGCCGTCGCCGCGGCGCCGGGCGCGGGCCACGGCGGGACGGGGCGTTCGACCGGCGTCTCATCACGCCGATGGTCCTCGGGTCGATCCTGAACCCGGTCAACTCCTCGATGCTGGCCGTGGCGCTGGTCCCCATCGGACACTCGTTCGGCGTCTCGCCCGCGCGGACCGCGTGGCTGGTGTCCGCGCTGTACCTGGCCACGGCGGTCGGGCAGCCGGTCATCGGCCGGCTGGTGGACACCTACGGCCCGCGGCCGCTGTACCTGGCGGGCACGTCCCTGGTCGGCGTCGCCGGCCTGACGGGCGTCCTGGCTCCCCACCTCGGCGTGCTGGTCGTCTCCCGGGTGCTGCTCGGGCTCGGCACCTCGGCCGCCTACCCGGCGTCGATGTTCCTGCTGCGCGCCGAGTCCGAACGCACCGGGGTGCGCAGCCCGAGCGGCATCCTGGCCGCCCTGTCGATCTCCGGCCAGGTCGTCGCGGTCGTCGGCCCGACCCTCGGAGGGTTGCTCATCGGGGCCGGAGGCTGGCGGCTGATCTTCGGCGTCAACGTGCCGCTGTCGGCGGCCTGCCTGGTGCTGGGCGCGCTGTACCTGCCCCGGCGCCGGGCTCTCACGCGGTCGGCCCCCGGCCGCGCGGAGGGCGTGGACGTCCCGGGCATGGCCCTGTTCGCGGGCACGCTGACGCCGTTCATGCTGTTCCTGATGGCGCCGGCCGCGGACCACGCCCACCTCCTGGCGATCACCGTGGTCGCGGCGGCCTGCTTCGCCGTGTGGGAGCTGCGGGCCGCCCGGCCGTTCCTCGACCTGCGGGTGCTGCGCGGCAACCCGGCCCTGCTGGCCACCTACGTGCGGCAACTGCTGGCCTACACCACCGGCTACGCGTTCCTGTACGGGTTCACGCAGTGGCTGGAGGAGGGGCGCTCGCTGAGCCCGTCGGCGGCCGGGTTGCTGCTGTTGCCGATGTCGGGGGCGGCCGTCGCCGTGACGGCCCTGACCGGGCGCCGGGCCGAGGTGCGCGGCAAGCTCGTCACCGGCGCCGTGGTGCAGGTCGCCGGCTGCGCGGCACTGCTGGCGGCCGCCCCCTCCAGCCCCGTCTGGCTGCTGGCGCTCGTCGGCGTGCTCGCCGGCGTTCCGCAGGGCCTCAACGGCCTGGCCAACCAGAACGCGCTGTACGCCCAGGCCGATCCCGCCCGGATGGGCTCCTCGGCCGGGCTGCTGCGCACCTTCACCTACCTCGGCGCGGTGCTGGCCCCGGCGGCCGACGCCGCGTTCTTCCGCGAGGGGGCCACCACGGGCGGACTGCACCGGCTGAGCCTGCTGCTGCTGGCTGTCGCGGTGCCGCTCCTGGCCGTCACCCTCGCCGACCGTTCACTGCGCCGCGTCGGCCGTCCCGGCGCCGCGGCGTCCGACACCGGAAAGAAGGACACGGCGATGGCCGTCACCACCCTCGACCCCCGCAGCGCGCTGGTCGTCATCGATTTGCAGAACGGCGTGCTGGCCGCGTCCGGCAGCCCGCACCCCACCTCCGAGGTGCTCACCCGCACGGTCGAGCTGGCCGAGGCGTTCCGCGCCCGCGAACTCCCGGTGGTCCTGGTGCGCGTCACCTTCGCGCCCGACGGCTCCGACGCCCCGCCCGGACGCAGCGAGGTCTCCCGCCCCGCCGGGGCCCGGCCCGCCGGATGGGACGAGCTGGCCGGCGAGCTGGCGGGGCACCCGGAGGACATCGTCGTCACCAAGCGCAACTGGTCGGCCTTCTACGGCACCGACCTGGACCTGCAGCTGCGCCGCCGCGGCGTCACGCAGATCGTGCTCACCGGGGTGGCGACCAGCATCGGCGTCGAGTCCACCGCCCGCGCCGCCCACGAGCACGGCTACCACGTCACCCTGGCCACCGACGCCATGACCGACCTGGACGGCGACGCCCACCGCCACAGCGTCGAGAAGATCTTCCCCCGCCTGGGCGAGACCGGCACCACCGCCGACATCCTCGGCCTGCTGGCCAAGACCCACGCCTGAGCCCCGGGTCCGCCCTTCACAGGTCGGCGGGTGCGGCCGCTCGTGGGGCACCGGCCCCGGCGGCTGACGATCTCCTGGTACCTCGTTGCTGGATCGTTATCAGGGCGTGTGCACAAAAGGAGCTTTTCGGTTGTCTCACGTATGGAACGCATCCCCGCGCATCACCTGCGTAAGGCCATATGAGGAGTACGACCGTGAACACCCCCAAGCGGACGGCCTACGTCTCGCTCGCCCTTGTCGCCGCCGCCTCGGTCGCGGCCTGTTCGGCCGAGGGCGCCCCGTCCGCACGGTCCGCGCCCGCCGGCGTCACGGCGCAGGCCGGCACCGCGCAGCCCGGGGGAGGGACGACGCCGAAGGGCGCCCGCGTCCACCCCGTCCACCTGCGCGCGGCGGCGATCGGCATCGCCGATATCACGCCGATGGGCGACGACGTCGAGAAGATCGGCGTCGGTTCGCCGATCATCGTCACCTTCGACAAGCAGGTGGCCGACCGGGCCGCGGTGGAGGCGGTGCTGCAGGTCCAGGCCGACAAGCCCGTCGAGGGCGCCTGGCGCTGGATCGCCCCCAACAAGGTCGTCTACCGCACCAAGACGTACTGGAAGCCGCACCAGAAGGTCCTCTTCACCGCGCGTCTGAGCCAGATCCCCGGCAACCAGGGCGCCAAGGACGTCACCCGGCGCTTCGCGATCGGCACCGCCAACATCGCACTGGTGGACACCCGCAGGCACGTCATGAAGGTCCGCCGCGACGGCAAGCTCGCCAAGACCATCCCGATCAGCGCGGGCCGCGGCGGCCTGGTGCGCAACGGGGTCGACCTCTACCTGACCACCAGCGGCGTCCACCTGGCCATGGGCAAGAAGAAGGTGGAGACCATGACGTCCGGGTGGATGGGCGTCACCGACCCCAAGGACCCGCTGTACTACAAGCTGGAGATCCCCTGGGCGGTCCGGATCTCCGACAGCGGCGAGTACGTCCACCAGAGCGCGGGCGACTTCCAGTTCCTCGGCAGGTCCAACCAGAGCCACGGCTGCGTGCGGGCGACCCCCGCCGGGGCCAAGTGGTTCTACGGCATCGCCCAGCGCGGCGACGTGGTCCAGGTCACCGGCACCAAGCGCAAGCTCGACTGGCGCAACGGCTGGAGCTTCTGGCAGCTCAGCTGGACCGAGTGGAAGAAGGGCAGCGCCCTGCCGAACGGCGTCCCGACCCCCGCGCCGACCCCCACGCAGGACACCGAGAGCTGACGAGCGGGGGTGCGGGGGCCGCCCCCGCACCCCTGTGACGCGGCCAGGGGTGCCGGCGCCGGCGCCCGATCTCCCGCCCGCCGTCCCCGCATTCGCCCGTGGCGAAGCCGGAAGCCGGTGAGAAAGCGGGAACTCCAGCCATTGCCCGCGGGCGGATCTCGATCTACGTTCGTCCGCATGGGCATCCCTACCGAACCTATCGGCAGTATTCCGAGACCCTCCTTCCTGCTGGCCGCGCTCGCCGGCCACGCCGAGGGGCGCGTCGGCGACGAGGAACTGGCCGCACGGCAGGACGAGGCGGTCGCCGACACCATCCAGCGGCTGGAGCAGCTCGACTGTCCCGTGCTGGTCGATGGCGAGCAGTCCAAGCCGAGCTTCGTCACCTACCCGCTCAGCGGCCTGACGAGCCTGAGCCCCGACGGCGCGGTGATCCCGTTCGCCGACGGGCACACCCGGCAGTTGCCGCGCCTGACGGCCGGCCCGTTCCAGTACCAGGTCCGCGCCTCGTCCTACCTGCGGGCCGCGCGCCGCCACACCTCCCTGCCCGTCAAGCAGGCCGTCATCGCCCCCTCGGCGCTGAGCCTGCTGTACCCGGCCGACGGCATCGACGGATACCCGCGCAAAACCTTCCTGGACGACCTGACCGCCGAGGCCGAGGCCGACATCCGCCGTTGCCTGGACGCGGGCGCCCACGTGGTGCAGCTCGACTTCACCGAGGGGCGGCTGTCGCTCAAGCTCGATCCCGGCGGTGCCCTCCTGGACGACTTCGTCGCGCTCAACAACCAGGTGCTGGAGCGCTTCGGCGAGGCCGAGCGGGCCCGCATCGGCGTGCACACCTGCCCCGGCGGCGACCAGGACTCCACCCACAGCGCCGACGTCGACTACGCGGGCCTGCTGCCGAAGCTCTTCCAGCTGAAGGCCGGGAACTTCTACATCGAGCTGGCCGGCGAGCCCGACCCCGACCGCGTGCTCGGCATCGTCGCCGAGAACCTCCGGCCCGGCATACGGGTGTTCGTGGGGGTGACCGACCCCATCGACCCGGTGGTGGAGACGCCGGAGCTGGTACGCGACCGCGTGCTGGCCGCCGCGCGGCACATTCCCGCCGACCAGCTGGGCACCTGCGACGACTGCGGCTTCTCCCCGTTCGCCGACGACACCTCGACCTCGCGCGAGACCGCCTTCGCCAAGATCGCCGCCAGAGTCCGCGGCACCGCGCTCGCCGCCGAGGCCCTCGGCCTCTAGAGCGGTCCGCTCGCGGCCCTCACCTGCCGGTGGCGGCCGCGAGCGGGACCTCGGCGGTGACCGGCGCGTCCCAGTCGATGCGGTAGTCGAACTGCCAGGCCATCTTCTCCGGCTTGGCGAACAGCTTCATGAACAGCGGCATCGTCAGGTCGCGCACCACGCGGGCGACGGGCCCGGCGGCCTTGTCCCGGTCGGTGCGCGCACCGCTGGCGATGATCCGCTCGACCCGCCCGCGGCGCAGCCGCTCGTAGGCCGCGAACGCCTTCTCCATGGGCAGGTCCCGCAGGCAGCGCCCGAGCTGCACGGCGCTCTCGACGGCCTGCGAGGCGCCCTGACCGGAGCTCGGCGAGGTGGCGTGGGCGGCGTCCCCGGTCAGCACCATGCGGCCGCGGCTCCAGACGGGCACGGTCGGCAGGTCCTCCATCGCGCCGGTGATCACCAAAGTGGCGGGGTCGGCGCGGCGCAGGATCTCGAGGGCGGGCGACCGGTCGCCCTCGAACGTCTCGCGCAGCACGCGCAGCCACTCCTCGCCCCCGACCGCCCGGGCCTCGGCGGCGGTCATCGGCTCGCGCCGGGGCAGGTTGGCGAACCAGCCCGCCCGGCCGTCCTCCGTGGCGGCGTAGCTGAACAGGGCCCGCTTGCCGTAGACGAAGTACATCGTGGCGCCGGTGGAGGGCAGGCCGACATCGTCCGCCCACCCGCCGAAGCCGAGCAGGCCGGTGTAATGCGGGGCGGGCGCGGCCGGATCGATGATCGGCCGGACGGTGGAACGGATGCCGTCGGCGCCGACGAGGATGTCGCCTCTCGCCGTGGAACCGTCCGCGAAGATCGCCGTGACGCCGTCGCCGGTGTCCCGCGCTCCGGTAAGGCGACGGCCGTGCTCGAACCGGACGCCCTGGCGCACCGCCTCGTCGTACAACGCCCGGTACAGGTCGGAACGCCACACCACGTGCATGATCGGCGGGCCGCCCTCGGTCCCGAACCGGGCCAGTCGCCGGCCGGTCCAGCTCTGCATGACCATCGTGCCGACCGGCCAGCCCGCGGCGCGCACCGCGTCCCCCGCGCCGACCACGCCGAGGGCGTTGATGCCGTTCGGCGCGATGCCGAGCATGCCGCCCACCCCGTCGGCCGTGCCGTCGTACGCCTCGTACACCGTGGCCTCGATGCCGGCCCGCCGCAGCGCCATGGCCGTGACCGGCCCGGCGATCCCGCCGCCGATCACCACGGCTGTCCTGACCGCTGTCATGTCCCGCTCCTGATGTCTCCCAGGGCCGCCGCCATGGCGACTTTATTCAGTTTCGACTATTCAATGTCTGATAGTCAATATTGAATATTCTCGAGGTGGTCAGGGCGGTGGTCCCGCCAGATTCGCGGCCGGGGCGGGGGCGGGATCGGCCGCGGGGGCCTTGGGCAGCAGCGACGCCACCGGCAGCGCCAGGGCGGCCACTCCGGCGAGGACCAGCAGGGTGGGGCCGGCCACCGGCGCCGGGCCGTCGGCGGGCATCGTCCCGGCGGCGACGGCGATGCCGAGGGTGGGGCCGACGTTGATGGCGGTCTGCTTGAGTCCGCTGACGACCCCGGCGTACCCGGGTGGCGCGTCGCCCACGACGGTCCCCGTCGCGGTGACCATGACGGTGGCGAACCCCGCGCCGAGCACGGCGAACGTCGCGCCCGCCACCGTCCAGGGCGTGGCCGGACCCACCCCCGACAGTCCCGCCACGCCGGCGACCACCAGGGCCGTCCCGGCGATGGCGACGCGGCGCGGGCCGTACCGGCGCAGCGCGGCGCCGGCGACGGGCGCTCCGACGATCATGAACACGGTCAGCGGGAGCACCCGCACGCCGGTGGTGAGCGGGTCGAGCCCGATCGCGTCCTGCAGGACGAACGTGGCGGCGAACAACGCGCCGAACATGCCGGCGCTGGCCAGAAGCAGGATCGCCATCGACGCCGTCACCGGCACCGAGCGCGCGACCGCGGGCGGCACGATCGGGTGCCCGCCGCGCCGTTCGTGGACGACCAGCGCCGCGGCGAGGCCCGCGACGACGGCGAACCCGAGCCACGTCGGCGCGCCGGTCCACCCGTGCGCCGGCACCCCGGACAGGGTGTGCACCAGAGCCGCCAGCGCGGCCGCCAGCAGCGCCGCGCCGGTGAGATCGAGCCGCCGGCCTCCGGCGGGGGAGGGGGCCGGCACGCGTACGGCGAGGGTGATCAGGGCGATCGCGATCGCGGCCGGGACGTTGACGACGAACACGGCGCGCCAGCCGAGATGCTCGACGAGCGCGCCGCCGAGCACCGGGCCGGCCCCCGCGGCGACGCCGATCGCGCTGGTCCGGATGGCGACCGGCGTGCCGAGCCGGTCCGGCGGGTAGGCCAGCCGCAGCAGCGCGAGCGTCGCCGGCTGCAGGAGCGCGCCGAACACCCCCTGCGCGGCCCGCAGGCCGATCACCCACCCGACTCCCGGCGCGAGGGCGATGCCGGCCGAGGCCGCCCCGAAACCGAGCACCCCGGCGACCAGCAGCCGCCGATGCCCGTACCGGTCGCCGAGGCGGCCCGCGACGACCAGGAGCGCCGCCACGGCGAGCAGGTAGGCGGTGCTGGTCCACTGGATCTGCGTCACGCTCGCACGCAGGTCGTGCCGCAGGCTGGGCTGCGCCACCACCAGCACCGTGCCGTCCAGCGCGACGATCATGGCGCCCGCCACGCTGGCCATGAGGGCGAGGCGGCGCCGTGCCGCGGTCATCGGGCCGGGCCGAGGTGGGCGTCCAGCGTCGCGGTGAGGAGCCGCTCGAGGGGGTCGTCCCCGGGGGCGGTGTCCAGGACGAGCTGCAGGCTTCCCCAGCCCCACAACTGCGCGATGCCGTGCACGTTCGACCAGAGGGCGGCGGCGGTGACGGCCGGGGGCGGCCCGGCGTCGGCGCGGCACTGGGCGACGAGCTCGACGATCAGCCGGAACAGCGGGAGGGTCGACTCGCGCAGGCGGGGCCCGTCCGGCGCGTCGTGCTTCTCGCTGTCGAGCAGGTCGTGGCGGAACATCAGCTCGAACATGCCGCGGTGCTCCAGGGCGTACTCGAGGTAGACCCGCGCAGTGGTCCGCAACCGGCCGCGCGCGGAGGTCGCGCCCTCGGTGGCCGCGCCGACGCGGGCGGCGAGGTCGGCGAAACCGCGCCGGGCGATGGCGGAGAGCAGGGCGTGGTGGGTCGGGAAGTACCGGCGCGGCGCGCCGTGTGACACCCCTGCCCGGCGGGCGATCTCCCGCAACCCGAGCGAGGCGGATCCGCCGGTCATGACCAGCTCCACCCCGACGTCGATCAGTCGCTCCCGTAGAGAGCTATCGGATTCCATAGACACTGTCTACCAGTTAGCTGTAGACACTGTCTACTCAGCCCGAGAAGACCGATCGAGGAGAATTGTGTAAGCGCTGTTACGATCTCGCCCATGCTCGATGACGACACGCCCGCCCCGTGCGCGCCGCCGCGGCCGAGGGGAAAGCGCTGATGGCACTCGGACGCGTCCTGATCGACGTGGCCCCGCTACGGTCGTCCCCGGCGTTCCGGCGGCTGTGGATCGGGCAGGCCCTCTCCGGGTTCGGCAGCCAGATGACGCTCGTCGCCGTGATGTTCCAGGTCTGGCAGGCGACCGGGAGCACCGCCTGGACCGGTGCCGTCGGCCTGGCCCAGGCCGTCCCGCTCGTCGTGCTCGGGCTGTTCGCCGGGACGGTCATCGACCGTGTGGACCGGCGGAGGTTCTACCTGTTCACCACCGGCGGGCAGGCCGTGACGTCCCTGCTCCTCGCCGTGCAGGGCCTCGCCGGGAACCTCCCGCCCGCCGGGGTGCTGGTGCTGGTGACGGCGCAGTCGTGCTTCGTCGCCGGCGGCGGCCCGGCGGCGCGCACCTTCATCCCGCGGCTTCTGCCCGAGCACCAGCTGGCCGCCGGGCTCGCTCTGAGAGGGGTCTCCTTCCACGGCGCCCTGCTCCTGGGCCCGGCCGCCGCCGGCCTGGTGCTGGGCCGGCTGGGCGTCGGCGGCTGCTATCTGATCGACGCGCTCACCTTCGGCGCCGCGTTCTACGGCGCCTTCGGCCTGCCGCCGATGAGCCCGGGAGACGAGCCGGCCCGGCCCGGACTGCGCGGCGTCCTGGACGGCCTGGCCTTCCTGGGCCGCACCCCCGTCATCCGCGGAGCTCTGCTCACGGCCCTGGCCGTCACGGTGCTGTCGATGCCGGTCAGCCTGTTCCCCCTGGTCAACGCGGAACGGTTCGGCGGCGACCCGCGCAGCCTCGGGCTGTTCCTCACGGCCATCGCGGTCGGCGGCGTCGCCGCGTCCGTCTTCTCCGGAACCTTCACCAGGCTCTCCCGCCCCGGCCTCCTCATGCTCGGCGGGTCGGCGACCTGGGGCCTGGCGCTCGCCCTGTTCGGCCTGACGTCGAACCCGTGGGCCGGGCTCGCCCTCCTCGCCGTGTCCGGCGCCGCCGACACCGTCTCCGTGGTGGGGCGGAGCACCATCGTCCAGACCCACACCCCCGGCGAGCTGCTCGGCCGGGTCGGCGCCGCCGAACAGATCGTCGGGCAGGCCGGGCCGGACCTCGGCAACATGCGCGGCGGCCTGGTCGCGGACGCCACCTCCGGCACGGTGGCCCTGGTCACGGGCGGCCTGCTGTGCGTGGGCGCCGTCGCCCTGGTGGGAGCCACCACCCCGGGCCTGCGCCACTTCTCCGTGGCGCCCGCTCCCCGGGCGGAGCCGTCCGGCAACTGATCGGACGCGAGGCCGGCGCGGTGAGCCCGCCGACATAATCGGACGGTGCCCTTCACGCCGAGCCACGTCGCCGCGATCGTGCCCTTACGCCGCCTGCTGCCCCCGGCGGCGCTCACGGTCGGCGCGCTGGTGCCCGACCTGCCCTACTACGTGCCCACCCCCTTCTCGTCCGAGACCACCCATGCCTGGTGGGGCGCGCCGCTCGCCGACCTGCCGGTGGGACTCGCCGTGCTGCTGCTGTTCCAGCTGCTGGTGCGGACGCCGCTGACGTCGCTGGCCCCCGCCGGGCTGCGGGCGCGGCTGCCGGAGCGGGCGCCGTCCCCGCGGTTCGCCGCGACCGCCGCCGCGGTGCTCGCCGGCGTGGTCACCCACCTCGCCTGGGACGCGTTCACGCACGTCGACGGCTTCGCGGTCGTGCACTGGCCGATCATGCGGGTCTCGGTCGCCGGAGTGCACCGGCTGTTCAACGTGGTGATGTACGTCAGCTCGCTGGGCGGGCTCGCCGCGATCGCGATCTGGTTCGCCGTCTGGTACCGGCGCACCCCCGCCCGGCCCGGGCGTCCGCCCGGCGTGCCCGCCCGCGTGCGGGTGATGGTCGCGGCGGCCTGCACCGCCGCGGCGGTCGCCGGGGCCGTCCTTCAGGCACACCGCGGCGTCGCGGCCGTGAGCCTGTACGACCTGGTGCGATGCGTACTGCTCGGCGGCATCGAGGGGGTGGCCGCCGTCCTGGCCTGCTACGTCGCCGCCTGGCACGCCGGGGCGCGGCCGCGCTCCCGGCCGGCCGCCGAGAGCCGCTAGGGGGGCGGGGGGACGGCCGCCGGCATGGCGGCCTCGATGCCGTCCAGCAGCACGGTCAGCCCGGCGTCGAAGGTCTTCCTCGCCTCCCGCTCGAGGTACGGCGTGCCGTCGTCCTCCCCGGCCGCGGGCCCCTCGCTCTCCAGCCAGACCACCATCGGGTACCGCTCGGCGAAGTCGGGAGCGACCTCGCTCATCAGGCCCGACCTGGTGTGCCACCACTGCTCGTCCGGGACCCCGGTCGCCGCCGGCGCCTGGCGCGCCTCGGCGATGGTCTGCGCGGCCCCGCGCACGAAGTGGAACAACGTGCCGACGATCCGCCGCAGCACACGCGCCGACAGGCCGGTGGCGCGCAGGATCCGCACCAGCGTCTCGAGGGTGACGTACTCGTTGGGCCCGAGCACCGGACGGGCCTGCGACACCTGCAGCACCCACGGATGGCGCAGGTAGAACGCGCAGGTGTCCTCGGCCCAGGACGTCAGGGCCGCCCGCCACCCGTCGCCGAGGTCGTAGCCGGCGGGCAGCTCCGCCAGGGCGTGGTCGTACATGAGGTCGACCAGCTCGCTCTTGCTCGGCACGTAGGTGTACAGCGCCATGGCCGTACGCCCCAGCCGCTCACCGACCGCGCGCATCGACAGCGCCGCCATGCCCTCGGCGTCGGCGACGGCGATCGCGGTCTCGACGATGAGGTCGACGCTCAGCCCCGGCTTCGGGCCCGGACCGGTGCGGGACCTCTCGGGCGCCGAGGCCCGCCACAGGAGCGCCATCGAACGGCGCGCGTCGCCCTGCCCGGCGAAGACGACCAACGCGCGACTCCTCGTACCCTGGACAGGCCGTTTCCTTACCCATGAAGGCTATCAGCGCGGGCGGCGCCGCCCTCCCGCGAGCGACATGACCGGGAGAGCCGTGATCGAGCTGCTTCAGCTGCCGAAGGCGGAGCTGCACCTGCACATCGAGGGGACCCTCGAACCGGAGCTGGCCTTCGAGCTGGCGGACCGCAACCGCGTCGACCTGCCGTTCGCCTCGGTCGACGACCTCAGGTCGCGCTACAGCTTCGAGAACCTGCAGTCGTTCCTCGACCTCTACTACGCCACCATGGCGGCCCTGCGCACCGAGGACGACTTCGCCGACCTCGCCCGCGCCTACGTCGCCCGCGCGGCGGCGCAGGGCGTCCGGCACGCCGAGGTCTTCTTCGACCCGCAGGCGCACGCCCGCCGGGGGGTCCCCATCGAGGCGGTCATCGACGGCCTGTCGGCCGGTCTCGCCGCCGCCGGGCGCGAGCACGGCGTCACCGGCGGCCTCATCATGTGCTTCCTGCGCGACCTGCCGGTGGAGGACGCCGAGGCGACCCTGACGTCGGCCCTGCCCCGCGCCGGGGCTCTGCTCGGCGTCGGCCTCGACTCCGCCGAGGTCGGCAACCCGCCGGGACGCTTCGCCGGGGTGTTCCGGCGGGCCCGCGAGGCCGGGCTGCGCACCGTCGCGCACGCGGGGGAGGAGGCTCCGGCCGCCTACATCTGGGAGGCGCTGGACGTGCTCGGCGTCGAGCGCGTCGACCACGGCATCCGGGCCGTCGACGACCCCCGCCTGCTGGAACGCCTGGCCGCCGACCGGGTGCCGCTGACGGTCTGCCCGCTGTCGAACCTCCGGCTGCGGGCGGTCGGCAGCCTGGCGGAGCACCCGCTCGCGCGGCTGCTGGAGGCGGGGGTCGTGGCGACCGTCAACTCCGACGACCCCGCCTACTTCGGCGGTTACGCCGGCGACAACTTCGCCGCGGCGGCCGAGGCGCTCGGGCTCGGCCTGGAGACGGCCGAGCTTCTGGCGCGCAACTCCGTCGAGGCCTCGTTCGTCCCGGCGGAACGGGCGGCGGAGCTGCTCGCCGAGATCGACGCGTGGGCCGCCCGGCACCGGCTCAGCTGAGCCGCGGCAGATGGGCGTGAGCGTGCTTCACGAAGCGAGCGTGATCTCGGCCAGCTCACGCCAGTCCCGTCGCCGGCCGTCACGGGCCGCCTCGGTGAACACGGTTTCACCGAGGCGGTCCCGCGTGTCCGCGGCGATCCTGGAGACGTCCGGCTGCGAACGATCCGGTGCGCCGCGCACGCCGTCGCTCGCCGCGAGCAGTCGTACGGCCTGCTCGTACTGTCCCTGGCGCAGCGCGAGATCCGCGATCCCGACCAGCACCGAGGCGATCGTCGGCGGGTAGGCGATCTCCACGGCGGCCCGGAACGCCTCGGTCCGGTAAGCGCGGGCCTTCTCGAGATCCTCGGTGAGATAGCCGTACAGGTCCATGGCCATGGCGCGGACGGAGTCGCCTATTTCCGCGTCGCCCAGCATCGCCCGCACCGTGGCCAGGCGCTCGTGCGCCTTGGCCGGCTCGCCGCGCCAGCGCGCCAGCTGCGCCTCCCAGAGCGCCAGCCCGGCGAGCGTGCTCGGCCAGGCGATCCCGTCCGCGCGCCGCCGCGCTTCCGCCATCGCCGACGTGCTGGACCGCTCGTCGCCGAGCAGCCAGTACAGCTGAGCCTGCTGCGCCCGCAGCCCGACCACGTCCTCGATCGCGCCGACCTCGGTCAGCGCCACGATCGCCTCTTCGTAGTGCTCACAGGCGCGTGCGAACTCGCCCCGCATGGCGAGCCGGTCGGCCAGGAAGGTCAGCGCCAGCGAGATCCCCCACCGGTCACCCAGCGTGCGGAACTCGGCGAGGCCGATTTCGAGGTCGGTGTCCACGCCGGTCTCGTCACGGCCGAGCGTGAACCGGAATCTGGCACGACTGAGCCTGGCCTGCGCGCGTACCCATGGATCGTCGCCGGCGATGAGCGGCTCGAACGCGGGCAGGACGTCCGCCGGCTCCTGCAGCAGCCGCTCCAGCGGCGCGACGAACCCGAGCAGCGGGTGGCGGTTCCCGGTGCCCTGGGTGAGCCGGTGCGCCCCGTGGATCCATTTCCGCGCCCGGTGCTGATCGCCGCCGGGCCCGGAGGACACGAACACCGCCACGAGGCCGTACGCCATCGCCCGCACCTCGTCGGACACCTCGCCGGGCAGCGAGGCCGCCGCGATGCTCAACTCGGTGCCCTCGGCCCTGTGCCCGCTGAGGAACCAGTACCAGCCCGTGGCCGCGACCAGCCGCATCGCCTCCTGGGCCCATCCCTCATCGATGGCCCTGCGCAACGCCGCGTTGATGTTGTCGTGCTCGGCCTTGAGCGTGGACAGCCACTCCAGCTGCTCGGCCTGACGCAGGCGCGGCTCGGCCGTCTCGGCCAGCTCGGTGAAGTAGGCGAGGTGCGCCCGGCGCGCCGGCTCGGTCTCCCCGGCCTCGGCGAGCCGGTGCGCCGCGTATTCCCTGATGGTGTTGAGCATCCGGTAGCGGGGCGCGCCCTCGCCGTCGGCGAGCAGCAGCGACTTCTCGATCAACGCGGTGAGCACGTCGAACACCTGCTCTCCGGCGAACGCCTCGTCCCCGCACACCCGTTCGGCCGCCTCCAGGGTCGCCCCGCCGGAGAACACCGAGAGCCGCCGCAGCACGCGACGTTCGGTCTCGGTCAGCAGATCCCAGCTCCAGTCCACGACCGCGCGCAGCGTCTTGTGATGGGGAAGCGCCGTACGGCTGCCGCTGGTCAGCAGAAGGAATCGGTCATCGAGCCGGCGCGCCAGCTGGTCGACGGACATGCTGCGCAGCCGTGCCGCGGCCAGTTCGATCGCCAGCGGCATCCCGTCGAGCGCCCGGCAGATCCGCGCCATGACCGGCAGGATACGGGCGTCGGAGCCGATGTCCTTGCGCACCAGGGCCGCGCGGTCCCGCAGCAGCCGCACGGCGGGGGAGGACCCGGCCTCGGAGGAGTCGGCGCCGGCGGCGGGCAGAGCGAGTGGCTCGACCTGCCACAGCACCTCCCCGGTGATGCCGAGCGGTTCCCTGCTCGTGGCCAGGATCCGCAGTCGCCGGCACTCTCCCAGGAGCCGGTGCGTGAAAGCCGCGGCCGCCTCGATCACGTGCTCGCAGTTGTCCAGGATCAGCAGGATCGCGCGTTCCCGGACCGCGGCGATGAGGCGATCCATCTGGTCCCCGCCCCGCGCGCCACCGAGCAAGGCCTGATCACGCAGGCCGATCGCGGTGAGGACGGCCTGCGCCAGCTCACCGCCTGCCCGTACCGAGGCCAGTTCGACCAGCCACGCCCCGTCCGGCAGGTCGGCGAGCATCGTTCGCGCGGTCTCCGTGGCCAGCCTCGTCTTGCCGGAGCCGCCCGCCCCTATCAAGGTGACCAGCCGGTGCTCGACGGCCAGAGCGGCGACCGCGGAGATGTCGTCGTCCTTGCCGACGAAACTCGTCAGCTCGGCGCGCAGGTTCGTCCTGCGGTTCTGCGCCCGTTCGCCCAGCTCGCCGCGCAGCAGCGCGGTGTGCAGGGCGGAGAGCTCGGCCGACGGATCGGCGCCCAGCTCCTCGGCGAGGCGTTCGCGCGTCCGCTGGTACAGGGTGAGCGCATCGGCGGCGCGTCCCGCTTCGGCGAGGGCGCGCATCAAGGCCGCCACGAACCCTTCCCGCAGCGGATAGGTGGCGACCAGCTCGGTGAGCTCGGAGACCAGCTCGCAGCCACGGCCGAGGCGGATGTCCGCCTCCACCCGGTCCCCGAGCGCGGCGACGTGGAGTTCGTCCAGCCGCGCGGTCACTGCGTCGAACGCGTCGCTGTCCCGCAGCGCGACGTCCGCCATGGCCGTACCGCGCCACAGCGCCAGGGCCGAGCGCAGCAGATCCGCCCGCGCCGCGGGCTCGGCGGCGCGGGCCTGACCGACCAGGTGCTCGAACCGGCAGACGTCGACGGCATCAGGGGCCACGGCCAGCCGGTACCCGCCGGCACCGGCCTCGATCACACCGTCCGGCAACAGCCTGCGCAGTCTGGACACCAACGCCTGCAAGGCGTTCACTTCGTCCGCGGGCGGTTGCCGCCCCCAGATCCAGTCGACGAGCCTTGCGCGCGTGACGATCCGGCCGGGTTCGAGGGCGAGTGCGGCCAGCAGTGCGCGCAGCCGGATCCCGGGAACCTCCACCAGGGCCCCATCGCCGTTCCGGACCTCGAACGGCCCGAGCAATCCGACTCGCACATCAGTAATTGTGCCGAATCGTGGCGATGATCGACTCCACCGCCGTCGCGCACTCCGCCGTCCTCCCCGCGGGCGGACCGTAGTGAATCTACAAAGTAAAGGGCCCGGGCAGGTTCACCGAGAACCGGGCGCGTACGGCACGGAGGCCACCCGGGGGAAAGCGGCCGCCGCCTTCAGGGTGCGCAGCACGGGAGCCGTCTCGAGGGTGCGCACGGCGCCGAGCGCGCCGAGACGGTGGGTCAGGTAGTGGTGCAGCTCGGCCGGGCCGGCGCACAGGGCGTGGGCCACCAGGTTCGTGGGACCGGTCGTGGCCGCGACCACGGCCAGCTCCTGGTGGCCTGCGAGGGTTCTCGCGACGTGGTCGAGCCGGGCGGGGGAGACCGACATCCACAGCAGGGCCTGGGTGGTGACGCCGAGGAGCGTGTCGTCGAGTTCCAGGTCGAAGAAGAGGGCTCCACCCGCGCGCAGGTCGGCCAGGCGGCGGGCGACCGTGGCGGGGGACCATCCGGTGGCGGCGGCGAGCTCGGCGTACCCGGCCCGGCCGTCCCGCTGCAGCGCGGCCAGCAGTGCGGCGTCGGCCTGCGTGATGACCGGCTCGGCGGCGGACGGGCGGGCCGCCGGGTGCGGCTCCAGCATCCGCTGCCGGTCTTCGTCGAGGGCGTCCAGGTGCCCGCGCCAGGCGGTGGGCCCGCCGAGATAGGTGTGCAGCAGGTAGTGCGCCGAGACGGCGGTGATGCCCGAGGTGCGGGGGATGTCGTGCAGCAGCAGCGAATGACCACCGGCCGCGCCGGCCGGGGTGTGGACGAGGGCGAAGATCTCGGTGCCGCCGGAGGCGAGCTTCACCCACGAGGTGTCGGTCCGCCGGACGAGGGCGTGGGCGACGTCCTGCGAGGTCCGCGGGTTGGCGGTGAGCCGGACCATCCACTGCGCCAGGCCCGCGCGGTGCGGATCGGCGAGCCCGACCACACGCAGGGACGCCTCGGTGCGCAGCCGCCGGTAGCGGCGCGTCACGGTCTGCGTCGAGACGCCGAGGACCTCGGCGATCCGGGTGAAGGGGGCACGGCCGTCGATGTGCAGAGCGTGGACCAGAGCGCGGTCGAGGTCGTCGAGCATGTGAACATCCTTCACCACAGGGCGGTTCCATGGAACGAATCACTAGATTCCGATGCCTGGCTGGAATCGGGCCACCGCCTCCCCCCAGGCTCGCCGTGAACGGTCCACCCGCCCGCCCCCCGCCGGGGAGCGCGTCCCCTCGTTTCGCTGCCCCGGGGACGCGTGACCCAGGGGGCGACGGCGGGGGGACGCCATGACGTGCCGAAGGGATCCGCATCCATGTCACAGGACCTCCTGGCGCCGCCGGCCACGCCCTACAGGTGGCGATGGGCCGCGCTGGCGACGCTGCTGACCGCCGAGGCGATGAACCTGCTCGACTCCACGATCGTGCAGGTCGCCGCGCCGGTCATCCACGCCGCCCTCGGCGGCCCCGACTCCGACATCCAGTGGTACGGCGCCGCCTACACCCTGCCGTTCGCCCTGTTCCTGATCACCGGCGGACGCCTCGGCGACATCGTCGGGCGCAGGCGGATGTTCCGCGCGGGCGTCGCCCTCTTCGTGCTCGCCTCGCTGGCCTGCGCTCTCGCCCCCTCGGCGGCGGCACTGATCGCCGCGCGAGCCGTCCAGGGGGCCGCGTCGGCGCTCGTCATCCCGCAGACGTTCGGCCTGATCCGGCGCATGTTCGACGGATCCGAGCTGTCGCGGGCCCTCGGCACGATCGGGCCGGTCATGGGGCTGGCCGCCGTCTGCGGCCCCGCCCTCGGAGGGCTGCTGACCCACGCCGACCTCTTCGGATCCTCCTGGCGGTCGGTGTTCCTGGTCAACGTGCCCCTCGGGATCGCGGTGCTCGTCTCGGCGCCGCTGCTGCTGGAGGACCGCGCGGCCCACCGGCCGGGGCTCGACCTCGCCGGTACGGGGCTGGCCGTCCTCGGCACGGGGCTGATCGTGTACCCCCTGATCGAGGGCGACACCCTCGGCCGTCCCGCCTGGACGTGGGCGGCCCTCGTGGCGGGTGTGGTGGTGCTGGTGCTGTTCGCCTTCCATCAGCGGGCGCGGGCGCGGCGGGGCCGGAGCGTGCTGGTGGAGCCGAGCCTGTTCGCCGGGCGCGGCTTCCCCGCCGCCCTCGCGAGCTCGCTGCTGTTCTTCGCGGTCATGAACGGCGTGATGCTGGTCGTCGTGCTGCACCTGCAACTCGGGCTGCGCGCCGACGTCCTCACCGCCGGGCTCACGCTGCTGCCGTGGTCCTGCGGGATGGCCGTCTCCTCGTGGATCGCCGGGACCCGCCTGGTGCCCCGCCACGGTTCCCGCGTGATGTTCGCCGGTCTCGCCCTGCTGCTCGCCGGTGTCCTCGCCGCCGTCGTCGTGTACGGCGCCGTCGCGAGCGGCTCGTACCCGTGGCCGCTCCTCGCCGCGCTGGCGGTCGCCGGCCTCGGGCTCGGGACGTTCACCGTGCCGTTCTTCACCACCGCCCTCGGACGGGTCCGCCCGCACGAGACCGGCTCGGCCGCGGGCCTGCTCAACGCCGTCCAGCAGCTCGGCGGCACCGTCGGCGTCGCCCTGCTCGGCAGCGTCTTCTTCCGGGCATCGGCGGGCGCGGCCGCGGGCGAGGCGGCCCGGCCGGCGCTGTTGGTCGCCGCGGGACTGCTCGCCGCGACCGCCGTGACCGCCGCCGTGATGTCGGCCGGTCCGGAGCGCACGGCCCGGCACTGACCCGCGGGCGGAGGCCGTCCGGCCGGCGCACCGGTCACCGGCCGGGAGGCCCTAGGCTCGGAACGGCGGGGTGCCGAGCCCCGCGCCCATGCACGAGGAGACCACGCAGCTTGTCCGAGAAGCACCGATCCGTCCAATCTCTCCCCGCCTCCGAGCGGGCGGAGCTGAGAGCCGACTGCGCGAGCTGCTTCGGGTTGTGCTGCGTCGCGCTGCCGTTCTCGGCCTCGGCGGACTTCGCGATCGACAAGGACGCGGGGCGTCCCTGCCCCAACCTGCGGACCGACTTCCGCTGCGGCATCCACCAGAACCTCAGGCAGGAGGGCTTCCAGGGCTGCGTCGCCTTCGACTGCTTCGGCGCCGGCCAGAAGGTGTCCCAGGTGACCTTCGCGGGTGACGACTGGCGGCGGGCGCCGGGCACCGCGGCGCGGATGTTCGAGGTCTTCCCGGTCATGCGGCAGCTGCACGAGCTGTTGTGGTACCTCACCGAGGCGCTCACGCTGGAGGCGGCCCGGCCCGTCCACGGCGAGATCCGCCCGGTGCTGGAGGAGATCGAGGGCCTCACCCGGGGCACGCCCGAATCCCTGGCGGGGCTGGACGTCGCGGCGCGCCGGGCGGAGGTGAACGTGCTGCTCCTGCGCACCAGCGAGCTGGTCCGGGCGGGCACCGGGCGGCGCAACGCCGACCGCAGAGGCGCCGACCTCATGGGCGCCAAGCTCAAGGGGGCCGACCTCCGGGGCGCCGACCTCAGAGGGGCCTATCTGATCGGGGCCGACCTGCGCGGCGCCGATCTGCGGCTGGCCGACCTCATCGGCGCCGACTTCCGGGGCGCCGACCTCGGCGGAGCCGACCTCACCGGCAGCATCTTCCTCACCCAGTCCCAGGTGAACGCGGCCAGGGGGGACCGCGCCACCAAGCTGCCGCGCTCCCTGCTGCGCCCGTCCCACTGGTCGTCCCCGCCGGCCGCCCCCGCCTCGCCTCGTGGGAGAAGGAAGCCGCCCCGCAGGAGGTGACCCGGCCCTCGCGGGCCGCCCGCCGGTTCCCGTCCGCGGGCCTCGCCGCACGTCTTCCCGCTGTTCCGCGCGGGGGACGGGCGGGGGACGGGCGGCGCGGGCTCGGGTGCCGGGGTGGTCAACCCCTATCGGCCCGGGAAACGGCATCGGTTCCTCGGTGGGGCTTGGGTGAGGATCGTCGCGGTGTGAGACGATCTGGAGCGTCATGAACGCCAGCTTGCCCATGCGTCTCGCGCGGTCGGCCGTCTTCACGGTCGTCTGTGTGGCGTTGGGCATGGGGGCGCACCGGTTCGCCGGTGGGGCCGCTCCCGGGGTGAGGACCGTCCTGGTCGCACTGGCCGCCGTGTGGACGGTCAGCGCCGTGCTCGCCGGTCGCGAGAGATCACCCCGGGCCGTGATGGGCCTCCTGGTGGCCGGTCAGGTGTTCCTCCACCAGCTCCTCGGCGCGTCCGCCGAAGTCGCGGCGCCGCACGCGCACCTCGCGGGGAGCGTCCCGCCCACCCACGGCGTCGGCGTGAGCGCCGGCATGGTCCTCGCGCACCTCACCGCCGCGCTGCTCACCGGCTGGTGGCTGGCGCGCGGCGAGTCCGCGTTCTGGGCGGTCCTTCACGGTGCCGGCGCCTACGTCACGCGGCGCGTCGCGGCGCTGCTCGCGCTCCTGCGCCGGTACGCCGCCCCGCCGCCCGACCTGCCGCGTCCACGCGAACGGCGTGACCGGCGTCCGGTCCGGCATCTGTTCCTCCAGCACGCCGTCGACCGGCGTGGTCCTCCGGTTCTCCACGTCTTCTGATCTCCACCCGGTGCGTGTGGCCGTCTCGCCGGCGCCACCGGGCCGGCCGCCGGCCGGACACGCGGGCACGCCTCACGGCGGCTCGCGCATCAGGCGTACCCCTCACAAGACAACCGGAGACCCACCATGGCATTCGCCGCCATCTGCCGCCGCGCCACCGCCGTCACCGCCGGTGCGCTCGCCATCACCGTCGGCCTCGCGCTGCCGGCGCTCGCCCACGTGACGATCGACCCCGGCACCGCCGAGCAGGGCGGCTGGACGAAGCTCGCCTTCCGCGTCCCCAACGAGCGCGACGACGCCTCCACCACCAAGCTCGAGGTGACCTTCCCCACCGACCACCCGCTTCCGTTCGTCTCGGTGAAGCCGGTCCCGGGGTGGAACGCCACGCTGACCCGGGGCAAGCTGCCCCAGCCGATCGTCTCCGACGACGGCGACAAGGTCACCGAGTCCGTCCTGAAGATCACCTGGGCGGGTGGGAAGATCCAGCCCGGCCAGTTCCAGGAGTTCGAGGTCTCGGTCGGACCGCTGCCGAAGAACGTCGACAGCCTCACCTTCCCCGCCGTCCAGACCTACTCCGGCGGCGAGACCGTCAACTGGACCGACGCCCCCAAGTCCGACGGTTCGGAGGCCGAGCATCCCGCCCCCGTCCTGAAGCTGGTCCCCGCCTCGGCCGAGGGGGAGGGCCACTCCGACATGGGCGGCGCCAAGCCGTCCGCCGCCCCGTCGGTGGCCGCCATGAAGCAGGCCACGCCGTCCGCGTCCGGCGGCTCCGACGGAACGGCCCGGACGCTGGGGATCGCCGGCATCGTCGTCGGCCTGCTCGGGGCCGGCGTCGGCGTGGCAGGGCTGCGGCGCTCGCGGAGCTGAGGAACGGTTCGGAGGAGGAGGCCGGGCGTCGCCCGGCCTCGCCTCCCACCGCCTCCGCATCCGTGCCGCCTGACCCCGGCACCCGGCCGACCGCTTGGAGCAACCATGAGATTTCCCGCCATCCGAGCCCTGCTCGTGCTCTGCCTGTCCGGCGCGCTGCTGGGGCTGGCCGTCCCGCCCGCGCTGGCACACGACAGCCTCAAGAGCAGCTCGCCGGCCAGGGGCGCCGTCGTCTCACGTCTCGATGAGATCGAGCTGGAATTCAGCGCGCACCCGAGCTTCCCCGTGGTGATCCTCCACGACGCCCAGGGGAAGCGCTTCGAGGCGGGTGAACCGCGCGTCGACGGGCCGAAGGTCTTCCAGAGGGTCGCCGGGCAGCTGCCCCCCGGCGGCTATGTCATCGCCTGGCGCGTCGTCTCCTCCGACGGGCATCCCGTCGAGGGGGAGATCCCGTTCACGGTCGGCGGCGCGGCCGGGGGAGCGGGTGGAGTTCCGGCGACGGCCGGAACGACGCCGGACTCCGCCGCGAGCGGAACCCCTGTCGCGCCCCCGGCCCCGGAGTCCGGCGGAGGCGTGCCCCTGTGGGTGTGGGCCGCGCTCGGGCTGCTGGTGGTCGTCGGAGCCGCGGCGACCCTCCTCGGCCGGAAGACCTCCGCGTCCGGGGAGGACGCGGCCACCGCTCCCGCGGCGCCGCAGAGCGAGCAGGAGGTGTCCCCCGGGCACGAGCGGCTCCCGGCCGCGCCGGACGGCACGCCACCCCTGGCGCCTCCGAACGAATAGCCTCCGGCCGCCGGGGCGCGCATGGAAGAGTGGCTGGGATTGGGGCGTGACCACGCTCCATCCCGAGCCACTCAGATCGGATCAGCGGCTCTGGCCGCATCGGCGCCCGGCGCTAGTCGCGGTCGAAGTCCCGGTCGAAGCCGCGGTCGAAGGCGCGCTCCCGAGTCATTCCGACGTCCCTGCGGATCCGCTCCCGGCCTCCGTCGAGGCCCCGGTCGAAGCCTCGGTCGCGGTCGAAGCCGCGCTCGCGCTCCATGCCGCGTTCGCGCTCCATGCCGCGTTCCCTGCGAAGCCGCTCCCGGCCTCCGTCGAGGCCCCGGTCGAAGCCTCGGTCGCGGTCGAAGCCGCGCTCGCGCTCCATGCCGCGTTCGCGCTCCATGCCGCGTTCCCTGCGGAGCCTCTCGCGGCCTCGGTCCATGCCGCGGTCCCGCTCGAAGGTCCGCTCGCTGCGGAGCCTTTCCCTGCCTCGGTCACGGCCGTACCGGTAGTTGTCCCGGTCCCGGCCCCGGTCGCCGTCACTGGCGCTGACCGAGTGCGTCGTCTTGCCCGTGACGTGACCGCCGGCCGCGCTCGCCGCCGTCTGAAGAGTCGCGGTCAGGCAACAGGTGCCCAGTACGCCAACGATCGCTCGGCGAATGGTTCTTTCCATGCCGCAGTCCCCTTTCGTGGCTTCTGCTTCGGACCTGCCTCTGCCTCCCCCCGCAGATGGGTCCACATGGCTTCACCATGAGGCACCTGCCGTCATGGCCGCGTGACGTGGGCGTGACACTGCTCGGCCGAGGGGGTCGCGGGCGACCCCCATGCCGGCCGCGCGTCAGCTCACCGCCCGCTTCACCAGCGCGCTGATCCGCTCCTCCACCTCGGGCGTCACGTCGGTCAGGGCGAACGCGACCGGCCACATCGTGTCCTCGTCCAGTTTCGCCTGGTCGCTGAACCCGAGCGTCGCGTAGCGCGTCTTGAACTTCTCCGCAGGCTGGAAGTGACAGACGATCTTGCCGTCCAGCGCGTAGGCGGGCATCCCGTACCAGAGCCTCGGCGCCAGGGCCGGAGCGCTGTCCATGATGACGGCGTGGACGCGCTCGGCCATGATCCGGTCCTCGTCACCCATCTCGGCGATCTTCTCGACCACGTCCCGCGCAGCCTCCGCCTCCTTCTCCGCGCGCGAGGCGCGGCGCGCCGCCTTCTTCTGCTCCTTGGCGTGATCCTTCATCGCGGCCCGCTCTTCGGCCGTGAATCCCTCGTAGCCGCTGCCTTCGGTGGTGCTCATGACGAAACCTCTCCTTGAAGATCTTGATGTTGGTCGATGGTCCTCGGGCCGGGTCACCGGGCCCTGGCCGGCCCTACCTGGCCGCGAATAGTACCCAGGTCGGCCTGTCGCCGCCTCAGGCGGACGCGGTCTCCCAGACGAACCCGTCCGGGTCGGTGAAGGGCCCGGCACCGCCGCCGATCACGATCCGGTGTGATCCGGTGCCGTCCAGGGGGACGCCGGTGTCCTTGGCGAGGGCGCGGCGCGGGTAGAGCGCCAGCGTGACGGTCGACGCCGGGGTGTCGAACTGCACGTACTTGCCGCCGAAGCTCTTGGCCACGGCCAGGCCGCGGTCGACGTAGAACCGCTTGCTCGCCTTGACGTCCGCGACTCCCAGCAGGAGGGCGACCTCGTCGATGTGCCGGGTGGCGGGGCCGGTGTCCTTCTTGTTAGAGGTCGCGATCTTGCAGATCGTGCCGTCCGGGGCGCGTACGACGCCGCCGTAGCCCCAGAAGCTCTTCGTGGCGGGCTTCAGCGTCGTGGCGCCGGCGTCGAGCGCGGCGCCGATGAGGGCGTCGACGTCGCCCGGCTGGGACACCACGATGGACAGCGCGAACCCCCGGAAGCCGGTCGTCGGCGCGTCCGAGGCGCGTACGTTCACGTAGGAGCCCAGACCGAAGGCGGTGTAGAAGGCGTCCGCGGCCGCGGCGTCGGGGACTTCCAGGGTGATGGATTCGAAGGAGGTCATGGCAGGTCCTTTCCGAGGGAGGTCGGTTCGTCGTCTTGTGCGCGGCCGCTGGGCCGTGGATGTGGCAGGGGCGGGCCGGCGCTCAGCGGTCCTGCAGGAGCCCGAGGACGTTGCCGTCGGGGTCGGTGACCGTGGCGACCAGGCGGCCGGCACCCACCTCGTGCGCGGCCTCCTTCACGGTGGCCCCGGCGGCGGTGAGCTCGGCCAGCTTCGCCTCGATGTCCGACACGTGCCAGTAGGCGACCGGTGAGGTCATGCCCTGCGGTCCGCCGTCCGGCACCAGTCCGATGTGCTGGCCCTCGGCATCGAAGCCGACGTAGTAGGGCGAGTCGGTCTGCGGCGGGATACCGAGCAGGGCGGCGTACACCGCCTTGGCCTTGGCCAGGTCGGACACCGGATGCAGCACCGTCTTGATGCCCTGGGTGGAAGAGCCGGTCATGGTCACTCCTGTGGTCCTGGGTCGCGTCGACCCGCTGTCTGCGTAGTCACAGCTTCGCTTCCGGCCTGGTCACGGCGCATCCGTGGTGACCACGGAACCGTCCACGGATCGCCCGCACGGATCCCGCACGGTGGTCACCGTGGTCGGGAACGCGTAACGGGTGCGCCAAAATGGGATAATGCTGGCAGCAGTGGACATCTCGCCTCGGGAAGCCGAGGTGCTGGAACTGGTCGGCGCCCATCTCAGCAACGCCGAGATCGCGGCACGGCTGTGCATCTCGGTGCGTACCGTGGAGAGTCACGTCTCCTCGCTGCTGCGCAAGCTGGAGGTGCCGGATCGGCGGGGGCTCGCCCAGCGTGCCCCCGAGCCGGCCGGCCCCGGCCCGTCTCAGCCGGCGCCGGCTCTGCCGGCCCCGCTGACCTCGTTCATCGGCCGGGTGAGCGAGCGGGCCGAGCTGACCGAGCTGACCAAGGCACACCGTCAGGTGACCGCGGTCGGGCCCGGGGGAGTCGGCAAGACCCGGCTCGCGCTGGCGGTGGCCGCGGAAGCGGCCGGCGAGTACTCCGACGGGGTGTGGTTCGTCGATCTCGTCCCCGTCACCGATCCGGGCATGATCGCGACCGCGGTCGCCGGGGCGGTCGGTCTCGGTGAGCAGCCCGGCCGTGACATGACCGAGTCCGTGGTCGCCGCACTGGCCGACCGGCATGCGCTGCTGGTGCTGGACAACTGCGAGCACGTGGTGGACGGGGTCGCGCTGTTCCTCGAGCGGCTGCTGGCGACGTGCCCTCGGGTGACGGTGCTGGCGACCAGCCGGGCCCGGCTGATGGTGCCGTTCGAACGGGTGTACCAGGTCCCGCCGCTGTCGCTGACCGTGGACGGCGAGTCGGACGCGGTCGTGTTGTTCATGGAGCGGGCGGCGGCGGTCGGCTGGCCGCTCGATCCTCCGCTGCGCGGGCAGATCGCCGCCATCTGTGATCGGCTGGACGGAATGGCGCTGGCGATCGAGCTGGCCGCCGCCCGGTATCCCACCCTCGGGCTCGACGGCATCACCGCCGCCCTGTCCCACCCGCTGCGGATGCTCACCGGCGGCTCCCGCGCCGACGAACGGCACCGTTCGGTCCGGGCGGCGCTGGACTGGAGTCATGCGCTGCTGGACCCGGCCGACCGGACGCTGCTGCGCCGGCTGTCGGTGTTCGTGGCGCCGTTCACCGTGGCCGCGGCGGCGGAGGTGACCGGCTCCGAGGAAGGCCTGGTCGCCGACGGCCTGGCCCGGCTCACCGAACAGAGCCTGCTGGTGGTGACGGCGTCCCCGCGCGGTACGAACTACCGTGCGCTGGAGACCATCCGCCAGTACGCGACGGAGCGGCTCTCCGAGGCCGGCGAGCTGGTCGACACGCGATCCCGGCACCTTCGCTGGTGCCTGGCCATGGCCGCCGGTCTGACGGTGGTGGGGAAGGACTGGCGGGCGCGGTTCGACCTGGTGGCCGACGACCTCCGCGCGGCCCTGGCATGGGCGGCCGACCGGCCCGAACACCGCGCGGACGCGTACGAGCTCGCCCGGTGCCTGGCGGAGCTGACCTTCACCCGTAACCTGATCGGCGAGTCCCAGGGCCGCTATGAGCAGGCCGCCGCGCTCGCCGACGACCCCACCGACGCCGTGTCGATGCTCCGGCAGGCCGCGGCCGTGGCGGGCTGCCGGATGCACGGTGACGACATGTACCGCCTGCACCGGGCGGCCGCGGACACCGCCGGCAGGTCCGGCGACACCGCCGGCGCCGCCCGTGACCTGGCGAACGCCGCCGCCAACGCCTACCGGTTCTCCAGCAAGTTCGCACGCATGCTGCCGCGGGAAGAGTCGATCGCCCTCATCGCCGAGGCGCGGGAACTGGCCGGCGACGCCCCGGCGGCCCTGGCGGCCGTGGCGCTGGCCGAGGCCGGACGGTCGCTCACCGACGCGATCGGTGCCGCACAGAGCCCCGGCGACGATGCGGTCGGCGAGACGATCGCGCGCGCCGAACGAGCGGTCGAACTGGCTCACCGCGCCGGTGACCCGCTCGCCGAATCCGCCGCACTCGATACGCTGACCGGCGCCCAGAGCTGGGCCGGCGACACCTTCGCCGCCGCCGAGACGACGCGGCGCCGGATGACGCTGCTCTCGTCCACACCGGATACCCCGGCCAGCACCCACGAGCTGATCGAGGCGCTCGGGGAGGCCGCCGGGGCCAGCCTCGGCACGGGAGATCTCCCGGGTGCCCGGCGCTGGGCACGGCGACTCGCAGATCATCCGCTGCTGGCAGAGGTCGGTCATCGCGCCACGGGCTGGCTCCTCGTGGCCGACGCGCTCGCGGGCGACGTCGACGAGGTACTCGCCGTCAGCGCCCGGTTCCTCGAGGCGTGGCGACGGGTCGGCGGCCCTGCCAGGTCCGTCCTCGGCCCGCCGGCGGCCGCGGTGGCGACGATCCACGGCCTGCGCGACGACCACGACGCCCGGCGCGAATGGAGCGCGGTGCTGAACCAGCTCGACCCCTCACCGTGGAACACCCATGGCTACGGCGCGGTCTTCGAGGCGATGCTTCTGCTCCACCGCGGGCAGGCGCCCGAGGCGCTGAAGCGGATGGCGCCCGAGCCGGGAGAGGTGTGGCAATGGGTCACCTGGATCTGGCACCACTGGTATGTCGCGCTCCGCACCGAGGCCGCCGTGCTCGCCGGGAGCTCCGACGCTCGTGACCGTCTGGCCGAGGCCCGGACCGTCGTGGCCGGCAACCCGGTCGCCGGTGCCATCGTGGAGCGTGCCGGAGCGCTGCTCGACGGCGACCAGAAGGCGTTGCTCGCCACGGGGGAGGCGTTCGACGCCGCCGGCTGCCGTTACCAGTCCGCGCGGACCCTGGTGCTCGCCGGGGGCGACCATGCCGAGCGCGGGACGGCGGTGCTCGCCGGCCTCGGCCTCGCCCCGATGGCCCCTGCCGGGCACCGGCGATGACCTCACCGCGAAAGTCGCCGGCCAGGTCGCGTCCCGTCCAGCGGTTCGGACGTTACGAATCTACAATGTAAAGGCCGCCCGGCGGATGGTCGCGCGAGCGGAGGCGTTGTTCGACGCCGCCGCCTGAGTGCGGGTTCGTCTGAATGGCGGGGGTGTAGGCGGCGGGGCGGAGGTCGATGTGCTCGTCCGTCCGGGGGTGGGCTGAGCACTGTCGCCGGGGGTCAGTCGCCGACGCGGTAGGGGCGCATCATCTCGTTGTCCTCGTGTTCGAGGATGTGGCAGTGCCACACGAACAGTCCGGCGCGGTCGAAGGTGGCCCTGATGCGGGTGATCTCGCCGGGGTAGGCGATCACGGTGTCCTTGTGGCCCTGTTCGCGGGGGTCGGGGGGCCGGGCGGGGCCGCCGGGTCGCCGGCGGTCGGCTACCTGGAACTGGACCTCGTGGACGTGGATGGGGTGTGCGTCCTTGGTGAAGTTGTGGATCTCCCATGTTTCGGTGGCGCCGACGGCGGGGTTCTCGGTGATGGGGTCGCTCCACATTCTCGCCTTGGGGCCGTGCTCGAGGGTGCCGAGCAGGACGGCGGCCGGGCCGGCGCCTTTGATCGTCTGTGAGTTCTGCTCCAGGAGGGCGACCGCGCGGGTGCGGGTGGCGGGGCCGACGGGGGTGACGGTGGGGAGGGTGAGCTGGTCGGGTGGTACGGTCCGGTCGGTTCCGGTGCGTCGCCCGACCAGGAATTTCATCACCTGTCCGGTGGTGGCGGGGTCGGCGGGCCGGGCGTGGGGGTCGCCTTGGAAGGGGCCGTCGGGGGCTTCGTTGATGAGGTAGAGCGCCGTGCCGGGGCGGAAGGCGGCGAAGTCGACGATCACGTCGGCGCGTTCGGCGGGGGCCAGGAGAAGCCGGCCGGTCTGGATGGGTTTGGGGAGGAATCCTCCCTCGGATCCGATCTGCCAGAGGGGCAGGGCCGGGCTGACCGGGCGTCTGGCGACGGGGTCGGTGACGATCTTCAGGTGCAGGAAGCGGCTGTTGCATCCGTTGAGGAGGCGGAACCGGTAGCGGCGGGGCTCGACGGTGAGGTAGGGCCAGGTGCGGCCGTTGACCATCATGGTGTCGCCGAAGAATTCGGGGTTCCAGATGGGGGACAGGTCGCTGCCGGGGATGTAGGGGCCCGGGAAGTGGTCGAACCGGCGGCGGCTGCCGGGGTAGAACAGGGAGCCGTCGGCGGCGAAGGACCTGTCCTGGACGACGATCGGGATCTCGTGGGGGTGGTCGCCGGGTCCGGGCAGGACGCCGGGTGGAAGGTCGTGGGGGCCGCCGCGCAGCAGGTAGAAGCCGGCCAGTCCGGCGTAGACGTTGAGCCGGGTGATGCCGAGGGTGTGGTCGTGGTACCACATGGTGGCCGGGCGCTGGTCGTTGCCGTAGTGGAAGATCGCCGATCCGGGACGCCACGAGGTGCCGTGCCGGTTCGCCGACCGGGCCTGGAAATCCGCGTACTGCCTGCCTTCGGTCGCGTAGCCCGCCGGGATGTTCCTGGCGGCGGGCAGGTACCACGCCTCGGGGTGGCCGTCGCTGTGGTCGTCGTTGTAGCCGCCGTGCAGATGGGTGACGATCGGGACCGGGCCGCGGTAGCTGCCGGGGGTGGCGGTGAAGGTGGGCCGTGAATCCCGTCCTGAGGGGCCGCCGGGTGGGTTGGCCCAGTGGAGGGTGGGGTCCACCGGCAGCAGGTGCTCCAGGTGGTTCCCGGCGGCGTCGACCAGTTCGTTGACCCATTCCAGTTGTACGGGGCGGCCGACGGTGGCCTCCAGGGTGAAGGCGGGGCTGCTGAAGGTGTGCGGGTGGTGGGGCGAGCCGTATCCCCAGACGGTGGTGGAGGGGCTGCCCGGGGGGAGGATCTGCTGCCGGAACTGCCGGATACCGATCACGTACCGGTCGGTGGGGCCGCCGGCCGGGGGCAGGGGCGGCATCACAGGCGGGATGGCCAGTGGCGTGACGTACTTGGCGATCGACGCGGGGTTCAGTAGCGGGGAAGCGGTTGCGGGGGTGGCCAGGAGCACCGCCCCGGCCTTGAGGAACTGTCGTCTGGTGATCACCGCGCCTCCCTCGTCGAAGGGGGTTACCGGGGATCGCTGACATGTGTCATCTACGGACGGATGCCCCGCCGACCTCCCGAATGCGCCCTTTCAGGACATGTACCCGCAGGTCGGGCCGCCTTCGCCGGTGTACGGCGCGCGGGATATCGGTGCTACCGACGGAGGCGATAGAAGGGTGACTTATCCCGTAGGTCCTGTCGAATCCGGGCGGTCGTTTCACAATGGAGGATCTACCTGAGGACATGCCGGGAGTGCCGATGGGCTTGCGGGTGGCGGTCGTGGGCGGGGGGCTCGGCGGGCTGGCGGCGGCGCTCCATCTGCGCCGGGCCGGCATCGAGGCCGTGGTGTACGAGCAGGCGTCGGAACTGCGCGAGGTCGGGGCCGGGGTGATGATCGCGCCCAACATGGTCCGGCTGATCAGGCGGCTCGGCCTGGGCGACGCTCTGGCCCGGTGCGCGGTCTGGCTGGAGGCGGCGTGGGAGTACCGGCGCTGGGAGGACGGGGAGGTGCTCTACTCGCAGCCGATGGGAGAGGCGTGCGAGCGGCTGTACGGCGCGAACGTGCACACCGCGCACCGCGCCGACCTGCTCGCGATGTTCCACGGCGCGTTGCCGGCGTGGGCCGTCCACCTCGATCATCGCCTCGTGGCGCTGGAGCAGGGCGACACGGAGGTGGAGCTGACCTTCGCGCACCGGGCGGGCGGGTGGACGAAGGTGCGCGCCGACGCGGTCGTCGGAGCCGACGGCATCCACTCGACCGTCAGGCCGCTGATCGTGACCGAGGTGGAACCGCACTTCTGCAGCCTGAGCGCCTTCCGCGCGCTGGTCCCCGTCGAGAAGGCGCCGGAGTACGCGCGGCGCCGCGTGCAGTCGCTGTGGCTGGGGCCCGGGCGGCACCTGGTGCACTATCCGGTGTCCGGCGGGCGGCTGGTGAACGTCGTCGCGGTGGTGCCGACGGACGAGTGGCTGCTGGAGTCGTGGACGGCCGACGGTGATCTGTCGGACTTCGCGCGGGAGTTCGAGGGCTGGGACGACAGGGTGCGGCGGCTGATCGCCGCCGCTGCGAGCACCAAGCGGTGGGCGCTCTACGACCGCAGCCCGCTGGAGCGGTGGACCAGCGGCCGCGTGACCCTGCTCGGTGACGCCGCGCACGCGATGCTGCCGTTCTTCGCCCAGGGCGCCGGGCAGGCGATCGAGGACGCGGCCGTGCTGGCGCGCTGCCTTCGGGAGGCCGACCGTGACTCGGTGCCCAAGGCCCTGCTGTCGTACGAGGCGGCCCGCCGGCCGCGCGCGGGCCGGGTGCAGTTGATGAGCCGGGGCCGCGCGGAGTACAACCATTTGCCGGACGGTCCCGCGCAGCGCGAGCGTGACGCCGGGCTGCGTGACGGAGATCTGCTGCGGCACAACTCCTGGCTCTACTCCTACGACGTGGACGCCGAGCCGCTGCCGGGCTGAGCCCCGGGGTCTCAGGCGGGGTGGTGTTCCCTGTCGGCGTGCTCGATGTGGGCGTCCGGCCCGGGGAAGACCAGGCATTGGCGTTCCTGGTCGAGCCAGCGCACGTCGTAGGGCGGTGAGCCGTCGGCGTGGTGCACCCCCATGATGATCCCGACGCGGCGTGGCACGCCCAGATGGACGCCCTCGACGATCAGCCGGTCCCCGACTTCGGCCTTCATGGCTGCCTCCCTTCGGTTCTCTTTCAGCATTCCCCGGAATCGGGGTGCCGACCCGGTGCCGGAGGGCCCGCCGGTACGGACGAAGGTCCCGGCCCGCGGGGGGACTCCGGCCCTACCCGGCGCGGCGGTGGGCGGCGCACGGTGAGATCGGCCCCCGATGGCGGGGGCCGGGGAGGTCGCCGTGCCGTGTCCGGGAGCCGACGGTGATGAGGCTGGAGCGTGAGAGCGAGTTCCGGTACCGGATGGAGCCGGAGGGGCTCATGCGTGTGCCGGGTGTGGTGTTCGCCTCTCCCGGGCTCCTGCCCGAGGATCAAGCGTTGCGGCAGGTCGCCGACGTGGCGTGCCTGCCGGGCATCGTCGGCGCCTCCTATGCGATGCCGGACGTGCACTGGGGGTACGGCTTCCCGATCGGTGGTGTCGCGGCGACCGACGTCGGCGCCGGTGGGGTGGTCTCGCCCGGCGGAGTGGGGTTCGACATCTCCTGCGGGGTGCGCCTGCTGGCGGTGGATCTGCAGCGGGATCGTCTCCGGCCGCTGCTGGAGCGGCTGATGGACGAGCTCGGCGGGGTCACGCCGCGGGGGCTCGGCGGTGGCGGGCTGTGGCGGGTGACGGGAGCCGAACTTTCGGAGGTGCTGTACGGCGGCGCGCGGTACGCCGTGCGGCGGGGGCACGGCGTGCCGCGTGACCTGGAGCGCTGTGAGGATCATGGCGCGGTGCCGGGCGCGGACCCCGGCCGGGTCGGCGATCGTGCCGTCGAACGTGGCTTGGCCCAGGTGGGCAGCCTGGGTTCGGGGAACCATTTTCTGGAGGTCCAGGCGGTGGAGGAGATCTACGATCCGCCGGCGGCCGCCGCGTTCGGTCTGCGGCCCGGCCAGGTGTGCGTGATGATCCACTGCGGTTCGCGTGGGCTGGGGCACCAGATCTGCGTCGATCATGTGCGGGTGATGGGGAAGGCCATGCGGCGGTACGGCGTCCGGGTGCCCGACCGGCAGCTCGCCTGCGCCCCTGTCGACAGTCCGGAGGGGCGGGCGTACCTGGGGGCCATGGCCGCCGCCGCCAACTACGGGCGTGCCAACAGGCAGCTGCTCGCCGAGGCCGTCCGCGGGGTGTTCGGCCGTCTCACCGGCGCCGCCGTGGAGCTGGTGTACGACGTGTCCCACAATCTCGCCAAGATCGAGGAGCACGGCGGGTTGACGCTGTGCGTGCACCGCAAGGGGGCCACGCGGGCGCTGCCGCCGCGTCATCCGGAGCTGCCGGCGGATCTGGCGGCCTGCGGTCAGCCGGTGCTGGTTCCGGGCACCATGGGCACCGCCTCGTACGTGCTCGCGGGGGTCGCCGGGGGTGAGGCGTTCCATTCGACCTGTCATGGCGCCGGCCGTAGCCAGAGCCGGCACGAGGCGGCGCGCCGTACCGACGGCAGGCGGCTGCGCGAGGAGTTGGAGGCGTGCGGCATAGCGGTGCGCGGCTCGTCCTGGCGCGGCCTGGCGGAGGAGGCCCCTACGGCCTACAAGGACGTCGAGGCGGTGGTCGCGGCGAGCGCCGGCGCGGGACTGTGCCGGAAGGTGGCGCGGCTGGTGCCCGTGGGCGTGGTGAAGGGCTGATCGGGGTGGAACGGCGGCCGGGTTCGGCGCAGGGGCATCGGGTGCTGCCGCACACCGCCGACACGCGGATCGAGGCGTGGGCGCCGACCCTTGCGGGCTGCCTGGCCGGGGCCGTGCGGGCGCTGGTCGAATCGTTCGCCGACGTGGGGCGGGCCGAGAGCCGGGCGGTTCACACGGTGCGCGTCCTGCCCGGGCCGCCCGGGGATCAGCTCGTCGACGCGCTGGAGGAGGTGATCTACCTGTTGGACACGAGCGGGAGGGTCCCGTGCCGGGTCGAGGCCGGTCAGGACGGGGGCGGGGTGTGGCTGGAACTCGGCATGGCCGATGTGGAGGCGGTGTCCCAGACGGGTGCCGTCCCCAAGGCCGTGGCCCTGCACGGCCTGCGGTTCGCCCGCCGGGCGGGGGAGTGGCGGTGCGTGGTCACCGTGGACGTGTAGCCGGGGTGTTCGGCGGGTCAGCGGGAAGCGGTGGCCGCGGCCGAAGCGGTCGTGGACCAGCGTCCACGGGTTCACCGGGCGTGGGCCGCCGTGCCGGACGTCATGTTCGTGTCATCCCCGTCCCGCGGGCCCGCGTCATCCTGGGGGGCTGCGCCCGACGGGGCGGACCCGCGCCCGAGCGTGCGCCTGGTGATCACGGCGCGGGTGCGCGGGGTCGGCCCCGTCTCTTGGCCGGTCAGTGCAGCGGGAGGCGGCGTACCCCCGTCATGGTCGGCGCGGGCATGAAGTCCACGGGGTCGTCGGGATCGGTGCGCAGCGGGTCGAACCGGTCGAGCAGGATGTTCAGCGCGACCCGTCCTTCCAGCCGGGCCAGGGGCGCGCCGAGGCAGAAGTGGATGCCGCGGCCGAAGGCGAGATGGGGGTTGGGGTCGCGGCCGGGGTCGAAGGCGTCGGGGTCGGGGAACTGGCGGGGATCCCTGTTGGCCGCCCCGAGCCACGTCATGACCAGGCGGTCGGCCGGGATCGTCGCGCCGCCGAGCTCGACCTCGCGGGTGGTGGAGCGGGCGAGGGCGGCGAACGGGGTGAGGTAGCGCAGCGACTCCTCGATGACGGCGGGGATCCGGGTGCGGTCGGCGCGGGCCTTGCGCTGCTGTTCGGGGAAGGCGTCCAGGCACAGCACGGTGTTGCCCAGCAGCATCGTGGTGGTGACGTGTCCGGCGAGCAGAAGGAGGATCGCGAAGTTGATCACCTGGTCGTCGGGCAGGCGCTCGCCGTCCACCTCGGCCTGGACCAGCCTGGTGAGCAGGTCGGCGCGGGGCCGCCGCCTGCGTTCGGCGGCGTGGGCGGCGAGGTAGGCGGTCATCTCCTTCCATGGTTTCAGCGTGGCCTGCATGTCCGCCTTCTGGTCCTCGGCGGGTTCGGTGAGCGAGATCTTGGCGTCGCGGTCGAACATCGCGTCGGCCCACTGTTTGAACAGGGCGCGGTCGCCGCTGGGCACCCCGAGCAGTTCGGCGATGACGATGACGGGAAGCGGGTAGGCCAGATCGGTCACCAGTTCCAGGCGGCCGCGGTCGCGGGCGGCGTCGAGGAGTTCGCCGGTGAGCTCGGCGATCCTCGGCTCCAGGTCCGCGACGACCTTGCGGGTGAAGGCGCTGCTGACCAGTTTGCGCAGTTTGCCGTGCTCGGGCGGGTCGATCTGGGTGAGGAACCCCGCCAGCGAGAAGTCCTCGCTGTCCGGCTGCAGGTTCTCGGGGATGACGCGCATGGTGTCGGAGGAGAACGTCGCGGGGTCGCCGAGGATCTCGTGCAGTTCGGGGTAGCCGTAGACGTTCCACAGGCCGGTGGCGGCGTCGTACTCCACCGGCGGGCCGGAGCGCGGTCCGTGCAGCCAGAAGTGCTGTTGGGGGATGTGGTACCGCTCGACGATGCTGGCCATCGTCTCTCCCTTGGTCGTGGGCCGATTTTCGGGTGAGCAGGTTCGGCTAGAACGTGAACCGGTAGGCCACGGACATGTTCCGCAGCGCCGGCACGGCGTGAAGGAGCCGGTAGAGCATGCGGTAGCGGCGTACCGGGATCCGTCGGTGGTGCGTGGTGAAGGGCACCTGCCCGGCGCAGGTGAGGCGGGGGTTCCACCGTTCGACGTCCCGGCCGCCGCGCGGCGACCACCGGAAGATCTTGACCATGCGGACGACCCAGGGGGCCAGTCCGTCGAAGAGCAACTCGCCGGAGGGGAAGTGGTCGGTCAGCCGCCGCAGCAGGCGGCGGGCGTCGCCGGGGGACAGGTAGGGCAGCAGTCCCTCGGCGACGATCAGGACGGGGCGGTCGGCGGGGATCTCCCGCAGCCAGCCGTCGTCGGTGACCGACGCGCCGATCATCCGGTAGCGGCCGCGTTCGGGGTAGATCCGCCGGCGCAGCGCGATGACCTGGGGGATGTCGAGGTCGAACCAGCGCAGTGCGCCCTGCGGGTCCAGGCGGAGCATCCGGCTGTCCAGGCCGCAGCCCAGCTGCAGCACGGTGGCGTCCGGATGGCGGGCCAGGAAGGCGCGGCTCCAGTCGTCGAGCTGCCGGGCGCGCAGTGCGACCAGGAACTGGTTGCCGTCGGGTCTGACGCGCCGTTTCAGCTTGGCGAAGTCGTAGTCGATGCGCTCGATGGCCTCGGCCGCGTAGTGGTCGCCGAGGATGGGGTGCGGCAGGCGGCTCTCCCATGCCCGCAGGTACAGGGTGCCGAGGAGTGTCCAGGTGATCCCCTCGTCGGGGATGACGGTGAAGTCGACCTTTCCCGCGGTCATCGGCTGCTCCCCTCGCCGGTCGGATCGCCGCGGTATTCCTGCCAGCGCTGGAGGAACCCGTCGGCGTCCTGCAGGGTGAAGGCGAAGAACTCGCGGGTCTCCTCCAGCCTGGCCCGCTGTTCGGGGCGGTCCTCGCCGACGACGGACAGCCCGAACTCCAGGGCCTCCAGGGTCAGCCGCACCCCGGCCAGCTGGACCCGCATGGCGTGGGTCCAGCCGCCGCTGACCAGGCGGTAGCGGTGCTCGCGGTTGGGTGTCGGGGCACGCTCGATCATCCCGGCGGCCTCCAGCTGCCGGGCGATCGTGCTGACCGCGGTCTTGCTGACGCCGAGTTCGGCCGCAAGATCGGTGAGGGACCGGTGCGGCGGGTCGCAGATCATGAGCCACGCGTAGAGGCGGCCCATCGTCCGCGTCCCGCCCAGACGCTCCATGACCAGCCCCATCCGGTCGATGAACTCGCTTTCGCGCGGCTCCATCACGATCAACCTCGTCGCGCTCGTAAAGTACGTACTTTACGAAAGATACGCTCGTTTCCCCGCTTCGGGCAATGGCCGGCGATCAGGGCGTTTCGCTCCGGCGGGAGTGCCGCCACGGCGGAGGGGGGAGGCTTCCGGTGGGGGAAGCACCAGATGATCGTTGTCGGAGTGGACGGGTCGGCCGTGGGGCTGGACGCCGCCGGGTGGGCGGTGCGGGAGGCGGCGCTGCGCGGCCTGCCCGTGCACATCGTGCACGCGGTGCCGAAGTGGGCCGAGGAGATGCCGGAGGACGCCCCCAACGCCGAGGTGGGGCGCTGGATGCGCGACGGCGCCACCGCGGTCCTGACGGCGGCCGTGGAGCGGGCGTGCGCCGAGCCGTTCGAGGTGCGGGTGAGCTCCGAACGGCTGGCGGGGGACCCGCGGACCGTGCTGCTCGGCCTGGGCCGGGACGCCGACCTGCTCGTGATCGGCAACCACGGCCTGGGCGGCTTCCGCGGGCTGCTGCTCGGCTCGGTCGCCCTCGGGGTGGCCGGGCGCGCGCCGTGCCCGGTCGTCGTGGTGCGCGGGCCCGTGGCCGCCGGCCGCGGGGAGGTGGTGGTGGGGACGGACGGATCCGCCGAGAGCGAGCCCGCGGTCGAGTTCGCCTTCGCCGAGGCCGAGCTGCGTGGCTGCGGGCTGCGCGCGATCCGCGCCTGGTCCCTTCCCGTCGGGACCCTGCCGTTCGATCCCGGTGTCCTGCTGGCGGGGGAGCCGCGCCTGCTGGCCGGGTCGCTGGAGGCGTCCCGGGAACGGCACCCCTCCGTCGCGCTCCGTCAGCAGGTGGCGCAGGGGCATCCGGCCGAGGTCCTGGTGGAGGCGTCGGACGAGGCCGACCTGGTCGTGGTGGGGTCACGCGGCTGCGGGGGCATCGCCGGGCTGATCCTGGGTTCCACCGGTCATGCCGTCCTGCACCACGCCCGCTGCCCGGTGGCCGTGGTGCCCGCCCGCGCCGAGCCATGAGGCCTGCCTCATCGCCTGAGGTCCCTGTCGCCCAGCCAGTGCTCGAACTCCGCGGCGACGATGCGTTCGTCGTGCACGCCGGCCGCCTCCTCCGAGGCCGGCCAGACGATGGGCGGGCCCATGGGAGTGGCTCTACCGGGACCGTCCTCGTGCCCGCGCCGCCGTGGCCCGGGCCTGCCGTTCCCCGAGGATCGGTGACTGGGCGAGCAGGAAGCTCCCGAAGATGATCAACGCGATGCCCAGTGCCTCGAGCAGGGTCCAGGCGCCCGTGCGGACCTGCTCGCCGAACATCATCGTGCCGTAGAGGATGCCCGCCACCGGGTCGCTGATCGTCAGGGCCGGCTGCGCGGCGACCAGAGGGCCGCTCTGCAGCGCATTCTGCAGCAGGAACAGGCTGCACAGCCCGGCGATCACCATCGCGTACGGCTCCCAGGAGGTGGCCAGCTCCCCGGGGTTCCGCTCGAAGATCGTCGTGCTCTCCTTGATGAAGGTGGCGGTGAAGGCGAAGCCGATGCCGGCGGCCACTCCCAGCACGGCCGCCCGCGCGGGGCCGGCGGTGAGGCGGGCGGCCATCACCAGGCCCGTCACCACTCCGACCGTCACCACCACGGCCAGCACCCATTCGGTCGTGCCGGGGGTGCTGTGCCCCCTGCCGGGCGCCGCGCTGGCGAGGAACGTCGCCACGCCGACCGTCATCGTCCCCACGGCGAACCACGACCGCCGGTCGAGCCGGGTGCCGAACACCCGCGAGACCAGGACCATGGTGATGGGCAGCTCGACGACGAGCACGGGTTGCACGAGCGTCAGCCCGCCCGCCGACAGGGCGGCGGCCTGGAACACGAAGCCCAGGATGAGCGCGCCGATCCCGCACAGCCAGCCCGGGTAGCGGATCAGGGTCAGGATGAGGGACGGCCGGAACGCCTGCTTGTCGGGCAGTGAGCGCGCCGTACGGCGTTGCAGTACCGAGGCGACCGCGTTGCTCGCCGCGGCGAACAACGCCAGGACCACAGAGATCACTGCCCCTCTCCCTCCGGGCGCCGTGGAGCGTCCTGCTCGGTTTTGGCCAGGAAGGGGGACCGTCCGAGGAGGATGATGCCCGTCACCATGGCGATCAAGCTGATGACCTCCCAGGCGAGCGACTCGCGGGTCACGCGCAGGTGCTCGGTGAAGATCGTCACGCCCAGGACGATCCCGGTGATCGGCTCAGCGGCGGTGGTGGCGGGCAGCGAGTGGTGGAGCGGCGCGGCGTCGAACGCGCTCTGGTTCAGCAGCAGCCCTATGACGGCGATCAGCGGCAGTGCGTACGGCTGCCAGGTCGCCAGGACGACGTCCAGTCCCTTGCCGAGCGAGAGCACCGAGCTGCGGGTGAGCACGTCCTGCAGCCCGTACAGCACCCCCGCGGCGGCGGCGAGCAGGATCGCCTTGACCGCCAGCGGCCGGCGCAGCGCGATGAGGACGAGCAGGGCCGCCACCGAGACCGCGCCGAGCAGCACCAGCCAGCGAAGGGAGTACGGGCCGGGTGTGCGGCCTCCGTGCGGTTCGCCGAAGAACAGGAAGAGCGCCACCCCGCCGCTGACCAGCACCGCTCCGGACCACTCCACCAGGCCGAAGTGCTCCTTGTAGATCACGTGCGCGGCGGTCAGGGCGAACAGCAGGTTCGTGGCCAGGAGCGGCTCCACCCTGGTCAGGCCCGCCTGCCTCAGCGCGATCGCGCTGACCACCTGCCCGCAGGCCATCAGCCCGATCCCCGTCAGCCACAGCGGCGAGCGGATCAGGTCGAGCAGCAGGCGCGGGTGCAGTATCTCGCCGAGCGGCTCGCGGTAGGCGGCGTGCTGCTGGGCGACGAAGCCGACGCCGAGAAGGCACGCCGCGACCAAGGAGATGGCGATGGTCACCACGGTGACCCTCTCCGACGTCCGGTTCCCTCAGACCACCTCATTCCCCCGAAGGCGGCGGCCCTACCTGACCTGGGGAAATCCGCTGTGACGACGACAGTGGCAGGACGGCCGTAGGAGAGGGCTGGGCGGGCGGCGTCCGGGCCGGGGGGCGGGCTGCGCCGGGAGGGGTACGGACGCGGCCGCGCCGGGCGGGCCGGCGTCGAGGATCAGTCGCCGTTCGGGAGCCTGGCCTCGCCCGCCGGGCGGCGAACGGCGGTCTCGACAAGATCGGCGACCCGCGCCGCGGGAACGACGATGCCGGGTGTCCGGTACGTCCAACGGAGGAAGGCCTCGACGCCCATGGCGGGGATCTCGCCGAGATACGGCTGGATGTACACCGGTGTGTCCGGTTCACTGCGCCAGCTGTCGGCGAGAGTGCCGACGTCCACCGCGTCATAACCGAGCACATCCAGCAGGCGGATGGCCTGCGTCTTGGCCTCCGGGTCGTCACCGGCGACGGGCAGGGCGCTGCGGTCCGGCGCGCCTGCCGGCCGGGCGAGGGAGAACAGCTGGTGCGGGGTGATGGTGTTGAACGCCTTGACCACGTGGGAGCCCGCCAGGTGGCGCTGTACGAGGGCGCTGGAGGTCAGTTCGCCCGCGTCCAGCTCGGCCAGGTGGCCGTCCCGCTCGGGGTAGTAGTTCGCGGTGTCCAGCACCGTCTTGCCGGCCAGGGCTTCGGCGGGGAGCCCCCGGTAGGCCTTCAACGGGATGGCCGCCACCACCAGGTCCGCGGCGCGTGCCGCTTGTGCCGGTGTGGCCGCCCGGGCCCGCCCGCCCAGCTCGGCGACGAGATCGGCGAGCGTCTCAGGCCCTCGCGAATTGCTGAGCACGACCTCGAGGCCGGCCGAGACGGCCAGGCGGGCGAGGGAAGAACCGATCATTCCGCTGCCGATGAGCCCAAGTGTCAGGGACACGTCCATTCTCCGTTCGTCGAGGGGGATGCCGCGGCAAGAGCCGGGCGCGGCGAGGCCGCACGTGGGTGGCCCGCCTGACAGCCTGCGGCCGCCGCGACCCGCCCGGCCAGGCCCGTGTGCCGCGTACTCACGGTGTGATCACCCACCGGGCGCTCGGGCGTAGGGTTGTCGCGTGGACGACCGGACCGAGCTGAGTCAGTTCCTCAAATCACGCCGTGCCCGTCTGCGCCCGCAGGACGTCGGGCTGCGCGACTACGGGACGGTGCGCCGGGTCGCGGGCCTGAGGCGTGAGGAGCTGGCCCGGCTGGCGGGCGTGAGCATCGCCCACTACACGCGTCTGGAACAGGGCAAGGGCGACAGCGTCTCGGACGAGATCTTGAACGCCGTCGGCGCGGCGCTGCGCCTGGACACCGACGAGCTGGCCTACCTGCACCGGATCGCGCGGCCCCCCCAGCCGTGCGCGGCGGCCGGGGCCGCGCCGGAGGTGCCTGCGAGCCTGCGCTACCTGCTGAAGTCGTTGGTGATGACGCCGGCGCTGGTGGTCGGCCGGCACACCCAGATCGTCGGCTGGAACCGGCTCGCCGTGGAGGTGTTCGGCGGCTTCCCGGCGCTGCCGCCGGGCCGCCGCACGCTCTCGCACCTCCTGTTCACCGAGCCCTACCTGCGCGAGCTGCACCGCACCGGCTGGGAGCGGGCGGCACGCGAGCACGTGGCGCATCTGCGCGTCCTGCTCGGGCGGTATCGCGGGGACTCCGGACTCGAGGCGCACATCGGCCACATGCGGGCTCTGAGCGCGGACTTCGCCCGCATGTGGGCCGAGCACAGGGTCGCGCGGGTCCGGTCCTCGGCGTACGTGCTGCACCACCCGGTCGTGGGCGAGCTGACCCTGCACCGCGAGCTCGTCAAGCTGCCCGAGGAGCCGTCGTGCTACGGGCTGGACCTGTTCGCCGCCGAGCCGGGCTCGGCGTCTGAGCGGGCGCTGCGCGAACTGGAAAGCGCGTGGACGGTCCGCCCGGAGGGTGTGCGCCCCGGGTGAGCCGGCCGGCTCGATCTCGATGGCGGGGACGCCGGGGAGCGCGCCAGGTCAGGCGATGCCGGGGTGGTCGAGGAGCTTCAGGCTGCGCTGCCACAGTTCGGCCCGGGCGTGGGGGTCGTAAGCCTGTCGGTGGGCTTCGGCCTGGCGGGTCCGGTCGAAGAAGCGGCCGGTCGTGCCGGCGAGGGCGGGGTCGGTGACGAGCCGGTAGGTGGCGGCGACGCCGTCCTCGATGCTGTCGATGTGGTGGCCGATCTCCCGCAGGACCATCTTGGTCGGCATGTACGTCGCCGGGTGCAGGCTGTTGACCGTGACCTCGGCGGCGGGGACCCGGGCGGCCAGCTCGAAACCGGAGGCGATCTGGGCGAGTTTGCTCTGGCAGTAGGCGCGCATGCCGCTGTAGCCGTGTTCGAGCATCAGGTCGTCGAAGTCGATGGCCTCCTGCCCGATGGAGGCGACGTTGACGATGCGGGCCGGGGCGGAGGCGCGCAGCAGCGGGAGGAGTTCGAGGGTGAGCAGGAATCCGGCGAGGTAGTTGACGGCGAACCTGAGTTCGTGCCCGTCGGCGCTGGTGCGGCGGGTACGGCCGTCGGGTTCGCCGCCGCCGATGCCGGCGTTGCTGACGAACACCTCCAGCCGGTCGGTGGCGGCGCGTACGTCGGCCGCCAGGGCGCGTACCTGCGCGAGATCGGCCAGGTCGGCGAGGACGGTGCGTGGCCGCGCGGTGCCGTGGGCGTCCTGGATCTCCTCGGCGGTCCGGTCGAGTCTTCCCTGGTCGCGGCCGTGCAGGATCAGGGTGGCGCCGTCGGCGGCGAGCCGGTGCGCCAGGGCGCGGCCGAGGCCGTCGGTGGCGCCGGTGATGAAGATCGTGCGGGGGCGGGTCACGCGGGCTCCTTGGTGTCCGAGGCGGGTCGTGGTCCGGCGAGCGTGGTGACGAGTTCCTCGACGAGCCGGTCGTCGAGGAGCTGGCGGGTGGCGAGCAGCCGGTACCAGATGGTGCCGAACACGATGTCGGCGATGGTGCCGGGTGAAAGACCCGGTGGAAGTTCCCCGCGGGATGCGGCGCGGTCCAGGATGGTCCCGAGCGCGTCGCGGCGGTGCTGCAGGAACGAGGCGCGAAACCGGCGGGCGAACGCGGGGTCGATCTGGGCTTCGGCCATCAGGGCGCGCAGTCCGTCGGCGACCGGCGGCCGGTGGGCCAGGGCGAAGCTGGCGTGCAGGAACGCCCGCAGGTCGGCGGCGTAGCTTCCCGTGTCCGGGATCGGCACGTACAGGTCGGCCTTGGTGGCCATGGCGTCCAGCAGCACGTCGGCCTTGGAGGGCCACCAGCGGTAGATGGTCTGCTTGCCGGTGCCCGAGCGTGCCGCGACGCCCTCGATCGTCAGGCCGGCGTAGCCGACCTCGCCGATGAGTTCGAACGCCGCGGTCAGGATCGCCAGGCGGCTCTCCTCGCTGCGTTTGCGGCCCGGGCGGGGCTGTTCGCTCATCACCCCATACTAGCTTGAATCGAGACGAGACGTAACGGTTTGAATCGGGCGGATGGCCCCGGAGCACCGTCGCCCAGGTCGCCGGCGCCGGCCATACGCTGTGTCTCCAGCAGCCCCGAGACCACCGCGATGCCGTAGCCGGCTCCCAGGACGGCGGTGGTGGCGGCGGCGAGCCAGGGCGACAGCAGTACCGCGTTCACCGCGCACAGCGCCGCGCCGAGGAGCATCACCGTCATCGCCGCCACCGGAGAGAAGTCGGATATCGGGCCGAACCTTTACCGGCGCCGCGTAGTCAAAGAGAGCATGATGAAGACGATGATCGGGACTTCGCTCCTCGCGGGCGCCCTGCTGGTCTCCGGCGCCACCATGGCGGACGCCCAGGCCAAGCCGACGGTGGGTCCCTACGGTTACGGTGCGATCAAGCTCGGCATGGCCGCCGATCAGGCCAAGGCGACGGGAGAGGTCGTCAAGAAGACGCCGGGCGGCGGTGGCTGCTCCGGCTGGGACCTGAAGAAGTCCCCGACTTCCAAGGACTCGGTCGGCATCTACATCTCGCCGAAGGTGGGAGTGGCGGCCATCTTCGCCGCGAAGGGCATGACGACGCCCCAGGGCATCAAGATCGGCTCCACCGCCGCGCAGTTGAAGGCGGCCTACCCGCGCATCAAGAAGGACTTCCACGGCTACTACGTGATCACGGTCCCCGGCAACAAGAAGGCCTACTACAGCTTCGGCGTCACCCACGGCAAGGTCGCCGAGTACGGCATCGCCCTCAACACGCAGGACTGCTTCAACTAGTAGTGCTTTGTTAGGTCGGCGTGTCGTGGAGCCACTGTGACGGTGTGGGTAGTTTCATGCTGCGATGACCCCCCATGAGCTTTCGGTTGTGCGGCAGCGCCTTGAGGCGTTCGCCGCGGAGATGTTCGCGCCTTTGGCCCGGTCGGAT
>NZ_JAHDTF010000025.1 GCF_018531465.1 Sphaerisporangium fuscum
GACGATAGACCTTCAGAATCCCCGAAGTCTCATCAACGTTCGCAGAAGCCGGAGCGCCAGCAGATACGCCCAGGTCCTGGGGCTAGAGAGACCAAGAAGCTCAGTTGAACTCAAGGGTTATTAGTTAGAGGGCTCAACCTGCCACGGCTGAATCGGGCCGAAGGCCGGCCACTCACCCAGCATCGGCGGCTCGAACTCCTGCACCGGACTCTGGACGACACGGCAGGCCCCGTCCGGTCACGAGCCGCGGCCTGCCTCATGCTGCTCTATGCCCAGCCCGCCAGCCGCATCGTCCGACTCACCCTTGATGACATCGTCCACGACTCCGACGGCCAGGTCCTCATTCGTCTGGGCGATCCACCGACACCGGTCCCCGGCCCCTTTGCCGAGCTTCTACTCCGAGCCAAAGCCGAGCGCACCAACATGAACACAGCTGCCAACGTCGATGCCCGCTGGCTCTTCCCCGGACGCCGAGCCGGCCAGCCCCTCCATCACCGCAGCCTTGCCGACCTGGTCCGCGACCTCGGCATCTCTGGCCAAGCCGCCCGCACCGCCGCCCTCCGGCAATTGGCCCTTCAAGCCCCTGCTCCCGTCATCGCGCGGGCCCTGGGCTTCCACGACAAGACCACCACTCGGCTCGCATCCGAAGCGGGCGGGATCTGGAGCCGCTACGCCCCAAACGATCACGCTCAGTGAATAGAAGCCAGAGACAGAAACACGAACTCAGATCACTCGATCAACGACTTTTACCAGTCTCGAAGGCCGCTACGTCGCCCGCTGACCCCGCCCAGGGTCCTGCTGTGACCGGGAACCTTCACCGGGTTGGTCGCGCCTAGCGGCTGCGGTTGGCGGGGACTTCGAAGATGAGTCCGAGGCCTTCCTCTTCGTCCCAATCTTCGCCGACCTGGACGAAGCCGAAGCCGGCGATCGTGGCCAGGGACGCCACATTATCGGGACTGATCGTCGCCCGTACGGTTTTGACCTCCGGTTCGGCCGCGGCCCGACGCAACAACTCGATCAGGATGGCTCGGCCATAGCCCTGGCGGCGGAAGTCAGGAGCGACGGCGTAGCCGATCTCCACCATGCCCGCCTCATCGGGCGGTCCGTGAAACCCGGCATGACCGATGACGACACCTTCAGGCCCGGTCACCGCCTGCCGCGCCATCCACCGCGCGTGACGGGGATCGGCGGCCATCTGGTCGATGCGAACCTGCCACAGCCACCGCGCTTTATCTGTCACGAAGTACTCAGTCAGCGCGACCCCAGCCGTGTCGCTGGCTGCGGGCAGATCCCCATCGATCAGAGCGGACATCGCAGCGCTCGACAACTCGACAAAGCGCACATGCTTCGAACTGGTGGGGAACGACGTCTGGCGATCGGCTTCATCTGTCACGTGCGGATGATCGCAAAAAGTCCGACAGACGCCCAGCGAATTTCGGAGAGTTCCTGCCAGAACTGCTCCGGCGCCGCCGGGGACGGCTCTTCGGGGAGGCGTCCGTAGCGGGCGACCTGCTCACCGGAGAGGAATTCGAAAGGCATGGCCGCGGACCGTAGGGCCTGCGAAGGAACAGCGACCGTCATCGAACCTATCTACCGCTGCTTTCTGCACTCAGACTCCTCGAAGGCCAGTACGGCCCGCCGAGCTCGCGGGAGAGCTACCGGAGGCACTGGCCCAGCTGCGTGCCGGCCCTGGTCTGGTACCCCGTGCCATCGAGGAGGTGCTGCGGTTCCTCCCCCCGATCGGTGGCACCGACCGGTTCAAATCGACGTGCTCGATCTGGCACTGGTCGGCTCGTAGCCGGGGGACGTTCAGCGTGCCGGGGAACCTATGCAGGCTCGGGTCGTTCCGGGTTCGGGACGAAGGCGGGTAGCGCGGCGAGGCTCTGGCGCACGGCCTCGCCCCCGTACTCGAACATCTGCCGCTCGTAGTCGCCGACCGCGCCGAGGAGGTCTTGGCGGCCCTCGGCGGCCTCGATCAGGCGGCGGCGCAGCAGGTCGGCATCGCGCAGGGCGGTGTTCGCGCCGTTGCCGCCGGTCGGGGATGTGGCGTGGATGGCGTCTCCGAGCAGCGTGACCGGACCGGGCGCCCAGCGCTCGCGGGGCTCGACCACCCGGATGGACAGCAGGGTGCTGTTGTCCGGGTCGGCCTGTTCGACGAGCGCCCGCAGGTCCGGATGCCAGCCCTCCATCCTGGACAGCACGGCCTCCTTCGCGGTCGGGCCGCCGAGCGAGCCGTTCGGTGGCAGGAGCATTGCCCAGCGCACGTAGTCGCGGACATCGGGGAGGGTCACCTCGGGTGCCAGCTCCTCGGCCGCCTGCTTCGGCGGGGTACGGAAACGCATAGCTCCGAGCATCAGGCTCACCCCCTCCCCGGCGATCTTCGAGCCGAAGGCCGGCGCCAGGCCGGCGAAGCGCTCGTTCAGCGGCGTACGGCCGATGGTTCACCCTCGGACTGATAATGGACAACCTCCCGCAGCCCCAGCCGACACCGGCATCCGACACCGCCGGATGAACGCCGTAGCCGGAGGCGCGTCTGTACTGGTGTGACTCGCGGTCGTGCACGAGTGACGTGCCTGCCTCGGTTGCGGCGGGTTCCTGGTGATACCTTCAGTGACGCCGTGCACCACTGCGAACCGAGGAGGTGAGACCGATCAACACTGTGACAGCTCGGGCCTCCCTCCCCCGCATGGCATAGGGAGTGCCCGCAAGGTACCCCGAAAGGCTTGAAACGCTATGCGCTTCGTCTCTGAGACGTCCTCCGACGGCGTCTGCGAACAACTTTTCTTCCTCGATGAGATTCCCGGCGTTCTGTGGACGCCGGAAGGTGCTGCCGGTACTCGTCCTCTCATCGTGATGGGACATGGCGGCGGTCAGCACAAGAAGGCCCCCGACATCCTGGGCCTTGCGCGCCGTTTCGTCACCGAGTGCGACTTTGCCGTGGTGGCGGTCGACGTGCCGGGCCATGGCGACCGACCTGTGGTCGAGGAGTACAACCGCATCGCGACCGAGAACCAGGCACGCGTGGAGGCCGGGCAAGAGCCGGCACCGCTCATCGCCGGATTCCAGGCGCTCGTGGCCCGCCAGACCGTTCCGGAATGGCAGGCGGTACTGAACGCGGTCCAGCAGCTCGAGCACGTCGGCGCCGGTCCGGTGGGCTACTGGGGAGTGTCGCTGGGATGCGGTCTCGGCGTTCCCTTCGTCGCCGCCGAACCCAGGGTCCGCGCCGCCGTGTTGGGCCTTGGCGGGGCCTTGGCGTCGGGCGCATACGCCGCGCTGATCACCGTCCCGGTGGAGTTCCTGGTGCAGTGGGACGATGAGCGCGTGCCGCGCGACCAGAGCCTGGCGCTGTTCGACGCCTTCGCCTCGGCCGACAAGACGCTCCACGCGAACCCTGGCAAACATGGTGACCTGCCCGTGTTCGAGCTGGACAGCACGCTCAGGTTCTTCCGCCGGCACCTCGCCTGACAGCGCCGTCTGCGGTCACCGACACGTCGATCGGCATCTCCTCCCTGGCGGGAAGCGACGCCCCTACCTGGGCCGCAGCGGTGCGCCTTGGTGGTGGGCTCCGTAGACGACGCCGACCAGGACGGCCGGTTCGTCGCGGTCGTTGCGCCAGCTGTGCATGACGCCGTTGACGATGAGCCAGTCGCCGGGGGTGAGCCGGACCTCGGCGTCCTCCAGGACGAACACCGACTCGCCGCTCAGTTGCATCAGGCAGTCGACGGAGGCGGTGGCGTGCATCGTCGAGGAGCCGGGGACGGTGCCGTAGATGCCGGGCGGGTTGGGGTCGTGGACGACGGGGTGGGTCGCAGCGGTGTGCTCGCGGGCGATTTCGGCCATGCGTACTCGGTCGGTGGTGTCGAACAGGTCGTCGGGGTTGAAGGCGGGGGGCAAGGTGAACACGGTGACATGGAAGCCACCGGGCAGGGGCAGCAGCGGCCCGGTGAACGGCGGGCGTTCCCCGTTGTCAGGAAAGGTCATGGGGCCGTCCGCGCCCCAGATGGACCACTTCTGCCCGAGGTCCGGGCTGGTGGGCTCGACGTGCTCGTCGCTGACGACGATCGCCTTGCCGGTGTGATCGTGTCCGGTGACCACGCGGCGGATCTGCTGGTGCACGGTCATTCCTCCTCGTCAATTGGGTTCGGGGGGGTCGCGCCGGTGGTGACGATGGCCAGCGCGCGGGCCATGAGCTCGGCGGGATCCGGTTCACCGTCCTGGTCCGCCCAGCGGACGAGAGCGGTGGTCACGGCGGCCAGGCAGGCGCCCGCGGCCACGTTCAGCCGGAACTCTTCCTCGGGGTCGGCCGGGTCGTCGCGCAGCGCTTGGACGAGCGCCTGCTGGGTGAGGAACTGGTTGTCCAGGTACCGGGCACGCAGCGCGGGTGTCGCCATGCCGAGTCGCAGCCGCGTCAGCAGCATGCGCCGGTCCTGCTCGGAGGTCTCGGCCATGCTCTCGACCAACGTGGCGGCGATGCGTCGCATGGGCCCTTCACTGGCCGGCCGCGCCCTGACCCGTTCGGTCAGGACCGGGTCGAACTCGTCGGTGAGGACGAGGTCCTCCTTGGTGGGGAAGTAGCGGAAGACGGTCATGGACGACACCTCTGCCGCCTGTGCCACGTCCGCGACGGTGGTGGCGTCGTAGCCGCGCTCGACGAACAGCGCCAGCGCGTGCTCCTGGATCGAGCGCCGCACGCCCGCCTTGCGCCGTTCACGGAGCCCGGGTTCTCGTTCGCTCACGATGTTAGAGGCTAACAGAAGTTAGTCTCTAACATCATGAATCGGCACTCCTTGTAGAGGTCGATCGCGACCGTGGACTCGGTTGGCGTGGAAGATGGTGCGGCGCCGGCGAGCTGCACGACCACGTCAAGCCTTTTCTGGAGAATCCCGCCCACATCGGGGACGAGGAGCAGGAGTCGACCTCAGCGGTCGGCCCTCTTCAGCTCAGCAGGAGATCGACGGCCACCCCCAGTCGTTCGCGGTATACCTCCCGTGATGCGACCTGATGCTTGAGGCCGATCGATGCGCTGATCATCGTCTGGGCGACAGGGGGAGCCGCCTCTCGTCCCGACTTGATGGCGATCGCGTCTGTGATCAGTTCCTCGAAACGTCGCCGCGGGGTCTCGATGATCTCGCCGAGGAGGTCGGGATTGTCCTCGATGACCACCGCGACATCGCTCGTCAGTGGGCCGATGTAGCGGCCCGCCCACTGATCGAACGCTTCGACGAGACGCTCCCGAAGGGGGCGGCAGGTGTCGGCCAGGATGTGTTCGACTGCTGTGATGTCGCGATTCAGGGCCTGGGTAACCGCGGCACGGAACAGAGTCTCCTTCGAGGAGAAGAGGAAGTAGAGCCCGGGCCGGGAGATGCGCGCCGCCCGCGCCACCTCCTCCATCGAGGTTTTCCTGTAACCGAATCGCGCGAACGTGACCATGGCGGAGTCCAGAACCATGGTCCGACGGTCGGTATCGGTGGCTGTCGAGGGCGGGTGACCAACCTCGGGGCTGCTCATGAAACGAGCATACGAGCGAGCGGCGCACTATACAAATCAAGTCTAGTATGTATAGTCGCCGCCATGGTCACTCGCAGACTCATCTCCACGCCCTTCACCTCCTCCAGCACTGCCGACGAGGTGCTGCGGGGCGTCGACCTCACCGGCGTCCGCGCGATCGTGACCGGAGCCTCCTCCGGAATCGGCACCGAGACCGCTCGGGCGTTGACCTGTGCCGGAGCGGAAGTGACGCTCGCTGTCCGGAACACGACCGCGGGTGACGCAGTGGCGGAGACGATCGCGAAGTCGGCCGGAGGGATCCGGCCTCGAGTCGTCCGGCTCGACCTCGCCGACCTGGCCACCGTCACGCGATTCGTCGACGCGTGGAACGGCCCGCTTCACCTGCTGATCAACAACGCGGGCGTGGTCACCGGCGGCCTCGAACGCACGCGTGAGGGCTGGGAGCTGCAATTCGCGACGAACCACCTCGGCCACTTTGCCCTGGCCACCGGCCTTCACGACGCCCTGGCCCTGGGAGCGATCGACCGCGACGGAGCACGGATAGTCTCGGTCAGTTCGACAGCGCACATGCGTTCCGGCATCGACTTCGACGACCTCCACTTCGAGCGTCGCAGCTACGACCCGCAGATCGCCTACGCCCAATCGAAGACGGCCAACTCTCTCTTCGCCGTCGAGGCGACCCGCCTCTGGGCCTCCGACGGCATCATCGCCAACGCGGTGAACCCCGGTGGTGTCGCGACGGGACTGCAGCGGAACTTCACAGCGCGGCAGAAGGCGTCGCTCGATGCGGCCGAAGCCGCCGGAATCTTCACCTACAAAACGGTCGAGCAGGGAGCCGCCACCGGCATCGTCGCGGCCGTCGCCCCGGAGTTCGCTCACTCCGGAGGCCACTACCTCGACGATTCACAAGAGGCTTACACCGTGCCGGACGACGCCGACCTCGCGCAGCACCCGCACGGCGTCAAGGAATGGGCCCTCGATCCCACTTCCGCCAAGCGCCTCTGGACGGCCTCGACCAACCTGCTCCGCCTCTGACCTCCCCCGCCTCCCACTGCGCGACGGCGGCCACGACGAGGCAGGGATGTGAAGCCGCGGGGCGGGGCTAGTTGGTTCCGGCGGTGAGTTCGCCGAAAAGCCTCATCCGCCGACGCACACCGGCTGACCGAGCGATGAGCGGCGCACACTGCACACTCAGCTGGCGGTCGCGCGCCCGTCCACCGACCGCGGCCGTCCAGTCGTAGACCTTGCAGGGGACGGCCGGAATTCGGCGCTACCGCAGTTGGTCGCGGCGGCGGGTCAGGTAGGCGGTCTCGGCGGTGTTGCCCGCCAGGTCGATGGCCTTGTCGTAGGCCGCGCGCGATTCCCGGCCGCGACCCAGCCGGCGCAGCAGGTCGGCGCGGGTGGCGTGGTAGGCGTGATAGCCGGCCAACCTGTCCTCGAGACGGTCGACGGCCGCCAGTGCCACCTCCGGGCCGTCGAGCTCGGCGAGCGCGATGGCCCGGTTGAGGGCGATGATCGGCGAGGGGTCGAGGCGGACCAGCTGGTCGTAGAGGGCGAGGACCTGTGACCAGTCGGTGTCGCGGATGTCGCGGGCGGAGGTGTGCACCGCGTTGACCGCGGCGAGGATCTGATAGCGCCCCGGAGCCACCCCGACCGCGGCAGCGGCCAGGCGTTCGCGTACCAGCCGATGGCCTTCGGCGATCAGTTCCGCGTCCCAGGCGCCGCGGTCCTGCTCGGCCAGGGGGACCAGTTCGCCGCCGGCCGAGATACGGGCGGGGCGGCGGGCCTCGATGAGCAGCATCAGCGCCAGCAGGCCGGCCACTTCTCCGTCCTGCGGCAGGAGCGCGCGGATCAGGCGGGTGAGCCGGATCGCCTCGGTGGTCAGGTCGTGTCGTACGGGATCGGTGTCGGGGCCGCTGGCCAGGTAGCCCTCGTTGAAGATGAGGAACAGGACGGCCAGGACGCCGGAGACGCGTGCCGGGAGGGCCTCGGCGGACGGCATCCGATAGGGAATGCCGGCCGCCTTGATCTTTGCCTTCGCGCGGGTGATGCGCTGCTCCATGGTGGTCCTCTGCACCAGGAAGGCACGGGCGATCTCGGGCACGGTCAGACCGCCGACCATGCGCAGAGTCAACGCCACGCGCGCTTCCACCGCCAGCGCCGGGTGACAGCAGGTGAAGATCAGCCGGAGTCGGTCGTCGTCGACGGCGCCCAGCGGCTCCGATGGGGTGTTGTCGTGCAGCATCTGAGCCTCCTTGTGCTTGTCGTCGCGCTTGTTCTCGCGCCGGATCCGGTCGATGGCCTTGCGGTTGGCGGTGGTGGTCAGCCACGCGCCCGGATTGGGCGGTACGCCGTCGGCCGGCCACCGCTCGACGGCGGTCGCGAACGCCTCGGCCGCTGCCTCCTCGGCGATGTCGAGGTCACCGAAGCGCCTGGTCAGGGAGGCGACCACCCGGGCCCACTCCTCATGGTGGGCCCGGGTGATCGCCTTGTCGATGTCGCTCACAGGAACGGCCGCACCTCGATCTTCCGATCGCAGACCTTCGACGCCTCGGCGGCGAGCTTGAGCGCCACATCCAGATCGGGGGCCTCCCACACCCAGACGCCGGCCAGGTACTCCTTCGACTCCACGAAAGGCCCGTCGCTGAACACCACCTGCTCGCCCCGGTTGTCGATGACCGTGGCCGCGTCGGTGTCCGCGAGTCCGCCCGAGAAAACCCAGTAGCCCTCGGCGATCAGTCGTTCGTTGAACGCGCTGATGGCAGGCCGCCTGTCCGTGCTGCCGGGATTGCTCTTGTCATCGATCACGGAAACCAGGTATCGCATTTGACGATCATCTCCTGTGGTGTCAAGACAGCGGGGTCGGTGGCAGGGACCTCAGGCCGTCACATACCGCGGGCGCCCGGCCGGCCGGTAGACCTGGGTCGTCACGCCCTTCGAGTCGACCCTCGACTCGACCAGGTCGAGCGCAAGATCCGGACCGGTCTCCGGGAACAGTCTCGCGCCCTGGCCGACGATCACCGGGAACACGAGCAGAATCATCTCGTCGACCAGGTCGTTCTCCAGCAGCCACCGGGTCAGGATGCCACTGCCGTGCACCTGCAGCTCACCCCCGGGCTTGGCCTTCAGCTCACTGATGGCCGCCGCGAGGTCACCGCGCAGAGCGGTCGTGTTCTTCCAGCGCGGCGCGGTGAGCGTGGTCGAGGCAACGTACTTGGGGGCCTCGTTGAAGGCCACGCCGATGGGATGCGTGGACATCTTCCAGGCGTCGGCGAAGAACTCGTAGGTGCGCCGGCCGAACAAGAACGCCTCGGCGCGCTGGACGGTCTGCGTGATGAACGCCCTGGTCTCGTCGTCGCCCTTCCCCCGGGCCCATCCGCCGCGCTCGAATCCGTTCTTGCGGTCCTCCTCTGACGCACCGCCGTTTCCCTGCATCACCCCATCGACGGTGACCTGAGTCATGGTCGTCAGCTTCATGATCGCGGTTCCTCCACCTCGGCGCCGCCCCTCGCGGGCGGCCTCACCCCTGCTACGAACACCACCGCCCCGATCCGACACCGCAGGCCGGATTTCTTCGAGAAACTTTCCGGGACGCCATCCGCCGGCGGCCAAGGGTGAGGCGCCGTCCGCTCCGTCGGTGCCGGCGGAGCGGACGGCCTGTTACTGCTGCTACTTCATCGGCAGGCAGGGCGGTGTCTGGAACGTCACGCCGTCCAGGAAGTTGCCGGCCGTAGGGCTGCCGCCGGCGGCCGAGACGGACTCGAAGGCGAATCGTGTGACGGTCTGGCCCGGCGGGACGACGTACACGCCGGTGTAGTGGCCCCAGGCGGTGTTGCCGTCGGTGATGTCCGGTGAGGAGGCTCCGGCAGGAGTTTGGGCCACGGTCGCGCCTGGTGCGCCGATGAGCACCCTCATCGTGTCGGTACCGAGGCGGCCTCGGTGGTACAGCGACCAGGTCATTGGGGTTCCCGGGACGGTGGGCAGGTCCTGGTAGAGCGTGGAGACCTGGTTGGCGTTGAGTTCGGCGAACTGCCGGCCGTCGGCGGACGGGCCCTCGCCCGCTCCGCTGCGCCAGAACTCCAGCTTGCGGTCGGTGGCGGTGGTGTGCCAGCCGACGCTCGGGTTGGTGGAGGCGTCGGGGATGTTCCAGTCGGCCGTGGCCACCGGAGGCGCCTCGAAGCTGCCGTTGATCAGGCTGACCGGTTTGTAGGCGCAGGTCACGGTGACGGTGACCGTGGCGGTGCTGGTCCCGCAGGCGGTGGTGACGGTGTAGGTGAAGGTGTCGGTGCCGCTGAGGCCCTTGGCGGGCGTGTAGATCACGTTGTCGCCGGAGATCGTCGCGGTGCCGTTGGCGGGCTGGGTGAGGTTGCTGATCACCGGTGCGGTCGCGGTGTCGTTGGCCAGGACGGGGATGGTGACGGCCGTGTCCTGCTGGGTGGTGGCGGTGTCGTCGACGGCCTTGGTGGGCGAGATGGACTGTCCGCTCACGATCTGGATCGGTGGGGCGGGGGTGTTGTTCCCGAGCTGGCCCGGCGCGGCGATGACGCTGCTGATCCCGGTCGGCCGGATGGTCATGCTGCGCCCGATGGTGCCTTGCCGGACCCGGAAGGTGATGACCTTCGCGGGCGGGTCGGTCTTGGTACCCGGTGAGGTGATCGTCAAGGTGGTGCCGTTGATGGTGCCGGCTCCCGACTGGCCGACGACATCGGCACCGGCCAGTAGCGACGCCAGATCCCACGTGGTGGTGTAGGTCCTGACCAGCAGCGGCCACTGGGCGGTGCGGTGCGTCAGCGTGAGGGTGAAGGTGCCACCCGGAGCGATCTGCCCGCCCCACAGCGACGGCGAGGTGACGACCGAGACCGACCCGCTGCCCAGCTGCATGCCAAGCGCGTTCTTCCAGTAGTAGCTGACCGGGTAGTTCGCCTGCCCCTGCCGGACACACGGCGTATAGGCGGCTTGGGCGGCGGCCGGCCGCACGCGGGTGGGGTGGGCCTCGGCGGCCCGCGCCGGCTGCGCCCCTGAGATGGTCAGCAGCGCCGGCAAGGCGCAGGTCAGCGCGGTGAGCACGGATCTGGGTGATAGCAAGACTGAACTCCACTCTGTCGTGAGGAGTGCCCTCGTAGATCGACTTCATGGCGACGCTACTCATCGCGATGTATCAACTTCGATCAGTGACTGATCACGTGATCTTCGTGTCGCGCTCCCGGCCCCGACGTGCGCGCCGCCGCGAGGCCTCCCCCGCCACGGACTTCACGGCACATATCCGTGCGCCCCAAGGCGATGCCACCAAGGGTCAGCTGTCACGGCTCCAGGTGGGCGAGGTCGAACCTGAGCCGCGGCCGCTCCATGTCTTTCGGTACGGCGACCTCCCACGCGCACGACACGCTCCTGCCGTGGCGTACGGCCCGCGCCGCCGCCAGCCGGACGTCGTCGGTGATGTGGTTCAGCGTGCCGAGCTCGTCGTCGCCCCACCGTCCCCAGTTCGACGGCGTGTCGAAGTACCCGAGCACGTCGTCCTGTGTGGGTATCGGTCGCCCTGCCGTCATCCTTTCTCGGCGGCGACGGCGGAGGCGGAGAGGAGCGTCGCAGCGCCGAGGCCGCCCCAGAGGGCGGCCGAGCCGTGGGAGGCGAGAGCGGTGATGACCGCCGGGGAGACGGCGAGGCCGAAGCCCGTGGAGAGCTGGAAGCGGGCGAGGGCGCGTCCCAGGAGATGGGCGGGGGCGAGGGCGGTGACGAGCGCGGTGGCGCTGCCGGCATAGATGATCTCGCCGATGGTGCAGACCACGGACACCGTGGCGACCGCCGGCGCACCCCAGCCGTGTCCCAGTGAGGTGGCCGCGAGGAAGCCGAGGTAGGAGGCGGCGAGTACCACGCCGGCGAGAGCCAGCACCGTCCGCCGGGAGAAGCGGGACATCAGGACGGTGACCGGAACCTGCAGGGTGACCACCAGCACAGTGTTCGCCACGAAGATGGCCGCCGGCCACACCGGGGATGCGTGCAACTGTGTCACCAGGACCAGCGGGAGCGCGATCTCGGGGACGTTGAGGCAGAAGACGTAGACCACGTTGGCAGCCAGCAGCGTGCGCATCCGAGGTGCGGGCCCGCCGGCCCTGTCCTTGGCCGGAGTGGCGGCCGGATGCGTGTGCAGGTGGACCGACCACGCCAAGGCCGCCGCAGCGAGATAGGCGAGCCCGGTGACGGCTGCCAGCGCCTGCAATGCCGTGGTGCCGCCTGCCAGGCATGCGGTGGCGAGGAGGGCGCCCGCGCCCAGGCCGGCGTTGCGCAGGGCGCGGCCTCCCGCGAGAGCGGCGTCACGTTCGCGGCCCTGGGCGACCGTGGCCACGAGGGCGGCATGGGCGGCCGGCCATGCCTGGTTGCCGATGCCGAGGAAGAGTGCCGCCGTCGCGAACAGCCAGACGTGCCCCGCCGGGGCGGCCAGCAGCAGCGCCACGCCCAGCACCCGCACCAGCATCGACGCCGCCACGACCGTGCTGCGTGCGCCCCGGTCCAGCCATCGGCCGACCGCGGGCATGCACACCAGACCCACGACGACGCCGACCGTCATGGCGACGCCGGTGACCGACGCGGACAGCCTCAGCACCGTCACCCCGTAGAGCAACAGAAAGGGCCGCAGCAGGCCGGTGCCGAGCGCGTCCACGGCCAGGGCGACGGCATAGCGGGGGCCTCCGGAGGCACGGACGAGGGCGCGCGGCTGGATCTTGGTGGTGGTCGCCATGGCGTCAACGATGCGTTCGGCCGCCGGGGCGGGCTGTGTCGGTTGACGGACACCGTCAACCGACGCGGTCGTCGGCCATCCGACCAGCGATGATGAGGGGATGACGTTGAGGATCGACATCGACGGCCTGCCGTCCGGGCGACTGCGGTTCGCCGCCTCCCCGCTGGCCGAGCTGACCGCGATGCTGCACGTGCTGGCCGAACCCGGGCACCACCCGCAGCTCGCCGGGTGGGCCGGGGACGTCTGGGCCGGGCTGCGGCCGGAGCTGGCCGAGCGGTTGCGGGAGGCGGAGTTCCTCTGGCGTTCCTCGCGAGCCGACTTCCTGGTCCCCGCTCGTCCTCGGCCGACCCTCGCCGAGGAGCTGGACGATGTAGACCGGATCGACGATGAAACCTATGTGACCGCCGCGCTCATCACCACGTGCGGCAGCAACCGGGTCCACTTCGCCGCGCCGTCGCCGCTCGCCGACGCGGCGGCGCGCGAGCGGGCCCTGGACCTGGCCCAGGCCCGCGGCGCGCTCCAAGAGGCCTTCGCGGAACGGCTGCTCGCGGACCCGGCCGCCGTGCGGGCGCGGGTGCGTCACACCCTCGAACAGTGCGCCGAGGCCTTCTTCGACGCCGCCTGGACGGGCGTCGCCGTGCGAATCGCCACCGACCTGCGCCTGAAGAACGATCTGCTGAAGCACCAGGGCATCGGGGCGGCGCTCGCGTCGGTCTCCGGCGCCGTCACCCTGGCGCCGGACGGCAACTGCATCATCGTGGACAAGCTGCAGGACAACGCGACCACCGCCCATGGCTCCGGGGTGACCTTCCTCCCCAGCGTCTTCGGCCGCCCGCACCTGGTGGTGGTCCACGCGCCGGGGTGGCAGCCGGTGGTGCAGTACCCGGTGGCCGAGGCGAGTCCATCGGAGCCGGTGTCGCTGGAAACGGTCACGCTACGGCTGGAGGCACTCGCGCATCCGGTACGACTGCGGCTGCTGCGCACCCTCGCCCGCGGCGCGCACACCACCGGTGAGCTGGCCCACGCCTGGGAACTTTCACCCCCGGAGGTTTCCCGCCACCTCGCTGTCCTGCGCCGCGCGGGCCTGCTCACGGCCCGGCGGCACGGTCGTTACGTCCGTCACACCCTCAATCTCCCCGATCTGACGGCGCTGGGCGCCGACCTGCTGACGGCCGTACTGCGCTGAGTAGCTTCGGTCCGCCGGAACGCGAGCGGCCGCCGCCTTCGCAACATCGTCCGACCGGGCAGGCCGCGCGAGCAGTACCGGCGCGACCGCCTGCTGCCCGCGGGCAGCCGGTCCGTCCCTGGCTGAGGGACGACCCCACGCGCCTGGGCGGCCGGAGTGGATGTCACCCTGGACATCACCGCCGATGTGCCGCACGTGGTCGTTCGCCGGCGTCCTGCGTCCTGCACGAGGCGGACGATGCGCTGGACCGCGTCCTCCCCGAGCCGGGCCCGTGATCTGGGACACTGCCTCCAGCGCCGCAGGACGCTACCGTGACCGCTTCGAGCGCCGTGACGGGCTCTGGCGGTTCGTGGAGCGCCACGTCCGAATCCACCTGGTCGGCGACGTCAGCCGCCACTTGCGCGCATAGCCTCCTCCCATCAGGCGTCGCGCGACGAACTCGACCGCTCGCGCCGGCGACACACAGGCCGAAAGCCATGACGGTGACGACACCGCTGAGTAAGACACCTGCGGCTACTGGCATTCTTGAGCACATGAGAAAGGCGCTGGCAGCGGAAGTGGCTGCCATCGAGAAACTGGTCCACGACGCCTACCGGCCGTGGGTGGAGATCACGGGCACGCGGCCGTTGCCGATGGAAGCCGACTACGATGCCCTGGTCGCCGCGGGGCACGTGCACGTCACCGATGGGCTTGACGGGATCATCGTGCTGATCCCGGAGGACGGCGCGCTGCTGGTCGACAACGTCGCCGTCCGCCCCGACCGGCATGGCCGGGGTATCGGGCGGAGCTTGATGGCCTTCGCCGAGCAGGAGGCCTCGCGGCTCGGGCTACCGGCTCTGCGCCTCTACACCAACGTCAAGATGGCCTCGAACATCGCCCTGTACGAGTCACTGGGCTACGTGGAGACCGGCCGCCAGGAACTGGAGGGCCGGTCCGCGGTGCTCATGCGCAAGGAACTGTCGCCCCAGAAACCTGATCCTCTCCTGTAGGTGGCCCGGAGACGGTTGTTCCTCACCGAATCTGGTCCGGCCTGCAAGAGGGATGTCCGGCGGCCGCCGCAGCCTGGCGAGGCGGCGGCCGTCTTACGCTCATCGGTGACCCACCGTCCTGAACCATCGAGCGGCACCGTGCACTGATCGGCGCGGTTTGATCGTCGCCGCGACGGCCACGGAGTGCTGTGGGCAGGGACGCTCACGGTGGTCCGAGTACATCGGGGCTGACCAGGGCGCGGGCGGCGGCGGCGAAATACTGCTCAGGGGCCGCGTCGGCGAGGCCGAGGAGGATGCCCTGGCTCAGGCCGATCATGAGCGCGCGCAGCGCTGTGGCCAGGCGTTGCGCCTGCCGTGGAGTGACGGCGGCCCCATCGTGGGATCTGCCGGACAGCAGCGCGATCAGGCGTTCCTCATGGGCCCGGACGGAGGCGGCGAATTTGGGCGCCAGTTCGGGGTCGCGTAGGGCCAGGTCCTGCAGGCTGATCTCGAACGACAGGCGGCGCAGCGCGTCGGGGTCGTCACACAGGCGATGGTAGTGGCGGGCGAAGACCTCCACCGCCTCGACGAGGCCCATGCCGGCGGGCACGGCCTGCTCGATGCCGTCGTAGTGCGGGCCGAGGTACTCCGAGACCAGGGCGATGAGCAGGCCGTTCTTGCTGCCGAACAGCGAATAGACGGCGCCGGTGGTCAGGTCGGCCTGCTCGGCGATCTCCTCCAACCTGGCCCGGTGACCGTCGCGGGCGACGATCCGGCGCGCGGCCTCCAGCAGTGCCCGCCGGTTCCGCTCCTTGCCCTCGGCCCTTGTCATTCTCATAGTTCTATTATTACAGTAATCTCGTTATGAACGTTGCGGAGTTCATGAGCGAGATGGCCGGCCACACGGCGTCCTATCGGTCGATGCGCTGCAGGCCGAGCTCGACGAGCTCGCCGAACGCTTCGACCTCTGGTACGGCCAGGCCGCGACCGACTCCCCCGGCCCGCCGATCGAGCTGCGCGAGCTGGTCGCCGTCCTGACGGCCGCCACGCACGCGGCCCCGAGCATCGTCACATGAAAGAAGAGCACATCATGGACATCAAGGCCCTGATCGCGGCCGAACGCCGGGACCTGGCGGAAATGCTGGAGGACCTGCCGCCCGCCGCCTGGGACGCGCCGACCTTGTGCGCCGGCTGGCGCGTCCGCGAAGTCGCCGCGCACATGTCCCTGGGATTCCGTTACCCGCTGCCCAAGATCCTGCTGGAGCTGGTGAAGGCACGGGGTGACGTCAACCGGATGGCCGACCGGCGTGCCCGCCAGGACGCAGCCACCATGCCCACAGCCGAACTGGTCAGCGCGATCCGGGACAACGCCCATCACCCCTGGAAGCCACCGGTCGGCGGCATCACCGCGGCGCTGGGCCACGACGTCGTCCACGGCCGGACATCACCGTCGCCCTCGGCATCCACCGCCGCGTCCCCGAAGATCGCCTCCGTCCCCTCCTGCAGCACATCGCTCCCCGGACGGCGAAGTTCTTCGGCGCGGACCTCGACGGCGTCCAGCTACGCGCCGACGACCTGGACTGGACCTTCGGCACCGGCGCCCCGCTGAGCGGGGCCGCTCAGGACCTACTCCTGGTCGCCTTCGGCCGCAAGCTGCCGCCGGGGCACCTGCGCGGGCAGGCGAGCGACCGGTACGTCGCCGCATGAACAATTCAGCCGATCAAAGCACGGCAGGCAAGCCCGCTCTAGGACTGGGTGGGCAGTGGCAGGCGAGCACGCAGTTCGGTCATGCCGGGGCCCGACAGACGTGTCAGGGCGGCACTTCGCCCATTCAGCAACAGGAGGATCGCCGCGATGGACCCTTCGACCCGCTGTCCTTGTCCCACGGACCAGGCACAGTCGGTGGCCGCGAACTCGAGTCCCTTCAACTCCTGACGGGCCTGAAAGGACCACCCCATGGTGAAGGGCCATTTCATGGTCCAGATCCGGGTTGCGGAGAAGGCCGCGGCCCGCACCGGCATCGGGCGGTCTCGTCCGAGGGGGATGGCGATGTCCTGCCCGTGGACGAGGATGTCCAAGAGCGGCTGCCCGCCGGGCGCCTTCCTGCGGGAGCCCACCATGCCCCGCAACAGGGCGCTGATCTGGCGCACGGGCAACTCGGCTTGCCGTACGGCGGTGTCGTGAAGCATGCGGTTGATGTCTCCCCGGGCCTTCAGCAGCTCACGCGCCGCCTGCGCGACACCCATATGGGCAAGGGTCAGGTGGGCGGCGACGTCGCGCACCCGCCAGCCCGAGCACAGGGATGCGGCCTCCCATTCCTGGTCGGAGAGGTCGTCAAGAAGGTCCGCGAGAGTGGACCGCTCGTGATCGATCGCCGGCCATATCTCATCCCGGTCCATCCCAGCCTCCTGCCGGCGCACCCGAAAACCAGTGTGGTCATTCAACTCTCCTGGTACGCCGGTCCTGCCTTCGGGGTTCCCGTCGCGATCGCGGAAGCCCGGCCCTGAACAGCGAGGTCCGCGCCATCGTGGCGGACAGGGCGGGATGCGCCGCGGATCCGGAACGCGGTCGGCGCCGCCTTCGGCGTGGTGGCGAAGGGCTGGGTGCAGGGGGCACAGGATTCCGGCCTGGACGGCCCGGCCGAGGTCGACAAGGCGCCGGCACATCTGGAGTCGGGCCTGGGCTTGTGAAGGGGTCTTCAACCGGAACCCGGGTCTGACGTGGTCGCGGCCCGGTCGAGGCGGTCGCGGACCTCGCGCAGCACCGGGACCAGCTCCGGCGGATCCAGCACCTCGAAGTCGAACCCTTTCACCGCCACGTGCACCGCCAGCTCACGCAGGGAGTTGGAGCCGGCCGTGAACAGGCAGGTGCGCGCGTCCACGGCCTCCAGCCGTCCAGCGCCGGGCGAGGTGCGCGGGGCCACCGCCTCCAGCGGGGCGTGGAAGAGGACGCGGGCCTGGTAGGTGTACGGCGCCGAGGTGATGGCGTGCGAGACGTAGGCGGCCGCGTCCTCCTCGGGCGGCATGCGCGGCGTGAAGCGCGCTCCCGGTGGCCCGAGCGGCTCCTCGATCCGGTCGACCCGGAAGGTACGCCAGTCGTCCTTGGCCACGTCCCACGCCACCAGGTACCACCGCCGCGGGGTGTGCACCAGCCGGTGCGGTTCGACCTCGCGCGCGGTGACGTCGTCGCGCCCCCGGTAGCGCAGCCGCAGCCGGCGCCGGTCGCGGCAGGCGGCGGCGATCGAGGCCAGCAGATCGGCGCTGACCTCCGGATCGGCCGCCCCGGGCAGCGCCACGGTCGCCGCGCGGAACGCCTCCACCCGGTGCCGCAGCCGGGATGGCAGGAGCTGCTGGAGCTTGGCCAGCGCCCGCACCGCCCCCTCCTCCAGTCCGGCGACGCTGCCCGTCGCGGCCGTACGCAGGCTGATCGCCACCGCCACGGCCTCCTCGTCGTCGAGCAGCAGCGGCGGCAACGCGGCCCCCACCCCGAGCCGGTACCCGCCGGTCACACCCGGAGTGGCGTCCACCGGATACCCCAGCTCGCGCAGCCGTTCGACGTCGCGCCGCACGGTGCGCAGGCCGACCTTCAGCCGGTCGGCGAGTTCGGCACCGGTCCAGTCCGTACGCGCCTCCAGGAGCGACAGCAGGCGCAGCAGCCGCGCGGAAGTTTCCAACATGGGCACCATTGTGGCCACGATTGGTGCCTGAACCTGACACCAATGGCCCATACCGTGATGGACATGACGAACGAGATCCAGCCCTACCGCGTCGATGTCCCGCAAGCCGACCTCGACGACCTGCACGAGCGGCTGCGCCGCACCCGCTGGGCCCCCGAGCTGCCCGGCACCGGATGGGAGCGCGGCGTGCCGACCGGCTACCTGCGGGAGCTCGCCACCTACTGGGCCGACGGCTTCGACTGGCAGGCCCAGGAGGCGGCGCTCAACGCGTACCCGCAGTTCACCACCACCGTGGACGGCACGCAGGTGCACTTCCTGCACGTGCGCTCCTCCGAGCCCGACGCCACGCCGCTCCTGCTGCTGCACGGCTGGCCCGGCTCGGTCGTCGAGTTCCTCGACCTCATCGGCCCGCTCACCGACCCCGTGGCCCACGGCGGCGAGGCCGCCGACGCCTTCCACCTGGTGATCCCGTCGCTGCCGGGGTACGGCTTCTCCGGCCCGCTGCCCGGCCCCGGCTGGACGGACGGCCGCACCGCCGCGGCGCTGGCGGAGCTGATGTCCAGACTCGGCTACGACCGGTACGGCGTGCAGGGTGGCGACGTCGGCGCGTTCATCGCTCCGCTGGTGGGACGCGCCGCGCCGGACAGTGTCATCGGCGTGCATGTCAACGGCCTGCTCACGTTCCCCAACGGCGATCCGGCGATCATGGGTTCGCTGAACGAGGCCGAGCGTGGGCGGCTGGCCGGGATGAAGGAATGGCAGGAGAAGCTGGGCGCGTACATGCAGGTCCAGGGCACGCGCCCGCAAACGGTCGCCGCCGCGCTGCACGACTCCCCCGCCGGCCAGCTCGCCTGGATCGTGGAGAAGTTCAAGGACTGGACGGACCCGTCCGCCAAGCTCCCCGAGGACGCGGTGGACCGGGACCGGATCCTGGCGGACGTGAGCATCTACTGGTTCACCGGCACCGCGGGCTCGGCGGCGCACACCTACTACGAGCGGTTCAACGACTTCAGCATGTGGGCGCCGAAGGAGCGCGGGACGGTGCCGACCGCGGTCGCGGTGTTCCCCACGGACTTCTCGATCCGCCCCCTGGCCGACCAGGCGCACAACGTGGTGCGCTGGTCGGAGTTCGAGCGGGGCGGTCACTTCGCGGCCCTGGAGACCCCCGACCTGATGATCGCCGACCTCCGGGTGTTCTTCCGGACCGTGGGCTGACCGAACGGCAGGGGCTGGGGTCACAGAGAGGGAAGGGACAGGCGGATGTCACCGTGCCGGTAGTGACATCCGCCTGTCGAGTCTGATTACTTAGAGTCGCTCTTTGCGACTTTCTGTAATCGATGTTTCGGGTTGGAGGACCATGACCGTCCCAATGCGGCGCATCCTGGCCGCCATCGCCCGCACCCGCCCCGAGCAGCCGCTGCCCAATTCGGCTGCCCCCCTCGCGCCCCGCACCTGCCAACCGACCGGTCACCCGCAACGAAAGGGACTCCCCGTGCGCATCAGGACCGCCGCCACCGCCGCACTCGCGCTCACCACCTGCCTGACCGGCACCCTCACGCTTGGACCGGCGGCCTCGGCCGCGCCTGCCCGCGACCAAGACGTCATCAACAAGACCAGCGGAGGCCGGCTGGCCCTGTACGGCGACAGCACCGCCGAGGGGGCGACCGCCATCACCCTGCGCGACCCCGCATGGAACTACCGCACCGAGGTGTGGGAGAGCGACTCCACCTGGCAGGCCGACGAGACCGGCACCTGGACCACCGTGCTGAAGAACCAGGCCGCCAACAAGTGCCTGCAGCCCGCGGCCGCCGCCCCCCAGCGCGGCACCACCATCATCGTCAAGACCTGCGACGGATCCGACCTGCAAAAGTGGATCCTGCAGGGCGAGAGGGTCGACGGGAAGTACACCGGCTGGTGGATCTGGCGACCGAAGGTCAACAAGAACCTGGCCATGAAGCTGAACAGGTACAACGACGGCAGCTGGGACACCCTGCACCTGGACACCGCCTACCCCAGCTCCGACCGCCTGTGGCGCATCGCCCCCAACGACGCGCCCTGGCACCTCTGAGACTCCCGCCCCCTTGGCGTGTGCGCACCGCCGTCCTCGTCGGCGAGATGCGCCCGGGCGAAGGCCAGCAGGTCGAGTGGGGTCATGCGTTCGGCCCTGGTGTGGGGAAGGATCGCCCCATGCGCCTGACTCGCACCCCCCTCGCCCTGCTCTTCACCCCGGCCATCGGGCTCGCCTCGCTCCTGACGCTCTTGGAGGTGAGCACTCCCGGCCTGTCCTACTGGGCACTGGCATTGGCGCTGTACTGGCTGGCCCTCGCCATCACCTGGGCGTGGATGCTGGGCCCGGGACCGGGCCGGCGGGGGTGGGCCCCCTGGATGTTCATCCCGCTCGCACTCGTGCTGGGCACCGTTGTGCTGGTCGAGACCGACGTCCCCTTTCACGCGCGCTTCGCTCTGTCGGAGCCGACACTGGAGCGCTACGCCCGGTCGGTGCGCGGTGACTATGTCAGCGATCGATGGTGGGGCCTCTACTGGGTGAACGACGTGGAGAAGATCCCAGGTGGCGCGAGGTTCATGGTCACCTCGACCACGATGAATTGGAAGAGGTACGGCTTCGCCTACATCCCTGATCGGGCACTGAGGCCAGAAGAGGGGAGGTACGACCACTTCACGGGCCCGTGGTACATCTGGAGCGAAGGACCCTGAACGAAACGGCCGCCAGGAACGGATGGAACCGCCATGGCCGGGGCGGATCACTCGCATCGCACGTTCGGCTGGGCTTCTGCTAGGCCTTTCGCACGTGTGCGTCCCTGGCCGGCGTCGTCACGGGGCTGCCGGGTCTCGCCATCCTCACTGATCGGAGTTCCCTGGTATCCGGCCAGTGGTCTTTGCCCTGCCCAGGCAATGACCACTGGCCGCGACCGAGCCGGCCGCCGAGGTCGTCGAGGAATCGTCCGCCTGCTGAGGTGCGGCGGGGGGCCGTCATTCGCCGGGGAAGACGACGTCCAGGCTGCGGCGGATCTCATCCAGGGAGCGCATGATCCGTAGTGTCTCGGCGAGCGGCATCAGGTCCGACTCCGAACGTCCGGCGGCGACGCACCGTGCCGCTTCGGCGGCCTCGTAACACAGTCCGCCCTCGCGCCGTTCGGGGACGAAGGTGTCCAGCAGTTCACCCTCGCGGCTGATCAGCCGGACCGTCGCGGGCGCGTAGAACTCGCCCTCGATCTCCAGGCGGGCCAGCGTTCCCGACACCGACGCCGTCGTCGGCGTGCGTGCGAACAGCGTGGTGTTCAGGACGCCGTGCGCCCCGGCCTCATTGGTGACGAGGATCGAGGCTTGTCCGTCGACGCCGGTGAACGCCTTGGTGCCGACGGCGGTCATCGACGCGAAGGGGCCGAGCACCATCGATGCGAACGACACCGGGTAGACGCCGAGGTCCAGAAGCGCACCGCCCGCCAGCTCGGGCGCGTACAGGCGGTGGGTCGCGTCCGGCACCATGAACTGACCGTGGTCGGCGGTGACCACTCGTACCTCACCGAGCAGGCGGGAGGCGAGCACCTGCCGGACGACGTCAACGTGGGGCAGGAACCGCGTCCACATCGCCTCCATGAGGAACACGCCCCGTTTGCCCGCGGCCTCGATCAGTTGCTCGGCCTCGTGGGCGTTGCGGGTGAAGGCCTTTTCGACGAGGACGTGCCGTCCGGCCTCGATCGCCTGCATCGCATGGGTGAAGTGGGCAGAGTGCGGTGATGCCACGTAGACGATGTCCACGCGGCTGTCGGCGAGAAGTTCGGCATAGCTGCCGTATGCCGCAGATATCCCGAACCGGTCGGCGAAGGCACGGGCCCGCTGCGCGTCGCGTGACCCTACGGCCACCACGCGCTGCCTGGTGTGCGTGTGCAGCGCGTCGGCGAAGGACGCGGCGATTCCGCCCGGCGCGATCACGCCCCAGTTCAAGCCGGGCGCGGCCTCGGGCGATGGCGTGCGCGGCGCGGGCAGCACCCCTGCGCGTGATCCGTCATGCTCGTGCCCGCCGGTCGGCAGGGGCTGCGACATAAGACTCCTATCGGGAACGAGATGGGCGCAGAACGCTCTTGCGGGCAGGCGCGGTCAGCGCCGGCTTTCGCCGTTCGCGTTTCGGAGTGCGGGCCGTGGGGGTGACGCTGCCCGGCCAGAATTCCTCACGCCACCTAAAGCGGACATAAGGGGCGCTTCGGGAGTCGCCACCTACCCACGGCCGCTTGTCAGCCCTACCAGAGCCTCAAGGGGAAGCTGCCAGGTCCGACGTTGCCGAGCGTGACGGTGTTCGCCGAGAGGTACTGGTCCAAGTACGGCGAGCGGTCACCTTGCGTCGGCACGTCCGACCTCGGCGCCTGCACGTCCAGGCCCAGCCGTGCGCCGGAGACCGTGATCGCGTGGCCGGAGGGCACGGCCAGCCAGCGGCCGGAGTCGATGGTCCCGATCTGGACCCCCAGCCGGTGCCCCCGTGCGAAGGTCCAGTCGGTCGACTTCAGGTCGAACGAGATCGGCCCTCCGCGCTCCAGCAGGGCGACGTTCTCGTCGAACATCGTCGCCGTGCCGTCCGGAGCGACGTCCCACAGGCGAACCATCACATTCCCGCTCGTACTCGCGTTGAGCCTGATCCTCGGCGTACCGGTGAGGCGGAGGTCCTGGGCCGCGGGCGTCGACCAGGTCCAGAAGCCGGTGTCGGCGGCGTCACCCCGCTTGGCCGCGTTCTTCTCGGTGCCGGACAGCGGTTCGAGCCGCGGCGCTCGCTCCATGTCCCAACCGCCACGACCGGCCGGGGAAGCGGCCGTCGGGGCACCGCCGTCGTCGACGTACCGCCCCGAGGAGAGCCGGGCGTCGTACGACGTCGTGGTCACCGGCCAGGTCCTCTGGGCGCGCCAGTGGCCGAGGCTGTCCTCGATGGCGTACGCCGGGTCGGTCACCGACGGTGCGATGCCGCGCAGGTACTGGTCGTAGAACCGCATCACCTCGTCGAACCAGCCGGCGCGACCCTGCAGCAGCCGGCCGTCGGCGTTGGTGTCGTTGCCCCGCACGTGCTCCCACTGGCCGAGCCAACCGCGTTCCCGGCCCCGATGGTTGCCGAGATACACCTCCATGTCCTCAGGCTTGGTGTTGGGCTCGATGAACCCCTGGGTCACCAGCAACGGAGTGCTGGTGCCGGCCGCGTGGGCGGCCAGGTCGCGGGCCCTCCAGTACGCGGAGTGCGGGTCGGGGTCGTTGTTGTTGCTGAGGTTGTCGCTCAGGCACTTCGGATGGCTCGTCTCGTACTCCGCGTTCGCCTTGTACCGGTCGCTGTCGTCAGCCATGGGAGGGATCGTCGCGATCGAGTTGTACGCCATCGGCGTGCCCGTGACATTGGGGCGCGGAACCTTGTTGCTGAACAAGTAGTTGTACATGTCCCAGACAGGCTCCTGCGCGACCACCGCCTTGAGGCTTGGCAGCTTGAGGTTGTTGCCCACCAACCCGGTGACGGCGTCGTAGGACTTGCCGTACATGCCGACCTTGCCGGTCGACCAGGGCTGGACCGCCGCCCACTCGATGGCGGCCCGGACGTCCGCCTGCTCGCCCGGGCCGACCCAGTCCAGGCATCCGGTGCTGCCGCCGAAGCCGCGCAGGTCGACCATTACGAACGTGTAGCCGCGCGCCATCAGGCCGGCGCCCTTGACGAAGTCCTGGAAGCGCGCCGACGGTCCGACCCGGTCCCACCCCTCGGAGCCGGTTTGCCCGGCGTGCGCGAAGTAGGGGCCCACCGAGACGATCACCGGTGTCCTGGCTTCGGGTGGCAGGTGAGCCGGGCGCAGGACGTCGGCGTGCAGCTCGACGCCGCTGCCGTCCGAGGACGGGAAGTACGCCTCCGTCCACGCGGCGCCCTCAGGTACCCGCGGGTTCTCCTCGTGCGTGACCGGGGCCCCGGACGCCGCTCCGGACCGGGCGGCCGCGGGCGATCCGCCGGCGGCGAGGGTGGTGATGGTGACCAGTAAACCGGCCGCCGCGGCGGCCGACGCCTTCCCGCGAATGTTCATGGACACTCCCGTGATCATTGGCTGCCATGGGAGAGTAACGATTTTCGCGAGAATTGTCGCTACTTGACCTTTTGCCGAAAATCGACCGAGGAAGAGATCGATCGACGATGAGAACCATGCACGCGATTGAGGATTTCCGTAAATCGGGATGACTCCGCCGCGCTATGAGCCTCCTCGGCTGCTCCGTCACCCTGCGGCATTCAAGCTGCCGGACAGCGGCGGCAGGAGTAGGACGGGTTCAGAGCCAGCCGGCGTCGCGGGAGATGCGGATGGCGTCGATGCGGTTGCGGGCGCCGACCTTGCTGATCGCGTTCGAAAGGTAGTTGCGTACGGTGGCCTGTGACAGCGAGAGATCGGTGGCGATCTGGGCGACGCGGATGCCGGTGGCGGCGGCGCGCAGGACCTCGGTCTCGCGAGGGGTGAGCGGGCTGCTGCCGGTTTCCAGGGCGGCGGCGACGAGTTCGGGGTCGATGACGCGTTCGCCGCGGGCTATGCGGCGGATGCCGTCGGTGAGGGTGTGGGCGGGGGCGTCCTTGACGATGAAGCCTCTGACGTGGACTTTCAGGGCGCGGAGGAGGTTGCCGGGCTGGCTGAGGCCGGTGAGGACGAGGGTGCGGCAGGCGGGGAGGTGGGCGGACAGTTGTCCGGCGGCGGAGAGGCCGTCCAGGCCGGGCATGTCGATGTCGAGGACGGCTACGTCGGGGTGGACGCGGAGGGCGGTGGCGAGGACCTCGTCGCCGCGTCCGATCTCGGCGACGACCTCCATGTCGTCCTCCAGCGACAGCAGGGCGACCAGGGCTGACCGGATCATGTGCATGTCCTCGGCGATCAGCACGCGGATCATGCGACCTCCTCGGGGACTTCCACCGACAGCGTGAACAGGCCGTCGTGGGCGGTGGTGACCCACGTGCCGGAGGCGGCACGGGTGCGCTCGGCCAGCCCGGAGAGCCCTGTGCCCGGCCGGATGAGGTGGGGTGGGTCGGCTGCTCCGGTGCGTCCGGGTGGTCCTGTGAATCTGGACGCCGAAGGAAGCCGGGCGCCGTCGTTGACGATCTCCAGTCGTACCGTGCCCTGCCGGCGGGTGACGGTGATGGTACAGGCGCGGGCGTCGCTGTGACGTAGCAGGTTGGTGGTGCCTTCGCGGATCGCCCAGGCCAGGGCGTTCCGGGCAGGTCCGGACAGGGCCGGCAGGTCGGCCACGTCCAGACGGGTGTCGACACCGGCGGCGCCGAGCAGGGCCGCGGCGCCGTCGATCTCGGTGCGCAGCGATACGAAGTGCTCATCGCGGGTGATCGCGCGGACGTCCCGCAGCGCGTCCCTGGCGACGCCGGTCAGGCTCTCGATCTCGGCGCGGGCGGCGGCGGTGTCTTTCGCGAGCAGGCGGAGGGCCAGGTCGCCCTTGAGGGAGATGGCCGACAGGCTCTGGCCGAGCAGGTCGTGCAGGTCGCGGGAGACGCGGATGCGTTCCTCGCCGACAGCGGTGACGGCCGGCTCGGTGCGGGTGGCCTCCAACTCGTTCAGCAGCCGGACCAGGCGGGCGCCGCCGACCAGCGTGCCGGCGTACAGGATGAGGACGAAGAGAGCGTACGCACCCAGAAGGAGGGCCTGGGGGATGGTGTGGGCGCCGTCGCGCACCATGGCGATCACCTCCTTCACCGGGTTGTGCAGGAGCTGCACGGTCGCCGCGATCAGCATCAGACGGCCGCGTAGCAGCATCACGATCGAGGCGAGGGCGAAGGCGGTGAAGGCTTGCCAGTTCGAGCCGAGCCACCACAGCGGGACGTTGGCGAGGATGGCGAGCGCCGCCAGGGTCCAGGGCCAGCCCGACGGGCGCTCGCCCCTGGCGGCGGCCAGGCCGTGTCGCAGGCTCAGGCACAGGACCAAGGCGAAGGCGACGGTGGCGGCGACCGGGTCGCCGACCGGGCCGTCCATGCCGAGGGTCGTGTAGACGGGGACCTGTACGGCCAGCAGGACGTGCAGGGCGATCAGCGGCCAGAGGGGGTGGCGCACGACCCACCGCGGCGCGATCGGCGGGGTCATGGGCGGAGCTCGGACGTGTGGATGTGGGGCTGCACGTCGATGGTTTCGGTCGTGTCGTCGGCGCGCACGTCCAGGCGCACGCCGCTGGTCAGGACGGTCGCCGTGATCGTGCAGGCGCTCACCCCGTCGGTGCGCAGCAGGCGGGTGACCGTCGCGCGCAGGGCCGCCCGAGGCTGCGGTGCGATCGTGTCCGGGATGCCCGTGCGGGGCAGCCGCAGGCGGGTCTCGATGCCGGCCGCGGAGAGCAGGGTGGCGGCCGTGTCGAGTTCGGCCCGAAGGGACGGCTGGCGGTAGCCGCGTACCCGCTGCCTGGCCTCGGCGAGTGCACGCCGGGAATCGTCGGCGAGCCCGGCCAGCTCCGCCACCAGATCATCCTGCTTGCCGAGCGGGCTCCTCAGCAGGTCGGCGGCGCGTGCGCCGCGGGCCGCGAGGGACTCCAGGGCAGTGCCGAGCGTACGGTGGAGGTCGTCGTCCATGCGGCGCCGCTCCTGCGCGACCGCCCGCTGGGCGAGCACCTCTCTGGTCGACTGCAGGCGGACGAGGGCGGCGGAGAGCCAGACGAGCAGGAGTACGGCCCCGCTGCCGCAGAGCGCCGAGAGGGTGAGCCACGGCGCGGCGTTCCATGGCAGGCCCAGCAGCAGGGAGGCGGGCGCCGCCGTGATCACCAGCGACAGATACGCGACGAATGCCCACGGGCCGGGAAGGACCAGGACGGCCGAAACGGCGAGGCTCGCGTAGGCGCGGGGCCACATGTTCCCGGCCAGTGGAGTGACGGCGAGGATGACGACGGCCATCGCCGCGAATGTCCAGTGGCCGAACAGGGGGCGGGTGGCGTGTCCCGCGTACCAGACGTGGCGCAGGTGCAGAGGCAGGTACACCACGGTCGCCGCGAGGCTCCACAGTCCGGTGCGGATGTCGTTGCCCAGATAGCTGAACGCCAGCGCGACCTGCAGCAAGGGCAGCAGGCCGCTGCAGGCGACCGCGCCGACCGGAGCCAGCCGGACGACGTGGCCGGATCGCCAGAATGCCGCCAGCCGAACCGCCCCCCGTCCCCGTGCCCTGGCTGACCAGGTTAGGCGACCCGCTCGAGCGGCGACCACCAGCGGCGGCCTGGCCGGGGAGAGTGGGAGGGTCATGGTCGGTTCAGCCGGTCAGCGTGTACGGCGGGAGCAGGTCGCGTGACCTGATGCTCCTTGGCCATGGCCTAGGAGTTCACCTCGCCGGTGCCGATCACGCGGCCGAGGTTGTCGAGCTCGTTGGCGCGGCCGGCGGCCAGCCGCTGGGTCCACTCCTCATCGTGCATCGCGTCCGCCGTCATCGTGACACGGACGCCGTCCTCGACGGTCTCGAGCTCGACCACGGTCAGGAAGTCGTACGGGGCCACGCCGGGGATGAAGTCGGCGAGCGAGGTGTAGGAGAGCCTGCCCGGCTCCGACACCTCGACGAACTTCTTGCGGGATTCCGTGCTCAGCGGCAGCCCGTGGCTCTCCATGAACGCGATCTGTTCCGGGGCCGTGGCGGTCATCGTGTAGATGAGGTCGCCGCCGGGCCGCAGGTCGAGCGTGCCGACCTCGACGGTGAAGCCGTCCGGCGACCACCAGGAGGCGATGCCCTCGGGCGTGGTCCACAACCGCCAGACGTGCTCGGCGGTGGTCGGGTAGGTACGCGTGATCCGCACGCCCTCGTGGGCCAGTGTCATGGTCTGCTCCTGTCAAGTGGGTGATGACCCCCTACCCTGCACCCCGGACCGCCCGGACAAACAGATACAGATGTCACTTAGCGCCCCGTGTATTTTGCACGGACGGGCAAGGAGAACGGCAGCGGTAGTCGGGAGGAAAGGGGCCGTAGGCGTTGGCCTTGGCGGCGCGGGCCCGGATGCCCGGTATGGCGGTGATCCAGCGCAGCAGCGGTGGTGGAGCGACGGGACGGCCGGTGTCGGGCGCGGCGGCCACGCGCCGTTCCGTGCGGACCTGCTGCGCCTGCACCCGGCGGATCGCCGGCTCACGCTCTCGGCGTCCGGCGGGTCGGAGTCGCGCCGGGGCAGGCGAAACGGGGTACGCCATCGGCGCCGTGGCTCGCCGGTATCGTCACGCGCTCGGGCGGCCCGGGAGTGACGCGGCGGTTCGTCGCAGGCGACCGCGCGATCAACGGACGCAGGCGAACCCCAGAAAGACGAACCCCCCGGACCCGTGGGTTCGAGGGGTTCGGACGTCCTGCAGAGCCTTCTCGGGGGTTGATGCTCCCAGCAGAGAGCGGCTGTCACACGGGAGTCCGTGTCACAGCCGCTCTGCCGCGCGTAGCGTGCCAGGAAGACGGGCGGAGCGCCGTATGTTCTTCAGGTCTTCTGCGTGAGCTTCGCGGGACGGATCGCCACATCATCGATCTGGAACGCGGGTCCGGCGGTGCTCGCGTTCCAGACGAAGGTCCAGTCGACGCGGGTCGTGCCCGCGGGCGCGGTGAACGTGCCGGCTGCTTCGGTCCAGGCGGTCTTCTGGGCCAGGGAGACGGCGTCGGTACGCAGCACCGTGCCGGACTCGTCACGCCACCGCACGTTCCACGTCACGGCGGGCATGGGCGCCACGGCCTCCCGGTACCACAGCGACACGTGGTAGCTCGTACCGGCGACCACACCGCTGTATCCGGGGAAGTTGTCAAGCGCCACCGCGCTGCCGAACGCCTGGGTGCTGGTCATCTGCAGCGAGCCTGTGCCACCGTGCGCGCCGCCGGTCTGGTGCGCCAGACCGGCCCCGTACCACGGGGCGTAGGGCGAGACCGACGAACCGGACTCGAAGTCCTGCTCGACGATCGCCGGCGGGACGGGCGTGCCGCCGTCGAACGTGCTGCCGGCGTCCTGGCCGTACTGGGGGCCGACCCACTGCCCGGGCAGGATGCGATTGCCCATGTCGGTGACCCTGAACTGCCACGGTCCTGTGTAGGTGTTGTCGTGCCAGGAGTTGTTCGACCCGTGGACGATCGACTGCTGGATCACGGCGCCCTTGTACGGGGACCAGTCCGGGTAGGTACCCCAGTTGGACAGCAGGGCCATGTGCCCGCAGTACTGCGTCGGGCAGCCCCCGTTGACGGCACTGGGGTCGAAGGCGAACGTGTTGTGGTGGATGTCGACGTTCTTCGTCCACCAGCGGCAGTTGGTGTAGAGCGGCTCGCTTGCGATGGCGGGAGCCGAGCACTGTGAGGTGTTGGTCGGTCCGACGATCAGCGTGCAGTCGCCGGTCGTCGAGGCCGGGCTGTTGCAGAACCGGTCGGCGTTCGCCCACGCGGTGATCCCGCCCCAGTTGTTCTCGAGCAGGTTGCCGGTGATCTCGATCTTGCTGGTCCGCGCTTTCAGGCGGGGCTCGCCATCCGCCTCGGACAGGTAGATCGCCGCTTCGGGGAACGGATCGCCCTTCGCCGCCCGCTCGGCACCGGAGGCCCAGGCGTTGCCGCGGATGGTGTTGTTCCGGATCACGGCGTTGTAGCTGATCTCGTAGAAGATCGCGAGCGAGTCGTTGCCCTCGATGAGGTTGTCCTCGATGAGGAAGTCGTTGTTGTTGGTGTCCGCCCAGACGCCCGGCCCGTGGTTGCCGTGGACCCAGTTGCCGGTCACGTCGGCACCGTTCACCGCCCAGAACTTCATGCCACCCGTACATCCGCACCCAGGGATCTGGTGCTCCCAGTCCTCGGTGTTGTTGCCGGTGAACTCGTTGTCCGCCACGACCAGGCCGGTGATGGTGTTGCCGGACTTGTACGCGTTCAGGCCGTACTGACCGTTGTCCTTGAAGCAGTTGCCGCGGATCTTGTTCGAGGCCCCGGCCATCAGCCCCGCGCCGGCGTTGTCGCGGATCGTGTTGTGCTCCACGACCCAGCCGTCGCCGGAGTCGTGGTTGACCACACCCTGATCGTGCGGCGCGACGAATCCGGTGATGGTCAGGTACCGGATCGTGACGCCGGTCGCCTGCTGGGTGAACGCGAACCGGTTCAGCCGCTGCCCGTCCAGTACCGCGCCGGGCGCGCCGATGAACGTCGCGCCGTTGCCGGGCATGATCTGGGCGTACTGGTCGGTGCCCAGCGTGTGTGTGCCGGTCTCGAAGTAGTACGTGGTGTTCGCCTGACGTAAGTTCACACCGCTGTTGTCGCCCGCGGGGACCACGACCGCGCCGGAGGGCGGTGTGGTCGGGCCGTTCAGCGACGAGCTGCCGCAGACCGCTGCCGTTGCCGCTGCCGTTGCCGTTGCCGTTGCCGTCGTCGAATCGGTTGCCCGATCGACCGCGTCGCCACTCGCAGGCGTCGCGCCGCCCATGACAACCGTGGCGAGGGCCACCAGCGCCACCGGCCAGGTTCTTCGCATTCCTGTTCTCCTTCAGGTTTTGACCAGCCTTGGGCGCACTCGACCGCCGACCCTCGCCGATGTAGCCAGGGGTCGCGCCTACCCTCAAGATCAAATGCTGAGAGAGTACTTCAGGGCCGATGCCGGCGTCCTGCTGATCAGGAACAGCGACAGACATCACGTCGTCGCGGGGTTCCGGCCACGGGGTGGCGATCGCGGCCTCGGCCGCCAGCCTCAGGACCTCGGCGGCGCTCGCGGGCGTGGCGGGCTTGAACGTCTGAACGGCGATCGCTCCTGCGGTCATCGCCGCGACCAGGCCGCTCGCCAGCATCACACGCCGCAGGCCCGCCCTTCGGGCCCGGGACCGCCGCTTCGTGCGGGCTTCGGCCAGGAGGGCGGTACGGGCGGGGGCGAGGCGGTCCACCGTGGGGTGCGCTTGTCGCGCAGTTCGGTCAGGTCGGTCAGCTCGTTCATGAGGTCTGCTCCGTCGTGGGATCGGTGCTGCCGAGGGCGTCGCGGACGATGGCCCGCGCGGTTGAGGCGGGAACGGACCGTTCCGATCGGGATGGGCAGGGCTGCACTGTCCGCGCTCGACCTCTGCGGGAGTGAGCGGCGACCTGACCAGGGCTGCGCTGCTACCGGGATAATATGGCCGGTATAGTTATTGGATGCGCGAGAAGGGCACCGCATGATCGAGATCCTGAGCCCCACCGAACTGGCCCGAGCAAGGGGCACAGGCGCCGTGGTCGCTGACATCTTGCAGACACTGAAGAGCCGTAGCACCGTCGGCACGAACCTCCTGGACATCGACCGGTGGGCCGAGGAGATGATCGTCGAGGCTGGAGCACAGTCCTGCTACTTCGACTACGAGCCGTCCTTCGGACGCGGGCCGTTCGGCCACTACATCTGCACGGCCGTCAACGACGCCGTGCTCCACGGACTGCCGTACGACTACACGCTTGCCGACGGCGATCTGCTGACACTCGACCTCGCCGTCTCCAAAGGCGGAGTCGCCGCGGACTCCGCCATCAGCTTCATCGTGGGCGAATCAAGGCCCCCGGAGAGCGTCGCGATGATCAGCGCAACCGAACGCGCGTTGAGCGCAGGGATAGCCGCTGCCGGACCCGGGGCTCGCGTCGGTGACATCTCCCATGCCATCGGCTCGGTCCTCACCGAGGCGGGGTACCCGATCAACATCGAGTTCGGAGGCCACGGCATCGGATCGACGATGCACCAGGACCCGCACGTGTCGAACACCGGACGGCCCGGCCGTGGGTACAAACTGCGCCCTGGGCTGCTGCTCGCGCTGGAGCCGTGGGTGATGGCGGACACCGACGAGCTCGTCACCGATGCCGACGGGTGGACGCTCCGAAGCGCGACAGGCTGCAGGACAGCGCACAGCGAGCACACGATCGCCATCACCCACGACGGCGCCGAAATCCTCACCTTGCCGAGCTCGGAGCGAGGATGAGCGCGTAGTCGGTGACGTCGAGAGGCTGCCCGCTCCGTTGGGGCCGCCGGTCCGGACGGACTGCGTCCAGGAGCCGGTGGGCGGCCGGTCATCGGTCGCGCCCCCTCTGCTTGGCCTTCTTGCCGCCCCAGCCGGCCAGCAGTGCTCCGGCGATGGCGGCCGCCGCGTGACATGCCAGCCACACCGCGAATCCGCCGGGCAACCATGCGAACAGCCCGGCGTTGCCGTGGTCGACCAGCAGCCGGATGGCACCTTGTGCTCCCAGCACCAGTAACACCAAGCCGATGATCTCCACGGTGACGTGCTTCATGTGCACTTCGTCTCCCATCGCCCCGTAGGGCCGTGACGGCAGGCGTGGCCACGCCCTCCACAGTTTGTGGTGCGATCGAACCATAACATCGACATTGGTACGATCGCACCACAAACGAGCCGCGAGGACGGATGGCATGCCGAGACAGGTGGACCACGACCAGCGCCGTCGCCAGATCGCAGAAGCCGTCTGGCGCCTGGCCACCCGTGGCGGGCTGGAAGACGTCACGTTGCGACAGGTCGCCGCCGAGGCCGAGGTCTCCGCCCGGCTGCTGCAGTACTACTTCGGCACCCGCGACCAGCTGCTGCTCGGCGCGCTGGAAATCCTCAACGACGACGCCGAGCGACGAGCCCGTGAACGCCTCACGACGCTCGGCGAAGCGCCGGGCACGCACGCACTCGTACGGGGAGTGTTGCTCGAACTGCTCCCGCTGGACGAGGAACGGCGTAACCGGCATCTGGTGTACGCCGCCTACTTCGTCCCCTTCCTGATCGACCCCGCCCTGGCCGAGGTCGCCCGGGACGCGCCGCATGCGCTGGAGAACCTCGTCGCGGATCTGATCACACAAGGCCAGGAGCTCGGCCAGGTGCCCCGCCACCTCGACGCCGCGGCCGAGGCCGCGTTCCTGGTCGCAGGCGCCGACGGGATCCAGACCACCGTCCTGCTCGGACAGCGGACCCCCGAAGAAGCCGTGGCCTTGATCGATCATCAACTGGCCCGCATCTTCCCGGCGACGGACCACGGCTGACACATGCCTTCAAGCCGAGCGTCGAGCAGGGTGTCATGAGAAGTGACGTGATCCCTGGCCGGTCCGGAGGTACGTGAGATATGGAGACGCCCGACTGTTGGAGCGTTCTGAGGCTCGTAAGCTATCGATCATGAGTGTTACCCTCAGCGACTCCGCACGGGAGATCCTCGACGCCCCCAACATCGGCATCCTCGCCACGCTCAACCCCGATGGCAGTCCTCAGACCTCGGTCGTCTGGGTCGGCACCGACGGTGACGACGTGGTCATCTCCTCCCAGGCCGGAAGGCGCAAGGTCCTGAACCTGCAGCGGGATCCGCGCGCCAGTCTCAGCGTGTTCGACCTTTCGGATCCCGAGCGATATGTCGAGGTCCGCGGGTTGGCGACGGTCACCGAGGACGAGGGAAGGCGACTGGCGGTGGAGCTGGCGGAGAAGTACGAAGGCGCCGGCGGCGGAGAAGAGTACCTCCGGCTCCCCCCGGAAAACGTGCGCGTGGAGATCCGGATCACGCCGCAACGCGTGCTGGGCTACTCGGCCTGACGGACCGAAGTCGAGTGACACTCCCTGTGCCCGGGCCTGGATGGGCACGAAAGGAACGCCGGCCCGCAGCCGCTCGCAAGCGGGCCGCTGAATGCTCCTCGGGCAGAGTTCGGGCCGTCATCGCGGCTTGGCCCGGAACGCCCGGCGGTAGGCGCCTGGCGTCGTGCCCACGGTGCTGAGGAAGCGCCTGCGCAGATTGGTGGCCGAGGACAGACCGACGCGGCGGGCGACGGCGTCCAATGAGAGGTCGGAGGACTCCAGCAGGTCCCGGGCCGTGGCGATCCGCTGGGCGAGCAGCCACTGCCCTGGGCTGGTGCCGAGCTGATCGGCGAACCGGCGGGCGAGGGTACGCGTCGAGAGGCCCGCGTGCGCGGCCATGCTCTCGATGGTCACCGGTTCGCCGAGTCTTTCGGTGATCCATTCCAGTAACGGCGCGAGCGTGTCGTCGATCTGTGCCGGATGCGGCGGCGTCGAGTACTGCAACTGCCCGCCTTCGCGGTGGGGCGGCATGACCATGGTCCGCGCGACATGCGCGGCGTACCGGGCGCCCTGGTCCTTGCGGACCAGGTGCATGCACAGGTCGAAACCGGCCCCGGCGCCGGCGCTGGTGGCCACGTCACCGTGATCCACGTACAGCACATCCGGGTCGACCTGGATGGCCGGGAAGCGCGCGGCGAGCTCGTCCGCCAGTGCCCAGTGGGTGGTCGCCCGCCGTCCGTCCAGCAGACCGGCGTGCGCCAGCGCGAAGGCGCCGGAGCAGATGCTGACCATCCGCGTTCCGCGGGAGTGCGCGCGGCGCAGCGCCTGGACGACCGCGGGTGAGGGTGGCCTCCCGGCCGGCAGCCAGCCCGGGATGATCAAGGTGTCCGCCCGGTCGAGTGCGTCCAGCCCATCGGGCACGAGCATGTCGTACCCGGCGTGGGTCGCGACCGGGCCAGGACATTCGGTGCACACGCTGAAGGCGTACCGCGTCGGGAGCTCTCGCCGCTCGATCCCGAACACCTGGGCCGCGCAGGCGAGCTCGAAGGTCGACTGCGGTGGGCGTACGAGTGCCACTACGCGGTGCATGGCAGGAAAGTACCGCATGATGTCATTCCTGACACTCGGCCGGATGGCGGCCGGCACGCCAGGCTGGCCTCATGACGACAGAACAGAACACGCCCGCCCAGGTGTGGCCCGTCGTCCAGGGAGGCCTGAGCGTGCCGCCGACCGGCTTGGGGGCCCTCTAGATGACCGAGAACGAAAAGACCTCCGGCGAGTACCCCTGGCGTGCACGGACTGCCGTTCTGGCGCTAGGAACCTTCGTGGTCGGAACCGACGGATTCATCATCGTCGGCCTCCTGCCCGAGATCCACGAGACGCTGAACGTCAGTACCGCTGCGGCCGGTCAGATGGTGAGCGTATTCGCCGTCGCCTACGCGCTCCTGGGCCCTGTCCTCGCCGCACTCACCGGCAGGTGGCCCAGGCGCCGAGTCCTCGTGACCGGAGTCACGCTGCTCGCGGCGGGAAACGCCGTGACCGCGTCGGCACACGCTTACGGGCTGGTCCTCGCCTCCCGCGTGCTGGCGGGTTCCGGCGCGGCGCTGTTCGTCGCCGGCGCCGTGGCCACGGCCGCGCACCTCGCCGGTGAACGACGCCGGGGCGGCTCCATCGCCATGGTGACCGCAGGGGCGACACTGTCGCTGGTGCTGGGTGCTCCGCTGGGCACGCTCATCGGCGGAGCGTGGGGGTGGCAGAAGGCGATATGGTTCGTCGCCGCGGTCGCCGGTGCCGTCGCGGTCGTCATCGCCGTCCTGCTGCCACCCATCACACTCGACCAAGGTGCGACATTGCGGCGGCGCGTCGCGCCGCTGACCGACCGACGGGTCCTGCGGATCCTGGTCGTCACCCTGCTGGCGTTCATCGGCATCTTTCTTCCCTTCACGTACATGAGCGTGGTCTTCGCGCCGGCCATCGGCGGTGGGCAAGCCCGGCTCGCGCTCCTGCTGCTGGTGTTCGGAGTCGCCGCCACGGCGGGAAACCTGACGGCCGGCTCACTGGCCGATCGGTACGGCCCGCGGCGCATCGTCATCGGCGCCACCATGGCCGTCGCCGCGGTGTTCGTGGTCATGGTCCCGATCCGGGAGAACTTCATTCTCGTGGTGATCGCCGAGGCGTTCAGCGGCGTGGCGTCGTACTCGGTCATCGGACCGCAGCAGCATCGGATCATGGCCTACGCGTCTCCCGAAGGCACATCGCTCGTCACATCGCTGAACACCTCTACCGGCTACCTCGGCAACTTCCTGGCCAGCGGCATCGGAGCGGTCATTCTCACCACCACCGGCTCCACGGTCCTCCTGCTGCCCGTCGCCGCGGCCTTCGCCGCGTTCGCGGCGTTCCTCGCCTGGTGGCTGTCACGGCCTGCCCGGGACCCCGGCCGCAAGGCGGCTCGGCTGCCAGGCGCAAGGCGGGCTGGGCGCGAACCGGCCCGACCAGGTGGGCGGGTCAGTCGGTGATCGCCTGGTAGAGCGTGGTCCAGAAGTCGTTGATGAGACGCATCGAATCCGGGGTGGACATCCCGACCTGGGTGAGCAGGATTCCGGTGAGCCGCTTGTCCGGGTCGGCGTAGACGGTGGTGCCGGTTCCGCCGTCCCAGCCGAACTGGCCGACGGAGGCGTAGTCGCCGCGGTGGGTGCGCACCGCCATCCCGAAGCCCCAGCCGCCCTGTAGCCCCTGGCCGGACGACATGTGGACGATGTTCCTGTACATGGCGTCCCGGGCGGCTTGCTGCTCCGGCGTGAGGCGGTTGGTCGTCATCAGCTCGACGGCGGGCCGGGACAGGATCCGCTCGCTGCCGTGCGTACCGCCGTTCAGCAGCATCCGGAAGTAGGCGTGGTAGTCGTCGACGGTGGAGACCAGCCCGCCGCCGCCGCCCTGGAAGGCCGGAGGCCGGCCGGCCCTTCCGCCTTCCGCCTCGTCCCACACGAGGAACTCTCCGGTCTGCGGGTCGGGCCCGTACAGGGGCGGCAGCCGGTCGATCTCGCCGGCGGGCACGTGGAAGCCGGTGTCCTTCATCCCCAGCGGATCGAGGACGCGTTCGCGCAGGAACGTCTCCAGCGGCCGGCCCGTGACCCTGGCGACGAGCACGCCCACCACCTCGTTGCTGAGGTCGTACTGCCACCGCTCTCCGGGCTGGTACGACAGCGGCAGCTCCCCGAGGCGGCGCATCCACTCGTCCGGGTCGGGCGCCGGTCCGGACGCCACGCTGTAGTCGGTCCGCTCGAAGGTCGCGGCCCTGATCGGGGAGTCCAGCAACGCGAAGTCCACTCCGAGCCCGAACGTGGAGGTCAGCAGGTCCCGTACGGTGATCGGCCGTCGTGCCGGCACGGTGTCCTCCAGCGGTCCGTCGGGCCGCTTCAGTACCCGGCGGCCGGCGAGTTCGGGCAGCCACGGATCCACCGGATCGTCCAGCCGCAGCCGGCACTCGTCGAGCAGGACCATCGCCGCCGCCATCGTGACCGGCTTGGACGTGGACGCCATCCGGAAGATCGTGTCCCGGCCCATCGGCGCGCCACCGTCATGACGCATCGTCCCGAGCGCCTCGACGTGCGTCTCCTCGTCCCGGCTGAACAGGGCGACGAGCCCGGGGATCTTCCCCGACTCGACATGCCGCGCCAGCACCTCACGCAACCTGCGCAGCCCTGCTTCGGAGAAGCCGCTGTTGCTGTTACCCACCATGAATGGTCATCCCTTTGAACGCGAGAGCAGGTGTTCGGCACAGCTCGAAAGCGCCACGGTGGCCCTGGTGGCCACCGGGCCCCTTCGAGGCGGCCATGCGGTGAGCCTGCACCCTGACCTAAGGTCAAGGTCAACTTCTGCCGCGACGAATGCGCGCTACCCTCGCCTCTGTGATTGCCCGCACCTCAGACCTCCCGGTGAGCGCGAAGGTCACCGGCGACCACGGCTCGAACCCGCGCGAGGGCTTCCGCGCCGTGAACGGCCCGGTCCGCGGGGCCGCGGCCGCCCACGGTCCGGAGGTGCGCTGAGCGATGGCAGACGGGCTCACGATCGGTCAGGCGGCGTCGTTCGTCGGCGTCACGATCAAGACCGTGCGGCACTATCACCGGCTCGGCCTGGTCGCCGAGCCGGAACGTGACGGTTCCGGCTACCGGCGTTACCGATCGGCCGACCTGCTCCGGCTGGTCCAGATCCGGACCCTGGCCGGGGCCGGCGTGCCGCTGGCCGAGATCGGTGACCTGCTCGACGCCGATCCCGAGCGGTTCGCCGCCGCCCTTGACGACGTCCATCGCCGGCTCACCGAACGCATCGAGGATTTGATCGCGCGCCGCGACACGCTGCAGCGGCTCGCCCACGGCGACCGGGTCCTGCTGTCCGACCGGGCCTGTGCGGTCTTGGACCGACTCGTCGACCTCGGTTTCGGCCCCGACTACGTGGCCGCTCAACGGGAGGCTCTGGTACTGACCCGGGCGCTGATTCCGGCGATCTTCGACAGCTTCCTGGCGCAGCTCGAACGTTCGCTCGACGACCCCGAGCTGGTCGAGCTGACCAGGCGCGGCCTGGATGCGAGGTCCTGGGATCCGGACGACCCGCGCATCGAGGAGCTGGCCTCCGCGCTGGCCGGCAAACTGCTGGCCGACCGTGCGGTGCTGGCGATGCCCGCCGGGTTCGGGAACCAGTCCGACGCCGCCGCCCGGTACGGACTGGTCAATCACCACCGAGAAGAGGAGCCGTCCATCGGCCGGCTGAACGCGCTGGTCGAGGCGAACCTGCGCGCGGCCGGCGTCCACGTCCCTCATCAGTGACGGCCGCCCACCAGGCGCCGACCTGGGGCAAGATCATGCACGGGTGCCGAGGACGTCCTCCTGGTTCAGGAGACGGAGCAGGCGGCGCATGCTCAGCGGAACGCCGGCCAGCCGGGCCGAGCGGTCGCGGCACAGGCCGATCAGCATGCGCAGGCCGGCGAGGTCGACGAACTCCAGCTGGGCGACGTCGACGGTCAGGACCCCCTCCCCCGCCCTGACCTGCGTCAGCGTCCGAGCGACCGGCGGGGTGTTGCCGGCGTCGAGCTCGCCGACCAGCCGGACCACGCCTCCCCGAGGGAGCGGGCTGTAGGTGATGCGGAGCGTGCGATCGAGATGGAGCACCGCCTCGATGAGACCGGCGTCCGGTGCGGGCTTGTCGTTGATCGTCACGGAGGCGCCCTCGGTTGTGGCCGGCTTCCGGCCGGCGTTGCCGACGGCCGGCGTGCCCAGGGATGATGAAGCGGCCCCGGAGGGGCGGTGCTGTGTGAGAGCCATGCGGTCCCCCTGGCTGTGTGGGCATCTAGGCACAAACCTGGGCATTTCAACCATACGCTGGAACAACGATACACGAAAGACCGTTCCTGTATAGTACTTCGTGTAGCGACGTCCGGCCATGTCCGTTTCTGGGGCATGTGTCTACTGATGCCGGGATCACGGGATAACGCGACGTGGCCGCTAAAAGCATCGACGAGCGTTCGTCCTCCTGGACGTTCCTGACCCACCACGCCCGCGTCCTGCTGGAGATCGCCCGCAACCCGCAGACGCGGCTGCGCGACATCGCCGCCGTCATCGGCATCACCGAGCGCGCGGTGCAGGGCATCGTGAGCGACCTGCACCAGGAGGGCTACCTTTCCCGATCCAAGATCGGCCGCCGCAACCGCTATACGATCAATCCTGATCGGGGCTTCCGCTACCCGACGGAGTCGAACGTGCCCATCGGCGTACTGCTGGACATCTTCACGCGCCACCAGCGAGCACGCGACACCGATCAGACGCCGGGATCGTAGACCGTGCTTCACCAGGAGCGAAGGACACGAATGCGAGGCGATCCGGTGCCGGGGCAGGCGGGAGCGCCGCGCGGCCGCTCTGCGGCGATTCCAGCGGCGGGGCTACCCCGGATGACCGGCGGCCGCCCGGACCGCCCCCGTGCGCGTCAGGCCGTGAGCACCCGCCACGGCCGGTCTCGTGCCTCCAGCGGGGATCCGTCGGCGACGCGAGCCGTCCGGCCCGCGGGTTCGAGCACGATCGTGGACAGCGTGGCCCAGCGCTCCCCGAACGGCAGGGTCATGTCCGGCACGCAGCACAGCGGCGGCTGGCCCGGGCCGGAGCAGAGGAAGCCGAGCAGTCCGGCCGCGTCCCGCGGTCGCGGGCCGCGTGCGAGGCGGGCGGCGATGAGGTCGTAACGCTCGCCGGAATCCGGCTGGTAGAGCTCGTTCTTCTCGCCCGCCCGGGGTTCCGGGGAGAGGAAGTGGTTGGTGCGGATGACGGTCCCGCCGACCGGCTCGACGACGAACACCCCGATCGGGGTGATGTCGGCGGTGACGGCCGTCTCCCGATCGAAAAGGGTGAACGAGCTCGACGCGCTGACGGACGCCGATCGCACGAGGTCGAGCGCCTCCCCCACCGACCCCGCCTCCTCCAGCACGGTGGCGGCGAGGAGGTGTACCGGAACCCCGCCGACGCCGTCCGCGCGGTGACCGAGGATGTTGAAGTGCAGCGCGAGCCCGGCGCTGTTGACGCCGACCTTGCCGAGGATGCCGTGCTCGGTGAGCCCGACCACGTCGTGCCGGCCACCGCGCACCTCGTGCGTGTGCCAGTACGGTGCGAGCTCGACGTGCCAGTCCCAGGTCTGCGCTCCGAAGGTACGCGGGCCGCTCCCGCCGGGTTCGAGGCGCCGGACGATGGTCGAGCACTCGCCGGGACGGCCCTGCCCGCTCTGCGCCAGGAGTTCGGTGCGCGCGTTGAGCGCGTAGACCTGCCAGGGGTCGATCCCGGCGCCCGCGGCGACGCCGTCCATCTCCTTCCGCAGGCGCGGGCGGAACGCGTCGATCACCTCCGCCGTACGGAGCGCGTCCTCGCGGACGCGCTCCTCGCTCAGCCCGGCCAGGCGGAAGAGCTCGATGTAGAGGCCGAGCCCGCCGGGGAGGGCGTCGCGGAGCCGTTCGCCGCGTTCCTCGCCACGGCCGAAGGGGTCGGACGCGCTGACGACGATGTGTGGCCTTTCGGGGTTCATCTCTTCCTTCGTTCGGGTTCAGCCGTGCCGCGGGGCGGTGAGCATCTGCTCCGGCCGCACCGGTGTGGTCCCGCGCTCCTCCACGGGACGGCGCAACTGCGCGCGCCGGGTCCGGTGCGGGCTCAGGCGAGTTCGCGGCGCATGGACGCGAGCACGGTCTCCTTCGCCCAGGACGCGTCGTGGCCCGGTATGCCGAGCAGGACGTCGTTGCTCAGGCCGTCCATGAGTCGGCAGTGCCTGGCCGCGAAGTCCTCGGCCGCCTCCGCGTCGAGGTCCGACAGCCCGCGCACGATGGCGGCCAGTTCGGCGGCCCAGGAGCGGAAGAAGCCGTCGAGCCGGAGCAGCGTCTCCTCGTCCTCGGGCGGCCGGGCGACGACCTGCGCCCACAGCCGCCAGCGCACGTCCTGTGGTCCTTGTGGCAGGTAGAGCTCGACCAGGCGGTCCAGCGCCGCGTGGGGGTCCAGGCGAGCCAGCTCGGCCCGGCGGCGCTCGTCGAGGTCGGCCTCGCTCATGAGCAGTGTGGAGACGAGGATGCGATCGCGGCTGCCGAAGTAGTAGAGCACGTGGCTCGTGCTCATCCCGGCCCGGTCGGCGATGTCCTTGATCCGTAACCGGGTGAAGCCGACCTCCTCGATCGCCAGCAGGACGGCCTTGAGCACGTGCGCCCGCATGTCGGGGCGCTCCAGGGTGATCTTCGACTCCCGCACCATGCGCCTCACCGTAGTGCCTTTCGTCCTGATTCGCGGTCAAATATAGACCTGTGCTCAAACTTTGAGTACGGTTCAAACCCTGTCGGCTCCGATGCCCGGCGGGCCCGTGGTCCCGTGTCTTCGTGATGCCGCGCCGCTCCCCGACCCGATCCGGAGGAAGAGTGAGACTGACGCCCACTGAGCGGGATCGGCTGCTGTTGTTCACGGCGGCCGAGCTGGCCCGTTCCCGGCGGGCCAGGGGCCTGCGGCTCAACGTGCCCGAAGCCACGGCACTGATCGCGGACACCGTCTGCGAGGCCGCCCGCGGAGGCGCCCGGCTCGCCGAGGCGATCGAGGCGGGCCGCGGCGTGCTGGGCCCGGACGACGTGCTGCCCGGCGTGCCGGACGTCCTGACCGAGATCCAGGTCGAGGCGGTGTACGACGACGGCTCCCGGCTGGCGGTGGTCACCGACCCGTTCGGCGGCGGCTCCCTGGGCCCCGACGCCCCGGGCGCCCTCCTCGCGGCCGACCACCCGGAGGAGGCACCCGAGACCGTCCAGGTCGAGGTCGTCAACACCGCGTCCGTGCCGATCAGCGTGACCTCGCACTTCCACTTCTTCGAGGTCAACCCGCGGCTGCGCTTCGACCGCGCCCTCGCCTACGGCCGCCGCCTGGCCGTACCCGCGGGCTCGACGATCCGGTTCGAGCCCGGCGTCACCCGTGAGGTGCCGCTCGTCGCGATCGGGGGCGGGCGGGTGGCCATCGGATTCGCCGGGCTGGTGGACGGGCCGCTGGACGCGCCCGGCGCGTTCGAGACGGCGATCGAGCGGGCCCGCGAGTGCGGATATCTGGGGGCGTGATGAGTACGTACGGCTACCGCGAGGGCGACCGGCTACGGCTCGGCGACTCGGGCCTGGTGGTGGAGGTCGAGCACGACTCGCAGAAGCGGGGCGAGGAGTTCCTGGCCGGGTTCGGCAAGACCGCCAGGGACGGCCTGCACCTGAAGGCCGCCTCGGTACGGGAGACCTGCGACCTGGTGATCAGCAACGTCCTGATCCTGGACCCGGTCCTGGGGGTGCGCAGCGCCTCGATCGGCGTCCGCGAGGGACGGATCCACGCGATCGGCCGCGCCGGCAACCCCGACACGCTGGACGGCGTCGAGGTCGTGGTGGGCACCGGGACCACGATCGTGTCCGGCGAGGGCCTCATCGCGACCGCCGGGGCGATCGACACGCACGTGCACCTGCTGTCGCCGCGGATCATGGAGGCGTCGCTGGCCTCCGGCGTGACGACGATCATCGGGCAGGAGTTCGGCCCCGTTTGGGGGGTCGGGGTGAACTCGCCGTGGGCGCTGCGGCACGCGTTCAACGCCTTCGACGCCTGGCCGGTCAACATCGGCTTCCTGGCCCGCGGCTCCTCCTCCCACCCCGCGCCCCTGGTCGAGGCGCTGGTCGAGGGCGGCGCCTCGGGTTTCAAGGTGCACGAGGACATGGGCGCCCACACCCGCGCCCTGGACACCGCCCTGTCCGTCGCCGAGGAGTACGACGTGCAGGTGGCCCTGCACACCGACGGGCTCAACGAGTGCCTGTCGGTGGAGGACACCCTGGCCGTGCTGTCCGGCAGGACGATCCACGCCTTCCACATCGAAGGCTGCGGAGGAGGGCACGTGCCGAACGTCCTCAAGCTGGCCGGAGTGCCCAACGTGATCGGCTCGTCCACCAACCCGACGCTGCCGTTCGGCCGGGACGCCATCGCCGAGCACCACGGGATGATCGTCTCGGTGCACGGCCTCAAGCCCGGCCTGCCCGGCGACGCCGCGCTCGCCCGCGACCGGATCAGGGCGGGGACCATGGGCGCCGAGGACGTGCTGCACGACCTGGGCGTCATCGGCATCACCTCCTCCGACGCGCAGGGCATGGGCCGGGCCGGCGAGACCGTCAGGCGCACCTTCGCCATGGCCGGGAAGATGAAGGCCGAACGGGGCGCCCCCGGACGGCACGACAACGAGCGAGTCCTGCGCTACCTGGCCAAGCTCACCGTCAACCCCGCCATCGCGCACGGCCTGTCCCACGAGGTCGGCACGCTGGAGGTGGGCAAGCTCGCCGACATCGTCCTGTGGCAACCGGCCTATTTCGGCGCCAAGCCACAACTCGTGCTGAAGGCGGGCTTCCCCGCCTACGGCGTGACCGGCGACCCGAACGCCTCCACCGACACCTGCGAGCCGCTCGTGCTCGGCCCGCAGTTCGGCGCGCACGGCGCGACCGCCGCCGACCTGTCGGTCGCCTTCGTGGCGCAGGCCGCCGCGTCCGGCGACCACCTGCCCACCCGCAGGCGCCGGGTCGGCGTACGCGGCACCCGCGGCATCGGTCCCGCCTCCATGGTCCGCAACAGCCGCCTCGGGCACGTGGACGTCGACCGGCAGGGCCGCGTCTCGCTCGACGGCGAGCGGGTCGAGTCCGGACCGTCCGACTTCGTCTCGCTGAACCGTCTCTACTTCCTCTGAGGAGCGATCCCCTTGTTCATGCCGCCGGAGTGGCACCCGCACAGCCGCACCTGGATGTCGTGGCCGATCGGCTATGCGCTGCAGCGGGCGGAGGCGTCGTACCGGGCCTGGTCGTCGGTCGCCAACACCATCGTCCGGTACGAGCCCGTCACGATGCTGGTCGACCCCTCGGAGCGGGAGTCGGCGGCCAGATGGCTCGACCCGCGCGTCGAGGTGGCCGAGCAGCCGCTCGACGACTGCTGGATGCGCGACAACGGGCCCACCTTCGTGTTCGACGGCGGGCGGCTCACCGGGGTCGACTGGACCTTCAACGGCTGGGGGTGGGCCCCGCACGAGAAGGACGACCTGGTCGCCTCATCCGTCCTCGACCGGGTGGGCGTTCCCGGCCATCGCACCGCGATGGTCGGTGAGGGCGGCGGCGTCCACGTGGACGGCGAAGGCACGGTCATCCTCACCGAGACCGTCCAGCTCGACCCGCGGCGCAACCCCGGCTGGACGAAGGCCGAGGTCGAGGCCGAGCTCCACGCCCTGCTGGGAGTGGAGAAGGCGATCTGGCTCCCCCGCGGACTGAGCGCCGACTACGGAGGGTACGGGACGAACGGGCACGTCGACCTGCTGGCCTCGTTCGTACGGCCCGGCCTGGTGCTGTGCCATGTGCAGCCGGACCCGGCGCATCCCGACCACGAGATCACCCGGGAGAACCTCGCGATACTGCGCGCCGCCACGGACGCCAAGGGGCGTCCCCTGGAGGTGGTCGAGCTGCCCGCCCCGACCGTTCAGGAGGCGGACGGCAAGCCGGTCGACTACTCCTACATCAACCACTACCTCGCCAACGGCCTGGCTCTGCTCTGCTCCTTCGACGACCCGCGGGACGGCGAGACCGCCGAGCTGTTCGCGAAGCTCTTCCCCGGCAGGGCGATCGAGGCGGTCGACGCCCGCGACATCTTCGCGCTCGGAGGCGGCATCCACTGCATCACCCAGCAACAGCCCCGCGCGGCGGCCTCACGGTAGATGACGACGAAGTCGATCAAGGCCGGCGATGTCCCGGAAACTGTCGCACCGGCCGCGTACGGTCCATGAAGGTGTACCCACCTCGCCGATTGCAGCGGACTCGACGTTGCGAAGGGACTCTTCATGTCGGAACTGCATACGTGGCTGACCGGTCTCGGGCTGGTCGAGTCGCCACGCTGGCACGACGGCCGCCTGTACTTTTCCGACTGGACAGCGCATGAGGTGATCGCGCTCGACCTGGACGGTAGGTCCGAGGTGGTGGCCCGGGTGGACTCGCTTCCGCTCTGCACGGCTTGGCAGGCCGACGGGCGGCTGTTGATCGTCGACTCCGCACGGGGGCTACTGCTGCGATCGGAACCCGATGGCTCGCTGGTGACCCGGGCCGACCTCACCGGTCTCGGGCGCGGCTGGAACGACATCGCCATCGACGGCCGCGGCAACATCTACGTCAACCGCATCGGGTTCGACATGCTCACCGGTGGGCCGTTCGCGCCCGGAAGCGTCGTGCACGTCGGCCCCGACGGTTCGGCACGCCAGGTGGCCGACGACATCGCCTTCCCCAACGGCATGGCCGTGACGCAGGACGACTCGACGCTGATCGTCGCCGACTCGTACGGCAACAGGCTCACCGCCTTCGACATCGGGGCCGACGGCGGCCTGTCCAATCGCCGGGTCTGGGCCGAAACCGGCGAGGACCACCCCGACGGCATCTGTATCGACGCCGAAGGCGCCGTCTGGTACGCCGACGTCGGCAACAAGCACTGCGTCCGCATCCGGGAGGGCGGTGAGGTCCTGCAAACCGTCGAAGTCGACCGGGGATGCTTCGCCTGCGCTCTCGGAGGCCAGGACGGAAGGACGCTGTTCATCGTGGCGGCCGAGTGGCGCATGCCCGAGATGGTGCCACCCGGAACCGGTCAAGTGCTCTCGACCCAGGTCACGGTACCCGGCGCAGGCTGGTCGCACTGTCACGTCGAGCCTCACTGCCCGAAGGAAAACCGGAGCTGAGCATTGATCAGGAAGTTGAGCCGGTAACGCAGACGGCCGATCACAGCCTGTTCCGGAGCTTCCCCAGGTGTCAGCAGTGTCCAGCGCAGTGAGCACCCGCCATCCTCGGCCGGCCGGATGTCGAACCGGATCTCGTCATCGGGCCTTTCCGGCCACAACGACGACCAGACCACGAGTTCCGGCTCCACCGCCCGAAGGACGCGCGGCTTGACTTCATCGGCCCTCAGGTCGAGCCACCGCCGTCCGCCAGGCCGCCAAGGGTCGGTCAGGCTCTCCCACACGATGCGAGGGGGCGGCGGCTGCTTGCGCTCTCGCGAACCCAATTCGATCATTTCCGCAGTCTAGAAGGACGGCCCGGAGGCGGCCCGCCGCCGTCCGGTGGTCGACGACGACAAGCGGGCCGCGATCCCGGCCCGGTCGCGTGCGGAGTGCGAGGGTTCGGATTCGCACGCCGCGTCCAGCGGCCTTCGGCTCAGGCGATGTCGAGGACCGCTTTACCGTGCAGGCGGCCGTCAAGCAGGGTTTGTGCCGCCTCGGCGTAACGGGTCCACGAACCGCGCCAGGTGATCCCCGGGTCGAGGCGGCCGGCGGCGACCTCGGCGGCCAGCCATCTCAGGTCTGCGGAGAAGTCCGCGGCCGGCTCGCCGTACAGGAAGAAGGTTCGGATGGAGCGGTCGTGCCGTCCACCGGTGGCCAGCAGGGCCTCTGGGGGAAAGACGGAGTCGGCACCCGACGACCGCCCCACGTTCACCAGCGTGCCGTGGGCCTCCAGGGCGGCGAAGGCGTCCACCAGTTGCCGGCCACCGACGTTGTCCAGCACGCCGAACACCGGTTGCTCGACCGCGGCGGGATCGGTGTGGACTTCGTGCGCCCCCAGGGCACGCAGTTCGTCCGCCCGGGACGGGTTCCGGCTGATCGCCACCACCTCGGCCCCCGCGCGGGCGGCGAGCTGGACGGCGTAGCGGCCGACCCCGCCGGACGCACCTGTGACCATGACCCGGCGGCCCGTCAGCTGGCCCATGCGGCGCAGGACATGAAGCGCGGTCAGCCCGGCGACCGGGACCGTGCTGACGGCGCCGAGATCCGCATCGTCGGGAACGACGCCGAGGCGGGTGGCCGACACGGCGCGCAGTTGCGCCCAGCCGGTCACACCCACGGTGACGACACGGGTTCCGGCTGCGGGGCTCGTTCCGTCGGCCGCGGCCCGGACCACGGTTCCGGCCGCGTCCCAGCCGATCACAGTGCCCTCCGGGGTCGTGGGGTCGGCGGCGTCGTTCACCTCTCCGTAGTTGAGCGAGACCGCTTCGACCCGCACCAGCGCCTCGCCGGGCGCGGGTATCGGGTCGGGGACGTCGGTCAGGGTGAGATGCGCCGGGGCGCTGTGATCGACAACAAGGGCACGCACAGGTCTGTCTCCTTCATTCAAAAACGCCACAGTGTGGCATTCGCGTCAATGTAGCACATGCCTTGTTGGGGCGGCCCGGCTATGCTGGCACGGTGACGACCGCCCACCAGCCATCTCCCGACCAGCCCGCCTCCCTGCGGGAGCGCAAGAAGCTGCGCATCCGTCAGGCGCTGGCCGACACCGCTGTGGCGCTCTTCTCGGAGCAGGGATTCGACAGCACGCCGCTGGACGCACTGCTGGAACGGGTGGAGGTGTCGCGTCGGACCTTCTTCCGCAACTACCGCTCGAAGGAGGACGTGGCCCTCACCGCCGTCAAGGAGTTGTGGACCACGTTCCTGGTGGTCCTGGGCGAGCGCGAGCAGTCGGGGCGCCTGGCCGACGTGTTCCGCGACACGATGCTGGTCGCCCTCGACCGCATGGGAGGCACCTGGCACCCGCGCTTCGCGGCCACCTTGAAACTGATCGAGGAGTCACCATCGCTGAACGGATACTCGCTGCGGTACTGCGACGAGATCCAGAGTGAGATCAAGCAGCGGCTCGCCATCCCGGACACCCTCGAACAGCGGCTGGCGCTGGAGTTCTGCGTCGCCGCATGGCGCTGTGCGTACGATCAGTGGCTTCCCGACTGCGATCCGGCACAGCTGCCCCGATGCGTCCGCGGCGCCTACGACTCCATGAACGACGGCCTGAACGCGGAGATCTGACCGGCGGACTCGACTCCCCTTGATCACGCTTGGTCGAGTACGCGCACGCAGGCACCGGCTGTCCGTCCGCGGCGCCGCTCGATAGGCAAGTGAGGACTTGCATATTGTGCGGCCATGGCGGACGATGCCTGCAAGGCACTCGCCGATCCCCAGCCGCAGAACGATTTTGACGAGCCGACCGAGAGGGACGGGCAGACCCTCGCCACGTCGTTCGCGGTGGACGACGCCCACGCGGAGTTCAAGCGGCTGCGTGAGCTCGGTGTGCGGTTCACCCAGGAGCCCGTCAAGATGGGGACGGTCACGACGGCCGTGCTGGACGACACCTGCGGCAACCTGATCCAGATCCACCAGCAGTAGGCCCACCCGCAGCGGCCGCGCCAGGGCTCATCTTGCCCCGGCGCGGCCGAAGAACGGCGTGTACTCAAGCCCTCGTCGCTATGGCTGTCGCCATCGCACCGCGAAGGCGCGGGCCGGATTCTCGGTGAACATCGCGGACGCGAAATCCGGGCCGAGTTCCCGCTCGATCCGCGGGCGCAGGCCGCTGAGCAGGAACGGCATGCCTGGCCCGTCGGCGCTGGATCGGGCGCTGCGGGTGACCGTGTCGGCTCCCAGCAGGACCTGATGGGCGTGGCCGGCGTCGGCGAGGGCCGCGAGGCTGTCCAGCAGGCGCCAGTCGGTGGCGTGATGCGCCCGTGACGGACCGTCGAAGGCCAGGAACACGCCGGCCTCGGCGGCCCGCCGGTGGATTCCGGTGTCCGGGAATCGGCTCAGGTGCCCGAGGATCACGCGGTGCGGGGGGACCCCGTGAGTCCCGCACAGCAGGTCGATCACGTCCAGGGCGGCGCTTCCGGCCTCCAGGTGGACGCCGATGGGGGCGCCGGTGGCGTGGTGGGCTTCGGCGGCCGCCGCCATGACATGTCGGGCGTGGGCGTCGAGGTGGTGATGGGCTCCGGCGACTTTGATCATCCCCGCCTTGACGGGAGCGCTGGTCAGCTCGCGGATGAACAGGTCGGCCAGCGTGCCGCGGACGCGTTCCAGCTCACCCGGGTCATAGTGCCTGCCCTGGTGCATTCCGGTGGCGGAGATGACGTGCACACCGGACTGCCGGGACAGAGCGGGCAGCTCTTCGGTTCGTGGCCCCATCCCCCACGGTGTCCACTGCACCACGGCCCGGCCGCCGAGAGCGGCGAAGGCGTTCAGTTCGGTGAGCGCGGCCGCCGCGTCGTCCAGTTCCTGGCCCGGCAGTGCCGGCGAACTGATGAACAAATGATCGTGGGCGTCGCAGACCCCCAGCTCCTCGGGCGGGATGTCCCCGAGCACGGTCCGGATCGCCGCCGTCATCGTCCGGCCTCCTGCTCCGCATCGGTGAGGGCGGCCGCGGCGACCCTGAGGCCGGCCAGCGCCTTGGGGACGCCGATGTAGGGCGCCAGGTGTACGAAGACCTCGACGATTTCCTGGCGGGTCATGCCGACCCGTAGCGCGGTCCTGACGTGACCGGACAGCTGCGGGTCCACGCCGCCGACCGCGGTGAGCGCGGCCAGGTTGACGAGTTGCCGGTCGCGCAGCGACAACCCGTCGCGCAGGTAGGTGCCGCCGAACAAGGCGGTGACGATCCAGTCGGCGTACCCGGGGCGATCCGCTCGAGACCGGGCAGCGTCGCCTGCCGGGTCGCCTCGTCCTGGAGAAGATCCAGCATCCGGTAACCCTCGTCGCGATCCAGCCGCGCCGGGGTCAGTTGCTCTGCCATTTCCTGGCTCGTCGTCATGGTGACACCCTCACTTCTCGTTCTGTAACGCATCAGACGTTACAACAACCTGGGTAACGGTTGAAGCGTTACTCTTGTCTCATGGCCAAAGAGGACAAGCTCGCCTTCCGCTTCGACTGCGGTGCCGTCTGGTTGAACCTCCTCGCCACCAGGGGGCGCACGTTCAGCCCGAACCCGGTGGAGCGGCTGGCCACGCCCGGCCGCCTCACCGAATGGCTGGAGCGGTGTGAGCTGTCGCCGACGCGGCCACCCGATCAGCACGACCTGGAGCGGGCGTGGAAGCTGCGCGAGACGCTGCGGGCACTGGCCCTGGCCACCGTCGACGAGCAGCCCCCGCCCGCGGACGCCGTGGCGGACCTGGCCGCGTTCCTGGCCCAGTACGACGACCCGGTACGACTCGCCGCCGACGACCGGCTGCGACGCGAGCCCCCGGCGACGACGGTGCACGCCCTGGCCCGGATCGCCCGCCAGGCCGTGGACCAGATGACCGGCTCTGATCGCCTGGCTCTCAAGAGCTGCCCGGAAGATGACTGCAGAGGCGTCTTCACCGACCCGCCGGGGCGCCGACGCTGGTGCCCGTCCCCGGCGTGCGCCAGCCGGGGACGGGTCCGCGCGCTCCGTGCCCGCCGCAACGCCGCCGCCGCGCAGTCGAATGACGATCAGACGCCGGCGCGGTGAGGAGAAGGCCGCCGTCGGCGATCTCCAGATCGATCGAGATGAGGCGGGAACCCTCCGGGCGGCGTCCCCAGGACGGCCGCCCGGACGTGCTCCCCGAGGACCGTCAGAACGGCTCCACTGTGATGGCAGAGCCGCCGAAAACGGCCTCCAGTTCAGGCATGATCTTCTCGGCGTCCCCCACGAACGCCGCGGACAGCGCGGACGGCGCGACGAGCCCGGCGAACACCGCGGAGGCGCTGGAGGCGGAGACCTGCTTGAGCGCGGCGCGGTGCTCGTTGAACCACCCGGCGGGCAAACGCTGGGCGATGTCCATGGCGCGCTGGTTGACCACGGCGGCCGCGGTCTGGAGCTCCAGCGGCGCGCCGAGCAGCAGTTCGCCGACCGCCCCCGAGCACTCCGCCTCGGTGATGCCGTCGGCCCGCATCGTCTCGATGATGGAGACGAGGTCGGCGACGGCCGGGCCGGTGGACGGCGTGTCGACCGGAGTGGCGATCATGAACTGTCCCCTGCTCGACAGGCTGCGGAGCCAGCCGTGCACGCCGTAGGTGTATCCCTTCTCCTCGCGCAGCACCGCTGACAGCCGGGAGTTCATCGACCCGCCCAGCACGTGGGTGGCCACCCGAAGCGCCGGGTAGCGGGAATCGGAGGGGCCGGGCCCGACGAGGCCGAGCCGGATCTCGGTCTGCACCGATCCGGGCCGGTCCACGACGATGACGCGGGGCGAGGCCGGGTCGGCGGTGCGCGTGGTGACAGCTCGCCGGTCCTTGCCACGCCAGTCGGAGAACGTCTCGTCGAGTAGGTCATCCAGCGCCGAGGGCGCCACGTTGCCGCCGACGAGCAGCGTCGCCTGCTCGGGCAGCAGGTTGGCACGGTCGAAGGCGGCGACGTCGTCCCTGGTCAGGCGCTTCAAAGAGGTCGCGACGCCGGATTCGGGGAGACTGGCGCGGTCCTCGGGCCGGAAGCACGCGGCGTGCAGCACCTGGTTGGCGCGCATGCCGGGGTTGAGTCGCGCGGAGTTCGCCCGGTCGGTGACGATGGCCCGGACCCGCTCGAATTCGTCCTCCGGGTAGGTGGCGTGCATCGCGGTCTCGGCGAGCAGGCCCAGGGCGGGCGCGAGTCCGGCCACCGGCACCTGCAGGATCGCCAGCGTCGCGCCGTCGGTGACCCGCGTCTCGTAGGAGGCGCCGATCCGGTCCAGTGCCGCGGCGAACTGCTCGCCCGTGTGACGCGCGGTGCCTTCGTCCCGCAGGGTGGCGGCCACGATGGCGATGCCCTCCGATCCGGCGGGCTCGGCGAGGGTCCCGGCGGGCGTGACCAGGGTCAGCGTGATCAGCCGGCTGCGGGAGGGGTAGTGCTCGACGGTCAGGCCGTTGCCCAGCACTCGCGTGCGGGGGGTGGGGAAGGTGTAGGCGGGCGGCGGGGCGACCGTGGGGCGGGGAGCGAGCTGGGTGGTCATCGGGCGGCGTCCTCTCGGGGGCGGTAGGTCAGCACGGTCGCTTCTGCGGGGTCGAGCCAGTCGCTCACGGTGCGGCGCACGTCGTCGGCGTCGCACGCGCGGATCGCCTCCAGCGTCGTCTCGTCGTATCCGGGGTCGCCGAACAGGCACGCTCCGTGCGAGAGCGAGTCGGCTCGCCCCGCCAGGTCCTGCGTGGCCTGCAGGTAGCCCGCTTCGCAGTTGGCGCGGGCCGACTCGAGCTCCTGCTCACCCGGCGTCTCCTGGCCGAGCCGCTGAACGGTCTCGTTCACCAGGTCCAGCAGGTGCTGGGGTTCGACGCCATCGGCGCCCATCGCCATGACGGTGAAGACCGAGCGTCCGCCGACCATGCGGTTGAGACCGCCGTACACGGAGGTCGCGGCCCGCTGCCGCCGTACCAGCTCCTGCTTGAGCCTGCTGCTGTTCGCTTCGGTCAGGATCTGCGCGGCCAGGTCGAGGTGGTCGCAGGATTCGGAGCCGTCGGCGGGAACCGGCCACATGAGGAAGACCGCCGAGTTGGGGACGTCCTCGTCGGTGACGTCGATCCTCTGGGGAGTACGGCGGTGCGCCGGCTGCGGAGGCTTGATCGGCGGCAGCACTCCGGCGTCGATGCCGCCGAAGTAGCGCTCCACCTTGGCCAGCGCCTCCTCGGTGTCCACGTCGCCCACCAGGGAGAGCACGGCGTTGCCGGGCACGTAGTGACCGCGGAAGAAGTCGCGGACGTCGTCCAGGGTGGCGTCGGCCAGGTCCTGCATGGAGCCGATCGGCATGTGGTGGTACTGGTGACCGGGGTCGAAGGTGGCGGAGAACAGCCGCTCCCAGGCGGTGCCGTACGGCTGGTTGTCCATCCGCTGGCGGCGCTCGTTGCGCACGACGTCGCGCTGGTTGTCCAGCCCGGTCTGGTCGAGCGCGGCGAGCAGCCCGCCGAGCCGGTCGGCCTCCAGCCACAGCGCCAGGTCCAGGCCCTGGGTCGGCACGGTCTCGAAGTAGTTCGTGCGGTCATGGGAGGTCGTGGCGTTCAGCTGGGCGCCGATCGCGTCGAGGAGGGCGAAGTGCTCGCCTGCCGCGACGTTCGCCGAGCCCTGGAACATCAGGTGCTCGAACAGGTGCGCCAATCCGGTACGCCCCGGCCTCTCGTGGCGAGAGCCGACGCCGTACCAGAGGTTGACTGCCACCGCGGGCGTGTCGTGGTCTTCTTCGATCACCACACGCAGGCCGTTGGCCAACGTGTGCCGGTGCCGCAGGGCAGGTGTCGTCATCAACTGATTGTCCCTTCAAGGTGAGACTGGTCACTGCGGTGCAGGACGTCGGGGGATCCGCCGAGGCAGGCGTCGATGACGCGGCCGCCGGCGCGGACCTCGGCCGGGGCGCCCACGGCCGGCCGGCGGCCTTGACCACGGTGAAGGCCCGCGCGGTCGCAGGGAGGGCTGGCGATCATGTCCTGGAGGCGCACTCGCGTATCGGCCTAGTGTCCGACCGTCATGGTCACGGCCGCCCGTCCGGAGTACTTCATGATCTCCTGGTTCCTCGCTGTGCCCCGGGTACCGCCGCGGTGGCGAGTTCTCGGACGACCCGGGCGAAGCCCTGGACGAGGGGACTCTGGGGGCCTTCGGGCCAGGCCAGGGCCACGCGCAGGGGTTCGACGTCCGTCAGGGGGATCCAGGAGAGGTCGGGGCGGGCGTAGTACAGGGACATGCTGGCCGGGGCGAAGCAGATGGCGGCGCCCTCGGCGACCTGTTCCAGCATCTCCTCGACGTTGTCGTTCGTGGGGCCCCAGCAGGGGGCCGACCCGTCCGGGCGGGGGTTGACCGCCCACCAGTCGACCCACTCGCGCGGCGCCCGTTCGGTCCACATCAGGGGCTCGTCGTTCACCTCCAGCACCGACACGCCGTCCCGGGACGCCAGCGGGTGACCGGCGGGCAGGCCCACCACCCTCGGCTCGGTGTGCACGACCTCCGCGTGCAGGCCGGTGAGGTCGGCGGGCAGCCAGACGAACGCGATGTCCACCCGCCCGTCGCGCAGAGCCCTGACCTCCTGTCCCCAGTCGAACCGCTTGGGCTCGACCCGCACGCCAGGGTGGCGGCGGGAGAACTCCGCGCGGGCCCGGGTGGTGAGCTCACCGGCGCCGCTGGCCTCGAACCCCACCCGCAGCACGCCGGTCTCCCCGCGACGGTGCCGCTCGGCGGTGGCCGTCACGCGTTCGGCCTGCTCCAGCGTGCGGCGGGCTTCGGTCACCACGTCCCGCCCGGCTGCCGTGGCGGTCACCCCTCCCGCGTGCCGGTCGAACAACCGGACTCCGAGCTCGGACTCGAGGTTCTTCAGCGCGTACGACAGCGCGGGCTGGCTGACGTACAGCGCCTCCGCGGCCCGCCCCAGGTTGCCCACCTCGTCGATCGTCACGAGATACCGCAACTGTCGCAGCTCCATCCAGGCATCATAAACGCCCTTTATGGCTCCAGCGATCTTCTGTCTTGGACGCCCGGCACCACTCACCGGCATAAATGATGTCGTTCGTCCCCGACCGTAGGAGAAGATCGAAATGAGCGACGAGAGCACCCCCACGCGTGAGGCGGCGGGCAAGGTCTGGCTGGTCACCGGCGCGTCGTCCGGGTTCGGCAGGGCCATCGTCGAGGCGGCCGTCACCGCGGGCGACACCGTGGTGGCCGCCGCCCGCAGGCCGGAGGCGCTGGACGAGCTGGTCGCCGCGCATCCGGGCCGCGTCGTCGCCGTCGAGCTGGACGTCACCGACACCGCCCGCGTCGCCGCCGTGGTCGCCGAGGTGGTCCTGTGGTACGGCCGCGTCGACGTCCTGGTGAACAACGCCGGGCGCGGTCTGATCGGCGCGGTCGAGGAGACGACCGACCGCGAGCTGCGCGACCTGATGGATCTGCACTTCTTCGGTCCGGCAGCGCTGACCCGGGCGGTGCTGCCGCACATGCGCCGTCAGGGTTCGGGGGCGATCGTCCAGTTGTCGAGCATGGGCGGCCGGTTCTCCTTCCCCGGGGTCTCCGCCTACTCGGCGACCAAGTTCGCGCTGGAGGGCCTGTCGTCGTCGCTCGCGGCCGAGGTCGCGCCGTTCGGGATCAAGGTGCTGATCGTCGAGCCCGGCGCCTTCCGTACCGGCTTCGCCGGGAATGGCGCGCTGCTGCAGTCGGCCCCGATCGCGGCGTACGACGACGTCGTCGGCCCCCTCCGCACCGGTCTGCCGGGCACGGACGGCCGTCAGCCGGGCGATCCGGCGAAGGCGGCCTCGGCGATCCTGGCCGCGCTCGACGCGGAGCGGACCCCGCTGCGCCTCGCTCTGGGCAACGACGCCGCGGACGGGATCTCGGCGGCACTCGACAGCGAGCGAGCCGAGTTCCTGGCCTGGGAGTCCGTCAGCCGGGGGACGGACTTCGACGAGGAGTCGTCCCTTCCCCGGCCGGCTTGACGATCGGCCACGCTCCTTCGCACACGGCTCAGCAGGCGGCGCTCACCGCCCGCTCCGCCGCCCCGCCGCACGCCATCACGATCGGCTACGTCGAGGACGGGTTTGCCGGCCATGGTCATCCGCCTCCTTTGCGGAGCTGTTCGAGCCGTTCTGCGAGGAAGCTCCAGGTCTTCCAGAACTCTTCGAGGTATTGCCGTCCCTGAGCGTTGAGGGAGTACACCTTGCGCGGTGGCCCCTTCTCGGACGGGACCTTCTCCACGTCGACCAGGCCGCGCTGCTCGATCCTGACCAGCAGCGCGTAGATGGTGCCCTCGGCGATGTCGGAGAAGCCCTGATCCCGCAGCCATGCCGTGATCTCGTAGCCGTAGGCGGGCCGGCCGGAAAGGATCGCCAGGACGATGCCCTCCAGCGTTCCCTTGAGCATCTCGGTCATCTGCTTGCCCATGGAACACCCCCTTCCAGCTACTCGGTGCTGCTTACTACTGGTATACAGTAACGCTGACTACCGAGTCCGGCGACCCGTTCGCCACGTCGCTACCGGCCTTCGGCTGACAGCGCCTCGGCCGCCAGCGGGCCCGTCCGGTGCGGTACGACCGTGGAGAGCGTGACCACCGTGGTGCTGCGCCGTACTCCGGGTATGGCCAGCATCCGGTCGATGACCTGCTGGAGGTGTTCGTGGTCGCGGCCGGCGACCCGGCACCACACGTCGCCGGGGCCCGTGACGATGTAGGCCTCCAGCAGCTCGGGGATGGCCTCCAGCGTCACCGAGATCCGCTCGCGGACGCTCTGGTCGACCTCCAGCGTGGTGAACGCCTGCACCGGGTGGCCGAGCGCCGGGGGTGACAGGTTGGGGCCGAAGTCGATGATCACACCGTCGGCGATCATGCGGTCGAGCCGGGCCTGCACGGTGCCGCGTGCCACCCCCAGCAGCCGGGCGATCTCCAGCAGGCCGCTGCGCGGCCGTTCGGCGAGCAGCTGGAGGACCCGCACGTCGAGTTCGTCGAGACTGCGGCGGCGCGTCGGCATATTCGTCACCTGAATCCCCTTTGAGCTGTCAGATCGACAGCATAAAGGGACCTCTGTTGTCAGATCCGCTCCAGTCGCCGAGACTTCGGATCTCATGGAGCATCGGCATCCCTTCATCCCCTATCGGCCACAGCGTCACGAGCCCGGTGAGATGGTCCGGCGCGGCGAGGAGTTCTATCGCATCGTGGATCGGCGGCGCAGCGTGCGCGCGTTCAGCCCCGACCCCGTGCCGTACGAGTGCGTCGCGTGGGCCGTGCGCGCCGCCAACACCGCGCCGTCGGGCGCCCACCAGCAGCCGTGGAGGTTCGTGGTGATCGGCGACCCCGCGATCAAGCGGCGGGTGCGCGAGGCGGCCGAGGTGGAGGAGCGCCAGAACTACGAGGGCGGCCGGCTGCCGCAGGAGTGGCGCACGGCCTTGGCGCCGCTGGAGACGACCTCGGACAAGGGCTACCTCGAAGTGGCGCCCTGGCTGGTGGTGTGCTTCGCCGAGAAGTTCGGGCTGCACGGCGACGGCGGAAGGAGCAGGCACTACTACGTCAACGAGAGCGTCGGCATCGCCTGCGGGCTCTTCGTCACCGCCCTCCATGTCATGGGGCTGTGCACGCTCACCCACACCCCCAACCCGATGGCCTTCCTCAGTGAGATCTGCGAGCGCCCCGCCAACGAGCGGCCGTACATCCTCTTCCCGGTGGGGTACGCCGCCCCGGACGCCGAGGTGCCCGACCTGTCCAGGAAACCGCTGACCGAAGCCCTGGTCCGCCTGCCCTGAGAACGGGTCCGAACTCTGGCGGAGGACGGGCGCGGGAACCGCAGGCGCGGCGCCTACCTCACGCGCGAGGCCGGGCGTCGGCGCCGGACGGCTCAAGGTCGAGGCCGGGATCGTCGAGCGGAGGCCGCGTTCGGGCGGGTGAGCGGCGGGACAGCAGGCATCCGGTCAGCGCGGTGGCGAGGCCGGCCAGCCCGGCCGTCACGAAGCCGCTCCCTGGCACGGAGACATCGATCGCCACCCCGACGATCGGGGTTCCGAGCGCGAAACCCACGCTCCCCGCCGAAGATTGCAGACCTGTCGCCTCGCCGCGGACGCCGGCCGGCGCCAGCCGGCTCACCGTGTCGGCCACCGTGGAAAGAGTCGGCGCGGCGAGCAGCCCGGCACCGGCACAGGCCACGCACAACCAGGGCCAATCGTGGGCCAGTCCGGCGGGAACGGTCGCCAGCCCGAGCAGACCGAGCAGCAGCCACGTGGGCAGCGGCCGCGGGATCGCGCCGTACACCAGGCCGCCGACGATGGAGGCCACGCCGTACACCGCCACGACCACGGCGGCCCAGGACACCTCGCCGGCTTCCTGGAGGGTGGCGACGATGGCCAGGTCGGTACCGCCGAGCAGCATCGTGGTGCCGAACGCCATCACCAGAACGGCGATCATGCCCCGGCCCAGCCACTCCCGGCGAGGGGGACGGGGGACCGTGTCGGCATCCGCCTCGCCCTCGGCACGCACCGGCGGGTTGAGCAAGGCGATCCCCGCTCCACCCGCCACGATCGCCGCGCCGACGCCCCATGCCACCACGCCCGGGGACGACTTCGCCGCGCAGAGGATCACGATCGGCGGGCCCACCATGTACGACAGCTCGCCCTGCACCGATTCCAGCGCGAACGCGGCCCGGCGCTGTCCCGCCGCCGTCATCGCGGCGATCGCCTGCCTGGTCACCAGCGGGGCCGGCACCATCAGCAGACCCGCCACGAAGGCGGCGCCCAGCAGGATCGTGTACGGCAGGATCGGCACGCTCAGCCAGAACACGAGCTGTAGTGCGACGGTCAGCAGCAGCACGGCACGCAGGCCCCGCCGGTCCATCATGCGGCCGAGCAGCGGCCCGCCCAGCGCCGTCCCCGCGGTCAGAGCCGCCGCGACACCGCCCGCTGCCGCGTAGCTCATGTCCAGGCCCAGCACGACATACATCGTCAGCGCCGTCATGTCGGCCGTGATCGCGACACGGGCCAGCAGCGAGACGCCCAGCAGCGACGCCATCCCTGGCAAGGCGAGCACCTGTCGGTATCCGGTCACCTGCGCGACGCTAGATCATCCGTCGCGTCATAGGAAGCGGTTGATTTATTGGGGGTGACATAATGAATGCTTATGGCCCGAGATCTTGAGATCGCGTTGCTGCGGTCGTTCGTCACGGCCGTGCGGGCGGGCAGCATCAGCCGCGCCGCGACCGCGCTCGGACACACCCAGCCGGCGCTCAGCCAGCAGCTGCGCAAGCTCGAGAGCACCGTCGGCCGCCCGCTGCTGCACCGGTCGCCGTCCGGCGTCTCGCTGACCCGGGCGGGTGAGGAGCTCCTGCCGTACGCCGAACGCATTCTCTCGCTCTCCGCGCAGGCCCTCACCGAAACCGGGGGCGCGCTGACCGGCCACTGCGGCGTCGGGTTGCTCGAAGACCTCGCCGCGTCCCGGCTTCCGCAGGCCCTCGCCGACCTCGCCCGGCTGCACCCCGGCGCGACGCTGGAGGTGCTCAGCCTTTCCAACGCCGCGATGCGGGAGGCCTACGACGCGGGCCGGGTCCAACTCGTGCTCGACGCGGTGCCGGACCTGCCCAGGCCGCCGCGCTGGACGGCACGCCGCCCGCTGGTCTGGGCGATCGGCCAAGGCATGGACGTGGCCGCCGATCCGCTGCCGGTGGTGCTGTTCTCGAACCCGTGCTCCTGGCGGACGGCAGTGCTGGAAACGCTGGAACGGACCGATCGGTGCTGGCGGGTGGCGTTCGAGAGCAACAGCCTGGTCGGTGTGCTCGCCGCGGTACGGGCCGGGCTCGGCGCCGCGGCGCTCATGCCCGCCAACCTCGAACCGGTCATGGCCTGCCACGACGCGGACGCCCTGCCCGCCCTGCCGGACGTCGAACTCGGTCTCTCACGGCACCCGCGAACCGAAGGTGATCCGCTGATCGATGCCGTGGAGACCGCGCTACGACGCATGATCTGAGACCACCGCATCGACTGACACCCGCCGCCGCGCCGCACCGGCTTCACCTGCCGGTGCGGCCCCGTGCCGTCCCGAAGCCGTCCGCACCGTCCATCCGGGCCGTCCAGAGCACCTCCCACACCCAGCGTCGGTCACGCGTGCCGAGTAGAACTCGGTGTCGTAGAACCGCGACCGGACGCCCTGGACCTTGCTCGTGATCGCCGGGACGATCTCGGTTCTGAAGACGTCCATTCGTTGCTCGACCGACAGAGCTCGTTCCCGAGCGCCGCACATTAAGCTACAGTTGTAAGAAAACTTACACCTGTAGCCGTTCGATATGCTGGAAGACGTGGCCACCACCAGACACAGCACCACCCCACCGAGTGACCGGCGCGTACGCCGCACCCGATCCGCCCTGGCACGCGCACTGATCCAACTCGTGGAAGAACAGGACCTGCCCCGCATCAGCGTCTCCGACGTCGCCGAAAGCGCCGGAGTCAGCCGCTCGGCCTTCTACGACCACTACCGCGACGTCCACGAACTGGCCGAAGACGCCTGCACCGCCATGATCGACCACCTGATCGAATCCCTGCCCGCCCCCACCTACGGCTCCCCCGACCTGGCCCGGCAGGCGACCGAGTCACTCACGGCCTTCTTCGCCAGCCTCGCCGAACACGCAGGCCTGTACCGCGCACTCCTGGGCCCCCAAGGCAGCGCACGCGTCACCGACCACATCCGCGGTCGCTTCACCGACGTCATCCTCAACCATCTCGACCACGCCGACACCGACGGTCCCTCCCGGCCCGTCCCCCACGACATCACCGCCGCCTTCACCGCCGGCGCCCTCATCGGCGTGGCCACCCACTGGCTGCACCACCAAGGCCGGCGAACCGCCGCCCAAATGGCCGCGCAGACCTGGCCCCTCCTCAGCGCCTACTACCACCTCGACACCCACGACGACGCGGGATTGTTCACCGGGGGCGTTCCTCGAAGGCCTCGATGACAAAGGCCGCAAAACGCCGGGAAGCCGCAACCCGGGCGTCGCTGGAGGCGGCGTGGATCCCCTTGTTGGCCATGAGCATCAGGATGAGATCGTCCAGCACGAAGTCGGCACGCAACCGTCCCGCCGCTTTGGCCCGCCGGGCCAGCTCGGCGACCGCCCTGACCGTGTGCTCACGGTCGGCGGGGACCTCGGCGGCCTGCGGGTAGGCCGACAGGTACGCCTCGGTCAAGCCCCTGTCCCGTGCGTGCAACTCGCAGATCTTCTCGATCACCAGGCACAGGCCGTGCCACGGGTCAGGTGCGGCGCATCCCTCGTCGACGATGGCGCGGCACGCGCGCAGCCGGTCGGTGAAGGCAGCGGTGACAAGGTCCTGCCTGGTGGGGAAGCGGCGGTACAACGTGGCGACCCCCACCCCGGCGCGCCGGGCGATCTTCCGTGTGGGCACGTTCAGGCCCTCGGCGGAGAACAACGCCCTGGCCGCGCTGAGGATGCGCTCGCGGTTGTCCAGCGCGTCGGCGCGCAGAGCCTGAGGCATTCCGGTGGTCATCACTCTCACTTCGCCCGATCGGCCACTCGTGTCCGTTTACCGTTACGAGCCTAGAGCCCCGCGGGGCCGCGGGCGTGTGCCGCAGCACGAGCCCCGGCCGGCGGAACGCGGCTGTGGCGCGGCGCCGGCCGATGGCCGGGAAGAGGAACGCGCCGTTCGATCACTCTGAGGACGTGGAGGCGACGTGAAGGCAATCATGATCAAGGCGTACGGGGGGCCTGAAGGTTTGGCGCTCGTCGATCTGCCCGCACCGGCACCCGCCGCGGGACAGGTGCTGATCTCCACCGAGGCCGTGGGTGTGGGTGGCGTGGACACCATGATCCGCAGTGGTGCGTTGGCCGCCTACGGCTATACGGAAGGACATGTCCCGGGCGGCGAAGTGGCCGGTGTCGTCACCGCGGTCGGCGAGGACGTCGAGGCCTCCTGGGTCGGCCGGCGGGTTTGGGGAGCCACTGGCACGGGCGGCGGATACGCGGAACAAGCCGTCGTCCCAGTCCAGGAGATCGTCGCTCTGCCCGCCGATCTGTCCGCCGTCGAGGCGGTCACGCTCGGCAGCGCGGGCGTCGTGGCGCACTTCGGGCTCGCGCACGCCCGGTTCGCGCCCGGCGAATCGGTCCTGGCACGCGGCGCGGCCGGAAGCCTCGGCATCATGACGGTCCAGCTGGCGGCCCGCGGCGGCGCCGCAGCGGTCGCCGTCACCACGTCCTCGCCCGAGCGCGGTGAGCGGCTGCGGCGCCTGGGTGCGACGCACGTGCTGGACCGCCTGGGCGACGGCCCAGCGGACGCCCCCTCGGGCTACGACGTCATCATCGACGTCGCGGCCGGCCCGGACATGCCGGCGTTCTTCGACCGGCTGGAGCCGAACGGGCGCCTGGTCGCTGTCGGCGCCGTCGCCGGCCGGCCGCCGGCCACCTTCGGCGCCGAGCTGATGGCCGCGTTCCAGCGATCACTGTCCTTCGCCACCTTCAGCGCGGCCACCGTCCCCCAGGCCGAACGGCGTGCCGTACGCGGTGAGCACTTCGCGGCCGCCGTCCGCGGCGACCTGAAGGCAGTGGTCCACGAGGTCCTCCCTCTGGACCGAGCCGCGCTGGCGCACCACAAGATGGAGGCCGGTGAAGTCTTCGGAAGGATCGTGCTGACCCCGTAGTCCAGGGCCGGCAGAACCGGCCGCCACTACCGTCCGACTACGTCGGCACGCCGGCCGAGACCGAGACCGGCCGGGCTCCGGCAGGCTGACGGCCCAGTTCCCGTACCGGTCTGATCAGCAGCAGCGCGGCCACCACGCCGACGGTCACCGTCGCTGAGCCCAGCAGGAAGGTCCGCGGCTCGACCAGCAGGGCGGCCGGTCCGGCCAGCGCCTGGCCGACCGCCATGCCCGCGACCGAGCCGGCCACCTGGTAGGCCGAGACCCGGTTGAGGACGTCCGATGCGACCTGCGTCTGGACGCTGGTCGACCACATCACCGACCAGAACGCCCACGCGCACCCCCCGAGCATGTGCCCGGCCATCAGCACCGGCAGCGGCGACCCGAGGGCGACCGTCAGCGGCACCGCCACGTACCCGGACAATGCCACCGCTCCCGCCGCCAGCGGCCGGCGCGGCCGGAGCCGGATCGCGACCAGCCCGCCGACCACCGTGCCCAGGCCGAGCGCCGCCATCACCCAGCCGTAGTCGGCCCCGATGACCTGCGACGACAGCGGCACGTACGGCCCGACCACCAGAACCCCCCAGAACACCCAGACCAGGATGACCGACCACATCCAGCTCCTGGCCTTGAACTCGTGCCACCCTCGGCGCAGATCGCTCAGCACGTTCGACGGCTCCGGCTTGGGTACGGCGACGCGGACCAGCAGCAGGCACACCGCGCTGACCAGGAACGTTCCCGCGTCCGACGCGTAGACGATGACCGGACCGGCCGCCAGCACCAGGATCCCGGCCAGCGCCGGCCCGGCCAGCTGGGTGATCGCTTCGGCGATCTTCAGGGTGGCGTTGGCCCGCTGCGGGTCCCGGGCGACGAGCGGTACCATCCCGTTCACCCCGGGCTCGAACATCCCGGCCGCCGCGCCGGACAAGAACGCCGTCACCAGCAACAGGGCGTACGGCGGAGCGCCGTCGAGGAAGGCGAACGCCACCGCGCCCTGGGTGAAGATCCGCACCACATCGGCGCCGATCATCACGGTCCGGGCGCCCAAACGGTCGGCGAAGACCCCGCCGAAGAGGATGAACAGGACAGCGGAAGCGGTCCAGACGGCCAGCGCGTAGCCGACTCCCGCGATGCCGTACACCCGGCCGATCGCGAGTGCGGTGGCGACGGGCATCATGGCGTCGCCGAGCAGCGAGATCGTCCGGGCGCTGAAGTAGAGGGTGAAGTTCCTCGTCCACATGAGCAACAATTCTGGGTATTGCGAGATCAGAGCACTGGTGTCCCAGATGACATCATTAGGTACATTTGCGCCATGCGCTCAGCTCCACCCCTGGCCAAGCTCCCGGTGTGCCCCCCACCGCCTCCCCCGCCCAACCCGCACCGCGTGGTCGCCCTGGTCGGCGCGAACCAGGAGCTCTACCCGGTCACCGCGGCGTCGGCGGTCTTCGGCTACCAGGGTCACGAGATCCCGCAGCACTACAGCTTCCGCCTCTGCGCCGAACGCCCCGGCCCGCTCGCCACCACCCTCGGCGCCCCCATCCACGTCGAACACGGTCTCGACGCCCTCGACACCGCCGACACCGTCGTCATCGCCAGCTGGACGGTCGCCCCCACGCCCGCCGTCCTCGACGCCGTCGCCGGAGTCCACGCCAGAGGCGGCCGGATCGTCGCCGTCTGCGCCGGGATCTACATCCCCGCCGCCCTCGGCCTGCTCGACGGCCGCCGCGCCTCGGTCCACTGGGAACTCATCGCCGACCTGGCCGCGCGCCACCCCCGCATCCTCCCCGACGACACCGTCATCTACGTGGACCACGGCGACGTCGCCACCGCCGGAGCCTCGGCCGCCACCCTCGACCTCTGCCTCCACCAGGTCCTCCAGGAGCACGGCGCGTCCCACGCCATGCGCATCGGCCGCCAGCTCGCCGCCGGACCGTACCGCGAAGGCTGCCAGCGTCAGTACCCTCCTCTCCCGACGACCGGCCCCATGCCGGACTCATTGGCCGGCTTGCTGGAATGGCTGCTCGCCAACCTGGCCGAGCCCATCACCGTCGAGGACATGGCCGCCTTCTCCGGCGTCTCCCGCCGCACCCTCACCCGCCAGTTCGCCGACCAGCTCGGCGTCCCCCCAGCCCGCTGGCTGCTGGAACGCCGCCTGGCCGCCACCCGCGCGCTGCTGGAGGACACCGACCTGCCGGTCGAGACCATCGCCACCCGCGTCGGTCTCTCCTCGGCGGTCAATCTGCGCCGCCGCTTCCACACCGCCCTCAACACCACCCCGGCCGCCTACCGCCGCGCCTTCCGCTGATATCGGCTCCAACGTGGCCGGTACGGCGCCGGCGATGGCTCCTATGGCCGGGCGCGCCGATCACTCTCCCGGCTCCGTGAAATCGCGGATCAGCTTGACGAGCTCCTCAGGCCGCTCGGCACGCGCAACGTGCCCGCTGTCCAGCTCGGCATAGGAGATGCCCGGGATGGCCGCGTGGATCTCGTGCGAGTGGTGGACGGGGATCAGCGCGTCCCTGGCACAGCCGATCACCAGCGTAGGCGCCTGGATCTTGGGCAGCAGGTGCCGGATCTCCGCCGGCCCGTCGACCGACGGAGTAGATTGCCCCATTGTTTGGTGCGCCACCCCTGGTGAAGACAATTTGGGTGAGGAGATCGACATGACGCTTGATGGCCGGCGAGTACTGGTGATGGGCGGCAGCTCGGGCATCGGCGAGGCGAGCGCAGCGCTGTTCGCGCAGCAGGGAGCCGAGGTCGTGATCACCGGCCGGGACGAGGGGCGTCTGGCCGAGACCGCCGCCCGGATCGGCGGCAAGGTCGCCTTCCGGCAGGTGGACGGCACCTCCGACGAGGCGGTCAGGGACTTCTTCGCCCAGGAGGGCGCCTACGACCACCTGGTGCTGGCGTTGAGCGGCGGCTCGGGCGCGGGCCCGTTCGCCACCTTGGACCTGGAGCAGTTGCGCGGCGGGTTCGAGGGCAAGTTCTGGGTCCACGTGCGCATCCTGCAGGCCGCCCTGCCCCGGCTGCGCGAGCACGGCTCGGCCACCCTGATCACCGCCAGCTCCGCGCGGGCGGCCCTGCCCGGCACGGCGGGCCTGGCCGCGATCAACGGGGCACTGGAGGCGATGATCCGGCCGCTGGCCACCGAACTGGCGCCCCTGCGGGTCAACGCCGTCTCCCCCGGCATCATCGCCACGCCCTGGTGGGACAAGGTGCCCGCGCAGCAGCGGGAGGCGATGTTCGCCGAACACGCCGCCGCGCTGCCGGTCGGCCGGGTCGGCCAGGCCGAGGACGTGGCCCAGGCCGTGCTGCTCGCCGCCACCAACGCGTTCATGACCGGCCAGGTGATCGAGGTCAACGGTGGCCTGAGCCTGGCCACCGGACGCTGATCCATGCCGGAAGAAGAAGGGCCGGACGGGTACATCAGCCCGGCCCGGCTGCAGGCCTTCAGCGACGGCGTCATCGCGATCGCCACCACGTTGCTGATCATCGAGGTCAAGGCCCCGTCCGCCGGGGAACCGGTGTGGCAGGCGCTGCGCGACGAGTGGCCCGCCCTGGCGGCGTACCTGGTGACCTTCCTGATCATCGGCACCGCGTGGATCCACCACCACAACCTCTTCCACCAGGTACGGCGGGTGGACCGCACGCTCCTGTTCCTCAACCTCGGCATGCTGGCCACGATCAGCTTCCTGCCGCTGCCGACGGCCACCTTGGGCAACCACCTGCTCGGACAGGACGCGGGCGCGGCGGCCCTGTTCTACGCGGTGTCGATGGCGCTGACCTCGGCGTGGTTCACGCTGCTGTGGCACCATCTGTGCCGCCGCCCGGCCCTGCTGCACCCGAGAGCACAGGCGATCGCGGCCGGACGGCGCAGGCAGTCCCTGGTGGGGCCGGTCGGGTACGCGGTGGCCGCGCTGGTCGCCCCGGTCAGCGCCATCGGCTCGCTGGCGGTCGCGGCGGCGCTGGTGGTGTATTTCATCGCCGGACGCCGCGCTCCCACGGCCCGGACCCAGTTGGAAGGACAGGAGCAGGTCACCGACTAGGTCACCGGCCCGGCCCTGGGGAACGACACGTGCTCCTGGACGGGCGCGGGCGGGAGCCTCCGACGGAGGTCACCCCGCCCGCGGCCGACCACGGGCAGGACCCGGGACGACCGTCCCGCTGGTCAGTTGGCCATGCCGGCGAACTGGCCGGGCTGGTAGGAGCCGCCCGGGTTGCGCACGATCACGTTGAGCCTGTTGTTGGCGTTGATGACGGCGATCAGGGAGACCAGCGCGGCGATCTGGTCGTCGTCGTAGTGCTCGCGCACCTTCGCCCACGTCTCGTCCGACACGCCGGGGTGGGCGTCGGCGATCCGGGTGCCCTCCTCGGTGAGCGCCAGCGCCGCGCGCTCGGCGTCGGTGAACACCGTCGACTCGCGCCAGGCGGCGACCAGGTTCAGCCGGGTGGAGTCCTCTCCGGCGGCGGTGGCGTCCTTGGTGTGGTAGTCGACGCAGAAGCCGCAGCCGTTGATCTGGCTGGCGCGCAGCATCACCAGGTTCTGGGTGGCCTCGGGCAGCGACGACTGGACGATCGCCAGGGCGACGTTGTACATGCGCTTGGCGATCTTGGCGCCGAGCTGGTTGGCCATCAGGTCGAAACGGGGTTCCATGACGTGCTCCTCAGTGTACGAAGGGAGATGTCGGCCGTTGGGGAGTCATCCGAGGTGACCGGGCCGGCAGTCACCGCCGCGCCGGCCGACGATGACGCCCCTCCGGTTGGTGGCATTGCTGTCGTGGCCGGTCGTACAAGAGATGCCGGCGCCCCGATCCCTGTGACAGCCGAGGTGGGTGACGCGCGTCACATGGCGGGGCGAGGGCTCGGCGCCAGGGCTCGCACTCGGAACGTATGGTGTTCTGACCAGCTGTTTTGGGCGCCCACCTGACGGGGGCGGGGCGTCGGTCGCGGGCATCGGGGTACGGGCGGCTCGGCGGCACCGAGCATGGCGGTGTGGGTGATGGTGACGAGGGACACCGGCACGCGGAGGCGGATACACGGCCTCCCAGCGGAAAGAACGAGTTTCGTCGGGCGCCGACGGGAGATCGCCCAGATCAAGCGGATGCTGTCGGCCTCACCCATGCTGACGCTGACCGGTCCGGGTGGCGTGGGCAAGACGAGACTGGCCTCACGAGCCGCGGCGACTCTGGGAGGCGCGTTCCCGGACGGAGTGTGGATGGTCGACCTCGCCGCGCTGCGCAGCCGGGAACTCCTGGCACCGGCGATGGTCGAGGCGCTCGGCGTCCACGACCACACTGCCCGGCCACCGCTGGAAGTGCTCACCGGCCACCTGAAGGACAAGCGGGTGCTGGTGATCCTCGACAACTGCGAGCACATGGTGGACGAGTGCGCCGTCGTCGCGGGGGCGGCCCTGCGGTCGGCGCCGGATCTGCGGATCATCGCGACCAGCCGCCAGTCGCTACGGGTCCCCGGTGAGCAACTGCTGGAAGTGCCGCCCCTCGCATTGCCGGATCGCGCGCGGCCGGCTGGACTGCTCGCCCGGTCCGACGCGTTGCGGCTGTTCGCGGAGCGGGCCGAAGCCGCCGCGCCCGGTTTCGCCGTCACGGAGGCCAACGGCGACGCGGTGGTCGAGATCTGCCGCCGACTCGACGGGATCCCGCTTGCCATCGAACTGGCGGCAGCACAGCTACGGACACTTTCGCTCGATCGGCTGCTCGCTCAGTCGGAGGACCGGTTCGGGCTGCTCCCCGGTCCGGGAGCCCTGCCGCCTCATCATCGGACGCTGCGCGCGCTGATCGACTGGAGCCACGGGCTGTGCACGGACGAGGAGCGGCTGCTGTGGGCCCGTTTGTCGATCTTCGCGGGAGACCTTGACCTGGAGGCGGCGGAGACCGTGTGCGCCGGTGACGGGCTCGCCCGCGAGGACATCGTCGACCTGCTGAGCAGCCTGGTCGACAAATCGATCCTGATCCCCAAGCACGATCGCGCTGTCGTCCGGTATCGCCTCCTCGAGACGATCCGCGACCATGGGCGGGAGAAGCTGGAGGAGTCCGGGCAGGCGGCGATGCTGCGCCGGCGACATCGAGATCACTACCGCCGGTTGGCGAGCGAGACCCGGGCGCGGATCTCGAGCCCGGAACAGATGTCCTGGCTCGCACTCCTGGACGCCGACCACACGAACCTGCGGCTCGCCCTGGAGTACTGCTACACCGAGCCGGGGCAGACGCGGATCGGCCTGGCCATGGCCGCCGACCTGATGTACCACTGGATCAATGGCGTCTACCTGGGGGAAGGCCGCGCCTGGCTCGAACGGGGACTGGCGATCGAGACCGAGCCCAGCGACGTGCGAGCCCACGCGTTGTGGACCGACGGCATCCTGGCCATCATCCAGGCCGACATCCCCTCCGCCGAGGCGACGCTGCGGGAATGCCGGGCTCTGGCGAACGGACATCAGGACTCGATGGCCCTCGCCTATGTCACCTTGGGCGAGGGGCTGCTGGCGTTGGGACGAGGGGATGCGGTCTCCGCGATCGCCCTCCTTGAGGACACGGTGAGCCGTTTCCGCGCCTTGGACGACCCGCTGGGGGTCGTCGAGGCGCTCATCCGTCTCTGCGTCGCCTATTGCTCCACGGGAGAACACGCGCTCGCCATCTCCATCGGGCAGGAGGCGCTGGCGATATGCGACCGGCATGGCCAGCGCTGGCACAAGGCGTACATGTCGGCCGTACTCGGCATCGCGGTCTGCCAGCAGGGGGACATGCGGCACGCGGCCGCACTCGTGTCGGAGGCTCTGCGGTTCAACCGCTCATTGCACGATCAGCGGGGCGTGGGCCTCGACCTGGAGATACTCGCCTGGATCGCCACGGCGCAAGGCCGGTTCCAGCGCGCGGCCCGGCTGTACGGGATCCTCGATACGCTCTGGGCAAGGATCGGCGGGCCTCCGTTGTCCGGGTACCTTCATTTCGCCGCGTACGGTGAAGAGTCGAAATCCCGGGCACGGCATGCCCTCGGCGAGTCGGCGTTCCACGCGGAGTTCGTCATGGGCACCGAACTGGATTACGACGAGGCACTCGCGTACGCCCTGGACGAGCGATCGGCCGGCACCGGTTCATCGGCCGGGCACGACCGGCTACCACCGCTCACGGCGCGGGAGACGCAGATCGCCCGGCTGATCGCCCAGGGACTGAGCAACAAGGAGATCGCGATGTCCCTGGTGATCGCCCAGCGCACCGCCGAAGGCCACGTCGAGCACATCCTCGACAAGCTCGGGTTCGACTCTCGTACCCGGATCGCGGTCTGGGTCAGCGAACATGATCCGGCACGAGCCTAGCCGCGAACGCCTGACCTGCGGAACAGGTGTCCGGTGGCACGCGCGGCGCCGAGCCGGGCCGTTCCGGGATGTGCGGCGGTGGCGATCACAGCTTCACCGTGTCCTCCTCCAACGGAATGTTTTCCTTCGGCTCACGTGGTGAGGCGGTCGCGGAGGAAGTCGAGGATCTCCGTCCGCGCGGCCTCGGCCTGCGGCGCCACGCCCGGCAAGGTGAGGAACGCGTGCGGCGCCTCGGGGTACTCGGTGAGCCGCGCGGGCGTACCGGCTGCCTGCAGCGCTGCGGCGTAGCGGCGGCCGTGGTCGGCCACCGGGTCGTGGGTCGGCACCACCACCAGCGCCGGGGCCAGCCCGTTCAGGTCATCGGCGTACAGCGGCGAGAGCGCGCGAGGATCGGTACCCGGTGGAACGGCGAGCCGCTGGACCAGCCGCAACTGTGGCACGGCAAGGGTCGGGGTGCTGGCGTGCCGCGTTACCGAGGCGTGGTCGAGCATCGTCTCGGTCACATCGGCGACGGGGTTGACCAGCACCTGCGCCCGCAGGCGCAGGCCGGCCCCTCTGGCCCGGATCGCCGCCAGAGCGCTGATCAACGCGCCACAGCTCTCGCCGAAGACGGCCGTGCGAGCCGGGTCGATGCCCCACTGCGCGGCGTGCCGCACCACGTGGTGGAGCACGTCCCAGCCGTCGTCGGCGGCCGCCGACAGCGGAGTCTCCTGGTCGAGGAGGCGGTGCTCGACCGAGACGACGACCGCCGGCAGCCGGGCGGCGAGGTGGCTGTTGGCCCAGTCGCACTGCACCGCCGTGCCCACGAAGCCGCCTCCGTGCACGTGGAGCACGAGTGGCAGGCCGGAGCCCGTGTCGCCGGGCCCGGGCTCCGGCCGGTACACCCGGACCGGCAGCTCGCGGCCTGGCAGCGCCACCTGCTGCCAGGCGGTGGCGGCGCCGGGATCGGGATCCCCGAGGATCGCCCGCGCCGCGCCGGACGCCCGCCAGTGGTTCTCCGCCTCGCGGTAGGCGACCAATTCCTCGTGCGTGATCGCCGACCAGTCCGGCTGCGGCGGCCGCTTCGTAGCAGTGGCCTCGCTCATGTCGCCTTGCTCCCTCCCCCGGCCGGATGCCGGGTGTGTCGTCGTGGTCGTGCGCGCCAAACGTCGCGCAGGTCGTCCGGTGAGGGCGAGAGCCCTGGGGTCCGGCCCTCGGCCAGCACACGTCCTTATTATGCACGCGGTGCGTGCAACAGCAAGTGCATGGTCTATGCTGGGCCCGGAGGAGAGGGGCGAGATGGCAGGCCGAAGGCGCTGGTCGACCGAGGAGATCCTGGATGCGGCGGCGGAGCTGCTGCGCACGGGCGACGCCGAGTCGTTCAGCGTGCGCAAGCTCGCCGCGACGCTGGGGACCGACTCCTCCAGCCTCTACCGGCACTTCCGCAACAAGACCGAACTGTTGCGCGCGGTCGCCGACCGGATCCTCATGGCCGCCATGGACGATTACCGGCCCGAGGGCGACTGGAAGCAGCGCATCACCGCCACGGCTCTGCGCCTGAGAGAGGCCTTCGGTCAGCAACCCCAGCTCGCCCTGATCTGGGGACGCTACGCGTCAGGCGGCACCGGTTCCCGGCTGGTCATGGAAGAGCTGCTGCAGGCCCTGCAGGCATCGGGCCTGCCCGACGAGGAGATCCCGGCGCGCTACCACCGGGTCGTGATCCTCCTCGCCGCGTTGATCGCCTCCGAGGCCGGGATCAGCACCCTCACCCCCGAAGAGTACGAACAGGGCGTGGAGCTGTTCCGCGTCGCGGTCCTGGGCGCCGACCCCGAACGCTTCCCCGCCCTGGCCCACTTCGCCCGCGACGTCCGCCCTCTCGGGGCGGACCGCCGCGCCGCGTTCGAGGACATCCTCGCCGCCCAACTCACCCAGATCGAGGCCGGAATCTCCTGACACGCCCTCCCGGCCGCGCCGTGCCCGGTCGACTGCACCGCGACCGGGCGTCCCGCCTCCGCCGCGAACCGTACGGCGGCGGCCACGTCATCGGCGTCGGCGGCGACCACGATCACCGCGGGCCGATGCTCGACCGTCAGCAGCCAGCCGGAGCAGGCCTCCTCGAAGCCCTCGTCACCGGGGTGAAGCGTGCGCCCCCGGATCTACGTTCCCAGGCCCGCCTCGGTCCCGTCTCCCGTGGGGGTCTGGAGCGCGTCCACCGTGAAGTTCGTATCCGGCATGTCAGTTGTCCGCCTCGCCGAACGGCGACTCCTCGAGCGCGCACCCGATCCGGAAGACCGCCGGCGCAACATCGTCACCATCACCGCGGCGGGCCGGACGCGACTCACCCACCTCGACCGGCTCATCGCCGCCGCCCAGGACGAGTTCCTCGCCCCGCTGCCCGCCGCCGACCGGCGGAACCTGATCGATCTGCTCACCCGCCTCGCCGATCACCACGGCGACAAGCACAACTGACGGCGCCGTTCGGCGACCGGGAGCACGCCGACCCCTCAGGGCCACCACGCGGCGGCGACGTCCGGCCGGGCAGGTGCCATCAAGACCGCCCGGCGTGAAATCGAACCCGCATGCGTCCGCACTAGCGGACCACCTGAGGGCGAAACGGCATCTCAGTAACACGTACCGCCCAGGTTTACCGGCCGCTACCGCACCAGGTGGACATGGATCCCACTCGGGGTTGATTACACGTGACCACCCACCCCCCTATTTTTTTATGACGGAGCCGGATCGCACGTCAGCCGCTCAGAGGGGGTGATCCGGCACGTGCGCCAACGTCCGTGAAATCGATCTGTCTTCTCATTCGAAAACGAACCGGCCACGTCACTGAAGCAGAACAGCGCCGGCGATCGGCGTTCTGTATTCCTGGACCGTGAACCCACCGGTCCGGGCCAATGGGAATCGCCGCGGCCAGGTCACCCGTGGCCCCCGACTCATCGCGAAAGGCAGGTATCCATGCGTCTCGCAAGCGTCTCTCTCACCCTCGCCCTCGCCGCAACCGCCTCCGGTTCGGCCCTGGCGACGGCCGCACCGGCCCTCGCGGCGGCACGGACGACGGTCTCCGCCCAACCGGCATCGGCCGCGCACAGCGAGGTCTCGACCCACGCGAGCACAGCGGCAAGGGCCAGCTGGCACACCCAACGGCACGAGGTGTTGGGCCCGGGCAAGCTTCTGGACACCTCGACCTGGTCGCGGCCCTCGGGCGTCCGGGTGATGCAGGTCAAGGCCCGCTGCTGGGGCAATAACTCGCAGATCAAGGTCGACCTCTGGTTCCTGCGCCGCTGGGGCGCCGGCGAGAAGATCGCCAAGTCCGGCAAGTGGGCCTGCAACGGCAATTACGGCATCGTCCGCATCCGCAACGCCGGGCACTCGACGTACTGGGCGGACTTCTCCCTTAGCAAGAAACACACCGTCGAGTACTGGGTGCAGTACTACAAGTAATCCGCTACCGATATTCCAGGCGAGGTCGGGGCCTGATCGGAAACGAATTCACGACACAGCCGGGATGATCAGGATTTCGCTGATCTCCTCGCCGGGTTCGGCCGCGTGGGCCTCGGCCATGGCCTGACCATGAGCCGAAAGGCGTCGAAGCGCTCAACAGATCCTCAACACCGTCTCAACACTCCCCTCTCTACGTTGACCCTGCCATCTCCATTCCGACAGGGGAGAACAAGATGAGCACAGTACGGTCCGAGCTGAAGGTCGCCGCCGTCGCAGCCGCCGCGGCGGCCTGTCTGCTCACCGGGAGCACCCAGGCGAGCGCCGACTCGGCGCACGCCCACCAGGGCCCGGCGGTCGCGCATTCCTACACCCTCAAGGGGGGAGACGCCGGCGTGCGTCAGGCGACCGCGACCTTCGAAGCCGCCGCGTCCGCGTGCCAGGTCCGCCTGTACCGGCCGGAGGTACGGCCCCGGCAGATCGCGGCGACCGTCTGGGCGCCCGGCTGCAAGCAGTGGATCCGCGTCGAACTCCAGCGCAAGCGCTGGAACGGCTGGGAGACCCTCAAGAAGATCGAGTTCTATGGTGCCGGACCCAAGACCCTGTACAAAGGCTGCAAGAAGGGCTCTACCTTCACCTACCGGCTCATCGGGGGCACCTTTGCGGCCGGTTCCACGGCAGGCCCCTCACGGCGAGGCACCTGCTAGCACCGGCCGCGTGCGCCGGATCGGCGCAGTGATCGACCCGTCGCGATTCCACTGACGCGCAGCCGCCGCGCCTGCCGGCCTGGGCCCGGTCCCCCTCCGGCAGTTCCGCGACGAACTCGTGCGCCGATCACCCGTGCCGCCCCCTCGATCTCCACGGGGGGGCGGCACGGGCGTGATGATCCTCCCCGGCGGAATCTCCGGGTACAGCCGGGGCAGGACCGCCACGCCGTCGACGTAGGAGAACTCGGCCCCCTGCGCGATGTCCTGACCGGAGGTGTTCCGGTCACCATGGCACTCTCGCTCCCCCACGGTCGGCGGCCGTCACCCGCCGCGGGCACGGATGTCCGCGGTCGCGTGTCCGTGCTCGATCATGTCGAGGAGATCGGCTGTCGAGCGGACGTCCCCGAAGGACCGGTAGATGGTGTGCAGTGTGGCATTGTGCTCCTGGTCGCCTCGCGCCGCGTTGGCGTCCGCCACCATGATCACCCTGAATCCGAGCGTGGCGGCATCGCGAGCCGAGGACTCACAGCACACGTTGCTGACGGTTCCGGTGATCAGGACGGTGTCGACCTCCCGCTCGTCCAGCACCGCCGGAAGGTGGCAGCGGCCGGGGAAGAAGGCGCTGGGCGCGAGCTTCTCCACCAGTACGTCATCAGGGTGCACCGCCAACTCGGGCCAGAGGCGCTGGGGCAGCGGGCCCGTCCCGCCGGAGCGGCGGTAGATCTCGGCCGTTTCCGGGCCGAAGAACTCATCGAGTACCGGCGTGCGTTCCCCTGCGCCGGGCAGGACCCAGGCGACCGTCCCGCCCGCCGCGCGCAAAGCTCCGGCGATGCTGTTGATGTTGGGCACGATGCCCCTGCAATAGGGGTTGGCGGACACGAAGAACGGCACCATGTCCACGACCACCAGCGCCACGCGGGCCGGGACCACTTCCTCGAACGCGAACCGGCGGCCGCGGCGCGCCTCGTGCCGGGCGTACTCCCGGGGGTCGATCGCCACTGGTGCCGCCGCACCTCGATATCCGGCCGCAAGGCTCCCTCCATCCGTCGTCCACCACGGGCGGCCTGCGCCTGCCGGTCCAGAGCCGCGTCCGCGCAGGTGGCGCCGGCACCGGTGCCGTTACGCACCCACCCGACCGGCGGTGAATCGGGGGGCGCGGACCGCTGCCTGTGCACCGTCGGCTCCAGCACTCCCGCTCACTCTGACCACGCCCATCCTGTCGACCGTTTAGCACACGACGGGCGGCGAGGGAAGGGACTTGATCTCCTTTGTCGGCTCATGATAGGTATCTGATCATGCTTATTTGCGGCAAAGGTGACTGAAAGTCAAATTCGCCGTTCTCTCGATGCTTGATACACGTAGTGGGCTTCCGAAAGGACGTACGGACTCCATCCCGATCGACGCGCGATATGAGCCCGACCCATCAAAAGGCCGGGGTGGAGAAGCGAAGCCCTCCGTATCCAGGCATGAACGCGGACGTCGTCATGCCGCCGTTTCAGGAGCACTCAGGTTGGAGATCGCCCCGATGCCGGTCGCGGCCGCCCCCCGTCGGGCCGAGATCGTTCCCATCCGCAGACTGCTGGCCCCCGTTCTGCGCGATCCGGTGAACATGCTGGCCGACCTCGGAAGACAAGCCTCCGGGAGGATCCTCCGCATCCGATTCAGCCCCTCGCCTCTCTACCTGTTCAGCCATCCGGACGACGTCCAGCACGTGCTGCGCGGCAACTGGACGAACTACCGGCGCACCGGCATGTTCTGGCGTCCCCTCCACCGCCTGCTCGGCGCGAGCGTCCTCAGCGACGGCCCGGCGTGGCAGGCCAGCCGGGACATCCTGCAGCCGCTGTTCACCGCCCGGCACATCGCCTCCCTGACTGAGCAGACGGCGGCGGCGATCGACGAGCGCGTCGCCGAGCTGGACGAATACGCCGCGTCGGGGCGTTCGTTCGACGCCGGCGAGGAAATGGCCGACGTCGTCAACGAGACCGTCATCAAAGTGCTGTTCGGCGGCAGGCTCTCCCGGGAGGACGGACGGCGCCTGTCCCCGGCGTACGACCGCGCCGCCCGGTCGATCGCCTTCCGGTTGCTCCTGCCGTTCGTCCCGTACTCGGTCAACCTGCCCGGCGACCGGACGTTCATGAACTCCGTCGAGGTGATCGACGAGGTGTTCCTTCCGATCGTCCGGCAGGCGCGGGCCGTTCCCGGCTCCGGCACCGACGTGGTGTCCGCGCTGTGCCGGGCCCGGAGGGACGACGGGCCGGCGGCGGAACGGCAGCTGCGGGACGACCTGGTCAGCATCTACGGCGCCGCGTCGGAGTCGACGGCCACGACCCTCACGTGGCTGTGGCCGGTGCTGGACGCCCACCCGCAGGTGGCGGCCCGGCTGCGGGCCGAAGTGGACGAGGTGGTCGGGACGGGACCGGTCCGCGCCGCCCACCTCCCGCGGCTGACGTACACCAAGATGGTCCTGCAGGAACTGCTGCGGGTGTATCCCGTCGGCTGGCTCTTCCCCCGCACGGCGGTGGAACACGACGTGGTCGGCGGAGTGCCCATCGAGGCGGGCGCCCAAGTGCTGATCACCCCGTACGCGACGCACCGGTTGGACGAATTCTGGGATCGCCCGCTGGAGTTCGACCCCGAGAGGTTCTCCACCGGCCGTCCGGAGCGCCACCACCGCTATGCCTACTTCCCCTTCGGGGGCGGACCGCACCAGTGCCTGGGCCAGCACCTGTTCTACATGGCCGCGCCGCTGGTGGTGGCCGCCATCCTGAGCCGGTACCGTCCGATGCTCGACGGGGGGCCCTGCACCCCTGCCCCGGCGGGCTCGCTCCGGCCGAAGGAGAAGGCCGAGCTGCGGCTCGTCCCGGTCCGGCGTGAGGAGGCCGGGGCGCGATGACGGCCGCCGTCCCGCAGTCGCCGCCGTCCGCCGCCGAGTGCGGCGCCATCAGCGCCCTCGCCGGGCGCTCCCAGCGTCAGATGCGCCAGTGGACGGCCGCCCATCCCGGGCTCTTCTCGGCCAAGCCGTTCGACGACGCCCTGTACAGCACCGTCTCCATGGCGATGGCCTTCAGCGGCCCGTGGTACACCGCCGAGCAGCTGAGCATGGCCAACAAGGCGTGCCTGTGGACGTTCGCGCTGGACTGGCTGGTCGACTACGTCTGCGCCTCGCCGGCCGAGGTGAACGCCCTGCTCCCCCGCTGCCTGGCCGTGGGCGACGGGGCCGAACCGGGCGCCGGTGACGACCTGGCCCGCATGCTCGCCGAGATCCGCCAGGAGTTGGCCCGGGCCGAGGGCTTCCCCGCCCTCGGCCCGGTCTGGCGCGAGGAGCTCCAGCGGATGCTGGAAGCGATGACCAGGGAGTGGGAGTGGAAGAACTCCCAGGTCACGCCGTCTCTCGAGGAGTACCTCGCCAACGCCGACAACCATGCCTTCGTCTTCGTCCTCACCTGCCACTGGATCCACACCGGCGGCCCTGACGCCGGCACGGCCGTCGGGCAGGTGCGCCGGGCGGCGCGTGCCGTCCAGCGCGTGATGCGCCTGCTGAACGACCTGAGCTCCTACAACCGGGACCGGCGCTGGGGCGACGTTAACGCGCTGCTGCTCGGGGTGCCGCTGGACGATGTGACCCAGACGGTCGCGGCCCTGACGGCGGAGGCGCGAAAGCTCCTCGGCGAGCTGCGAGTCCACCAGGCGCCGCTGGCCGACTACATGGAACGGCAAATGGACTTCTGCGCGGGTTTCTACCAGATCGGCGAGTTCTGGGGCCGGCTGTGAGCGCCCTGGCGGCCGAGGCGGGCGCGCTCGTGGCCGGCCTCCTCGCGCGGCCCTGGGGGCAGGCCTCGCCGTCGGTCTACGAGACCGCACGGCTGGTCGGCCTGGCCCCATGGCTCACCGGGCACGCCGAACGCCTCCGCTTCCTCGCGGCGTCCCAGGGCCCGGACGGCCGTTGGGGACCGCACCGCGACTACAGCCTGGTACCTACGCTCAGCGCCACCGAGGCCATGCTCGGCGAACTCGGACGCGGAACCGCCGACGCGCGGGTGACGGCGGCCGCCGACCGAGGCCTGGAGGCGCTGTACCGGTGGGCCGGCGAGGCGTTCGCCGGGCCCCGGCCCGACATGCCCGCCGTCGAGCTGATCGTCCCGTATCTGATCGGCGCGATCAACGAGCACCTGCGGCACATGGCCGGCTCGTCGGCGCGCCGCCTGCCGCGGTGGGAGGCCGCCGCACCGCTCCCTCTGCCGGACGGCATGGACCACGTCCGGCTGGAGGCCGTTCGCCACCGGCTGCGCGAGGGTGCCCCCGTCCCACCGAAACTGCTGCACGCGCTGGAAGTGGGCGGCGAGGCCGCCCGAGGCGCGTCAGGGGTGAGGCCGGCCTCCATCGGGACGGTCGGAGCCTCACCCGCGGCCACGGCCGCCTGGCTGGGCTCCCCGGCGTGCGCGGCGCCGGGGAGCCCGGAACTCCGGCACCTGGAGGCCGTCGCCCGAGCGGTCGGCGGCCCGGTGCCGTGCGGTGTGCCGATCACGGTGTTCGAGCGCGGATGGGTGCTGAGCTGGCTGCTCCGCGCGGGGATCACGGTGGACGTTCCCGGCGAGGTCGTCACGAGCCTGGCCGGCGCCCACGCCCCCGGAGGCGTGCCGGCCGGGGCCGGGCTGCCGGCCGACGCCGACACCACCTCGGTCGCGCTGTACGCGCTGGCGCTGCTCGGCGACCGCCGGGAGCCCGAGAGCCTGTGGGCGTACCACTCGGGGCCGCACTTCCACACCTGGCAGGGCGAGCAGGGTGTCTCCACCAGCGTGAACGCGCACGTCCTCGACGCCTTCCAGGGGCACCTCGCGCGCCGCCCGGGCGCCGCGTCCCGGTACGGGCATGCGATCCGGGAGACGGCCTGCTGGCTGGTGGATCGGCAGCGTGAGGACGGCAGCTGGTCCGACCGCTGGCACGCCTCCCCCTACTACGCCACGATGTGCTGCGCTCTGGCGCTGGACGGTCACGAGGAGGGCGACGCCGCGCGCGCGGTCCGCCGGGCCGTCCGGTGGGTGCTCGCCGGCCAGCGTGGGGACGGCGGCTGGGGGCTGTGGCGGAGCACCGCGGAGGAGACGGCGTACGCCCTGCAGATCCTCCTGCTGCCCGGTGCCTCGCGTGAGGTGCCCGGCAGGCTGACCGCGGCCGCGCGGGGGCGTTCCTTCCTGCTGCAGGCGGCCGGGCAGGGCGACGATCCGCCGATGTGGCACGACAAGGACCTGTACGCGCCGACCGCGATCATCAGGGCGGCGGTCCTGGCGGCTCTGCACCTCACCGAGCGGGAGCCCGGCCTGGCGGACGATCAGGACGGCGTACGGCGGGCTCACGGGGGACGGCCGGTAGCGGACGTGCGGGTCGCGCGCGACCGACCGGTGGGCCAGGAACTTATAGAAGCGTCATAACGGACATATCTGACTGACACCTTTACGGAAACGACGGCATGCCGCGCTGGCCGCTTTTCCTTCCGTGCTAGGGTTTCCCGGGTGTGATGAGAGGTTTTGTCCTCTCTCGTGGGAATACACGCACTTGACAGGCCACAGCGTGTTTACGCATATGTCGTCAGCTGTGAACCGTGCTGTCGGCTTCCCGACTTTCGCCACGGATGGAGTTATGCGCAACCGCAATTCGCGGGTCCGGACCAAGGTCACGGCTCTCATCATGTCGCTCGTCGCGCTCTGGGGTTTCGCGGCATGGGTCACGTTACGTGAGGGCCTGAACCTTCTGTGGATCTCCACCCTGGACTCCGGCGTCTCCCAGCCCGCGGAGAAGCTGATCAGCGAACTGCAGCGCGAGCGCAGACTGACCTCGGTGCTGCTGGGCGCGCCCGGCCCGTCCCCCCAGCAACGGGACCTCCTGGCGGCCCAGCGGACCCAGACCCTGGCGGCGGGGGCGGTCTTCCATCGGGTCCTCGGCGACGGCGAGGTGCGCAGGGCGGCCACCGACGTGGTCATGCGGCGCATTGTCGCCGCCGACCAGGCGCTGCAGGACCTGGCGTCCCTGCGCCGCAAGGTCGACGCCGGTCAAATCGACAGATACACCGCCGAAGGCACGTTCACCGACGTCATCGAGTCGTTCTACCGCATCTACGACGTGCTGGCGATCTTGGATGACCAGGATTTCGCCAAGGACACCCGCACCCTCCTGGCGATGGCCCGCGCCAAGGAACTCCTGTCGCGCGAGGACTCCCTCGTGGCAGGAGCCCTGGAGAGCGGGAGGTTCGGCAGGACCGACCGGGTCAAGTTCACCCAGATCGTGGGCGCTCAGCGGCTCTTCCTCGGCAGGGCCTCGGCCGAGCTGCCGGAGCGGGACCGCGCCGCCTACGACCGGCTGACCGCGAGCGACCCCTTCAAGCGCTTCCACTACATGGAGGACCAGCTCATCCAGGGCGACCAGGCGAACGCCCAGGCGTCCATCGGCAAGAACTCCTGGCGGATCGCCGCCGAGACCGTGATCGCCCAGCTCGACAAGCTCATCGAGGACAGCGGCGACGCGCTGGTCCAGCGCGCCACTCCCCTCGCCGTCGGGGTCGTCGTGCGGCTGGCGCTCGCGGGCGGCCTCGGACTGCTCGCGGTCATCGCCTCGATCGTCCTGTCGATCACCACGGCACGCTCCCTGGTACGGCGCCTGGAAGAGCTCAAGAACGCCGCCCTGGAACTCGCCGCACGCCGCCTGCCCGGCGTCGTCGAACGGCTCGGGCGTGGCGACGAGGTCGACGTCGCCGCCGAGGCACCGCCCCTCGCGGTCGGCGACGACGCGATCGGCCAGGTCGGCCGGGCGTTCAACACCGTCCAGGAGACCGCCATCCGTGTCGCGGTCGAGCAGGCCGAGCTGCGGCGCAGCCACCGCCTCATCCTGCTGAACCTCGCCCGGCGCACCCAGTCACTCGTCCACCGGCAGCTGACCGTCCTGGACGCCATGGAACGGCGTGAGACCGAACCGGCCGAGCTGGCCGACCTGTTCCGGATCGACCACCTGGCCACCCGGATGCGGCGCAACGCCGAGAACCTCATTATCCTCTCGGGAGCCTCCCCCGGCCGCTCCTGGCGGCGGTCGGTGCCGATGGTCGACGTCGTGCGCGGCGCGCTCGCCGAGATCGAGGACTACACCCAGGTCACGCTGATGCCCATGGGCGAGGCCGAACTGGCCGGTCGCGCCGTGGGCGACGTGATCCACCTGCTCGCCGAGCTCATCGAGAACGCCGTGTCGTTCTCGCCGCCCTACGCGTCGGTGCAGGTGAGCGGGCAGGAGGTCGCCAAGGGCTACGTCATCGAGATCGAGGACCGGGGTCTCGGCATGAGCCCGGAAGACCTCGCCGCCGCCAACGAACGGATCGTCGACCCGCCCGAGTTCAAGCCGACCGACACTCCGCGACTCGGCCTGTACGTGGTCAGCCGCCTCACTTCACGGCACCACATCCAGGTCACGCTGAAGGCCTCCGCATACGGCGGCACGACCGTCGTCGTCCTGATTCCGCGTGAGTTGATCAGCGGCGATCTCGAACCCGAAGCCGATGTGGACCCGGCGAACGACCACGACGCGGAGCGGAGACCGCCGTCCGGCACCACGGAGCCGGCGCAGGGCGGTCACGCCGCCGCCGTTCTCGCGGCGCCGACGGCACCCGAAGCGGAAAGGCCCGCGGGCGGGGCGCCCTCCTCGTCCGCCGCCGCGGAAGCGGACCCGACCCATCGCAACGGCACGGACGCGGAGTCGGCTCCGCCGAGGCGCGACGGCACCATCGTCGAAACGGACCTGCCGCGCCGCAATGGCTCGCCTTCGGAAAGCGACATTTCACGTCGAAAAGGGTCGTCATTGATGAGCGACTTGCCGCGCCGCACCCCCGCGCCGACGGAGACCGACCTGCCCCGGCGCAGCACATCCCTCGCGGAGACGGACCTGCCGAAGCGTGAGCGTGGAACCGCCGCCGGTGACCTCCCGGCTCCGGACGCCGCGCCCGAGCCCAGGCTCACGCCCTCCGGGCTGCCGCGCCGGGTGGCGCAGGCCAATCTCGCGCCCGAACTGCGCGGGGAGCCCGCCGCCCCCGGCGACGACCCATCGGACGACGGGCCCTCGCCGGAGGAGATGCGCAGGCTCATGGGGTCCTTCCAGAGCGGCACCGAGCGTGGCCGTTCCGAGGCCGCCAGGATGCCGCGCCGGCTGGACGCCGAGCGGCCGCCGGAGGACCCCCCACCCGCTCGGCCGCAGTGAGCGCGCCCGCGCGGATGATCGTCCGGCGGGCGTGTCGGAGATCATGTAGAAGACGGAATGACAGCATGAGCCGATAAAGAGGACAGCGAGTGATGCAACGGACGAGCTCCCCAGCCGATCTGGCCTGGCTGCTGGACGACCTGGTCGGACGGGTGAGGGAAGCCGAGCACGGAATCGTTCTCTCCACCGACGGCCTGCTCCTCGCCGCGTCGAAAGGGCTCGGCCAGGCCGACGCCGACCACCTGTCCGCCGTGGCGGCGGGCATCCAGAGCCTCGCGCGGGGAGCCAGCGAGCGGTTCGACGGCGGAGCGGTGCGGCAGACCATCGTCGCGCTGAAGTCGGCGTACCTCGTGGTGACCACGGCCGGGCACGGCGCGTGCCTGGCGGTGCTGTGCGCGCACGACGCCGACGTGGGCCTGGTCGCCTACGAGATGAACATGCTCGTCTCCCGCGTCGGCCAGTACCTCACGTCTCCCGCACGCTCGGAGAACCCTTCCCCGAGGAATGAGGGCGCCACATGACGAACCTCTCCGACGACCCCGCCGACGAGAAGTGGGTCGACGACGAGGCGGGCCGCATCGTCCGCCCCTACGTCATGACCCGCGGCCGAACGCAGCCGAGCCGGGGCAAGATCGACCTCATCACCCTCGTGGTGACCATGAACCCGGTCATCTCGGCCGAACCGGGCCTCGGCCCGGAGCACCACGTCATCGTCAAGATCTGCGAACGACCGATGTCCGTCGCGGAGATCGCCGCCCACCTCGACCTTCCCGCGGGCACCGTCCGCGTCCTGCTGGGAGACCTGGTCGACCGTGGGCTCGTGGCGATCCAGGAACCCGCGCGCGAGGCCGACGTCCTCGACCTGGAAACCTACAAGGCGGTGCTCAATGGACTCCGGACGCTCTGACCGCGACTCCGGACGGGTCAAGCTTCCCACCGCGATCAAGATTCTGATCGCGGGCGGGTTCGGGGCGGGCAAGACCACGATGGTGGGCTCGGTTTCCGAAACCAGGCCGCTGCGCACCGAGGAGATGCTGACCGACCGCGGCGTCGGCGTCGACGACCTGTCCGGAGTGGAGGCGAAGACGACCACCACCGTCGCCATGGACTTCGGCCGCATCTCCATCGGCGCCGACCACGTGCTGTACCTGTTCGGCACCCCCGGGCAGCAACGGTTCTGGTTCGTGTGGGACGAGCTGGCGCTCGGCGCCATGGGCGCCGTCGTGATCGCCGACACGCGGCGCCTGGCCGACTGCTTCCCGTCGGTCGACTACTTCGAGCGCCGCGGCACCCCGTTCGTCGTCGCGGTGAACTGCTTCGAGGGCGCCAAGCGCTACGACGTCGAGGAGATCCGGATGGCCCTGGATCTGGGCGGCGGGATCCCGGTGATCCTCTGCGACGCGCGCGAGAAGGAGTCGAGCAAGAACGTGCTCATCACCCTGGTCGAGCACGCCATGGAGATCCGGGCCTCCCGCCTGGCCGCCACCGGACGGACAGCGCTGCGATGAGCGGGCAGGGAACGCCATGCGGACATCCTCGGTCGAGGCGTGCGCGCCGCGGATGACCGCGGCGCACTCGAACGCGAGCGAGAGCCCGATCAGCGCGGTCCTCGCCCCCGCCGCACGCACCGTCTGCCGCGCCCGGCCCGGGCCGCCCGGCTGGGACCGGTGGTAGGGAGACGCGCCTCAGCCGGCCGTCCAGCGACGGAGTTTCTCGGGGTTGCGTACCACCCAGATGTGCTTGATCCGGTCGTCCTCGACCTCGAACGCGAACACCGTCACGGTGACGCCGTCCTGCTGAGCCACCAGGCCGGGCTGGCCGTTGACCGTGCACTCCAGGTACGTCATGTCGCCGGGCCTCCGCTCGGCGATCTCGATCCAGGCGCGCGCGATCTGCTCGCCGCCTTCGATGGGGTGCAGGAAGGTGACGGCGAGGCCGCCGCCGTCGGCGATCGCCGTGGCGTCGGGGTCGAGCAGGCCGATCAGGGCCTCGATGTCCTTGGCCTCCCATGCCTGCTTGAAGTCCCTGATGATGCCGGCGCGCTGGGTCGCCGGAGTCGCAGAGGGCTGCGAGGCCCGGATGCGGCAGGTCTCCTGGACGGCGTCCTCGGCCTCGGCCAGGGAGCCCAGGAGCCGGTAGGCGATATTGATCAGCTGGCGCCGCTCGCTCATGATCGCGTCCAGGCCGGGATCGGGCCGGCCGTGCCCCGGCCGGGATGGGGTGGTCATGGTGCCGACTGCTCCCTCGGTCGTATCTGTCCTCCCAAGTTCGACAAGGCAGCGCACCGGAATGTGAGGCCGGTACGTCACCTCACATCAGCTTGCGCGATGTGCAAGGCGTGGGTGAACCCTGCGGCCGGCACGGCGGGGGCGTCGCCGGTGAGATCTCCCGCGGCGACCTCGTTGACGAAACTGGTCGACGAGACCTTCGCCGCGATCCGCGCCGCGCTCACCCACCGCCTAGCGATCATTCGATCGAACCGATGACCTCCCCGCCCAGCCGCAGGGACTCCACAGCCCACCGGAGCCCCCCGCCCTGCGCGGAGGCGACGTTCCGCCGGCCGCCGTGGATGGACGGCCGCGAGCGCGGGTGACCTCGGCGTGTTCGCCCGGGCGTCAGCCGGTCGATGTGAGGTGGTCGACGAGCGCGGCGCGGAACGCGGCCGGCTGGTCCAGGTGCGGTCCGTGGCCCGAGTCCGGGATCACCACCTCGCGGTAGCGACCGTAGGTGTCGAGCACCGCGCGGGTCTGCGCGACCATCGGCTGCGCCGGGAACGTCCCCGCGCCCGGCCAGCCCGGCACCGCGCCGAGCGCCCCCAGGTGCGCCAGGTCGTACAGCGAGGTGTCGGAGACGATCACATCGTCGGCGCCGCGCAGCCAGAGCACCGGCGGCTTGGGGTCCACGGTGGACAGATCGGCGATCCGGAAGTGGGTGGGCGCCATGGTGTTCAGCACGCCGCGCTCCCCCGGCGCGATCCCGGGCCAGTCGCTCGTCGTGGCGGCGTTGCCCGGGTAGTGGTCGTCGCCGGTGCGGGTGGACAGCATCGACTCGACCAGCATGTCCAGGTGCTCGGGTACGCACGGCGGCTTGACGTAGTGCGCGAGCAGCACGTTGCGCGGCGACAGCGGGGACTCCTCGCCGGTGTCGCCGCTCGCCAGCCGCCGCACGAACTCCGCGTTCGCGCCGCCGGCGCCGGACCCGGCGCCGCTCGGGTGGCACAGCTCCCCGTCGGTGCCGCGGGTACCGCCGAAGCCGTACGGCGACACCGGGTTCACCAGCGTGAGCGACGCGATCGCCGCCGGGTCGTCGAGCAGGTACCGCAGCAGCACCCCGCCGCCCATGCTCCAGCCGACCAGGTGCACCGGCGCGAGGTCCATCGCGGACACCAGCGCGGCCAGGTCGTCGGCGTAGTCGGAGAGCCCGCGGGTGGCGTCCACCGGTTCGGGGTCGGTATCGCCGAAGCCGCGCAGGTCCAGCGCCAGCGGCCGGAAGCCGTCGGGAAGCGCGAGCATCGTCGTCTGCCAGAACAGGCTCGACGACACGTTGCCGTGGACGAACAGCACCGGCGCGCCGGTACGGTTCTCGACCTCCAGCACGTTGACGGTCAGCCGCTTGGTGTCGATCCGGCGGGCGATCACGCCGGGAAGCAGGGGGGTCATGTCTTTCCTCTCAGCCGAGCCAGTTCGCGACCTGTGACTCGACCGCCGGGTACCAGCCGAGTTGAAGATGGTTGGCGCCGGTCACCAGAGCGGTGCCGGCCACGGTGCCGATGCCCACCTTGGACAGCGCGCTGCTCTGGAACACCACGCCGTCGCTGGGCCCGCGGTTCTCGTTGTAGATCCCGACGACGGTGGGCGATCCGCCGGCCAGCAGGTACGTCGCCACCGACGCCGGCACGCCCGCCTGCTGGATCCGGGAGATCAACGAGCCCGCGTCGATGGCGGCCTGGATGCCCGGTCCGGAGGTGTAGAAGCCCTGTCCGCCGTAGTAGGTGGTGTACCAGTCCTGCTGCGTCTGGTCGATGCCGTAGGTGCCGTCGAAGCGCGCCAGCATCTGCCGCTGCCCGGGATAGCAGTCGAACCCGCCGGCCGGCACGAACGAGAACTCCGGGTGGCCGGCGTAGACGCCGTAGCAGGTCATGTACGTGTGCGGCGCGGGCGAGTTGACGCTGCCGCCGCATTCCGGCCAGATCGAGAAGTCGTGCGCCCAGCCGTGCGCGAACGGATAGTCGTAGCCGGCGTTCGGGCCGCCGAGCGTGATCAGCTTGCGTACGTCGCCGGCGTACGAACGGCCCCAGCTCGGCTTGACCGACGACACGTACATCCGCGCCGACATCTCACCCTTGCTCCAGCCCACCAGGTCCACAGCGGACACGCCGAGCTTGGCCTTGATGATCGCGACCGCGTCGCCGACCTCCTGGGCCTGCATCAGGTTGTCGCCCTCCTTGTGGGCGAACCCGATCGCGAACACCCGGTACCCGGCCTTCGACAGGTACTGCATCATGCCGGTGCTCGGGCAGCTCACGGCGCCGCAGCCGAAGCCGCCGGACTCGCCGGGGTTGGCCCACGCCCGGTCCGGGTTGTCGTTGGCGCCGTGCACGAGCAGTACCGGAGTGGACTTGGGGTTGGTGTTCCAACCGGGCGCGTGGTACAGCAGGAACCGGCCCGAGAACGGCCGCTTGACGCCGCCGAAGAAGGTCAGGCGCTGGCCGTCCTGGTCGCCGCGGCCGTCCGGCGGGTAGCTCTCCTGCGTGAAGCCGGAGGTGGTGTCCAGGTACCGCTCCACAGCGGACCAACCGTTCGCGACGCTGGTGTAGGTGGCTTCCAGCGTCAGGTGCGAGGGCGCCTCGGCATGGGCCTCGGCCGGTACCAGCAACGCGGCCAGCACTACCGCGACAGTCCATAAGCGACGCATCGGGTCTCCTGTCTACAGGGTTTCGGCCACCGCGGCGGCGCCGCGCGCGGCGAGCAGGATCGTGTAGTGGTTGGTGTCGCCGATGGTGCGCACCGGCATCCGGGCGGCGATCGGCGCCGGGTCCGGGTACAGGGCCGGCGGCGCGCCGAGAAGCCCGTACTCGGCGCGCAGGAACAGCGCTTCGTGCCGCAGCCGCGACCACGCGCCGGCCAGCGCGTCGCCGGTGTAGATGTCGATCGAGTCGTCCCCGACCGCGTCGGCCGACACCTTGCTGCGCAGGCATCCCTCCTCGCCGGTCAGGTCGTGGTCCACGTAGGACTCGATGGCCGGCGTCCAGTCGGCGAACGCCGGATGCGCCCGCCAGTAGGCCCGGTAGGCGTCGCGGTCGCGGAAGCGCATGGTGAGCCGGTCGGCGGCCGGGCCGATCACCGCGGCGAGCCGCGCCTCGGGCGTGTCGCCCGGCGGCAGCGGCAGCGGCGGGCCACCGTCCACGAGCACCAGCCGCCGCACCCGCTCCGGGTGCCGGTCGGCCAGGACCAGCGTCACGAAGCCCCCCATCGAATGCCCGGCCACGACCGCGTCGGCGCATCCCAGCGCGTCCAAGGCCGCCACGCAGTCGTCGGCGTGCCGCGCCATCCCGTACGGACCGGGCAGCGCGCCGCTGTCGCCGCGCCCGCGCAGGTCAGGCGCGACCAGCATGGTGTCCTCCGGCAACCGCTCCGCGACGAGCTGCCAGGCCCTGTGCGAGGACGTCACGCCGTGCACGGCCAGCACCACCCGGGTACCGGTGCCCCACACGCCGACGGCCAGCTCGCCACCCGGAACCGGTACGCCCACCCGGCGGTACGCGGTCATCGCCCGCTCCGGCCGCCGTCGACCGTCTTCCGCACCGAACTCACTCCTGCACCCCCAGGATCCGTGCCACGACCGAGGAGGTACCGGTGAGCACGTCCTCGGGTACCGGCTTGTTGTCGTGCCAGAGCACCCATCGCATGCCGACCATCTCGCCGAGACCCATCAGGGCCCAGGCCATCAGTTCCGGTTCGCCCGGCGGGATCTCACCGGCGTCCATCGCGGCGCGCAGCCGCTCGGTGTACCCCGAGACGATCCGGTCGTAGTGCTGGCGGAGCTGCTGCGGCGCCACGAACTCGGCCTGCCGCATGATCCGGTAGAGCCCCGGATGTTCGGCCACGAACGCGAAGTACGCGGCGAAGCCTGCGCGCTCGGCGGCGAGCCTGGAGTCGCCGGGCTCGGCCGCCTCGGTCATCGCCCGCCGTACCCGATGGTTCAGGTCGGCGACCAGCTCCTCGAACAGCTCCCGCTTGCCGGCGAAATAGATGTAGAACGTTCCCTGCGCGACGCCGGCGGCTTCGGTGATCTTCACGATCGAGGCGTCGTGGTATCCCAGCTCCGCGAACACGTTCTCGGCGGCGTTGAGGATGCGCTGCCGGGTGCGATTACCCTTCGCGCCCAGCCGGCGGCCCCCGTCGGCGATGCCCGTCATCCCAGCTCCTTGGCCATGTCGCGTAGCATGTCCCGCCGCACCTTGCCGAGCCCGGTGGTCGGCAGGCTGTCCACGAAGGTCACTCGGGCCGGCACCTTGAAGCCGGCGAGACGTTCCCGGCACCAGGCCCGCAGCGCCTCGCCGTCCACGGTGGCCCGCGCGACCACGAACGCGACGCCGACCGCGCCCCACCGCTCGTCCGGTACGCCGACCACCGTGGCGTCGGCCACGGCCGGGTTCGCCCGGAGCACCCGCTCCACTTCGGCGGGCGCGACGTTCTCTCCGCCGGAGACGTACCTGTCGTCGAGCCGGCCGACGATCCTGTACCAGCCGCGCTCGTCGCGCTCGGCCAGGTCGCCGGTGTGCAGCCAGCCGCGGTGCGGCGGACCGCCCCAGTACCCGCCGAACACGGCCGGCCCGCGCACCAGCAGCTCGCCGGTGCCCGGCCCGGCGGGCGCTCCGGCCAGTGCGACCTCGACGCCGGGGTACGGCACGCCTGCCCAGCCCGCCGAGGCATGCACGTCGGAGGGGGGTACGCAGAGCACGTTCGGCCCGGCCTCGGTCAGCCCGTAGCCCTGGCACAGCGGCACGCCTCGCGCCCACCAGGCGCGGGCCGGCTCCCCCGGCAACGCCGCGCCGCCGGCGATCGCCAGCCGTACCGAGGACAGGTCGGCGGCGCCGAACGAGGCGCTGTCGGCCATCATCCGGTACATCGTGGGCACCGCCATCGTGACGGTCGCCTCCGCCAGGCGGCGCAGCGCCCGGTCGGCGTCGAACTCGGGCTCCACGACCAGCGTCGCCCCGCGCGCCAGCGCCAGCAGCGGCAGCACCGTCCAGCCGCCCACGTGGTACTGCGGCAGCAGTTGCAGCACCACGTCGTCCGGTTCGAGCCGGGCCACGCCGTCGAGCGCCTCGCCGGTGGCGACGCACATCCGATGGCTGAGTGGCACACCACGGGGCCGGCCGCTGGATCCGGAGGTGTAGATCAGTAGTACCGGCGCCTCGGGATCGACGTCGGCGGGTTCCGGGGCGGCGGCGCCGGGCCGGACGAGCGGCAGCCGGATCGGCTGGTGCGTGGCGTGACGCAGGGTGTCGGTCGCCAGGCCGGCGCACCCCGGCTCGTGCAGCAGCAGCGCGGGGGTCGCGTCGTCGACCAGCGTGGCCAGCTCGGGCGGACGCAGCCGGTACGGCAGCGGCGTGAGGACCGCACCGGCACGGGCGCACCCGTACAGCAGCGCGATCTGCTCGATGGACGAGCGGCACAGCGTCGCGACGCGGTCGCCGGGCCGGACCCGGCCGCGCAGCCAGGCCGCCCACGCGTCGGCCCGCGCGTCCAGCTCGCCGTAGCCGACCGCGTCGTCGCCGCAGCGCAACGCGGTACGGCCGGAGCCGGCGTGGCGCCGCAACTGGGCCGAGAGGTCGGTTGGATCAGACATTCACGCCCCTGAACCTGAGAAGTGAATCGCCTGTCATATTTGACCCATCGGCGCGGTACGTCAAGACCGAGGGGTGAGGTACACGCGGGCTCAGCCCTTCACGGCGCCCGACAGCATGCCGCGAATGAAACTGCGCTGGAAGAACAGGTAGAGCCCGACGATGGGCAGCGACATGAGCACCGCCGCGGCGGCCAGCAGGTTGACCTGCACGAGGTAGCGGCCCGAGAACATGCCGAGTCCCAGCGTCAGCGGCTCCTGGTAGCCCTCGGTGAGGTCGTAGGACAGGAAGTCGTAGTACAGCGGGACGATGATCGACTCCATCGGGATCATGATCCAGACCTCGACGAGACCACCACGGCGCCCGCCGAAGACCTGACCCCCCACAACGCCGGCCGGTCATCGGCGTCCCCTTACGCCTGCCAGAAGGGCCTTTTCGAGGTAAAAAAGATGGTGCGCCTTCCTTGGGACCCGCAGGCGCGAAGGAGCCGACGCATCATGACCACCCCAGAGAATCCGCCGTTGCTTTCCGTTACGCTCGGCACGCACGGAAACGTCGTGGTCGCCCATGTGCGCGGCGAGATGGACTACCACTCCGCGCCGCTGGTGCGGCAGGGCCTGTCGCAGGCGTGGGCCCTGCCGGACGTCGCCACCGTGATCGTGGATCTGTCAGCCGTGAGCTTCTGCGACTCCATGGGGCTCAGCGAGCTGATCGCCGCTCTGCGGCGCAGTCAGGACACCGGTGTCCCGCTCAGGATCACGGCAGTGCAGCCGCAGGTGGCGCGCCTGTTGCGGTTGACGGGGCTGTGGCGCGTATTCGACATCCGTTCTTCCCTCGCCGAGGCGTTGCCCTCCGAACTCACCGATCAGCCCGAGGAGGCCGGCGACCGGCGGCCACCGGACTGCGACCAGTCGACGGCGCTGACCTCGTCCTGAACCGGCCGGGGTCCGCGCGGCCATTAGAGGGCCGCAACCGCGACAGCCCGCTGGAGACCGCCGGGTACGCCGGGCTGAGTCCGGAACGCGAGGACTACCCGCGGACGCAGATCGCGCACCGATTCCCTCCCGGGACTCACATGATCCCCATCATATAGACTATTCCTACAGGAATAGGGGGATAATCGCCGCGGCGTAGCGGGCTCAGGGCCTCGGAGGCGGATCTCAGCAGATGTACTGGGGCTGCTTCCAGAGCCGGAGGAGTTTCTTCGGCACCTGCGGGCAGCCGCCGCTGTCGCCCATGTGCCGCCACCCGCCGTTGCCGAGCTTGCGCCAGACGTGCGGGCCGTCCTGGTAACTGATCGGGTCACCCTTCACGCCGATGTCGCCGATGGCCCAGTAGACGTCCTTGGCCCGCGTCGTCCCGGTGATCTTCCCGTAGTAGACGTGCTTGGGCCCGTCGACCTTGCCGCGCGAGTAATCCTTCGAGTGGTTCCAGTACGCGTCGGCGAGCGCGGCGCGGGTCTTGGCGGTGAGGTGGAGGTTGACGGCCTTGCCCGACGTCTGGGCGGCGTCGGCGGCGAGCGCGGCGCTCCCGCTGCTCACAAGAATCGGGAGGGCGGTGAGGGCGGCGACAGCGGCAACGGTTCTTGGGCGCATACCCATGTGATGCTCGCCGCCGGGGAAAGGTTCACATGGGCGCCCGACCGTACGGCGGCGCCGGAATTCCACTATCGGATTGAGACCCATGTTCCGGTGCGTACCCACACATACTCTCCTCAGCCCGCCCATCGGGTAGCGGCATGCCCCCGGTGCTGGTCGGGAGGATGGACCGGCGGCTCCTGCTGGTCGGCCTGATGGGACTCATGACGCTCGCCAACCTGGCCTCCGCCCTGGCCCCGGACCATCCGTCGCTGGTCGCCGCCCGCGTGCTGGTCGGGGTGGCGATCGGAGGATTCTGGGCCATCGCGGGAGGCCTGGCCGTCCGGCTCGTCCCCGCCCCGTACGTGCCGCGGGCCACCGCGATCGTCTTCGGCGGCGTCGGGGCCGCGAACGTCTTCGGCGTCCCCCTCGGCACGACGATCGGCGAACTGGTGGGCTGGCGGGTCGCGTTCGGCATGCTGAGCGCCCTCGCGCTCGTCGTGCTGGTCGCCCTGCTGGCGGTGCTGCCGCCACTGACCGCGTCCCGGCCTGTCGGTCTGCGGCGGCTGGGCGGCCGGCTCCGCGACCGGGGTGTCCGGGCCGGCATCCTGGCGACCTTCCTGATCGTGACCGGCCACTTCTCGGCCTACACGTTCGTCAGCCCGGTCCTGCAGGGCCTGTCCGGCATCGACGAGCACCTCATCGGGCCGCTGCTGTTCGGGTTCGGCGTGGCGGGCATGGCGGGGAACTTCATCGCGGGTGCGGCCGTGGCCAGGAGGCTCCATCGGACGGTGACGGCCATCGCCGTGCTCCTGGGGGCGGCCGTGCTGCTCTATCCCGTGGCCGGTCTCACCGCTGTGGGCGGGGTGACGCTGCTCGTCGTGTGGGGCCTGGTGTACGGCGGGGTCTCCGTGAGCCTCCAGACCTGGATGATCAAGGCTGCGCCACAGGCGGTCGAGGAGGCCTCCGCCCTATGGGTCGCCGTGTTCAACTTCTCGATCGGTCTCGGCGCGCTCGCCGGCGGCACCATCGTCGACGCCTTGCCGCTCCAGGGCATCCTGTGGCTCGCCGGTGTTCTCATCCTGCTGGCCGGCGTGGCGGTGTGGACCGTACGCGGGAACGCGAGCCTCCGCTGACTCGACGGGCGGCCGCCGACGCTCCCGCCGGAGCCGCCCCGGGCATCAGGTGAAGAATCTCGTCAGCTCCTGGACGACCTTCTCCGGTTGCTCCTCGGGGAGGTAGTGGCCGCTGTCCGGCACCTCGACGACCTGGATGTCGGTCCCCTTGCCGTCCAGCGCCCTCTTCAGGAGCAGGTAGCCGCCCTCCCCTCCACCGAGGGCCAGGACCGGCGCCGTCACCGGGCCGTAGGTCTTCTCGTCGGCGATGTCGCGGCCGAAGGCCCGGTACCAGGAGTTGGCGGCGCGGATCGCGTCCGCGGTGGAGTAGGCATGGGCGTAGACGTCCCGGTCGTGGTCGCCGACGGCGGCCGGATCCTTGATCAGGTAGTCGCACATCCAGTCGATCAGGTACCGCTCCCGCCCGGCCAGCAGCCGTTCGGGCAGGCCGGGGACCTGGTTGAACGCGAACCACCACAGGTAGCGTCCGGGGCCGGCGTGGATGTCGCCGTCGACCTCCTGGCGTCCCGGCAGGGGAAGCAGGGGGTAGTCGTAGAACCGCTGGTCGGGGTGGGCGATGTCCAGCAGCGCGATCCGCCGGGTGCTCCCGGGATGGTTGGCGGCGAACGCCCAGGCGACCATGCCGCCGATGTCGTGCCCGGCGATGTCCACGGCGTCGTGGCCGAGGTGACGTACCAACTGGTGGATGTCGTCGGCCATGGTCCTCTTGTCGTATCCGGTCGCGGGCTTGTCCGAACCGCCCATCCCCCGCAGGTCGACGGCGATCACCCGGTGGCGTTCGGCCAGCGACGGCATGATCTTGCGGAACTCCCACCACGTCTGCGGCCACCCGCCGAGCAGGACCAGCGGTTCCCCCTGGCCACCCGCCACGTAGTGCAGCCGGATCCCGTTGACCTCGGCATGGGCGCTGACGAAGTCCCCCTCCAGCGAACCCGCCAGCTCCGCGTCCGTCACTGCCACTGCCATGCGACTCCTCAGCACAAAGGTACGTATGTACGGAAATCTCGTACCGAATATTGCCCGCCCGAATCGGCGCCCGTCAATCGCCCGGAACGAACAGTCCGGAGATGTCGTACGATCGCGGCATGGCCGCCCTTCTGCACCCGGATCGCGAGCAGTTGCGACTGGAGGACGTCCTCGCCGCACTGGGTCACCCGGTCCGCATGAAGATCGTCCGGGCGATCGCCTCGGGTGAGGAGACCTACTGCGGGGCCATCGAGACCGGAGCGCCGAAGTCCACGCTCACCCACCACTGGCGGGTGCTGCGCGAGAGCGGCGTGATCCACCTGCGCCACTCGGGGCGCAGGAACTACCTCACTCTGCGCAGGGAAGACCTCGACGCGCGCTTCCCCGGACTCCTCACCGTCGTGTTCAGCGACGACGCCGACGGCCACGCCGCCCCCGCCCCGCCACCGGCCCCGCACTGAAGCGACGGGCGCCCCCGGCGCCCGGAAACCGGTTGAGGCTTCCTTCCGCGTTCCTGTACGGTGCCTGCTGCCCATCGCAGTGAGGACAGAGGACGAGACCGCGTGACCCCGCCTGCTCTTCGGATCTGACACTTTCTTCCGCTCACCTGTAGCCGACCCGCGCGTCGGTTCTGCCGGGCTGCCCGCGTGCGCCCGGTCATACAGCGTTTGAGGCCGCGCGTAATCGGCCTCGTGTCAGATCCAGAGAGATCATGTCTTCACAACCTCATACTGCGCTGCCCTGGGTCGTTCGCCGGACCAGGCTGCCTCTGCTGTCGTCGCGGTGCGTGGACTGCCGGTCGGAGTCGGCCACCACCGGCGAGGGCAGGTTCCGCGTCAACGCCAACGGCAAGCTGCTGGACGTGTGGCTGCTGGTCCGCTGCGTGTCCTGCGGCCGGACGAGCAAGCTCACTGTGCACGAGCGAGCGCCGGTCAGATCCTTCGACCCGGCCGAGCTCGACGGCTACCACGCCAACGACCCGGAGCTGGTGGCGTCCACGCTGCTGGATCCGTTGCTCGCCCGGCGCAACCGCTTCACCCTGGACTGGAGGGGGGCCTGGCGGCTGGACACCCCGTCGCCATGGGTCGACGAGGCGTGGCCGGTCCAGGTCGAGGTCGTCTTCGAGGATCCGGTGCCGGTGCGCCCGGAGCGGCTCATCGCGCAGGGGCTCGGCCTCAGCAGGAACGAGGTCCTGCGCCGGATCAAGTGCGACATTCCGCTGCACCGTCCGACGAGCGCCGGGTTCGCTTTCACCGTGATGGCCGGGGACTAGCGGGGATGTAGCGACAAGGCACCACGTGCTGACTCGCCACCGTCACCGGCCGAGTGGTCGCCGCTCAAGGGCCGGCGCGGGCGTCCGGGCTTTCGTCCTCGACGAAGGCGGAAGCTCGGACGCGCTGCCGGCGGCCTGCGGCGGCCCTCCCCGCGTGCACGCGCATCGGCTCAGGCGGGCTGGTCCTTCTCGGAAGCGAGCCAGGCCTGGAGGTTCTCCGGGTTGATCGGCACCGAGATGTGCTCCTGCGTGATCAGCCACTTGTCACCTGACCGTCGGCAGCAAACGGTCGCCCGTACCCAGATCGCGGTCTGGAGCCCGTTCGGTCGCGTTCCCGTGTCCAGGTGCAGCATGTTCGCGACCGCGACGTCTCCACTCGTCGCGATGGTCAGGTCGTGCGTCTCCAGGCCGATGGGGCCGTCGTAGCCGTCGAACCACCGCACGAAGTTGCGGCGGACCTCTTCGGTTCCCACGTACTGCAGAGGGGGGACGACATCGTAATAGACGATGTCGGAAGAATAGAGCGACATGAGTCGGTCGATGTCCTTCGTCTGACAGGCGGCGACTCGGTTGTCGAGGAGCGCCCTGACCTCGGACTCGTTCGAAGTCATCGTGTTCTCCGTTCAAGAATTCCGACCGTGACCGGCTTCGCCGGCGATGGCCTTTGTGGTCTCACTGGTTCGACACCGCAGCCCTTGGAAATGTGAGGTGCCACGGCGGCCACGCCGGGATTCTCCGGGACGGGCTCGCGGGGTTCAGGCGACGGTGGCCGGGGAGGCGGCGCGCAGCGGCGCGAGGGCGGTGCTCCAGGCGACGACCATGTCTCGCTTGAGATTCCTGGTGGGCCGAACGCAACCCCCAGAAGCTCCGGCCGTGGACGACAGGCTGACAGAGGTCCATCATGACGCCCGAGGCATAACACCATAGCAATATTAATCTTAGACAAGATAACTCTACGGCCATAGTGTCGGGGCCGTTCGCGAATCGAGAACGGAGTAGGGAGGGATCCACATGCTCACCGTGGCCGCGCCCCGGACGACACCCACGGGATGGACACTGCGGGCCTTCGTCAGCGCGCACGCGGTGGCGATCGCCGGCCAGCCCGTGTTCGCCGGGGTGTACCTGACCGGTGACTACGTCGGTTTGAGCTTGCACACGGCCGGTGCCGACATCGTCACCTCCATCGGGTACCTGCAGGCGATCGTCGCGATCGTCGTCTGGGTCCGGCTGCGCCTGGTCTGGCCGTTCCTCATCACGTTGGCGGTGGTGGCGGCCGAGACCGTGCAGTACTTCGCCGGGTTGGACGGCGCGCTGTGGTTGCACCTCCCGCTGGGGGTGATGACGATCGTCGCGGTCGTGATGCAGTTCATCGACGTGTGGCGGCGGCCTCTCCTGCGCGAGGGGGCCGAGAATGCGTGACAGCCGTGGCATGACCAGGCGGCAGGCGCTCGGCATCGGCGGGGCGCTCGGGCTGGTGGCCGCCACCGGGCTGACGAGCGCGGCCGCGCTGGCCCGGCGGCCGTCCGCCACCGGTGCCGAGCTGCGCAGCGCCGTGCCGCTCCCGCCGCCCTTCCAGGTGCCGCTGCCGATCCCCGCCGCGCTGAAGCCGGTCGGCACCTCCGGCGGCGCCGACCGGTACGAGGTGACCCAGCGCGAGGCGACCGCGGAGATCCTGCCCGGCCTGAAGACGCCTCTGTGGACGTACAACGGGACCTTCCCGGGCCCGACGATCGAGTCGCGCCGCGGCCGGCCGATCACCGTGACGCACCGCAACGAACTGCCCGTGCCGACCGTCGTACATCTGCACGGCGGAAGGACCCCGGCGGCCTCCGACGGGTACCCGACCGACCTCGTCCTGCCCGAAGGCTGGCGCGAGGCCCCCATGCGGATGGGGAGCGGCTCCGAGCAGAGCACGCACGGCTCGGACATGAGCATGCAGATGGGGCACGACTCCGGGCACGGCACACAGGACGCGAACGCCGCCATGCGGATGGGGGACGACTCCGGGCAGGGCATGAACGACCCGAGGGCCGTGGTGACCAAGCTGACGCGGGACTACACCTTCCCGCTGGACCAGCGGCCCACGCTGCTGTGGTACCACGACCACCGGATGGACTTCACCGCCCCCGCGATCTGGCGGGGCCTGGCCGGGCTGCACATTGTGCGCGACGACGCCGAGGACGCCCTCGGCCTGCCCGCCGGGCCGCGCGAGCTCCCCCTCATGATCACCGACCGGGCGTTCGCCGCGGACGGCGGCCTCGCCTACCCCTCCCTCGACCCCACGCTGCGAGAGCGACCTGGGGTGCGCGAGCCGTACCTCGCCGGGGTCCTCGGTGACGTGATCCTGGTCAACGGCGCACCGTGGCCCGTGCACGAGGTCGACGCGGCCCGCTACCGGCTGCGCATCCTCAACGCCTCCAACGCCCGCCACTACGAACTCGAAGCGGTCACCGACGACGGGCGCAGCCTCGACCTCGTCCAGATCGGCGCCGACCAGGGACTCCTCGCCGCCCCGGTCACCCACAAGGTGCTGCCGATCGCACCCGCCGAACGCTACGACGTGGTCGTCGACTTCGCCGGCGTCCCGATCGGCGGCCGCGTCAGGGTGGTCAACCGGCTCGGCTCCGGCCGTACCCGGGACGTGATGGCCTTCCGCGTCGCCCGCAAGGCCACCGACGACAGCCGCGTCCCCGGCACCCTGTCCACCGACCTGCCGGCCTGGCGGCGCTCGGACGCCGTCAGGGTGCGCGAGTTCGCCTTCCGCGCCGGGCAGATGAACTCGGGCCACGGCTGGGTCATCGGGGGCCTGCCGTTCGACCCCGCCCGGGCCGACGTCACCACCCGGCTCGGCGACGTCGAGGTCTGGCGGCTCATCGCCGACGTCCACCATCCGGTCCACCTGCACCTGGTCGGCTTCCGGGTGCTCTCGCGGCGCGGCAGGGCGCCACTGGCCCACGACGCGGGACTCAAGGACACCGTCTCACTACGACCCGGTGAAGCCGTGGAGATCATCACCCGGTTCGACGGCTACCGCGGCCGCTACCTCTTCCACTGCCACAACGCCGAACACGAGGACATGGGCATGATGGCCAACCTCGAGATCGTCTAGGCCCCGTGGGGAACAGCGGAACGAGAACGTACGCCAAGCCGTGATCTCGGGGGCCTGACCCGCGATTCTGAAGCGGCGGTGAGGGGGGCTGGGCGTACGCTCCGGTTCCGATCAGTTCTCACGTGTCCAGGCGGGCGTGATCCGCACCTCGCGGAGTCGCCAGCCCGCCGGCGTCCGTACCACGGTGGCGGCCAGTCGCAGGCCGCCTGTGAAGTAGGGCGCCTGGCCGTCGCGGTAGTAGTACACGAGCGAGTTCGCCGAGGCGGCCGCCCGGTCGCCGTCGACGTTCACCAGCAGGTCAGTGGTCATGTGCTGTGCGTGCTGCCCCTCGACCTCACCCTGTCGCATGAAGCCGACGACCTTGTCGATGCCCTGGAGTTCGCCCCCGCGCGGCGAGTGCGCCGCCACATCGTCGGCGAAGACGGTGTCCGCGTCCTCCCACCGCTTCTCGTCGAGCAGGAGCGCGAAGCGGGTGAACAGGTCGGCGATCTCGATACGGTCGGCGATCAAAGTATCCGTGGACACGGCGTCCTCTTTCGTTCGCTGTATTAACGTTCGTCCTTCTAACGTTTCTGACGCGAACGAACCTACATCGTTAGTTGCACTAACGCAACAGGGTAGGATCGGCATCATGACCAGCAGAGCCGAAGCCGCGGACATGCCGCACGACGGCGAGACGAAGACGCCGGACAGACTGCGCCGACGGGCCAGTCGCCTGCTGTCAGGCATGACCACGCAGTCGGACCGGCTGATCAACGAGGGACTGGCCCGGGTCGACGCCCGCAAGTGGCACTACGCCGTGCTGGCCTCGTTGCAGGAACACGGCCCGGGCAGCCAGGCGACGCTGAGCCGACGCACCGGCATCTACCGCAGCGACATGGTCGGCGTCCTCAACGAACTGGCCGAGCGCGGCCTCGTCGCGCGGGCACCGGATCCCGACGACCGCCGCCGCAACGTCATCACGATCACCGCCCAAGGCCGCCGGCACCTGCGCCGCCTCGACAAGGTCCTGGACGACCTCCACGACGAGCTGCTCGCCCCGCTGACCCCTGCCGAACGCGACCAGTTCGTGCAGCTGCTCATCCGCTTGCTGGACCACCACACCCAGCAGGCACCGAATGGCGAGTGAGCCCCTGCATCAGGGGGCCCACTCGCAGTGAGGGCCGGTTCGGCTACATGTCCCCCTGCTTGAGGCCGGTCAGGAACGCCGACCATTCGGCAGGAGTGACGGCCAGGGCGGGGATGGCGGGGTTCTTGCTGTCCCGGACCGCACGAAGGCCGGGCAGATTGGAGGCCACCTCGACACATTCGCCCTGGGCTGCGCTGTAGCTGCTCTTACGCCAACGTGGACTGTGAAGACTTCGCGGCAAGTTGCTTCACCGCTTCCTCTATGAGTAGGAGTGACTGGCTGAATGGCACAGATTCCGCCCGGAGTGCGTCGTACAGGCGGACCAGTTCGGCAATCAATCGACGATCGCTGAAGGTGCGTCCGAAGGGTTGGGCGTCGGTGTAGGCCGCATAAGGAGCCCCATTCCGTTCGGCGATGATGAAGCCGCCAGCCATCCCGCAGTGCGCCCTTACCGTGCGGGGCACGATCTGGATCGCCACGCGGGGATGCCGGGCGACCTCGAGCAGGTGCCGGAGTTGCTCCTGCATGACCTCTATATCACCGATCACGCGGTAGAGCACGGCCTCGTCCATGACCACGTTGAGCACGGGCGGCTCGTCCCGGTAGAGAATGGCCTGCCGCTGCATGCGGTTCGCCAGCCGCTTCTCCAGTTCCTCCTCGATGATCCCCGGTGTGGCGGCGAGGATCTCGCGGGCGTACGCCTCCGTCTGGAGCAGGCCGGGAACGATGGCGGGCTGCCACGCCCTCAGGCAGTCGGCGTCCTGCTCCTCCTCCAGCCATGACCGCAGGTATTCGGGGGCCTTTTTCCAGCCGGTGTCCGCCTGGAGCTTCGTCATCGTGCCGTCGAGGCCGAAGACCTGGTCGCATTTCTCCGCGAAAGGCTTGGAAGGGGAACGCTTGGCCTTCTCGACCATGTTCACCATCGAGTCGGAGTACCGGATGCGCTGGGCCAGTTGCCGCTGGGTGAGCCTGGCGGCCTCACGGCGGCGGCGCAGTTCCATGGCGAAACGAGCGCGCGGGGAGTCATGAGGGTCCGCGTCGCGGTCGGGGGGCATATTGTCACCTGCCTGTCCAAATCGGAATCTTTCGGCGGTTCACCGATGCTTACTCGGACTGTGGCCACAAGTCGAGGAATTCCGCTACCCACCGTAGTCGTTCATTGACAGTCTGATACCTGTTGGCGGCTGGGACAAGCGGAATTCCCCGAGAAAGCGAAAAGGCGGGCCGATGGCGGAGGGAATGCTTCTGGGTGTCACCGAGTTGGCCGGTTCTCCCGAGTCGGCCTCACGTGCCCGGGAGTTCGTCAGAGAGAAACTCGGCGACGACCATCCCGTTCTGGACGATGTGACCCTGCTGGTTTCCGAGGTGGTGACGAACGCCGTCATCCACTCCGCGTCGAAGAACGGCGGAAAGGTCACTCTCGCGCTCGCCGACTGCCACGACCGCATACACGTCGACGTCGTCGACGCGGGAGGAGAGACGGTGCCGCAGGTCCGCCACGAGGATTTCGCCGAGGGAGGGCGAGGCCTTCAATTGGTCGAACTCCTCTCGGACCACTGGAACGTCTGCGAGCACGACGACGGTCGTACGGTCTGGTTCGAGGTGAAGTATTAAGAATTCAAACACGGCGGCACGGGTGAGCGGCCGGTCATTCACCGTCCCGGTGTACGCGTAATTCACCCGCCGCCATCGTTCGTATGTCCCGCCACCTTTCCGGCAACCGCCGGAAACGGGGTCAGGCCATCAGAGCGGGCGGAAGTTCGTGCAGGGAGAGGATGACGTTGACGCCGGCCTCGATCGGCGAGCCCGTGCCCCTGCCCGCCCGGTCGAGCCAGTACGCCCGCAGGCCCGCGTCGCGGGCGCCGACGCCGTCGAGCGCGTACTTGTCCCCCACGTACGCCACCTCCTCCGGCGGCAGCCCCAGAGCCGCGCAGCCCGCCAGGAAGATGCTCGGGGACGGCTTGGCGGCTCCGTGCTCCTCCGAGCAGGTGAGCGCGTCGCCGAAGTACTCCAGCAGCCCGAGGGTGTCGAGCTTGCGGCGCTGGTGGTCGAACGACGAGTTGGTGACGACGCCGAGACGGTAGTCGGGGGCGAGCTTCTGCAGCACGGGCTCGGCGTCCGAGAACGCCTGCCACGCGGCGTCCCGATGCACCCCGTAGCCCGCGAACCAGACGGTCGCCTCGTCGTCGGACAACCCGCCTTCGGGGAGGCGCCCGATGTGCGAGAGGAAGCGCCGCGTCCGTATGCGCTGCTGCTCGGTGAAGGTCAGCTCCCCGGCCAGGTACCGGTCGTACTCCTCGTCCATGATCTGCCGCCAGATCGCCACCGCCTCCCTGTGGGAGGAGAACAAGCCGAGCAACCCTTCGGCCTCGAGATGGCCGAGCAACCCGACCCGCTCGGAGGTCGAGTAGTCGGAAAGCGTGTCGTCCACATCGAAAAGCACGCCCCGGACCACCATCTGGCCTCCACCCCATCCCTTGCCGTGACCGTGAATGTACAGACCGTTCTCTGAGCATCGCACAGCTCCGCCCGCGCGAAACCTCCGGCATTGCGCAGCCTGTCGAGCGGGCACCGAACCGCCTCAGGACACGACGAACCGCCCGCCGCAGGTCAGAGGGTCCGGACGCGACAGAAGTAGCGTTCCACCCGCTGGATATGTCAATATTATTGACGTGTTTCTGGATGAGCGCGACATCGCGCTGTTCTTCCTCGGCTGGCGCAGCTTCGTGGACGACGCGGACACGGTGCTGGCCGAGCACGGGCTCGGCCGGGTGCACCACCGGGTGCTGTACGTGGTGGCCCGCCGCCCCGGCATCGGCGTCGCCGAGCTGAGCGGAGCGCTCGGCATCTCCCGTCAGGCGCTGCACCGGCCGCTGTCGGAGCTGCAGCGCCGCGACCTGGTGACCAGCGAGGTGGCCGCCCACAGCGCCCGCGAGCGCGCGCTGTCGCTCACTCCCGCGGGACAAGCCCTGGAGGAGGCCGCCACGGGCCCTCAGCTCGCGCACCTCGGGAAGGTCTTCGCGGCCGCCGGCCCCGAAGCGGTCCAGGGGTGGCGCGCCGTCATGCGGAGCCTCGCCGAGGACGTCCTCGCCACAGCTCCCCCGACCACCCGCCATCTCGTCGACGGAGGTCCTACCGATGCCTAGCCTCACCGACCAGTTCCTCGGCCTGCCCTCCGGGCGCACGCATCACCGTCTCGACGGGCCGACCGACGCCCCTCTCGTGGTGTTCGTACCGGGCGCCACGCTGCCGATGTTCGTCTGGGACGGCCTCGCCGACGCCGTGGCGGAGGCCGGGTACCGCGTCCTGCGCTACGACCTCCTAGGCCGCGGCGCGTCGGCCGCCCCTCGCATCACCTACGACGCCGAGGCCTACGACCGTCAGCTCACCGAACTGCTCGACGGCGTCCAGGCGACCGGTCCGGTCCATCTGGTGGCGCTCGCGTTCGGCGCGCTCATCGCGGCCCGGTTCGCCGACCGGCACCCGGAACGGGTCGCCAGCCTGACCTACGTCGCGCCGGACGGCTTCGGTGTACGCGAGTCCCCGGCGGTGCGGCTCCTGCACCGTCCGGTGATCGGGGAGGCGCTGCTGAAGGTGGCCGGTACCGCGATGCTGCTGTCCCGCCTGCCCGACTACTCTCCGCGGGCCGACGTCGTGGAGGCGGTGCGCGCCAAGTTCCGGCCGTACGTCTCCGCGCCGGGATTCCAGCGCGCCGTACTGTCCTCGATCCGCGAGATGCCCATCCACGACGCGGCCGCCTGGTACCGCCCGAACAGCGACCGGGGCGTCCCCACGCTCGTGCTCTGGGGCAGCGCCGACCGCGTCACCCCGCTGCCGGACGAGGCACGCCTGTCGGCCGCCCTGCCACACGCCCAGGTACACGTCTTCGACGGCGTCGGCCACCTCCCCCACGCCGAACGCCCAGCCGACACCACAACCGTACTGACCCGCTTCCTCGCCTCGGTCCCCATCTCATGACCCGGCGTGCAGACTGACCACCGTTCACCGGCTGCACGTCAGCCCGGCCGTCATACGGGGCACGGCCCTCCCAGGCGGGCCGTGCCCCGTACGTTCAGTGGGCCGCCTGGGCCTGGGCCCGGACAGAGGTGGCGGCGGGCCGGGAGCCGAAAGTGCTCAGGAAGCGGTCGCGGAAGGTGTCCATCCGCCAGACAGGGGCCTTCGGGCCGGGCCTCAGGCCGTCCTGCCAGCCCCATCCGGAGATCCGGTCCAGGACGGCGTGGTCGTGGGCGACGATCGTGATCGGCACGTCCCGGCTCGCGCCCACGCCGGTGATCAGCGGGGCGGGCTGGTGGTCGCCGAGGAAGACCAGCACCAGGTCGTCTTCGCCGTAGGTCTCCACGTAGGAGATGAGGCTGTTCAGCGAGTACGCGATGGAGCCCCGGTAGGCGGCGCGCACCTTGTCGACGTGCTTCCACACCGCGTCCGGCGACTCGCCGCCCACCTTGTACGCCGACCCGTCCCCGATGGTCTTCCAGTCGGTGAGCTGTGGGGTGGGCACCCAGGGCGCGTGGCTGGTGACCAGGGGGATCTCGGCCATGATCGGGGTGTGCCCGCGCCTGGCACGCTCGTCCCGCTGGAAGGCCGACAGGGTGTACTGGTCGGGCATGGTGCCCCAGTTGAACCGCGGGCCGCGGTAACCGAGGTCCTGCGCGCCGTAGACCTTGTCGTACCCGTAGAACGCCCCCTCCGGCCAGGCCTGCGTGAGGCCGGGCATCACGGCCAGCGTGCGCCAGCCCGCGCGCCGGAAGGCGGTGTTGAGGGTCAGCCGGTTGCTCTTGACCAGGCTGGTGTACCGCTGCTGGTTGTCGATCCACAGGCCCGAGAGCAGGGTGCTGTGGGCCAGCCAGCTACCACCACCCGCCGTCGGCGAGCTGAGGAAGGCGCTGCGCGAGCCGAACCCGGCGGCGCGCAGCCGCCGCGTCCCGGAGTCGAGCGCCGCGTCCACCTGCGGTGCGAGCGCCGGGTCCTCCACCGCGTCCCGCCCGTAGCTCTCGACGAACACCAGCATGACGTCCTTGCCGCGCAGCCCGGTCAGCAGCTCGTCGCCCGGCGTCCGGCGGAAGGCGTCGACGGCGGCCTCGGCGGCGAACGCCTTCTGGTCCTGCAGGCTCACCCGCACCTCCAGCAGCCGGTCGTATGACAGGGCCGCCACCGGCACCCCCGGGACGATCTGCGTGCCGAGCAGGGAGCAGACGACCCAGACGACGCCGAGCACCGGGACGGCGCCGGTGACCGCGGCGTTGCGCCGGACCAGCAGTCGGGTCAGGCGCAGGACCGAAAGGGTCATCAGGACGAGGACCGCGACGGCCAGCAGCGCCACCGCGGCCACGGCGCCGACGGCGCCCACCGACCCCGCCGACACCTGGAGGAACTCCTCGCCGTTCCCCAGTAGCGACCAGTCGAAGACCGGGTTGAACGGCCGGTCGAGGACGGCGTAGAAGCCCATGTCGACCAGCTTCCAGATCGCCAGCACACCGAGGACGACCCCGATGAGCCCCGCCGCCACCCTGCGCGCCGTGCCCGGCAGGACGAGGACGATCGCGGCGCAGAGCAGCCCTTCCACCGGGATCCGCAGGAAGGCCGCGGGCGTGACGCGGCTGACGTCACTCGGCACGATCAGGACGGAAAGAACGAACAGCCACGCCAAGGTCGTGGCCACGGCCGCCCTGATCCGGCGGCCCCTCCCGCGTTCCGCGGCGACGGCTCCTCCCGGGGCGTCGACCGCATGGGCCAGGGGATTTAGGGCGTCGTCCGATAGGTGGTCGTCCTGCGCGGGCGTCCGTTCCTGGGTGGGCAGGCGGTGGGAGCGCGTGGAGAACGACAAGGCGAAGGCCCTTCCGTGCGAAGCCCGGTGATGCTGGTCACTTCCGCGTAGCCGGCTTCTGCGGTGCAGAGGTGCCGGCGGCGCCGACTCTATGTACGCGGGGAAGCGGGCGACGGTTCAGGCGACGAAGCGGATATGGGCGAGCTTTGCGAGGGCGGCCGTCTCACCCACCTCGCGACGCGGTCGTGGTGACCGTCAGCCGCGATCAACGGTCACGGTCGGTGTCACGGTGATGCTCAGGTGGGATCAACGGTCACGGTGAAGGTCAGCCGGAATCAACGGTCACGGTAGGTGTCACGGTCGCGGTAGGCGATGTCGTCCACGGTGCGCGCGAAGTCGTCGTTGATGGCGTCGAACTGCCGCCGGAGGCCGTCCAGGTCCAGCCGCGGGGACTCGCCCTCCGTGGCCGCCAGCAGCAGTTGCTCGTTCTGCCGCCGGGCGTCCTCCTGGGCCTCGCGCACCGCCTCGGTCACCGCCTCCGCGATCGTCTGGCTGTCCAGGCGCATCGCGCGGGGGCCGATCTCGACCTGCTCGATCTTGCCGCTGCCGTCCACGACCGCGCGGATCAACCCGTCGGCGGCCGTGCCCTCCCCCTTGATCTGCCGTAGCTCGTCGAAGGCGCCGGTCATTCTCCGGACGGCCTCATTGCTCTGCCGTACGACCCGATCCAGGTCCTCCACCCGGAAATTGACCGGATCGAAGTCGAACATACGGAAAACCTCCTGCGAGTTGCTGTGTTTCGGCCGCCGCCGGGATCCGCTGCGAGAGCGGCGGGCCTATTCCGGGATGGCGGGAATGGCCAGGATCTCGCCGATGGACAGCCCATTCGGATTGGCGATCTTGCCCCGGTTGGCCTGGTAGATCCGCGGCCATTCCGAGGGATCCCCATACGCGTTGGCGGCGATGTCTGAAAGAGACTGCCCCGAGGACACCCTTACGTTTCCGCCCCCAAGGGTGTGCGGCTGCCCAGTGGGACTCTTCGGCTTCTGACCAAGCTTGTCCGATGTGCCGTACTTCTCGGGGAGGTTCTTCTTGGGCTCCACCCACTGGAAGCCGTGCTGCGGGCCGGGCTTCTTCTGGAACGAGGGCAGATCCGACATGTCGATCTTCGCCTTGGTGAAGTCCACCTTCGCGCCGCCGGTGGGCTCGAGGACCATGCCCTGCAGCAGGCCCTTCCAGGCGACGGACGCCTCGAAGGCCGCCGCCACACCGAAGATCGCCTTCGCCAGCCGGCTCGTGGCCAGCGCGATGGCCTCGGTGGCGAGGACCCCCAGCGTCCTGAGCCACGCGGCCCCGTTGGCCGCCATGGGCGTCAGCAGCATGGCGCACGCGACGGCGCTCGCGACGGCGAACGCCATGACTATCCTGCTGATCGCGATCCAGTAGGCGCGGTAGAGGGCGCCCACGTCGTCGGTGAACTTGGCGACGCTCTGCACGTATCCGCGAAAGGCCTCCAGCTCACCCTGGAACCTCATGACGGCCTGGGTGAACGCCTCGTGGTCCTCCGCGATCCATCCGTCGTTCTTCCCCGAGAGCTCCTTCAACACCGCCTTGTTCAGCGTGTCCAGACGCGAATAGATGGACATCCAGTTGTTGTAGGCCTCGGCGATCCCCCAGATGTTCACGACGGCGGTCGAGGCGATGATGATCCCGTACTTCAGGTAGGAGGACTTCATCGCCTCCCGCTTCAGACTACTCATCACCTCTTTCGCGTCGACCTGCGCCTGGGCGAAAGTGGGGCGAAGGGGCGAACGATGCGCGCCTGCCACGAGTCGAAACTCCTGTGTTAGGTGTAGACGACGGTGCTGGCGTCCTCCGCCGCCCGCCAGTTCTTCTTCGCCGTTCCGAGGTTCTCGGTCCACCCGTGCGCGACGGTCATGGCCTCCTTGAACTCGCCGCGCACGTCATTCTGCTTTGCGCGGTAAAGGAACCCGAAGACGACTTCACCGACGAGACCGAATCCAGGGAATCCCACAGTGGTGGCATCCACCATGTCATGCAATTCCTGTAGCCACGGGAGGAGGGTGTCGTCGATCTGATGAATAACGCCGTCGATGGCTTTGGACGTGACGTACCGATCCTGGATGGCCATAATCCCCCCCGCACACATGCACCTGCGGTATTTCTACCATCTCCCCGGCCGAATTCACGGCGGCCATGGACCTTGTTCGTTGTGTTCTCAGGAATGTGACGCGCCGAGGTCAGCTGATGTTCATGTGCTGTTACCCCCTCGCGGCGGTCCGTGCGCGGCCCCTCACCGAGCGAGATCACGGACGCCGGATGCGCACGCGCCCGCCGTGGCGTTAGGGTTTCGGTATTCCGTCCTACGAGGTGACACGGGGAAACCTGGAGGCAAGCGTGGAGTTCGACGACTTCGCGAACATCAACCTTGAGAAGCTGCTCGGCGAGACCCAGGAGCAGTTCGCGAAGCTGGAGGAACTGCAGCAGCGGACGAACGACGCGGTCGGCCGCGCGCAGGACAAGAACGGCCTGGTGACCGTCGAGTACGGCCAGGACGGCCTCCGCGAGCTCGAACTCAACCCGCGTGCCATGCGCCTGGCCTCGGCCGACCTGGCCGAACTCATCAAGACCACGATCGGTGAGGCCGCGCAGGACCTCAACGCGCAGACGAACGAGTTGTTCGAGGAGGTCTTCGGCGCGGAGGGGAACCCCATGCGGCTCATGAAGGATCCCGAAGGGGCGATGGCGAAGGTGAAGGAGGCGGAAGCCGCCTACAACCGCACCGTGGAGAACGTGATGGGCGAGTTCGAGCAGATCCGCCGCCGCCTCCAGGGCTGACCGGCGTCTCGGGGGCCGCCTCTCTCCAGGGCAGCCCCCTTCACGCCGTCTCCGGTCGGCTCCTTCGCCCGGTCAGACCGAGGCGTTGGCCCCGCTGTGCGATGAATCCGAGTTCGTCGCGCTGGACTGGGAGCCCGTACCAGCGCCGGACTGGGAGCCGTTCCCGTACTGGGAGCCATTGCCGTTCCCGTACTGCGAACCGGCCCCGTTGCCGTACTGCGAACCCGTCCCGTTCCCGTACTGCCCACCCGTCCCGTACTGGGGACCGGTCCCGTTGCCGTACTGCGAGCCGGTCCCGTACTGCGAACCCGTCCCGTTGCCGTACTGCGAACCGTAGCCATTCCCGTACTGCGAACCGGTTCCGTACTGGGAGCCGTAGCCGTTGCCGTTGCCGTACTGGGAACCGGTCCCGTTGCCGTACTGCGAACCGGTCCCGTACTGCGAACCCGTCCCGTACTGCGAACCCGTCCCGTACTGCGAACCCGTCCCGTACTGCGAACCTGTCCCGTCGGTGCCTCCGGAATCGCTGTCCGTGCCGTACTTCGAACCGCTGCCGGCACCGCCCGACTGACCACCACTTGTCATGGACGCCGGGAGGTTGGAAAGCGGGAGAGAGGTCGACTTGACCTTCTGCGCCTGCTCTTCCATTGCCGTGCCCTTGCCTTTGAGCTTCCCCTCCTGCGAGGAAAGCCAGCCCCACACCAGACTGGCGATGGTCAGGCCCGTGCCCGCGATGGCGGCGTACTTCATGACCATTTTCCTGGTCGTCAACTGGGCCGGAGGTCCTGCCGCCTGCGCCGCTATCAAAGTCGGCGGGGTCGGCAGGAAGGACAACGCCGCCGCAGCGGCGAGGACGGAGCCGACGGTCGCCGACAGAACGCCACCGGTAAAGGAGATCTTAGCCAGCCCCTTCATCAGGGAAGCCATGTCACGGTGCAGACTCTCACCTGTTGCCACGTTCTCGTGGTCGGTTTGGAACGTAGCCCTGAACGCGTCGGCGTCCGTGGCGGTCCACTTGTCCAGAGGAATCGAATTCCGGAGCTCAGCCATGGAGTCCGCGATTTCCTTCAGCCCGTCGGCTGCCTTCTCCCAGCCGCCACCCGCCTCGTCGATTTTCTGGGCGCTGGAGGTTGCGCTGGTGATGGCGGCGGCGACGGCCAACCCGTATTTGGGATTGACCTTGAAAGCGTAGAAGGTGGCTCCGGCAAAACCGAATGCGTACAGATAGACGCCCGTTTCGTAGCTCATGCGCTCGCCGCCTTCTTGACCGCCTCGTTCCTGGCCTTCGCGTCCTCGTTGGCCAGCCGCCACTTCTGACCGGACATCTTGAGGTTGTCCCGGTAGACCTCCATCTGCGCGTGTATGGCCTCGAGATAACTTTCGGACTGATGGCAGACCTGCCCATGGGCGCCGCTGATACCCATGCCGATCGCCCCACAGTCGAGTAACCCGATGTGATTGTTCGCAGGCACGCTCTTCAGTTCCTTCGCCCTGACGCCGATGCCGTCCTTGCCGTTATCACCGGCATAAACCCGTTCACCCAACTTGATCACATAATCATGGTCCACTTCGCGGGTGGGGCCGGAATCGCCGGGCTGGCCGTTGCCGGGCCCATTGTTCGGGCCGTTGTTTCCGGTGTTGTTGTTTCCGGCACCGTAGTTCCCCCCTCCGCCTCCCGTGCCGTAGTTGGTCGGGATCGTCCCGCCCCCGCCACCGCCGGACGGGTTCGTGCTCGGGAGATCGGAGACGCCGGGCGTCGAGGCGCCGCCGGCGCCGGGTGACTTCCCGTTGTCGTACGTAGGAAGCTGCGGCACAGTGGGCGTGCCGGGGTCCGAAGGAGTGCTCGGCACACCGGGAGTACTCGAATCGGTCGGCGGCTTCGGCGTACCGGGCAGGCCTGGATCAGTCGGCGTCGTCGGCACGCTTGGCACGCTTGGCACGGACGGGTCGGTGGGCGTCGTCGGATCCGTGGGCTTCGTCGGGTCCGTCGGCGTGGTCGGGGGGTCCGTGGGCTTCGTCGGATCGGTCGGTGTGGTCGGCACCGAGGGGTCGCTCGGAGACGGCTGCCCGGGGATGCTCGGGGTCGGGACCTCCGGATTACCCGGAGTCGTCGGGTCCGGCGTCACCGGGACGTTCGGGTCCGGGTAGTTCGGCGTGTCCGGCGTCGGCTGGCCCGGTATGTTCGGATCCGGCACCACGGGATGACCGGGGTCCGACGGGATCGGGTCGGTCGTGTTCCGCGTGTCGGGCCACGTCGGCCCGGTGATCACGCCGTTCGGGTCCGTCCCGTGAGGGCCGCCGATCACGAAGGGGGCGCTGGGGTCCGCCGTGCCCTGCGGGTCGACCTGCCCGGTGGGGTGGTTCACGTAGACGTGCGAGTCAGGGCTCCCGACGGGTGTACTGGGACCGCCGATGACCGTGTCGAGCGTGCCCGTCGGCGAGTGCAGCTGCGTGACGACCGCGTCGGGGGACCCGAAGGGGGTGTGCGGCGCGGTCACCATGGAATCCGGCGACCCGAACTGCGCATGCGGACCGGTCACCATCGAATCGGGAGACCCGAACTGCGAATGCGGCGCGGTCACGAAGGAATCCGGAGAGCCGGAGAGCGGACTGTGCGCGAGCGGCGAGCCGCCGTCCGGGCCGGCGAACGGTGAACCCGGTCCCTGCACGGTGTGGTCGCCCACCGGCGAGTTCGGCCCGGCGAAGGGTGAGCCAGGGCCCTGCACGGTGTGGTCGCCCACCGGCGAGTTCGGCCCGGCGAACGGCGACGACTGCCCCAGGTGCCCGGTCGGCCCCGGACCGGCGTCCGCGTAGGGCCCGCCTCCGTTCGCCTGCGGCCCGACCGTCTGCAGGACCGGATCCTGCCCGCCGCCACTGTCGGCGTGCGGCGCCGGACCTCCCTGCGACGTCGCGAAGGGCCCGCCTCCGAGAGGGCTGGAGGCCGAGGTACCGAAATCACCCCCGCCCGGTGTGGACGGCGAGGCGACCTCGCCGTTCAGCAGGGCTTCTATGCTTGGTCGCTCGCTCATCACGCCGTCCCCGTTTTCCGCGCGCCGCCCGCTGATGCCACCGTGGGAGTCCGCCGAGGCACCATAGAAGTTCCTTGATCCACCCTAAAAGGGCAGAGTAGCCCAGCTTCGCTCAGGCCGTACAGAAAGCCGCAGGGCCGTCTCCGCGCCTGTCTCCCTTCTATGCTGTCGGCGTTGACCCGCCAGGCAAGGCTGAGGTGGCATGCAGACCCGTCGTGATCTTTACCAGGCCCACAGGCTGATGATGCAGCGCTTGGGCATGGCCCTGTTGCAGGCGGAACCCGACATTCCCGAATCGCCGATGCGACGGCACAACGTTGCGATGTTCTGCGGGGTACTGGTGGCCGTCCTCGTGACGGCCGTCTTCGGCATCTGGGGCTGGATCAAGCCGGGCGGCGCGACCGCCCTGACCGACCCCGGCATGCTCCTGGTCGAGGAAGGCACGGGCGCCACCTTCATCTACAGCCAGCAGGAGGAGAAGCTCATCCCGGTCGCCAACTACACCTCGGCCCGTCTGCTGCTCGACAGCGCCGAGGTGAAGGTCCGCACCGTGTCGCCGGCCTCGCTGGCCAAGTTCGCCAGGGGCACGCTCGTGGGCATCCCGGGCGCCCCGCAGAGCCTGCCCGCCCCCGAGAAGCTCGTGCGCGGGCCGTGGTCGGCCTGCGTGGCGGAGTACGTCGACCCGAGCGGCACGCGCAAGCCGTACGTCTCCCTGATCGGCGGCATGGACGTCGGCGGACGGCCCTTCAGCGGTGACGCGATGGTGGCCGACGACGGGCAACAGTCGTGGGTGATCCTGGCGGACCGCAAGATGAAGATCTCGGACGCGGGGGTGCGCGCGCTGACCGACCAGCGGCCCCGGCAGATTCCCGCGACGTGGCTCAACGCCCTGCCCGTCGGCCCCGATTTCAAGGCTCCGCGCATTCCCGCCATGGGCCGCAAGGTGAAGGGGCCGGACGGTCACATGTCCGCGGTCGGGCGCGTGTACACCGTCCCGGCTGTGACGGGCGGCGATGCCCGCTGGTACGTGCTCCGGCAGGACGGCCTGGCGGTGATCACCCAGACCCAGGCGACGCTGCTGCTCGAGGACCCGGCGAGCAAGGCGGCCTACGGGAGGCAGCCGGTGAAGCCGATCGAGGTCGACGCCGCGCGGGTGAACGCCGCCCCCCAGTCGCGCACCTCGATGGCCGTCGACGGCATGCCGGCGACGATGCCGAAGGTCAGCATGCCGGACCCGGGCGCGCCGCTGTGCGCGGTGTACTCCGACACCGCCAAGGGCTCCACGGCCGCGCGACTGACGATCGGCAGCCGCATGCGGATCCCGGTTCCGGAGAACGCGGGCGCCGACCAGGAGCACTTCGACCAGGTGATGCTGCCGGCGGGCGGGGCGGTGCTGGCGGGGCTGCTGCCGGGCGACGGCCAGCTCGACGCCGTCCAGACCTATTCAGTGATCACCGACCAGGGGCGTCGGTTCGAGCTGGCCTCCGCCGATCTGGTGGCGAAGCTGGGGTACAGCGGCGAGGACGTGGCGCCGCTGCCGGCGCACCTCTGGCTGGAGATCCCGGAGGGTCCGACGCTCGATCCGGAGGCGGCCCGGGTGCCCGTGCCGATCACGCAGGCGCAGGTCCTGAAGCCTTGACCGTTTAGTAGGCCAGTGGTACGAAAAACCGTAACTGACTCGTAATGTTGCGCTTGTCCACTGTGTGGCGAATGATCCTACTGTTGCAGTGATCAGCAATCACGGGGGCCGATCAAGATCAGCGGACGCATGGACGATGGGCCGCCGTGGGCATGCTCGAGGTCGCACCCCATGGAGGAAACCCGTGGCTCAGGAACAGATCAGCAACGCACAATTCAGCAAGCTCAAGGAGGCCGCCGGCCGCACCGGTGAGGCCCACAGCCTGATCGAAGGCATCCGCACCATGCTCATCAGCCACACCGCCGAGCTTCGCGCCGGCTGGGGCGGCTCCTCCGGTATGGCCTTCGGTGACGAGCACACCGGTGCCTTCGGCGCGTGGAACGGCGAGCTGCAGAACGTGCTCAAGGAGCTGAAGACCCTGGAGGACAAGCTCCACAAGGTCGAGGCGCACTACCGCACGAACGAGCAGGACCGCGAGCAGCGTGCCCGCCAGCTCTCCTCGAACATCAGCGGCGCCGGCCGGCTGAGCGCGTCCATCAACGGCTGACGAGACCCCTGACCTACGGAGATCATGATGGCTGGCTACGACGACGTCGACCGTACATTCGTCAACTTCGGCACGATGGCCACCGGGCGCCAGGACTTCGCCCGCCAGTGGCAGATGATGGAAGGCACGCTCCAGGAGCTGGAGGGCCAGCTCGACCGCCTGCTGGGCGACTGGGAGGGCGAAGCCCGCTCCGCGTACTGGATCGCCCGCAAGAACTGGGACGCCGCCTCCGGTCGCATGGCCACCCTGCTCCAGAGCCTCGGCGCTGTGATCGAGGAAGGCCACGAGAACTTCAAGCTCACCGAGAAGAACAACGCCCAGATGTTCGGCGAGTTCTTCGACGGTAAGTGACAGGGCCGGACACCAGGTTCGGCAGCAGAAGACCGCCCTCGCACCACGACTCTCGTGGGCAGGGCGGCCTTGAAGCTCGATGAAAGCTCAAAGGGCAGAACATGAGCGATAACGGTAGTAGCGGCTTCGCCTACCAGGGCTTCAACCCGGACAAGACGAACGGCTGGCCCGGGCTCGAGGTCAAGGACGGCGTCGACGTCCGCCATTCGTCGGTGAAGAACCTTCTCAAGGCCCTCGAGGACGACCTGGCGGAGCTCCAGGACGTCAAGCCGGGGACGCTGGCGCACTTCAAGGTCTACGGCAAGGTCACCCCCGCGCAGATGGGCGACTGGGACGTGGCCCAGGACATGCACGCCGTCTTCGACCAGGGCTTCAACTCGCTCGCGACCAGCATCGAGAAGTGCATCGCGCAACACGCGGCCGCGCTACAGGTCGCTAGGGCCGCGTTCGAGAACACCGGCAAGGCCGACGATGCCAGCACCATCCGTAAGCAGACAGAAGCCTGACGTGATCGACAGTTAGACGATGGGTCGTTATGGAGCGCATCAGCGATATTCAACCGATCAGGGCTGGGACGTCGATCTCGGCGGGTGACTCCGGCAGCTACGGCGGTGTCGAAAGCGTCCGCAAGAAGCTGGAGGCCACCGACCCCGAGGGAATCGCCGCGGCCGGCAACGCCTACATCTCGGTCGCGTCACGGCTCGAGTCGACGCTGGCGTTGCTCGAATCGGTGGCCGGCACGATGGCGGGCGACTGGAAGAGCCCGACTTCCCCGAACGTGCAGGAGTCGCTCCGGCTGGTGCACGTCACTCTCGGCGAGATCGCGTACAAGGCGCGCCAGGTGGGCGCGGCCCACAAGGACTACGCCGAGAAGCTGAAACAGGCCAAGGCCGACTTGCCCAGCAGCCACGGGGCGACCTGGGACGACGACATGTGGGGTTGGGCCGCCGACGGCTCGGGCACCTGGTCCTCGGAGAACGACCGGGCCCGCAAGCACATCACGGACCTCAACGAGAAGATCAAGACGGTCTACAAGACGCTGCCGACGGACGTCGCCACCGCTCTGCCGGCGGTCAAGGCGCCTATCCCGGCCAGCCCGACGGACGTCAAGTACGATCCCACCGCCTTCAAAGGACCCGGCAGCGGCACCGGTTACAACGGCCCCACCTATCCGGGTAGCGGGACCAACTTCCCGAACGGCACCGGGCTCGACGGAACGGGCGGCGACGGGAGCGGCGGCCTGAAGACGCCTCCGGGCACGAACCTTCCCGGCGACGGCACGGGCGACAACAGCGGAACCGGTTCCGGTGGACCCGGTACGGGCGGAACCGGGCCGGGTTCGGGCACGGGCGGTACGGGCACGGGCGGTACGGGTACTGGCGGGCTTCCCGGCGGCGGGAACGGCACGGGGAGCGGGACGGGCGGCATCGATCCCACGACGGGTCTGCCGGTCGGCACCGGGAACGGCGCCGGCTCGGCCGGTGGCGTGGGTACCGGCGATTCGCGCAACACGGGTATCGCCGGGCTGGACCCGTCGAACGGGCTCAACACCCCGCCCTCCAACCTGAACAATCCCAACCTGAACAACCCGAACCTCAGTAACCCCAACCCGAACAACCCGAACCTCAGTAACCCCAACCTGAACAACCCGAACCTCAACAACCCCAGCCTGACCACGCCGAATCTCCACAACCCCTACGCGATGGGGGTCAACAACCCCAACAACCTGGGGAACAACGGCGGTGGCAACGGCAACAACGGCACCAGCACCTGGCTCGGGAGCGGTAGCTCCGCGGGCGGCGCGAACCAGGCCCTGGCCGCTCGCGGCACCAACGGGGCCGCGGGCGTGGGCGGGATGCCGTACATGCCGATGAACGGTGGTGCCGGCGGCGAGGGCAACAAGGATCGGGAACGCGCGACCTGGCTGAGCGAGGACGACGAGAGCGTCTGGGGTGGCGACCAGGAGGTCGCTCCGGGAGTGATCTGCTGAACCCGCCCGGCCCGCGAGCCCGGACCCCCGGGCTCGCGGAATGCCGCCGGCGCCGCGCAGCCGGAGTACAGGGGAGATCTCCGAGGCCGCCCGCACACGCAGGTTCGCCCCGTAGCCACAACCCCCAAAGAGCCACACCCACGACGCCGGAGTACAGGGAAGATCTCCGAGGCCGCCCGCACACGCACGCCCCTTGTTGCCGCTCGACCCGGCGGCGAGGGCACTCAGCGGCGAGGTTGTGACGGCGGACCGGTCGGGCCGGTTGGGCCGGTTGACAACGCCAAAGGGTGGCCCCACCCGCGATACCGCGGGTGGGGCCACCCTTTTTGGCGTGCCGTACCCGGCCGGTGAGCGCGACCGGAGACCTCCCCCGTCTCCTGCCTCGCGTTCCCGGCCGGGGACGCCACGCGCCCCCCGGCTCTGCCGGTACGCCGCGAACCCCTCCCCGGCGCACCGCCCCCCACTACCGGCGCCCCGAGCCACCGGGCGCCTGCCAACAAAGTTCCACGAACCACTTGCAAGCCGCTTAAAGGATGCTTGACTCATATCCCCATAAGAGCCATATAGCGGATTCCAACCCGCTGTCGCCATGGTGACCGCCGTGACGATCGAACCCGACCTCGGCGTACCGGGCCGCCGCCGCCTCGTCGAGCACGTCCTCGGCAACGGGCTGCTGCAGCTCGCCGTCCTCCGGCCGGACGGCGCCCCGGTGCTGCGCGAGGTGTGGTACCAGGCGTCGTTCGAGCCGGACCGCCTCCACTTCGTGTCCCGCCCGGACCAGCTGCACCCGGGAGACCTGCGGCTCGACAACCGCGTCGCCGGCGCCATCGTGACGCCGCCCCCGTCCGGCCCCGGGGAACCCGCCTGCGCGGTCACCCTGACGGGCGCCGCACGCGAGCTCACGGGGGCCTCCGTCGCCACCGCGCTCGCCGGCTACCTGACTCGCTGGCCCGCCACCACGACCGACCCCGGACGGCTGGCGCGGGGCGAGACACCCGAGCGGGTCTACCGGGTCGACGTGACCGAGTGGACCGTGGTGACCGGGAACGACACCCCACCCTTGATCATCCCCGCCGCCCCCTGATCCGCGAGGGGCGCGGCTAAAGGGGTCAGTCACGCACCGCTTCGAGCGCCCGGCGGGCCGCGGCCGTCCAGGCCGGCGCACCCGCCTCCTCGGACACCTCCAGGGCGGTCCGGTAGCGCGCCCGCGCCTCCTCCGGCCTGCCGAGGTGCAGGGCCAGGTCGCCGAGCACCTGGGCCACCGGCCACAGCGGGATCACCGCGGTCCCGTCGGTCACCGGCCGCCGTTCGTACGGCAGCAGCGCCGCACGCGCCTCCAGCACCCGCGCCTCGTCGCCGATCGCCGCGCCGAGCAGGCCGCGCACCACCGTGAAGAAGTGCCGGTAGAAATCCGACCTGATCGGGACGCGGGCGTCGCCGAGCACCGTCCGGGCCTCCTCCACCCGCCCGGCACGGGCGAGGGCCAGCGCCTGGCACTCGCGCGCCACCTCCCAGCGCGGGGCGATGATCTCGGCCTCCTCGACCAGGTCGGCCAGGGCGCCGTCCAGCAGGCGCAGGCAGTACCTCGCCATGAACGACAACCCGACCTCGAAGCGCCAGGCCCCCACCTTGCTCTGCAACCGCGCCGCCTCGCGGTACCGCTGCTCGGCCTCCCCGAACTCCCCCGCCAGCGCCAGGCGGAACGCCCGGTAGAAGGCGGCGACCGACGCGGGCATCGGCAGGTCGTATCGTTCGGCCAGCCGCTCGGCGACCTCCGCGTGCCGGTCGGCGCGCGGCAGGTCGAGCGAGGCCGTGGCCTGCTGCATGAGCATCAGGTGCGCCACGACCTCCTCCACGGTCATCGCCTCGGCCCGGGCGAGTTCGAGCAACTCGGTGCCGATGCGGCGGCGCTCCTCCAGCCCGTCCCCGCGGAAGGTGTGGAAGTACCGCGCGTTGAGGGACTTGGCCAGGAGCGAGGGGACGCCGAGCCGCCTCGCCATCGCCAGCGCCTCGTCGGCGGCCTGCTGCCCGCGCGCGGTCTCCTCGCCGTCCAGCTCGAAGGCCAGCGAGCAGAGCAGTGCGCACCGGGCCTCGCCGTCGCCGGGCCCGAGGTCGGCGAGGGTCCGCTCGACCGCCTGGACGATCTCGTGGGAGACCTGCCCGTAGTAGCGGACGCTCCAGACCGCCGGCGCGTCGAAGGCGACGATCACCCGTGCCGTCAGCTTCGCGTCGCCGACCGGCAGCGCCAGCCGCACCGCCTGCTCGCGGTGCTCGCGGGCCAGGACCAGCTCGCTGGCGAGCGCCAGCGCCCGCACCCGGCGCATGATGAGTTCGAGGTCCTCACCGTCGCCGAGCTCCAGCGCCCGCCCCCACAGCGCGGCCGCGGCGGCGTAGGCGAAGCGGCGCTCGGCCTGCTCGGCGGCCAGCGCGCAGTAGCGCGCCGCCTCGGCCCGCTCGCCGCCCGCGTCGAAGTGGTGGGCGAGGGCCGCGACCTCGTCGCCGCGCAGCGTTCGGAGCACGGCGGCGACGCGGGCGTGCGTACGGGTGCGCCTGAGCCCCGAGATGTCGTCGTAAAAGGTGTCACGGACCAGCGCGTGGGCGAACCGGATGCGTCCGGGCTCGGGCTCCACGAGCAGTCCCGCCATCAGCGCCGCCTCCAGGGCGTCGACCACCGCCTCCTCACCGCCTCCGTGGACCTCGGTGAGGACGTCCAGGTCGACGTCCCCGCCGATCACCGCCGCTTCGCGCAGCACGGTCTGCGCGGGCACGGGAAGCCGGACGAACCGGCGCCGCAGCACGTCCCGGACGCCCGCCGGCACGACCGAGACGGCCGCCCGCTCCCCCTCCGCGACGATCAGGCGGGCGGTCTCCCATAGGAAGAACGGGTTCCCTCCTGTTCGCTCGGCGACCGCGGCGACGGCCTCGGGCGACACCTCGGCCCCCGCCACGCGGCGCAGCAGCCCGGCGGCGGCGCCCGCGTCCAGCCCGCGCAGCCGGACGCGGACCGGCTCGCAGGCCGCGAGGGTGGCGGCCGTCTCGGTGAGACGCGCCGCGCCCTCGTCCTCTCGGTAGGTGAGCACGAGGAGCAGCCGGGTGGCGCGCAGGTCGGCCACGAGGTGGGCGAGGACGGCGAGGGTCTCGTCGTCGGCGCGGTGCAGGTCGTCCAGCACGACCAGCAGCGGCCCCTGCCGGGCGACCCCGCCGAGGTAGGAGGCCAGCGCGCGCCGCGCCCGGAACCGCTCGGCCGTCAGGTCGCCCACCGCACCCGGCCACCCCGCCTGCGGCCGGCCGTCCTCCGGCCCTGCCGCCTCGCCGGTCAGGGACCTGATGGACGCCGCGACGGCCGCGTCGGGGGGAAACGTCTCCACCAGGCCGCGGAGGATCTCCGCCCACGCCCAGCCCGCCGGCGCGCCGTCGGTCTGCGGGCAACGGCCGACCGCGACGTGCCACCCGTCGTCCAGCAGCTCCGTCACCAGCCGCTCGGTGAGCGCGGACTTGCCCATGCCGGCCTCGCCGGTGACCAGCACCGGCCGTAGCCGCCCGGACCGCGCCCGCGCCGCCGCGTCCATGAGGGCGGACAGCTCGGCGTCCCTCCCGAACAACCCTTCGCCGTCCGCCCAGGCCTCGTCCCCCGCTGCGCGAGTGCCGACCGCCCCGGTCTCGTCCCCGTCCGCCGCCACGCGAGTGCCGGCCGCACCGGCGACGGGCGGCGGCGGGGCCGGCGGGCCGGCCAGGTCGGGCGACTGGGCGAGGATGTCGGCCTCCATGCGCTGCAGGGCGGGTCCCGGGTCCACGCCCAGCTCCTCGGCGAGCGTCCGCCTGGCCTGCCGCAGCGCCAGCAGCGCGTCCCCCTGCCTGCCCCCGCGGTAGAGCGCGAGCGCCAGCAGGCGCCACCCCTCCTCGCGCAGCGGATGAGCGCCGACGTACACCTGCAGGTCGCCGATGACGGGCGCGATCGCGCCGAGCCCGATCAGGCACGCCGCCCGCTGCTCCACCACCGAGGCGTGCAGCTCCTCCAGCCGGGCGATCTCCGTCACGGCCCACTCGGCGGAGGAGAACTCGGCGTACGGCGTCCCCTGCCAGAGCTTCAGCGCCTGCTCCAGCACCTGGGCGGCGGCACGGGGATCACCGGCGTCGAGCAGCTCGCCGCCCTGCCGCGCCCGTGCCTCGAACCGCCAGGCGTCCACGTCCTCGGCACGCAACGCGTACCCCGGAGGGACGGTGACCAGCAGCTTCGCCGGGGTGCGCGGGCCGCGCCCCGGTTCGAGCACCCTGCGCAGGTTGGAGACGTACGCCTGAATGGACGCCAGCGCGCTCGGCGGCGGCTGCTCCTTCCACAGGTCGTCGATGATCCGGTCGACGGGGACGACCTGACGGCGGGCGACCAGCAGCCGCGCGAGCACCGATCTCGGCCGGCGCCCGCCCACCTCGATCGGTCCTGAATCACCTGCGAGCTCGAAGGCGCCGAGCACCCGGAACATCACCACGAAAGGTGAGGGTATATGTCGAAAAACCGGCGGACCAGGGCGATTTTCGGCATCGCGGCCGAGGTCGGCGCCCTGGGTCAGTCGTGCTCGGCGGAGGCCGGGACGGTGACGTCCTCGGCGGGGGTGACGCGGTGGACGACGACCGTGCTGATGCGGTTACGGCGGCCGGCGGTGCTCTCGGCGGTCAGGCTGAGGCCGTCGACCGTCGCCTCGGAGCCGGCGATCGGCACCCTGCCCAGGGCGTGGGCCAGCAGGCCGCCGACCGTGTCGACGTCGTCGACCTCCAGCTCGACGTCGAACAGCTCGGCCAGCTCGTCGACCGACAGCCGCGCCGTCACCCGGGCGCCCCCGTCGTCGAGCCATTCGACGCGCGGGGCCTCCTGGTCGTACTCGTCGGTGATCTCGCCGACGATCTCCTCCAGGACGTCCTCGATGGTGACCAGGCCCGCCGTGCCGCCGTACTCGTCGATCACGATGGCGAGGTGGATCTGCCGCGCCTGCATCTCGCGCAGCAGCTCGTCGATCGGCTTGCTGTCGGGCACGTAGGTGGCCGGGCGCATCAGCGACCCGACCTTCTCGCGCTCGGCCTCGCCCCCGGACGCCTCGTGCATCCGCCGCACGATGTCCTTGAGGTAGGCGATGCCCACCACGTCGTCCTCGTTCTCACCGACCACCGGGATGCGGGAGAAGCCGCTGCGCAGCGCCAGCGACAGGGCCTGCGATATGGTCTTGCCGCGCTCGATGAACACCATGTCGGTGCGCGGCACCATCACCTCGCGCACGATGGTGTCACCCAGCTCGAACACCGAGTGGATCATCTGCCGCTCGTCGGGCTCGATGACCCTGCGCTCCTCGGCCAGGTCGACCAGGTCGCGCAGCTCGGCCTCGGAGGTGAAGGGGCCCTCACGGAAGCCCTTGCCCGGGGTGAGCGCGTTACCGAGCAGGATGAGCAGCTTGGGCAGCGGCCCGAAGATGCGCGTCAGCCCGGACACGATGGGGGCGCTCGCCAGGGCGATCGGCTCGGCATGCTGACGGCCGAGGGTGCGCGGCGAGACCCCGACGATGACATAGCTGATCAGGATCATGACGCCCGCCGCCGCGGCGTAGGCCTGCCCCTTGTCGCCCAGCCAGTCGATGAACAGCAGCGTCACGATCACCGTGGCGACCAGCTCGCAGCTCAACCGCAGCAGCAGCAGGAGGTTGAGGTAGCGGGGCGGGTCGGCCACGATGGCCTGCAGGCGCTCGGCCCCGCGCCTGCCCTTGCGCACGAACTCCTCGGCCCGGACCCGCGAAATGCGGGTCAGGGCCGTCTCCGCGCTGGCCAGAAGGCCACCGATGAAGATCAGTAGGGCGGCCGAGACCAACCACCCGCCGGGGGAACTCACTGCTCCCGCCGCACCTCCCGCCACGCGTCGAGCAGCTCTCCCTGGAGCCCGAACATCTCAGCGTGCTCCTCGGGCTCGGCGTGGTCGTAGCCGAGGAGGTGCAGGATGCCGTGGGTGCACAGCAGCTCCAGCTCGTCCCGGGTGCTGTGGCCGGCCTCCGCCGCCTGCTTGGCCGCGACCTGCGGGCACAGCACCACATCACCGAGCAGCGCCGGGTCGAGCGGGGCGTCGCCGTCCTGGCGGGATCCCCCCTGGTTCGGGCGCAGCTCGTCCATCGGGAAGGCCAGCACGTCGGTCGGGCCCGGCTCGCCCATCCACTGCTCGTGGAGCTGGGACATCGCGGCCTCGTCGACGACGAGGATGGAGAGCTCGGCCAGCGGGTGGATGCCCATGCGGCCGAGCACGTGACCGGCCAGCTCCACCAGCGACGACTCGTCGACCTCGACGCCCGACTCGTTGGCCACCTCGATACTCATGGTGTTTCTTATCTCCCCCGAGGGCGCTTGCCGCCCTTGATGGCATGCGGCTCGGCGGTCGCGAGGTCGTAGCGGCTGTAGGCGTCGATGATGTCGCTCACCAGCTTGTGCCGTACGACATCGGCGCTCGTCAGCCTGCTGAAATGGATGTCCGGAACGCCGTCCAGGATATCCTGCACGACCTTCAGGCCGCTCTGCTGGCCGCCGGGGAGGTCGATCTGCGTGACGTCGCCCGTCACGACGATCTTCGCCCCGAAGCCCAGGCGGGTGAGGAACATCTTCATCTGCTCGGGCGAGGTGTTCTGCGCCTCGTCGAGGATGATGAACGCGTCGTTCAGCGTGCGGCCGCGCATGTACGCCAGCGGCGCCACCTCGATCGTGCCCGCCGCCATCAGGCGCGGGATCGAGTCGGGGTCGAGCATGTCGTGCAGCGCGTCGTAGAGCGGGCGCAGGTAAGGGTCGATCTTCTCGTACAGCGTGCCCGGCAGGAAGCCCAGCCGCTCGCCCGCCTCGACCGCCGGCCGGGTCAGGATGATGCGGTTGACCTCCTTGGCCTGCAGCGCCTTCACGGCCTTGGCCATGGCGAGGTAGGTCTTGCCCGTGCCCGCCGGACCGATGCCGAACACGATCGTATGCCGGTCGATCGCGTCGACGTACCGCTTCTGGTTGACGGTCTTGGGGCGGATCGTACGGCCCCGGGACGACAGGATGTCGAGGGACAGCACGTCGGCGGGACGGGCGGTGCTCATGCGCAGCATCGCGATGCTTCGCTCGACCGCGTCGGTGGTCAGCTGGGCGCCCGATCGCACCAGCTCGACCATCTCCTCGAAGAGGCGGACCACCAGGCCGCTCTCTTCGGGGCTGCCACTGATCGTGATCTCGTTGCCGCGCACGTGGACGTCGGCCTGGAACGCCCCCTCGATGACCCGCAGCAGCTCGTCACGCGAGCCGAGGATGGTCACCATGGAGTGCTCGTCGGGGATGACCACCTTGGCCTGGGTGCGGGACGGGCCTTTGGTACGCGGCGCCTGGCTGGAGTGCGCGCCGACGGGCGCGCCGCGGTTCTCGTGTGACTCGGACATGGGCGGCCCTTGGGGCCTGCTCGCCTCCCGGTCTGAATGTTCTCGTCTGTCGCTCGCGCGGGGCGAGCGTGTTCGCCGCGGATGCGGCCCGGTCGTTTGACCCCGGCCCGGCCTCGCCGCTGACTATGCCATGCTATCCGGGCCGGGCCCGCCCCGCAGGTCAGGTGGACGCCTGACGGGCTAGCCCGGCGGCCAGTGCAGGTCGCGGCCACCGAGCACGTGGGCGTGCACGTGGAAGACCGTCTGACCGGCCTGCGGGCCGGTGTTGAACACCACGCGGTAGCCCGCCTCGGCCACCCCTTCCTGGACGGCCACCGCGTCCGCCGCCTTCAGCACGTCGTCGGCCAGGCCGTCGTCGGCCTCGGCCAGCACCGCGGCGTTCTCGTAGTGCCCCTTCGGGATCACCAGCACATGGGTGGGCGCCTGGGGGTTCACATCGCGGAAGGCGAGTGTGCGAGCGGTCTCATGGACGACCGTGGCGGGGATCTCCTTGGCCACGATCTTGCAGAACAGGCAGTCTGTCACGCCCGAATGCTAGTGAGCTCTGTTGCCAATCGGTAATACCGAGGAGGTCGTGCGGAAAGATCCTCGCGGCTAGGGTTGGTATGCGACACTTCAGCGGCAGACAGGGTTCAGTGTCGGCGAGGCCACCGGCGAGGACACAACTGGGTCATGCCCCCTAAAGAACCGACAGAGCGTAAACCCTCTGGAAAGGCCGTGCGTCCAACAGATGTGACCACCGAGACCCTCGTGGCCGAAAGGTCGCTCGGGGCGGTGCCCGTCGGATGGGACGCCGACACGGCCGTGACGACGCTCTACAGCGCTCATTATCGGTCGCTCGTCCGTCTCGCCATGCTGTTGGTCCGCGATAGCGCGACCGCGGAGGAGGTCGTGCAGGACGCGTTCGTCGCCCTCCATGGGGCATGGCGGCGCCTGCGCGACACCGACAAGGCACTCGCCTACCTGCGGCAGTCGGTCGTGAACCGATCGCGCTCAGTGCTCCGCCACCGTGCCGTCGTGGAGAAGTACGCCCCCAAGGGCCTGCCCGACGCGCCGAGCGCGGAGAACGGAGCCATAGGCGAGCTGGAGCGATCCGCCGTGATCGAGGCGCTGCGCGGGCTGCCGACCAGGCAGCGCGAGGCGCTGGTGCTGCGTTACTACGGCGACCTCTCAGAGGCGGAGATCGCCCATGCCATGGGCATCAGCAAGGGTGCGGTGAAGAGCCACACAGCCCGCGGCATGGCCGCACTACGCACTGTACTGGAGCAATTGTCATGACCGAGTCCCCCGACGAGTACGGCGACGTTCTTCGCCGTGTCTTGCGCGCGGAGGCGGATTCTGTCGTGCCCTCCGCCGAAGGACTGCAGATCATCCGCGCTCGCATCGAGGAGCGTGGCGGGCAAGGCCTGTTTCGGTGGTGGGCCCAGTTCGGCGGGCGAGGCCTTTTCTGGTGGCGTGCCGCCGCGTCGGCGTTCGGTGCGGTCCTGGTTGCCGCCACCGTGGTGATGATCGTGCCCGACCTGCGGGATCAGTTCACGACCGAGCAGCGGTCGATCAAGCCCGTCCAGTACGACACGGCGCCGCCCGACGAGTCGAGCACCCGCAGGCCGACCACGAACATCCCCGTGCCACCGGTCATCGGATCCCAGCGCCCGACGCCGACCCCGACGGTCTCCACGACCCGCATTCCCACGCCCACGCCCTCGGTGACGCCCTCGCCGGGCAACGAGTGCGCGAGCACGGCCCCGACGGCGATCGAGCCCGACGGCGGCGAGCGGAGCGTTCCCTGCGCCAGCCCCACGGTGACGCAGACCCAGCCGCAGGAGAACACCCCGCGGCCGAAGCCCACTCCCACCCCGACTCCCACGCCGACCCCGCAGCCGACGCGCACGGCCACCCGTACGCCCACCCGCACACCTACGGCCACGCCGACGTCCGTCCCCTCGGCGACGCCCACGTCCTCGACCACCCCCACCCCCCAGCCCACCCCCACTCCCCAGGGCACGCTGGACGGCCAAGCCACCGCCCCCGAGAACACCGGCACCTGACCCAGGCCCCCACCGACCCGGTCGTCGATCAGCCGATGCCCCCGGAGACCATGTGCGGCGGTGACCGGTGCTACCAGCGGCCGGTGCGGGAAAGGAGGACCGCGGCGGCGGCCACGCCGGCCGTCGAGGTGCGCAGCACGGTGGGGCCGAGGAGGGCCGGGACGGCGCCCGCCCCTGTGAACGTCTCGATCTCGCCGTCGGTGATGCCGCCTTCAGGCCCGACCACCAGCACGATGTCACCGGTAGCGGGAAGCTCCAGCCGCGACAGCGGCTCGCCGGCCTCCTCGTGGAGCACGGCCGCGGCCGCCGCCCCGCGGAGCAGGGCCGCCACCTCGGCCGTCGTGGCCTGCTCGGCGACCTCGGGCAGGTGGAACCGCCGGGCCTGCTTGCCCGCCTCTCTCGCCGTGGAGCGCCAGCGGGCCAGGGCCTTGGCCGCGCGGTCACCCTTCCACTGCGTGACGCACCGCGCGGCGGCCCACGGGACGATCACGTCGACCCCCGCCTCGGTCATCATCTCGACCGCCAGCTCGCCCCGGTCGCCCTTCGGCAGCCCCTGGACGACCACCAGACGCGGCGACGGCGCGGGCACGGCACGCCGTTCGAGCACCGCGAGCCGCAGGGAGTCCTTGGCGACGTCGCGCACGACGCACTCGGCCACCGCGCCCCTGCCGTCGGTCAGGTCGACACGCTCGCCGGCACGCAGCCGCCGTACGGTGGCGGCGTGCCGCCCCTCGGGGCCGGACAGGACGATCTCGGCCCCGGACAGGTCGTCGGCGAGGAAGACGGGGACGCTCACCCTGCCCCCTCGACGACCGTGCGGACCTGCTGGGAGATCACCGTCCGTTGAAGGCGTCTCTGAGCCGCGAGAAGAAGCCCTGCTGCCCCGGCGCGAACTTGCCCGGCGGACGCTCCTCGCCCCGCAGCTTGGCCAGCTCGCGCAGCAGCTCCTCCTGGGCCGGGTCGAGGCGCGACGGCGTCTCAACGTTCACGTGGATCAGCAGATCGCCGCGGCCGTTCTCGTTGAGCCGCTGGATGCCCCGGCCGTACAGCGGGATCACCTGGCCCGACTGGGTGCCCGGCCGCACGTCGATCTCCTCGGCGCCGTCGAGGGTCTCGACGGTCAGGGAGGTGCCGAGGGCGGCGGCGGTCATCGGGATCTGCACCGTGCAGTGCAGGTCGTCGCCCCGCCGCTCGAAGATCTCGTGAGGCCGCTCGACGATCTCGAGGAACAGGTCGCCGGGCGGGCCGCCGCCGGGGCCGACCTCGCCCTCGCCGGCCAGCTGGATGTGGGTGCCGTCCTCGACACCGGCCGGGATGCGCACCTTGATGGTGCGGCGGGTGCGGACCCGGCCGTCGCCGGAGCACTCCTGGCAGGGGTGGGAGATGATCGAGCCGAAGCCGCCGCACTGCGGGCAGGGCCGGGCCGTCATCACCTGGCCGAGGAACGACCGCGTGACCTGCGAGATCTCGCCCCGCCCGTTACACATGTCGCAGGTATCGGGGTGGGTGCCGGCCGCGGCGCCGCTGCCCTGGCAGACCTCGCACAGCACGGCCGTGTCGACGACCAGCTCACGCGTGGTGCCGAACGCCGACTCGGAGAGGTCGAGCTCGACGCGGATCGTGGCGTTGCGCCCGCGCCGCGCCCGGGAGCGTGGGCCGCGCGACCCGCCGCCCCCGCCGAAGAAGGCGTCCATGATGTCGCTGAACGGGAAACCGGCACCGAACCCGGCCGCGCCGGCGCCCGCCGCCGCGCCCCCGCCGAAGGGGTCGGCCCCGAGATCGAACATCTGGCGCTTGTTCGGGTCCGACAGGACCTCGTACGCCTGGTTGATCTCTTTGAAGCGCTCCTGCGTCGCGGGGTCGGGGTTGACGTCGGGGTGGAGCTCACGCGCGAGCCGGCGATAGGCCTTCTTGATCTCGTCTTGGCTGGCGTCACGGCGGACCCCGAGGATGCCGTAATAGTCGCGGGCCACCTAGGACCCCGCCAGGATCTGGCCGACATAGCGTGCCACTGCGCGCACCGCTCCCATCGTCACCGGGTAGTCCATTCGCGTCGGGCCCAGCACTCCGAGCCGAGCCAGTTCATTGTCGCCCGAACCGTATCCGGCGGCGACGATCGATGTGCCGTGAAGGCCGGAATAAGGGTTTTCCGACCCGATTCGCACCGTCAGTGCGGACGGGTCGCTGGCCTCGCCGAGCAGGCGCATCAGCACGACCTGCTCCTCGAGCGCCTCAAGGACATCGCGCAGGCCGACACTGAAGTCGCCCGCGAGATTGGCCGTGCCGGCGAAGACGATCTTCTCCTCGTGCCGGTCGACCAGGGTGTCCAGAAGCACGGAAAGGATCGTGGCCGCGATCGCGCGATCTTCCTCGGGCAGCCGATCGGGCAGGTCGGCCACCGTGTCGGGCACGCGGCTGAGGCCGCAGCCGTCGAGACACGCGTTGAGCACCGCCCGCAGATGGGCGATGCGGTCGTCGCTCACCGGGTCGGGGAGATCGACGACGCGCTGCTCCACCCGCCCCGTGTTGGTGATCAGCACCAGCATGAGGCGCCGCTCCACCAGCGGCACGAGCTCGACGTGCCGGACGGTGGAACGGGTCAGCGAGGGATACTGCACGACGGCGACCTGCCGGGTCAGCTGCGCGAGCAGCCGCACCGTGCGTGTCACGACGTCGTCCAGGTCGACCGCGCCCGCCAGGAACGTCTCGATGGCCCGCCGCTCGGCCGCCGACAGCGGCTTGATCTGCGAGAGCCTGTCGACGAACAGGCGATATCCCTTGTCGGTCGGCACGCGACCCGCGCTGGTGTGCGGCTGAGTGATGTACCCCTGCTCCTCGAGCACGGCCATGTCGTTACGGACGGTGGCGGGAGAGACCCCGAGATTGTGGCGCTCCGCCAACGCCTTGGACCCGACCGGCTCGTTGGTGGACACGAAATCCTCGACAACGGCGCGCAGGACGGCCAGCTTACGCTCGTCGAGCAACGTGCTCACCTCCCTGCCTTGCGTTCGTGCCTGCGTAAACGGTTAGGCTGGCACTCTGTGTTCCCGAGTGCCAAGTGTACGGCTCCAGCCGACAGGGTGCGATAACTCCAAGCTCACGACCTCGCCCAGTCATCGGCAAGCCGCTTGCCATCCGGCGACAAGTGCGCGGGCGCACACTCGGGCCATGAGCGAGAGCAACCCGCCTGTCAACGACGCGACGACCAGGATTCCGCGTCCCGCCTCCCCCGGCGACCAGCCGTACCCGCCGGGGCCCACGGCGAGCCCCCGGCAGCACGCCGCCGCGCAGTACGGCGCGCCCCTGCCCCCGCCCGGCCAGACCCTGCCGTACGGCGCCGGGCAGCCGTACCCGCCCGCCGCCCGCGGGCCGGTGCGGCCGCGTGTGCTGTGGATCGTGCTGGCCTGGCTGGTCGCGGTGATCTGCACCGTCGTCGGCGTCGCCGGCTTCGCCGGCGGCCTGTTCAAGACCCTGGGCGACGCGGCGCCCACGCACACGTTCGCCAGCGGCGGCAGCGTGTCCGTCAGGCTGGACCCGGCGGACAAGCCGATGCTCTACGCCTCGGCGTCCGGCCCCACGGACGTGACCTGCTTCGCCCTCGACTCCTCCGGCGGCAAGGCGGACCTCACCCGGCCCAAGGCCTCCCAGGTCGTGACGGCGAACGGCAGGACGTGGGAGGGCCTGTTCGACATCGGCGTCCCGGCCCCCGGCACCTACAAGGTGAGCTGCAAGGGCGAGGACGGCAAGCAGGTGCTCTTCGGCGTCGGCAAGTCGCTCACCGCGAGCGCGGGCACGCTGGCCGGCGGCGTGGCGTCGCTGTTCCTGCTCCCCCTGGGCGGGTTCCTGTTCGCGGTGATCGTCACGATCGTCGTGCTCGTCCGGCGCCGCGGCAACCGCAAGCGCATGGCGGCCGCCTCCGCCTACGGCGCGTGGCCGCAGGGGGCGCCGCCGGCGGCGTGATCTTTGCTAGCGTGCCCTGGTATGCGGGACTACGGACGAGACGTGCTGGCGGAAGACTGGCGAAGGCCGCTGCGTGGCAAGATCCCGCAGGTTCCCGCCGAGCTCGACCTGGTGGTCGAGGACGCCGAGGGCGGCTTCTGCGGCGCCGTGGTGGCCTGCGACAAGGAGGCCGTCACGCTGGAGGACCGCTTCGGACGGCGGCGGGTGTTCCCGCTCGCCCCGGCCGCCTTCCTCCTCGACGGCAAGCCGGTGACGCTGGTACGACCGGCCCCGGCCGCCGCGAAGGGCCCCGCGCGCAGCGCGTCCGGCTCGGTCGCCGTCGCCGGGTTGCGGGCGCGCGTGGCCCGCGAGAGCCGCATCTACGTCGAGGGCGTGCACGACGCGTCCCTCGTGGAGAAGATCTGGGGCCACGACCTGCGCGTGGAGGGCGTGGTGGTCGAGTACCTCGAAGGGGTCGACGACCTGCCGGCGATCGTGGAGGAGTTCGAGCCCGGTCCCGGCCGGCGTCTCGGGGTGCTGGTCGACCACCTCGTGCCGGGCTCGAAGGAGAGCCGGATCGCCGCCCAGGTGTCCTCCCCGCACGTGCTCGTCGTCGGCCACCCCTACATCGACATCTGGCAGGCGGTGAAGCCGTCCGTCGTCGGCATCCCCGCATGGCCCGCGGTTCCGCGCGGGGTGCCGTGGAAGGAAGGCGTGATCGAGGCGCTCGGCTGGCACGTGGAGCCCGCCGACGCCTGGCGCCGCATCCTCGGCTCGGTGCGCGCGTTCACCGATCTGGAACCCGAGCTCCTGGGGCGTGTCGAGGAGCTGATCGACTTCGTGACGATCGAGGAGCAATCATGAGCGAGACCCCGCAGGATCGCCGTCCCGACGACGCCTCCCACGACCGGCCGGGCCCGCACGACGCCCCGGGCGGGCACGGGCCGTACGGTCAGCCCGGCGGCCACGAGTACGACCACGGCCACGGCGAGCAGGCGTACGGGCAGGGCGGCCAGTGGCAGCAGGGGTACGGCCACCAGCCGCCGCCGTACGGGCAGCCGGGCTACGGCCAGGCTCCGCCGCCTCCCTACGGGTACGGCTACGGTCAGCCCGGGTACGGGCCCCGGCCGCACGTGCCGGGGACCTACGGCCCGCGGCCCGGGTCCGACGACACCACGATGGCGATGCTCGCCCACGTGCTGGGCCTGTTCACCTCGTTCCTCGGGCCGCTGGTGATGTACCTGGTGAAGAAGGACGAGTCGCCGTACGTGCGCGACCAGGCGGCCGAGGCGCTGAACTTCCAGATCACGCTGTTCATCGCCTACGCGGTGTCCACCGTGCTGGCCATCGTGATCATCGGATTCCTGCTGATGCTGGTGGTGTGGGTGGGCTCCCTGATCCTCATGATCATGGCGGCCGTCGCGGCCAACCGGGGAGAGAACTACCGCTACCCGATGAACATCCGCTTCGTCAGCTGACGCCGGAGCCGGGTCAGGTCAGGTCGCGGATCAGCGCGTCGGCCAGGAGCCGGCCCTTCAGGGTCAGCACCGCGCGCCCGCTCCTGAACGGGCCCGGCTGGAGCAGGCCGTCGCCGAGGGCACGGGCCACCGCCGTACGGGCGTCGGGGCCGATCTCGGCCAGCGGGAACCCCGAGTCGAGCCGCAGCTCCAGCATGAGCCGCTCGACGTGGCGGTCGGCGTCGGAGAGCACCTCGCGGGCGTGGCCCGGCGAGACCCCTTCGGCCAGGCGCGAGGCGTACGCGGCCGGGTGCTTGACGTTCCACCAGCGCGTGCCGCCCACGTGGCCGTGCGCGCCGGGCCCGACGCCCCACCAGTCGCCGCCCGTCCAGTAGAGCAGGTTGTGGCGGCAGCGGCCCTCCTGTGAGGCCGCCCAGTTGGACACCTCGTACCAGGAGAACCCGGCCTGGGTCAGCATGGCGTCGGCGATGAGGTAGCGGTCGGCGGCCACGTCGTCGTCGGGCATCGGCAGCTCGCCCCGGCGGATGCGGGCCGCCAGGCGGGTGCCGTCCTCCACGATCAGGGAGTAGGCCGAGATGTGGTCGGGACCGGCCTCGATCGCCGCCGCCAGCGAGGCCCGCCAGTCGTCGTCGGTCTCCCCCGGCGTGCTGTAGATCAGGTCGAGGTTGACGTGCCGGAACCCCGCGCCGTACGCCTCACGCACCGCCTGCGCCGCGCGGCCCGGCGTGTGGCGCCGGTCGAGGACGGCGAGCACGTGCTCCTTGGCGCTCTGCATGCCGAAGCTGACCCGGGTGAAGCCTCCGGCCCGCAGCCTCTCGAGATAGGCCGGGTCGACCGACTCGGGGTTGGCCTCGGTGGTCACCTCGGCGCCGGCCTTCAGCCCGAACTCCGCCTCGATGGCCCGCAGGATGCGGACCAGGTCGCCGGCCGGCAGCAGGGTCGGCGTGCCGCCGCCGAAGAACACCGTCTCCACCGGCAGCTCGGCGTCGCCCAGCACCCGGCGGGCCAGCCGTATCTCCTCGATGGCGGTCGCGGCGTAGTCGCCGCGTGAGGCGCCCGGGCCGAGCTCGGCGGCGGTGTAGGTGTTGAAGTCGCAGTAACCGCAGCGTGTCGCGCAGAACGGCACGTGGACGTAGAAGCCGAACGGCCGGGTGCCGAGGCCCTCGCGGGCGCTGGCGGGCAGCTCGCCCGAGGCGGGCACGGCATCGCCGTCGAGAAGTACGGATGGCACCTTCCCAGTGTGCCGCCCCCGCCGCTGTGCCGGGGACGACCGACACCGCCGCGGCGGAGGCGTGCGGCTACTTCTTGGGCTTGTCGGCGCTGCCGCTCTCGGTGGACAGGGCGGCGACGAAGGCCTCCTGGGGGACCTCGACCCGGCCCACCATCTTCATGCGCTTCTTGCCTTCCTTCTGCTTCTCCAGCAGCTTGCGCTTACGGCTGATGTCACCGCCGTAGCACTTGGCGAGGACGTCCTTGCGCATGGCGCGGATGTTCTCGCGGGCGATCACGCGCGAGCCGATGGCGGCCTGGATCGGCACCTCGAACTGCTGCCGGGGGATGAGCTCCTTGAGCTTCTTGGCCATCTCGACGCCGTAGGAGTAGGCCTTCTCGCGGTGGACGATCGCGCTGAAGGCGTCGACGGCCTCGCCCTGGAGCAGGATGTCGACCTTCACGAGGTCGGCCGCCTGCTCGCCCGACGGCTCGTAGTCGAGCGAGGCGTACCCCCGCGTGCGCGACTTGAGCTGGTCGAAGAAGTCGAAGATGATCTCACCGAGCGGCAGGGTGTAGCGGATCTCGACGCGGTCCTCCGACAGGTAGTCCATGCCGAGGACGTTGCCGCGGCGGCTCTGGCAGAGCTCCATGATCGCGCCGATGTGGTCGGACGGGGACAGCAGGGTCGCCTTGACCACCGGCTCGTAGATCTCGGCGATCTTGCCCTCCGGGAACTCCGAGGGGTTGGTGACGGTGATCTGCTTGCCGTCCTCCATGACGACCCGGTAGATGACGTTGGGCGCGGTGGAGATCAGCGCCAGGTTGAACTCGCGCTCCAGCCGCTCGCGCACGATCTCCATGTGGAGCAGGCCGAGGAAGCCGCAGCGGAAACCGAAGCCCAGGGCCGCGGAGGTCTCGGGCTCGTAGACCAGGGCGGCGTCGTTCAGGCGGAGCTTGTCGAGGGCCTCACGCAGCTCGGGGTAGTCGTCGCCGTCGATGGGATACAGGCCGGAGTAGACCATCGGCTTGGGGTGCTCGTAGCCGCCGAGCGCGTCGGCGGCGGGACGCACCACCGAGGTCACCGTGTCGCCGACGCGCGCCTGGCGGACGTCCTTCACGCCGGTGATGAGGTAGCCCACCTCGCCGACGCCCAGGGACGCCGACGGCACCGGCTCGGGCGAGATGACCCCGATCTCGAGGGTCTCGTGGGTGCCGCCGGTGGACATCATGACCGTGCGCTCGCGCTTGGACAGCTGGCCGTCGATGACCCTGACGTAGGTCACCACGCCGCGGTAGGTGTCGTACACCGAGTCGAAGATCAGCGCCCGGGCGGGGGCCTCGGCGTCGCCGACGGGGGCGGGCACCTGCGCGACGACGTGGTCGAGCAGCTCCTTGACGCCCTCGCCGGTCTTGCCCGACACGCGCAGCACGTCGGAGGGGTCGCAGCCGATGAGGCCGGCGAGCTCCTCGGCGTACTTGTCGGGCTGCGCGGCCGGCAGGTCGATCTTGTTGAGCACCGGGATGATGTGCAGGTCGGCGTTCATGGCCAGGTAGAGGTTGGCCAGGGTCTGCGCCTCGATGCCCTGCGCGGCGTCGACCAGCAGGATCGCGCCCTCGCAGGCCGCCAGCGACCGGGACACCTCGTAGGTGAAGTCGACGTGGCCCGGCGTGTCGATCATGTTGAGGACGTGGCCGTCCCACGGCAGCCGGACCGCCTGCGACTTGATGGTGATGCCGCGCTCGCGCTCGATGTCCATGCGGTCGAGGTACTGCGCGCGCATCTGCCGTGCGTCGACCACACCGGTGAGCTGCAGCATCCGGTCGGCAAGCGTGGACTTGCCGTGGTCGATGTGCGCGATGATGCAGAAGTTGCGGATCAACGCGGGGTCGGTCTGGCCAGGCTGGATGCGCACCGGGGTCCGTTTCGGCAGGATTGACGACGATCATGAGACCGGCTGGGCCGGCCGCTTCCCATGGTGGCACGCCCGGGTGGTCACCCAGGCAGCGTCACCCGGACAGCAAAGCGGCGCCGCACCCGCTCACACCGCCCGGGCGAGGATCTCGCCCCGCCTCGCCGGCGTGCCGGTGCCGCGCTTCGCCTCCAGTTTACCGGGCACCAAGACCGCCAAGCTCGTGCCTGCGCTAAGATTACGGCGCAGGCGTGTGCCGGGTCTTCGATTTGAGCGCGGACCGGCCATGTTGGTAACCTGTTCAACTGCGTGTGGCGCGCCCTCTCTGCCCGCGCGCCCCATCCAATCGACTTTCACCGAGGCTTCTTCGTGGCGAACATCAAGTCCCAGATCAAGCGCAACCGGCAGAACGAAAAGGCCCGGCTGCGCAACAAGGCCGTCAAGTCCTCTCTGAAGACGGCGGTCCGCAAGTTCCGCGAGGCCGCCGACCAGGGCAACCTGGAGGAGGCCGCCGTTCTCATGCGCGCCGCCTCGCGCCAGCTCGACAAGGCGGTCAGCAAGGGCGTCATCCACAAGAACCAGGCGGCCAACCGCAAGTCGGCGATCGCCCAGCGCGCCGCCGCTCTCACCGCCGGCAAGTAGGCGCCACCCTTCCCGCACACGCGGGAAGGAGCCGACAACGCCGTGTCCTCATGCAGGACGCGGCGTTTTGGCATGTCCACTCCCGGCAGCCGCCGCCCCTCGGCGGTCTCCAAGCGCGAGGGGAATATCACGATTTAGACATCATCCGCCGCTCCCGGGCGATATCGGCTCCGTCACCTGATCCACCAAGATCTAGTGCCGTACGACGTGACCGTCGGCGCGCGCTCCGACTCCCATGCCCGGCCTGGACAGGAACGCCTGAAGCGCCCTGAGCTGATCCGTTTCGGGGTGGACGAAGAGTGCGGCGACAGGCGCGCCTCGTCCAGAGCTCCTGGCCTGGGCCCGTGACCGGCGGCACGTGGAGACCGCGCTCTCCCAGCCCGCCGCGCAGACCATGGACGTGTCGGTCGGTGACGAGCCGGCCATAGCGGGGCGGCTCGACCACCGCCAGGTACCCGCCCGGCTGACGGGGATCTTCCAGCTCGACGACCCCTACTCGGAACGCCGAGGGGACGACGAGCTGCTGCGCCGGGGCGTCGAGCACGGTGACCACACCACAGGCGCGCATCCGCGCCCGCCGAACCGCAACGGTCGCCCGATCAGCTCCGAGATGATCCGTACGCGCTCGATCCGGGTCAGGGACTACGGTCCGGTGAGTACGCATGCCTCCCCGACACGCTCATCGAGCAGGGCGCGTACGGCGCGCCCAAGTCGACCGGGGCCGGTTCGGCGTCCGCCGTACAGTCCGCGGACGATCCGGCCGTTGATGATCTGAGGCACCCACATGAGGTCGTCGGTCATGAACGCGCCGGGACGTACGAAGGTCCACGGCAACCCGGACATTTCCACGGGCCGTTCCAAACGCGGGTGTTGTTCACCGATCCAGCCGGCTTGAGGGGCGTTTCGGTCGATGAGGACAGCGGCACGGCATGTCCCAGTCCGGCTACGCGCGCCACTTCGAGGAGTCCGTCGATCTCGGTGAAGACGCGGAACAGGAATGCCCGGCCGACGCCGGACAGCGCCTCCGGCGGGGTTTCCGGCTAGGTCATGTCGCCGGGATTACGGGTCATGAGACGTACCTTTTCGCCCGCGTAGAGCAGTTGACCGACAATTTCGGCGCCGACGCTCCCGGTGCCACCGGTCACCAGAATCGCGAAATCTCCATTTCTTTTCTTCGGATCGCGTGCTGTGGCGAGCCCACGACGAGCATCTCCGGCCGGGCCTGGGCCACCGCCTCGCCGACCGGCGCCGCATCCAGCCCGTCCATCACGACCCCCTCCGCGCCCAGCCGCCACGGCAGGCCCCCGCCTCCATGCTCGATGTCTGTCTCCGCCACCCGGGACGAGACAGCCCGGCCTGTGTGACATGCGGGCGGAAAGAGCCGGAAGGCGATCTCGTACGGCGCCCGGCCATGTGGTGCACATCACTGTCACAAGGATCGGATCGTCGGCATCTTGTGGTCGTCCAGCGCAAAACACGGCACAAGGAAACGCATCATGGAACCTCGCTTGATCCTTGCCGCCGGCCGGCTCGCGTCCATGAAGCGCTGCTTCTCGGCCAGCAACATGATCTTCAAGGATTCGACGCTGCCGAAGGCGCTTCAGGATCTGGTGATGCTCCGCGTCCACGGTGTTCACCGAGGCCGAGCGCGCCGCCCTGGTGATTCTCATCTCCCTCATCAACACCGCCAACCGGTTGAACGTCATCGTCCGGCAGCCCGGCCAGTTGGCCTGACGGAAGGAACGTCATGAGCACAGCCTTGGAAACCCTTCGCCGTGAATTCGGCGGCGACATCATCGAACCCGGCGCGCCGGAATACGCGTCGGCCGCCCACGCGATGCTGGCGTCGGGCAGCCCGGCCTACGTGCTGCGCCCCAGCGGCGTCGTGGACGTGCAGGCCGGAGTCAGATTCGCCGTCGAGACGGGACGGTCGCTGTCGGTACGCGGCGGCGGGCATGCCTTCCCCGGCTTCGGCACCAACGACGACGGCATCGTGATCGATCTTCGCCGGCTGGCGAGCGTGGAGGTCATCGACAAGGACCGTCACCTGGTGCGGATCAGCGGCGGCGCCACCTGGGGCCAGGTCGCCTCCGCCCTGGCCCCGCACGGCCTGGCCATCTCCTCGGGCGACACCAAGAGCGTCGGGGTCGGCGGGCTCACATTGAGCGGCGGCATCGGATGGAAGGTCAGGAAGCACGGCCTGGCCCTGGACAACCTGGTCGCCGCCGAACTGGTCACCGCCGACGGCCGGATCGTGCGGGCCAGCGCCCAGGAGAACCCGGAATTGTTGTGGGCGCTGCGCGGCGGTGGCGGCAACTTCGGCATCGTCACCGCCTTCGAATTCACAGCACACCCGACCACCGACGTCTTCTACGGCAAGATCACCTTCCCTGCCTCCGAACTCCCCGGCGTACTGCAGGGCTGGGCGGACCATATGCGTGACGCCCCCGAAGAGCTCACCTCCATCGCGAACTTCGCCAATCCCTTCGCCGGCGGCCCCGAGGCGCCGGTCGAGATCCAACTAGCCTTCGACAGCGACGACCCGCGGCTCGCGGCCCAGGCCATCGACCCCATCCGCGCCCTCGGCACCGTGATCGCCGATGATGTCGCGCTGCGACCGTATGCGGACACGCTGGTGGACGGCGCGATCCCCCCGCCCGGCATTCAGTTGGTGACGCGCAGCGCCTTCGTCGACAGGGAGTCGGTGCCGCAGGCCCTGCGGATCCTGGCCGAGACCGGGGCATCGCAGGGGGCGCCGTTCATCGCCGTGCGCAGCCTCGGCCGCGCGGTGTCCCGGGTCCCCGAGCAGGCCACCGCCTACGCCCACCGCCAGGCCGAACTGATGGTCGTGACCACCACCGCGGGCCCGCCGCCGGTCATCGAGGCCGCCCGCCCCACGCTGGAGGCGATGTGGGCCAGACTCGCACCTCACGTCAACGGCGCCTACGCCAACTTCCTCTCCACCGCCACCGAGGACGACGTCGCCGCGATCTATCCCGCGCGGACTTACCAGCGCCTCGCAGCGATCAAGCGCCAGTACGACCCCGGCAACCTGTTCGCCCGCAACCACAATGTCCGGCCCCAGTAGGCCGCCTGCACCGCTTCGCACCCGTAGCAGAAAGAAGGAGATCATGAGCAAGGTTTGGTTCGTCACCGGTTCGTCCCGCGGCCTTGGCCGCGGCTTCGTCGAGGCCGCCCTGTCCCGCGGCGACCGGGTGGCGGCCACCGCCCGCACCCCTCGAAGCCTGGATGACCTGGTCACCACCTACGGCGACCTGGTGCTTCCGCTGAGCCTGGACGTGACGGACAAGGCCTCCGTCTTCGAGAGCGTGACGCAGGCCAAGGAGCACTTCGGCCGTCTGGACGTGATCGTGAACAACGCCGGCTACGGCCTGTTCGGCGCGGTCGAGGAACTGACCGAGCAGCATCTGCGCGACCAGTTGGAGACCAACCTGTTCGGCCCGCTGTGGGTGGTCCAGGCCGCGCTGCCTCACCTGCGCGAGCAGGGCTCCGGGCACATCATCCAGATCTCCTCCACCGCCGGCGTCGCCGCCTTCTCCCTCGGCGGCGGATACTGCGCGTCCAAGTGGGCCCTGGAGGGCCTGAGCGAGACCCTCGCCCAGGAGGTCGCCGGCTTCGGCATCAAGGTCACCATCGTCGAGCCCGGCAGTTACGCCACCGACGCGAGCGAGAGTGCGATCCAGGCCCCGCCCAACCCGCTCTACGACGCCGCCCGCCAGGCCTACAGCGCGTACGCCCAGGCACTCGACACCGGCGACCCGGCCGCCGCCGGCCAGGCCATGCTCAAGCTCGCCGACACCGACAATCCGCCCCTGCGGGTGTTCTTCGGCACCCAGAGCTTCCCGATGCTCCAGCAGGTCTACGCCGACCGGCTCAAGACCTGGGCCGACTGGCACGACCTCTCAGTGGAGGCCCACGGGCCCCAGGCCACCTGACCTCTCGACGAACCGCCCCACTCGAGCAGAGCGGGGCGGCAGGCGCCCTTACCCTGGCGAACGCCGACCAGGACGTGCGCCGAGACCGATCGGAAGAGGCAGTTTTGTGGAAGGTAGCCGTAATGCACGCCAGCACCCACCGTCCCCCTGGTGGTCGAGCTCAGGATCGCGACCACACTCCGACCACAGCAGGTCAACTGGGCGACCCGCTTCACGGTGAGCAGGTCTGCTTCGCGGTGAGCAGGTCTACTTCGCGGTGAGCAGGTCTAATTCGCGGTGAGCAGGTCTACTTCGCAGTGAACTGCCTGCGCGAAGTCATGGATCTTCTCGGGGCGACCGGTCCCGGCGGACGACGGATTCTTCACCGCCGTCTCCGCCATGGCGGCAGCCGCCGTCGGGGCGGTGACCCGCGCTGGTCGTGGTCGGCGGCATCGCCCTGATCCCGCCGCGACCAGGGCACCCGACACCGCCGCGGCCCCGACGCCCATCAGCGGCGCCGTCCCTCATCCCCACTGCTCCTGCGGCTGGGGGAGCGTGGGGGCAGGCGCGGGGGGATGGAGGAGGCCCCGCCGTCCAGGCTCACCTGAGCCACGGCCGGATCAGCGGCCGGTGCGGCTGGCGACGATGACCTGGACGGTGTGCTCCAGGGCGTACGCGGGGTCCGTACCGCCGCCCTTGACCTGCTCGTCGGCGACGGCTACGGCCTGCATCGCACGCGCGATGCCCTCAGGGCCCCAGCCGTTGAGCTGCCGCTTGACCCTGTCGAGCTTCCACGGCGGCATGCCGACATGGCTCGCCAGCTGCCCGCCACGGAGCTTGCGTGGCGCGCCGCCGACCTTGGCGAGCGACCGCACCCCTCCGGCCAGGGCACTCACGATCAGCACAGGGGCGGTGCCGGTCGCCAGCGCCCACCGCAGCTGTTCGAGTGCTTCGCCGAGCCGTCCCTCGACGGCGCTGTCGGCGATGGTGAACCCACTGACCTCCGCCCGGCCCCGGTGATAGCGGGCGACGGCGGCTTCATCGATCGCCTTGCCGGGGGTGTCGAAAGCGAGCTGGCTGCATGCGGCAGCCAGCTCACGAAGATCGTTCCCCACGGCGTCGAGGAGCGCCTGGGCGGCGGCGCCGCTGATCGAACGGCCGGCGTTCCTCGTCTCACCTTTGATGAAGTCGAGCCGCTCCCCCGCCTTGGTCAGCTTGCTGACCGCGATGACAGCGGCTCCGGCCTTCTTGACCCCCTCGACCAGGGCCTTGCCCTTGACACCGCCGGGGTGCACGAGCACCACCACGGCATCCTCGGACGGGGACTTGGTGTAGGCGACGATTTCGGCGATCACTTCTTTGCCGAGATCCTGCGCCGAGCGGAACACCACCACGGCAGGGTCGCCGAACAGGGACGGGGACGTCAGCCGGGTGAGCTCCCCCGGCTCGACCTTGCCGCCGAACAGGTCATGGACCTGCGTACCCGGGTCCTTGGCGCGGGCCGCCGCGATCACCGAGCTCACCGCCCGATCGGCGAGCAACTCCTCGTCGCCGACCACCAGGGTCACAGGTGCTGGATCCGTCCCCATGGCAGCAGCATCCCACGTCCTGACACTTCACCGGCAACCGAATCCGCTACTCCCAGCCAGATCCCCTCTGCCCCTCAGCAACAGCACCCCCAACCGCTCCCGATAAGACCAACCCCAGAAGGCAACAAAACCAAGCCCCACCCCTCACAAGAAGCACCCCAGGCACAACCAGCCCCAACGGCCCTCACCACCCGAGAAGCTCAAAGCAGCTGCCCCTGGCCGTTCTTCCCGGAAGGGATCTCAGGGGCGGCGGACCGGATGGCGCAGGATGGTGTGCATCCTCGCCGGGTCGGTCTCGTGGACGTCCGAGAGGTAGATCTCGTGGTGCAATCCCGCGTGCACGAGCCCCTCCTGGGTCATGTATTCGTCCATCAGGGCCAGGGAAGCCGGTTCGTCGGCGTAATGACCGTGGTGGGTCATCTGCACGCACAGCCCCTCGGTGAAGGTCACCATCTGCACCTTGTCAACGGCAGCCCCGGATGGCCGGGCGTTCTCCCGCGCCTGGTCGACGAGAGCCGGGTCGAACTCGTCGGGGAGGCGCAGGAACAGGTGCCAGCGCCACTCCGCCCGGGGAACCTGCAGAGGCGGCCGACTGTCCTCGACCCACCAGCGCCCCTCCAACGGCGCCAGGTGAGGCGACGACGGAAGCGCACCGGCGACGGTGTAGAGAGCCTGTACGGCGGCGGTGTACTCGGTGCCGCCCGGCTCGCCCACACCTGTCACCGTCAGGCCCTGGACCGGGCCGAAGGTCACGAGTTCCGGCTTGTCAGCGGCGGTGTACCACTGCCGCATCGCGTCATCCACGGGTATCTCCTTCGAGTCGTCCTCGTTGACCCGCCCAGAATCGTCTCTCCCTCAGTGGGAGAGTCCAGGCGCCCCCCTCCACCCGAGAAGCGATTCGCCACCAGGCGAGTTCAGGACCCTGCGATTGTTCCGGCCCCAGGGGTGGCGCCACCGACGCAAGCGCCACCGACCGGATACCGCCCACAGCGCCCAATACGCCACCAATAGCCAACGCCACATACAACGGCCAGCGCCCCACACAAAACATGCGCCCCACACACCCCCGACGCCACACCAAGCACCAAATACGGCACGAAGAGGACCCCACATAGAACGCCAGCGCCCTAGAGAGAACCGCGCGCCACATACAGCGGCCCCACGCCACGTCAAGCACCGATACGACACAAAGAACCGAAAGCCATACACAACTCGGCGCCCTACACAGACCGCCGCCACACGCAGCACCGGAGGCATAGCAAGCACCGCGATGACACAAAGAACCCGAAGGCCACACACAACACCGGGCGCCCTACACAGACCGCCGCCACACGCAGCACCGGACGCATAGCAAGCACCTGTGACACAAAGAACCCGAAGGCCACACACAACACCCGGCGCCCTACACAGACCCCCGCCACACGCAGCACCGGACGCATAGCAAGCACCTGTGACACAAAGAACCCGTAGGCCACACACAACACCCGGCGCCCTACACAGACCCCCGCCACACGCAGCACCGGACGCATAGCAAGCACCTGTGACACAAAGAACCCGTAGGCCACACAAACACCGGCGCCCTACATAGACCTCCACGCCACACACAACACCCGACGCCATAGCAAGCACCGAATACAGCACCAATAGTCAAGGCGACATATAGCGCTCAGCGCACCCTACATAGAACTCCAGGCCGCACAGCAGCCGATAGCGCACGAAGCGTCCGATACGGCAGGAAGAGCCACCGCTTCATGCAGCGGTCGGCGCCCTACAGAGGGCCCATGCGGCGCAGCATCCGATGCCGCATGCCGCGCCCGCGCACTCGACGCCCTATCGCACTCGACAGGGAAGAGGATCTTCGCCGCTGTCCGTGGAACACCGGCATCACTGCAAGTCATTGGCAATTCACCTGCAGGTATCCTCTGTCACGCTTCAGGAGACCAAGGCGAAAGAGGAGGTGAACACCGTGAAGACCAACCCGAACCGTCACAGTTGCCCCCGTTGCGGAGCGCTGCTCGACGACGGCCCGATCCTCTACCGCTGCGCCCCGTGCCGGCGCTCGCTCTACGCCGCCGACCTTGACACCGAGTTCCGCTCCCTGCACACCCCCACCTCCCGCTGACGCCCTCCCCACTAATCCGGCCTCACTCATTGGCCCCCCACTAACCTGACCTCGCTCCCCGGCCTTCCGTATTGCTCCAGCCGCACTCATCGGCTTCCGCTGACCCGGCCTCACTCACCAGCCTTCCGTATTGCTCCGGACGCAGTCACCTGCCTTCCGCATTGGCCCGGCTCTACTCATCTGCCATTGCCCCAGCCTCACCCATCCACCCTCCGCACTGACCCCGCCTTCTCACTACGCCATTGACCCGGCCTCACCCACCCGCCCTCCACACTGACCCGGCCTTCTCACTACGCCATTGACCCGGCCTCACCCACCCGCCCTCCACACTGACCCGGCCTTACTCACCCGCCCTCCACACTTGACCCGGCCTCGCTTGTCCGTTAGCGCCGCTGAGTGCAAGGGATGCAGCAGTCATGGCAGTTGGAGCGCCCCGCCAGGCGACCCGGCTGGGATCTCCCGGGGGGATCAGGCGCCAGCACCTCCACCGCCATACGGTCACCGGTGCGTCGTCGTCCAGTGAGAGGGCCGCGGTACTCCTTGGAGCGACCGTGATGAGCAGAGGGCTGGAGGTCGGCGGGCTTGGTCAAGGGCCCCGAGGAACCACGGCCAGATGATCGCGGTCGGAGATGACGGCCAGGTCGCCCTGCTGGTCGGTGCGGTAGATGCGCATGCCGAAGGCGTGCAGACGGCTCAGCGTCAGGGGGGCGGGGTGGCCGTAGTCGTTGTCCGCGCCGACGCTGATCAGTGCCGCCCTCGCCCCCATGCTGGCGAGAAACTCCGGATCCTGGCGGGCCGATCCGTGATGCGGAACCTTGAGGATGTCGGCTTTCGGCAGGCCTCGTCGCAGCAACTCCGCCTGGGCCTCGATCTCCACGTCGCCGCACAGCAACGCGGAACCAGCCGCCCACCTCGCGTGGATCACGATGCTGGCGTTGTTCGCCATCGATCCCTCCCCCGGCCCGGCCGCGATCGCCTCCGCCGCCGGGCCGAGGACCGTCAGCGACACCGACCCCAGCTTCCACGCCATCCCCGGCGAGGCCACCCATTCCGGCACATGCCGTCGACTGAGGTCGGCGCTGACCCGTACACTCTCCTCCTCTGGTTGGTGACCAGGGCTCACCACCACGGCCCCCACGGACCTGTCGCGGAACACACCGTCGAGGCCTCCGACATGGTCGAGATGCGGATGGGTCAGGACAAGCAAGGGCACCTGTTTCACACCGAGTGCACGCAGGCACCGGTCCATCGCCACAGGATCGGGCCCGGTGTCGATCACGATCGCCTGCGCGCCTCCGGCTGACAGGACGAGGCCGTCGCCCTGCCCGACGTCGCAGGAGACCATGAGCCATCCCGGTGGAGGCCAGGACGCCACGGCCGGTCGCACGACGAAGACGGCGATCATCAGGCCGGCGGCGACGGCGCACACGATCAACCGCCATGCGGCGCGCCGCAGGAGCACCAAGGCGACCGCGGCGGTGATCGCGAGCAGCAGCAATCCGACGGGGCCTCCGGGCCACGGCAGCACGGCCGAGGGCAGGCCTGCCGCCTGGTGCGCGACCGAGATGATCCAGCCGACGGCGTACCCTGCCGGGCGGACGATCCACCGTGCGACCTCCATGTTGACGGGCGCCACGACCGCCGCCGCGAAGCCGAGAACGGTCGCGGGTGCGACAGCCGGGCCTGCGAGGAGGTTCGCGGGGATCGCGACGAGCTCCAGCTGTCCCGAGATGAGCACGAGCAGAGGCGTCACCGCCGCCTGGGCGGCGCAGGGCACCGCTATGGCCTCGGCGGACCAGCGAGGCATGCGGACGGCCATGCGGTCTCGCCAACGAGGTGCGAGCTTCAGGATGCCACCCGTGGCGAAGACCGACAGGGCGAAGCCGTACTCACGGGCGAGGGCCGGGTCGAACAGGATCAGTCCCAGCACCGTCGCCGACAGGGCGGCGATGCCGTCCCGCGGACGCCCGGAACCTAGCGCCACCGCGGTCACCACTCCCATCACCAGCGCACGAAGCACGCTGGGCGACGGCCGGGCGACGACGGTGAAGGCGAGCATCGCGGCTATCGCCAGCGCGGCCCGCAGCGCCAGTGGCAGCCCGGCGACTCGCGCCACCGCGATGACCGTTCCGGCGATCACGGCGAGGTTCGCTCCTGATACCGCGGTCAGGTGACTCAGACCGGCCGTCTTGAGCTCGTGTCTGACCTGCTCGTCCATCAGCGAGACGTCGCCGACAACCAGCCCCGGCAGAAGCCCGCGCTCGGCCGGTGTGAGAACCGCGGCCGCCTGTCGTAGGCCTGCGCGCAGGGTGGCCGCCATCTGCTGCGGTGGGGACGGGCCGTTCAGCACGAACGGCGACTCCTTGATCACGAGGGTCGCGGCCGTGAGCTCCCCGGGGTCCGCCGGGACGAGCCTGCCTTTTGCCCGTATCCGCTGGCTGGGCAGGAGCGACGCCCACTCGGCCCCCTGGGCGAAGACCACTACAGGTACGGCGGTCGTGAACCGCGATCCGGACGTCTCCACGAGCACGAGGTCGCCCTCGACGACGACCCTGTCGTGTCGGACCAGTCCACGATTCCCCTTCAGGACCCGTGGATCGTCCGTGACGGTGATCTCCACCGTGACCGTCGCCCGCTTGGCCGCCAGCGCCGGGACCGGCCCGGACGTGATCGCGTGAACCCGGAACGCCACGCAACCGGCTACCGCCGCGACACACCCCAACACCCCGAAAGCCGTGGTCCGCCCCCATTCCTCCCACCACGTGGCCAGGCCACTCCCCCTCATCCCACCCCGCCCGACGACACCCCGACGGCCGGCTTTTGCCTCACCGACCGCCCCACGCCCGCTCGCACCCTGCCCGACGACACCGCCACCGCCGGCACTTGCCTCACCCGCCGCCCCAACCCCCCTCGTCCCACCCCACCCGACGACACCCCCACCGCCGGCACTTGCTTCACTGGGCGGCCCTACCAGTGGAGAACCGCGGGCTCCTCCATCAACCGCTCCCCGTGCCGGGCGACCGTCTCCGCGGAACTTTCGCGTGGCGTACAGGGCCGTCATGCCGGACAAGGCCGTAAAAGCGACGATCAGATCGGTGTGGACGGAGCAGCCGAGGAGGACCAGTGAGGTGACCCATGCCGCCGAGGCGGGCAGCACCAGGCGCATCGAGTGGGCCTGCCCGGCCTCGCTCTCCGTATCCGAGGCGAGGTCGCGAACTGTCACGGCCGGAGACGTCATACGCGGACCTTGTCGCGCAGCTCGGCGAATTTCCGGTCGCCGATGCCGCTGACCTGGCGGAGCTGGTCGACGCTCCGGAAACCGGCGTGGAGCTGGCGGAACTCGACGATGCGGCGAGCGAGGACCTCACCGACGCCGGGTAGCGTCTCCAACTCGGTGGGGCTCGCGGCATTCAGGTCGAGCACGGGAGCGGGGCCGGACACGGGATCGGACAGCGGGACAGCAGCCGGACCGGACACCGCAGGAGCGCCGACGACGATCTGCTCACCGTCGGTCAGCCTCCGGGCGAGGTTGAGCCCGCCGATGCCGGCCCCCGCGCGCACCCCTCCCGCCGCCGTCACGGCGTCGGCCACGCGGGCCCCGGCGGGCAGGGTGACCAGCCCAGGTTTGCGGACCTTTCCGGTGACATGCACGATGACCAGCGCGCCGGAGCTTCCCGGCGCCGGCCGGCCCAGCCGGTCGGCCGGCGTGGTGATGGCGGAGGCCACAGGTGCAGACCCGGCGAGAGGGAAGCCTGCGGGCGGAGCCCCCGGGAGGCCGGCACCGGCGGCCCGGACACCGGCGACCGAGGAGGCCTCGTCAGGCCCGGCACCCGCCACGGAAGAGGCCCCAGCAGGCCCGGCACCCGCCGCGGAGGCCCCGCCGGCCCGGGATCCCGGTGTGAAGGGCGCCTCCGCGGACGCGCCCATGGGAAGCGGCGGCCCGAGAGGCTCGGCGGACGGCCTGGACCGCCACGCGTAGAAACCACCGACCACGACCGCCAGGAGCCCGAGCACCAGCAAGACGCGCACCCCCGGACGTCCCAGGTCGAGCGGGGCGGCGTGGCCGGTCAGCATGTCTCCCAGCCGGACGCGCAGGGAGCGACGGGGCAGCGGCTGTGACCGGGCCAGCCCCGCCGGGGCGAGATCCTCTTCCGAGGCCTCGGTGCTCCACTGCGGGTCGGACTTCCCTTGGTCGGCCCTGACCATTTCGTCGCCTCCTTGACTCGCGCCTTCGGCTGGTCGTGCGGACGAGCGTGGAGGCGCGGGCATGAGGCCTCGCAGCGGCGTCGGGGCTTCGGCGAGAGCGAGGGCGCCGCGAAGCTCGTCCACGTGGACGCCGACGCGGCGGGTCTCCCTGGCCGCGCCCAGAGGCCGCAGGGCATGGAGCCGGGAGGCGCCGATCTCGCTCTCGGTGGCCCTGTCCGCTGTTCGCACGGGAGCGACGTTAGGGGGCCGGAGACCGCCGATCAGCGACCGAACGCCGCTCTGTGGATAACCCGACAGGAGGACCGGCGGGGCCGTGCGCGGCAGTACGGGGAGGAAGTTCAGCGCCCTGCCGGTACAGCCACCCCGCGAGTGACCAAAGGGCCGTTCACGGCAGTACGGGTAGAGAGTTCAGCACCCTCCCGGTACAACCACCCCGCGAGCGACCAGGAAGCCCTCCACGACAGAACAGGTAGAGAGTTCAGCACCCTCCCGGTACAACCACCCCGCGAGCGACCAGGAAGCCCTCCACGACAGAACAGGTAGAGAGTTCAGCACCCTGCCAGTACAGCCACCCCGCGAGTGACCAGGGGCAGTCTCTGTTTCGGCCAGGCCCCCGCATCGGGTCACCGCGAAGGCCTCGGTGGACGCGAGAGTGACCCGGCCGGACGGCCAAACGTTTGGCCTTCGGTCCCGGGCAGCAGCCGCGGAGTCCGCAGCGCTCCTGGCGCACTCCGGCAGCGGGAACAATCACGATCTCCGGCCGCTCACGTTGATGGTCGCCGGGTCCGGTCAGGCGAGGATCAGGTGCCGGGAGAGGAGGCGCCCAGAGATGGGGTGAGGGTGATGCCGAGCATGCCGGGGCCGACGTGGACGCCGACGACCGGGCCGACCTCGACCACGCGAAGCCTCTCCAGGTGAGGGATCCGTCGGCGGAGGTGGTCGGCGAGGGTGTGGGCCCGTGCGGCTGCCACGAGATGGTGTACGGCCACGTCGACCGGCCGCTCGCCCGCCGCCCGTACCGCGAGATCCTCCAGCCTCGCGATGGCGCGACCGGTCGTGCGGACCTTCTCGAGGGGGGCGATCACCCCGTCGGTGATGTGCAGCAGCGGTTTGATCGCGAGGGCGGAGCCGAGGAGGGTGGCGGCGGCTCCGAGCCGCCCTCCCCGGCGCAGGTGCTCCAGGGTGTCCACGTAGAAAAAGCTCTTGGTGGCCTCCGCACAGGCTCGCGCGGCGGCCGCGACGTCCGTGCGGGTTCCGCCGCGACGAGCCGCCTCGGCGGCCGCGAGCACCGGAAATCCCAACCCCATCGCGAGCGACCCGCTGTCGACCACCTCGACGGGGATCATCGCGTCCCTGGCGGCCATCCGCGCCGAGTCGACCGTGCCCGACATCGCTCCGGACAGGTGTACCGAGACGACGCCGACGGCGCCTCTGGCCGCGGCGAGTTCGTACGCGTCGGCGAAGCGTTGCGGAGCCGGCCGGGAGGTGGACACCGGCGACCACTCGCGCAGGGCCGTGGCGACGCCTTCCGCGTCGATCTGCACGACGTCGTCCAGAGTACGTCCGCCCACGACGACCTGAAGAGGGATGACGATGACGCCGAGCCGCTCGGTCTCCTCGGGATCGAGGTAGGCGGTGGAGTCGGTGACCACGGCGACCGGTTGCGACATGTCCGAAGGCTACCCGCCAGATCGCCCTTCCGCCCGGCGTGAATCAGGTCTCCCACGAGGCACGACACGGGGTGGACATCGGTCGAACACGACACCGCATTCGCCCTGCCGCGGAGAGGGCCGTACCGCCCCCAGAGGCCGGGCAGGCCCGCGGGGAGGCACCTGGCCGCCGTGGCGCCAACCGAGCGTGCCACCAGGCCGCGGGAACACCGGACGCGGGCACGCTGACGCGGGAACACCGACACCGGACGCGGGCACGCCGGACACGGGAACACTGAACGCCGGACGCGGAAACACCGGACACAGACACACTGGCATCGGACCCGGGCACGCCGGACACAGACACACTGAACGCCGACCGCGGGCACCGGACACGGGCCCGCTGACACCGGACGCGGGAACACCGGACACGGGAACACTGAACGCCGGACGCGGAAACACCGGACACAGACACACTGGCATCGGACGCGGGAACGCAGGCGCCGGGGAGTCGGACAGCCGGCTGTGGCCCTCCCGTGACGCGGGTCTTACTGGACGGGGACGCCGCCGCGCCAGACGCGGCGGGGCTTGAGGCCGAAGCCCCAGGCGAAGGCGCCCTCGTGGTCGGCGTCCCACTGGACGATGTCGGCGAGGCGACCGGGAGTGAGTACGCCGCGGTCGGGCGCGCCGAGGACGGTGGCTCCGCCGAGCGTGGCGGCCCGCAGGGCGTCGCCCACGCTGATGCCGAACGCCGCCACGGCCAGGCTGATCACCAGCGACATGGAGGTGATGCCGCAGTGGCCGGGGTTGTGGTCGCTGCCGAGCGCGACCGTGACTCCCTGGGCGAGCATGCGCCGCACGGGAGGGAGGCTGCCCTGCTGGAGGGCGGTGCTCGGGCAGACGACGGCGGGCACGCCGTACCTGGCGAGGAGCGCGATGTCCTCGTCGGTGGTGTTGTGGAGCAGGTCGGCCGACGCGCAACCGAGCTCGGCGGCGAGCTGGACCGCCCCGCGCCGCTTGTGGGCGCCGGCGTGGATGCGCGGGAGCAGGCCGACGTTGCGGCCGGAGGCGAGAACCCAGCGGGCCTCGTCGGTGGTGAAGTGACCGTCGTCGCAGTAGACGTCGACGCTGTCGGCGCCGGCCGCCGCGGCGTCGGCGCACCAGGAGCCGACCGCCTCGACGTAGTCGCGCTGGCGGCCGAAGTACTCCGGCGGCACGACGTGGGCGGCGAGGAACGTGACGTGCACCCGCGGCATCATCGGCTCTTTCTCGAGCTCGCGCAGCAGGCGGACGTCGGCCAGCTCGCCGTCGCGGGTGAGGTGGTAGCCGGTCTTGGCCTCGACGGTCGTGGTGCCGTTGAGCACCCAGTCGCGCAGGCGCTCGCGGACGCCGTTGCACAACGTCCACGGGTCGGTGCCGCGCGTCACGGTGACGGAGGAGCCGATGCCGCCGCCCGCCGCGGTGATCGCGCTCGGTGTGGAGCCGCCGGAGCGCATGGCGAGCTCGGCGTAGCGGTTGCCGGCGTACACCGGGTGGGTGTGCGCGTCGATCAGGCCCGGCGTGACGAGCGCGCCGCCGAGGTTCTCGACGTGGTCGACGTCGACGATGTCGTCGACGACCCCGGGCACGCTCTGCGGGAGGTCGGCGGCGCGGCCGACCCACGCGATGCGGTCGTTGTGGACCAGGATCGCGGCGTTGCTGCAGACATCGTTGCCGGTCCAGAGCCGGCCGATGTTCGTGAGAAGACGCACCGTCATGGCATCACCACCCGGCCACCGGCCGTCAGGACTCCCGGGAACGCCGAACAGGCCCGGTGGGGGCCGGGCGCCACGCCCGCCGGGTCCGCTCCGTTTCCGGACGTCATTGGGGGGTCTCCTGATCTCATCCGCACGTCAGGTGCGATGACGGTACCGCCCGGATCTTGGCCAGGCGATTTCAGTTCAGTTACGTTATTTCACAGGTCGGCTCGCTGTACAGGGTTATCGGGGAAAAGGCCTGCTCTTCCCCCCTGTGCGGCGTCGGGGACCCCATGCACCCCGGCATGTCGGAATCTGCCCCGAGGTCACGCCGGACGACGAGCGCAGCCTCTGCTGTCACAGCAGTCACACACGTCATCATGCGGAACCAACGCCAGAATGTCCTGTCAGGGTTTCCATATCGTAGCAATAATCAAGCCGCGCAGGCCACAGTCGTTTTCCTGGGCATTTGAGCGGTTTCACGGAATTCGAAACCTCTGTGCCATTTGCCCGTTTTATCCCGGAGTGTGACTTTGCTCCCAGCCGCACCTCAACAGGATGATCTTGATCATACCCAGTGTGGCCTTCGCGGAAGAGCATCATCTGGCTCACTGATTGCGGATCGGCCCGGGAGCTGTCTTGACCGTCCAGGAGAATACCAGCAGGCGCCACGTCACGGAGCTGTTGCGCGCCAACGAAGAGCGCATACTGCAGCGCTGGGTAACGATCTCCAATGCCCCTCTGCGCGGACGCGCGTCCGAGACGGAGACCCGCAAAGAGCTCCAGGAGATCTTCCGCGCCTTCCTGCGGTCGCTGGAGGATGCCGAGGCGGGCACCGAGTTGCGCGGCCTCCTCAGTGAGCTCTCCCGGTCCCGCGCCCGGAAGGGATTCACCCCGAGCGAGACCGCCGTCGCGGTCTTCGGGCTGAAGGAAGCGGTCTACGAGCTCGTGGAGGCCGACGGCGGCGAGGAGGCCCTGCGCGGCTTCATCTGGCTCTCCCGCACCAGTGACAAGCTCGGCCTTTACACCTTCGAGGCGTTCACCACGGCACGCGAGAAGATCATCGCCGACCAGGCGGAGCAGTTGCTGGAGTTGTCCACCCCCGTCGTCAAGCTGTGGGAGGGCATCGTCGCCGTCCCCCTGGTCGGCACGCTCGACTCCGCCCGCACCCAGGTGGTCATGGAGAAGCTGCTCCAGACCCTGGTGGACACCGGCTCGGAGTACGCCGTGATCGACATCACCGGCGTACCGGCGGTCGACACCCAGGTCGCGCAGCACCTGCTCAAGACCGTCATGGCGGCCCGGCTCATGGGCGCCCAGTGCATCATCTCCGGGATCCGCCCGCAGATCGCCCACACGATCGTCACCCTCGGCATCGAGTTCGGTGACATCGTCACCAAGGCCACTCTGGCCGACACCCTGGCCTACACCCTCAAGCAGAGCGGTGTGGAGATCATCGTCGGCAAGAGGACACGCGTGGCCGTCCGCGCGGAGGAATCCTGATGGAACGCGTGCCCATCCTGAAGATCGGCGACATCCTCCTCGTCTCCATTCAGGGCGATCTGGATAACCAGAGCGTCCTCACCCTTCAGGAGGACCTCGCCGACCGCATCGTCGCGACCGGCGCCGCCGGGGTCATCATCGACATCACCGCCGTCGAGATCGTCAACTCGTTCGTCGGGCGGATGCTCTCCACGATCGCCGGCATGGCACGCATGCTCGACGCCGAGACCATCGTCGTCGGCATGCGGCCCGCCGTGGCCATCACCCTGGTCGAGCTGGGCCTCTCCCTGGGTGGTCTGCGCACCGCGCTCGACCTGGAGAAGGGCATCGCACTGCTGAGCCGTACGTCCGCCTCGCACCGGTACAAGCTGTCAACGGCCGACCAGTGATCCGCCCCATCACCGAGACCACCGATCACCTCTCCATCGCCTCGAACGACGATGTGGTGATCGTGCGCCAGAAGGTCCGTGCGATGGCGATCGAACTGGGCCTCTCGCTCGTCGACCAGACCAAGGTGGTCACGGCGGCCAGTGAGCTCGCCCGGAACACCCTCGTCCACGCGGGTGGCGGGAAGGCGACCATCGAGATCGTCGAGAACGGGATGCGGCGGGGCCTGCGCCTCGCCTTCCACGACGAGGGCCCCGGCATCTCCGACATCCAGCTGGCGCTCAGCGACGGCTGGAGCAGCGCGGGTGGTCTCGGCCTGGGGCTGAGCGGCAGCCGCCGGCTGGTGGACGAGTTCGAGCTCGACTCCGAGCCGGGCCGAGGAACGGTCGTGACGGTGACGAAATGGACGCGCTGAGCCCCAACCGTGACGATGCCTGGCTCAGGATGGAGGAAGGCAGCGCGATCGGCGCGGCCCGCCGGATCGCCACCGCGCTGGCCGGCGAGAGGGGCTTCGACGACGAGCACGCCGGCCAGGTGGCCGTGGCCGTCAGCGAGGCGGCGTCCAACCTGGTCAAACACGCCCAGGCCGGGGTCATGCTCGTGCGCCCGCACGCGTCGTCGCCGTCGTCGATCGAGGTCCTGGTGATCGACAGCGGTCCCGGCATGGCGGACACGATCAACCCGATCCGGGACGGCTACTCGACCACGGGCACACTCGGCATCGGCCTCGGGGCGATCACGCGGCTCAGCGACGCGTACGACATCCACTCCGTCCCCGGCCGGGGCACCGTGCTGAGCATGCTGTTCACGGCGCGAGAGGCCCCGCCGCCCGAGTCCCGCTCGTGCGGGCTGTCCCGACCGGTGGGCGGCCGGCCGGTTCCCTCACCTACGCCGGCGTGGGCAACATCTCCGGGTGGCTCGTCCATTCGGCGGGACGGCAGGGCCTGATCTCGCTGCCGGGTATCGCCGGCCACAACGCCCGAGGGTCCCGCGAGTTCCATTACGAGCTTCCGCCGCACGCCTTCGTGGTCCTCCATTCCGACGGGCTGACCGACCGATGGGACCTGTCCGCCTATCCCGGCCTTCTCAAGCACACGCCCCACGTGATCGCCGGCACGCTGCTGCGCGACTGTGCCGTCCGCCGGGACGACGCCTGCGTCCTGGTCGTGCAAGGGTAGCGATGAGCAACGAGCTGGTCAGCGTCACGATCCGGGAGGGCCGGGACATCTTCGCCGTACGTCGGCTCGGCCGCGATGTGGCCGAGGCCGTAGGGCTGGACGATCTCGACCAGATCCGGGTCGGCACCGCGCTCAGCGAGGTCGGCAGGGAGATCCTGTCAGGGTCCCGCGAAGCGCGGGTGAGCTTCACGCTCGACGACGCCGGAGGCGGCCTGCTCATCGACATCTCGTACACCTCCGGCGCCTCGCTCGTCGGCTCCGCCGGCGTGGCCCTCGCCGCCCGCCTGATGGACGCAGGCGAGCACGACAACGTCAATCGCCGGATCACCTTGCGCAAGCGGGTACCCGGCCTGCGGATCCCGGGAGCACCGCGGCTCGGCCGGATCCGCGGGAAGTTGGCGGAGCCCGCTCCGAACGAAGCCCTCGAGGAGCTGCGCCAGCAGAACCGCGAGCTCGCCGCCGCTCTGGAGGACTCGCGCACGCAGCGTGAGCAGCTCGTCCGGCTCAACGCCGAGCTGGAGGAGACCAACCAGGGTGTCTTCGCGCTCTACAACCAGCTGCCGGAGGAGCTGGAGGAGACCAACCGCGGCGTCGTCGCCCTATACGCCGAGCTGGACGAGAAGTCGGCCCAGCTGCGGGAGGCGAGCGAGGCCAAGAACCGCTTCTGGGCGACCGTGAGCCACGAGCTGCGCACCCCGCTCAACTCGATCATCGGCCTGGTGCGGCTGCTGCTCGGGCCGGGTGGGGAGAGGCTGAGCGAGGAGCAGCAGGTGCAGGTGGAGCTGGTCGACAACTCCGCCCAGACGCTGCTGGCCCTGGTGTCCGAGCTGAACACCGCCTCACCCGCCGCGGCGTCGGTGGTCTGCCTCCTGCTCATCGACCCGCTGACCGGCGACGCGGAGGTGGTGAACGCCGGCCACATCCCGCCGGTGCTGGTGGTGGACGGCGAGGCGCAGTACCACGACTGGGGCAATCTCCTCATCGGCGCCGCGCCCGAGACGTACCGGGTGGACCGGCTGCGCATCCCGGAGAAGGGCGCGCTGCTGCTGTTCACCGACGGTCTCATCGAGGACCGCGACGTCCCGCTCGACCAGAGCCTGGAGGTCGTACGGCAGATCGCGACCTCCTTCGACCACGATCTGGAGATGTTCTGCGACCGGCTGATCGACCATTTCGGGGCGCGGGAGGACGACGTGGCCGTGGTGGCCCTGCGGCGCACGGGCGACGACGGCGCCTGACAGGCGTGCCCTTGAAGACGCCGACGGCCGGCGCCCGGTCAGGGCGTCGGCCGTCGGCGGGCAGGGGACACAAGGGTGAGGCGGGCCGTCACACCGTCTCGACCGGCTTGGCGGTGCGCTCCAGCTCGCCGTACAGGGCGGACGGCACGCGGGCGTGCAGCACCGTGCCGTCGCCGGTGTGGTCGATCGAGAGCACCTCGCCCTCCTTGTGGGCCCGCGCGATGAGGTCGCTGCGCTCGTAGGGCACGAGCATGTGCACCTCGTGGTCGAGGTGCGGCAGCTCACGCTCGATCGTGGCGAGCAGCTCGTCGATGCCGGCCCCGGTGCGGGCGGAGACCACCACGCTGTGCCGCTCGCGCGTGGCGAGCCGGGCCAGCACGACCGGGTCGGCCGCGTCGGCCTTGTTGATCACCACGATCTCGGGGATGTCCTTGGCGCCGTCGATGTCGGCGAGGACCTCGCGGACGGCGGACAGCTGGGACTCCGGATCGGGGTGCGACCCGTCCACGACGTGGAGGATCAGGTCGGCCTCGCCGACCTCCTCCAGCGTGGAGCGGAAGGCCTCGACGAGCTGGTGCGGCAGGTGCCGGACGAACCCGACGGTGTCGGCGATCGTGAACAGCCTGCCCTCGGGCGTGCGGGCCTTGCGGACGGTCGGGTCGAGGGTGGCGAACAGGGCGTCCTCCACCAGCACGCCGGCGCCGGTGAGGCGGTTCAGCAGCGACGACTTGCCGGCGTTGGTGTAGCCGGCGATCGCCACCGACGGCACCTCACGGCGCTGGCGCCGGGACCGCATGGTCTCGCGGGCGACCGACATGCCGCCGATCTGGCGGCGGAGCTTGGCCATCCGCTCGCGGATGCGGCGGCGGTCGAGCTCGATCTTCGTCTCACCGGGGCCGCGGCCTCCGATGCCGACGCCGCCGGCGGCCCGGCCGCCAACCTGCCGGGACAGGTTGCCACCCCAGCCTCGGAGGCGTGGCAGCAGGTAGCTGAGCTGGGCCAGCTCGACCTGCGCCTTGCCCTCGCGGCTCTTGGCGTGCTGGGCGAAGATGTCGAGGATCAGGGCCGTACGGTCGATGACCTTGACCTTGACGACGTCCTCGAGCTGACGCAGCTGACCGGGGGTCAGCTCTCCGTCGCAGATCACGGTGTCGGCGCCGGTCGAGACGACGATGTCGCGCAGCTCCTGGGCCTTGCCGGAGCCGATGTAGGTGGCGGTGTCGGGACGCTGGCGGCGCTGGATGAGGCCTTCGAGGACCTGGGATCCGGCGGTCTCGGCCAGGAGCTTGAGCTCCTGCAGGGAGTTCTCCGCGTCGGTGACGGTGCCGCTGGTCCACACGCCCACCAGGACGACCCGCTCGAGGCGGAGCTGGCGGTATTCGACCTCGGTGATGTCCTCGAGCTCGGTGGAGAGCCCGACGACCCTCCGAAGCGCCTGCCGCTCCTCGAGGTCGAAGTCACCGGTGGCGAGGTCTTCGTAGGACCCGTCGTACGTGTACGTCTTCTCTGTGGCTATGGTCGCGCTCCTCAGCGCTCGTGGGTTCACCGCTTTCACACAGTTCAACACGGAGACCCCGCGGTTGTCTTCCCTCCGATGGTGCCACGGCGACCCCCACCGGTTCATCTTGTTATCGCCCGCGCGCCCTGCCCGTTTCGTTACCTGGCGGGCCGCTTTCAGGCCTTGAGCACCTTGGCGTCGCCCGACCCGGTCTTCACCGAGATGCGGCGCGGGGAGCCGGCGTCGTTGTCGACGTCGACCCTCTTCTCCCCGGAGCCGGTCCACGCCGTGACGTTGTAGGTGTTCTGCGGCACCCGGACGACCCCCGCGCCGGAGCCGCTGTCCACGGTGACGTTGTCGGGGACGGCGGCGAAGCGGAGGTCGACGTCGCCGGAGCCGGTGCGCGCGGTCACCTGCTTGCCACCCAGCCCGTTGGCGTCGATGTCACCGGACCCGGTCGAGGCCTTGACCTCTCCGGACAGCGCCCTCAGCGTGATGGCGCCCGAGCCGGTGTCGACCCGGACCTGCAGACCGTGCGGAATCTCGACGGTGTAGTCGACGCTGCACGCGAAGTCGCCGTGGGAGCAGGTGCTGTCCAGCCTGAGCGCGTCGCCCTCCACCGGGTGCCGGGTCGTGGGCTTGCTCGACCTCCAGTGGAGGGTCTCGGTCACGTGGATCCCCGTGCGGCCCGACTCGTTGACCACGATCTCCCCGGAGCCGCTGTCCACGCGCAGTGTGGCCACCTTGCCGGCGACGTCGTACGACTGGGTCGCCTGCTCGGTCGGCCCGCCGATGCTCTTCAGGTCGCAGCCGGTGAGCAGGAGTCCCGCGCCGAGGGCCGTCCCGGCGGCGATCACGTGTCGAAGTCGCATGGGTCAAGGATGCTCTCCTGTTGAACGGCCGCTCATCAGGGAACGCCCGGAGAGATCCCTGAGGGAGCCCTCAGGGACCCCCGGCGTTGACCCGTCAGTAACCGGTCGAGTAGCGTCGATTCCACAATTCAGAACTTTATTTCCGCATAGTGGAAAGGATAGCCATGGACGGCGTTGAGATCACCGGTCCTCTGCTGGACCGCTTCGACCAGATCCTCACTCCGGAGGCGCTCGGTTTCGTGGCCACCCTGCAGCGCGAGTTCGACGACCGGCGGCGCGAACTGCTCGAGGCCCGCCAGGCGCGCCAGGCCGAATTGGCCGCGGGCGGCACCCTCGACTTCCTGCCCGAGACCAAGGCCGTCCGCGACGACGACTCCTGGCGGGTGGCCGAGCCGGCTCCCGGGCTGGTCGACCGCAGGGTCGAGATCACCGGCCCGGTCGACCGGAAGATGACCATCAACGCGCTCAACTCCGGCGCCAAGGTCTGGCTCGCCGACTTCGAGGACGCCAACTCCCCGCTGTGGGAGAACGTCGTCAACGGCCAGCTCAACCTCCGCGACGCGCTCGACCGCAGCATCGACTTCGACTCCGGCGGCAAGCGGTACGCCCTGCGTCCCGACGAGGAGCTCGCCACGATCGTCGTGCGCCCCCGCGGCTGGCACCTCACCGAGAAGCACGTGCTGGTCGACGGCCGGCCGTTCTCCGCCTCGCTCTTCGACTTCGGGCTCTACTTCTTCCACTGCGCGCAGCGGCAGATCACCAAGGGCAAGGGGCCCTACTTCTACCTGCCGAAGATGGAGTCGCACCTGGAGGCGCGGCTGTGGAACGACGTCTTCGTCCGGGCACAGGAGCTGCTCGGCGTCCCCCGGGGCACGATCAGGGCGACGGTGCTGATCGAGACCTACCCCGCCGCGTTCGAGATGGAGGAGATCCTCTACGAGCTGCGCGAACACTCGGCGGGTCTCAACGCGGGCCGCTGGGACTACCTCTTCAGCGTGATCAAGAAGTTCCGGACCCGGGGGCGGGAATTCCTGCTGCCGGAGCGTAACGTCGTGACCATGACCGCGCCCTTCATGCGCGCCTACACCGAACTGCTGGTGCGCACCTGCCACAAACGCGGCGCCCACGCCATCGGCGGCATGGCGGCCTTCATCCCGTCCCGCCGCGACCCCGAGGTGAACAAGGTCGCCCTGGAGAAGGTGCGCGCGGACAAGACCCGCGAGTCGGGCGACGGTTTCGACGGCTCGTGGGTGGCCCACCCCGACCTCGTGCCGATCTGCCGCGAGGTGTTCGACTCCGTCCTGGGCGACAGGCCGAACCAGCTCGACCGGCTGCGCGAGGACGTCTCGGTGTCGGCCGGTGACCTGCTGGCCGTCTCCAAGACCCCCGGCGACATCACCGAGACCGGCCTGCGCAACAACGTCGACGTCGCCCTGCGCTACCTCGCCGCCTGGATGGGCGGGAGCGGCGCCGTGGCCATCCACAACCTCATGGAGGACGCCGCGACGGCGGAGATCTCCCGCTCGCAGATCTGGCAGTGGATCCACAACGACATCGAGCTCGCCGACACCGGCGAGGTGGTGACCAAGGAGCTGGTCGAGCGGATCATCGCCGAGGAGCTCGGCAAGATCCGCCAGGAGCCCGGGTTCGACGAGAGCCTGTACGGGCAGGCGGCCGAGCTTTTCACGGAGGTCGCCCTCGACGACGACTTCGCCGAGTTCCTCACCCTGCCCGCCTACGACCGCATGCCATGACCCCTGCCCCGGCCACACTGTCCGGCCGTCTCGTCTCGATCCTGGGTCCCGACGCGGTGATCACCGATCCGGTGCGGCTGCGTACCTACGAGTGCGACGGGCTGACCTATCACCGCGCCACCCCGGCGGTGGTCGTACTGCCGGAGACGGCCGAACAGGTGGCGGCGGTCGTCAGGCTGTGCGACGAGACCGGGACGCCGTTCGTCGCGCGGGGCTCGGGCACCGGTCTGTCCGGCGGAGCGCTGCCGCGCGCCGACGGCGTGCTCATCGTCACCTCGCGCATGCGCCGGATCATCGAGATCGACGTCGAGAACCGGCGGGCGGTCGTGGAGCCGGGGGTGACCAACCTGGCGATCACGGAGGCGGCCCGCCCGTACGGGTACTACTACGCCCCCGATCCCTCCAGCCAGCAGGTCTGCTCCATCGGCGGCAACGTCGCGGAGAACTCCGGCGGCGCGCACTGCCTGAAGTACGGCTTCACGGTCAACCATGTCCTGGCGATCGAGCTGGTCACCCCGGAGGGGGAGATCGTTCAGCTCGACGCGATGGACCCGGGGTACGACCTGCTCGGCGCGTTCATCGGCTCGGAGGGCACCCTCGGCATCGCCACCAAGATCACGGTACGGCTGTCGCGGGCGCCGGAGACCGTGACGACGCTGCTGGCGGCGTTCCCGGACGTCGAGTCGGGCGGCCGGGCGGTGTCGTCGATCATCGCGGCGGGCATCGTCCCGGCGGCGATCGAGATGATGGACGCCCTGGCGATCGAGGCGGCCGAGGCGGCCGTCCGGTGCGAGTACCCGGCCGGAGCGGGGGCCGTCCTGATCGTCGAGCTCGACGGGCCGGGGGCGGAGGTCGCCCACCAGTTCGCGCAGGTGGAGCGGCTCTGCCACGACAGCGGGGCCTTCGAGCTGCGCGTGGCCGACGACCCGGCACGGCGGGCGGCGATCTGGAAGGGACGGCGGTCGGCGTTCGCCGCGGTGGGCCGGATCAGTCCCGCCTACCTCGTGCAGGACGGCGTGGTGCCGCGGACGTCCCTGCCCGGCGTCCTGGCTGGCATCGAGGAGCTGTCCGCGCGATACGGCATCCGGGTGGCGAACGTCTTCCATGCCGGGGACGGCAACCTGCACCCCCTCGTGCTGTTCGACGACGCCGAGGAGGGGGCGGGCGAGCGCGCCGAGGAGGTCTCGGGCCGGATCCTGGATCTGTGCATCGCGCACGGCGGGTCGATCACGGGCGAGCACGGGGTCGGGGTGGACAAGTCCCGATATATGCCGAAGATGTTCACGCCGGAGGATCTGGACACGATGCAGTTGGTACGGTGCGCGTTCGACCCGAAGAACCTGTCCAACCCCGGCAAGATCTTCCCGACGCCCCGCCTGTGCGGAGAGGCGCCGGGCGTGCGCAAGGGCGTGCATCCCCTGGTGGCCTCCGGAGAGGCGGAGCTGTTCTGATGGCCGCCTCCGCCGACGACACCGCGCCGAACCGGCCGGCGCCGCTCGCCGGCTGCGGCGTCACCATCCGGGAGGCCGGCCCGGACGACGAGGTCGCCGGGGTGATGCCGCGCTGGGTGGCCCTGCCCGAGTCCACCGAGGAGGTCGGGGCGGTCATGCGGGCCGCGGCCGAGCAGGGGCTGGCCGTCGTGCCGGCCGGCGCGGGCACCAAGCTCCACTGGGGCGCTCCCCCGACCCGCTGCGACCTGCTCCTGGACACCTGCTGCCTGAACCAGGTGCTCGAACACGAGGCGGGGGACCTGGTCGTCCGGGTGCAGGCGGGAGTGACGACGGAGGCCCTCGCGGGCGTCCTCGGCGCCGCGGGACAGGAGCTCGCCCTCGACGTCCCGGTCGAAGGCGCCACGGTCGGAGGCACCCTGGCCACCGCCACCGCCGGCCCGCGCCGGCTCAGGTACGGCACCGCCCGCGACCTGCTCATCGGCATCACGGTCGTGCTCGCCGACGGGACGATCGCCAAGTCGGGCGGCAAGGTCGTCAAGAACGTCGCGGGCTACGACCTCGGCAAGCTGTTCACCGGCTCCCTCGGCACGCTCGGTGTGATCGCGGAGGCGACGTTCCGGCTCCACCCGCTGGCGGCCGCACGCGCGTGGATCACGGCGACCTTCCCCGGCCTCCACAGTCTCCCCGATGTCGCCGCCGTCGCCGGATCCCAGTCGGAGCCGAGCGCGGTGGAGATCGACCTGCCGGAGGTCCACGGCCCCGCGACGGTGGCCGTCCTGGTGGAGGGGGTGGCCGCCCGGGAGCGGGCCAAGGCCCTCGCGGACCTGCTGGGGCCCGCGGCCCGGCTCGCCGGCGAGCCTCCCGAATGGTGGGGCCGCCTCCCGGCGGGCGAGTTCCTGCTGGAGCTGCGGGTACTTCCCGCCGCGGCCGTGGAGGCGCTGGCGGCCGTCGCCTCCGCCGCACAGGAGGCCGGCGACGTCCCGGTACGGGTCCGGGGCGCGGCCGCCTCGGCGGTGCTCCACCTGTCGCTCCCCCCGGACACTCCCGCGGCGGCCGCGGAGACGTTCGTCACGGCGCTCCGGTCCCGGATGGCCCAGAGAGGCGGGAGACTGGTGGTGTGGAGCGCGCCTTCGCACGTCGCGCCGCGGCTCGACCGCTTCGGGCACTCCGGAGCCGCCGTGCTCATGCGCCGGGTGAAGCGGCGCTTCGACCCCGACGACCGCATGGCCCCCGGCCGGCTCCTCGGCGAGAGCCCGCCGCAGGCCGGACAGGGCGCGTGAGGAGCGGACGCACATGGACCCCGAGCTGATCAAAGACTGCGTGCACTGCGGGTTCTGCCTGCCCGCCTGCCCCACCTACTCCCTGTGGGGCGAGGAGATGGACTCCCCGCGCGGCCGCATCCACCTGATGAAACAGCACGTCGAAGGCACTCCCCTGACCCCCGAGATGGCCGGGCACTTCGACGCGTGCCTCGGCTGCATGGCCTGCGTGACGGCGTGCCCGTCCGGGGTGCGGTACGACCGGCTGATCGAGTCGACGCGCGCCGAGGTCGAGCGGGTACACCGCCGCACGGCGTCCGACCGGGCCTTCCGGGCACTGGTGTTCGGACTGTTCCCCTACCCCCGGCGGCTGCGGGCGCTTCGGCTGCCGCTGAAGGCCGACCAGACCCTCGGGCCGCGGCTGCGTCCCCTGCTCCAGCGGGTCGCCCCGCGTCTTTCGGCCATGGCCGACCTCGCTCCCCCGCTCACGCCCCGGGTGCGCCTGCCCCGGCTGGTCGAGGCGCGGGGCGAACGGCGGGCCGTCGTCGGCCTGCTCACCGGGTGCGTCCAGGCGGAGTTCTTCCCCAGGGTGAACGCCGCCACCGCCCGCGTGCTCGCCATGGAAGGCTGCGACGTCGTCATACCGCCGGGCCAGGGCTGCTGCGGGGCACTGTCGGTGCATTCCGGCCGCCCGGAGGAGGCCGCGCGGTTCGCCCGGCGCACCATCGAGACGTTCGAACGCGCGGGCGTCGACACGGTGATCGTGAACGCGGCGGGATGCGGGTCGAGCACCAAGGAGTACGCCGACCTTCTCGCCGGCGATCCCGCCTGGGCGGCGCGGGCACGAGCGCTGCGCTTCGCCGACCTGTCGGAGTTCCTCGCGGAGCTCGGGCCGGCGGCGGAACGCCGTCCACTGCCGATCACGGTGGCCTACCACGACGCCTGTCACCTCGCCCACGCACAGGGCGTGCGTGAGCAGCCGAGGGCGTTGCTGGCGGGCATACCCGGGCTACGGCTGAGGGAGATCCCGGACGCCGCGATGTGCTGCGGCTCGGCGGGCACCTACAACCTCTTCCAGCCGGAGGCCGCCCGTGAGCTCGGCGACCGCAAAGCCGGGAACGTGCTGTCGGTGCGGGCCGACCTGCTGGTCTCCGCCAACCCCGGCTGCACGATGCAGATAGCCTCGGCCGTGCGCAGGAGCGGGCAGGAGATCCGCGTCGCCCACACCGCCGAGGTCCTCGACGCCTCCCTGCGCGGCCTGTCCCCCACTAGTCTGGGCTGAGAACCATGAGCACAGTACAGAGTGTCGATCGAGCGTTGGACGTGCTGGAGGCGCTGGCCGATCACGGTGGGGAGGCGGGGCTCTCGGAGATCGCCGCGCGCACCGGCCTGCCGTACGGCACGATCCACCGGCTGCTGCGGGCCCTGCTGGTCCGGGGGTACGTCCATCAGGAATCCGACCGCCGGTACGCGCTCGGCAGTGCCCTGGTGCGCCTGGGAGGCGCCGCCGAGCGCATGGTCGGCGTGCGGGCGCAGCCGTACCTCGAGAAGCTGGTCGACCTGTCCGGCGAGACGGCGAACCTCGCCGTGATGGAGGGCGACTTCGTCGTGTACGTCGCGCAGGCCGCCTCTCCCCGGCGGCTGCGGATGTTCGCCGAGGTGGGCCGCCGGGTGCTGCCGCACAGCACGGCGGTGGGCAAGGTCCTGCTCGCCGAGCGTCCCGACGCGGCGGCCGTCCTGGAACGGACGGGCCTGCCGCGCCGCACCGAGCACACGATCACCTCCGTCGGCGCCATGCTCGCCGAACTGGAGGCCGTACGGGCGCGCGGCTACGCGATGGACCTCGGCGAGGAGGAGCTCGGGGTGCACTGCCTGGCCGTGCCGGTCCGCGACGGCAGCAGGGTGATCGCGGGTATGTCGATCTCGGGTCCCATGGAGCGCATAGAGGCGCTCGACCGCGACGAGCTGGCCCAGGGGCTGCGCAGGATCGCCGAGGAGTTCGGCGCGGAGGTCCGCCCACCGGGCGGGTCCTAGCCGAATCCACGCAGATCCGTCGCGGTCGCCGCCCAGCTCATGCGCGAGGGCCCAGGGTCCACACCGGCCCACTCCCCCTGGGCAGGTGTCTTCCGGCCAAATCGCAGCCGGACGCCGCACCCGCCCACTCGACCGAACCGGCCGAGGCGTATCGGTGCCGGTAGAAGTTCTTCGCCGAGGTGTCATCGGGGATGCCGCTGGTGTGCCGGAGTAGTTGGCGGATGGTGATCTCGCGGCCGAGCCGGGCTCAGACATGGTGCGCCATGTCCGTGAACTCGCACACGGCGAACATGGCGCCGGAACAGTCGAGGACGACCGCCACGGTCGCCTGCGGCAGCTCGTACATGTCGATGACGACCTCGCCCCCTTCCTTCACGACGCGCGCCACCGCCTCCTCGCGGTCGGCGACGGTCAGGTACAGCACCCACTGGCAGGGGCAGTGACGCGACTCGTACGGGATCTTCAGCCGGCCGCACACCGGGACGCCGCCGATCTTCCAGACGCAGTAGTCGAAGTCGACCCCGTCGCCCACCTGCTCCTGCTCGTAACCGAACAGCGCCCGGTAGAACGCGTCCACGCTGGTGGTGTGTTTGGTGTGCAGCTCGAACCAGCACATGGCGCCCGGCTCGGACACCCGCCGCGCGCCCGAATGCGAGCCCGCCTCCCACAGCCCGAACGGCGCGCCGTCGGTGTCGAGGGCGACCGCGAGTTTCCCGAAGCCGGGCATGGTGGTGGGCAGCACCACCAGCTTGCCGTCGTTGGCCTCGACCCGTACGGCCGAGGCCTCGACGTCGGAGGTGGCGAGGTAGGGCGTCCATCTCGTCCGCACGGATCGCGTGCCGATGGCCGGTGGCGCCATCGCCGCGACCGGTTCCCCGTCCGCCAGGCACAGGGTGCTGTTCCACAGCCGGGGGCCGAGGTCCTGGTAGGCCCAGCCGAAAACCCGGTGGTAGAAGCGGGTGGCGCCGGCGAGGTCAGGGGTGATCAGTTCGGGCCAGCAGGGGGCGCCGTCCGGGTAGTCGCTGCGGATCGGCATACCGGACCTCCCCCTACAGGCTTGGTGAGTCTCCTAAAGGCATCGTTCCATCAGCGGGCCGCCTCCACTCACTACCGCCCAACCTTGCCGATATATGTACTTACCGTCATATAGAGGGCAGGGCTGTGGCGTCAGGCGCACTGCGTCAGCATCGCGTCCTTGTCCGCAGTCGTGACGGGCAGCTCGTATTTCAGGGCCACCTGGGCGAAGCGCACGGCGTACGAGCAGCGGATCCCCTTCTCCGGCGGCAGCCAGGTCGCCGGACCGGAGTCACCCTTGGAGGAGTTCGCGGAGCCGTCCACCGGGATGAGGTTCAGGGGGTCGTTGGCGATCTGCATGCGCTTGGCCTTGCTCCAGCGGGAGGCGCCCATCTGCCAGTCGTACGACAGCGGCATCACGTGGTCGATCTGGACCTCGGCGGCGTCCTGCTTGGTCCATTTGATCGTCTTGCCGGTGTAGGGATCCCGGAGGGTCATCGACGTCAGGACGCACTTGGAGCCCGAGCGGTACTTCAGATCCTCCCCGTCCCGCGCCAGGACGTCGTTCCTGGTGTCGCAACCGTTGTGGGCCAGGGGGATGCCGTCGGCGTTGTCCGCCCACGCGTACCCGAACTCGTCCCGGCTGTAACCGGTCTTCGGGCCACGCCCCTTGGTCGGCACCTTCTTGATCAGGTCGACCGCCTTGGCCTTGTCCTTGGCCGAGGTGATCGCGGCGAGGCCGCGCTCGGTACCCTTCGGATTGTCGAGCGGGCTGACACCGGTGGAGCCGCCACCTCCCGATCCCGTATCACCGCCGCCACCGACACCCTTGGCGTCGATGGGACCACATCCCGCCAGTACGACGATCGCCGCCACCCCCGCCACGATCACGCGAGACCCACGCAGGTGCACTGCCACCCCCAGGTAAAGGAAAAGTAATACCTAGGTATAGCAACTACCCCTGAAACCCGCGATTACGGCTGAGAGCCCCCAGGTGTCACCACACCGCCCCACGGCAATCGCCCCGGCGACTGCCTTGACCGCCCAGACGCGCTAAATGCTTTACAAACCCGCCACAGGAGGACCACCTGGGGACCTCGCGACGAAAGCATGCAGATCCACCCTGACCTCACAAAGGCCAGCGTCCTTCCCAAGGAAGAGCGCCCCCGAGCAAACCGGCCACGGCGAACATGGATCGACGAACCGCCCAAGACCAAGCATCAGACGCGCATGCCGGAGGGACGAACAAACCGCCCCTGAACAAAAGAACACGAGCAGACCAGCCGCACACGGTAAGGCCCAGCGAACCTGCCCGGACCGGACGAACCAGAGCAGGTAGGGCGGGCGTCCGAGCGAACCGGCCACCCATCGACGAACGCGACCAGATCGGCTGAACACGGGCGAATGACGAGCAGGTAATCGGCCCGCAGGGACGAACGCGAGTAGATCGGCTGCACGTGGACGAAGGCGAGCGGGTGACCACCCGCTCGCCTGTCAAACCACCGGCGCCTGGTGTTTCACGGCCGGACCATGCGCCGGACCGCCTCACTCAGAGCCGGGCTCGCGCCGTGTCCCGGACGGTCACGCCCTGCCGTAGGCGTCGTCGAGGCGCTCGATGTCGTCCTCGTCGAAGTGGCCGAAGGCGATCTCCAGGATCCGGGTGGCGGGACCGGACGAGCTGAGCCGATGCGTCTGACCTGCACGAATGAGGACCCGGTCGCCGACCGCCGGCTCGATGCGCTCACCGTCGATCTCGAAGACCGCCCCCGGGTCGAGGGCGACCCACAGCTCGTCGCGGCCCTTGTGCCGCTGCAGGCTGAGCCGCTGCCCCGCAGCCACCTCGATGATCTTCACGGTTGACGTCTCGTTCAGCGTGAACCGCTCGAAGCCACCCCACGGGCGCTCGTCTCGGATCACCGCGGCGAGCCGGTCGATTCCCAGCACACTTTCCTCCAGAACCCATGTGTACGTAGGTGTGACTCTCCCACAAACCGGTTAATGATGCGCGACCGATATCAGACCGCCAAGCCACGTGCCGGGGACGTCTGACCTCCCGGGCAGGCATTATCGCCAGCGCCTGCCACTCCGAACAACCACCCACCGGCGGGTCAGAACACCAAGAAGCCGCCCCCCACTGAGGCGAACACCCCCACCGTTGCCCGCCATAAGCAGGTCAGGACGTCAGGAAGCCGCCGTCCACAGGGAGGACCGCGCCAGTGACGTACGACCCGGCGTCGGAGGCAAGGAAGATGGCGGCCGCCACGAGCTCGGCGGGATCACCGGGCCGACCCATCAGCACCCGCTGCTCCAACTGCCGTTCAAGGTAGCCGGGAAGATAGGAGGAGGTCATCTCCGACTCGAAGAAGCCGGGTTCCAGGCAGTTGACCCGGATCCCCCGCCGTCCGGTCCACTGCTGGGCCAGATCTCTGGTCAGTCCGACAAGGGCCGCCTTGGACGCACTGTAGGCCGCCTGCGGCAGGCCGGCCGTGGTCTCGCCCAGCACGCTGCCGATGTTCACGATGGACGATCCTGGAGGCATCACCTTCGCGCAGGCCTGGGCCATCCAGTAGGCGCCGTGCAGGTTGATGTCGACGACCTGCCGGAACTCCTCAGGAGTCTCACGCAGGGCGGGCACAGCCGTCCCCACTCCGGCGTTGTTGATCAGGATGTCGACGGCGCCCAGTTCGGCGACCGCGACGTCCACCAGGCCCTGGCAATCCTCGGGCCGGGTCACGTCGGTGACCGCCGTCACGCAGCGCCGTCCCGTCTCCTCCACGAGCAGGCGCGTCTGTTCGAGCCGATCCTTGCGGCGGGCGCCGATCGCGATGTCGGCACCGGCTTCGGCGAGGCCACGGGCGAAGGCCACCCCAAGGCCTGACGACGCTCCCGTGATGACGGCGACCTTGCCGTCGAGCCTGAATCGCTCCAGCATCACAGCCCCGCCCTCCCAGCAGCCAAAGACACCGAATCAGATTCTAGTAGCCCTTCGTACGCCCTCCGCTACCCTCTCCCGGCGCAGACCCGCGCCGAACACGACCGGAAAAGGAACAGGAAGGCACCGCAGACAACCTCAGGAGACGAACAAGCTTCCAAGCAGGGACGACGGAATCACACCCGGCGCCACTCACCGAACACCCCGACCAGGGACAGCGGAATCACACCCGGCGCCACTCACCAAACACCCCGACCAGGAACAGCGGGATCACACCCGGCGCCACTCACCAAACACCCCGACCAGGAACAGCGGAATCACACCCGGCGCCACTCACCGGACATCTCCGGAGCCAACGCCCCAGGCCACCCACCCGACGGCACCCGGCGGCGGCCGGTGGGCGCCGCCGGGTGGGTGGGGATGGTCAGAGGCCGTACTCCTTGATGATGCGCTCGTGGCGTTCGACCTCGATGCCGGCGCTGCGGGCGAGGTCGACCCAGGCGAGGGGGTGGCTCCAGCGCTCGGTGGCGTCGTCGAGGACGGCGTCGAGCTCCACCGGCTCGACCCCCGGGGGTATGGCGATCCAGCCGTAGACACCCTGGAGGCGCTCACCGGAGGTGGGGTGGGTGACGGTGTAGTTCTCGTCGCTGTAGACCCACATGGGCCAGCCGCGCTCGGCCATCACCTCGTTGAACTCGGTCCAGTCTTCCTCGCTCGGAGCCGCGCCGTCGAAGAACCAGCTGGTGTAGCCACCGGGACGCAGCAGCGCGACACCCGCGAACGGGATGACGAAGCTCTCCTGCTCCTCGGCGGTCTCGGGCACCGGCTCCAGCGGGCGCGGGTCGATGACGACGACGTCGCCGGCGTTGTAGTCCATGCCCCGGGGCTGCGGGATGAGCAGGCGGGCGGTGGCGGGGCCGGTACGCACGGCGAGGACCTCGCGCTGACTGCCGTCGGACATCGGCAGCACGACCCGGACCAGGTGCCACTCTTCCTCGATCGGGCCCTCGGTGGAGTTGAGCTGCATGCCGAGCTTGGCGGCCCCCTGACGGACCAGGTCCCAGTTCTCGGCGGCCGTCGCCATGACGATCATGCGCCAGGTGTCCTCTTCCTCACCGGCACCCGACTCGACCAGCTCGCGCAGGATCTCAGCGCCCTTGGCGTTGTCACCGAGCTGCTGGGTGGCGCCGGCGAGCATCCTGCGCGCCTCGAGGGCCACGGTGCCCTCCGCCCCGGCCTCGAGGGACTTGTCGGCCTCGGTCTTGGTCTCCTCCCACCGCTCGCGGGCGCGGTGCAGCCGGGCGAGCACCATGTGGCCGACCGGCGCGGGCAGCAGGGCCGCGAACCGCTCCACCCGCTCGTCCTGCTCGGCCTCGATGAGCACGCCGGTGAGGTAGGCGATGTCCTCCTCCTCGGCGGTGGCCGGGTCGGCGTTCTCGACGATCGTCTTCCAGAGGATCTCGGCGCCCAGCGGGGCGTACCCCAGGAAGCCGAGGGTCGTGGTGTGGCGGCGGGTGGCCGGCAGGTCCGTGCCGGACAGGGGCCACAGCCAGCCGACCCACCGCTCGGGGTCGGCGTTGTGGCCGTCGGCGGCGTCGAAGTAGGCGACCAGCTCGTCCTGCGGGCCGGGAGGCGGCGGCGGAGTGGCGGCCTCGGCGGCGGCGCGTAGGGCCGCGACACGCTCGGTCAGCCCCTCGGCGGAACGCAGCTCACCCATCCAGGACTCGGCCAGATCGGCCAGCGCCTGCGCCTGCCAGATGCCCTGCCGGGCCAGAGCGAGCTCGCCGGCGATCAGGGCGAGCTCGACGCGCCCGTGGTGGACGCCCATGGTCTCGAAGTAGGCCATCCACTGGCGCAGCACGCGGCCGAGCTGCCAGGTGTTGGTGATGACCTCGCTGAGCAAACGCACGGCACGCGCCCACTCCACCCACTCGCGAGGGTGGTCGCCCACGACGTCGAGATCGGGGAGCGCCTCCAGGGCCTGGGTCGGACGGCCGGCCGTGGCGAGCACCAGCGCCCGCAGCACGCCTTCGCGGTGGTCCTTGGCGACCGGGTCGTCGGCCGGGAACTCCTTGGCGCTGTCGAGCTCGACCAGCGCCTCCTCGACACGACCGGCCGCGAGGAGGGCGCGCACGCCCATCGCCGCGAGCTCCCAGCTCACCTGCCCGTCGGCACCCCTGCGCGCGGCGACGGCGGACTCGTAGTAGGTGACGGCCTGCTCGACCTCGCCCGCGTCGGACAGCGCCGAGACGTACTGCGTGACCAGACCGCAGTAGGCCGGCGAAGAAGGCTCGACCCCCTCCAGGGCCGCTCCGATGGCGGCCAGGCGCTCGGCGGCGTAGCCGGGACCGTCGATGTTGGCCTGGCAGAGGGCCAGGGCCTCGACGGCGGCCGGGACGGAGGGGCAGTCCTTGGTGTCTTCGCGATCGGCGAACTCAAGGAGGGCCTTGGCGTCGCCCAGGGCGACCGCTCCTTGGGCGCGGTCGCCGATACGCCCGAGGAGGTGCCAATGCCGGGCGAAGAATTCGAGCCAGGGCAGCTCGAGCGCCTCCGCCTGCTGCGCCACGGCCGGTGCCATCACGTCAAGCTGGGCATATCGGCCCTCAAGAGCCTGCGCGGGCAGGTCACCAAGCGCGATGGCCAGCCCGGTGTTCCCCGCTTCGTGCAGTTGCCGCTGGGTGTCTGCGACCCATGCCCAGATGTCAACGTCCATGGCAGGTCAGTCTGCCAGTTCGCGGAGCATGCCCCAAACAAGCGAGCCTTGCTGTGGATAACCCGCCCAGACGAATCGCCCACAAGCCCCCAAGACGCCCTCGGCTTGGGGAAAACATGCCGAGGGCGGCCTGGTCGGCAGCCGTAGACGCGTGCACGGGAAGGAACCCACGAGGCCGCCCCTGAAGAAGAGCGCCGCCGTCACCGTGGACCCGTGTCCGTGAAGGAACCCTCCCGGGCCGGGGCGGCTGTCCGGCCCAAGGCCCGGTGACGGGCGGGAAGGCGGCTAGATGAGCGTCTGGGGAGGGATCTCGCCGGCGGCCACCAGGACGGCGGGACCGGTGAGGTAGCTGGTGTCGTCGTCGAGGGTCACCGTGAGGAGGCCGCCGGGGACCTCGACCGTCCACTCGCCCGTCGCCTCCCCGGCCATGTGCGCCGACGCCACCGCCGCCGCGACGGTGCCGGTGCCGCAGGACCGCGTCTCGCCGGAGCCGCGCTCGAAGACGCGCATCACGACGCGGCGCTCCCCCACCACGTTCAGCAGTTCGATGTTGACGCCCGTCGGGAACACCGCCGGGTCGAACCCGGGCTGCGAGGTGAGGTCGAGCTGGGCCACCGGATCCCCGGTGACGCACGCGAGGTGCGGGTTGCCCATGCTGACCACCAGCCCGCCGTACTCAGCGGTGCCGACGGTCGTCCAGCTCTCGCCGAGGATCTGCGGCGCGCCCATGTCGGTCGTGACGTCACCGGTGGCGTCCAGCCGCACGCGCCGCAGGCCCGCGCGGGTCACGACGTCGAACTCGCCGGCGTCGGCCAGCCCGGCGTCGACAAGGTAGCGGGCGAAGACCCGCAGGCCGTTCCCGCACATCTCGGCGACGCTGCCGTCGGCGTTGCGGTAGTCCATGAACCATTCGGCGTCGCGCTGCCGGCCCGTGCCCTCGCGGTCGAGGATGCCGATCGCCTCGGGGCTGAGCTTGGCGGGCACGACGCGGAGGACGCCGTCGGCACCGATGCCGGTCCGGCGGTCGCACAGCGACGTGACCAGCGACGCCGAGAGATCGATGCTCCCGTCGCGGTCGGGAAGGATGACGAAGTCGTTCTCTGTGCCGTGGCCCTTTACGAAACGCATGTCACCGTAGTCTACGCCCCGACCAGCGCCGAGGCCTGTTCGAGCAGGTCAGGGGCATCGAAGGGCAGCCAGCTCACCCGTGGGTCGCGGCGGAACCACGACTCCTGACGCCGCGCGAACCGGCGTGTCGCCCGGATGGTCTCCTCGCGCGCCTGCTCCTCGCTCCACTCCCCTTCGAGGAAGCGCAGCACCTGGGCGTAGCCGAGAGCCCTGCTGGCCGTACGGCCGCGCGGCAGGCCCTGGGGCACGAGGGCGCGCACCTCGTCGACGAACCCGGCCTCCCACATGCGGTCGACCCGGACCGCGATGCGCTCGTCGAGCACGGGCCTGGGCACCTCGACGCCGATCTGCACGCTTTCGTAGACCGCGTCGTAGGAGGGCATGGTGGCCGAGAACGGCCTGCCGGTGAGCTCGATCACCTCGAGGGCGCGGACGATACGGCGGCCGTTGCTCGCCAGGACCGCCTCCGCCGCCACCGGGTCGAGCTCCTTCAGCCGCTGGTGGAGGACGGCGGACCCCACGGCGTCGAGCTCGGCCTCAAGCCGTTCGCGGACCCGCGGGTCGGTGCCGGGGAACTCCAGGTCGTCGAGGGCGGCCCGGATGTAGAGGCCTGAGCCGCCGACCAGGATCGGCGCCTTCCCGGCTGCCCTGAGGTCGTCGATGAGGGGGCGCGCCATTCGCTGGTACTCGGCGACGCTCGCCGTCTCGGTGACATCCCAGACGTCGAGGAGGTGGTGGGGGACGCCGCGCCGCTCGGCGAGGGTGAGCTTGGCGGTGCCGATGTCCATGCCCTTGTACAGCTGCATGGAGTCGGCGTTGATCGCCTCGCCGCCCAGCCGGAGGGCGAGCTCCACGGCCAGGTCGGACTTTCCGGCCGCGGTCGGCCCCACGACGGCGACCACCGGCGGCCGCCCTCGCGTACGTTCCACCACAGACACCTGCCTTCGTGTTCGTTCCACCGGCGGCCCGCCTACAGCTCCCAGTCGAGGGTCGGCTGGAGGTAGCCCTCCAGGGTCAGCAGCCAGCGCTTGGAATCGACCCCGTCGCCGCCGCTGAACCCGCCCAGGCCGTTGCCGGCGACGACACGATGGCACGGCACGATGACCGGGATCGGGTTGCTGCCCATGATCGACCCGATGGCGCGCGCCGGTACGCCCGCCTCGCTGCTCACCGCGAGATCGCCGTAGGTCGTGACCTTGCCGTACGGCACCGTGGCGTGCAGGGCGCCGAGCACGCGGCGCTGCAACGTGGACATCAGGCGCCAGTCGACGGGCAGCGTGAACCGGCGCAGCCGTCCGGCGAAGTAGCCGGCCAGCTCGTCGCGGACCGCCGCCGTGCGGTCGGCGTCACCCGCCTCCCGGGCGCGCAGCCGGTCGAGCAGCCTGCGCCGCGTGCGCTCGGTGTCGTCGAACGCGGTGGCGACCACGCCGTCGGCGGTGACGGCCGCCAGGAAGTCGCCGAGCGGGGTCGGCACGCTGCCGAAGGCGACGTCCAGCATCACTTCACGCCCCTTCACACGCCGAAGAAATCCGTCACTTCACGGTATCCACGGCGCGGCGCGCGGACGCCGCGCACCGTCCGCCGGATCATGCCGGGCCCGGCTCCGGCAGACGCCAGCGGGCCACGAAATAACCGACACCGTAGGGTGCGTCATCGTAGAGCAACTCGGCGACGAAACGGTCTCCGTCCTCGTCGCGGGGCCCTGGGCGGGCGGCGCCGGCGAGGACCTGGAACGCGGCCCGTCCGCCGATCCAGAGCCGTTCGGCCTCGTCCGGGTCGAGGGCGGCGAGCGCGGCGACGTCGGCGGCGCCGAGGGCACGGGCGAGCGCCCGGTTGTGGGCCTCGGCGTCCGGCTGGAGGTAGCCGGGCGATTTGACGGTGAGCGTCGCGCAGCCGTCGGCCATCACGAGCAAGGCCACCCGCCGGCCACGCCCGGCCAGTTCACGGCCCGTCTGCTCGCAGGTGGCCGCCGGGGCGTCCGAGGCGACCGCCGCGTACGCCGAGGGGGCCGCGCCGCCGGCCATGTCGAGCAGACGGCGCCCGATGGTCAGCGACAGCGGGAGCACGGGGTCTCCTTCGCCGACGCGCACGTCGACGCCCCAGGCGGCCAGGCTGCCGCCGGCATCCGCGTCGTAGGAGCCCGCCGCCGGCGCGCCGCCGACGACGACGAGCACGTCCGGCCGGGACGCCAGGAGCGAGGTGATCGCCGCCACGCACGCCTCACGCAGGCCGTCGAGCTCGGCCGCGGCTGCGCCGGCGAGCTCGGGGACGATCAACGGAGGGTGCGGGCACACGGCCGCTGCGACAAGCACAAGATCAGGCTAGTCGACGGGCCGGGCGCGGTTTCCACAAGGGCTCAGGCAGGTGGAGACCGCGCCCCAAGGATCAGCTGGCGCCGAAGTCCTGGGTCCACCAGGGGCCGCCGGAGCCGAAGTGGACGCCGACGCCGATGGCCTTGAGCCCGCAGTTCATGATGTTCTCCCGGTGACCGGGGCTGTTCAGCCACGCCTTGACCACGGCCTCGGGAGTGGCCTGGCCCCTGGCGATGTTCTCGGCGAACATCGACGACTTGTACCCGGCGGCCTTGATGCGGTCCCAGGGGCTGCGGCCGTCCTGCGAGTTGTGGTCGAAGTAGCCCTTGGCGGCCATGTCGTCGGAGTGCCCGCGGGCGGCCTCACGCAGGTGCTCGTCGATCCGCAGCGGGCTGCAGCCCTGCTCCTGCCTGGCGGCGTTGGTGAGGCGGACCACTTCGTCCTCGGCGGTGACGAGCTTGGCGTCCGCGCCGGTCGCGGACGGGCTCGGCGTCGCCCTGACCGGGCTCTTGCCGGGCTTGGGTGTGCTCCGGGCCGTCGCCGACGCCTTCGGCGTGGGCGAGGCCGACGGCCGGGAGCCGGAGGGCGCGTAGGAACCGCCGCCCAGACCGGACGCCCTGCCGGGCGACTGCGCGTTGGGCTCGACGTACCCCGCCGGGCCGTCCGGATGGGGGCCCCCGGCCTGGCCTTCGGTGTCGACGGCCGACTGCTTCTTGTTCTTGGCGTTCCGGGTCCCGGACACCGGCACGGCCTGGGAGCCGGACTCGTCGGCCACGTCTTCCGAGCCGGCGCCGTTGGAGCCGGACGAACCCGGGGAGCCGCCGGAGCCGGAGGAGGAGCCCGGCGCGGCGGAGTCGCCGGAACCCAGGTCGGTCTGGCCCCCCGAGGACGAGGCGTCGCCGGAGTCGGCGGCCTGCGTGGCGTCTCCCGCCTGGTCGGCGCCGCCGGCCGTCCGCTCGGACGACTGGCGGGTCACCGCACCGGCACCGCTGCCGGCGGTGTTGCCGGTGAGGGTGATGACCCCTCCGGCGCTCACGGCCGCGGCGAGCACCGCCGCGGCGCTCAGCATGACGACTCGCCTGCCCGAACGCGACGGGGCCGGCGGCTCGGAAGAGAGGTGTTCGACGGGGGACATGGGGCTGGACTCGTCAAAGCGGCCCGGCGACGGATGGTCGTGCCGATCCATGTAAGTGACTCCTGCGGCGTATCGGGGGGAAAGCACTCCGGCTTCCGCGGGCGGTCGTCACACTAGCCCCATGAGGCGAATTACCGCACGTCGATCACGTAAGAATCACGACTTATCATCTTTTGGATCGGTCTCATTTCGAACAGTGGCCACACTCGGCGGCGTGGCGGCGGTCGTCTGCGGCTTCGGGCTGGGGATCATCCTCGCCGGCGCGCCCCTCATCCCCGGATCGCCTGCCCCAGCGGAGGATCCGGAGCTCTCCGCCTCGGACCCCGCGACGGCCCTCCAGGGCGCGACGACGGGGCGCGGGACCATCGTGATCAGGCGCGAGTCCGGCGAGACATTCGAACACGAAAAAAACGCACGTCACCGCCCTTCGGAGGGTGCGCGGGAGCAGGTGGAGGCCCGGCCCAGGCTCTGGTCGGGGCTTCCCGGGACAGCCCAGGAGTCCGCTCCGGACCCGCACCCGGCGGCTTCCCGATCCGGGACGCGGCCGCCAGGGCACGCGGTACCGGTGATCAAGGCACAGGTCGTGCCGAACGACCGGCCCGAGCGCCTCTGGACGGCCCCGGTACCGGCACCGTCCGCCGAGGGACCGGAGGCGGTGGTGGAGGCGAGGGCCGCCGAGAGGCCCGAGACGGGCTCAGGGCCGGCGGCGGAGGCGAGGGCCGCCGGGGGCGGGCCGGGGACGGCGGGCCGGGCGCCGGAGAGAGACGGTTCTCACCGTGGCCATCCCTCTGGCCGGGAACGGCGGCGTGAGGAGCGGCCCAGAGGCACGCAGGCGCCACCGGCGCGAACCGGGCCCCCGGCGGGGCAGGCCGTGCCGCCACCCGCGGCGAGGCGGCCGGCACCACCCGCGGCCAGGCCACCGGCGCCTCCCGCCGGACGGCAGGGCCCGTCGTCGCCCGACCCCTGCGCCAGGTTCGACGACTTCCGCCGCGACTACTGCGAGAGGCTGCTCGACGACCGGCACTGACCCCCCACACGAGCGACGGCCGCCGCGCGGGGACGGCGGCCGGTCACCGGCGCCGGGACGCCACGGACGCACGGCGGCACGCCGCGGACGTACAGCGCCGGCGCACCCCGGGTGTACGGCGGCGCGCCGAGGACGTACGGCCGCCCGCGGCGTACGCGAGCGGGCGCCGGGTGGTCAGGAGCGGCGCAGGACGGGCATGCCGAGGGACACGGTGCCGGGCTTGCCCGAACCGGTGCCCGTGCCGCAGGCCGCGCTCTCCCTGGCCTCCCAGGCGTCGCCCGCACGGGTGCGGCGCAGCGCCAGGGCGGGACCGTCGGCGACGAGGTGGTGCGGAGCGGCGTAGGTGACCTCGACGGTCACCATGTCGCCCGGCCGCGGCGTCTCCTCGCCGGGCACGAAGTGGACCAGGCGGTTGTCGGGAGCCCGCCCGGACATGCGGTGGGTGGCGTCGTCCTTGCGCCCCTCGCCCTCGGCGACCAGGACCTCCAGCGTGCGGCCGACCTGCGCCTTGTTCTCATCCCAGGAGATCTCCTCCTGCAGGGCGACCAGCCGCTCGTACCGCTCCTGGACGACCTCCTTGGGCACCTGGTCGGGCATCGTGGCGGCCGGGGTGCCGGGGCGGATGGAGTACTGGAAGGTGAAGGCGTTGGCGAACCGCGAGCGCCGCACGACCTCCAGCGTCGCCTGGAAGTCCTCCTCGGTCTCCCCCGGGAAGCCGACGATGATGTCGGTCGAGATGGCCGCGTCGGGCATGGCCGCGCGGACCCGCTCGATGATGCCGAGGTAGCGCTCGGCGCGGTAGGAGCGGCGCATGGCCTTGAGGATGCGGTCGGAGCCCGACTGCAGCGGCATGTGCAGCTGGTGCATGACGTTCGGCGTCTCGGCCATCGCGGCGATGACGTCGTCGGTGAACGCCGCCGGGTGCGGCGAGGTGAAGCGCACCCGCTCGAGCCCCTCGACGTCGCCGCAGGCGCGCAGCAGCTTGCCGAAGGCCAGCCGGTCGCCGAACTCGACGCCGTAGGTGTTGACGTTCTGCCCCAGAAGGGTGATCTCGAGCACGCCGAGGTCGACGAGGGAGCGGACCTCGCCCAGGATGTCGCCCGGACGGCGGTCCTTCTCCTTGCCGCGCAGCGACGGGACGATGCAGAAGGTGCAGGTGTTGTTGCACCCGACCGAGATCGACACCCACGCGGCGTACGGCGACTCGCGCTTGGTCGGCAGGGTGCTCGGGAAGACCTCGAGCGACTCCTTGATCTCGACCTGGGCCTCCTGCGCGATGCGGGCGCGTTCGAGCAGGACCGGCAGCGAGCCGATGTTGTGCGTGCCGAAGACGACGTCGACCCAGGGCGCCCTGCGGACGATCTCGCCCTGGTCCTTCTGGGCGAGGCAGCCGCCCACGGCGATCTGCATGCCGGGGTTCTTCACCTTGGCCGGGCGCAGATGGCCGAGGTTGCCGTACAGGCGGTTGTCGGCGTTCTCGCGGACGGCACAGGTGTTGAACACGACGACGTCGGCGGTCTCGCCGTCGACCGCCGGGACGTAGCCGGCGTCCTCCAGCAGGCCGGAGAGCCGCTCGGAGTCGTGGACGTTCATCTGGCACCCGTAGGTGCGCACTTCGTAGGTGCGCGGGCGCTCCTCGGTGACAGTCATCTCAACAGACAAGGGTAGGCGCTCCCCGGCGCGGCCGTGTTCGCCCGGCCGGCACTTCCGCGCCGCGCACGGCCCCCTACGGCGGCGGGCGCCCTCGGCTCGCGGGCTCCCGGGCTGTAGGAACGTTCCAGGCTATGGCCGCCCTCGTCCCGTATCGGCTTGCCTTGGCGCGTTCCGAGGCCGTTGTGACAAGGCCGTGATGGGATCGGTACCACCCGGTTAGTGACAGGCGGCCCTGACCACCTACGTTGTGCAACATGACGGAGAACGGGGACGCGACTCCTCTCGTCAGAGTCGAGAACGTCAACAAGAGTTTCGGTTCCCTGCACGTGCTCAGGGACATCAACCTGACGGTCTCCCGAGGGGAGGTCGTCGTGGTGATCGGCCCCTCCGGGGGAGGCAAGTCGACGCTGTGCCGCACCATCAACCGGCTCGAGACGATCGACTCAGGCACGATCATCTTCGACGGGAAACCCCTTCCCGCCGAGGGAAAGGCGCTGGCCCGGCTCAGGTCCGACGTCGGCATGGTGTTCCAGTCCTTCAACCTGTTCGCCCACAAGACGATCCTGGAGAACGTCACGCTGGGCCCGATCAAGGTGCGGGGCGTCGCCCGCGAGCAGGCCGAGAAGCGGGGCATGGAGCTGCTCGAACGCGTCGGCATCGCCAACCAGGCGAGCAAGTATCCGGCCCAGCTGTCCGGAGGCCAGCAGCAACGGGTGGCCATCGCCCGTGCCCTGGCGATGGATCCGAAGATGATCCTCTTCGACGAGCCCACCTCCGCGCTCGACCCCGAGATGGTGCAGGAGGTGCTCGACGTCATGATCGGGCTGGCCCGTGACGGCATGACCATGATGGTCGTGACCCACGAGATGGGCTTCGCCCGCCGGGCCGCCCACCGGGTGGTGTTCATGTCCGGCGGTCAGATCGTCGAGGAGAACACCCCTGACGAGTTCTTCACCAACGCCCGCACCGAGAGGGCCAAGGACTTCCTTTCCAAGATCCTCACCCACTGAATCGACAGGCGGCCGAAGGACCGTGCGCCGGCATCGAGGCGCGCGGCCCTCCGCCGTTCACCCCAGGCACCGCCCGCCTGCGCTGAAACCGACCCTTCCTCACGAAGAAAGCCGAGGTACTCGCATATGCGTTCACGACAGATCGGGGCCATCCTCCTATCTGCCGCGGCACTGGCCGGCAGCCTCGCCGCCTGCGGCAGCAGCGCCCCGAAGTCGGCTCTGCAGAAGGCCAAGGACGACAAGAAGCTCACGATCGGCGTCAAGTACGACCAGCCCGGCATGGGCCTGAAGAAGCCCGACGGCACCGTCGAGGGCTTCGACGTCGACGTGGCGACCTACATCGCGGGCAAGCTGGGCGTGCAGCCGAGCGGCATCACCTGGAAGGAGGCGCGCTCGGCCAACCGCGAGACCTTCCTCCAGCAGGGGCAGGTCGACATGGTCGTCGCCACCTACTCCATCACCGACGCCCGCAAGCCCAAGGTGACCTTCGGCGGGCCGTTCTACATCGCCCACCAGGACACCCTGGTGCGCGCGAACGACACCTCGATCACCTCCCTCGACAGCCTCAAGGGCAAGCGCATCTGTCAGGTGACCGGCTCGAACTCCTGGAAGAACATCTCCGAGGGCACCAACAAGGAGAACAAGAAGGTCGACGTCACGCTGGTGCCGGCCGGGGCCTACGACGAGTGCATCACCAAGCTCAAGGGCAACGCGCTGGACGCCGTGACCACCGACGACATGATCCTCGCCGGCTACGCCAAGCGTGAGGGCAGCGCCCTGAAGGTCACCGGCGCCCCGTTCACCGACGAGAAGTACGGCGTCGGCCTGAAGAAGGGCGACAAGGAGACCTGTGAGGCCGTCAACAAGGCCATCACCGAGATGTACCAGGACGGGACGATGCAGAAGCTGTTCGACAAGCACTTCAGCGGAACGGGACTGAAGTTCACCGCCACCGGCGCCCCGCCCGCCGAGGGCTGCAGCTGATCATCTTCCCCGCGCCGGTGAGGCCTCCTCACCGGCGCTCCCCGTCTCCGGTGGAGCACGATGGAATCATTTTTCGACTTCAGTCCACTCGCCCAGGAGTTCGGCACGATCCTCGCGGGATTCTGGTCGACGATCCGCCTCACCCTCATGAGCGGGTTGCTCGCCCTGATCCTCGGCACGATCCTGGCCGGCATGCGGGTGTCGCCCACGCCAGTCCTGCGGGCCGTGGGCACGATCTACGTCAACATCCTGCGCAACACGCCGCTCACCCTTGTGCTTCTGCTGTGCGCCCTCGGGCTGAGCGACACCCTGCAGCTGACCCTCTCGAAGGACCCGGGCACCAACTACTACTGGTGGGCGACGGCGGGCCTTTCGGCGTACACCGCGGCGTTCGTCTGCGAGGCGCTGCGCTCGGGCATGAACACCGTGCACGTCGGCCAGGCGGAGGCCGCGCGCGCCATCGGCCTGACCTTCACGCAGTCGCTTCGGCTGGTGGTGCTCCCGCAGGCGTTCCGCACGGTGATCGCCCCGCTCGGCAGCATCTTCATCGCCCTGACCAAGAACACGACCATCGTCATCGTCGCCGGCTACATCGAGGCGTCGGCGGTGATGAAGCAGATGTTCGACGACTACGGCGGCACCCTCCCGATCTTCCTCGGCTTCGCCGCGGGATACATGGTGCTGACGCTGCCCAGCGGGTTCTTCTTCGGCTGGCTCGCCAAGCGCATGGCGGTGGTCCGATGAGCGTCCAGGCACGGCCGACGCGGCTCGGCGGACAGGAGGAGTGCCGGTGAGCACCGCGAGCGTTCTCTTCGACGTGCCCGGCCCCCGGGCGCGCCTGCGCAACAACATCCTCACCCTCGTCTCCGCGGTCGTGATCCTCGGGATCGCCTACCTGCTGATCAAGGGGCTGGCCGACAAGGGGCAGTTCGAGGGCAAGCTGTGGGAGCCGTTCCTGCGCGCGGAGGTGTGGACCGGGCAGATCCTCCCGGGCCTGCTGGCCACGCTCGAGGCCGCCGCCGTCTCGGCGGTCCTGGCGCTTCTCTTCGGCATCGTCTTCGGCCTGGGCCGGCTGTCGGAGCACGCGTGGATCCGGGTGCCGTCGGCGGCGATCGTGGAGTTCTTCCGCGCCATCCCGCTGCTCCTGCTGATCTTCTTCATCCAGGCCGGCCCTGCGACCATGAGCGGTTACACCCTCAGCGTCCCGGCCTTCGTCGCGGTGGTGCTGGGCCTGACGCTGTACAACGGCTCGGTGCTGGCCGAGGTCTTCCGGGCGGGCGTCCAGGCCGTGCCGCGCGGGCAGTCGGAGGCCGGCTACTCCCTCGGGCTGCGCAAGAGCGGCGTGATGCGCCTCATCCTGCTGCCCCAGGCCACGACGGCGATGATGCCGGCGATCGTGAGCCAGATGGTGGTGCTCCTGAAGGACACCGCCCTCGGGTGGGTCATCGCCTACGAGGAGCTGCTGAACTTCGGCCTCAAGCAGATCCCGGCGAACTTCGGCAACCTCATCCCGAGCGCGATGGTCATCTCCGTGGTCTACATCGCGATCAACCTGGCGCTGAGCTACCTGGCGAACCGGCTCGAACAGCGCAGCAGGCGCAGCCGCCGCACCGCCGCGGCCCCGGTCCAGGCCCCTGCGGCCGTGGGGGTCGGAGAAGGGGGAGCGTAAAGCTTTCCCCTGGTCGCGGGCGGGGCCCGTGGCGGGCGGCTCTAATGCTGCGATGAGCAGGACGCCGCCCGCCGCACCGCCGCCTTCACGGGAGCGGGCGCGGGCGCGGCGCGCCGCTCCCGGGTTCGTCATGGCCGTGCTCCTCGTGGCGCTGGGGGTCCTCCTCGGCGGTTGTGAGGGCGACGGACACGGCATCGTCGTCGGAGTGCGGCCCGGACGTCCGGGCCTGGCCGGCCGGCTCGCCGACGGCCGTTACGAAGGCCTGGACGTGCAGGTCGCGGGGTATGTCGCGAGGCGGCTGGGGTACCGCGACGACCAGGTCACCTACGTCGAGCTCGGCCCGCCCGCCGCCACGCCGTCCCCTGCCGTCGAGGGGCGTCCGGGGGTCCGCGTCGACCTCGCGATGGGTGTGCTCCTGCCGCGCGCCCGGGCGTACGTCCCGCCGCCCGGCACGGGCTCGTACGCGCTCGCCGGGCCGTACCTCGTCTCCGCCGAGGACATCCTGGTGCCGGCCGGCGACCTCTCGGTCCGGCGCCTGCGCGATCTCACGCAGAAGAGGGTGTGCACCGGCTCGCCCGGCCCGCTGGTCGCCAGGTTCGGCGTGGCGTGGCAGCGGGCGTTCCTCATCACCTCGACGGTCGAGGACTGCGCGCGCATGCTCGCCGCCGGGCGGGTGGACGCGGTGACCGACGACGCGGCCGTCCTCGCGGGCGTCGCCGCCGCCTCACCCGGCTCCTTCCGCCTCGTCGGGTACACCTTCTCGCGCCACAGGTACGGCCTGGCGGTGCGCACCGGCGGCCGCCTGTACGCCGAGGTGGACGACGCCCTGCGCGCGATGTACCGGGAGGGCGCCTGGCGGCGCGCTGTGATCGACAACCTCGGATCCCTGGCCGCGAAATACACCTCGCCGCCACCTTTGGAGCGGTACGTCCGAAAACGATCAGCACCGTAGCGGCCACACGCCGTGAGGTTTTCCGGCAGGATGCGGCTATGCCCCCCGAGCGCACGTCCGGGCACCCCTCCGTTCCGTTCGGTGCCTGGCCCTCGCCGATCTCCACCTCCGATGTCGTCCGCTCCGGGCTGCGCCCCGGATACCCGGCGGTCCTCGGCGACGAGATCTGGTGGGAGGAGAGCCGTCCCGCCGAAGGCGGGCGGCGCACCCTCGTCCACCGCGCCGCCGACGGTGTTCTGCGAGAGCTGCTGCCGGCCCCCTGGGACGCCCGCACCCGCGTCCACGAGTACGGCGGCCGGTCGTACGCCGTGGCGCCGGGGGTGGGAGTCGTCTTCGCCAATCACGCCGACCAGCGGCTCTACGTCCTCCCCGCCGGCGGTTCCGGCAGGCCTTACCCCATCACCCCCAAGCCGTGCGTGCCGTGCGGCCTGCGCTATGCCGACCTGCTCGTGCACGGCGGCGAGGTGTGGTGCGTCCAGGAGCGCCACGGAGACGACGGCAAGGTGACCAGGGCGATCGTGTCCGTCCCGCTGAGCGGTGACGAGGAACCCCGGCAGCGGGTCGCCGGGAGCGACTTCTACGCCTTCCCGGCGATCTCCCCCGACGGCGAGCACATCGCCTACATCTGCTGGGACCATCCGCGGATGCCCTGGACGGGCACGGAGCTGCGCGTCACCAGGCTCGACGGCGGCGCCTCCTGGCGCGTGAGGGGCGGGCCGGCGGAGTCCGTCCTCGCACCCCGGTGGAGGGACGACCGCACCCTCTACCTCATCTCCGACGCCTCCGGCTGGTGGAACCTCTACCAGGCCGACGTCCACGAGCCGTCGTCCCGGCCCCTGTGCCCGTTGGACGAGGAGTTCGCATGGGCGCCCGGCGAGCTGGGCGGCGCGCCGTACGTCGTCCTCGGCGACGGACGGCTCGCGGTCCTGCACGGGCGTGGCGACATGCGGCTGGCCTTCCTCGACCCTCAGTCGGGTGTGCTCAGCGAGCCCGACCTCCCCTACGACGGGTGGATCCCCTGCCTCGGCGCCGCCGGCTCCACGCTGTGCGGCATCGCCTACGGGGCCACGGTCCCGACGTCGGTCGTGCGGGTCGACACCGCGACCGGGCGGGCGGAGAGCCTCCGCCGCGAATTCGCCGCACCGCCCGACCCCGCCTACCTCCCCGTCCCCCGCCCGGTCGAGATCAACAGCAGGTTCGGGCGGCGGGTGCACGCCCACGTCTACCCGCCCGCCAACCCGTCGGTGAGCCGCGGCGACGCCGCGCCGCCGTACGTCGTCTTCGTGCACGGCGGTCCCACCGCGCACAGCACCACGGCGCTCGACCTGCACAAGGCGTTCCTGACCAGCCGGGGCATCGGCGTCATCGACGTCGACCACGGCGGCTCCACCGGATACGGCCGCGCCTACCGGGAGAGCCTGCGGGGGCAGTGGGGCGTCGTCGACGTGGAGGACACGATCGCCGCCGCCGAGTGGCTGCTCTCCGACGGGCTCGCCGACCCCGAGCGCATCGCGATCCGCGGGGCGGGCGCGGGCGGCTGGACCACCATGGCGGCCTGCTGCGCGTCCGGCCTCTTCTGCGGCGGGGTGTCGATCGCCGGGGTCAGCGCCCTCGGCCCGCTGGCCGCCTCCACCCACGACTTCGAGTCGCGGTACGTCGAGTGGCTGGTCGGGCCGGAAGATCCGCTTCTGTACGCCCGGCGGGACCCTTTGGCGAAGGCGGGGCAGATCGACTGCCCGATGCTGCTCATGCAGGGGCAGGACGATCCGATCGTGCCCGCGTCGCAGTCGGAGGCCTTCGTCGCGGCCCTCACCGAGCGCGGGGTGCCCTGCACCTACCTCGCCTTCGAGGGCGAGGGACACGGCTTTCGCCGGGCCGAGACGCGAATCGCGGCACTCGCCGCCGAACTGGCCTTCTACCTGCAGCTGTTCCGGCTCACCTGACCCGTCTGCCAGGCCGGGGAGCGGGGCGAACGGGGCTCAGCGGGCGAACTCCGTAGCGCGTGACTCGCGCACGACGGTGATGCGGATCTGCCCGGGGTAGGTCAGCTCCTCCTCGACCTGCTTGGCGACGTCGCGGGCGATCACCTGGGCCTGGATGTCGTCGATGGCCTCCGGCCTGACCATCACGCGGATCTCGCGACCGGCCTGCATGGCGAAGACCTTCTCCACCCCGTCGTACGACTGCGCGATCTCCTCGAGCCGCTCCAGCCGCTTGACGTACGCCTCCAGCGACTCCCTGCGCGCGCCGGGACGGCTGCCGCTGATCGCGTCGGCGGCCTGTGTGAGCACCGCCTCCACGGTGCGCACCTCGACCTCGTTGTGGTGCGCCTCGATGGCGTGGACCACGTCCTCGTGCTCGCCGTAGCGGCGGGCGATCTCGGCGCCGATGAGGGCGTGGCTGCCCTCGACCTCGTGGGTGAGGGCCTTGCCGATGTCGTGGAGCACTGTGCAGCGCTTGAGCAGCATCGGGTCCAGGCGCAACTCCGAGGCCATGATGCCGGCGATGTGGGCGGACTCGACGAGGTGCTTGAGCACGTTCTGGCCGTAGGAGGTGCGGTAGCGGAGCTGGCCGAGCAGCATGATCAGCTCGGGGTGCATGTCGGTGATGCCGAGCTCGACCAGGGCGTCCTCACCGGCGCGCACGCAGAGGTCCTTGACCTCCTCCTTGCTCCGCTCGTAGGCCTCCTCGATGCGCTGCGGGTGGATCCGGCCGTCGAGGACGAGCTTCTCCAGCGTCAGCCGGGCGGTCTCCCGGCGCACCGGGTCGAAACAGGACAGTAGAACGGCTTCGGGGGTGTCGTCGATGATGAGGTTGACCCCGGTCGTGGACTCGAAGGCCCTGATGTTGCGGCCCTCGCGGCCGATGATGCGGCCCTTCATCTCGTCGCTCGGCAGGTGCAGCACGCTCACGACCGACTCCGCCGTCTGCTCGGTCGCCACCCGCTGCACGGCCAGAGTGACGATCTTGCAAGCGCGCTTCTCGCCCTCTTTGCGCGCCTCGCTCTCGATCTCTCTGACGATCAGCGCGGCCTCGCGTTTGGCCTGGTTCTCGATGGTCATGACCAGCTCGGCCTTCGCCTGCTCGGCGGTCAGTCCGGCCAGGCGCTCCAGGACCTCGCGGCGCTGCTCGTGGACCTTGTCGAGCTCGGCGCGGCGGTCGGCGAGCTCGGTCTCGGTCTCGGCGAGCTTCCTGCCGCGCTCGGCCTGCCTGCGCGCCTCCTCGTCGAGCCGCTGCTCGCGCTCGGCCAGGCGGTTCTCCCGGCGTTCGAGGTCGGACCTGAGCTCCTTCAGCTCGGTCTTGAGCGTGCGGGCCTCGTCCTCGACCTCCTGGCGCATCCGTATGGCGCCCTCGGCCGCGGCCTCCGCCCTGCGCAGCACCTCGCTCGCGTCGGACTCGGCCTTGATGCGGATCTCCATGCCCTCGCGGCGGGCCTCCTCGAGCTCGGAGTGGACCTCCGCGAGCTGCTCGGGGGTGAGCCCTTTGCGGACGAGCGCGGTGCGGCGTATGAGTACGACGAGCACGACGATCGCGAACAATGCCAGCAGGACAAAGGCTATCGCCAGCATGATCACGACTGTCGAACTCATGCGCGCCCACCCCTCCTCGCGTCGCGAACCTCAGCACGCGAGGGGTTACGCACAGCACGGACCGGCCCGACCGGGCGATTCTGGCCAGACAAATATTTCCGACGTCCTGATGCCCCTGATGTCAGGGCACCGGGCCGGCGGGTGTGATCATCTAGATCGTCCGTCGTCCATGGTTATGGCAATCCGCACCGCGGAGTAACTCCTCACTGTGGTCGAGATTAAGCGTCAGAGAGGTAACGAGCAAGCAAAGTCCGCCCGTCAAGCCACTTTTGCCCTCTAGCCGGAGAGGGGTGGCTTGGGGGCGCCGCCCGAAAAATCCCCTTGTGGGGCTAAAGACATGAAAAATGATCTCAAGATGAGCTACGGGCTGTTGCGGACCTTCACCTGCTGACCGGCCCCATTCAGAAGATTTTCGACGCCGGCGGCACGTTCCCGGACCGAGCGGGTATGGGGCCGCCATGGCACAGATCGGTTACACGCTCATGTGCGAGCAGACCACGCCGAAGCAGCTGGTCGGCGACGCCGTCGGCGCCGAGCGGGCCGGCTTCGACTACGCGGTCATCTCCGACCACTACTTCCCCTGGCTGGACGAGATGGGGCACTCGCCGTACGCCTGGTCGGTGCTCGGCGCCGTCGCCAACGCGACCGAGCGGCTTCCCCTGATGACGTACGTCACCTGCCCGATCATCCGGTACCACCCCGCCGTCGTGGCGCAGAAGGCGGCGACCATGGGAGCGCTGTCGGACGGACGCTTCACGCTGGGGCTCGGCGCGGGAGAGAACCTCAACGAGCACGTGGTCGGGCAGAACTGGCCACCGGTCAACATCCGCCACGAGATGTTCGCCGAGGCCGTGGAGATCATCCAGGCGCTGTTCACCGGCGACTACATCAGCTACCGCGGCGACCACTACACCGTCGACTCCGCCAAGCTCTGGGACCTGCCCGACGAGCCGGTGCCGATCGGCATCGCCGCCGGCGGGCCGCAGTCGATCGACCTGGCGGCGGAGTACGGCGACGCGCTGATCACCACGGAGCCCGCCGGCCGGCTCGTCGAACGCTTCAAGGCCTCCGGCGGCGAGGGGAAGCCGGTGTACGGGCAGATCGCGATCTCCTACGACACCGACGCCGAGGCCGCCAAGGAGCGGGCACACCGCCTGTGGAGATGGTTCCCCGCCGGCTGGAAGGTGCTCTCCGAGCTCCCCGGGCCGGTCAACTTCGCGGCGTACTCGAAGTTCGTCCGTCCGGAGGACGTCGCCCAGCAGGTGCCGTGCGGCGCGGACGTGGAGGCCGTGGTGGAGGCGGTCCGCAAGTTCACCGAGGCCGGCTTCACCCACGTGGCCCTGGTGCAGATCGGCGCCGACCACCAGCAGGAGTTCCTCGGCTGGGCCGAGAAAGAACTCCTCCCGGCCCTACGAGGGCTGTGACCTCGCCCACCAGGACCTGACACTCGCGGACACATCCGGTGACGGACCGACCGTTCCAGGTCGGCCCGATCACCGTCTTGAGCCACCCAGAAGGGACCCCCACCGGAGGCGTCGTCCTCTGGGCCGAGAAAGAACTCCTCCCGGCCCTACGAAGGCTGTGACCTCGCCCACCGGAACCTGACACTCGCGGACACACCCGGTGACGAACCGACCGTTCCAGGTCGGCCCGATCACCGTCTTGAGCCACCCAGAAGGGATCTCCGCCGGAGGCGTCGTCCTCCTCGCCCCGCCGGAGGTGTGGTCCTCCCTACTCGCCCTGCCGGAGGCGGTGGTCGTCCCCTGCTCGACCCGCCGGAGGTGTCATCGTCCTCAACTCGCCCCGTCACAGGAAAGGCATGCCCGCGTTCGGATGTTCGATCGGCTCGCTGGTGCCGTCGATGTTATGTCCGGCGGATTCAGTCGAAGCCTTCGGGGAGGTCGTCGGTGGGCTGGCCCTCGCTTTCGAGCGCCTCGCGGACGACGCGGTAGGCCACGCTGCCGGAATAGCCCTTGCGGGCGAGCATGCCGGCCAGCCGCCGTACCCTGGCGGCCGGCTCCAGCCCTCGGGTGCCCGGGAGCTTGCGGGCGACCAGCCGCCTGGCCGTCTCGAGCTCCTGGTCGGGATCGAGCTGGTCGACCGCCTCGCGCACGGTCTCCTCGGCGACGCCACGCGTGCGTAGCTCGGCGGCGAGAGCCCGCCGGGCGAGGCCGCGTCCGGCGTGACGGGAGGACACCCACGCCTCGGCGAACGCCTCGTCGTCGATGAGCCCGACATCGGAGAAGCGGGAGAGTACAGACTCCGCGGCGTCGTCGGGGATGTTCCGGCGGCGCAACGCCTCGGCGAGCTGCGCTCGGGTGCGCGGTGCCAGAGTCAACAGGCGCAGGCAGACTGCCCTGGCCACCGCCTCGGGGTCGGCCGGAGGCCCCTGCGCCGCGAGCGACCCCTCGACGGGCCCGTCGAACCCATGTTCCCGGCCCGGCCCGCCGGCCCGGGAACGTCCCCTCGCCCTACCGCCTCCCCGACCACTCCGCCGGTCACGGCCGAGCCTGGCCTCCTCCTCAGCGGCGTCAGCCTGGTCACGCCGCCCCGGCCGGTCGAAAACCTCACCGGCGCCGCTCTCACCCGAACGGCCACCGTCACGGAACCGGTCGAACCCCGAACCACCGCCGGACGCCCCACCCCCAGAACCGTCCCAAGGATCATCGACCCCCGCACCACGCGAGCCCGAACCACCCTCACGGAACCGGTCGAAGGCCGAATCGCCGCCGGACCGACCGCCGCCAGAACCGTCCTGCGGATCATCGACGCCGGCGTCTGTTCCACCTGTACGCCCGGAGGGGGAACCCCCCTGGCGGAAGCGGTCGAATGCCGAACCACCGCCGGACCAACCGCCCTCAGAACCCTCCCACGGGCCGCCGGGGCCGGCATCGCCGCCGTCGGCGCGGGCCGCGCCTGAACCGCCCTCACGGAACCGGTCGAACACGGAACCGTCGCCGGCCGGGCCGGACCCACGGCCGTCCCGCCGATCGTCGGATACGTGGCCCTGCCCGGGTTGGGCGGACCTGCGCGATCGGGACGTGCGTCGTTCGCTCTGGGAGCCGCGGGACGGTCGGCGCCGGGGCGGTCGCTCATCGGCCCCTTCGCCGGGACCGTGATCGTCAGGATCCTCCTCGATCCACGCTCCCCAGTCCCCTGGCCGGAGACGGCCAGGGGTGTCGTCGCTGGCAGGCATACGTGATCAGCTCGGATCAGACGTCACCGGGCTTGGGCGCCTTGCTGCCGCGACCCGCCGCCGCGGGAGCGGGAGCCACCACCGGAGGCGCGGGGGGCTCGGCCGGGCTGTCGATGCGAGGACCGACGCCGAGCTTCTCCTTGATCTTCTTCTCGATCTCGTTGGCGATGTCGGGGTTGTTCTTGAGGAAGTTGCGGGCGTTCTCCTTGCCCTGCCCGAGCTGGTCGCCCTCGTAGGTGTACCAGGCGCCGGCCTTACGGACGAAGCCGTGCTCGACGCCCATGTCGATGAGGCCACCCTCGCGGGAGATGCCGACACCGTAGAGGATGTCGAAGTCGGCCTGCCGGAACGGCGGGGCCATCTTGTTCTTCACGACCTTGACCCGGGTGCGGTTGCCGACCGGCTCGGTGCCGTCCTTGAGGGTCTCGATGCGGCGGACGTCGAGCCGCACCGAGGCGTAGAACTTCAGCGCCTTACCACCGGTCGTGGTCTCGGGCGAGCCGAACATGACGCCGATCTTCTCGCGCAGCTGGTTGATGAAGATGGCGGTCGTGCCGGTGTTGTTGAGGGCGCCGGCGACCTTGCGCAGGGCCTGCGACATCAGGCGGGCCTGGAGGCCGACGTGACTGTCGCCCATCTCGCCCTCGATCTCGGCCTTGGGCACGAGGGCGGCCACCGAGTCGATCACCAGCAGGTCGATCGCGCCGGAGCGGATGAGCATGTCGGCGATCTCGAGCGCCTGCTCACCGGTGTCGGGCTGGGAGACCAGCAGGGCGTCGGTGTCGACGCCGAGCTTGCGGGCGTACTCGGGGTCGAGCGCGTGCTCGGCGTCGATGAACGCCGCGATGCCGCCCGCGCGCTGCGCGTTGGCCACCGCGTGGAGCGAGACCGTGGTCTTACCGCTGGACTCGGGGCCGTAGATCTCGATGATGCGGCCGCGGGGGTAACCGCCGATGCCGAGGGCGACGTCGAGCGCGATGGCCCCGGTGGGGATCACCTCGATGGGGGCTCGTGCGTCATCGCCGAGGCGCATGACAGAGCCCTTGCCGAACTGCCGCTCAATCTGGGCGAGCGCGGTCTCAAGGGCCTTCTCGCGGTCGTTGGCTGCCATGGAGTGCCCCCTGGAGGGTGTGTCGAAGTCGTTTCCGTCGCTAGCAAGCTACGGGGTGCCACCGACATTTTCGCGGAGCGGGACCACGGGCGTCGGCCCCTTCAATATAGCCGAACGCCTGTTCGATCACAGACCGAACACAGTCGACGCGTTCACCAGGTGATGCGGGCCTGGGTACGAGGGCAGCCGGCCCCCATGGGTAAGAGGCGCGGCCGGGTCGGCCTGGACGGAAAGGAAAGGACGGGCAGAAGGCAGGGGGCTTCAGCGCAACCGGGGGTCGACGTCGGCGACGCCGCACACGGCGTGCCAGACGTCTTTGGCCGCCACCCCTTCGGCCAGGGCCTGCGTCACGGTGCGACCCCCGAGCTCGGCGATCACATAGTCACGCGCCCAGGACTCGGCGTATCTCTCGCCGAAGTGGCGGTTCATCCGGCTCCAGAAGTCCGTCAAGCGCATAGTCCCAGTATGGTGCCCGACCCGACTCCGGCGGACCTTCGCCGCCTCCCCCCTTCGCCCGGCCTCACAGCACCCGCGAGCCGTACATCTCCCCCAGAGGGTCGGCCAGGAGCTCCAGGCGCGCGCCATCGGGATCGCGGAAATAGATGGAGGCGTCGCTCTCCATCTGGTACGGCACGCCCGCGGCGTCGAGCTTGCCCCTGAGCCGTTCCCATTTCCCGCGCTCGACCGAGATGGCGATGTGGTGCAGGCCGCCGAGCACCTCCTGGTACGGCGCGAGGTCGAGCCCGGGAAGATCGAAGAACGCCAGCAGGTTGCCGTTGCCGATATCGAAGAAGAAGTGATTGGACCCCTTGTAATCGCGATTCTCGAAGATCTCCGTGAGCGGGAACTCCAGCAGCTCCTGGTAGAACTTGATCGTCCGCTCGACGTCCGAGCAGATCAACGCGATGTGGTGGAGCCCACGCGCGCTGCTCTCGGGACGCTCCGCGCGGAGATACCGCTCACGGATACGCGCTCGGTTCGTCTCGATGGCGGCGTAGTCGATGTCCATAGTTCAGGGGACGGCCCGGTCTCGGCCGATGTCAAGCCCGGCGGGGACCGCCGAGCGCCCCTCGTCCGAACGCGGGCGAACCTGGGCGTATGACGGCTTCAGCGACTCTTCGGGCAGGTCAGGCAGGTGGGCGGCGGCTCGTTTTGTCGGTGGCGGGTTGCATCATGAAGCGGTGACCACATCGCCGCTCGACCACTTCACTCCGGTGACCAGGCAATGGTTCGCCGACGCCTTCGCTGCGCCCACGGCCGCCCAGCAGGGCGCGTGGGAGTCGATCGCCCGTGGAGACAACACGCTGGTGGTCGCCCCGACCGGGTCGGGCAAGACCCTCGCCGCCTTCCTGTGGTCCCTCGACCGCCTGGCCGCCGAGCGCATGGCCGGCGACTCCGGGGGCGAGGAGAAGGGCCGCCGGCCGGGGTGCCGCGTCGTCTACGTGTCGCCTCTGAAGGCGCTCGCCGTCGACGTCGAACGCAACCTGCGGGCGCCGCTCACCGGTCTCAAGCAGACCGCCCGCCGCATGGGCCGCCCCGTCCCGGAGATCTCCGTGGCCATCCGGTCGGGCGACACGGCGGCCGAAGACCGCCGCCGCTTCGCCGCCGCCCCCGCCGACATCCTGATCACCACTCCCGAGTCCCTCTATCTACTGCTCACCAGCAAGGCGCGTGACGCTCTCCGCGACGTGGAGACGGTCATCGTCGACGAGGTCCACGCCGTCGCGGCCACCAAGCGCGGCGCGCATCTGGCGCTCACGCTCGAACGGCTCGACGCCCTGCTGGACAGGCCCGCGCAGCGCATCGGCCTGTCGGCCACCGTGCGCCCTGTCAGCGAGGTGGCGGCGTTCCTCGGCGGAGCGCGTCCGACCACGGTGGTGCAGCCGCCGTCCGAGAAGGTCATCGAGATCGACGTGGTGGTCCCGGTCGAAGACATGACCGAGCTCGACAACGCGCCGCGGCGGCCCGCCGGGTTCGGCGAGGGCGAGGAGTCGTGGTCGATGGAGCCTCCGCCGCGGCGCTCCATCTGGCCGCATGTCGAGGAGCATCTGCTCGGGCTGATCGAAGCCCATCGCTCCACGATCGTGTTCGCCAACTCCCGGCGGCTGGCCGAGCGTCTGTGCGCCCGGCTCAACGAGCTGGCCTTCGAGAAGGCCGAGCAGGCGGCGGGCCGGGCCGGCCGGTCGGGCGACGCCCTCGACGAGCTGTGGTACACCGACGCGCCCGATGATCACCAGTCCGTCGCGGACGACCGGGCGGCGCCCCGGCCCCCGGAGGCCGCGTCACCGACCGGCGACCCCTCCCCCGGTCCCTCCGGCGACGGCCACAGGCTCGGCGGGCCCGCCCTCCCGTCCGGGGACGGCGGCGAGCCCGCCCGGTCGTTCGTGCCGGCGCCCTCGTCACCCGCCGAGGTCATGGCGCAGGCCGGGTCCACCAAGGGGGCGGTGCCCGAGGTCGTGCGGGCTCACCACGGCTCGGTGTCGAAGGAGGAGCGGTCCCAGATCGAGGAGGCGCTGAAGTCGGGGCGCCTGCCGGCCGTGGTCGCCACCTCCAGCCTCGAGCTCGGCATCGACATGGGCTCGGTCGACCTGGTGGCCTGCGTGGAGGCCCCGCCCAGCGTCGCCAGCGGCCTGCAGCGCATCGGCCGTGCCGGGCACCAGGTGGGCGCGGTTTCCAAGGGCGTCATTTTTCCCAAGTACCGTGGCGATCTGGTCCAGACGGCCGTCGTGTCGGAGCGCATGAAAGCCGGCGAGATCGAGGAGATGCGTTACCCGCGCAACCCCCTCGACGTGCTCGCCCAGCAGGTCGTGGCGATGTGCGCGCTCGACGAGTGGACCGTCGACGAGCTCGAAGAGGTCGTCAGGCGGGCCGCGCCGTATGCCACGCTGCCGAGAAGCGCGCTGGAGGCCACCCTCGACATGCTGGCGGGGCGCTACCCGAGCGAGGAGTTCGCCGAGCTGCGGCCCCGCGTCGTGTGGGACCGCGTGACCGGCCGCGTCTCCGGCCGTCCGGGCGCCCAGCGTCTCGCGGTGACCAACGCCGGCACCATCCCCGACCGGGGCATGTTCGGCGTCTTCCTCGCCGGGGGCGACACCGGGCGCGGCGGCAGGAGGGTCGGCGAGCTCGACGAGGAGATGGTCTACGAGTCCCGCGTAGGAGACGTCTTCGTGCTGGGCGCGACCTCCTGGCGCATCGAGGACATCACCGCCGACCGCGTGCTGGTGTCCCCCGCTCCCGGCCAGCCGGGCAAGCTGCCGTTCTGGCACGGGGACGCGCCGGGCCGTCCCGCCGAGCTCGGCCGGGCACTGGGGGCGTTCCTGCGCGACCTGTCCGAGGGCAAGACCGATCGGCTCGAACAGGCGGGGCTCGACGCGTTCGCCGTCCGCAATCTCCTCGCCTATCTCGATGAGCAACGGGCGGCCACCGGTTACGTCCCCGACGACCGCACCCTGCTCGTCGAGCGGTTCCACGACGAGCTCGGCGACTGGCGCGTGGTGATCCACACCCCGTACGGCGCCCGCGTCCACGCCCCGTGGGCGCTGGCGATCGGCCGGCGACTGCGCGAGCGGTACGGCGTCGACGTGCAGGCCATGCACTCCGACGACGGCATCGTGCTGCGCATCCCCGACACCCTGGAGGGTGCGCCCACCGATGTGGCGGTGTTCGACGCCGACGAGATCGAGCAGATCGTCACCGAGGAGCTCGGCGGGTCCGCGCTGTTCGCCTCGCGGTTCCGTGAGTGCGCCGGACGGGCGCTCCTGCTGCCGCGGCGCAATCCCGGCAGGCGGTCCCCGCTGTGGCAGCAGCGCCAGCGGGCGGCCGACCTGCTGAAGGTCGCCAGCAGGTACGGCTCGTTCCCGGTGGTGCTGGAGACGATGCGCGAGTGCCTGCAGGACGTCTTCGACGTGCCTGGGCTGGTGCGGCTCATGCGCGACATCGCGGCCCGGCGGGTGCGGGTGGTCGAGGTGGAGACCGACCAGGCCTCGCCCTTCGCCGCGTCACTGCTGTTCGCCTACGTCGGCGCCTTCATGTACGAAGGTGACGCGCCGCTGGCAGAGCGGCGGGCCCAGGCTCTCGCCCTCGACACCCACCTGCTGGCCGAGCTGCTCGGAGAGGCCGACCTGCGGGAGCTGCTCGATCCCGACGTCGTGGCCGACACCGAGCGCGAGCTCGCGCGCCTCGACCGGCCGCTGCGCGACACCGAGGATCTGGCCGATCTGCTGCGCACCCATGGCCCGTTGCAGGCCGAGGACGTCACCGTGCGCGAGGGCGACCCGGCGTGGCTGGCCGAGCTCGAGAACGCCAGGCGGGCGATCCGCGTGCGGGTGGCGGGCGTGGAGCAGTGGGCGGCGATCGAGGACGCCGCGCGGTTGCGCGACGCGCTCGGCGCTCCTGTTCCCATGGGGGTGCCGCACGCCTTCCTGGAGCCGGTGACCGACCCACTGGGCGACCTGCTCGCCAGGCATGCCCGCACGCGCGGGCCGTTCGCCGCGACCACCGCGGCGGCGCGGTTCGGCCTGGGCGTGGCCGTGGTGGTCGACGCGCTGCGGCGGCTGGCGTCCTCGGGCAGGGTGCTGGCCGGGGAGTTCCGCCCGGGAGGCTGGGGCGAGGAGTGGTGCGACGCGGGGGTGCTGCGGATGCTGCGGCGCAGGTCGCTCGCGCGGCTCCGCAAGGAGGTCGAGCCGGTCCCGCCCGAGGCCCTCGGCGCGTTCTCACCCGCCTGGCACGGTATCACCGAAGGCCGGTCCGCGCGGGGCATCGACGCTCTGGTGCACGCGATCGAGCAGTTGCAGGGCGCGGCCGTGCCGGGGTCGGCACTGGAGACGCTGGTGCTGCCGAGCAGGGTGCCGGGGTACGAGCCGGCCATGCTCGACGAGCTGACCGCGTCCGGGGAGGTCATCTGGGCCGGGCAGGGCTCGCTGCCGGGCGGTGACGGCTGGGTGTCGCTGTTCTTCGCCGACACCGCTCCCCTGCTGCTGCCCCCGCCCGCCGAGATCACCCTGACTCCGCTGCACGAGAAGGTGCTCGACGTCCTGGGCGGCGGGGGCGCGTTGTTCTTCCGCGACCTCGCCAATCGGGCCGAGTCGCTCGACGACACCGCGCTCGCCGGCGTGTTGTGGGATCTGGTCTGGTCGGGGCGGGTCTCGGGGGACACGCTCGCGCCGCTGCGGGCGGCCTTGGGCTCCGGACGGCCCGCGCATCGGGCGACGTCCACCCGGAGGCGCCGGGCCGTACTGCCGACCCGGTCCGGACCTCCTACCGTGAGTGGTCGCTGGTGGCTGCTGCCCGAGCCCTCCGGCGACCCCACTCAGCGCGCGCACGCGCAGGCCGAGGTGCTCCTCGAACGGCACGGCGTGATCACCAAGGGAGCGGTGGCGGCCGAACGTCTCGTCGAGGGGTTCGCGACCGTGTATCCCGTGCTGCGGGCGTACGAGGAGTCCGGGCGGTGCCGTCGCGGCTACTTCGTCGAAGGCTTGGGCGGCGCGCAGTTCGCCCTGCCCGGCGCGGTCGACCGCATGCGCGCCATCGCCGCCGCCACGTCCTCCGGCACGGACGGCGACCGGCCGCGCGAGGACCACCTCGCCGGCACCACCGGATTCCCCGGCGACACGGGCCGGCGTGCGGACGGCTCCATCGGCGACCGGCGTGCGACCGGCTCTGCCGGCGCCCGGCGGGCGGTGGTCCTCGCGGCGACCGATCCCGCCAATCCGTACGGCGCTGCCCTGGCGTGGCCGCCCCATCCGGGCGACGTCACCCACAAGCCGGGGCGTAAGGCGGGGGGGCTGGTGGTGCTGCTGGACGGCCGTCTGATGCTGTACGTCGAGCGTGGCGGAAAGACACTGCTGTCCTTCACCGACGACGACCGGCTGCAACCTGCGGTGGACGCGCTCGCCCTCGCCGTACGCGATGGGGCCCTGGGCAAGCTCACGGTCGAGAAGGCCGACGGCACGGCGATCGTCGACTCCCCCCTGGCCGCCGCCCTCGAGGCCGCCGGCTTCCACCCGACCCCTCGCGGCCTCCGCCTACGTTCCTGATCCGACCCCTCTGACGAGCGAAGAGAGGATCCGGCGGAGCGACGCTGCCGCGCACAGGGCGAACGGGAGCTAGTGAGTGCGCGGTGCGCCAGGTGGCGGGCCGGGACGGTCGTGCGCGGGGCAGGGGTCAGGTGGCGGCCTGGGGCCGTCCTGCACGGCAGGGGGCAGGAGGCGGACCGAAGGCCATCGCACGGGACAGAGGGCAAGAGGCGAGCCCGACGCCGTCCTACACGACAGAGGGCAGGAGGCGGACCGAAGGCCATCGCACGGGATAGAGGGCAAGAGGCGAGCCCGACGCCGTCCTACACGACAGAGGGCAGGAGGCGGACCGAAGGCCATCGCACGGGACAGGGGGCAAGAGGCGAGCTGGACGCCGTTCTGCACGGCGGAGGGCTAGAGG
>NZ_JAHDTF010000026.1 GCF_018531465.1 Sphaerisporangium fuscum
GCGGGACCCGCGCCGCCGCCCCACGGCGGGTTCAGCCCCGCCTGCCCCACGCCGAGCACGAGCGCGGCCACGGCCAGCGACGGCGCCGCCCACCTGGCCCGCCCGGCGAGGGGGTCCCGGCGCAGCTCCGGCACCGCGACGGCGGCGAGCAGCGCGAGCGGCGCCGCCACCAGCAGCAGGGGCGGCACCATCAGGTCCGGCACGACCCACAGCCACGTCCGGCCGGTGAGCAGCGCGCGCAGCGCGGCGAGCGCCAGGGCCGCCGCCGCCAGGCTGACCAGCACCCGCTCACGGCGGGGCAGCCGCGCGCGGGCGAGCAGGAGCATCGCCGCCGCGGCGAGCACGAGCAGCGGCACGGTGAAGAACAGCAGCAGCGGCGCCGCCCCTCCCCACCACCAGAACCTGCCGGTCGTCCAGTTGACCAGCGCGAACAGCAGCCACGCCGCGACGGCGGCGAGGGCCGCCCGGCGCAGGACGATCGTCATGTCCGCTCCTGCGACGGCTCCGCCGGCAACGGCTCCCGGATCCGCATCCAGAACGACGCCGGCCGGTAGGGTTCGACGACGCCGAGCCGGTCCCACAGCGGCGCCACCAGGCCGCGCAGCCGCTCGTCCCCGTGGACGAACGCGTTGGGCATCTCCACCTCGAACCGCGCCGGATCGGCCAGCAGGAAGGCGGCGAGGAGGTACTGCTCGGAGTAGTGCCGCCACCGCCACTCCGGCGGATAGTCGCTGGGCAGCATGATGTCGTGCAGCTGCACCAGGACGCCGGGCCGCAGGAGCGGCAGGATCTCGAAGAAGAAGACCGTGACGTCGGACCCCATCAGGACGCGGTGCGAGCCGTCCAGGAAGACGACGTCACCGGGTTCCAGGTCGCCGAGCACCTTGGGGTGCACCCGCTCCAGAGGGAGGCGGATCGACACGTCGCACAGCGCGTCCACGTGCGCGCGGGGCGCCGGGTCGATGGAGGTGATGTGGGTGCGCAGGCCATGGTCGCGGATCGCGCGGCGGGCGAACTTCGTGGAGTTGCCCGAGCCGATCTCGACGTACCGCCGGGGGTTCTCCCGTGTCAGGAACCCGTAGAGCGCGAGCGCGTCGAGCGGCGGCAGCCAGCCGTTGTCCCAGTACGGCGTGGTGCCGCCGGGGCGGTCCCGCACCGGGATCGCGTCGAGGTCGGAGGCCAGGGAGACGAAGCCGGACAGCCGGTCGGCGTAGCGCTCCCGGCCGCCTTCCAGCAGCGCCGCGATGCGCGGGTGGTCGGGCTTGCCGTAGCCGAACCTCGGCTCGGGCCGCACGGGATGGTCGATGAAGATCGGCCGCCGCAGGCCGAAGGCCGAGAGGATCACCCCGTGCAGGGCCGGGTGCCGTTCCAGCCACGCGAACGGCAGGTCGGCGAACGGCAGCGCGGTGAGCGCCTTCAGCACCGTGCCGCTCACCGGCCCGGAGGGGAGCTGCCGGGCGAGATGGCGCACCTGGCCGCGGCTCGTCGTGGGAGATGTCATCGAAGTCCTCCGATCGTGGAGACCCCGGCCTCGGGGGCGGGAGGGGAGGCGGCGGGACGGCGGCGCGCGGTCCAGGCGAGCACGGCCAGGACGACGACCGTGGACGCCAGGTCCGCCACGGTGATCAGCACCCGGCTCAGCGCCACCAGCGTGACGAGGCCGGGGCCGGAGAGCAGGGTGGCGACCGTCAGGCCGAGCACGGCCTCGCGGGCGCCGAGCCCGGAGGGCATGACCAGGGTGAAGATGCCCGCCACGGTCGACAGGGCGAAACCTCCGACGCCCACGGTCGCCGCGGCGAGCGGCGGCGCGCCGAGCGCGACCGCGAGCACCGTGACGTGCGCGCCGCTGACCAGCCAGCCGATCGCCATCAGCCCGGTGACCGCGAGCAGCGTGCGCCGTCCGGGCAGGTCCGGCGGCCGGTGGCCGCGGCGCAGGATCCGCTGGGCCAGGCCGAGCAGCCTGCCCAGCGAGCGGGGCGCGGCCAGCGGGACGAGGGCGGCGGCGAGCACGGGCAGCAGCGCCCACCACACGGGGCTGGAGGCGGCCAGCCGGGGCAGCGCGACCAGCCCCACGGCGAAGCCGGCCACCACCCCGAGTCCCTGGCTGGCCACGAACGCCCCGGCCAGCCTGGCCGGGGGCTCGCCGAGCGGCCGGGCCTGCGCCGCGTGCGCCACCGCCGGCCACACCCCGCCGGGCAGGTAACGGGTGAGCCCGGCGACGAAGAAGACCCGCACCGCGACCGGCAGGGGCAGCCGGGTGCCGAGCCCGGCCAGCAGCATGCGCCAGCCGAAGAAGCCCGGCACCCCGCCCGCCACCGTCAGTGCCGTGGCCAGCAGGACGTTCGACCAGCCGACCAGCCGCAGGCTGTCGCCCAGCCCGTGCCGCACCCGCCACACCTGGTAGCCGAGCAGGGCGAGCACGGCCAGGCAGGCCGCCGTCCGGAGCACGGCGGACAGCCGCCTCCGCCCGCCGCCGCGGCCCGCCGCGCCGGTCGCCTCCGCCCGCGGCTCGCCGATGGGCGGCGCCGCCGCTGCGGTCCGGACGTCAGGCGTCCCGGCGTCCGGCCCGCTCACGCCGGCGCCTTGGCGTACAGGCGGCGGAAGGAGCGGGAGGCCAGCCACTGCAGGATCCCGGTGGCGGCCCCGGCCGCGATGGTCAGGTTGACCAGGAAGTGCACGGCGACGAAGAACACCCCGAAGGGCACGCCCCGGTCGGCGAACACGAACCGGTACATCCGCCGGTCGATCGCCACCCAGGCCGCGAACAGCAGCGCCGGCAGCGCGGCCGTCCAGGCCGCCCCGGTGACCAGCGGCACGGGCAGGGCCACCGCGGTCAGCGCGGCGGCGAGGCTCGCCGCCGACTCCGGTGAGCCGACCACACCCGGCGCGTACCTCCGCTGCAGGAAGAACGGCACGTGGACGCGGGTGCGGGTGAAGACCTTGCGCAGCGCGACGCGCAGAGTGGCGTCGTCGTCGTGCAGGCCGCGCACGGCCGAGGTGAGCAGCACCTGGTACCGCGCGGTGAGCCGTTCGCCCACGTCGGTGCCCTCCGACTGCGGCAGGTCGGGGTTCCACGGCCCGACCTCGGCCCACACCTTGGCCGGGATCGCGATGATGGCGACCGGCAGGAAGCCCTTGATGGGGCCTTCGGCCACCTTGTACCAGTAGTGGCGGTACAGCGTTCGGTACTCCTTGACCAGGCTGTCGCGGGTGAGCGGGACGGGCTCGTAGTTGCCGGTGACGGCGCCGACGCCGGGGTCGGACGCGAGGATCTCCACCGCCGAGGCCACCGCGTCGGGGGCGAGCACCACGTCGGAGTCCAGGAAGAACAGCACCTCGCCCCGCGCGTGCGCCACTCCGAGGTTCCGCGCGACGCACACCCCGCCGTTGCGCGGCGTGCGCAGCACCCGCACGCCCATCGATTCGGCGACCTGGACGGAGTCGTCGGTGCTGCAGTCGTCCACGCAGATGATCTCGATGTTGGAGTACGTCTGCGCCTGCACCGAAGCCAGGCACCGCCCGAGCACGTACCCGTAGTTGTAGTTGGGGACGATGACCGACACCAGCGGTTCGGCCGTCATGATTCACCAGCCTTTCGAGTGCTTGACGAGGCGCCGGCGGGCCGCCGCGCGGCGCGAGGGCCCGAAGGAGGAGTCGAACGCGGCGCGCGCCACGCCGGCGGCGGCCCCGCACAGCTGCGCCACGTGCGTGAGGAACTGCACGGCGGTGAAGAACAGGAGGAACCCCGGCCCCTTCTCCCGCAGCACGAACAGCGACAGCGGCGGGTCCGACACCGCGAACAGCGCGAGGAAGGCCACCGGCACGGGCAGCGCGGGCGGCCATGCCAGGGCGAGCGGGAGGGCCGCCATGGCCCCGGCGGTGGCGAGGACCCCGCTGAGGCGGTTGACCTTCAGCGCGCCCCGCCGCAGCCGGTTGCGGGCCGAGAACATCAGCAGCTGCGAGCGCCGGTACTGCTCGGCGAGCAGGGGCAGCAGCCGGTCGGCCTCGTCGTGGCGTCCGGCGACCTCGGCGCTGAGCAGGATGCGGTGCCGGGCCAGCAGCCGCTCGCTGTACTCGTCGTCCTCGGCGCTGCGCAACCTGTCGTCGAACGGCCCCACCTCCTCGAACACCGCCCGCGGCACGGCCGCGAGGGCGAAGACCGCGGTCGTGGTCGGGCCGGCCGCCCGGGTGAGGGCGTGGTGCAGCAGCAGCGTGCGGCAGACCTCCACCGGGCCGTCGTCCACCAGCGGCTCCTTGGCGTAGACGCCGTACACGCACCCCAGGCCGGGGTCCTCGCGCAGCAGCCGGACGGCGTTCTCCACCGCGTCGGGGGCGAGGCCGACGTCGGAGTCGAGGAAGAAGAGGATCTCCCCCCGGCTCGCCGCCGCCCCGGCGTTGCGGGCGGCCGACACGCCCTGGTTGCGCGGCTGCCGCACCACCGTGCACGGGAACCCGCGGGCGATCTCGCCGGACCGGTCGGTGCCGGCGTCGTCGACCACGATCACCTCGACGCGAGGGTACGTCTGCGCCAGCGCCGAGGCCAGACAGGAGCGCAGCGTCTTCTCGGCGTTGTGCGCCGGGACGACGACCGACACCAGCGGGGCGGTCACGGCAGGATCCCGAGGGCCGCCGCCGGGTGGCGGGCGAGCAGCAGGGCCGTGCCCAGCAGCAGGGCGAGCGCCACCCCCGCGCCGGCGATGCGGCGGTCGCGCAGCACCCACCGCACGGGATCGCCGCCCCCGCCGTCCACCAGCACCACCTGCAGGTAGCGGAACAGCGCGAAGAGCGTGAGCGGCGCGGCGAACAGCGTCACCACCTCGCCGTACGGCCCGAACGGCGCCTCGGTGCGCAGGTAGAGCAGGCCGGACACCGCGGTGAGCACGCAGGTCAGCTGGAGCAGCTGGTCGGCCAGTTCCACCGAGTACCCGCGCAGCGCGGGCCGGTGGGCGATGCCCGCCGTCAGCAGTTCCTGGCGCCGCTTGCCCACCACGAGCAGCAGCGACGCCGAGAACACCGTCAGCACCAGCCATCCCGACATCCGCGCCCCGACCGCCAGGTACCCGTGGACCAGGCGCAGCGCGAAGCCCAGCGCGACGGCGGTGACGTCGACCAGGGGGATGTGCTTGAGCGCCCGGCTGTAGGCGGCGTTGAGCGCCAGGTAGGCGAGCAGTGGCCAGAACGGCCTGCCCGGCGCGGCGGCGACCACCGCCCCCAGCAGGGCGAGCAGCACGGTGCCGTACAGGCAGGCCGCCCGCACCGACACCCGCCCGGCCGCGACGGGACGGTGCCGCTTGACCGGGTGGTGCCGGTCGCGGTGCCGGTCGGCGATGTCGTTGCCGACGTACACCACGGCGCCGGCGAGGACGAATCCGGCGGCCGCCCACGCCGCCTCGCCGAGCGCGGTGAACGTCCAGCGGCCGGCGTCCACCACGGCGAGGGGCACCAGCAGCAGGGTCTTGGCGGCGTGCAGCGGCCGGGCCAGCGTGAGGAGGTCGGTGAGCGGCCCCGGCGGGGCGTCCGCCGGATCCGGCGCCCGCGTCGCCCCCTCGGACCCGTGGGGCTCGATGACTCGCATGTGCGCCTCCCGGCGAGGTCAGAAGAACACTTTCGCGAGCGAGAGCGCGCCCTGCCGCCAGGCGTCGCGGCTGGTGCGGCCGGCGGCGGCGGGGACGCGGTGGTGCCGCCACCAGTCGTAGGTGCGCAGGATCGCCTCCCGGTTGGACAGCCGCGGCTCGAAGCCCAGCCGGTCGCGGGCCTTGCCGATGTCGACGTAGGAGTCGGCGAGCAGCTTGTACAGCAGCCGCTCGTACACCGGCGACAGGCCCGTCCGCCCGAGGAGCCGCAGCGCGGCGAGGGCGGGCCGGGCCGGCAGCGACACCACCCGCCTGCCGTGCCCGGCCGCGTCCAGCACCGCCTGGAAGTCCTCGCGCAGGGTGGCGAACTCGGCGGCGGCGATGTTGTAGGTGTCACCGGCGACCTCCGGGGGCGCCTGCAGCACCCGCACGACCGCCTCGACCAGGTCGTCCACGGCGAGCATCTGGATGCGGACGTCGCCGCGCCCCAGGATGGGGAACGACCGTCCCTCCTCGGCCCACTCGAACAGCATCGCGAACAGGCCCATGCGGCCCGGCCCGAGGAACGTCTTGGGGCGCAGGATCGGCACGCACATCCCCTCGGCGCGGAACTTCTCCGCGACCTCCTCGGCCGCCGCCTTGGCGTGGCCGTAGACGTCGACCGGTTCCCTCGGGTGGTCCTCCGGTGTCGGCACCGACTCCGGCAGGCCGTAAACCGCCGTGGAGGAGATGTGCGCCACGCGCGGCACACCGGCCCGGTGCGCGGCGCGCAGCACGGCACGGGTGCCGCCGGCGATGACGTCGTGGATCTCGGCCGGCGGGTAGCTCGGCAGCGCCGCCGCGCAGTGCACCACCGCGTCGGCGCCGGTGACCAGGCGCGTCATCACGGAGGTGTCGCGCACGTCGGCGGTCGCGTACTTCGCCGCGGGGCAGCCGCCCGGTCTCGGGCGCACGTCGACGCCGAGCACGTCCCAGCCCATGCCGGCCAGGCGTTCCACCAGGGTGGACCCGAGCATCCCCGAACTGCCCGTGACTACGACCCGGACGGCCATCGCGGCGCCACCTTCTCCCGTACGAACCTGGTCAGCAGGCGGGGCAGCCCCTGGGCGAGGGTCGCGGCGAGGCCGTCGAGGAAGTACTCCACGTCGGCGGGCTCGACGACCAGCGGCGGCGCGGCCACCAGCGGGTTGTCGCCGTTGAGGGTGTAGTAGGCGTAGATGCCGTGGTCGCGGTACAGGGCGTCGATCACCGCGCACGTGATCAGCTTGACCCGGAAGTTCGGGTCGCGGGCGATGCCCACCGGCGCCAGCCGGGCGGCGAGGTCGAGGATCTTCGGCCCGCCGTCCAGGAAGATCCCGTACAGCGCGCCGGCGCCGCGCACGGCGGCCACCGTGTCGGGGTACTCCTTGCGGACGCGTTCCAGGCCGGGCGCGAGGACCCGCTCGATCTCGCGGGCCCGCCTCGGGTAGTCGTCCTCGACGGCGATGTTGACCGCCTCGATCGCGGTCGCGGTCTCCTCGCCGAAGCCGTAGTAGGTGGTGCTCGTGCTGTGCAGCAGGGAGTCGGTGAGGTTGTCGTAGGCCTTGCGGAACACCGGCTCGCGCGCGATGTACGCCGAGATGGAGGACTTGCCGCCGCCGAACGACTTGGAGGTGGTCAGGACGTCGGGGATCAGGCCGGCGTGGCGCATGAAGTAGAACAGGCTGCCGGTCTTGCCCCACCCGGTGTAGATCTCGTCGAAGACGAGCACGATGTCGTGGGCGTCGCACAGCTCGCGCAGCCCGCGCAGGAACTCCTCCGAGCACCAGCGCATGGTGGAGGCGCTGAACGGCTCGACGAGGATGGCGTACACGTCGCAGCCGCCGCCGGGCGTGCGGGCGGAGGCCACGGCGGCCCGCACCGACTCCAGGTCGCCGTAGGAGTAGGTCACCACACCCGGGATGCCGGGGAAGCGGAAGGAGTGGTCGTGCGCGCCGGTGAGGGCGCCGGAGCCGAGCAGCTTGCCGTGGAAGGCGATGTCGGCGCGCAGGATCCGCTGCCTGCGCCCGCCGTGGTACTTGTAGGCCAGCTTGACCGCGCCCTCGACCGCCTCGGCCCCCGAGTTGGGGAAGAACGACATGGTGAGGTCGCCGGGCAGCAGCTGGGCGAGGTTGTGGCCGAGCGCGGCGACGTACGGCGAGAAGTACGTCTTGTGCACCTCCATCCTGCGAGCCTGCTGGAACCTCTCGCGGGCGGCCAGGATCCGGGGATGGTTGTGGCCGTGGTTCAGCACGCCGACCCCGCCGGTGAAGTCGAGGATCCGCCGCCCGCCGCGGGTCCAGATCCAGGCGCCCTCGGCCCGCTCGACGAGCTCGCGGCCGAAACCGAACGACGTCATGAGCGAAACCTGGCTGCGGCAGACGTGTTTCCTGTACAGGTCGTGAACGCTTTTCGTCGTGAGCCGCTCGCATTCGTCAAGGCTGATCAATTCGGACACGCGCACTTTCCTTTCCGTGCCGACCCGGGCACTGGCTTCGGTGGTGCGGTAAAGCCGGAACGCGGTTCGCCGCCGCCGGCGCGGCCCCGGTGGTGAGGCGGAGCCGGTACGACGATGCGTCCGGCGCGTCAAAGCCTGGTAAAGGCACGACTTGACGCGGATCCCCCTGATTCCCGGCGGTCATTCCTGGTCAACGGCGCGGGCGGGCCGGCCGGCCCTCTCCCGGGCGTTCGCGGCACGCGGCCCGCGCGCGCCGTCTCAGGATCCGGGAGACCGGCCGTTCGGGCGGGGAAAACCGCCGTCCGCGTGCCGCGCGGTGACATCGGGAACGCGGTCGGTGAACACCTGAGCCGAAACCCGGCGACCGCCGATTTGTAAACGGCATGGCAGGCCGAATCCCCGGTAAACCTGACCCCCGAAACGGGGCATCCGGATATGCGCACGATGTGTGATAGTGCGGGCCATGCGGTTTCGTGTTCTCGGCGCGCTCGAGGTCCGTTCCGGCAGTCAACGGCTCGTCCGGCTCGGTGCGGCCAAGCAGCGCGCCCTGCTGGCGGTCCTGTTGCTCAACGTCAATCGTCCCGTCCACGCCGACAGGCTCGTCGACGCGCTGTGGCCGCAGCACCCGCCGCGCACCGCGGCCGTCGCGCTGCGGACCTACGTCTCCGCGCTCCGGCGGGTGCTCGGGCTCGCCGAGCGGACCGAGCCGCCGCTGCTCGCCACGGTCCCCGGTGGCTACCTCCTGCGGCTCACCTCGGCCGACCTCGACCTGCTGGCGTTCGAGGAGCTGGCCGCCGGAGGCCGCCGGGCGCTGGCCGAAGGCCGGCCGGCGCTGGCCGCCGAACGATTACATCAGGCGCTCGGGCTGTGGCGCGGACGGCCGCTGGAGGACGTCCCGCTGGACCCGAGCCTCGCGGCCGACCTCGTCCGCATCGAGGAGCGCCGGCTCGCCGTGCAGGAGAACCTGGTCGACGCCAGGCTGGCCCTCGGTCACCATGCCGACCTGCTCGCCGAGCTGGGGGCGCTCGTCGCCGAGCAGCCCCTGCGGGAGCGATTACAGGGCCAGTGGATGCTCGCGCTGTACCGGTCGGGACGCCAGGCCGAGGCGCTGGGCGCCTACCGCGACCTGCGAGGGCGGCTGGTGCGCGAGCTGGGCGTCGAGCCGAGCCCGCCGCTCCGGCGGCTGCACCAGCGGATCCTCGCCGGGCAGGCCGACCTCGTACCGCCGCCTCCGCCGCCCGCCGGCTGCCCCGCCGGCGCCCCCGCCTGCGCCGGGGAGCCGGCCGGCACCGCCTGCGCGACTCCGGTGGTGCCGAGGCAGTTGCCCCGCGACATCGGGAGCTTCACCGGCCGGGCCGCCGAACTGGCCCGCCTGGACGCGCGGCTGGGCTCCGCGGGCCGTCCGGAGGCGCCGGTGATCATCGCCGTGCACGGCATGGCGGGCGTCGGCAAGACCGCCTTCGCCGTGCACGCCGCCCACCGGCTCGCCGGGCGGTTCACCGGCGGGCAGTTGTTCGCCGACCTGCACGGGCTCACCCAGGGGCTGCCGCCCGCCGACCCTTCGGAGGTCCTCGACCACATGCTGCGCTCGCTCGGCGTGCCCGCCGGGCAGATCCCCCGCGACCTGGACGGCAGGGCCGCGCTGTACCGCACCCGGCTGGCCGGGCGGCGTGTGCTGATCCTGCTGGACAACGCGGCCGAGGAGAGCCAGGTGCGCCCGTTGCTGCCCGCCTCGCCCGGCCTGGTGCTGATCACCAGCCGCCGGCGCCTGGCCGGTCTGGAGGACGTCAGGCCTCTGTCCCTGGACGTCCTGCCGCGCGACGACGCGCTCGCCCTGTTCGTCCGGACCGCCGGCCGGCAGCGTCTGGCCGGGCAGCCGCCCGGTGCGCTGGACGAGATCGTGGAGCTGTGCGGGCGGCTGCCGCTGGCCATCCGCATCGCCGCCGCCCGCCTGCGCTCCCGCGCCGGCTGGACGGCGTCCGACCTGGCCGACCGGCTGCGCGACCACCGGCACCGGCTCGGGGAGCTCCAGGTGGGCCCGCTGAGCGTCACGGCGACCATGGACCTGTCGTACCAGCACCTGAGCCCCGGACGGCAGGGCATGTACCGCCTGCTCAGCCTGTACCCGGGGGCCGACATCGGACGGCACGCCGCGGCGGCGCTGGCCGGCACCACGCCGCGGCACGCGGGCCGGCTGCTGGACGACCTGGTCGACGCCAACCTGCTGCAGGAGCCGGTCCCGGGGCGTTACCGCCTCCATGACCTGCTGCGCGCGCACGCCGCCGTGACGCTGGCCGACGAGGACACCGACGCCGACCGGCGCGCGGCCCTGACCAGGCTGTTCGAGCACTACATCCACACCGCCTCCGCCGCGGCGCGGGACGGGGGCGGTGAGGCGGCCCGCCATTTCGAGCAGGCCCTGGAGATCGCCCGCGCCCTCGACCGTCCCGCCGACCAGGAGCGCGCGCTGCACGTCCTCACCCGCGCCACCGCGGATACGGGGCCGCCGCCGGGGTAGTGGGCGCGAGGTGAGCGAGAACATCATCTCAACGCGGACCGGACGTACCGACGGCGATCGAGGCGACCAGACGAGGCCGGCGACCGGCGGCGGCCCCTCCGGGAGCGCGGCGGTGCCGGAGGGGCCGGGGGAGCTGCCGAAGCGTTCCTGGCTGGGGGTCGCCAAGCGCACCGCCAAGGAGTTCGTGCAGGACGACCTGACCGACCGCGCGGCGGCGCTCACGTACTACGCGGTGCTGTCGATCTTCCCGGCGCTGCTGGCGGCGATCTCGCTGCTCGGCCTGTTCGGCCGGTCCGCGACCCAGCCGCTGGTGGACAACCTGGGCGCGCTCGCCCCCGGCCCGGCCCGGGAGACGATCGACGGCGTTCTGCGGGGCCTGCAGGGCAGCCCGCGCGCGGCCGGCGTGGCCACGTTCATCGGCATCGCGGTCGCGCTGTGGTCGGCGTCAGGGTACGTCGGGGCGTTCATGCGGGTCGCGACCGAGATCTACGAGGTGCCGGAGGGCAGGCCGATCTGGAAGACGCTGCCGCTGCGCCTCGGCATCACCGCCGTCCTGGTCGTCTTCATGGCGGTCGGCGCGGTCACGGTGGTCTTCACCGGCACCCTGGCCGAGCAGGCCGGGCGGCTCCTGGGCCTCGGCCAGACCACGATCACCGTCTGGAACATCGCCAAGTGGCCCGTCCTGGCGGTCGTCCTGGCGCTGGTGCTGGCGCTGCTGTACTGGGTGGCGCCGAACGTCGAGCAGCCCGGGTTCCGCTGGGTCACCCCCGGCAGCGTGCTCGCCGTCGCGCTGTGGATCGTCGCCTCGGCGGCCTTCGCGTTCTACGTCGGCCACTTCGGCTCCTACAGCAAGACCTACGCCGCCCTGGCCGGGGTCGTGATCATGCTGATCTGGCTGTGGATCTCCAACATCGCCGTGCTGCTGGGCCTGGAGTTCGACGCCGAGCTCGCCCGGGCCCGCGCCATCGCCGGGGGCGCGCCGCCGGACCAGGAGCCGTACGTGGAACCCCGCGACGAACCCAAGGCGGACGAGCCGGAGGCGAGCCGGAGATGACCTACGCCGGCCGGGCCGTCTCCGCCAGGAGGCGGTCCCAGTCGGACAGGAAACGCCCGAGCCCGTAGCGGGCGAGCGCGGCGGCGCGTGCCGCCTTGCCCGCCTGGGCCGCCCGCGCCGGGTCGGCCACGAACGCCGCCAGCGCGGCGGTCAGCGTGTCGATCCGCGTCGAGATCACTCCCGCCTCGGCGGGGACGGCCTCGACGGCTTCGGTGGCGGCCAGGGCCACGACCGGCATGCCGAGCGTCATCGCCTCGATGAGGGACAGGCCGAGCGACGTCCAGCGGTAGGGGTGCAGGTAGACGCGGCGGCGGGCCAGCTCGGCGTGCATCGCCCCCTGCGGCAGGTCCTCGAAGGTGCCGTACGGCAGGCCGGTCACCTTCATGCCGAACAGGTCCAGCGGCGCGGCGGCCGCGAACGCGGGCAGCAGGTCGGTCCCGGCGACGCGCTCGCGGCGGACCGGCTCGTTCACCACGACCCCCGCCCTCGGCAGCTCCCCGGTGTAGAGCGGGCCGGGGTCGACGACGCCGTGCTCGATGACGCGCGTCGGCGCCCGGCCGGAGTCCCAGAACAGGTCGTTGAAGTAGGTGACGTGGACGACCGGGATGTCGTCGCGGCCGGCGAGGTGGTGCCGGGTGCGCGGCACGTCCCCGGCCGGGGTGTTGTGCTCGACGTAGAGGGCGGGCACGTCGCGGCCGGGGCGGCGGCCGAGCCATCGCCCGGCCAGCTCCACCTCGTGCGGCCGCTGCAGGACGACCACGTCGACGTCCTCGTCGCGCAGCCGGTCGAACGGCACCTCGCGCACCGAGCCGGGCCAGGGGTACGTGCGCGCCCGGCCCCGCCCGTCGGGCCCGCGGTCGGAGGTGAGCGGCACCAGGTAGTCATGACGGCCCTGGACGAAGGACGTGGTCCACGACCCGTGCACGTGCCACAGCAGGATCCTCACGTGATCACCCTTTCCACCCCGATGAGGATCGTCATCGGGCCACGCTCCCCGTTGCCCGTGCGCATCCTCGCTCTTTCCGCCGTCGTGACACCCGCCCTGGGCCGGGCCGCGGGATCGCGCACCCGGGCCTGGCGGGCCTCCTCACCGGAGCACCATGTCCACCGCGGCCGGCAGGTCGGGGGCGACCTCGGGCGCCGCCGCGACCTCGTCCGGGAGCGTCACCGGCGTGGGCACGAGGATGCCCCTGGCCCCCGCCGCGCGGGCCGCCTCCATGTCGCGGCCGATGTCACCGATGACGACGCAGTCGCGGGCGTCGACGCCGAGGGCCCGGGCCGCCTGGAGGACCAGGCCCGGCAGGGGTTTCCTGCAGGCGCACCCCTCGGCCTCGCCGTGCGGGCACACCGCCCACACCTCGAACGGGCCGAGCAGCTCCTCCACGCGGGCGTTGACCGCGCGCAGCGCGTCCATGCCGATGAGGCCCCGGGCGACCCCGGACTGGTTGGTGACCACGCCGAGCGGCAGCCCCGCCGCGCGCAGCCGGTCGAGCGCCTCACGCGCGCCGGGCACCGGCCGTACCTTCTCGGGGTCGGCGTTGTAGGGGACGTCCTCCACCAGCGTGCCGTCACGGTCGAACAGCACGGCGGCGGGATGCGGGCTCCTCGGCATCGTCACCTCCAGGCTGGCGTGGTGCCCCGGCGGGCCCCTCGCAAACAACTACTTTGCGTGACGGTCCCCAGCGTGCACCCCGCCCAGCTCGGCTTTTCCGGAAGCGCTTCGTTTGAGAAGCGCTTCTCTCGGTAGTCATCCTTGATTGGGACGAGGGGAGCAAAATGCGGTTCTTGGGGATAAATGCCATCTTCCACGACCCTGCGGCGGCCCTCGTGGTCGACGGGGAAGTGGTCGCGGCGGCCGAAGAGGAACGGTTCAGCAGGCGCAAGCACGGCAAGCGCCCCGTCCCCTTCTCCGCCTGGGAGCCACCCGAGCTGGCCGCGGCCTGGTGCCTCGAGCAGGCAGGCCTGCGTCCGGAGGACCTCGACGCCGTGGCCTACTCCTACGACCCGGCGCTGGTGGAGCCGGGCGGGCAGGGGCAGGACGAGCGCTGGGAGGACCTGCGCACCACCTACGCGCGCCGAGCCCCCGCGTTCCTGTCGACCTGCCTCCCCGGCCTCGACCCGGCCCAGGTGAGGTTCGTCCCCCATCACATCGCGCACGCCGCCTCGGCGGGGCTCGCCGCGCCGTACCGCGACTCGGCCGTGCTGGTCTGCGACGGCCGCGGCGAGGCCGTGTCGCACCTGGCCGGTCACTACCGCGACGGCGAGCTCACCGTCCTCGCCACCCAGCGGCTGCCGCACTCCCTGGGCCTGATGTACGAGGACGTCACCCAGCACCTGGGCTTCCTGAGGTCCAGCGACGAGTACAAGGTGATGGCGCTGGCGTCCTACGGCCGCCCCCGCTTCCTCCCCGAGCTGCGCGAACTCGTCCACACCACCGGCGACGGCGGCTTCCGCGTCGAGCAGGTCGACTGGAACGGGTACGCCAAGGCGCTGCGCAAGGGCGAGCCGTGGAGCGACGACCACGCCGACCTGGCCGCCAGTGTGCAGGCCCGCCTGGAGGAGGTGCTGCTGGAGCTCACCGCGTGGCTGCACGAGCGCACCGGCGAACGCCACCTCACGATGGCCGGGGGAGTGGCGCTGAACTGCGTCGCCAACACCAGGCTGCTGGCCGAGGGCCCGTTCGACGACATCTGGGTGCAGCCGGCGGCCGGCGACTCGGGCACGGCCCTCGGCGGCGCGCTGCACCTGGCGCAGGCGCACGGCGAGCCCGCCGCCCCCATGCCGGGCGCCGACCTCGGCAGGGGCTGGAGCGACGCGGAACTGGCCGCCTGGCTCGACGTCGCCCGCGTCCCGTACGAGCGGCCCGCCGACCTGGCCGCGGCCGTCGCCGCCGAACTGGCCGCCGACCGGATCGTCGCCTGGTTCCAGGGCCGCAGCGAGTACGGCCCGAGGGCGCTGGGCCGCCGCTCCCTGCTCGCCCATCCCGGCCGGCCCGGCAACACCGAGCGGCTCAACGACGTGAAGGGACGCGAGCAGTTCCGTCCCATCGCCCCCATGGTGCTCGCCGAGCGCGCGCCGGAGATCTTCACACGCGGCCCGATGCCCAGCCCGTACATGCTGTTCGTGCACGACGTGCGGCCCGAGTGGCGGGACCGCGTCCCGGCGGTCGTGCACGTCGACGGCACCGCGCGCGTCCAGACCGTCGAGCGGGCCCGCGACCCGCTGCTCGCCCGGCTGCTGGAGGAGTTCGACGCGCGCACCGGGCTGCCCGTCGTCGTCAACACCAGCCTGAACACCGCCGGCCGCCCCATGGTCGACGACCCGCGCGACGCCCTGGAGTGCTTCGGCTCCGCCCCCGTGGACGTCCTGGTCCTGGGCCCGTACGTGATCCGCCGCGGCGAGGTGTTCGCCTCATGATCACCGTGGTGGTGCCCACGGTGGGCAGGGCGTCGCTCGCCGGCACCCTGGCCGCGCTCGAACCCGGGTTCGACGTCGTCGTCGTGGACGACCGCGGCGACCCCGCCGGCCCGCTGCCGGTGCCCGACGGGGTCCGGGTGCTGCGTTCCGGCGGCAGGGGACCGGCGGCGGCGCGCAACGCCGGCTGGCGCGCCGCGCGGACGCCGTGGATCGCGTTCCTGGACGACGACGTGGTGCCCTCGCCCGGCTGGGGCAAGGCGCTGCTCGACGACCTCCGCGACCTGCCCGGCGACGTCGCGGCCAGCCAGGGACGCCTGGAGGTGCCGCTCCCGGAGGACCGGCGCCCCACCGACGCCGAGCGCAACACCGCCGGACTGGCCACGGCCGAGTGGATCACCGCCGACATCGCCTACCGCCGCGAGGCGCTGGAGCGGATGGGCGGCTTCGACGAGCGCTTCCCGCGCGCCTACCGCGAGGACGCCGACCTGGCGCTGCGGGCGCGGCGGGCGGGCTACCGGCTGGTCAGGGGCGAGCGCGTCACCCGGCACCCCGTCCGCGACGACGGCTTCTGGTCGAGCCTCCGTTTCCAGCGAGGGAACGCCGACGACGCCCTGATGCGCCGCCTGCACGGCCCCGTCTGGCGGCACGCGATCGGCGGCGCCCCCGGACGGCTGCGCCGCCACGCCGCGACCACCGCCCTCGGCCTGCTCGCCGTCACCCTGGCGAGCGCCGCGGGCCTGCGCCGGCACCGGGATCCGGCGGGGAGGGGCCGGCGCACCCCAGGCGGGCCGCGCGGAACCGCGGCCGCGCTGACGGCGGCCGCCGCGGCGGCGGGGGCGGGATGGCTGGCCCTCACCGGGGAGTTCGCCTGGGCGCGCATCGCCCCCGGGCCCCGCACGCGCGAGGAGGTCCTCCGCATGGCGGTCACCAGCGCGCTCATCCCGCCCGTGGCGGTCGCGCACCGCCTGCGCGGCGAGCTGTCCGTACGACGGCTCGCGCCCGGCACCGCACCCGCGCGGCCGGCGACGGCTCCGGCGGCCGGGACCACGGCACCGACGGTGGAACCGGTGAGAAGATGACCGGCACGGTACTCGTGGCACGCCCCGACAGCGCCGGAGATGTCCTACTCGCCGGGCCGGCGATCCGCGCGGTCGCCGCCGGGGCCCGCGAGGTCGTGCTGCTCGCGGGGCCGCTCGGCAGGGCCGCCGCCGAGCTGCTGCCCGGCGTCGACCGGGTGATCGAGTGGGAGGCCCCCTGGATCGCCGCCGACCCGCCCCCGATGACCGGGGAGCACGCCGCGCGGCTCGTCCGGGCCGTCCGGGCGGCGGCGCCCGACCTGGCGCTGATCTTCACCTCCTTCCACCAGTCGCCGCTGCCCCTGGCGTTGCTGCTGCGGCTGGCCGGCACGCCGAGGATCGCCGCGATCAGCGGCGACTACCCGGGCTCCCTGCTCGACCTGCGGCACACCGTCGACGAGGACGTCGACGTGCCCGAGGCCGAGCGGATGCTCGCGCTCGCCCGGGCCGCCGGCTTCGAGCTCCCCGCCGGGGACGACGGCGCGCTCGCGGTCCGGCGGCCGCTCCCCGAGGTGGAGCACCTCACCGGGCCGCCCGGCTACGTGGTGGTGCATCCGGGCGCCTCCGTCCCCGCCCGGGCGTGGCCCGCCGCCGAGTGCGCGCGGGCGGTCACCGCGCTCGCCGCCGCCGGTCACCGGGTGGTGGTCACCGGCGGCCGGGGAGAGCGCGGGCTCACCGAGGTCGTCACCGGCGTCGACGCCCTCGACCTCGGCGGGCGCACCAGCTTCGCGGAGCTCGCCTCGGTGCTCGCCGCGGCGTCCGCCGTCGTCGTCCCCAACACCGGCCCGGCCCACCTGGCCGCCGCGGTCGGCACCCCGGTGGTCAGCCTGTTCGCGCCGGTCGTCCCCGCCGGGCGGTGGGCGCCGTACCGCGTCCCGGTCGTGCTCCTCGGCGACCAGGCCGCGCCCTGCCGGGGGAGCCGTGCCCGGTTGTGCCCCGTCCCCGGCCATCCCTGCCTGTCGTCGGTCACCCCTGACCAGGTGGTGGAGGCGGTGCGCGACCTGGTGGCCGTGAAAGAGAGGGTCTGATGAGGATCTCGCTGGTATCGGAGCACGCCAGCCCGCTGGCCGCCATAGGCGGCGTCGACGCGGGCGGGCAGAACGTGCACGTGGCCGCGCTCGCCACCGCGCTGGCGGAGCGCGGACACGAGGTGACCGTCCACACGCGCCGTACCGACCGGCGGGAGCCGGAGCGGGTCGCCATGCGGCCCGGCGTGACCGTCGAGCACGTCCCCGCCGGCCCGCCGGTCCCCCTCCCGAAGGACGACCTGTACCCGCACATGGCGGAGTTCGCCGCCCACCTGGCGCGCGGCTGGGCGCGCCGCCGTCCGGACGTGGTGCACGGGCACTTCTGGATGAGCGGCATGGCCGCCCTGGAGGCGGCCAGGGACCTGCGCGTGCCCGTCGCGCAGACCTTCCACGCGCTCGGCGCGGTGAAGCGGCGCTGGCAGGGCCCGGCCGACACCAGCCCGCCGGAACGGGTCGCCGTCGAGCGGCGCGTCGGACGGCAGGCCGACGCCGTCATCGCCACCTGCAGCGACGAGGTCGCCGAGCTACGGGCGATGGGCGTGCCCGGCGACCACATCTTCGTCGTGCCGTGCGGCGTCGACCTGGACCTGTTCCGCCCGGACGGCCCCTCGGCGCCCCGCGGGCCGCGGGCGCGCGTCCTGGCGATCGGCCGCATGGTGGCGCGCAAGGGCCTGGACACGGTCGTCCAGGCGATCCGGCACGTCCCCGAGGCGGAACTGGTGATCGCCGGTGGCGGGCCCGACGACGCGGAGGTCCTGCGGCTGTGCGAGCTGGTGTCCGTCTACGGCCTCACCGGCCGGGTCACGTTCACCGGCAGCGTCGGCCGCACCGAGGTGCCCCAGCTCATGCGGTCCGCCGACGTGCTGGTGACCGTCCCCTGGTACGAGCCGTTCGGCATCGTGCCGCTGGAGGCGATGGCCTGCGGCGTCCCCGTCGTCGCCTCCGCCGTCGGCGGGCACCTCGACACGGTCGCGGGCTGCGGTCTCCTCGTGCCCCCGCGCCGGCCCCGGGCCCTCGCCCGCGCCCTGAAGGACCTGCTGGCCCGTCCCGGCCTGCGCGAAAGCCTCCGCGGTGCGGGCGCCCGCCGCGCCCGGACGCGCTACAGCTGGCCTCGCGTCGCCGCCCGGACCGAATCGGTGTACGAATCCCTGGTCTGCGGCCGGCCGGGCCGGCTCGCCGTCGCGGAAGGTTGAGCATGCATCCCCATCTCCGTCGCCTCAGCACGGCCCTGTCGGCCGTGGACCAGGAGACCGCCAAGATCTACGCCTGGAGCGGCAAGCTCGCCGCCGTTCTGGCCGAAGGCGGCCGGCTGCTCGCCTGCGGCAACGGCGGGTCCGCGGCCGAGGCCCAGCACCTGACCGCCGAGCTGGTCGGGCGGTACAAGACCGACCGCCGCCCGTACGCGGCGATCCCGCTCCACGCCGACACCTCCACCCTGACGGCCATCGTGAACGACTTCGGCCCCGGGGAGCTGTACGCCCGCCAGGTGCGGGCGCACGGACGGCCGGGCGACGTCCTGATGTGCCTGTCGACAAGCGGCACCAGCCGCAACGTGCTGGCCGCCGCGGAGGCGGCGCGCGAGAGCGGCCTGACGACCTGGGCGCTCACCGGGCCGGCGCCGAACCCGCTGACCGAGGCGTGCGACGAGGCCCTGGCGGTGCCCATCGAGGACACCGCCACCGTCCAGGAGGTCCACCTCGCCGTGATCCACATGCTGTGCGACATGATCGAGGAGGCGTGCGCATGACCGCCGGGCCGATCGTGGTCCTGGGCGACTCGTTGCTCGACGTCGACATCGAGGGCGAGGTGGAGCGGTTCTGCCCCGACGCCCCGGCTCCTGTGGTGGACGTCTCCGCCCGGCACAGCCGTCCCGGCGGCGCGGGGCTGGCGGCGCTCCTGGCCGCGCGCGACGGCGCCGAGGTCGTCCTGGTCACCGCCGTCGGGGACGACCCGGCGGGCCACCGCCTGGAAGAGCTGCTGGCGGACCACGTGGACCTCGTGCGCCTGCCGCTGCGCGGCGCCACGGTGCGCAAGACCCGGGTACGCGCCCGGGGACAGACGATGATCCGCATCGACAGCGGCGACGGCCGCGCCGGCCCCCCGGACACCGCCGCGCACGACGGGGACGGCCGGCGCCGGCCGGCGCGCGAGCGCGTCGTCCGGGAGTTCGCGGACGAGCGCGTCGCCGCCGTGCTGCGCAAGGCCGCCGCCGTCCTGGTCTCCGACTACGGGCGGGGCGTCGCCGCGCTGCACGGGGGACTGCTGGGCGGGCTCACCGCGCCGGTGGTCTGGGACCCGCACCCGCGCGGGGCGTCCCCCGTGCCCGGCTGTTCCCTCCTCACCCCCAGCGAGGCCGAGGCGCGGCTGCTGTGCGGCGAGCCGGACGCGGCCCCGCACCGGGCGGGCCGCCTCATGCTGCACCGGTCCGGCGCGAAGGCGGTGGCGGTCACGCTCGCCGAGCGGGGCGCCGTCCTGCTGGAAGGCGGGCCGGAGCACGCGACGCGCGGCGACGCCGACGGCCCCGGATCACCGCCGGAGGAGGAGGGCCGGGTGGTGCGGATCGCGCCGCCCGCGCCGGTGACCGGCCGCGACTCCTGCGGGGCCGGCGACAGGTTCGCCGCCGCGGCGACGCTTGCGCTGGCCGAAGGCGCCTCGGTGGAGGACGCGGTCGCCACGGCCGTCGGCCGGGCCACCGGGTTCGTCCGGCAGGGCGGCGCGGCGGCGGTCCGGCCGCCCGGTCCGGCGCGGAGCGGGACCGCGCGGCCCGTCCGGTCCATCGGGACACCGGGCGGGGAGGGGAGCCGGGAGGCGGAGGCGCTGGCCGCGGCCGTGCGCGCCACCGGGGGCAGGGTGATCACCACCGGAGGGTGCTTCGACCTGCTCCACGCCGGCCACGTCAGCCTGCTGCGCCGCGCGCGGGCCCTCGGCGACGTGCTCATCGTGTGCCTCAACTCCGACGACTCGGTGCGGCGCCTCAAGGGCCCCGGACGCCCGGTGGTCGCCGGAGCCGACCGCGTCGAGGTGCTGCGGGCCCTGGAGTGCGTGGACGCGGTGGCGGTGTTCGACGAGGACACCCCGTCGGCGCTGATCGACCGCCTTCGCCCGCACGTGTGGGTGAAGGGCGGCGACTACACCGGCCGCGAGATGCCGGAGGCCGCGGCCGTACGGCGGGCCGGGGGAGAGGTCGTGATCCTCTCCAGCGTCCCCGGCCGTTCCACCACCGGCCTCATCGCCGCCGCCCAGGCGGCCTCCTGACCACCGCCCCCGCTCACGACAAGTTCCAGGAGGAAGGACCCCATGCTGGGAAACATCCTGATCACCGGAGGGGCGTCCGGGCTCGGACGCGCCGTCGCCGCCGCCGTCGCCAAGGCGGGCGGACGGCCCCTCGTGATCGACCTCGCACCCCCCGAGGACGGATTCGACCACGTCACGGCCGACCTGGCCGACCGGGCGCGGGCGGAGGCGGCCGTACGGGAACTGGCCGAACGCGCGGGCGGCCTCGACGGGGTGGTGACGGCCGCGGGCATCGACGCCTGCGGACCGCTGTCGGACGTCCCCGCCGACCGCTGGGAACGGGTCGTCCAGGTCAACCTGCTCGGCACGGCCTCCGTCGTGCGCGCCGCGCTGCCGTACCTCGAACGCTCCGGCGGCAGGGTGGTGACCTGCGCGTCCACCCTCGGGCTCCGGGCGGTCGGCGACGCGACCGCGTACTGCGCCTCGAAGTTCGGCGTCGTCGGGTTCACCCGGGCGCTCGCCGCCGAACTCGCCGGGCGTGTCGGGGTGACGCTGCTGGTGCCCGGCGGCATGGACACCCACTTCTTCGACGACCGGGACGAGAAGTACAAGCCGGGCCCCGACGCGCGGCTCAACCAGCCCGAGGACGTGGCCGCGACCGTGGTCTTCGCCCTCGGCCGGCCCAAGGGATGCGAGATACGCGAGCTCCTGGTCGCCCACTCCACCGAGACCTCATGGCCGTGAACGACGTGCGCGTCCCCACGATGCTCGTCCTGCGGGGGCTGGGCCTGGGGGACCTGCTCGCCGGGGTGCCGGCGCTGCGCGGGCTGCGCCGGGCCCATCCCGGGCACCGGATCGTCCTGGCGACCCCCGCCTCGCTCGCCGGCCTGCTGCCGCTCATCGGGGCGGTCGACGAGCTGCTCGACGTGCGCGGCACCGGACCCGTGCCGTACGAGGAACCCGGCATCGCGGTCAACCTGCACGGCAGCGGCCCGCAGAGCGTCGAGGCGCTCCTGCGTACCCGCCCCGCACGGCTCCTCACCCACGCTCACCCGGCGTTCCCGCAGGTCACCGGCCCGCCCTGGCCGGCCGGCGTGCACGAGGTGACCCGGTGGTGCGCCATGCTCGAGTGGTACGGCGTGCCGGCCGACCCCTCCGACATCCTCCTTCTCCCGCCCTCCACCCTTGCCGGGAGCCGGGGGCACGTGATCGTCCACCCCGGGGCGGCCTACCCGGCGCGGCGCTGGCCGCCGCGGCGGTTCGCCGAGGTGGCGGCCGAGCTGCGCGCCGCGGGCCACCGGGTGCTGGTCACGGGCGGGGCCGCTGAGCGTGATCTGGCGCTGGAGGTGGCGGCCCTGGCCGGCCTGCCCGAGGAGCAGGTGCTCGCGGGCCGGACCGACGTCGCGGGCCTGGCCGCCCTCGTGGCGGCGGCCCGGCTGGTGATCTGCGGCGACACGGGTGTGGCCCATCTGGCGACCGGGTTCGCCACGCCCTCGGTCGTGCTCTTCGGCCCGATCTCGCCCGCCCTGTGGGGTCCGCCTCCCCTCGAACGCCACGTCGCCCTGTGGGCGGGCCGCTCCGGCGACCCGCACGGCGGCACGCCCGACCCCGGCCTGCTGGAGATCGGCGTCCCCGAGGTGCTGGACGCCGCCGCCCGGCTCCTGGCCCCCGCCCGCCGGGCGCCCACGCCCGTGAGGTGACCGCGCCCGGCCGTCCCGCAGCCATCCGAACCACCGAAAGGAACAGACCGATGAGGATCGTCGTCACCGGGGGAGCGGGTTTCCTCGGCTCCCATCTCTGCGAGCGGCTCCTGGCGCGGGGCGCCGACGTGACGTGCATGGACGACTTCCTCACCGGCTCGCCCCGCAACGTCGAGCACCTGATGGGGAACCCCGGCTTCCACGTGATCGAGTGCGACGTCACGGGGTTCGTCCACGTGCCGGGGGAGGTCGATCTCGTGCTGCACTTCGCCTCGGCCGCCTCCCCGATCGACTATCTGAGGCACCCCATCGAGACCCTGAAGGTGGGCAGTCTCGGCACGTTGCACGCCCTCGGGCTGGCGAAGGAGAAGGGCGCCCGGTTCGTCCTCGCCTCGACCAGCGAGGTGTACGGCGACCCGCTCGAACACCCGCAGCGCGAGAGCTACTGGGGGAACGTCAACCCCGTCGGGCCGCGCAGCGTGTACGACGAGGCCAAGCGGTTCGCCGAGTCCCTCACGACGGCGTACCGCAACTCCAACGGCACCGACACCGGCATCGTGCGGATCTTCAACACCTACGGTCCCCGCATGCGCCCGCACGACGGCCGGGCGATCCCGACCTTCATCCGCCAGGCCCTCACCGGCGAGCCCCTGACCGTGGCCGGCGACGGGCGGCAGACGCGGTCCATCTGCTACGTCGACGACACCGTGGAAGGCGTGCTGGCGCTGGCCGGGAGCGACTTCGAGGGCCCGGTGAACATCGGCAACCCCTCCGAGATGTCGATGCTGGAGCTCGCCGAGACGATCCGGGACCTGACCGGATCCTCCTCACCCATCCGCTTCGTCGACCGGCCCGCCGACGACCCGGCCGTGCGCCGTCCCGACACCTCGCTCGCCGCCGAGCGGCTCGGCTGGCACCCCCGGGTGGACCCGATCACCGGCCTGCGGCGAACGATCGAGTGGTTCACCGCCGAACTGCGGGGCGGGCGGGCGGAGGCGGACGCCGGCGGCTCCCGAGGTTGAGCCGGCGGCCCGGGGGTACCCCAGCCGCATCGGGCCCGCTGTCCGCGCAGGTCAGAGGGCTGCCGGAACATCACCACGCATCCGCTGGAGGTCATCATGTCGCATCGGGAGTCCCGTCCGGACGACGAGAACGTCCCGCTCGCCGACCGCAGGGCGGGCCAGGAGGACCTCTTCGACGACGCCGACTTCGCCGGCGAGTTCACCCCGTCACCGACCGACCCGGCGAACCAGCCTGAGCTGGACCCCGACGACAGGCGGGTGCACGGGGAGGACGAGGGATACGAGAAGCCGACCTCGGGCTGACCGTATATGCCGGGCCGGCGGGGGTAGCGGTCGAGGAATTCGAGGGAGGTAACCGATGAAGGCCGTCACCTGGCACGGCAAGCGCGACGTTCGGGTCGAGGAGGTCCCCGACCCGGTGATCAAGGAACCGACCGACGCGATCATCAAGATCACCTCGACCGGCGTCTGCGGCTCCGACCTGCATCTCTACGAGGTCATGGGCCCCTTCATGGGCGAGGGCGACATCCTCGGCCACGAGCCGATGGGCGTCGTCCAGGAGGTCGGCGCCGAGGTGAAGGGCATCGCGCCCGGCGACCGCGTGGTCGTCCCGTTCAACATCAGCTGCGGCGGCTGTCACATGTGCGCGCTGAAGCTGTACGCGCAGTGCGAGACGACCCAGGTCCGCGAGCACGGCACCGGCGCCGCGCTGTTCGGCTACACGAAGCTGTACGGCGAGGTGCCGGGCGCCCAGGCGGAGTACCTCCGCGTGCCGCAGGCGCACTTCGGGCCGATCAAGGTGCCCGAGGGGCCGCCGGACGAGCGGTTCGTGTACCTGTCCGACGTGCTGCCGACCGCCTGGCAGGCCGTCGCCTTCGCCGACGTCCCGCCGGGCGGCAGCGTCACCGTCCTCGGCCTCGGCCCGATCGGGCAGATGGCGGCCCGCGTGGCGAGGTACCTCGGCCACCGGGTGATCGCGGTGGACGGCGTCGCCGCGCGCCTGCAGATGGCCCGCCGGCACGGCATCGAGGTGATCGACGCCCGGGAGGCCGGCGACGTGCCCGAGGCGGTCCGCACGCTCACCGCCGGGCGCGGCACCGACTCGGTCATCGACGCCGTCGGCATGGAGGCCCACGGCTCGCCGGTCGCCAAGCTGGCCCACGCCGCCACGGGGCTGCTGCCCGCCGCGATGGCCGCCCCCCTGATGCGGACGGCGGGCGTCGACCGGCTCGCCGCGCTCAACCAGGCCATCGACATCGTGCGCAGGTCGGGCACCATCTCGGTCGTCGGCGTCTACGGCGGCATGGCCGACCCGATGCCGATGATGCGCATGTTCGACAAGGGCGTCACGCTGCGGATGGGGCAGGCCCACGTCAAGCGGTGGATCGACGACCTGCTCCCGCTGGTGGGCGACGACGCCGACCCGCTCGGCGTGATGGACCTGGCCACGCACCGCCTCCCGCTGGAACAGGCGCCGCACGCCTACGAGATCTTCCAGAAGAAGCAGGACGGCGCGATCAAGATCCTGCTGAACCCGTGACCCCGGCCCCCTCCAGGTGACCGGCCGCCGCGCGTACAGGCCGGACAGGACGGCCGTGCCCGCGCGGCCGGCGCCCGGGGCGCTAGCCGGAGATCGCGATGCGGAGGCGGCGGAAGCCGCGGCCCTTGCTCTCGATCTTGGCGACCCTGATGCGGCCGATCTGCTTGGTGGAGGCGACGTGGGTGCCGCCGTCGGCCTGCGTGTCGAGGCCCACGATGTCGATGAGACGCACCTGCTCGACCCCCTCGGGCACGAGGTTGGTCGCGGTGCGGATGATGTCGGGGATCGCGAACGCCTCCTCGCGCGGCAGCACCCGCACGTCGATGCGCCGGTCGGCGGCTATCTCGGCGTTGCAGGCCTCCTCGACGGCCTCCTTGAACCCCGGCGGCACCTCGGGCAGGTTGAAGTCCATGCGGGCGGTGAGCGGCTCCATGTTCCCGCCGGTCACCAGCGCGCCGTAGTCGCGGAACACCACCCCGCACAGCACGTGCAGGCCGGAGTGGGTGCGCATCAGCGCCGAGCGCCGCTCGTCGGCGACCGCCCCGCGCACGACCGTGCCCGGCGGCGGGACGGGGTCGCCCTCGCGCGGGATCAGCTGGAGGTCGTCGCCCTTGCGGACGCCCTCGATGCGCGTCTCCACCCCCTGCCACAGCAGGACGCCGTGATCGGCCGGCTGGCCGCCGCCGCCCGGGTAGAAGGCGGACCGGTCGACGACGATGCCCTCGGGGCCCGACTCCAGCACGACGGCCTCGAAGGAGCGCAGCTCCTGGTCGGAGAGTTCCAGCCGCCGCGTACGCCCGTGCAGGTCGAAGCTCATGGCGAAAGCTTAAGGCCCGGCGGGGTGGCGCGGTCCGGGGTCGTGGGTAGCTAGGGAGGGGAGAAGCCCGCGGGGTGAAATCGGGTAGAGATTTAAAAGGCGGGCAAAGGGGACTTATGCAACGTAGGGGTTGGATCTCGCGCTGGCCGGTGATCCGGCAGCTGAGGGGCGAGGACGCCAGGCGCGACGCCGCCAGGTCCCCCCACACCGACGCCCTGGCGCCCCGGACCGAGCAGGCCGAGAAGGTCGCCAGGTCCGTCTGCCCGTACTGCGCCGTCGGCTGCGCCCAGCTGGTGTACGTCAAGGACGGGCGCGTCAGCCAGATCGAGGGCGACCCCGACTCGCCCGTCTCCCGCGGCCGCCTGTGCCCCAAGGGATCGGCCAGCAAGCAGCTGGTCACCCGGCCGGGACGGCCCACCGAGGTGCTCTACCGCCGGCCGTACGGCACCGAGTGGGAACGCCTCGACCTCGAGCGCGCCATGGACATGATCGCCGACCGGGTCGTGGAGACCCGGCGCCGCACCTGGGAGGAGACCCACGAGGGCGACGTCGTACGACGCACCCTCGGCATCGCCGGCCTGGGCGGGGCGACGCTCGACAACGAAGAGAACTACCTGATGAAGAAGCTCTACACCGCCATGGGAGCCATTCAGGTGGAGAACCAGGCCCGTATTTGACACTCCTCCACCGTCCCCGGTCTGGGGACCAGCTTCGGGCGCGGCGGCGCGACCACCTTCCAGCAGGACCTGGCGGGCAGTGACTGCATCGTCATCCAGGGCTCCAACATGGCCGAATGCCATCCGGTGGGGTTCCAGTGGGTGATGGAGGCCAAGGCTCGCGGGGCGAAGGTGTTCCACATCGACCCCCGCTTCACCCGCACGAGCGCGATGGCGGACCACTTCCTCCCGATCCGGGCGGGAACCGACATCGTGCTGCTCGGCGCGCTGATCAAGTACGTCCTGGACGGTGAGCACGACTTCAGGGAGTACGTGCTGGAGTACACCAACGCCTCGTTCATCGTCTCGGAGGACTACCGCGACACCGAGGACCTGGACGGCGTGTTCTCCGGCTGGGACGAGGAGTCGCGCATCTACGACCCCTCCAGCTGGGCCTACGAGGGCGCGGAGGAACAGGCGGCCGCCGGGCAGAGCGGCGAGCACGCGGCGGCCGGCCGCCACCACGCCGAGGCGGCCCGGCCCGACCAGTACGGCTCCGGCGGCGCCGCCGCCCACCCGCGCCCCGACAGCGACCGCACGCTCGGCCACCCGCGCTGCGTGTACCAGATCCTCAAACGGCACTTCGCCCGCTACACCCCCGAGATGGTGGAACAGGTGTGCGGCATCGCGCCGGAGGACTTCCACCGGCTGGCCGAGGCCGTCGTCGCCAACAGCGGCAGGGAGCGCACCACCGCCTGGGTGTACTCGGTCGGCTGGACCCAGCACACCGTCGGCGTGCAGTACATCCGCACCGCCTCGATCCTGCAGTTGCTGCTGGGCAACATCGGGCGGCCCGGCGGCGGCATCCTCGCCCTGCGCGGCCACGCCTCCATCCAGGGGTCCACCGACATCCCGACCCTGTTCAACATCCTGCCGGGCTACCTGCCGATGCCGCACGCCCGCATGCACGGCGGCCTGGACGAATACCTCGGCGTCGCGGCGGGCGAAACCGGCTTCTGGGGCAACAAGCGGTCGTACATGGTGAGCCTGCTGAAGTCCTGGTGGGGCGATGCGGCCATCGAGGAGAACGACTACTGCTTCGGCTACCTGCCCCGCCTCACCGGCGACCACGGCACCTACGCGACCGTGATGGGGCAGATCGAGGGCAGGGTCAAGGGCTACTTCGTCATGGGCGAGAACCCCGCGGTCGGCTCCTCCGGCGGCCGGGCGCAGCGGTTCGGCCTCGCCAACCTCGAATGGCTCGTCGTCCGCGACATGGCGATGATCGAGACGGCCACGTTCTGGAAGGACGGCCCGGAGATCGAGACGGGCGAGATGCGCACCGGGGACATCGCCACCGAGGTGTTCTTCCTGCCCGCCGCGAGCCACGTGGAGAAGGAGGGCTCCTTCACCAACACCCAGCGGCTGCTCCAATGGCGGGAGAAGGCCGTCGAGCCGCCCGGCGACTGCCGCAGCGACCTGTGGTTCTACTACCACCTCGGCAAGCGCGTCCGGCGGCGCCTCACCGACGATGAGATGGACCGGCCGCTGCGCGACCTCACCTGGGACTACCCCGAAGAGGGGCCGCACCGCGACCCGTCCGCCGAGGCGGTACTGCGGGAGATCAACGGCACCGGTCCCGGCGGCCGCGCGCTGTCGGCGTACATGGAACTCAAACCGGACGGCTCCACGAGCTGCGGCTGCTGGATCTACTGCGGCGTCTACGCCGACGACGTCAACCAGGCCGCCCGCCGCCGGCCGCGCGGCGAGCAGTCCGACGTCGCCCTCGAATGGGGGTGGGCGTGGCCGCTCAACCGGCGCATCCTCTACAACCGCGCCTCCGCCGACCCCGAGGGCAGGCCGTGGAGCGAGCGCAAGGCCTACATCTGGTGGGACCCCGGCACGGGCGAGTGGACCGGGAAGGACGTGCCCGACTTCGAGAAGGACAAGCCGCCGGACTACCGGCCCCCGCCGGACGCCACGGCGGAGGCCGCCATCTCGGGCACCGATCCGTTCATCATGCAGAGCGACGGCAGGGGGTGGCTGTTCGCTCCCGCCGGGCTCGCCGACGGCCCGCTGCCCACCCACTACGAGCCGCACGAGTCGCCGGTGCCCAACGTGCTGTACGAGCGGCGGCGGGCCAACCCCGGGCGCAGGACGTACGACAAGCCCGAGACGCCGTACAACCCGCCGTGCTCGCCGCGCTTCCCGTACGTGATCACCACCTACCGCCTCACCGAGCACCACACCGCCGGCGGCATGAGCCGCACGCTGCCCTACCTGGCCGAGCTGCAGCCGGAGATGTTCTGCGAGGTCTCGCCCGAACTGGCCGCCGAACGCGGCCTCGAGAACGGCGGGTGGGCCACGATCATCACCACCCGGTCCGTCATCGAGGCGCGGGTGCTGGTGACCGAGCGCATGCGGCCGCTGCGCCTGCAGGGCCGCACCGTGCACCAGGTCGGCGCGCCGTACCACTGGGGCCGGGGCGGCGACGCCGCGGTCACCGGCGACTCGGCCAACGACCTGATGCCCATCGTGCTCGACCCCAACGTACTCATCCAGGAGAGCAAGGCCTCCACCTGCGACATCCGCTCCGGGCGGCGCCCGAAGGGCGAGGCGCTGCGCCGGCTCATCGAGGAGTACCGCCGTGAGTGAGCGCATGGGGTTCTTCACCGACACGAGCATCTGCATCGGGTGCAAGGCCTGCGAGGTCGCCTGCAAGGAATGGAACAACGTGCCCGACGACGGGTTCCTGTTCCGGGCGACCTCCTACGACAACACCGGCATGCTGGGCGCCTCCACCTGGCGGCACGTCGCCTTCGTCGAGACCGCCGACAGCTGGCTCATGGCCTCCGACGTCTGCAAGCACTGCACGCACGCCGCCTGCCTGGACGTCTGCCCCACCGGCGCGCTGTTCCGCACCGAGTTCGACACCGTCGTCGTCCAGTCCGACGTCTGCAACGGCTGCGGCTACTGCGTCCCCGCCTGCCCCTACGGGGTGATCGACCGCAGGGAGGACGACGGCCGCGCCTGGAAGTGCACCATGTGCTACGACCGCCTGCGCGGGGGCCTCGAACCGGCCTGCGCCAAGGCCTGCCCGACCGACTCCATCCAGTTCGGCGCGCTGGACGAGCTGCGCGAACGCGCCGAGGCCCGCCTGGCCGACCTGCACGCCCAGGGCAAGGAGGAGGCCCGCCTGTACGGCGAGGACCCGCACGACGGCGTGGGCGGCGACGGCGCGTTCTTCCTGCTGATGGCCCCGCCCGAGACGTACGGCCTGCCCCCCGACCCCGTCGTCACCACGCGCGACCTGCCGTCGATGTGGCGCTGGGCCGCCGCCGCGGCCCTGACCATGACGGCCGCCGCCGCGGCCTCGACCCTCGTAAGGCGCCGATGACCACGATGCCCCTCATGGCCTCCCCGCCGGGTCGCCCCGTCCCCGGCGCCGACGGAGGGCGGCGAATGACCATGATGACGCGCGTGACTCCGCGCCGGCTCCGGCGCCGATGGAGGGCGGCGATGACCACGATGACGCTCGTGCACTCCCCGACGGGCCACTCCGGCACGGACACCCCGGTGGAAGGCGGCGATGATGGCTCGTGAGACGACGATGGTGCCCCGGGCCGAGTTCACCTCGTACTACGGCCAGCCGGTGCTCAAACCCCCGATCTGGCACGAGCCCCACATGCCTCTCTACCTCTATCTCGGCGGCGTCTCCGGCGCCCTGGCCCTCTCCGCCGCCATGGAGGAACTCCGCAATCTCACTCCCCGCCTCGGCGCTCGGCGGAGCGGGGTCCGCGGGAGGTCCGCCGGCCGGCTTTCTCCCTCGCCTTGGGGGTTGCGTCTTTTGTCCGGCGCCGCGTCGGCGAGGAGAGGTACGGCGATGCCGGCGCGGTCGTACGGCGGTCGGCGTGGTTTCGGTGGAGGTGGGGTCGGCGGGTGGTTTTCTTCCTCGCCTTGGGGGATGCGTCTTTTGTCCGGCGCCGCGTCGGCGAGGACAGGTACGGCGATGCCGGCGCCGTCGTACCGCGGTCGGCGTGGTTCCGGTGTCCGGGGTCGGTTGCGGGTGCTGGGGGAGCCGGGGGTGTTCACGCGGGTGGGGGCGCTGGGCGCCCTGGTGGCGGGATCGGGGTTCCTGATCGCGGAGCTGGGCCGCCCCGAGCGCTTCCTGAACATGCTGCGCGTGTTCAAGACGACCTCCCCGATGAGCATGGGCTCGTGGATCCTCGCCACCCACGGCGGGCTCACCTCGCTCGCGGCCGGGTCGGCCGTCACCGGCCTGTTCCCCGGCGCCGGCCGGGCCGCCGCGATCGCCTCCGGCGTCACCGGGCCGATGATGGCGACCTACACGGCCGTCCTGGTCTCCGACACCGCCGTACCCGCCTGGCACGAGGCCCGCCGTGAGTTGCCCTTCATGTTCGCCGGCAGCGCGCTGGCCGGGGCGGGCGCGCTCGGCATGCTCGCCTCGCTCGCCGACCCTGCCAAGGCGGGGCCGGCCAGGCGCATGGCCGTGGTGGGCGCGGCGATGGAGACGGTGGCGGGCACGGTGATGGAACACCGTCTCGGCCGCCTCGCCGACCCCTACCGGCAGGACGCCATGTCGCGCGCCGCCCGTCTGCTGATCGCCTCCGGCGGGGCCCTCACCGTCCTCGCCGCCGTGGCCTCGACGAAGGTGGGCCGCCGCGCCCGGGTGCCGGCCGCCGTCCTCACCACCGCGGCGGTCGCCGCCCTCACGGCCGGCTCCGTGTGCACCCGCTTCGGTGTGCTCCGCGCCGGGCGGGCCTCCGCCGAGGACCCGTCGTACACGATCGTCTCGCAGCGTGAACGGGTGAACGCCCGAGGGCGGCGCACCGAAGAGGTGGAGACCCCGCCCGGGCACTAGACTCACGGCTCGCATTCCGGTGAGACACCCCTGAACGGACGCGCGACGCCCGGATACGGGGCCGATGGGCGAGGCGGCACAGAGCGTGGAAGAGCGCATCGAACGGGCCAGGGAGCTGTACGAACGCGCCGTCTTCGGGGGCGACCCCTCCGGGCTGGAGCCCGCCGAGCGGGACCTCGACGGTGTGGAGGCCGACCTGGCGCTGGCCCGGGGCCGGATCCTCCACGCGCGGTTCCTCGAGCGGCGCGAGGAGGACCCCGCCGAGCTGTCCCTGTTCGAGCGGGCCGCCGAGCTCTACGAGAAGCTCGGCGACGTGCGCGGTCAGGCCGAGGCGCTGTTCTGGGTCGGCGTCTGCCACCAGGTCGTCCGCGGGGACGACTCCGCCGTGCCCGTCCTCGAACGGTCCCGGGAACTGGCCGCGCGGGCAGGTGACGAGCTGACCATGTCGTACGCCCTCAGGCACCTCGGGATCGCCGAGCACATGGCGGGCCGGCTGGAGGCGGCACGCGAGAGGCTGGAGGAGTCGACGCGCCTGCGCCGCGAGATCGGTTTCCTGCCCGGCGTGGCCGCGAACCTGGTCGGGCTGGCCTATCTCGCCGCCGGGCAGGGCCGCCACGACGACGCGCCGGCGCTCCTCGACGAGGCGGCCGAGATCGCCCGCGCGACCGGCGCCCACGGCATCGCCCGCCAGGTGGAACAGGCCCGCGCGGACCTGTAACGCTTGTCGTCTTCCGCTCAAGGGTCTTCCGGGCGAACACCCTGGGGTGAATCGGTGCTTTCGCTGTCAGTCACCGCGGCCGGCGGCGCAGCTCACGGGAGGTGGCGCGGGCAAAGCGATCGGCTGCTGCCGCCGGTACTGTTCCAGGTCGACGAGGTTCCCGTTGATCGCGTTGCGCCTCTGAAGTTCCGCCCAGTACACCGGGTCGAGGAAGATCGCGGGGTTCCACTGCGACTGTGTCAGGTCCGTCAGTTGCCCCAGGTACAGCACGGCGTCGGCCAGCTTTCCCAAGGGGACGCCGCACAGCCGCGGCGCGTCCATGAACTGTCCCGCGTCGGTGGATTCCAGCCAGCTGCCCGAGCACGGGATCACGGTGCGCCGTGCACAGGTCGCCAGGCGGGGATGGCTGCCGGCCACGATCACGTAGACGTGCTGGCCGGTCTGTTCCTCGATCAGCGGGACTCCGTGGTCGGCGTTCTGTCCTGGGGCCGGCGAGTGCATCACGTGCCCGCTGCCGTAGCAGATCAGTGCCCGGCGTTTCCTGGCGAGCACTTCCCGTTTCACCACTGACGCCATGTGGGCGTCACGTTGGGCCAGAAAGACATCCACTTGATCCTGGGTGGTGATGTGGGACCAGTCGATCGACGGATCACCGAGCAGCACCCGGATCCTGCGCTCCGCGGGCAGCGTCCAGTTGACGGCGCGGACCGTCCGGAAGAACTGTTCGCGGATCGGCTGGTCGCCGGTGGCCCCGGGCGACTGCGTGGTGTTCCGCCAGACCTGCCGCAACACGTGGTCGTCGACGGCCGCGCCGGCGACGAACCGGTCGACGATCGGCTGGTACAGCGCGTTGCCGAACTCAACGACGATGTCGTCGACCACCTGCGGCAACCGCGGATCTGCAAGCAGCATCTGCTGCGCGTCACCGTGTTCCTGCTGGCCGTGTGACTCACCGATCGCAACGAGCCGGTGGCGCTCGAAGGCCGCGAGCACCGCCGGGATGAGGTCCTGTGCGGCCGCGTCGGCCCTGCCCGTCGAGCCGGTCGTCGGCTGCCCGCCGCCGCTGATCACCGAGCTGGTCGTCAGCAGTCCGCCGGCTGCCGTACTGGCACCGGTGATGGCGAGGAACCTACGCCGCGTCAACCGTGGATCTTTCACGTCTGGTCCTATCTGGAGGAGATTTCGCTGGTGTGACGGACACCGTGCTCACGGGTCGTGCCTCTCGTGGACACCTTTCCGGGATGGTTATACGGCGCGGCCGGTGTCGGCAGGGTGTCAGCGGCTGACACTCGGCCGACACCGGATCCCTGGCATCGTGAGCGGTGCGGTCGCGCCTGCCGATCGCGGCACCACGAACGAGAAGGAGGCCGATCGTGCGAGTTCTGGTCGTTGAAGACTTCGAGGTTCTGGCCAGGACGATCGGGACCGGGTTGCGCCGCGAGGGCATGGCGGTGGACGTCGTTCTCGATGGCGACGACGCTCTGGCCCACCTTGCCGACACCCGATACGACGTGGTGGTGCTGGACCGCGACCTGCCCGGCATCCCCGGCGACGACGTGTGCCGACACATCGCCGCCGGTGGCACCGGGTCGCGAGTGCTGATGCTCACCGCCGCGGGCACCGTGCGAGACAGAGTCGAGGGCCTGGGTCTGGGCGCCGACGACTACCTGCCCAAACCGTTCGACTTCATCGAACTCGTGGCCCGTGTGCGCGCCCTGGGGCGCCGCTCGGCGCCCGCCGTGCCTCCGATCCTCCGGGCGGAAGATCTGACCCTGGACCCGAGCCGGCGGGTGGCCTTTCGTGGCGGACGGCGCTTGGAGCTCACCCCGAAGGAGTTCGCCCTGCTGGAGTGCCTGCTGGCTGCCGGTGACCGGGTCATGTCCGCGGAGGAGTTGCTGGAACGGGTCTGGGACGAGGCCGCTGACCCGTTCACCACGGCCGTCAAGACGACCGTGCGCCGGTTGCGGGCCAAACTCGGCGAACCGCCGGTGATCGAGACCATTCGTGAGGGCGGCTACCGGATCGGAGTCCCGCGGTGAATCCCGCATTGGACCCAACGGTGACCGGCCGTGCCCGGCACCACCTGCGCCGGCCGTCCCTGCGCACGCAGCTTACGACGCTGTACGCCGGCCTGGTCCTGGCCGTCGTCGTCCCGATGCTGCTGTTCGCTGGTTTCCTGTTCGGCAGGGACCGGATCCGCCTCCGGGCCGGGGACGCCGCCCCTCCGCCCGACACGGCCGCCCAGCAGGTCGATGCCGTGCTCCCGATCACCGGGATCATCGTCGTGGTCCTCACCGTGCTGGCCGCGTGGTGGCTGGCGGGGCGCTTCCTGCGCCCGCTGCGCGCCATGACCGTGACCGCCCAGGAGATCTCCGCCACCAATCTCAACCGGCGGCTCGGCCTGCGCGGCCCGGACGACGAGCTGACCAGGCTGGGGCGCACCCTCGACGACTTGTTCGAGCGGCTGGACTCCTCGTTCGCGGCCCAGCGCCACTTCGTGGCCAACGCCTCACATGAGCTGCGCACCCCGCTGGCCGGTCTGCGCGCCGTACTCCAGGTCGCCCTCGCCGACCCTGATGCGAGCGAGGCCAGCCTTCGAGCCGCGTGCGAGGAAGCACTCGTTCTCGGAGAACGGCAGGAACATCTGATCGACGCCCTGCTCACGCTGGCCGAAGGACAGAAGGGCCTCGAGCACCGGGAGGTGGTCGACCTGGCTGATGTCACCAAGGCGGTGATGCTGTCGCGCCGTGCGCAGGCCACCCGGCGAACCATCACGGTCCAGGCATCTCTGGACCCGGCACCGATCAGCGGTGACCCCTACCTGATCACCAGCATGATCGGCAACCTGGTCGACAACGCACTCCGCCACAACGTCCCCGGCGGACACGTCACCATTGCCACCGAACGCACGAACGGGTGCGCCCGCCTATCGGTCACCAACACTGGCCCGACCATCCGATCGCAGGACCTACGACGGCTTTTCCAGCCATTCCAGCGACTCGGTATCCAACGAACCCACACCACCGAAGGTCACGGACTCGGCCTGGTCATAGTGCAGGCCGTCGCCGACGCACACGGCGCGCAGCTCACAGCCCACCCACGCCCCGGGGGTGGCTTGGACGTGACCGTACTGTTCGGCTGACCCACCGGCCGATGCCTCCTGCCCCTCGTTATGTGTCACATCCTCCAGAAGGGCGATCTCCGGTGTCCGTCCCTTCCCCTTCACTCAACACCCAAGCGGGCACCGTCGACCGCTCCAGCTGCAAAGCCACGATCAGCATCGAAATCCGCACCAGCCCAGAGCCTTGACGACCCCGCCCTGACCTTGACTGCACGGCATCGGGTCTAGCCCTGCTCGGCCAGCCACTCGTCGAAGGTGGTAGGGGTGATGCGGGCGCCCTCGCCGGGCAGCAGCACGTCGCCCGCCATCTCCGGGCCGAACAGCCCCGACCACGTCGGCACGAGCTTCGCCTTGTGGCCGCGCGCCTCGTTGGTGCGCCGGGCCATGTCGACCAGGTCCTGCGGCTCGGGGCCGGCGACGTCGGCGTACCGCCCCTGCGGCTCGCCGGTGGCGACCTCGGCGAGGACCTCGGCCAGGTCCGCGGGGGCGATCGGCTGCACCAGCAGCGGGGCGATCCTGGCGGCGCCGTCCCGCTCGGTCCAGCCCGCCACCATCGCGGCGAAGTCGTGGAACTGGGTGGCAGGCACGATCGTCCACGGCACCGGGCCGTCGGCGACCAGGCCTTCCTGCTCCCGCTTGCCGGCGTAGTGCGCGTTCCCCTCGACCCGGTCGATCCCCACGATCGACAGCAGCACGTGGTGACGGACCCCCGCCTTCTCCTCGGCGGCGAGCAGGTTGCGGGTGGTGGTCCCGAAGTAGGCCACCGTCTCCGCCCGGTCGGTGGCCGGCCCGTTGCTGGCGTCGACCACCGCCTCCACGCCGGCGAGGGCCTGGTCGAGTCCCTCGCCGGTCAGCAGGTCCACCCCCAGGGAACGGCTGATGCGCACGACCTCGTGCCCGTCTCGCTCCAGGGCGGCGACGGTCAGTGATCCGATGTTCCCGGTTGCGCCGGCTACTGCGATACGCATGATGATCTCTCCTCGCTCAGACGCCATCACCATATCTCGGACTAAATAGATCCGCAATGTCTGCAATATGCTGGAGGCATGAAGCTGCCTGTGAGCACCGAATGGGTGTTGCACTGCGCCACGACGCTGGCGCAGCTGGAGCCGGGAGCGACCGCGTCGGCGGCCCAGCTCGCGGAGTACTACGACATCCCCGCGCCCTACCTCGCCAAGCAGCTGCAGGCGCTGGTCAGGGCCGGCGTGCTCGCCGCGACCACCGGTCCGCGCGGCGGGTTCCGGCTGGCGGTGCCGCCCGCCGAGATCACCCTGCTCCAGATCGTGGAGGCGGTCGACGGCGCGTCCTCGCCCTACACGTGCCGGGAGATCCGCCAGCAGGGACGCGGGGCGCTGCGGCCCGAGGACTGCCGACGTATGTGCGTCCTGGCCGAGAAGATGGGCGACGCGCACGACGCCTGGCGGCGCAGCCTGGCCGGCGTCTCGCTCGCCGACATCCTCGCCGAGCTACCCCCGACGGCCCCGGCCCGCACCCGTTCACGCCTGGCCGGCCTGCGCTGAGGCCGGCCACGCCGCCGTCAGCGGTGGCCGACGCTGGTGACGGTGGGACGGTCGTCGTCGGGGGAGGAGGGGACGATGAGCCGGCGGGCCATCTCCGTGGCGTCCTGCCTGGTGAGGCCGGTCAATCTCTGGGTGTGGATCTACGTTGTAAAGGACGCGAACCGGTCACTCCCGATCGTCCCCGACGCCGTACGTCGAGGCCCGGAACAGGAAGGACGCCCACGAGCGGTAGGGCCGCCACGCCTCCGCCAGCCTCCGGTACGCCGACGGCGGCGCGTCCTCCGGCAGGCCGTACGCCTCCCGCAGGATCGCGAACAGGCGCGGCTCGTCGCCCGGGAACGCGTCCGGCGCGCCCGCGCCGCGGATCAGGATCAGCCCCGCGGAGAACGGCCCCACGCCGGGCAGCCCGCGCAGCTCGGCCAGCGCATCCTCCGGAGGCAGCGCGCGCAGGTGCTCGGTGGTGAGCATGCCGTCGAGCGCCGCTCGGGCCAGCCCCCGCAGCCACTCCTCCTTCTGCGGCGGCAGGCCGAGGCCCCCTGCCTCCAGCAGCGTCACGGGCGGCGGGAACGCGACGTACGCCCGCCCGTGCACGGCGACCTTCGCGCCGTACCGCTCGGCTATGCGCTGCTTGATCTTGGAGGCGACCAGCATCGACGACCGTTGCACGATCACCGCCCAGCACGCCGCCTCCCAGGGAGTCCAGAAGCACACCGGCCGCAGGCCCGGGCTGCGCCGCTGCACCCCGGCGAGCACCGGATCGGCCTCACCGAGCTTGGCGAAACCGGTGCCGTCCACGTCGAGCGAGAGGATGCGCGCCACCTCGCCCCGGATCCCCGGACCCGCCGCCCGGGTCGTGGCCACTGCGACCCCGCCCGGCGCGGCCGTCACGGTCACGCCGATCGGCAGCCAGTCGGTCTCGGCGCAGTAGGCGAACCGCAGCGCCCGCCCGTCGCCCGGCAGCGCGCGGGTCGCCGGCCAGTCCTCCAGGAAGCGCAGCGAGGCACCGAAGTCGAACGGCCCCTCGGCGGCGAGCGTGAATCCGTGCGTCGTCATGCGCGCATCGTAGGGCGCGGCACGCGGCGAACGTGCCGCGGCCCGTCCCGGAGGCGAACCGGCGCGACCGGGACGGGACGGCGGAACCCGCCGGCCGGCGGCCGGTCAGCGCAGGAGCAGGGCGGGACCGTCGGAGGCGACGAGCTCGCCGATGACCGGCGCGCCGGGCACCTCGCCCGCCACCAGCAGGCCGCCCGAGGTCTGGGCGTCGGCGAGGAGCAGCAGCGTCTCCTCGTCGAGACCGCCCGCGTCGAGGTGGGGCTCCACCCAGGCCAGGTTGCGGCGCGTGCCCCCGCTGACGTAGCCGTCGCGCGCCGCCTCGCGCGCGCCCTCGACGAACGGCACCGCGGCGGTGTCGACGACCGCGGTCACACCGCTCGCCCGGGCCAGCTTGTACAGGTGCCCCAGCAGGCCGAACCCCGTGACGTCGGTGGCGCACGTCGCCCCCGCCGCCAGGGCGGCACGGGAGGCGTCCCTGTTCAGGGTGGTCATGACGGCGACGGCCTGCTCGAACACCTCGCCGGTGGCCTTGTGCCTGGTGTTGAGCACCCCGACCCCGAGCGGCTTGGTCAGCGAGAGGGGCAGCCCCGGCCGTCCCGCGCCGATGCGCAGCAGCCGGTCGGGGTGGGCGAGCCCGGTGACGGCCATGCCGTACTTCGGCTCGGGGTCGTCGACGCTGTGCCCGCCCGCCACGTGGCAGCCGGCGGCGTCGGCGGCGTCGAGGCCGCCGCGCAGCACCTCGGTGACCAGTTCCATGGGCAGCGTGTCGCGCGGCCAGCCGAGCAGGTTGACCGCGATCAGCGGCTCGCCGCCCACCGCGTACACGTCCGAGAGGGCGTTGGTGGCCGCGATGCGGCCCCAGGTGTAGGCGTCGTCCACGACCGGGGTGAAGAAGTCGGCGGTGGCGACGACCGCCCGGTCGCCGTCGACCCGGACGGCGGCGGCGTCGTCCCCGTCGTCCAGCCCGATCAGCAGTCCGTCGGCGTCGGGCCTCACCAGCCCCGCGACGATGGACTCCAGCTCTCCCGGCGGGATCTTGCAGGCGCACCCGCCGCCGTGCGCGTACTGCGTCAGCCGTACTGTCATAGGTGTATTTTGATCTACCGGAGGTGTCTGGGCGCCTGGTGGCCCCCGCGGTCTTCAAAACCGACGAGGCCGAGGATCTCGGCCTGGCGGGTTCGATTCCCGTCCGCCTCCGCCAACCCGGCATGAACGCAACATCGCCGCGCGTATCGAGGACGGCGACACCGCGAGCTGGGCGGACCGGTGACACATCGGGGACCCGGCCTGGAGGGTTGGATTCCCGCCCGCCCGCGCCACTAAGCTCGACCGGCGTGGACGATCTCCGTCGGAGGGTGCCGCGCACCGACGCCCTGCTGGCCGATCCCCGGCTCGTCGCCGCCGCGGAGCTGCTCGGCAGGCCGCTGGTGAAGGCCGCCGTCACCGAGGCCCAGCAGCGGGCCAGATCGGGGGCCATCGCTCCCGAACGGGTCGCCGAGTCGGCGCTCGCCGCGCTGCGGGCGCTCGGGCCGCCGCGCCGGGTCGTCAACGCCACCGGCGTGCTGCTGCACACCAACCTCGGACGGGCCCCGCTGTCGGACGCCGCCGTGCGGGCCGTCACCACCGCGGCCGGGGCCACCGACGTCGAGTTCGACCTGGAGACCGGCGCGCGCGGGCGGCGGGGCCGGGGCGCTCTCGCCGCCCTCGCCGCGGCCGTGCCGGCGGCCGAGGCGGTCCACGTCGTCAACAACAACGCCGCCGCGCTCGTCCTGGCCGCCACCGTCCTGGCCGCGGGCCGCGAGATCGTCGTCAGCCGCGGCGAGCTGGTCGAGATCGGCGACGGCTTCCGCATCCCCGACCTGCTCGTCTCCACCGGCGCCCGGCTGCGGGAGGTCGGCACCACCAACCGCACCCATCTGGCCGACTACGCCGGCGCGCTCGGGCCCGGCACCGGCTTCGTGCTGAAGGTGCACCCGTCGAACTACCGGGTCGAGGGCTTCACCGGCGCGGTCGAGGTGCGCGAGCTGGCGACGCTCGGCGTGCCGGTCGTCGTCGACATCGGCTCGGGGCTGCTGGAGCCCGAGCACCTGCTCCCCGAGGAGCCGTCCGCGGCCGAGGCCCTGCGCGCGGGGGCCGATCTCGTCACGGCCAGCGGCGACAAGCTCCTCGGCGGTCCGCAGGCCGGGCTGCTGCTCGGGCGGCGCGACCTCGTCGAACGGCTCAGGCGTCACCCGCTCGCGCGGGCGCTGCGCGTCGACAAGCTGACGCTCGCGGCGCTGGAGGCGACCCTGCGCGATCCGGCGCCGCCGGTCGTGGCCGCCCTGCACGCCGACGCGGACGTGCTGGCCAAGCGTGCCGAGACGATCGCCGCGGCGTTGCGGCGCGCCGGGGTCGACGCCGTCGCCGTGCCGAGCCTGGCCACGATCGGGGGCGGGGGCGCGCCGGGCGTCACCCTTCCGAGCGCCGCGGTGAGCCTGCCGGAGGCCCTGGCCGCGCGGCTGCGGACGGGCGAGCCCGCCGTGGTCGGACGCGTCGAGAACGGCCGTCTCCTGCTCGACCTGCGCTCGGTGCCGGAGGAGCACGACCGGGAGCTGACCGAGGCGGTCCTGCGGTGACCCCGGTCCCGGGAGGGGGCCGCAGGGGCGCCGCCGAGGCCGTCCCGCCGGTTCAGAGGAGGCGTTCCAGGTGATGCACGTCGTGGCCACCGCCGGGCATGTCGACCACGGCAAGTCCACGCTCGTACGGGCGCTGACGGGCATGGAGCCCGACAGGCTCGAGGAGGAGCGGCGCCGGGGCCTCACCATCGAGCTCGGGTACGCCTGGACGACCCTGCCGTCCGGGGCCCGGCTCGCGTTCGTCGACGTGCCGGGGCACGAGCGGTTCCTCGCCACGATGCTGGCCGGCGTCGGCCCGGCGCCCGCCGCCCTGCTCGTCGTCGCCGCCGACGAAGGCTGGATGCCGCAGTCGGAGGAGCACCTGGTCGCCCTGGAGGCCCTCGGCCTGCGGCACCTCCTGCTCGCGGTGACGCGGTCCGACCTCGCCGACCCCGGGCCCGCCACCGTCCAGGCGCTGGAGAGGCTGGCGGCGGGAGGCCTCGCCGACGTGGAGGCGGTGGCGGTCAGCGGACGCACGGGGGCCGGGCTCGCCGACCTGACCGCCGCGCTCGACCGCCTGGTGGCGCGGCTCCCCGCGCCCGACCCGTCGGCCCCCGTACGGCTGTGGGTCGACCGGGCGTTCACGGTGCGCGGCAGCGGCACGGTGGTCACCGGCACCCTCCCGGCGGGGCGCGTCGCCGTGGGCGACGAGCTGAGCCTCGACGGCGTCCCGGTCAGGATCCGCGGGCTGCAGAGCCTCAAGGAGGAGGTGGAGTCGGTGACCGGCGTGGCGCGGGTCGCGGCGAACGTCCGCGGCTCCTTCACCCGGGGGACCGCCCTGATCGACCCGGCCGGCTGGACGATGACGGACCTGGTGGACGTCCGCCTCTCGCCCGCCGCCCCGTCCCTGGAGGAGACGGCGCTGCCCGCCGAGGTGACCGCCCACATCGGGTCGGCGGCCGTGGGGTGCCAGGTGCGGCCGCTCGACGGGAAGGTCGTCCGGCTGCGGCTGGCCAGACGGCTGCCGCTGCACGTCGGTGACGTCCTCGTGCTGCGCGACCCCGGACGGCCGCGCGACCGGCTGCGCGTACTGGCCGGGGCCACCGTGCTCGACCTGCGCCCGCCGCCCCTGGGGGGCAGGGGGTCCGCCAGGGAACGCGCCGCGTGGCTCGCCGACGCGCCGGGAGCGGCGTCCCTGCTGCGCACCCACCGTTTCCTCACCACCGCCCAGCTCGCCGCGATGGGAGTGACGCCGCCGGGCGCTCCCGTGGCGGGCGAATGGCACGCCGATCCGGAACTCTGGGCGGGCATGCCGGACCGCCTCGCCCTCGCCGTGGAGGGTTACGGCGCCCGGCACCCGCTGGACCCCGGCATGCCGCTGGAGGCGGCCCGGCAGGCCCTCTACCTGCCCGACCGGGCCCTGGTACAGGCGCTGATCAGCCCGCCGCTCGCCGTGGCGGACGGCCGCGTCGTCATCGGCGCGCCCACGCTGCCGGCACCCGTCGCGGCGGCCGTCTCCCGGCTGCGCGCCGAGCTGACCGAGTCCCCCTTCCGCGCGCCGGAGGCCGACCGGCTCGCCGCGCTGGGCCTCGGGTCGAAGGAGATCGCGGCGGCGGTCCGGGCGGGCGCCCTGTTCCGGGTCTGCGACGGCGTCGTGCTCCTCCCCGGAGCCGACCGCCAGGCCGCGTCCGTCCTCGCCGAGCTGCCGCAGCCCTTCACGGTCAGCCAGGCCCGCCAGGCGCTCGGCACCACCCGGCGCGTCGCCGTGCCCCTGCTGGAGCATCTCGACAGGCTGCGGCTCACCGTCCGCGAGGGCGAGGGCCTGCGCCGCTGCGCCCCGGCAAGCCCATGAGGTCGGTGACCCGTCCCGCCGCTCCTCTCGGGGAGCGGTGACCGTATGACCCGGTGGCGCAGGGCCCTGGTGACGCCCGTGGTGTACGACTTCGGCGTCGAACACGAACGGCTCGCCACTCTCGGCGCCAGACTGCTGTGGGGCGCGGACGCCCGGCGCTTCTACCGGGAGATCGACGACCTGCGGGGCCTCGCCGGGACGGCCACGGTGCTGGACGTGCCGTGCGGGGGAGGGGTCGCGTTCCGGGGGCAGGAGGGCCGCGGACCGCTCCGCTACCTCGCGCTCGACCTGTCACCGGTGATGCTGCGGCGGGCGCGGGCGAACGCGCGGCGGCGCCGGCTGGACGGCGTCCGGTTCACGCAGGGGAGCGTCGCCGCCCTGCCCTGCCGGGACGCGGCGTTCGACCTCTGCCTGAGCTACTTCGGCCTGCACTGTTTCCCGGACCCGCCCGGGGCGCTGGCCGAGATGGCCCGCGTCCTGCGGCCCGGCGGCACGTTGCGTGGCACCGCGATCGTGCTGGGGAGCGGCCGGCGACAGGACGCCGCCATACGCGTCCTGCGCCGGACGGGCACCTTCGGCCACGTGGACACGGCGGCCGCCCTGACCTCCTGGCTGACCGCCGCCGGCCTGCACCGGATCACCGTGGAGAGGGACGGCGCGATCGCCTTCTTCTCCGCCCACCGTCCCCACTGACGCCCCCGGTCACGGGGCGCCCGGATCCGTCGATGGCACCCTCTGAGACGCGAACCGCACGGTGATGGACAGGCCGCCCTCGGGGCGCGCGACGGCGGTGAGGGCGGCGTGGTGAGCTCGGGTGACGGCGTGGACGATGGCGAGGCCGAGGCCGTGGCCGTCGCGGCCGCCGTGACGGTCACGCGCCAGTCTCTGGAAGGGTTCGAAGAGCCGCTGGATCTGGTCGCCGGGGACGACCGGCCCGCTGTTGGTGACCGTGAGGACCGCCTGGGTGCCGGAGGTCTGAGTGGTGATCCGGACATGCCCGCCGCGGTGGTTGTGGCGGATGGCGTTGTCGATGAGATTGGCGACGAGGCTTTCGATCAGCTTCGGGTCCCCGGCGGTGACCGCAGGCGTCAGGTGTCCGGCGAGGTCGATGCCTTTCTGTGTCGCCTGCCGGCGGCGGGAGGCGAGCACTCCTTCGGCGAGCCGGGCGAGGTCGAGGGTGTCCCAGCGGGCGACGCCGCGCTCGCTGGTGGCCAGGGCGAGCAGTGCGTGGACGAGCCGCTCCTGGTGCCCGCCGAGAGCGAGGGCCTCCTGGCAGGCCGAACGCAGGGAGTCGGCGTCGGCATCCGGGTCGGCGAGGGCGACTTCGAGGAGGGTGCGCAGGCCGGCGAGAGGGGTGCGCAGCTCATGGGAGGCGTTGGCGACAAAGTGACGTTGGGCGTCGAAGGACGCCTGCAGGCGGGCGAACAGGTCGTCAAGGGTGTGGCCGAGTTCGGTGAGCTCGTCCATGGGCTCGCCGAGGTCCAGGCGCCGGTGGAGGTCGCCGGCGGAGATGACCTTGGCGGTGGACGTGATGGCACGCAGCGGACGCAGGAACCGGCCGGCGACGAACCAGCCGAGAGCCAGGGCGACGGGAATCAGAACGACCAGGGCGACGGCGGACCCCGCGAGGAGTTGGGGCAGGCTGATCCCGGACCCGGACCCGTTTCCGGTGATCGCGCTGGACGAGGGGCGGCCGACGGGTTGGGCCGCGTAAATGCCGGCGAGCGGGACGTCGACGAACACGAGCACGAAGACCCCGGCGGCGTAGATGCCCGCCGCGTAGGCGAGCGCGAGCCGCTTCTGCAAGGACCTTTTGGCGGCGAGTCGCTGTGCGGTCACGACGATCCGATGCGGTAGCCGCCTTCGCGAACGGTCTCGATCACGGGCGGGGCGCCCAGCTTGGCCCGTAACCGGTGCATGGTGTGCTTGACGGCGCTGCTGAAGGGGTCGGCGGCCTCGTCCCAGACGCGTTCGAGCAGTTCCTCGGCGGAGATGACCACACCCGGTACCGCGAGCAGGCATTCGAGCAGGGCGAACTCCCTGGGGCTCAGGTCAAGGCGCCGGCCGGCCCGGGACGCGGTGCGGCGGGCCGGATCGAGGGTGATGTCCCCGCACGCGAGGGTGGGCGGTAGCGGCGGGGTGGCGCGGCGGGCCAGGGCACGGACGCGGGCGACCAGTTCGGCGAACGCGAACGGCTTGGGCAGGTAGTCGTCGGCGCCGAGGCTGAGCCCGTCGACGCGGTCCTCGATCGTGCCGGAGGCGGTGAGCATCAGTACGCGGGTCTCACAGCGGCCGTGGGCGAGCCGCCGGCAGATCTCGTCCCCGTGGACGCCGGGCAGGTCACGGTCGAGGATCACCACGTCGTAGCGGGTGACGGCCAGGCGGTCGAGGGCGGCGGTTCCGTCCAGGACGACGTCGACGGCCATGCCCTCGCGGCGCAGCCCGGTTCCGATGGAACGGGCGAGGATCTCGAAGTCCTCGACGACGAGGACCCTCACCGCCGCTCGCCGCCGGCCGTCGTACGGGAGGGGCGGCCGGGTTCAGGTGCCATGCCTCAACGATGCCAGATCCCCGGTCGCAGCCGGGTCGCGGCGGCCGCGACCCGGCTGGAACCGGGTGCCCCGTACAACCGTCGGCATGAACGCATTCACGCCTCGCCGATCCAGCCGCCGGGCCGGGCAGGACGGCTTCCCCCAGGTGCTGCACGCGGAGTGGACCAGGTTCCGCACCGCGTGGGGCCGGGTGCTGGCCGTGGCGGCCTCCGTCCTGGTCACCGTGTCGCTCGGGCTGCTGATCGCCGGGGGTGTCCGCACCACGTGCGTGACCGGGAAGGGCGAGGGCCCCTGCCCCGCGCCCTTGCTGGGACCCGATGGCACGGCGGTGGCGGACAAGTACTACTTCGTGCACCAGCCGCTCGAGGGGAACGGCAGCATCACCGCCCGTGTGTCGGACATGACCGGGCAGATCCGGCTGCCGGACGCCGTACCCGGGGTGCGCAACGTCGTGGAGGGGGTGGTGCCGTGGGCGAAGGCCGGGCTCCTGGTCAGGCAGAGCCTCAAGCAGGGCACACCGTACGCCGCCGTCATGCTCACCGGAGATCACGGCGTGCGGATGCAGTACAACTACGTCCACGACGTACCCGGCGGTCCGCACGACGGCCCCCAGTGGCTGCGGCTGACCAGGTCGGGCGGCACCGTCACCGGCTACGAGTCGGACGACGGCAAGACGTGGACCGAGGTCGGCACGGTCAAGCTGGCCGGCCTGCCGGAGAAGGTCGAGATCGGGCTGTTCGCCACCTCACCCGGCGCCTTGTGGGAGTCGGCGGAAGCCTTCGCCCAGGCCACCGCCACCTTCGACCAGATCACGCTGCAGGGAGCGAACGGTCCGTGGCGCCACGACGACGTCGGCGTCGTCCTGGAGTCCGACGGCAGGACACCGCATCACCCGGGCGGGGTCGTCGAGTCCGGCGGCAAGCTCATCGTGACCGGGGGTGGTGACATCGGGCCCGCCACGGTGGAGGGCGGTGTGCGCGCCGACCTCATGCTGATCGGCGGGGCCGTGGGGCTGATCCCGGTGCTCGTGGTGGCGGTCACGTTCGTCACGGCGGAACGCCGGCGCGCGCCGGTCGGGACCGGCCTGCCGGTCGCGCCGCATCCGGCGCGCCTGCTGGCGGCCAGGGCCGCGGTGGTCGGCGCGGTCGCGTTCGTGGCGGGGCTGGTGTCCTCGGGGGTCGTGGTCCCTGTCGGCCTGGCGATGGTGCGCGCGAACCGGAACCCGGTGCAGCCGATCACCCTGGGGACCGAGTCGCGGGTGATCGTCGGCTACGCGGCGCTGACCGCGGCCGCCGCCGTGCTGGCTCTGGGCCTCGCCGCGCTGGTCAGGTGGGGCGTCGTCGCCATCGGGCTGGCCATCGCGCTGGTCGTCGTGCCCTACCTGCTGGCGACCGCGGGTCTGGCCCCATGGCTGCTGCTGATCACTCCTGCGGCCGGGTTCGCGGTCACGCAGAGCGTCCCCACGTTCGCGCATGTGGACGTCGGCCCGTCGCTGCTCGTGGGTCACTACCCGCTCCCGCCATGGGCGGGGTTGACCGTGACCTGCGGGTACGCGGCCCTCGCCTTCGGGGCGGCGATGGCCGTACACCGCAGGAAAGCGCCACGCTGAGGTGCGGGGCCGAGCTCATCCGGCGCGGCGGTGGGCGCGGTGGGCCAGGTACAGGCCGGCGGCGACGATCGCCCAGGCCGCGGTGGCGATCGCCAGGGCGAGCGCGGCGGGGACCCGGGTGGCGAGCAGCCAGACGCCGGCGGCGAAGGCGATCATCCCCACCGCGCCCAGCGCCGCGCCACGGGCGTCCTGCTCGACCGGAGCACGCCTGTGCTCCTCCTCCTCGATCAGCGTCAGCGTGGCGGCCAGGGTGGCGGGGAACGCCAGGAAGACGCCGCCGGCGACCGGCCCCCACAGCGCTCCGACGATCCCGGCGACCACCGAGACGGCCGCGCCGAAGGCGAAGCGCAGGGCCATGCCGCCGGGATGGACTTCCCGCAGCTTCGACGGCCGCAGCCGGATCCTCTCCTGCTCGCTCATGCGATCAGCAACCAGCCCGCACCCGCCACGGCGGCCCATACCGAGACCGCGACCGCCGACCCCGCGATCGCGCCGAGGCGCCGCACGAGGGGAACGGCCACGGCGCAGTACACGACCAGGGCCACCGAGCCGACGATCATGCCGAGCGCGGACTCGGAGAGGGTACGGTCCCCCGAATGCAGCGCCGTGACGATCATCCCGGCCAGGGCCACCGACGGCCCGGCGGCGAAGATCCCGGCGAACCGCTTCGGAGTCACCAGCTCGCCGATCATGGCGAAGGCCATGACCAGCAGGCCCCCGAACACCCCACGTACAGCGATCAACAACACCTGGCTCATGGCGACCTTCCCGAAGCATCGCGGTCCCCGCCGGCCGGCTGCCGTGCCACGACCGGCGGACTATGGATCGTCGATGCCCCGCGTCCACCCCGTCATGCCTGCCGGCCTGGCGGCCGTCACCGGGGGACGCGGACCACGCCGAGGACGTTCGTCCCGAACAGAGCCGTCGAACCGCCCCGGCCTTCACGCGGTGGCCGGGGCGGCCGCGTGCGGGGAGCGGGCAAGGGTGCGGGTGAAGCGGCGCAGGAGGAGGACGGCCGTGGCGGCGAGGCCGCCGAGCAGGCCCAACCAGACGCCGAGGATGCCGAGGTCCGCCGCGAAGCCGAGGAGCACGGCGGCGGGGAGCCCGATCGCCCAGTAGCCGGCCAGGGTGATCCGGAAGCCGCCCTTGGTGTCGTCCAGGCCGCGCAGCAGGCCGACGCCGATGTTCTGGGCGCAGTCGAAGAACTGCAGCACGGCGGCGACGAGCAGGAGCCGGACGGCGACTCCGGCGGCGACCTCGTCGTGCCCGCCGAAGAAGGGGGCCAGCACCAGCCGGGGAGCGGCCACGTAGAGGACGGCCACCAGTGCCGTGACGGCCGCCGCGCAGGCCAGAGCCGTGTTCTTCAGGCGCCGGGCCGCTTTCCGGTCGTCCAGGGCGAGCTCGCGGCTGACGCCGATGGACGCGGCGTGGGACAGGCCGACGGCGATCTGGAAGACGATGTAGACGAGCTGGTTGACGGCGGTGTGCGCGGCGAGGGCGGCGGGGCCGAACGTGCCCACCAGCAGCGCGACCACCGAGAAGAACCCCGCCTCGGACCCGTATGTCGCCGCGACCGGGACGCCGAGGCCGATCAGGCGGCGCAGGGTCGCCTTCCGGGCCTTCCAGGCCCGCAGGGAAAGCAGCGGGGCCAGCAGAGGGTCGCGCCGGGCGGAGGCGTACAGCGCCAGGAACGACAGCAGGTGGACCAGGGTCGTGGCGAGGCCGATGCCCGGCAGGCCGAGCTCCGGGAGGATCCAGGTGCCGTGGATCAGTCCCCAGTCGAGGGCCGCGTTGACGGCGACGGAGGCGAGGGTGATGCGCAGCAGCGCCTGGGGGCGGCGCATGCCGACGGTGAACTGCCGTACCGCCTGGAACCACAGGCAGGGGAGCAGGCCGGGCGCCATGGCGTAGAGCACCGTCTCGGCGGCCTCGACGACCCGCGGATCCTGGCCGAACCAGGTCATCGCGTGCCCGATCAGCATCATCAGCACGGCTCCGGCGACTCCGGCGAGCGTGGACAGCAGCAGGCTCGCGCGCAGGAGGTCACGGATCCCCTCCCCGGCGATCGCGTCGCCGGACGCACGGCTCGCCCCGTCCCGGGGCTCGTCGTCCGCGCCGCGCCGTGTGCCGGCGCCGGTCCCGGTGTGGGCGGCGGCCGCGGCGATCTGGTTGGCGACGGCGGTGACCAGGCCGACGCCCATCGTGCGCAGCTGGTTGAAGACGACGATGGCGAGGCCGCCCGCTGCCAGCGCCTGGGTGCCCATCAGGCTCATCATCACCGTGTCGGTGGTGGTCAGCGCGACCTGGGCGAGCTGGGTCAGGGCGAGCGGCACGGCGAGCCCGGCGAGGGCGCGGCCGTCGGCGAGCAGCCGGGAGACGGTGACCGGGAGGCGGGAGCGGGTGGTCGGCATGAGGTCGGGTTCCTAAAACGTCCGGCGGAACTTCATCAGCGTCTCCTCGATCTCGCGTTCGACCTCGGGGGCGACGAGGCCGCGGGCGTGCATCCAGTCGTCGTCGAACACGGTGTCCATGTACTTCTCGCCGCCGTCGTTGACCAGCGCCACCATGGTCGCGCCGGGAGGCAGGGACGCGAGCCGGGTCAGGGCCTCGTACACCACGCCCCCGGCGGAGCCACCGATCAGCAGGCCGGTGCGGCGGGCCACGACCCGGGCGGTCGCGAACGCCTCCACGTCGCCCACCTTCACGCCCTCGTCGATGAGGTCGAAGTCGACCAGCGCGCCGATCGAGGCCCCCTCGGGCGTGCCGGTGCCCGACTGGTAGTACTCGTGGGCGGGCCCGCCGAAGGCGATGGACCCCTTCGGCTCGACGCCGACGATCCGCACGTCCGGCACGGTCGCGCGCAGGGCGCGTCCCGTCCCGCACAGCCCGCCGCCGGTGCCGACCGCGCCGACGAGCACGTCGATCCGCCCGTCCAGGGCGGCGTCCAGCTCGCGGGCGACGGGGTGGTAGCCGGCGGCGTTGGCCGGGTTGTCGTGCTGCTCGGTGAAGAACGCGCCGGGGGACTCCCGGGCCATCCTCGCGGCGAGCTCCTCCCGGGCGGCGGTGGCGAGTTCCTCGTTCCCCTCCTCGGCGACGTACACCAGCTCGGCCCCGAGCGCTTTCATGCCGCGCAGCTTGCCGGCGCAGGCGTGCCGGTCGACGACGGCGGTGAAGCCGTACCCCCGTTCGGCGGCGACGACGGCCAGGCCGAGGCCGGTGTTGCCGGAGGTGGACTCGATGATCCGGCCACCGGGCCGCAGCCGGCCGCGGTGCTCGGCGTCGAGCACCATCTGGCGGGCCATGCGGATCTTGGCGGTTCCGGTCGGGTTGAACTGCTCCAGCTTGAGCAGCAGCCGGCTGTCGTTCTCGGTGCGGCAGAGCTCGAACAGCGGGGTCGCGCCGATGAGCTCCGAGACGCGGGTCACGACGGCGGGACGGCGGAGCGGGTCGTGCATCGCGACTCCCTAGGGACGGCGGTCGAGGCGCCAGCGGACGCCGTGCGGGACGGGCTGGACGGACGGGGTGGTGACCACGACCTTCGGCGGCAGCGGCAGGTCGTGGAAGGACGACTCGTTGGAGTCCATCTGGTAGCCCGCGGTGTTGAGGTAGACCAGCAGGTCCCCGGCGGCCGGCGGGGTGGGGAAGGGGACCTTGCGCCAGGTCACCATGTCGGACTCCAGGCAGGTGGCGCCGCCCACGCACGCCGGGTACGGCCCGGGGCCCGGCGCGTCCGCGCCGGTGCGCGCGTCGTCCGGGGGAGTGCGGCGCACGAGCACCGGGTCGGGCAGGTACTCGCTGTTGAACCACTGCTCGGACAGGCTGAGGCTGGTGCCGTCCACCGTGAGGATCGCGTAGCCATCACGCGGCTTGACGCCCCGCACGGTGAAGACCGTGAAGCCCGCCTGGTCGAGCAGCGCCCGGCCGGGCTCGGCCAGCAGCCGTACCCCCGAGGAGCGCGACAGCTCGGCCAGGGTGCGGTCCTCGCCTTCGGGCGTCGCCGCGAGGATCGCCCTCAAGGCCCCGGCCCCGGCCGTCGGGGAGTGGTAGGGGTAGAAGCCGGGGAACGTCCTGCCCGCGTGGTAGTGCCGGGGCTCGTGGGGGTCGAACCGCCGCCAGTCCTCCGCCGGCACGTAGTCGACGGCGAAGCCGCCGCCGATGCTGACGCTGTCGCACCGCAGCCCCATCCGCCGGGCCCGCAGGCACAGGCGGACCGAGTCCGCGGCGAGGTCGGCGCGCGGCCGCACGTCGTACCCCGGCAGGTGGAAGGCGAAGCCCTCCACGGTCACCAGAGGCGCCGCCGAGCGGCAGCGCGGGAGCGCGAGGTCCAGTTCGCGGTCGTCCATGCCGAAGCGGCTGTCCGGCTGCGCCGGCGGCAGGCGGCGCAGCAGCAGCCGCGCCGGGCGGTCCAGCGCGGCCGCCAGCGCGATGACGCGGTCGAGCTCGTCGAGGGCGTCCACGGTGACGAGCGCGCCCTGGAGGACGGCGATCTCCAGCAGCCGGTCGGGCTTGGCCGGGCCGGTGACCACGAGATCCTGGCCGCGTACGCCCTGGGCGAGCGCCTCCCGCAGTTCGCCGCCGCTGGCCACGTCCACGCCGAGGCCCACGGCGGCGGCGCGCTCGGCGAACACCGCGGCCTTGTTCGCCTTCTTGGCGAAGTACACCCGGCCGTCCACGCCGGCCTCGGTGAACGCGGTGCGGAAGGCGGCGGCGTTGGCGTCGAACCTCTCCGGGAGGAGCACGTGGTACGGGCCGCCGAAGGCGTGCGCCAGCTCGTGCAGCAACGCCGCGCCGCGCCGTCCGCGCACCAGGGCCCGCACCTGCCCGGTGGTGTGCGCGGGAAGCGAAGCGGCCTGAAACGTCATCGCCACAGGTCCACCTCCGTGCCGAGGCCCTGGGCGAGGGCGAGCTGCGCGAACCGGTGCCCGAGGGCGATGTCGGTGACGACCAGGCCGCTGTTGTAGGCGAAGACGCGCTGCCCGTCGCCGGTACGGCCGGCGGTGCGCCCTGCCAGGACGTCGGGGAACTCCGCGTCGACGTCGGGAAGCCGGCCGTTCTCGTCGGCCATGTCGGTGCCGGTCACCCGCATCTGGGCGGCGCTGGTGGCGACGATCCGGTCCGCCCGGTGCAGGGTGGAGGGGGCGAGCCCGTGGCCGACGAGGACCGACAGCGCCGAGGGCTTGAGCCAGTCCGCCTCGACCGTCGCGGGGGTGCGCGGGCCCGCCGTGGCCACCACGACGTCGGCGTCGGCCGCCGCCGCGCGCAGGTCCTCCACGACCTCCACCTCGCGCTCGGGGAAGTACGCGCGCAACCGCTCCCGTACCGCGCGTATGCCGTCCGGGTGCGTGCCGAACACCGCAAGGCGCTCCAGGTCCGGCAGCGTGGTCAGCAGGAACGGCAGGGCGAGCCGGCCCTGGGTGCCCGTGCCGATGACCAGGGCGCGGCGGCTGCCGGGCGCGGCGAGCTCGCGGGCGAGCAGCGCCGAGACCGCCGGGGTGCGCAGCGAGCCGATCCGGCCGCAGTCCATCATCGCCACCGGCAGGCCGGTCCGGTCGTCGTAGATCGTCAGTGTGGTGTAGTAGCGCTGCTCGCCGCGGTCCGCCTGGAGCCCGTGCTTGTAGGAGGTCTTGATCGCCACGACGTCGCGCACCCCGTCCCGGCCCAGCATGGCGTAGGCCACGGAGTGCCCGTCGCCGGGCTTGACGGTGAGCTTGCGCGGGTTGTCCGACCGCCCGTCTGCGAGGGTCCGGTAGGCCTGCTCCACGACGGAGACGACGTCGGCGAGGCCGATGTCGATGCCGGCCAGGTCGCCGGTGCCGAGGACGCGCAATGTTCGGTCGTCCGGGGACACGCCGTCCTTATCGGGGCGGGTCACGCGAACGCCTCGACGGCGACCTGGCCGTAGCCGTGTTCGTGCCGCTCGGCCGGCGGGCGGGTACGGCGTCCCGCCACCCGCACCGACGTCCGCTTCAGCCAGCGGTCGGTGCCGTCGTAGCGGGCCTGGAAGGGGACGCGGCCGTGTACGGCGACGTCGTTGTCCACGACGAGGATCTCGCCCGGCCGCAGGCTCACCGCCACGGACACGCGGGCGAGTTCGTCACAGAGGCGGTGGTAGGCGGCGCGATGCTCCTGCGGCGCCCGTTCCAGCGGGGTGTAGGCGGGATCGAAGCGCAGCGTGAGGCCGTCCCCGGCCCGCCACAGTGTGGGCACGGCCGGCGGCTCGCCGGGATACCCCTGGGCCTCGGCGTAGGCGTCGTCCGGCAGGATCGGCAGCACGGGCCGGGACAGCAGCTCGACATCGGCCTCCGGCAACCTGGTCCGGCGGACGCAGGCGGCCGTGGTGGCGACGTCGTCGTGGTTGCGCATGCAGCCGAGGATCAGCAGGTGGGCCCGCCCCGGGTGGAAGGCGTCCTCGGTGTGCGGGCTGAGCAGCACGCTGCTGCTCGCGCCGGTCTGCTCCTCCTCGTGGCCGGGCGAGGGCAGGATGTTGTGCACGAACCGGCCGTCCTGCTGTCCCTCCCAGGCGATGGGCGTCCCCATGGCACTGGAGACCAGCAGCAGGGCCACGTCGTACAGGGCGGCGGCGTCGCCGGCGGCCGACCAGTGCCGTGGGGTGGGGCCGATCGTGTCGTCGTCGACGTGCAGGCCGCGGAGGACGAACAGGCCGTCGGGGGTGTCGACCGGCCGGCACGCGTGCCGCAGGCCGTCGCCGAGGGAGGCCGCCACCTGCGGCGCCCTCCTGAGCAGGCCGGGGTGGGCGGGTGAGCCGAAGTCGCCGAGCAGGGTGCGGGCGGCTGTGAGGAGTTCTCCCGCCAGGTCCTGGTCGAGCGGGCGGACGGGGGTGGGTCCGGGTTCCATGCGGTGAACCATCCGTTCGGGTGCGGGGGAGGGGATCGCGGTCCGCCGTCGTACGGGCATGGCGGAAGAGGCCCTGGGGAGCGCGGGACCTCGTCCTTGAGCGCGCTCGTTCCGGCGACCGAGCAGGAACCTAACCCGCGCGGATCACTTAGGCAAGCCTTACCTAAATATTGCGCAATCTCGCGACACGGCCTTGCGTGGGGGCAAAAATAAGGATAGGCAAACCTAAGAAACGTCAAACTCCTGCGAAGCGAGGACATCGGTGGACCTGACGAGACGTCGGCTCATGGGGGCGGGCGGTGGCCTGGGCGCGGCCCTCCTGCTCGCCGCCTGTGGAGGGGGCGGTGACGCCATGCCCGCCCGATCCCTCCCGCCCGCCGCGCCGGGTGAGCCCCGGCGCGGCGGCACCCTCCGTGTCGGCGCGCTCGGCCGCGCCGGGGCCGTCACCCGGGACCCGCACGGCACCCAGGCCAACGAGAGCGACTATCTGATCATCAGCCTGCTCTACGACACCCTCACCGTGCCCGCCGGCAGGACCACCACGGCACCCAGGCTCGCCACCGGCTGGGAGCACTCGGGCGACCTGAAGACCTGGCGCTTCACCCTCGCCGAGGGCGCGAGGTTCCACGACGGCTCACCGGTCACCGCCCAGGACGTCGTCTTCTCGCTGCGCCGCCTGCGCGCCACCCCCGCCGGGACCTCCCGGCTGCCCGGCATCCAGGCCGCGAACATCACGGCCGACGGCGCCCGCACCGTCGTCCTCGTCTCCGACTACGCCAACGCCGAACTGCCGCTGCTGACCCGGCTGACCACCTTCGTGATCCCCAAGGACACCCCGGACGAGGCGATCGGCACGGCGCCCGGCAGCGGGCCGTTCCGGCTCGACTGGTACCGCGCCGGCAACGCCCGCCTGGTGCGCAACGACGGCTGGTACGGCGGCACCGTGCACCTGGACGCGATCGAGGTGCGGATCTTCGAAAGCCCGCAGGCCATGGCCAACGCCCTGCTCGCCGGCCAGATCGACCTGGCCTCCAACGTCGGCGCCGTGGCCGCGCGCACCGTCCGGGGCCGTCCGGACGTCCGGACGGTGCGCCGGCCCGACGACATGGCGATGCCCATCGTCATGCGCACCGCCGACGGGCCGTTCGCCGACGCGCGGGTGCGCCGGGCGCTGCGGCTGGCGGTGGACCGGGAGGCCATGGTCAGGCAGGTCCTGTCGGGGTACGGCTCGGTGGCCAACGACATCATGGGCACCGGCGACCCCGCCTACGCCCGCGACATCCCGCAGCGCGCCCGCGACCTCGCCACGGCCCGGCGGCTGCTCCAGGAAGCCGGCTTCGACACCTCCCGGACCTACGAGCTGTACACCACCGAGGACATCGCCGGGCTGGCCGAGTCGGCCACCCTCTTCGCCACCCAGGTGCGCGAGGCGGGCGTCGACATCAAGGTGGTCAGGCAGGAGTCCGGGACGTTCTGGGACAAGACCTGGCTCAAGGGCGACCTCTACACCACCTACTGGGGCACCAACGACTCGGTGATCTTCTTCGCCGGCAAGACCATGGTGTCGGGCAGCGGGCAGAACGAGGCCGGGTGGAAGGACGCCGGCTTCGACGCGGCCTACCGGCAGGCCATCGGCACAGCCGACGCCGGCGCGCGCGGCCGGCTGCTGCGGAGATTGCAGGAGATCGAGCACGAGAGGTCCGGTTACCTGCTGTGGGGCATGGCCGACGGCATCGACCTGGCCACCTCCGCCGTCCGCGACCTGCCCACGCTGCCGGGGTACGGCCGGGTGCGACTCGAGCGCGCATGGCTGGCGGTCTGACACCCCGGGCGCGGCGCGTCATGCTCGTGCCGGGCCGGATCGCCGTCCTGGCGGCGAAGCGGGCCCTGCCGCTCGTGGCGCTGCTCGCGCTGGTCTTCGCCACCGTCGAACTGCTGCCCGGGGACGCCGCCACCGCCACCGCCGGACGCGGCGAGAGCGCCGCCGACCTGGAACGGCGGCGGCTGCTGCTCGGCCTGGACCGGCCCGTCCTCGAACGCTTCTGGGACTGGATGAGCGGCCTCCCGTCCGGCGACCTCGGCACCTCCGCCCGGGGCGAACCCGTGGCCCGCCTGCTCGGCGGCGCGTTCCCCGGCACCCTGACGCTGGGCGGGCTCGCGCTGCTGCTCACCGCCACCTGCTCGCTGGCGCTCGGCTGCTGGGCGGCGCTGCGGCCCGGCGGGCTGGTGGACCGGGCCGTCTCCGGCTCGGCGACCGCCGTCCTCGCGCTGCCGGAGTTCGTGGTGGCCGTCGCCCTCGTGCTGGTGTTCTCCCTGTGGACCGGCTGGCTGCCCGCCGTCACCATCACCGGCGCGGACGGCTCACCGGCCTCATGGCGGATGCTGGTGCTGCCCGTCCTCGCCCTGACGATCCCCCAGACCGGCTGGAACACCCGCATCGTGCGCGCCGCCCTCGCCGACGAGGCGCGGGCCCCCCACGTGGAGACCGCCGTTCTCGACGGGCTGCCGCCCCACCGCGTCCTGACCCGTCATGTGCTGCCCGGCGCACTGCCGACGATCACGGCCGGCCTCGCCACCTCCACCGGCATGCTGCTCGGCGGCGCCGTCGTCGTCGAGACCCTCTTCAACCATCCCGGCATCGGCTCGGTCCTCGCCGGAGCCGTGACCGACCGCGACACCCCCGTCGTCGCCGGGGTCACGGCGCTGACGGGGGCGGTCATCAGCGGCGTCCTGCTGCTGGCCGACGCCGTGCGCGATCTGATGTCCGGAGGCCGACGGTGAGGCCGCGCCGCGGGCCGGTGCCCGGAGGCCGCCGATGACCGTCCGCCACGTGTCCCGGACCGTCGTGCGGGTGCTGCCCGCGCTGCTGCCGGCCGGCCTCGCCCTGGCGGGCCCGTGGCTCGCGCCGCACGCCGTCGACGTCCCCGTGACCGCCCCCTACGCCCCGCCGGACGGCGTGGCCCCGCTCGGCGGGGACCAGCTCGGCAGGGACGTCCTGAGCCGGCTGCTGGCCGGAGGCGCCGACCTCGTCGTCTCGTCCCTGGTCATCGCGGTCCTCGTCACCGGTGCCGCGGCGCTCCTCGGCGCCGTCGGCGCGCTGCGGCCCGTGGCCGGACGGGTCGTCGAGCGCGTGGCCGACGTCCTGATGCTGCTGCCCGCCGTGCTCGGGATTCTGCTCATCGCCCTGTCCTGGCCGGACGGCGGCAGGCTCGCGGTCGTCGCCGCCGCCGTCGTCCTGGGGGTGCCCTACGCGGTGCGGCTCGCGGCGGGGGCGGCGGCACCGGTGGCGGCCTCCGGTCACGTCGAGGCCGCGGCCGCCGGCGGCGAGCGGCTGTGGCACCTGGTCGTCCGCGACGTGCTGCCGAACCTGCGCTCCACCCTTCTGGCCCTCTTCGGGCTGCGGTTCGTCGCCGCCGTGTACGTCGTCGCCACGGCGGGGTTCCTCCAGGTCGGGCCGCAGCCACCGGCCCCCGACTGGGCGCTGATGATCCGCGAGAACGGGCCCGGCATCCTGCTCAACCCATGGGCGGTGGTCGCTCCCGGGGCCGCGGTCGGGCTGCTCGCCATGAGCGTCAACCTGGCGGCCGCCGCCCTGATCCCGCGGTCCGGCCGCAAGGCAGTGAAGATCCTGTGAAACGCCCCCTCCGCGCCCCGGTCGTCCGGGTGTCCGAGCTCACCGTGGCGGCCCTCGACGGCCGTCCGCTGCTGGAGCGGGCCTGCCTGGAACTGTCCCCCGGCCGGCTGGTCGCGCTCACCGGGCCCTCCGGCGCGGGCAAGACGACCCTGCTGCGGGCCGTCACCGGCCACCTTCCTCCCGGTACGGCACGCGTGGCCGGCCGCGTGGAGGCGTTCGGCCACGACGTGCTCGCCCTCGCCGAGGGAGGCGACCGCCGGCTCCGCGATCTGCGCCGCAGGCGGCTCGCCTACGTCGGGCAGGATCCGGGTTCGGGGCTCAACCCGCGCATGCGCGTCCGCTCCCTCGTCCGCGAGCTCGCCGCCGACCGCGGCCGGGGGGACGCCGTGGCGGCACTCCTCGCCGAGGTCCGGCTGGCCGACGGGGAACGGCTGGCCCGCAGGCGGCCCGGCTCCCTGTCGGGCGGGCAGCAGCGACGGGTCGCCCTCGCCCGCGCCCTGGCCCGCCGCCCCGAGGTGCTCCTGCTGGACGAGCCCACCGCGGGATTGCACCCCGCGCTGCGCGAGGAGATCGGCGAGCTGCTGCTCCATCTCGCCCACGTGCGCGGCCTCGCGGTCGCCTTCTCCTGCCACGACGCCGGCCTGGTCTCCCGTCTCGCGGACGACGTGGTGGAACTCGGCGCCGCCGCGCCCCGGCCCCGCGTCGTCCCCGGGCTGCGGGCAGGCGGGGACGCGCGGTCCGCCGCCGCGTACGGGGGGCGCGCGCCCGCCGCCCGCGACCTCACCGCGATCTCGCGGCCCGCCGCCGAGCCGTACGAGCCGGGCGTGGCCCTTCTCCAGGTGCGCGGCCTGGAGGTGACGCTGGGGGGCGTGCCGGCGCTGCGCGGCGTCGACCTGACCGTCGCCCGTGGCTCCTCGGTGGGCATCGCCGGAGCCTCAGGGGCCGGCAAGACGACGCTCGTGCGAGCCGTCGTCGGCCTGCTACCGGTCACCGGCGGCACGGTCGGCCTCGACGGCGTCCCCCTCGCGGGAGGGCTGCGCGGGCGCGACCGGGAGCAGCGCCGCAGGATCCAGCTGGTGACGCAGGACCCGCTCGGCGCGCTCAACCCGAGCCGGACGGCCGGCGCCGCCATCGGCAGGCCGCTGCGGCTGCACCGGCGCTGCCCGCCCGCTGAGGTGCCGGCCCGGGTGGCGGAGCTCCTGGAACAGGTGGGCCTGCCGGCCGCGTACGCCGGGCGCCACCCGCATGAGCTGTCGGGCGGGCAGCGTCAGAGGGTCGCCATCGCGCGGGCACTGGCCGTGGGCCCCGACGTGCTGATCTGCGACGAGGTCACCTCGGCGCTCGACCCCGCCACGGCGGCGGCGGTCATGGACCTTCTGCTCGGCCTGCGCGACCGGCACGGGCTGACGCTCGTCCTGATCAGCCACGACATACCGCTGATCGCCGCACGGACCGGCGCTCTCGCCGTCCTCGACGCGGGCCGGATCGTGGAGTCCGGCCCCACCGCCGAGGTCCTGGCCCGGCCGTCGCACGCGGCCACCCGCGCCCTGCTCTCCCAGGCGCCCGTTCTCGCGTCCCCCCGATCGGGAAGGGGGTGATCATCTGGCATTGCCGGCCGCGACGAGGTCGGCGAACTCCACGGCGAGCGGCGAGAGCGCGCTCCACTCACGGACGGCCCAGCCGACCGTGAGCGGCGTCAGGCACGGGACGGGAACGGCCCGCACCGGGCTGCCGGGGGAGAGCGCCAGGCGGGGCAGGGCCGGGAGGATCGCGTGCCCGATGCCCAGCTCGGCGAGGAGTACCGCGGTGTCCCAGTCGGCGACCCCGACCGGCGCCGGAGGACTGAAGCCGAGCCGGACGAAGTCGTCCTCCAGCCGCTGCCGGGACGACGAGTTCTCCGGGTGGGCGATGTGGCGGATGGCCGGGAGGTCCTCGGGATGGATGACGTCCCGTGCGGCGAGGGGATCGTCCACGTGGACGACGAGGACCCAGGGCAGGTCGAGGACCGGCCGCTGCCGGATGCCGGGCGGCGGCTCGCCGAGCGTGATCCACGCCAGGTCCACCCGGCCGCCGTGCAGGAGCTCGACGCAGCGGCGGGCCGAGTGCGCCGACCGGAAGTCGAGGGTGACGCCGGGGTGACGGCGGCGGAAGGCCATGATCGCGTCGGCCATGAAATGGCGCACCGTCACGCCGCCGGTGGTGATCGCCACCGTACCGCCGTCGCCGTCGCGGAGCTCGGCGAGCCGGCGCATCGCGGTGTCCAGGGAGGCGATCCCTCCGAGGGCCGCCTGGTAGAGGATCCGCCCCGCCTGGGTGGGGACGACGCCGCGCGGCCGGCGTTCGATCAGCGGCAGGCCCGTCTCGCGTTCGAGCCGTTTGACGTGCTGACTGACCGCCGACTGTGTGCGGGACAGGGCGCGGGCGACGGCGCTGAGGTTGCCGGCCTCGTACACGGCGACGAAGACGCGAAGGTCGTCGAGAGTCACATGCCCCAAGGTATCCCTGGGGTGTGCCCAAGGAAATCCAGGAATTGACTGGGGTCGGCGGGAATCTGAAGATGACGTTCAGAAGCCGCGGGCGAGGCACCGCGGACTTGGCGGCAACCCGTCAGCGGTGCCGTCCGGCCATCCGGCGTCCCGGGACGCACGGCTCAGGCGCCGGCCGGTGCCGCTGACGGGTGCCGACCGCGAGAAGGGCTGGGGCGAGGCATGGGCGAGGGCGTGACCGTGGCGGCCGGTGCCGTGATCGGCTTCCTGGCCGCCAGAGGCGCGGGGGAGATCGCGCATCCGGGCGGAACCCTGCTGGCCCACCTGGAACGCGTCCACGCCACGCTCGACCGGTGGGGCGCCCGGCCCGCGCTGCGGCTGGCCGGGCTGTGCCACGCGTTCTACGGCACCGACGGGTTCCCCTCCGCGCTCGGCGAGGTGAATCGGCGGGAGGAACTCGCCGCGCTCATCGGCGAGGAGGCCGAGGCGCTCGTCTACCTGTACGGCGGTTACGACCGGCACCACTCGACGATGCCGCTCGGCGATCCCGGATGCCCCTTCAGAAACCGTTTCACGGGCGCGGTGCTGTACCCGCCGCCGCCGCTGCGCCGCGACTTCGCCGAGATCACCGTCGCCAACGAACTGGACCTCGCCCACGTCGACCCCGGCTTCCGCGCCGAGCACGGACCCGGGCTGTACAGGCTGTTCACCTCCTGGCAGGACCTGCTGAGCGCGCCCGCGCGAGGCGACGTCGAGGACCTCCTCGGCTGACCCGGCCCGCACCGCCGGCCGGAGAACGCGCCCCGGCCGCTGTCAGCGGGGCCGGGTGAGGAAGCGCCGCAGGCCCGCGGCGACCCCTTCGGTGGGCACCGTGACGGCGAACCACGACGCCTCCACGGCCAGGCCCTCGTCGATCGGCAGGTTGATCCCGCGGGTCACGGCGGCCAGGCACGCCGTCACCGCCGGCGCGGGATGCCGGATGACGCGCCGGGCCAGGTCCCGGGCCTCGTCCATGAGGTCCCCGGCCGGGACCACCTTGTTGACCAGGCCGATCTCCCGTGCGTGCTCCGCGTCCACGGGGTCGCCGGTGAGGATCATCTCCAGGGCGCGCTTGCGGCCGGCGTGCCGGGGCAGCCGCTGCGAGCCGCCGAACGGCGGTGGGAAGCCCAGCGTGATCTCCGGCTTGGCGAAGGTGGCGTGCCCGGCGGCGACCGCCAGCGGCGCAGCCTCGACGATCTCGCAGCCGCCGCCGTACGCCAGGCCGTTGACGGCGGCGATGACGGGTTTGGGGAAGGTCTCGATCCGCCGGGTGAGCCCCTGACCCCTCCGGACGATCTCTCGTAGCGCCCGGTCGACACCTCCGGCGATGCTGCGGGACAGGTCGCCGATGTCGGCGCCCGCGCTGAACGCCCGCCGCCCCGACCCGGTAAGGATCACCGCCCGGGTCCCGTCGTCGGCCTCGACCTGGTCGAGTACGGTCGCCAGGCCGTCGATGGTGGCGTAGTCGAGGGCGTTGAGCTTTCCCGGACGGTCGATCGTGATCGTGGCGACGGCGTCCTCCCGGTGGACCCGCACGGTGCCCGCCCGGTCGAAAGGGGAACCGAGGCCCGGGGCAGGGGTGGTCGTCATGGGCGGGGGGCTCCGATCGGGTTCGGTACGGGGATGACGCCGGTGTCGACGAGGTGGCGGCTGATCGGGGCGGCCAGCCGGATGGCCTCCTCGACGCCGGTCTCGCCGAGGGTGGTGACCGGGTCGGCGGCGAGCCGGTCGGTGGCGTTCTCGACCTCCCGCCGGAGGGCTCCGCCGGTCTTGGTGAGCCGGGAGTCGCGGTCGAGCAGCCCGCGGGCCACCAGCCTGCGCCGCGCCTCCTCCCATTCGCCGTCGGTCCAGCCCCGGCTCTTCTGCAGAAGCTCCCGGGAGACGTTCCCGGTGGCGGCATGGGTCAAGGTCGCCTCGATGCCGGTGAGCCCGCTGTGGACCACGGCGATGGAATGCCCGTCTCCGCGGTGCTCGCGCAGGACCGTGGTGGCCAGCCAGAGCCGTCCGGCGACGTCGGCGGGGCGGGGCACCCGCGACCAGGCGGCGGCCAGCGGCCGGGCCTCGTGGCCGCAGCCCGCGACCGCGCTCTCGAGGAGTTCGGCCAGGTGTTCCAGGACCCCGCGCCCCATCGTCGGGAGGACCCGCCGGACGGCGGCCCGCACCGCGCCGAGGCGGGTGTGCAGCACCTTGTCCGGGCTCGCGTACGCCCACGCCTCGGGCAGGGCGTAGGCCACCTTCCGCGGCGCGAACGGGAACATCAGCGCCGCCGCGGTGACCGCGTCGACGGGGCCCAGCGGGGCCACACGCCCGGCGAAGTACCCCGTCCACCATCCGGGGAGCCCGATGGCCTTGGACGCCTCCGCCGGCTCGGGGGTGAAGTACGCGACGGCGTGGATCGGCTCGATCGCCTCCCAGAACCGCCGCGCCAGAGTGGGACTCGGATCCATGGCGCCGCTCCTCCCTGTTCATCGGGTCGTGTCACCAGCGTCTCCGTTGCCCGCACCCGGGTGACAGTGCCAATTTAGGGAAATGGACCAGGATCTCGGATGGTGGGTGCGGGTCGCCCTCGACGGCTGGCAGGCGGGCGGCGGCCCCCGCTACCAGCGGATCGCCTCCGGCGTCGCCCGCGCGATCGAGCGGCGGCTCGTGGACGCCGACCACCGCCTGCCCGCCGAGCGGTCGCTGGCCGACGCCCTGAGGGTCAGCCGGGGCACCCTCGTGCGCGCCTACGACGAGCTGGCGGAGGCCGGGCTGGTGGAACGCCGCCAGGGGGCCGGCACCTTCGTGCGGCCGAGGCCCGCGTGGACGCACACCCCGGTCGAGAACGCCGCCTCGGCGCTGCTGCGGCGCCGGCTCGCCTCCGGCCGGCCGGCCGGTGACGGCGAGACGATCGACCTGTCCCTCTCGGTGCCGGCGGGCGTCGACCACCTGCCGCCCGTGGACGGCGGCGTCCTGCCGCACGATCTCGAAGGGCACGGCCTGCACCCGGCCGGGCTGCCCGAGCTGCGGGACGCGCTGGCGGACCACCTCACGCGGTGGCTGCGCCTGCCGACCACGCCGGACCAGCTGATCGTCACCTCCGGTGCCCAGCACGCGCTGTCCCTGGTGGCCGCCGCGCTGGTCTCCCCGGGACGTACGGTGATCACCGGCTGCCCGACGTACCCGGGGCTGGCGGGGGCCGTGGCGGTGCACCGCGGCCGTCTCGTCGGGGTGCCCGTGGACGCCCTCGGCGTCGACGCGCACGCCGTGCGCCGGGCGGCCGGTCGCGCCCATTCGCCGCTGGTCTACGTCGACTCGGCGGCCAACGGCCCGACGGGCGCGGTGCTCGGCGCGTCGCGCCGCGAATCCCTGCTCGGCACGGTACGGCGGCGCGGCGCCGTCCTGGTGGAGGACCTCGCCCAGGCCGGCCTCACCCTCGGGGACGGCGGGGGACGGCCGCCGGCGCCCCTGGCCCACGGGGAGCGCCCGGCCACCGAGGACGACCGGGATCCGCCGGCGATCCCCCTCGCCGCCGGGGACGACTCGGTGATCGCGGTCGGCTCGCTGTCGAAGATGTTCTGGGCGGGCCTGCGGATCGGCTGGGTCCGGGCGCCGGACCCGCTGCGCGACTACCTCCTTCGGATGCGCTCGGCGAGCGACCTGGCGCCCGGGGTGCCCGCGCAGATCATCGCCGCCCGCCTGCTCACCGCCGCGGACGCGGCCTGGCGGGACGGCCTGCGGCGGGCCCTGCGCGAGCGGCGCGACCTGCTGCTGGACCTGCTGGCGCGCCATCTCCCGGCCTGGCGCGCCGAGGTCCCCCGGGCAGGGTCGTCGGTGTGGGTCACCCTGCCGGTCACCGAGAGCGAGACCTTCGCCCATCTGGCCGCCCGGTACGGCGTCATCGTGGCCTCCGGGGCGACCGCCTGCGTCGACGGCAGGCACCACGACGGCGTCCGGCTGTCCTTCGCCGAATCCCACGCGACCCTGGAGGCGGCCGTCGACCGGCTCACCGCCGCCTGGGAGGAGCACGCCCGCCGCCTCGCCACCGGCCGCTGAGACCCGCGGCGGGAAAGACGGTTCACCCGCCCCTGCCGGGTAGAGGGGTCCCATGAAGCGGACCGTCAACATCCGGGCGATCGTGGCCTGTTTCGCGTTCATCCTGTTCCTCGCCGTCGCGCTGTACGCGGGGATCGAGCAGGTCTGGCCGTTGTTCATGGGTGCCGTCGCGCTGACGGCCATCTCCGCCGCCTACGCCCTGGTGGTGGGGGAGTGGTGGCGCACCACCCGCGGGGACGATTCGGTGCGGCCCGGCCGCATGTAGGTCGGGGACGACGGCGTTTCCCGCGCGAGCCCGGCTCTCCCCGGGTGGGCGCCGAACGAGGTCCGGTACTGTGATCGTTCGTCCCCGGGGCGATGAGGGCGATGGGGAAACCGGGTCCAGGGTGCCGCCGAAGGGCGGCCGACCGGCCGGCGTCGGCGGAGAAAGAGAGCGCATGCGCGACCAGACGATCAGCGATTTCCTGGAACGGCTCGCCGCCAAGGTGCCCGCGCCGGGAGGCGGGGCCGCGGCGGCGCTGCAGGCCGGGCAGGCCGCCGCGTTGCTGGGCATGGTGGCCCGCTACAGCGACGGCGAGAAGTACCGCGACCACGCCGGCACCATCGGCCGGGTCCGGGACGAGGCCGACCGGCTGCGCGGCGTCGCGCTCGGGCTGGCCGAGGACGACATGGCGGCCTTCGGCGCCGTCGCGGAGGCGTACAAGCTGCCCAAGGCCACCGACGAGGAGAAGCGGGCGCGGAGCGAGGCCATCGCGTCCGCGCTGGCCGAGGCGGCACGGCCGCCCGCCGAGACGGTGGCGGCCGCGTCCCGCCTGGTGGAGCTCGCCGAGGAGCTGCTCCCCGTCGGCAACCGCAACGTCATCACCGATGTGGCGGCGGCGGCCGAGGCGGCGCGTTCGGCGCTCACCACCGCCCGGGTGAACGTCGAGATCAACCTCGGCGGCGTCACGGACGACAAGGCGCGCGACGAGCTGGCCGCCGCGCTCGCGGGCGTCGACGCCCAGGTCGCCCGCGCCGACCGGATCACCGCCGCCGTCCGCGAGGAGATCGCGCGATGAGGCCGGTGGTGGAGCCGGCGGCCGTCACCGCGCGCGAGGAGATCGTCGGATGAGCGCGGCGGTGATGTCCGGCAAGGAGGTGGCCGCGGCGCTGCGGGCCGGGGCCGCCGAGCGGGCCGCCAAGCTGGCGGGGGACGGGCGGCGCCCGAGGCTCGCCGTGGTGGTCGCGACGGCCGACGAGTCCAGCGCCTGGTACGTCCGTTCGATCGCCGGGGCGGCGGGGAAGGCGGGCATCGACTGCGACGTCGTGGACCTCGGCCCCGGCGCCTCCCCCGGCGACATCCGGCGGTCGCTGGAGGGGCTGAGCGCCGACGACGGCGTCCACGGGATCATCCTGCAGACCCCGCTGCCGCGGGGCGCGACCCTGGAGGATCTCTCCTCCGCCATCGTCCCGGGCAAGGACGTGGACGGCGCCAATCCGCTGTCCCTGGGCCGGCTCGCGGCCGGCCTGCCCGCGTTCGCCCCGGCGACCGCCGAGGCGGTCGTCACGCTGCTCGAGCACCACGGCGTCGAGATCGCCGGGCGGCACGCGGTCGTCGTCGGCCGTTCCACCGTGGTCGGCAAACCGGCCGCCCACCTGCTGCTCGACAGGAACGCCACCGTGACCGTCGCCCACTCCCGCACCGCCGACCTCGCGGCGGTGACGCGGCAGGCCGACATCCTCGTCGCCGCCGCGGGCCGGCCCGGGCTGGTCACCGCGGCCCACGTCCGGCCCGGCGCGGTGGTGGTGGACGTGGGCACCAACCCCACCGACGACGGCGGCCTGGTGGGCGACGTCGACCCCGCCGCCGCCGAACACGCCGCCGCGCTCACGCCGGTGCCCGGCGGGGTGGGCCCGGTGACGACGGCCCTGCTCCTGCGCCACACCGTCCAGGCCGCCGAGGCCGCCCGGCCGTAGCGCCCCTGTACGTGCGAGCCGTACGGGACCGAAGTCCCGTACGGCTCGCGGTGAGCCGCAGGAGAGGGAGGCTCCGTGCGGTTCACCGTTCCGGGCCGTGGGGAGGCACACGCCCCGCGGTCCGGAGCCCGGACCCGGGACCTGGCACGGCCCGCGGATCCGGGAGCGCGGCCGGGCGGGAGGAGCCCCGCACGGCCGCGGCTCGTGGGGTCACTCGACGGTGACCACCGCCTTCGGCTGGACGGTCGTGCCCTCCACGTGGCCGGCCACGGTGAACGTGCCCGGCGCGGCGTACCGCGAGGGGTCGACGGCGTCCCAGGTGACCTTCACCGAGCTGTCCTTGGAGCCGTCGTTGTAGGTCGCCACGACCGTGGACGGCAGCGACGGCGCGGCGCCCGTCCTGGTCCTCACCGCCTCCTCGGCGATCGAGGTGATCGTCACCGCGGCGTTCGCCCGCACGTGGACGGTCGCCTGCACCGGGTCGCGCAGGCCCTCCACCAGGCCGGCGACGGCGAAGCTCGTGCCGCCCGTCCGCACCTGGTCCGCGGTGACCGGCTGCCAGGTCACCTTGGCCCGACCCCGCATGCCGTCGGCGTACACCGTCTCCACCGTCTCGGGGAGGGCGGGCAGCGTCCCGGCGAGCGTGGGCACGTGCACCGGCCGCACCCCGTCCGGCGGGACCGCGTAGGTCTTCCACTCCAGCAGGCCCACCGACGCGCCGCCCGACTCCAGCCGCACCCGCAGCTTCGTCGTGGTCACCGTGTCGAAGGAGACGGTGTTGTAGGCGTCCACGGCCGTCGGGTAGGCGGCGGCCCCGGTGACGTCCTTGAACGACTCGCCGTCCCAGTACTGGATCTTCCACGAGGCCGGGACGCGGACGCCGCCGCCGTCGTCGAAGAAGTAGACGCCGGACTTGTTCACCCGCACCGGCGAGGCCCATTCGAGCTGCGCCCACTGGGTGCCCTGCTGAGGCCAGGTGCCCCAGCGCGGGTTGGCGCCGTCGTTGGAGCGCGGCGGCTCCACGCCGTCGTTGATGGCGGCGACCTTCTCCCAGGGCGAGGTGTAGGAGGCGGTCGGGGTGGCGTACGGCGCGACGTTGATCTGGGCGCCGAGCTCACCGGCGGTCACGGTGACCGTCGAGGAGGCCGGCAGCGCGCCGTCGGAGGCGGTGAGCCGCACCTTGTAGGTCCCCGGCTTCGTGAACGACACCGTGGTGCCCGTCGCCCCGTTCGGGTCGGTGAAGAACGCCTCGCCCGGTCCGTCCACGACGCTCCACGCCGTGGTCAGCGTGCCGGACGGCAGGCCGTCGTCCTTGACCACCGCGTTCAGACGGGCCTGGCCGGGCCGGTTGAACGTCTGGTCCTGCGTGGCGAGCACGTACGGCGGCTTGTTGACCGCCTTCGGGGCCTTACCGCCGGTGAAGTACGCCTGCACCTCCTTCAGCCCCGTGGAGTACCCGGGGCGGTGGGTCACCAGCACCCGCAGCCTGCCGGTGGTGACGGACGGGAAGCGCACCTCGTTGAGGTTGGCCCTGGGGTAGGCCGGGTCCTTCGCCTGGCGCGGGACGTCCTTCCAGGCGCCGCCGTCGAGGTACTGGACGGTGTAGAGGGCGGGCTCGCTGTAGCCGTTCACCGCGCGGTCGTTGGAGAAGTACAGCCGCACGTCGTCCACCGGCCGCGCGGAGCCGAGGTCAACCTCCAGCCAGTCCTGGGCCTTGCCCGAGCCCTTGCTGCCCCAGAACGGCTGGTTGATCGTGAAGCCGTCGACGGCCCCGGCCGGGTCGCCGAAGGAGGCGGTCGCGCCCTTGACCAGGTCCGGCTCGGGGGAGCGCAGGTCGACACCGGCCTTCTGGAACATGTCCTCGATCCGGTCGCCCTTCAGCGCGACCTCGGCGGGGGCCTTGAGCTGCGGCGCGCGCTCGGCGTGCAGCACCGTGCCGCCCTCCACCGTGCCCGTCGCGGGGTCCCACACGGCGTGCGCGAGGCCGGCCAGGGTGACCTTGCGCCTGCCGTCGATGAAGATCGAGTAGCCCTCGGGCACGCCCCGGTAGTGCGTGGCGCCGTCACCCGGCTTGTCCCACACGATGCTCAGGTCGTGTCCCCGGTAGTCGATGTCGTTGACGGTGAAGTGGTCCCAGCCGATGTCGATCGGCCACAGCTCGACCTTGGCGTCGCTGCGCGGGCGCAGGCCCATGACGTCCTCGATGACGGTCCAGTTGCTGCTGCCGAGGATCGTGTGGTGGATCCAGGAGCGGTAGCCGATGGACTTGGTCCGCGGGTTCCAGTCGGCCCAGAACTCGTTGGCGTCGGGGTAGCGGGTGTCGCCGCCGATGTACTGCGCCCAGGCGTTCCAGTACAGCAGCTGCTTGTACATCTCCGGGGTGATGTACGGCGAGGAGTACTCGCGCAGCGCCCTGGAGAACAGCGAGAACTGCCGGGTGGAGTTGATCTGGGAGAAGTTGTTGCTGCCGGGGTGGCCCTGCGCCGCGGCCTCCGCCTTGTCCTTCTGGTCGGCGGTGAAGGTCGGGAAGACGGGGTACTCCGCGGGGTCGGTCCACAGCCGCAGCGCCTCACGGTACTTCGGGTCGTCCGCCGGCACCAGGCCCACGCTGAACGGGATGTAGTTGTTGGACTCCTTCCACGGGATCAGGTTGCCCGTCTGCAGGTCGCGGTGCTCGAACACCTTGTTCTTGTCGTCCCACAGCAGGCTGAGGATGCCGTTCCGCACCTTGCCGGCGACGGCCTTCATCTCGGCGGCCTTGGCGTCGTCGCCGACCAGGGCGTACGCCTGCGCGGCGGCCTCGGCGTTGGCGTACACGTAGGCGCCTTCGAGCCGCTCGTTGGCGCGGTTGTAGTAGTGGAAGGAGACGGCGTCGGCGTCGTTGCCCGTCATCGCCTCCCAGTCGTACTCGATCACGCCGTTGTCGTTGGAGTCGTAGGCCTTCAGCTGGCCGTAGACGTCCTTCTCGGCGTACCGGGCGAGGTTGCGCAGGATGCCGGGCCGGCCGCCGTGCAGCTGGTAACTCTCCAGCGCGGAGGCGCTGATGTACTGGGTGTAGCTGTTGCTCCAGTTCTCGGGGTCGCCGGGGTTGTCGGTGTACTTGGAGTTGCGCGACACCTCGCCCGCCGACACCCACGGCCCGTAGGAGTAGATCGGGTCCCGCAGGTACTTCAGGTCCTGGAGGAACATCGGGATGGTCAGCGCGATCGCGTTGTTGTACCCGAGCGCGCCCTCCACGGAGGTGGGGAACTGGTAGTCGTTGCCCGGGATGTCGGCGTCCAGGAAGTTGAAGCGCATCAGCCACCAGCGGTAGTAGACGAACTTCTTGATGTTCTCGTCCGGGACGTCGATGTAGGGCAGGTTGTCGGCCCACCAGGCGTTGTAGTCCTGCAGCTGCCGCCGCAGCGCCGTCTCCGGCGAGCGCCCCTTGTAGGCGTCGTACTCCTGGCGCGACCCCGGCAGTTCCTCGGTGACGAAGCCCATCTGCACCTTGGTCCGCACGGTCGCGCCCGGCGCGATCGACAGCGTCCCCTTCAGCTTCCCGTCGGCGGCCTTCAGGCCGTCGCCGCTCAGCCTCGGGAAGATCGTCGTGAGCCGGTTCTTGGCGGTGACCACGCCGGTCAGCTCGCGGTCGCCGTCGGCGGTCCTCGCGTACGGCGATGTCACCTCCACCGGCACGTCCCGCGCGGCGGTGCCCGTGTTGGTGACGGCCAGGGTGGTGACCGCGACGTTCTCGTGGGTGATGAACTTGTCGACGCTCACCGCGAGCCCGTCGCCGCCGTACTCGCCCTTCCAGTGGCTCGGCATCTGCAGCCGCTTGGCGACGTCCTCCCGCAGGTCGGTGCCGAGCGAGATCGAGTAGGCGTCGCGGTTGTCGATGCTCTCCCAGTAGGCGACGCTGCCGCCGAAGCCGACGACGGAGGGGTCGTGCTCCTTCATGAACAGCGCCCGGCCGCGCGTCATCAGCCACGGCCCCGCCGGGTCGTCGCCCTGCCGGGCGAGGATGCGGTCGATCCAGTACGAACCGCCGCCCTTCTCCTTCTTGTAGATCTCCTTCAGCATGTGCCGGGTCTCGTACTGAACGGGCTCATCGGGCACCGGATCGGCGCCGGTGAAGACGGGCATGCCGAGGGCGTCCTGGTCCGCGACGGCCGGCGGCGCGGCCACGGTCAGGCCGCCCGCGAGCACCAGGGCGGCAAATCCGGACAGGATTCGACGCAACGGAGCCTCCTGGGGGTTGCGAAAGGTGGGGCATCTCCGGCGGGGAGGCCGGAGCGAGGGACCCGCGGGTGCGGGGGTGAACCGAGTCAGTCGGCGACGGGGAGCCAGACGCGCATGGTGGCCGGGCCGCGGTTACCCCAGCGGTGGTAGGGCACGAGCCGCAGCGTCGCCTCCCGCCCGCCGTCCGCGTCGCCGTCGCCGTACGGCCAGGTGGCCCGCCCGGGGGAGCGGTGCACGGCGTCGACGTCCAGCTCGACCACCCCGCCGGCCTCCCGCTCGACGGGGTCGGACAGGCGGGCCGCGACGCCGGCCAGCGCCGGCTCGTCGCCGGGGGACTCCGCGCAGTAGACCAGCGGCCCGCGCTCCACGGCGGCGCAGCCCCGCACAGCGTCGATCCTGGCGTCGGGCAGCGTCCATCGGGGCCGCAGCGGCAGCTCCAGGCGGATCTCGTCGCCCGGCCGCCACGGTCCCTCCGCGACCGCGTAGCCGGGCGCCACCTCGCCGCGCTCGACCGTCCCGTACGACAGCCGCGCGCCGTCCGCCCACGCGGGCACCCGCAGGGACACCCGGCCGGCGCCGCCCTCGACCACGCGCACCGTCACCCCGCCCGACCAGGGATAACCCGTCTCCACCCGCAGGAGCAGCCCGCCGTGGCGGATCTCGCCCGCCGCGTGGTGGTGGATCTGCACCCCGGAGTCGTCGGAGGTGGCGACGTAGGCGGGCAGTGAGGCGAAGGTCCGGGCGATGTTGTTCGGGCAGCACGACACCGAGAACCACGGCGAGCGCAGCCCGCCCTCCGCCGCCTCGTTGAGGCCCTCCGGCGGCTCGGCGGGCACGCGGACCTGCAGCGGGTTGGCGTAGAAGAACGAACGGCCGTCCAGCGCGGGCGAGGTGGCGACGACGTTGTACAGCGTGCGCTCGGCCAGGTCGGCGTAGCGGACGTCACCGGTGGCCAGCAGCAGCCGGTGGGCCAGCATGACCGACGCGATGCTCGCGCAGGTCTCGGAGTAGGCCCGGTCCGGCGGCAGCTCGAAGTCCTCGCCGAAGGACTCGTCGGTGTGCCGCGAGCCCATGCCGCCCGTCAGGTGGGTGCGGCGGGCCACCGTCCGCTCCCACTGCTCCTCGACGATCTTCAGCAGCTCGGCGTCGCCCGTCTCCACGGCGACGTCGACCACGCCGCAGGCCAGGTACAGGGCGCGGACGGCGTGCCCGCGGAAGACCCGCGCCTCGCGCACCGGCATGTCGTCCTGGAAGTAGGCGCGGCCGAAGGAGATGTCGCCGAGCGCGGGCAGGCCGCGCCGCTCGACGAACCGGCGGGCCATCTCCAGGTAGCGTTCCGCGCCGGTCGCCCGGTACAGCTCGACCAGCGCCATCTCCACCACCGGATGCCCGCAGGTCTCGGTGGTGTCCATGAAGCGGTCGCACACGTGGTCGGCGGCCCGGCGCACGACCTCGGTCAGCTCGTCCTCGCCGTGCGCCCGCAGCCGCGCCACGCCCGCCTGGATGAGGTGCCCGTAGCAGTACAGCTCGTGGCCCCACTCGAAGTCGGTGTAGCGCGCGCCGCTCCACCGGGTGTTGAGGTAGCCGTCGGCCTCCTGGGCGCGCGCCACGGTGGCCGCCAGCTCCGGCAGGTCCGGGTGGTCCGCCCAGGCCATGGCCTCCAGCAGCTTGTAGATCTCCGAGTCGCTGAACTCCCGGCCCTTCCGCGGCGGCTCGCCGCGGAAGTTGCCGATCCAGCCCTCCCGCTCCATCCACTCCTGGCAGTGGGGGATGACGACCTCGCGGTTCAGCGCCACGCGGTCCCCCCAGAAGCCCGGCGCGAGCCGTACGGCGTCCAGGCCGAGGGGGGACAGCGTGCCGGAAGAGGGCAGGACGGGACTAACCACGCAGGGCTCCAGACATGAATCCGCGCACGTAGTGGCGCTGCAGGACGAGGAAGAGGATCAGGCAGGGCACGGCCATGACCATGACGCCCGCCTGCAACATGCCGTAGTCGATCGCGCCGAAGGTCTGCTGGGTCATGCTCACCACGGCCACCGGCAGCGTGAACTTCGCGCCGTCGTTGAGCAGGATGAGCGGCGCGAAGAAGTCGTTCCACGAGGCGAGGAAGGCGAACAGGCCGACGGTGATCAGCGCGGGCCGTACCGCGTGCAGCAGGATGCGGCCGAACGCCCTGAAGGTGCCGCACCCGTCGACCATGGCCGCCTCCTCCAGCTCCCGGGGCAGCGCCTCGAACGCGTTGCGCATCATGAACAGCGCGAACGGCAGCTGGAACATCACGAACACCAGCGCCAGCCCGACCAGGGAGTTCTGCAGGCCGAGGTGGCCGAGCAGGACGTACAGCGGGATCAGGATCGTCGCGTACGGCACCATGAGGATCGCCAGCGTGGCCAGGAACAGCAGGTTCTTGCCGGGGAAGTCGAACCGCGCGAAGGCGTACCCGCCGAGCGCGGAGACCGCCAGCGTGCCGGCCACGGTCATCACCGACACCAGGGCGCTGTTGGTGAGGTACGTGCCGAGGCCCTCGCCGTACCTGGCTATCTCCAGGTAGTTCGACGGGTCCTCCAGCGACGCCCAGCCGCTCCAGGCCAGCGGGAACAGGAACAGCACCGCCAGCGCCGCCATCGTGGTGTAGTACCTCACCGGTCCTCCTTGCCCAGCACCCGCATCTGCAGCACGTTCAGCGCCACCAGCGCGACCAGCAGCACGACCGACAGCGCGGCGGCGCCGCCGAGGTCGAAGCGGAAGAACGCGTCGCGGTAGATCACCATGACCATCGAGACGGTGCTGTTGTCGGGGCCGCCGTTGGTGAAGATGAAGAACTGGTCGAACGCCAGCAGAGAGCCGGTGATGCTGAGGATGAGCATCAGCGCGAGCGTCGGGCGCAGCAGCGGCAGCGTGATCTTGGTGAAGATCTGCCACCGGTTGGCGCCGTCACTCCTGGCCGCCTCGTACAGCTCCACGGGGATCGCCTGCAGGCCGGTGAGCAGGATCAGCATGTTGAACCCGGCGAACCGCCACAGCACCAGCCCGATCGTGGAGAACAGCGCCATGTTCGGCGTCCCGGTCCACCTCACCGGCTCGTCGGTGATGTGCAGGAACCGCAGGATCGGGTCGATGGGCCCGAACTCGTTGTTCAGCATGCCGTAGAACAGCAGTGCCGCCGCGGCGAAGCCGACCGCCCCCGGCAGGAAGAACGCCGTGCGGAAGAACGCCACCCCGGGCCTGCGCTCCTGGACCAGCAGCGCCAGCCCGAGCGCCAGGCCCGACAGCAGCACCGTGGTGATGACGGTGTACTTCAGCGTGAAGGTCACCGAGTCCAGGAACAGCGGGTTGCCGGGGATCTTGGTGAAGTTGTCCGGGGCGTTGAACCTGGCCGGCCCGAGCAGCGGCCAGTGGTTCAGCGACATCCAGATCACCAGGATGAGCGGCACGATGAACAGCACGCCGACCACCAGCGCGGTCGGCGCCGCGTACAGCCAGCCCTGCACCTTCCGGCTTCGCCACCGGGCAGGCGGCGCGGGCCGCGCCGCCTGCCCCTTGGGTCGCGTGAGCGTCAACGTCATTGCTGCAGCGACTTCGTGATCTCGGCGTTGAGCTGGGGCACCTTGCCCGCGTCCCCGAACACCGCCTCACGGGCCAGGCGCAGGAACGGCCCCTGCGGGTCGTTGAACGTCTGGCCGAACCGCAGCGCGTACGGGGTGCGCCCCTTGGCCACCAGCGAGTTGATCAGTACCACGCGGGGGTCCTCCGAGGAGTACTTGTTGCTCGCGAGGTCGGTGCGCGCGAGCACGTCCTTGTTCTTGGCCATGACCTCGACCTGCGCCTCGTCGGAGACGGTCCAGGACAGGAAGTCCCAGGCGGCGTCGGCGTTCTTGGTGGTCGCCGAGATGCCGATGGAGTCGCCGCCGACGAAGGTCGACTCGCCACCGTCCGGGCCGGCGATCGGGGTGACGCCGATCTTCATGTCCTTGGGCATGAGGCCGAGCGTGGTGGACGGCATGGGCATCACGCCGATCTCACCCTTGGGGAAGAAGCCGGTCCAGGTCGGGCCCTGCTCCTCCTTGCTGCTCGGCCCGGCGACCCCGTCGGCGTACAGGTCGTGGTAGATCTTGAACACCGAGGTCATGGCGGGCTGGTCGTTCAGCGACGTCGTGCCCTCGGCGTTCATCACGTCCCCACCGGCGGCCCAGACCGCGGGCCAGAAGGTGAAGACGTAGCAGCCGCCGCAGTTGCCGCCGAAGAAGGTGCCGTGCACCTTGCCGTCCTTGCCGAGCTTCTGCTGCACGGCGGTGGCCTGCTCGGCGAACTCCTTCAGGCTCGTCGGCCCCTTCTCCGGGTCGAGCCCCGCCTTGGCGTACAGGTCCTTGTTCCAGAACCACACCGACAGGTCGAGCGTGTGCGGAAGGGTGTACATCCGCCCGTCGAGCGTCCCCAGCTTCATGTGCGAGGGCGCCAGCTTGTCCTTGTACGGCAGGGCGTTGATCCGATCGGTCAGGTCGAGGAACAGGCCCTGCGAGGTGTAGTTCGGTACGAAGATCACATCGGCCGCGAAGACGTCGGGCAGCTGCTTGGCGCCGGCCGCCGCCGCGATGCGCGGCTGGTAGTTGTCAGTGGGTACGACGGTGAGCTTGACCTGGTTCTTGTGGCTCTTGTTGTAGGCGGCGACCAGGCGCTCGCTCTGCGCCTGCGTCGCGGCGCGCGTCCACATCGTGATCGTCACGCCCTCGGCGGAGGACTTCGCCGCCTCCTGGCCGCCTCCACCGCAGGCCGCCAGCATAGTGAGCGTTAACAATCCGACCAGCGCCACACCGGCGCGCATACGAGGCCTCATGCCCTCTCCTCCCGGCATCCCCCCGCGACGCACGAAAATGAACTAAAAGGTTTTCGGAAACGTAAGAGAAACATGCGGGCGTGTCAACGGCTTGTCTTGGCTGCGGCTACTGGCTATCGTCTGCCCAGCAGTTCCGCCATGACCTCGCGCCGGAAGGAAAAGGGTTTCGTTCTATGGCCGGCAGGCGATCGCGTGCGGTGACCATCAGTGACGTGGCCTCCCTGGCCGGGGTCTCGATCGCCACCGCGTCCAAGGCGCTCAACGGGCGCGAGAACGTCCGGGAGGAGACCCGGCAAAGGGTGATCGAAGCGGCCGAGGAGCTGCGCTTCCAGCCCAACGCCCTGGCCAAGGGCCTGCTGTCGGGGCAGACCCGCACGGTCGGGCTGCTCACCAGCGACAGCGTCGGCAGGTTCGGGATCCCCGTCCTCCTCGGCGCCGAGGACGCCTTCGGCGCGGGGGAGATGGCGCTGCTGCTGTGCGACGCCCGGGGCGACGCCATCCGCGAGCAGCACTACATCCGCACCCTGCTGTCACGCCGCGTCGACGGGCTCATCGTGGTCGGCGAGAGCACCAACCCCCGTCCGTCCATCAGCCGCGACCTGCCCGTGCCGGTCGTCTACGCCTACGGGCCCTCCGACGACCCCGACGACGTGTCCTTCGTGCCCGACGACACCGGGGGAGCGAAGCTGGCCGTCCGGCACCTGCTGGCGATGGGCCGCCGGCGCATCGCCCACATCACCGGGCCCATGCACTACAAGGCCGCCACCGACAGGGCCGAAGGCTTACGGATCGCCCTTTCGGAGGCAGGCGTCCCCCAGGTCGGGGAGACGTTGTACGGCGCCTGGTCCCAGCGATGGGGACGGCACGCCGCCGAGGTGCTCCTGGCGGCCGAGCCCGAGGTCGACGCGGTGTTCTGCGGCAGCGACCAGATCGCGGCCGGCTTCATCGAGACGGCCCGCGAGCGGGGCCTGCGGGTGCCGGGCGACGTCGCCGTGGTCGGCTACGACAACTGGGAGGTCCTGTCCGCGGAGACCCGGCCCGCGCTCACCACCGTCGACCCCGACCTCGAACGACTCGGCAACACCGCCGCCCAGCACCTGTTCGCCGCCATCGACGGCAGGGCCACGCCCGGCATCCACACGATGCCCTGCCGCCTGGTCGTCCGCGACTCCACCGCCCCGCGCGGCGCCTCCTGAACTCCACCCGGTCGTCCGACTTTCCGCAGCCTCTCCTGGCCCGGACGACCGGGTGGCCCTCCGGGACTGTGTTCTCCGGGCGCCCTTCACGCCCGGCGTCACGCGGCTACAACCGGCGCAGCGCCTCCATGGCGTCCCTTTCGACCCGCGAAAGATCGCGGAGGATGGCGCCGGCCTGTTCGAGGTGCCCGGCGTCGCCGCTCTCCCCGGCCTTCGCGATCAGCGCGGACACCTCCGTCCACAGGACGGCGGCCTCGGCGTACAGCTGGTGACCGGCGCGGAGGCCGCCGCCCTCGATCAGCCCGGTGCATTCCTCGAGGAAGTCGCGATAGAGGGCACGGAACAGGGCGCCGCCGGTGCCGCCCTTCTCCATCAGCAGGGCGGCCTGCGGCAGGTCCCGCCGCGGGTCCTCCACGCGTCGCAGCCAACCGGGCACCTGCTTGCCGGCCTTCTCGATGCCGCGGTGGCCCAGGTTCGCGATGGGAGCGGCGAGGAAGGCACCGGCACAGTCTCTGATGGCAGGGATGATCTGGTCCTGCCAGGAGACCGGGTGACCCGGCAGCGTGATGGTGAAGGAACGGTGCCTGGCGGTCATCGGGCCGCGTTCGGCCCGCGCCATGGCGAGGCTCGCCCGGCCGGCGCGCACCGCCCCTCCCTGCTGGTCGGTGTCCACGAGGTGGACCTCGTGCTCGTCGTAGCCGTACATCGCGACGACATGGCCGCCGAAGTGCACCTTCGAGCGGAAGTAGTCCAGGTGGTAGCAGTCGAGCTGGAGGCCGACCGGCCGACCGGCGTCGATGGGGGCGGCCACGTTCTCCCACGCCTTGCGCGCCGAGGCGGTCTCCTCCGCCGTCAACGTCAGCTCCAGCCTGGCGGCCAGGTTCCTGGTGAGCTCGAAAGGCTTGACGCGGCCTCCGAGAAAGGGGAACGGCATGCCCTTGCTGTCCCAGTAGACGAAGGACAGGCCCGAGCCCAGCCCGAACAGCATGGGCTCGGACAGATCAAGCCCCTCATGCCGCAGCAGCACCCCCAGCGCCGTCGTCTCGCAGTGCTGCATACCGCGGGCCTCGATGCCCTTCACGATGGTCATGCGTCACTCTCCTCATGCCGCCGCGGCCCCCATCCCTGACCATTGGAAACCGCTGGGAGGAGCATGAAGTCTCCCACAGCGGGAGAGTCCAACCCCCGCCGTCGCGAGGGACCGGCCGGGCCCTCCTTACACCCGCACCTCGAACCACACCGTGCGACGTCCGCCGTCCTGTCCCCATCCCCACGCCGAGGACAGCTCCCGGACCAGCCACAGACCCCGGCCGCCCTCACTGAGCGGGTCCACCTGTGCCGGAATCCGCGGGATGCCGCCGGTGGACCCCTCGTCCGTCACCTCGACCCGCACCGTCTCGCCGTCGTCGTACACCCGCAGCGTCACCACGCCGCCCGGCCTGCGTCCGGACTCCGAATGGCTGACGGCGTTCGCGAAGATCTCTCCGGTGAGCAGTTCGACGTCGTCCGTATTCCGGTGACCAGTGGACAGCAGCAGGCCGCGCGCATATGTCCGCGCGATCGTGACCGAACCGAGCCTGCCGAGAAGATCGACCTCGCCGAGCAGCTCCATGGTCCTCGAGTTCTCAGCGGCCGATCCCGAGCCCTCTGCCCGGTCCGGAGCCTCGTCCTTCCGGCATGGGGTGCTGTGGTCCGGGGTGAGCTCACCGCTGTCCAAGGAGCGGCCAGGACCAAGGGAGGCCGCGATCAGTCCGGCGACCTCCGTCGCGTCGCCGCGCCCGGACAGATCCTCCCTGCCCGCGATCTCATAGCGCCGTCTCCTGGAGATGGTGACGCTCGCGGCTACACGGGCATCCAGGAACAGGATCAGCTCAGGCCGACGCCATTCGAGTCGCCGATAAGACTTATCCAGCTTGAGCGCGACGTTCCGGCAGAGCAATGAGGAGATGTTCTGCGCTTTTAGGGATGATTTGAGCAGGATTAAGAGTGCTTCGTGCTCTCGTGCTCGGCTTTCAGTGAGGTTCCGCATGGCTCGACGATCCCGCGAACGCTGTCGGTTTCCTGGGCGAAACGCACGTCAAGAGATGCCCATCCATGAGACTCTGATCTCACCAGAATTCGTCACGGCATAGTTGGATTGGCGTGCGGTATGGAAAAGCTCGATGTGGTGGCCAAGTTCGGTGCCGAGCTTCGGCATCACCGGCGGAGGTCGGGGCTCTCGCAGGACGCTCTCGCAGCCAGGCTCAAGGTCAGCCAGGGGCAGATCTCCAAGCTGGAACTCGGCCTGCGAAAGCCGCCGTTCGACCTGTGCGGAGCGCTCGACAACGCGCTCGGCCTTCCAGGGCACTTCATAACGCTGTACGACCGATGGTTTGAAACGCGACGAAAAGCGGACGAGTGGTTCCTGTCGTATCTGGATCTGGAACTAAAAGCATCCGTTATTCGGCAATACGATCTCGCCGTAGTCCCTGGCCTGTTTCAGACAGAGGCGTACGCGCGATACGTGATCGGCCGGGGGATCATTCCGCCCAACGAGGTCGACGATCGCGTCAGGACGAGGATGGCACGGCGTGTCATTCTCGAACGAGACGAACCGCCCGCTCTGTACTTCCTGTTCGACGAGGGGGTTCTCCATCGGCCGATCGGAGGGGCGGTCGTGATGCGGGAGCAGATGGAGTACCTGTTGGAGGTCGGTCGGCATACGCCGGTGTCCCTGCAGGTCGTCCCCTACGGAGCGGGGACGACCACAGGGCTCACGAGTGGTTTCGCCATCGCCGACGTGTCCGACGGAACGTACGTGTCGATCGAGGCCGCCGGATCGAGCACGGTGAGCAGCGATCCTCAATTGATCGCCCAGTCCATCGCGCGGTATGAAAAGCTCCGGTCGGAAGCGTTGAACCGCGCTCAGTCCGCGCGCTTGATCGAAGAGAGCATGGAGCGATGGAGCTGAAGTTCCGTAAGTCGTCCTACTCCGGTGAAGGTGGCAACTGCGTCGAGGTCGCGAGCCTGCCCGGGGTCGCCCTGGTTCGTGACAGCAAGGACCCCGAGGGCCCCGTGCTGGCGATCCCCGCCGAGGAGTTCGCCGCCTTCGTACGCTGCCTCAGGGGCGCCACGCGCTGAGGGCGAGGAGGAGCGCGGCCGCGACCAGGGCGCCGCTGGTCCAGACGGGGCCCAGTTCGGCCAGGCCGGTGCCCAACGTGGTGGCGGCGATGGCGGGGCCGGCGGTGGCCCCGACGTTGAGGGCGGCGGTGGCGTAGGAACCCGCCATGGTCGGCGCTCCCGCCGCCTCGTACAGCACCCGTGCGATCAGCGTGCTGCCCAGGCCGAAGGAGAGCGCACCCTGGGTGAACGCGAGGATCAGCAGGGCGATCGGGTGGAACGCGGTGAGCGCGAGAGCGACCCAGCCGGCCAGCAGCAACGGCCCGCCGGCCGCGACGACGACACCGGGCCGCCGGTCGGACAACCGCCCGGCGACGGTGACGCCCACGAAGGACCCGAGGCCGAACAGCACCAGCACGACGGGGACCCACAGCGGATCCAGCCCGGCGACGTCGGTGACGACCGGAGCGAGGAAGGTGAAGGTCCCGAACGTCGCGGCGTTCACCAGCGCGCCCAGCAGCAGGACCAGGACCAGTCGCGGACGCCGCAGCTGGGCGAGCTCCCGGCGCAGGTCCGGGCCTTCCGGCTCGCCCGGCCGTCCCGTACGCGTGGGAATGCCACGCAGCACGCCGAGCGCGGAAGGAAGGCACAGCAACGCCATCGCCCAGAAGGTGGCGCGCCAGTCGAGCAGGGCCGCCAGCAGCGCACCACCGGGGACCCCCGCGATGGTGGCGACCGTGGTGCCCGCCAGCAGGACGGCCAGCGCCCGCCCCTTCCGGTCGGACGGGACCAGCTCGGCGGCCGCGGTGAGCCCGACCGCCAGGAAACCGGCATAGGCGAGCGCCGCGACGACGCGGGTGGCGAGCAGGACCGTGAAGCCGCCGGTGCAGGCGCCGACGACGTGCGCGGCCAGGAACAGGCCGAGGAAGCCCAGCAGGCTCGATCGCCGCGGCCACCGGCGCGCGAGTGCCGCCATGAACGGGGCGCCCACCACCATGCCGACGGCGAAGGCCGAGGTGAGCAGTCCCGCCGTCGCGACCGGGACGCCGATGTCGGCGGCGATGTCCGGCAGCAGGCCGGCGAGCATGAATTCCGACGTGCCCATGGCGAAGAGCGCCACGGCGAGCAGATAGAGAGGCAGAGGCATCGAGGACTCCGAGGTGATGAGAGATCAGCTGAGACGTCTCGTCACCGCGGTCAGCGACCCGCTACTCCTGTCCTCCGCCTGCGGCGGACAGGATCCGTTCGGTGGTTCAGGGGGCTGACGGGTGACCGAAAGCCCCCACCTTGGATGCCTCTGGGCTCGACATGCCGAGCACCATACTCACTGAAGCCTCGTCGCGCACACTGGTTTTCTCCTCGACCGTGAGCCGCCCGGGAAGCCCGAGCCACCGGAGCCCGGCGTCCGTCAATGGCTCGACCATGACCGGCTCGCCGGTGGGTACCGTCGGTGGGGATCTCTATCATGCTGCCCCAGAGATCGTCCGTGCCGATGGGGGCCCACCGTGGAGCGTCAGATCGTGAGGATCGTCGATGGCCCGTTCGCCGGCCTTGACGCGGAACTCGTATCTGCGGACGGTCAAAGGTTGACAGGGCGCGTATCGATCTTCGGTCGGCAGACAGCGGTCGAACTCCACCGGGACCAGGTGGAGCACCCCGAGGACATACCCGCGCTGTGGTACAGCGAGGAGGAGGACGGTGAGCAGGTCCTTGCGGGGCTGCGGGAGCAGATAGCGGCGCAATACGACGACCTCGGGTACGGGAAGAAGTTCGAGTTCTTTCTCGAGCGCGTCGATCTTCCCGAGGAGGATCCGGCTCAGGAGTGGGACGCTTACACCGCGTTGTGCACCGAGATCGACGCGCAGGTGCAGCGGCACAGGGCGGCGGCGTTGCAGGAATTCGATCAGGAGATCGCTCTCCTGCCGGCCGGTGAGGCGAGAAGGCGGGTGGCGGCGGACCCCGGCCGCTGGCTGCCGGCCAAGGCCGCCCGGGAAGAGCGCCGGTCACGGTACCCGGGCATCGACCGCTCCACCACCGAAGAACGGTTGCGGGCGACGATGTTCGGGGAACCCGATCCGGCGCCGGCGCTGTGGGAACGGGCCGACCGCCGGCGAGCCGCATCGCGTTGCGCCGCCGAACTGCGGGACTACGCGGCGTGGAAGGCGGCGAACCGAGCACAGGAACAGAACGAGCAGGTGAGGTCGGCCGCTGTGGCCCAGGTGGAGCACGAACGCGCCGCGGTCGAAGAACGCCTCGCCCGCGACTGGGGATTCCAGCTGCCCGACTCGATCTTCCGGTTCCGGGCCTTCCTGCTGTCCCTGGGCCCGACGGGAAAGCAGGCCCTCGATGACCTGGAACTGTCTCCCTTCGGGATCATGGATCTCTTCGATGATCCCGAACGCGAATCCCGGGCCGGCATCGATGTGCGCGTGCACGGCCGCTACTACCGCGACCCGCCCGAGTTCCTCACGTTCATGCACGGCGGCACCGACGGGCTGCATTTCGGGCTCTGGTACGACGACGGCCGCACCTGCACCGGAGTCGCCTCCTACTACAACAACGACGGTGGCGGCGTAGGCCTCCCATCGGGCACCCCTCTCGAGGCGGTCCGGCATACGCTCGAATGGGGATGGCGCCACGTCGGAGATCAGGATGACGAGCCGGCCGATCCCATGGACCCCGAGGTGGTCGCACGACGGCACCGGCTACGGCTGCTGCGCGAGGTCCTGATGACCTTCGAGACCGGCGACCGCGACGAACAAGGCGAGGACTACCACAAAGCGTACGGAGATTCCCCAGAACTGTTCGAGCACGGAGACCCGGATCGGATCGAGACCCTGGACGGCGGCGGTGCGCTCGTCGACGGTGACACCGTGATCGAACGCGACCGGCAGAGACCATGGAGCGGCGCCTTCTGCACTGCCCTGCGACAGGAGCTGATCGACGACCCCGCCGTCCGGGAAGCCCACGTCAGCGAGGCACGGCGCCGCTGCGCCGCCGGATACCCCGCCGACGCTCTCACTCTCGGTCGTGACCTGCACTGGATCAGCGCAGGAGACCCCGCACTCGAAGACCATGCGAACGAGCTGCTCACCATGGCTTACCGTTCTCTGGGACGCGACAACCTCGCTGCGATCGCCCAAGCCCACCATCGCCACCGCGATCTCCCCCAGGTGCACGTCCTCGAAGACACCTGATGCGCTCACCGACGAACAACACCACGCCGCGAACTTGCCTCAGCCGAGGGGGAGCCGGACGGGGGCACGGCGACCGATGAGGAGTACAGGGACACGGACTCACCGGTGGTGGTGAGGAGTTCGGCGGCGGCGTCGCCGTCGATGTCGATCAAGGTGATGTCCAGGCCGAATCGTGTCGCGTACGGGTCGGAGAGGTCGGCGGTCTCGGGGGTGAGCACCCTGGTGTCGCCGGCCGACAGGCCGCCGCGTCCGCCGTGGAGGATGTAGACGGCACCCTCGAGGCCGACGGCGACATCGCCGTACCCGTCGGCGTCGACATCGCCGGCCGTGACGGACGAGTCGAACCCGGAAACGCCGTCCGGTGCCTCGGGCATGCCCGGCGTTCCGGGCCCCAGCAGCCGGTGCGCGGCCAGCCCGCCGGCCGAGCCCCTGCTGATGTAGATCTGGCCGCCCGGGTCCTCGGCGTCCTCGTAGGCGTTGCCCGCGACAACGTCGCCGAAGCCGTCGCCGCCGATGTCGCCGATCGCCACGGAGCCCACGCCCCAGCCGGGGAAACCACCGGTCAGGCGGCTCGTCAGGCCGGTCGGCGAGCCGCGGTACACCACGCCCTCGCCCTCGTCGGCCGGGTCGTCCACCGAGTACACCACAGCGAGGTCGTCGAAGCCGTCGCCGGTCACGTCACCGGTGGCGCGAGCGAGCGGACCTCGACGGTCCCCGACAGGACGGTCCTCCAGCTCGCCCGTCCCGTCCTGGTGCCACGGCCGCCATAGGCCACCCACGCCGCCGAGTCGTCCGTCACGACGAGATCCTGGTAGCCGTCCTTGTTGAAGTCCCCGGCGGCCGACTGGGGAACGAGCGTGCCGGCCGCCGGTGGCGGCGCGAGGGTGACCGGCGCGCCGGTCAGCCCGGCGGCGGAGCCGAAGACGACGGCCAGTTGGTGGGCAGGGGGTCTGGCGCGGTCACTCGGCTCCGGCGCACTGATCGCCAGGTCGGCGTATCCATCACGGTCGAAGTCGCCGGAGGCGAGGCTCAAGGAGGAATCCTCGTCCCAGGCCGCCATGGCACCGATGGAGACGATCTTGCGCTTGGTGCCGGTGAGACCGGCGGCGGAGCCGTACAGCACCTCGACCCGCGCCTTCGTCGCCTTGCCGTCCGCGCCGGGCTGGGGGACGGCGACCGCCAGATCGGCGTGGCCGTCGCCGTTGTAGTCATGCGCGGCCCGGGCCTTACGGGCGGCCGCGACGACGCGAGCGGCCGGAGTGGCGACGGCGGTATAGGGCGTGGTAATCGGCGGCGGGGGCGAGGCGGCGTTGAGGGGCGTCGCGCTCGGCGGCGGGGTCGGGGCGGCATCGGCCGCCGGCGCCGAGACGGGCGTCCTCGTCGTGACAGGTGCCGGCGTCGTGCTGCATGCCACGGTGAGTCCGGCGAGGAGACAGATTGCGAGTTTTCCCGTAACAGGGGGACGCATTCAGTGATCCTAGTGCGGCCGCCGGCCCCGGGGACGTCGCACGTGCTCGCCGGTCTGACAGGCGCCTCCTGTGGCGCTCAGGGGGGCCGATCGGCGGCTGCCGCTTGTGCGCGGTGAGCCGGTGGCGGCCGGCGATGGCCGGGAAGGCGGCCTCGTCGCCGGCTTGCCCTCCAGCAAGTCGTCGATGTCGTCGCAGATGTCGGAGAGGTCGTCCTTCAGGTCGTCGCGGGTGAGGCGATGACAACGGTGACGTCGGCGGCCTGGTCCTCGGTGCGGTAGGCGTGTGGAGTGTCGCCGGCGAAGGCGAGCATGTCACCGGTCTGCAACCGCCGAAGATCGTCGGCAGGACCGGCCAGGAGCCGGCCGGAGGCGATCAGGAGATGCTCGATCGTGCCCGGGGCGTGCGGCACCCCGTCGATGGACAGATGGGCGGGAATCCGCAATCGCCACAGTTCCAGGCTGTGTCCACCGCTGATGCGGCGCAGCAGTTCGCGGGTGGGCTGGTCGTGCGCGGCGGCCGTCGACGGCAGGTGCACGGTGCCGGGATCGCTGTCGCGGGTGAGCAGGTCGGTGAGCGGGACGGCGAGGGCGACCGCGATGGCGTCCAGGGTGTCGATGGTGGGGTTGCCGAGACCTGCCTCCAGCTGTGACAGCGTCCCTTTGCTCAGTCCGGTTCTCCTGACCAGCTCGGCCTGGCTCATCCCGCGTTGCCGGCGGCGGCGCTGGATCTGGGCACCCGCCGCGGCGGCGGCGCTGCTGGCCGGTGGGCGTCCGCGGTCGGTGCCGGTCATGACCGCGGCCGGTGGGACGCGGTGTAGGAGACGCGGACGCGGCCCTTCTTCTGCTTCACGCCCGAGATCGTCACCTGGGCCAGGTCGGCGAGGCTGCGCACGTGGGTGCCGCCGCACGGGGCGGCGTGGAGGTCGCCCAGGTGGACGATGCGCCGGCCGTCCTGATCATGGTCGGCGGCGACCGGCAGGTCGTCGCCGATGGCTGTGGCCACGAACACGCGCAGCCGATCGGCGATCTTCTCCCGGCCTTCGGCGGTGTCGAGCTCCGGGTCGGCCCGGGTGGCGTCGAGCTCGATGCGGGCCTGCCCGGGGAAGTGGTTGTTACCGGTCAGTGTCCATCCCTCGGTCCGGGCCGCCGCTTCGATCAGGTGTCCGGCCGTGTGCAGGGCGGCGTGAAGCAGGCGCAGGTCGGCGTCGACGCGGGCGTGGACCAGGTCGCCCGCCGACAGGCCGACGAGGTCGTCCTCGGTGCTGTGGCGGGCGCGGAGCACGACCAGGCCGGTCGGCGCGTAGCGGGCCGGGACGACTTCGCACGAGCCGAGCCAGCCGCGGTCGGCGGGCTGGCCGCCGCCCTGCGGATGGAAGAGGTTCTGCTGCAACGCGACCCAGGCCGTGCCGTCGTCCTCTCGCCCTGTCGCCGCCACGCCAGCGGTGACCTCGGTCAGGTAGGTGTCCCGCAGGTAGAGGGCGTCCTGTTCGACCACCACATCAGGGCTATTAAAATGAACCATGTGCTCATCATATCGAACGGGACGATGCCCTCCCGCCAGCCGTCCCAGACTGGCGGGGTGGACGCGGCCGTGAGCTCCTCAGGAGTGCGCCACTCCGATGGCGTCCGTCGCCAGGGCGGTCGCCTCGGTTCGTGCCGTCGCCAGCGAGCTCGCCGCCAACGGCCGGAAGCCGGCCAGGTGCCGGACGAGGTTGGCCAGTGTCATCTCGGCGGTGACGAAGAAGAGGTTGTCGGGAGACATGCCCTGCTTGGCGAAGTACGCCCACAGGTAGGGGGTCTGGGAAGTCCCATGCCTCCCGCGGGGTGCCCAGGCCGTAGGCTCCGCCTCGCGCGCTGATCACCACGACCCCGGTATCGCGCAGCAGGCTGTCGCCTGTGTCAGGGGCGCTGAAGGCACCCGGGAAGCCGTCGTGCAGGAAGCGTGGGCCTCTCCGGGGTGTCGGTCCCAGAGAGGCCCGCTGGTCTGACGGTCACCCCGGGGTGCCCACTGATCAGGGCTCAGTCGGTGCCGGGCGGGTTCCAGACGCCGGTGGCGGCGGTTTCGGTCACGTAGTCCTCGAAGCGCCGGGGTGGGCGGCCGAGGGCTTGTTCGACGCCGTCGGAGACCGGGCTGTTCCCGCCGTCGCGGATCGCCACGAGGAGGCCGGTGAGCAGGCGCGCCATCCCGGCCGGCACGCCGCCGGCGACCGATCGCTCGACGAAGACCGCGGGGTCGATGTCGAGATGACGGACCGTGCGTCCGGCGGCGTCGCCGATGAGCTCGGCCGCCTCACCGAAGCTGATCGCCCGTGGGCCGGTCAGCGGGTAGATCCGGCCACTGTGGCGGTCCTCGGTCAGCGCCGCCACGGCGACGTCGGCGATGTCCTCGGCGTCGATGAACGGCGTGCGCCCGTCGCCGGTGGGCAGGGCCAGCGTCCCGTCGAGGATGCCCGGCAGCCAGAAGCTCTCGCTGAAGTTCTGCGAGAACCAGTCCGGTCGCAGGATGGTCCAGTCGACGCCGGAGCCGCGCACGGCCTGCTCGGCGGCCCAGAGGGGATTGGCCTCGCCGGCCTCGCCGACGCCGTGGGCCGACAGGAGCACCAGCCGCCCCACGCCCGCGGCGACGGCCCGGGTCACGAATCCGGGGACGCCCGCCCGGGGGTCGGCGCTCGAACGCCGGTTCGGCTCCAGGATGTACGCGGCGGCGACGCCGTCGAGCGCGGGAGCCCATGTGGACGGGTCGTCCAGGTCGAGGCGGACGTCGCCGCCGGCGCGGGACGCCGTCCGTACCGTCCGGCCGGCGGCCTCGAGGCGCCGTACGATGCGGCGGCCGGTCTTGCCGGTGCCGCCGAGGATGAGGATGTTCTTCACACACCCAGGGAACCGCAGGGGGTGCCAGACGATCCATGGGAGAACGTCGCGGATACCTTTGTGCTCGTCTAGCGTGGATGGCATGGACGTCCTGAGCGACCTGCTGCACCGCGCCCGTGCCGGGAACGCGCTGGTCAGACAGCTGATCCAGCGGCCGCCCTGGTCGCTGACCTTCGCCGACGCCCCTCCGCTCACCGTCGTGGCCACGCTCGGCGGCGAGGCGTCGATCCGGCTCGGCGACGCCGGCGCGGCGCCGGTGCGTCTCGCGGCGGGCGACATCGCCGTCGTCAGCGGGACCGGCCCGTACACGATCGCCGACGACCCGTCCACCCCGCCCCAGGTCGTGATCCGGGGAGGAAGGAAGCACCTCGTCGGCGGCGGCGAGGTCGGGGCCGAGCGCGCCCTGGGTCCGCGCACCTACGGCGACGGGCTGCCCGGCGCCACGATCATGCTCCGGGCCGGCTACGAACTCCACGGCGACGTGGGCCACCGCCTGCTCGACATCCTTCCGCCGCTGGCGGTCGTTCCCGCCGGGCCGCGGACGCGGGCGGCGCTGGACCTGCTCGCCACGGAGGTCGCCCGCGACGAACCCGGCCAGGACGCCGTCCTCCACCGGATGCTGGATCTGCTGCTCGTGCTGGCGCTGCGCGCATGGTGCGCCCGGCCGCGGGCGGCCCTCCCCGCGTGGTACCGGGCGCTGGCCGATCCCGCCATCGGGGAAGCGCTGCGCCTCATGCACGAGGACCCCGCCCACCGGTGGACCGTCGCCGCGCTGGCCGCCAAGGTCGGCATGTCCCGCGCCGCCTTCGCCGCGCGCTTCGCCGGCCTGGTCGGCGAGCCGCCGCTCACCTACCTCACCGGCTGGCGGATGACCTTGGCGGCGGACCTGCTCCGTGACACCGAGGCGACCGTCGCGGCCGTGGCCCGCACGGTGGGGTACGAGGACGCCTTCGCCTTCAGCGTGGCGTTCAAGCGCTCCCGCGGCGTCACCCCGTCGGCCTGGCGCCGTGGCCCGGTCACAGGTCCACCGTGACGCCCCAGGAGGCGACGGCCAGGTCGCCGCGGTACGACTCCGCCGCCGCGGCCAGGGCGGGATCGGACGAGGTGCCGGGCCACAGGTGGGTGAGCAGCAGCCGCGCCACCCCCGCAACGGCCGCGGTACGTCCCGCCTGGCGGGCGGTGGAGAGGTAGGGGGCGTCCTCGCCGGGGACCTCCTCGGGGTAGGTCGCCTCGGCCAGCAGCAGGTCGGCGTCCCTGGCGAGGTCCGGCAGCGCGTCGGACGGGCCGGTGTCACCGGTGTAGGCGAGCACCTTGCCGCCGCCGCTCAGCCGCAGCCCGGCGTTCGGCACGTGGTGCGGCAACGCCCAGGTGTCCAGGCGGAACGGCCCGAGCTCCAGCCCGCCTGAGGGCGGCAGGTCGTGCGGTGCGAAGCTGCCGGCCAGCATCCGCCCGTCCAGCCGCAGAACGGCGTCGAGCGCTCCGGCCGGCGCGTACACCGGCAGCGCGGGCGGGTGCGCGCCCCCCAGGGCACGGGCGCGCAGCAGAGGGTTCAGGTCGGCGCAGTGGTCGGGATGGCCGTGGCTCACCAGGACCGCGTCGATCTCCTCGGCCGTGGTGACCTCCAGCAACCTGGGCAGCGTGGCGTACCCCGGATCGACCAGGACCCTGAACCCGTCGCGTTCGACCAGGTATCCGCCGCACGCCTGCCCGCTCGCCGGCCACGCCCCGCATCCGCCCAGCACCGTGAGCCTCACGACCACCTCCGAATGACGCGATGAGCCCCGGCCGTCACCTCGGCGACCGGTACGAGGAGAGCATGCCGACAAGTGGACCGTTGGTGTACGTCCATTCGCGAGCGCTTCCGGGGGACCACTTGCCGGCGCGTACCGGGTGCGTGACCGGCGCCACGGTGGCGGCGTACGCTCCGGAAAAGGGAGGAGCACGCGTGAGCCGGATCGAGACCGTCCGCGGACCCGTCGACAGCGCCGACCTCGGGGTGACGCTGATGCACGAGCACATCTTCGTGCTCACGACCGAGATGCGGGAGAACTACCCGTCCGAGTGGGGCTCGGAGGAGGAGCGCGTCTCGGACGCCGTCGCGAAGCTCCAGGCGGCGTACGACGCGGGCGTCCGGACGATCGTCGACCCGACGGTGGCCGGGCTCGGCCGCTACATCCCCCGCATCCAGCGGGTCGCCGAGCGGCTGCCGCTCAACATCGTGGTCGCCACCGGGCTCTACACCTACAACGACCTCCCGTTCTTCTTCCACCACCGCGGGCCCGCGCTCAACGACCTGCTCGGCACCGAGCTCCCGGACCCCATGGTCGAGATGTTCGTCGGCGACATCCGCGACGGCATCGCCGGCACCGGCGTCAGGGCGGGCATGCTGAAGTGCGCCATCGACCGGCAAGGGCCGACGCCCGGCGTCGAACGGGTGATGCGCGCGGTCGCGAAGGCGCACCTGGAGACCGGGGTGCCCATCACCGTCCACACGCACCCCGCCTCGCGTACCGGCCTGGAGGTCAAGCGGGTGATGTGCGACGAGGAGGGCGTCGAGCCGGGGCGCATCGTGCTCGGCCACAGCGGCGACACCGGCGACTGCGACCACCTCGCCGAACTCGCCGACGCCGGCTTCCTGCTCGGCATGGACCGTTTCGGCCTGTACACCGAGGTGCCCTTCGAGGCCCGCGCCGAGACCCTGATCGAGATGGCACGCCGCGGGTACGCCGAGCGGATGGTGCTGTCGCAGGACGCGTCCTGCTACATCGACTGGATCGACCCGGACGTCATGGCGTTCCTGCCCCAGTGGCACTACACCCACCTGTTCGAGGAGGTCGTGCCCTACGTGCTGGAGCGCGGTGTCACGCGGAAACAGGTCGACAGGATGCTCGTCGACGTGCCGCGTCTGTTCTTCGAAGGCGGCTGAGACCGTCAGCCGGCGGCGTCGTCTCCGTCATTCGTGTTCGGCGCAGAGGCAGCCGACGCCCTTCTCGATCCACTCCTGGCCGGCCCAGTCCGGATGCCGTGCGAGCATCACGGCCTTCACCTCTTCGGCGATCGTCCGCTCGCTCATGGCCGAGTCGCGGCGGATCCAGGTCTCGTCGCGCAGTGACTCCAGGTAGGCGGCCACGTCCGCCAGCAGCCGCGGTCCTCCCACGTCACCGTGCCCCGGTACGACCACGCGCGGGCTCTGCGCGGCCAGCCGCCGCATCACGGCCAGCCAGCGGACGCCGGACACGTCGGTGTCGTGCGGCGGGAACCACGGGAAGATCGCGAACTGGCCGGCCTCCACGAGGTCGCCGGTGAACATGACGTCGGCGTCCGGGACGGTGACGACCTGATCGCCCCTGCTGTGCGCCCGGCCGGTGGCCCGCAACCGCACGACCCGGCCGCCCAGGTCCAGGTCGTGCTCCTGGTCGTAGACGAGGTCGGGGCTCGCCGGCCGGACGCCCTGGAGCCGGCGCGCGACCGGCTCGCCGAGCTCCTTGAACATCTCGAGGTAGCCGGGGCCCTTCACCTTCAGGTCCTCGGCCTGCGCCCTGTTGACGAGGAACGTCGCCTCTCCGCCGAACACCTGGGCGCCGAACGCGTGCTCGGGATGGAAATGCGTCGTGGTCAGGTACAGCTTGCGTCCTTTGGCGAACTCGGCCGCGAACCGCAGCACGGTCTCGGCGTTCTCCACTCCCAGGCCGGTGTCGACCACCAGCACGGAATGCGCACCGCCGATCACCCCGATGTTCGGCACCAGCTGCACCCGCCGGTTCGGGATCACCACCAGATCGCGGGCGAGCTCCCGCGCGTCGGTGACCCGCACAACGGGATCGGGCATCACCTGTTCGGACATGTCAGCTCCTCGGAAATCGGTTCGGTCGCCGCCGCGGGCCGTGCACGGCGTTCCGTGCCGGGCGGCACCGGGCCCAGGTCCCGCGCGTCACCCAGGAGGCGGCCTTGCGGGGGATCCGGTCGCCGACCAGTCCATCGCGTGATCGCGCGGGGCGTCCAACACCGGTTCCGCACGCCCGATGCCGTGCCGGTATCGTCGCTGCTGATGGACCTCCGCGTGCTGCGCTACTTCGTGGCCGTCGCCGACGAACTCCACTTCGGCCGCGCCGCCGCGCGCCTGCACATGACCCAGCCGCCGCTCAGCCGGGCCATCAAGCAGCTGGAGAGCGACCTCGGCACCGTCCTGCTGCGCAGGTCGCCCACCGGCGTCACACTCACGCCCGCCGGAACGGCGCTGTACGGCGAAGCGCGCACCCTCCTCCAGCAGGCCGACCAGGCGCGGGCCCGGGTCGCCGCCGCGGCCGGCACCGCCACGATCACCATCGGCACGCTCGCCGACAGCGCCGAGCAGGCCGGGGGCGGACTGGTCGCCGCCTACCGGCGACGGCACCCCGGCGTGGAGGTCCGGGTCCGTGAGTTCGACTTCACCGACCCGACCTGCGGGCTGCGGGCCGGGCTGGTCGACGTCGCCCTCACCCGCGCGCCGTTCGACGACGGCGGGCTCGCCACGCACGTCCTGCGCTCGGACCCCGTCGGGGTGGTCCTGCGCGCCGACGACCCGCTCGCCCACCGCGACGCCCTGCGCCTGCACGAACTCGCCGGACGCCGCTGGTTCCGGCTGCCGGAGGAGGCCGACCCGCTCTGGCGGGCCTACTGGAACGCCACCACGCCCACCGGCCCGCATCGCGAAGGTCCCGTGGTGCGAACCGTCCACGAATGCCTCCAGGCGGTCCTGTGGAACGGCACCGTCGGGCTCACGTCGCTGGCCCACGCCCTTCCCGACGGTCTCACCATCGTCCCTCTGCTCGACATGCCGCCCAGCCGCCTGGTGGTCGCCTGGAACAGCGCGGACTCCAGCCCGCTCGTCCGCTCGTTCACGCGGATCGCCACCGCCGTCCACCGCCCCGCCGGCGCGGCCCCCTGATGTCCGGAGCTGCGGCCGGTCAGTTCGAAGAGCGCACGCCCGTGCGTTCTTCGGTGATCCGCCACAGGTCGGCGGCCAGGCGGAGATCGGCGGCCGGGCCGCGGTGGGCGGCCAGTTCGACGCGCGTGCGGTTCCTGGGGCCGGTCGGGCCGATGAAGGCGTCGGTGGGGGCGCCCGGGGCGGTGGCCGCGTACAGCAGGGGCAGCACGGCCTGATCGACGGGGCGTGCGTAGCGGAGGGCCATCGCCCACACGACCAGCCGTTCCATTCCCCGCGGGTCGGCGTTCATCGGCGTCCGCGCCATGCCGGGGTGCGCGACGAGGCTGCGGACCGGGGAGCCGGTGGTGCGCAGGCGCCGGTCGAGTTCGCGGCCGAACAGGGTCGCGGCGAGCTTGGAGCGGGTGTAGGCGACCGGCGGAGAGTACCTGCGCTCTCCGTCGAGGTCGTCGAGGTCGAGGGTGACGCGGAAGAGGTCGTAGACGAACGAGGACACCGTCACCACCCGCGGATCGGCGCCTGCGGCGAGGGTGTCCAGCAGCCGCAGGGTGAGGGCGAACGGGCCCAGGTGGTTGGTGGCCATCTGGCTCTCGTAGCCCTGGGGGCTCAGCTCACGCGGCCCGCCGGAGATGCCCGCGTTGTTGATCAGTACGTCCACCGGCCGGTCCAGCTCGTCGGCGAAGCGGGCGATCGCGTCCAGGTCCAGAAGGTTCAGCGGGCGTACCTCCACCTCGGCCTTGGGCGTGCCGGCCAGGACGGCCTCGCGGAGCCGGGCGCCGCGCGCCGCGTCGCGGACGGTCGCGATCACGCGTGCGTGGCGTGCCGCCAGGTGGCGGGTGAGCGCGGCGCCGAGGCCGCCGGCCGCGCCGGTGACCAGAAAGGTGCGTCCGGTCAGGTCGGGCATCTGGTCGGCGGTCCAGTCGAGTGCGGGCATGACGACTTCCTCCCGTATAAGTGGATGCCTCATCCACATGCCGGCCTACGCTAGCACAAATGGATGAGGCATCCGGATATCGGTAGGATGGCCGGCATGGCGCAGGGGAGGCTCAGGGCGGACGCGACGCGTAACCGCGGCAAGCTGCTGGAGGTGGCCCGCCGTCATCTCGCGGCCGGCGACGACCTGCAGATGAACGTGATCGCCCGCGAGGCGGGCGTCGGCGTCGCCACCGCCTACCGGCGCTTCCCCACCACGCAGGCCCTCGTCGAGGCCATCGCCGAGGACGGCCTCGCCCTGCTGCTGCGTCACATCGAGGAGGCGGCCGAGGCGGCCGACGCGCAGGCCGGTCTGGCCGCGGCGATGCGCGTCACGCTGACCCTCCAGCGCGAATGCCTGGGGCTGTCCGACGTCCTGGCCTGCCCGGCGGCCGAACTGCCCGAGGTCGCCGCTCTCAAGATCGCCCTGGAGCGGGCCGTCGACCGTCTGCTGGACCGGGCGCGAACCGAGGGCGTCGTGCGCCCCGGCCTCACCGCCGACGACCTGCGTCGCCTGCTGTGCGGGATCGACCACGCCATCCGCTCGAACCCGGCACCCCCCGACATGACCGAGCAGTACCTGAACATACTCGTGCAGGGGATCCGCCCCGCCGCGTCGTGACCGGCGCCGACGCCACGCCCGGACGAAGGGAAGATGAATTCTCCGTGAGAGGCGTCGCGGCGTGGTTAGGACCGGGCCTGAGGGTCAGGGATGCCGTATGGACACGAACACCGTGTTACTCGCCGTCGTCGTCGCCACGGCCCTGGCCTTCGACTTCACCAACGGCTTCCACGACACCGCCAACGCCATGGCGACCTCCATCGCCACCGGCGCGCTGCCGCCCAGGGCCGCGGTCGCGCTGTCCGCGGCGCTGAACTTCGCCGGGGCGTTCCTGTCGCTGAAGGTGGCCGCCACCGTCGCGACCGGCATCGTCGACACCGGCGCCATCACGCTCACCGTGGTCTTCGCCGGTCTCGTCGGCGGGCTGGCGTGGAACCTGCTGACCTGGTACTTCGGCATCCCGTCCAGTTCCTCGCACGCCCTGATCGGCGGGGTGGCCGGGGCCACGCTCATCGCCGCGGGCGCCTCGGCCGTCAAGGGCGCCGCGATCGTGTCCAAGGTGCTGATCCCGGCGGTGCTGGCGCCGCTGGCCGCGATCCTCGTGGCGACCGTCGGGACGTTCCTGGTCTACGTCCTGACCAGGAACGTCCCCGAGGGGACCCGCGTGCGCGGCTTCAGGTACGGGCAGATCGGCTCGGCCTCGCTCGTGTCGCTCGCGCACGGGACCAACGACGCGCAGAAGACGATGGGCGTCATCACACTGGCCCTGATCGCCGCGGGTGTGATCGGCAAGGACACCGGCACGCCATGGTGGGTGATCGCGGCCAGCGCCACCGCCATCGCGCTCGGCACCTACATCGGCGGCTGGCGGGTCATCCGTACTCTCGGCAAGGGCCTGACCGAGATCGAGACGCCCCAGGGCTTCGCGGCCGAGAGCTCCTCGGCCGCGGTGGTGTTCGCCTCGTCGCACTTCGGATTCCCGCTGTCCACCACGCACGTGTGCACCGGCTCGGTGATCGGCGCGGGGCTCGGCAAGCGGCTGGCCGAGGTCCGCTGGAACGTGGCCGCCCGCATGGTCGCCGCGTGGCTGGTCACCCTCCCGGCGGCGGCCGCGGTCGGCGCGCTGGCGTGGGCCGGGGCGAACGCGCTCGGCGGCGCGCTCGGCGTGTCGGTCGTCTTCGCGGTCGCGCTGCTGCTGGCCGCGGCCCTCTACCTCGCCGCCCGCCGTGCCCCCGTCGACCCGGGCAACGTCAACGACGAATGGACCGGGCGGGTCGCCCCGGCACCGGCCGTCAGGGAGCAGGTGGCATGAATCGATCATCGGCCTGGGCGTGTACGTGATGCTCGCCAGGTGACGTCCCCCGCGGTCAGGCGGCCGCCTCGTCCTCCTCCATGCGGCGGTAGGCGCGGTCGCGCAGCCGGAGCACCACGGCGGCCAGCGTGGCGGCGGCCAGGGATCCGGCGAGCACGGCGACCTTCACGTGGGCGAAGCGATCGGCGTCGGCGCCGAACGCCAGCTCCCCGATGAGCAGCGAGACGGTGAAGCCGATGCCGGCCAGAATCGACAGACCGAGCACGTCGACCCAGCTGAGCCCCGTGTCGAGGCGGGCCCGGGTGAAGCGGGCCACCAGCCACGTGGCGGCGGTCACGCCGACGGGTTTGCCGGCGATCAGTCCCGCGGCCACGCCGATCGCGACGTGGTCGGACAGCGCCGAGCCGAGCCCGTCCACACCGCCGAGGGGCACCCCGGCCGACAGGAACGCGAACACCGGCACCGCCACCCCCGCGGAGACGGGACGCCAGCGGTGCTCGAAGTGCTCGGCCACCGCGCCGTCGCCGCCGCGTCCCGACACCGGCACGACGAGGCCGAGCAGCACGCCGGCGACCGTGGCGTGCACCCCCGAGGCGTGCACGAGCAGCCACACCGCCACGGCGAGGGGGAGCAGCGCCCACCAGGCACGTACCCCTCGCCGGACCAGCAGGGTGAACACCGCCAGCGGCACCGCGGCCGCGGCCAGCCACACCACCCCCAGGTGCTGGGTGTAGAACACCGCGATGATCACGATGGCGATCAGGTCGTCGACCACCGCGAGCGTGAGCAGGAACGTGCGGAGCGCCGACGGCAGGTGCCGCCCGATGACGGCCAGCACCGCCAGGGCGAAGGCGATGTCGGTGGCCGTCGGCACGGCCCAGCCCTTGACCGCCCCGCCGCCGGCGAAGGCGTCGACCGCCAGGTAGACGGCCGCGGGGACGGCCACCCCGCCCACCGCGGCGGCCACGGGGACGGCCGCCCGCCGGAGGTCGCGCAGGTCACCGGCGACGAACTCGCGCTTGAGCTCCAGCCCGGCCACGAAGAAGAAGACGGCCAGCAGCCCGTCGCCCGCCCACTTCGCGGGCGTCAGGTCCAGGTGCAACGATGCCGGGCCCAGCGGGTGGTCGCGCAGGGCGACGTAGGCCGAGGCGTACGGCGAGTTGGCCCAGACCATGGCGAGCACCGCGGCGGCGAGAAGGAGCACGCCGCCGATGGTCTCGCTGCGCAGGATCTCGGCGACCCGGCCGGCCTCGGGCCAGGAGGCACGGCTGAACAGCCGGAAGGCGGGACGAGTGGTGACGCCCATGGGACACCCGTTTTCGTGATCGGCGAATGGACAGCCGACCAGACTTCCCGGCACCCCTGTCAGACAATCTACCTGAATGTCACGACATCCCCTCAAACCGGTCCGGCGTGAACGCCACGAACGTGCCGGGGGAGGCGCGGCAAGGCCGGGAGGCCGCCGGCCGGGCGCGGAGAGGACGGCCGCGCCCGGCCGGCGTCGATCAGCGGTGGTCCGCCGCCTGCAGGGCCTCGGTCAGGCCGCCGACGGTGAGGGTCTGCTGGTTGGTCAGCTTGGTGCCGTCGAGGATCAGCGTTGGAGTGCCCTCGATCTCGGCGGGTTTGCCGAAGGCCGCCTGGGTGCGCTGTTTCACCTGGCCGGCGTACTTCTGCGCGCGGATGCACGACAGGACGGCCGAATCGGTGATCTTCGCCTTGCCCGCGAGGCTCTCGAGCTGCGGCACGGTGAACGCGATCTTCTCGTCCGGCTGGTCGGCGAACAAGGTGTCGTGGTAGGTCATCCACGACCGGCCGGGCACGCACTGCGCCGCGGCGGCGGCGCGCACCGAGCCCTCGGGGTTGACGAAGGCGATCGGGTGGTACACGACCTTGACCTTGCCCTTCGCGGCGAAGTCCTTGATCGTGCCGCCGTTGAGGTGCTCGAACTCCTTGCAGATGGGGCACTGGAAGTCTTCGTAGACCTCGAGCAACGGCTTGGTCACCCCCGGCTGCGCCATGGTGACGGTGCCGTCGGCCGAGGTGGAGACGGGGGCGAGGCCCCCGGCGAACGTGCTCGGCTTGGCCCTGTTGACCTGCCAGAGGACGCCGCCTGTGATCGCCGCGACCGCGATGACGACGGCGAGGGCGATGAGCAGGATTCGCCGTCTTCTGTCCTGCTGCGCCTGCCGGAGGCGCTCCTCACGCAACCTCTCGCGGGCCGACTGCCGAGCCGCCTTGCTCATGGTCCCCGTCCATCCTCAGACAACACCGGATCGAAACTACTGCTCAGAGGCTATGTTGCCCCCTTTCGCTCCGTCACATCGGAGCCGCGGGAGGACCCGCGTGTCGGGCGAGGCCCGCCCATGCCCTCCGGAGGCGGCGGCGCCCGGATCTCAGCCGGCCGCCCGGACCTGGAACTTCTCGTCCAGGCCGGTGATCTTGAGTACCCGGGCGAGCTGGCCGCGGATGCCGGTGAGAGTGAGCCGCCCGCCCGCGGCCTCGGCCCCGGTGAGCGCCGTGGTGAACACGCTCAGCCCGGTGGAGTCGCAGAAGGCGAGCTCCTCGACGTCGACCACCACGTTGGGCGGGACGAACACGCCGGCCGCCTGGGCGAGGCGTTCGCGCAGGTGAGGAGCGGTGGCGAGGTCGAGCTCGCCGGACACCCGCACGACGACGGCGTCGTCGCCGACCTCGGTGGTCACGGATAGGCCGCCGAACCGGGTGCCGTTGGGTCGTTCCACTGTCACGCCACCTCTGCTTGCCGTGCCCGGCCGAGGTGCGGCGCCGCCAGGGGCGGCGTCCCGGCCGGACCTGCCTTCCACCTCGCGCAGGGTCACGCGAAGCTCTCGTGCGGTCATCATTGCACGACGCCTTGGATACGGACGGGTAAAACCCGATGCCGCGACCGGAAAGCATGGCCCGGGGCGAGGCCAGGACGGGCGGGACCGGTTGTTTCGACATGCCCGGCGAGGGCACCCGGACAGACGTCCGCACGCGACGAGAGGAGTGAGGATGCCGAGCGCACGAGAGATCATGACGCCGAACGCCGAGTGCGTGGCCGCCGAGGAGACGGTCTTCGACGCGGCCGCGAAGATGGCGCGTCTGGACGTCGGCTCACTGCCCATCTGCGGCGCCGACGACCGGCTGAAGGGCATGCTGACCGACCGCGACATCGTGGTCAAGGTGCTCGCCAAGGGCAGGGACCCCAAGTCGTGCATGGCGGGCGACCTCGCACAGGGCGAGGCCGTCACCATCGGCGCCGACGACGACGCCAAGGAGATCCTTCGCACCATGGCCTCGCACAAGGTCCGCCGGCTGCCCGTCATCGACGGGCACAAGCTGGTCGGCATCGTCGCGCTGGCCGACGTCGCCCGCGCGCTGCCCGACTCGCCGGTCGGCGACCTGGTCGACGCTCTGACGAGTGACTGAACCGGCTCGACGGGTGGAGGGCGCCCGATGAAGAGGCTTCGCCGCGCGTCGGCCCTCCACCCCCTGCGGCCCCGCGCGGCCGTGCTGGTCCCCACGCCGGCGCAGGACGTCATCCTGCGCCGGCCCCGCATGGTCGCGCTGCCGTACGGGACGGACCCCGTCGACCTGTGGTTCGACGTGGTCCCGCGCTGACCGTTAAGGGCCGCCCGCGTCCCGTCGCGGCCGTGTCCGAATTTGCTGGACACCACTGTGAGACCGTTCCCTCTCTGGGTAGCGGGCTGACATGCGTAGACGAGCGTTGATCCCTCTGGCGACCGCCCTGGCGATGATGACCGCGATGCTGAGCGCGTGCTCCTCCGGCGAGGACGGGCCCGCGCGTCGGACGGCCGAGCGGTTCTACGACGCGCTGGGCGGGGGGCAGGGGGACACCGCCTGCCGGCTGCTCACCCCGCGTACCGCCGAGCAGGTGCCGTCGGACGGCCAGGACTGCGCCGCCTCCATCGTGAAGCTGGGGCTCAAGGGAGGCGGCGTGCGGACCTCGGCGGTGTGGGGCGACGAGGCGCAGGTACGGCTGGCCTCCGACACGGTGTTCCTGCACCGCTTCGCCCAGGGATGGCTGGTGCGGGCCGCCGGATGCCGAGCGCGGGGCGAGCAGCCGTACGACTGCAAGGTGGGGGGCTGAGCGATGCGCCTGATGTTCACGGTGACCGTCCTGATCATCGCCCTTGGGCTCACCTACGTGATCGCGACCGGACTGCTGCACCGATAGGGGGCCCTCGTGCGACGTTTCGTGCGCGACAACGCGCTCAGCCTGTTCTTCCTGATCGCCTTCCTGCTCACGCTGGTGGGCCAGTCGATCGCGGGCACCGCCGACTACAACGCCCGCCAGATCGCCGACGGCGGCGCGCCCGTCTCCTGGGCCGCGTACGTGACCACCTCCGACTTCGCCGTGGACGTCGCCGAGAACTGGCAGTCGGAGTACCTGCAGTTCCTGCTGTTCATCGTGGTGACGGTCTGGCTGGTGCAGCGCGGTTCCCCCGAGTCGAAGAAGCCCGGGGAGGAGGGCCGGGAGAGCGACGAGGACCAGAAGGTCGGCGCGCACGCCGGGCCCCGCAGCCCGTCGTGGGCCAGGGCCACCGGCCTGCGCCAGATGCTGTACGCCAACTCGCTGGGCGCCGTGATGGGCGTGATCTTCGTGCTGTCGTGGCTCGCCCAGTCGGTGGCCGGCCAGGCGTCCTACAACTCCCAGCAGCTCGCCCGGTTGCAGGACCCGGTGACGTGGCTCCAGTACGCCGGCTCGGGCGAGTTCTGGAACCGAACGCTGCAGAACTGGCAGTCGGAGCTGCTCGCGGTGTTGTCGATGGTCGTGCTGTCGGTCTACCTGCGCCAGCGCGGATCACCCGAGTCCAAGCCGGTCGGCGTGCCCCACGCGATGACCAGCGTGGAGAGCTGAGCCGTCCTTTTCCTCCTGCACGGCGGTCAAGCTCTGCCCCACGGCCGTTTACCGCCCTCCCGGCCGGGGATGCGGGCGGGAGGCCCGGCGTCCGCATCCGGAGGCGAAGACCATGAGCACCGCGCCCATCTCCATCAGCGACTACGACCGGGTGGCCGTCATCACCGGGGCCGACTCGGGCATCGGCAAGGCGACCGCTGTGGCCCTGGCCGAGCAGGGCTTCGACGTGGGCATCACCTTCCACGCCGACCAGGCGGGCGCGGAGGAGACCGCGCGGCTGGTCCGCGACCGGGGCCGCGGCGCGGCCGTACGCCGGCACGACCTCACCGACCTGCCGCGGGCCGCCACGGTGATCGATGAACTGGCCGACGAGCTGGGCGGCCTCGGCGTCCTGGTCAACAACGCGGGCACCGGCAGCCGGCGGCCGGTGCTGGAGATGGACTTCGACGAGTGGCGGAAGGTCGTCTCGGTCGACCTGGACGGGGCGTTCCTGTGCGCGCAGCGGGCCGCCCGCCGGATGGTCGCGGCCGGGCGGGGCGGGCGCATCGTCAACGTGACCAGCGTCCACGAGGAGCACCCGCGCGTCGGCGCCGGCCCGTACTGCGCCGCCAAGGGCGGGCTGCGCATGCTCACCCGCGTGCTCGCCCTGGAGCTCGCCGAGCACGGCATCACGGCCAACACGGTCGCGCCCGGGGAGATCGCCACGCCCATGACCGGCCAGGAGGACCGGCCGCCGCGACCGGGGAGCCGCGCGGGATACCCGCTCGGCAGGCCCGGCGACGCCCGGGAGGTGGCCGCGGTCATCGCGTTCCTGGCCGGGCCGGGCTCGTCGTACATGACCGGGGCGAGCCTGTTCGTGGACGGCGGCCTCGTGCTCATGGGTCCGCAGGCCGCCGGCGCCCTGGAATCGGGGGACTGGCGCGAGGGCTGAGACGTTCATGGCCGAGAGTCCCTCGATCAAGGGGATTTCGGCCCTGTGGGCGGGCCGCCCCGGTGGCCGAGCCTTGAGGACATGACACCATCTCAGCCCGGCGAGTGCGACGTGCTGCTGCGCGACGGCGGCATCGCGCACATCCGCCCACCGCGCCCCGGGGCCCCTGGGCATGGCCGGCATGGGCGGGGTCGCCGCCGAGCTCCTCGCCGGCCGCGCCTTCCGGGTGCCGCCCATCAGCCGTGCCGAGGCCGGCCGCATGATCGCCGAGCTGCGCTGCGCGCCGCTGCCGCACGGATACCGGGGCCGTCCCGCCGTCGACGTCGGCGAGTTGGAGGCCCACGTCATCGGGGTAGGGCGTCTGATGGACGACATCCCCGAGGTGGCCGAACTCGATCTCAACCCGGTGATCGTCACCGCCGCCGGTGCCGTCGCCGTGGACGTGCGCGTGCGCCTGGCGCCCGCCCTGCCGCGCCCGTCCCCGTACCGCCGCCGCCTGCGCTAGAACCCGCGAACACCGAAGGGAAGAGGATGCTCGATGAACGACCGTATCGCCCCTCCTGTCCTGGAGGAGCTGGACACCGCCGAGTGCCTGAAGCTCATATCCCCCGGAGGCATCGGCAGGGTCGGCTTCAACGCGCCCTCGGGACCGGTCGTGCTCCCGGTGAACTACGCCGTGCACCACGGGACGGTGCTCTTCCGGACCGCGTTCGGCGGGCCGATGGACGAGGACCTCAGCACCGGGGTGCGGGGCGTGGAGTTGAAGATCGCGTTCGAGGTGGACCACATCGAGCCCGAGAGCCGCGAAGGCTGGAGCGTCCTGATCCAGGGCCCGGCGCACCGCATCACGACCGAGGAGGAGTTCGCCGCCCTGGAGGCCGACGGCGTGGAGTCGTGGGCCGGCGGCGAGCGCCGCCTGTACATCAGCGTCACCCCGCTGCAGATCACCGGCCGCCGGATCCGCCACTGACGGCACATCGAAGGGCCCGTCCCATGAGGGCGGGCCCTTCGGCGTGCCGCGCGCATGCGTCAACGGCACGAGGTGAGCGGGTCCGCTGTCGACTTCCGGCGTGGAGCGGTTGACGTCCAGGCAAGATTCGCGTGTTCCTGGCGGCTCCCCGACGGCAGCGGGGTCCAGGTGTGCCGGGAGGTGCGGTCCCGCGTGCCGGAGCTGGCCTGCCTGATGCTCACCTCGTTCGCCGACGAGGAGGCGCTGTTCGACGCCGTCATGGCCGGCGCCGCGGGGTACGTCCTGAAGCAGATCCACGGGTCCGACCTGGTGGGGGCGGTGCGGACGGTCGCTGCTCGACCCCGGGACCACCATCACGATGCTCCACCGGCTGCGCGACCAGGCCGGTCAGAAGGACCCGCTCGCCGCAGCACACCAGCCCGCCGGGGACGCGAGCAGTGCCGTAGGGCTTGCGCGTCTCGGCCGCTTTGCCCGCCGCGCAGGGACTTTGGTCCCTGGACGCTCCCGCCCCGCCCGGATCGTGCCCGAAGGCCCTGACGCCGGGGACCTCCGCGTTCTTTGCCTCCCCTGGCCCGGCGGATGGGATGGAGGGGAAGGCAAGGGGCCGATCATGCACATGGAGGTGCAGGACTGATGACCGCCGACCGTGCCGCGGCCCCGCGGTCGACCCCTTATTCCGACGCGACACGGATGACCGCAGACAGGAGTGATCATGCTCGAGAGGATCGTCGTCGGGGCCGACGGGTCGGCGCCCGCGACCGCGGCCGTGGAATGGGCGGCCGGTGACGCCGCCCGCTGGAACGTCCCGTTGCACATCGTCACGGTGGTGGAGCGGTGGCCCTACAGCGTCGCGCGGTTCCCCGCCCCGCCGGAGGTGGGCGACGCCCTCATCCGCGCCGCCGAGCGCGTGCTCGCCCAGGCCGAGGCCGCCGCCCGCGATCGCCTGCCCGAAGGCAGGGTGACGACCGAGCTGGCCGAGGGCGTCCCGGCCGAGATCCTCCGAGAGCGGGCCGAGGGCGCCGTCGAGCTGGTGGTCGGCAGCCGAGGGCACGGCGGGTTCGCCGGCGCGCTGCTCGGCTCGGTCAGCGGCCACGTGGCCGGGCACGCGCGCGGCCCGGTGGTCGTCGTGCGTCCGGGCGCCCCGTCCCGCCACGGCGAGGTCGCGGTCGGCGTGGACGACGCGCCGCAGTGCGACCCCGCGCTGGCCTACGCCTTCGGGCAGGCCCGGCTGCGCGGCGCCGTGCTGCGTGCCGTGCACGCCTGGCGGTCGCCCGTCCACGCCTACGCGCCCGAGCTCGACTACGACATGGACGAGATCCGCCGTGCGCAGCACGAGGTCGTCACCCGCAAGCTGGGGGAACTGCGCGGCGAGTACCCCGACGTCAAGGTCGTGGACGACGTGCGGTGTGCCCACCCGGTCGACGCGCTCGTCGAGGCGTCCCGGCACGCCGACCTGCTCGTCGTGGGCTCCCATGGCAGGGGGACCCTCGGCGCGCTGCTGCTCGGCTCGGTCAGCAGGGGAGCGCTGCACCATGCCGCCTGCCCGGTCGCGGTCGTCCGCGAATGAGCCGGCCGGGGAGCCCGGGCGCGGTGCGCGCCCGCGCTCCCCGGCCGTCGCCGGGGCGTCCTCACGCTTCCTGGTCGCGGGGCCGTACGACGGCGACGGGGCAGTGGGCGTGGTGCAGGACGCCGTGGCTCACCGAGCCGAGCAGCGCCGAGCCGAACCCGCCGAGGCCGCGCGAGCCGACCACGACGAGGTCCGCCGACCGCGAGGCCTCGACCAGGGCCGGCACCGGATGCCCGCAGACGTCCGACTCGGCCAGCGGCACGTCCGGGTACTTCTCGCGCCACGGGGCCAGCCACTGCTTGACGGCCCGCACCTCCGCCTCCAGGACGTCGCGCATGGCGTCGGCATAGCCGATCGCGAGAGGGGAGTAGGCGGCCATCGTCCAGGCGTACAACGCGTGCACCCGCGACCGCCGCGACGCGGCCTGCTCGAAGGCGTAGCGCAGGGCGGCCTCGGACTGCGCGGAGCCGTCGACGCCGACGACCACCTCCCCATGCGGTGTCCGGGGGGCGTCGCCGCGCATCACCACCACCGGCCCCCGGGCGTGCCCGGCCACGCCGAGGCCGACCGAGCCGAGCACCATCCCCGTGAAGCCGCCCATGCCCCGGCTGCCGAGCACCAGCGCCTCGGCGCCGTCGGCCTCCTGACGGAGCAGCTCGACCACCGTGCCGGTGAGCAGCTCGGTGGTCACCGGCAGCCCGGGCGCCCGCTCGCGGGCCTGCTCGGCGGCCTTGGCCAGCACGCCCTCGCAGTACTCGTTCAGGGCATCGTCGAAGCCCTCCACCCGATGGAACGGGAACCTCTGGGCCCACGGCTCGCGCACGTGCACGATGCGCAGCGCGCGGCCCCGGCGCGCGGCGTCGTCGGCCGCCCACTCCAGCGCCGCGGCCGCGGACTCGGACCCGTCGACCCCGGCGACGATCCTGCCGACCATGTCATCTCCCCCTTGTTCCGTCATGTTCATCAGATCGCCCCTCGCGCACCCGTCACACGTGCCGGAAGTCCCCGGCTCGGGGGACTTCCGGGCAGGGGCGCCGTCCTGGAGGGTCTCCCCGGCATCGAGAGCGGCCGATCTTCGATGATCGGGCCGAAAGTCCCCGTGGTCGAGGACCCGCAGGCGGACGCACCGGGCCGGGTTCACCGCCGAGCCCCTCGGCGAGACTCTCGTGGAGGAGCTCGTCGCGCAGGCGGAGACCGAGGGAGCGCGCCTGACCCCGGTCCGTTCGGAGGCGGCGGTCCGCGTCCTGTCCGCGCCGACCAACGCGGCCCAGGACGTCGAGGCCGAGGACCGCGTGTTCGGCCTGGAGGTGATCCGCCGGGCCCGGCCGCCGGGCAGCGCGGGGGAGGGGAGTTCGACGAGGAGGACGAGGCCATCGTCGTGGCCCTCGCCACCGCCGCGGGCGTGGCCATCGAGAACGCCAGGCTGTTCGAGGAGACCCGCCGAAGGGAGACCTGGCTGGAGGCCTCCTCGGAGATCACCACGCGGGTGCTGTCCGGCGCCGACCCTCAGCAGGTGCTGTCGCTGATGGCGCGGCGGGCCCGTGAGATGGCGGACGCCGACGTCGTGGCGATCCTGCTGCCCGGCCCGGACGGCGGGAGCCTCCGCGTCGCGAGTCAGGACGGCCTGCCCGGCCTGTCGTCGGAGGTGCCGGCCGGCGGTTCCCTCGAGGGCAGCGCCTTCCAGACCGGCGAGCCGCTGATGCTCGCCGACTCCTCGGGCCGCGACCTGACCAGCGCCGTGGCCCAGAGCCCGGACATCGGTCCCGTGATCGCGGTGCCGCTCGGCGCGCCGGGGGCCGTACGCGGCGTGCTCTCCCTCGGCAAGCGCGCCGGCCGGATCCCGTTCGGCCACTCCGATCTGCGCACCCTGCACGCCTTCGCCGGTCAGGTCGCGGTCGCGATCGAGCTCGGCGAGACCCGCGAGGACGCCGAGAGGCTCGGCCTGCTGGAGGACCGCGACCGCATCGCCAAGGACCTGCACGACGTCGTCATCCAGCGTCTGTTCGCGGTGGCCATGACACTGATGAGCGCGGTCCGCCTGGTGGAGCGGCCGGAGGCGTCCGCCAGGCTGCAGAGCGCGATCGACGAGCTCGACACCACCATCAGGCAGATCCGCTCCACGATCTTCGCCCTCCAGACGCCGCGCGAGGCGGGGGAGGCGGGACTGCGGGCCCGCATCGTGGAGCTGGTCGAGGACGCGCGGGGCCACCTGGGCTTCATGCCGGGGCTCAGCATGGAGGGCCAGCTCGACAACGAGGTCCCGGCGGAGGTCGCCGAGCACATGCTGGCCGTCCTGCGCGAGGCGCTGTCCAACATCGTCCGCCACGCCAGGGCGTCCCGCGCCGACGTGACCGCGCGCACCGCCCAGCGGTGGCTGACGCTCACCGTGGAGGACAACGGCGTCGGGGTGCCCGGGGACGGCCGCCGCAGCGGCCTGCGCAACCTCGCCGAGCGCGCCGAGAAGCTCGGCGGCTCCTTCCTCCTCACCACGCCGGAACCGGGCGGCACCCGCCTCGAATGGACGGTGCCTCTCCCCGACCGGCCCTAGCGCCCGATGCGGCGGCCGGTGAGCTCCTCGGGGTGCACGACGATGAAATGGTCGCGGCTGCCCGGCGCCCAGGTCTCCAGGGGAAGGGCGGACAGGTAGCCGATCTCGTCGGGGTCCTCCACGGCCCGCGCGCGTCCCACCGCCATCACCGACCAGCCGCTGCGGGTCTCGGTGTCGAAGTCGTCGACCTCGAAGGCCACGACGGCGTCGCGCGCGGCGGCGGCCAGCTTGGAGCCGAGGGCGGTCCGGATCACGATGGACCCGCCGTCCAGCAGGAAGTTCACCGGCTGGACGGCCGGGAGGGCGCGGTCGGTGTAGACGATCCGTCCGATCGGCACGGAAGCCAGCAGTGAGATGCACTCCTCCCGGGAGAGCACCTGAAGGCCGGCCGAATCGAGTTTCACGCCGTACAGCGTGCCCGAGTTCCCGGCACGGGGGTAAGGGACGAAGGTCCCGTCCTTCACGGCGATCTGCCCGGGAGTCCCTCCAGGACCGCGGTGATCTCTTCGGGGGGAAGGGCCGCCAGGGCCCGCAGGACGCGCAGGAAGGCGGCACGGTCCTCGGGCGGGAGACGCGCCAGCAGCCGTTCCTCGTTGCGCTGGATCGCCGCCTGCGCCGACTCGCGTACGCGCCGGCCCTCGGCGGTCAGCGCCAGCAGCCGGGCACGCCGGTCGGCGGGGTCTGGCGTGCGCTCGATGAGGCCCGCGCGCTGCAGGTCGTCGAGGACCGCGATGATGCGCGTCTTGTCGGCGCCGATCGACTGGGCGAGCGCGGCCTGCGTGCGCAGCGGGCGTTCGCCCAGGGCCAGCAGGACGCTGTACCCCCACATCGACAGCCCCTGCTCGCGCAGCACGGGGAGCTCGGCGTCGATGAGCGCCCTGGTCAGGGGGCTCATCATGGCCGCCAGGTCGGGACGGTGGGTCACGATCCACACGGTATCGCGTTGACAAACAGTAAGCAGCGGCAGATGATAAGCGCACACATACGAATTGAGGAGCGATATGGACATCAGAGAACTGGACCGGCGTGTGGTGCGGATGAGCGCCGACATCGTCGCCAAGGCGACCCCGGAGGACCTCGGCCGCCCGACCCCGTGCGAGGGCTGGACGCTCGGCGACCTCCTCGCCCACATGACGGTCCAGCACCACGGGTTCGCCGCCGCGGCCGAGGGCGACGGGGCCGACCCGGCGGTGTGGCGGGTGGAGCCGCTCGGCGCCGACGCCGTCCCGGCCTACCTGAAGGCCGCCGAGCGGGTGACGGCGGCCTTCGCCGTGGAGGGCGTGCTGGAGCGCCGCTTCGACCTGGCGGAGTTCGGTGACGGAGGCATGACCTTCCCCGCGCCGCAGGCCATCGGCTTCCACTTCATCGACTACCTCGTGCACGGCTGGGACGTCGCGCGGGCGCTCGACGTGCCCTTCTCTCCCGAGCCCGACGTGGTGGAGGCCGCCTGGCCGATCGCCGAGGCGGTGCCCGACGGCGAGCCGCGGCTCAAGCCGGGCGCGGCGTTCCGCCCCCGCCTGGACGCGCCGGGCGACGCCACGCGCTTCGACCGCATCCTCGCGATGCTGGGCCGCTCCCTATCGTGGAGCCGGTAGCCGGTTCGGTCAGGAGAGGGGTTCGCCGGACGAGGGCTGCCGGGAGTGGAAGGCGTCCCACACCTTCACCCAGTCGCCCTCGGGCTCGGTGATGCTCTTGACGAACCGCTCCACGAACGACGACTCGGCGTCGAGCAGGGTCACCCGGAACCGCTCCTCGACGATGAACAGCTCGGGCACCCCTTGGGCGAGGGTCTTGTCGATCTCGGCCTGGATGCCGGCGCGCTGCTCGGCGAGGTGGCTCAGCCGCCTGCCGAGCAGTTCGACGACCTCGCCGGGCGGGAGCGCCCCGATGAGGGAGAGCGCCGAGACGAACTGCGGGTATTCGTGCTCGGGGGTCTCGACCAGCTCGCGCAGCCACTCGCGCAGTTCGGTGCGGCCGGCGTCGGTGAGCGCGTACACGGTGCGCTCGGGACGCTGGCCATCGCGGCTGGTCTCCTGCTCGGCGATGAAGCCGGCCTTGGCGAGCTGCTGCACCACCATGTACAGCGAGCCGTGGTTGAACTTGATGCTGCGCGAGTCGCCGCGGTCCTGGAGGGTGCGTCCCAGCTCGTAGGGGTGCATGGGCCGCTCGGTCAGGTGCGACAGCACGGCCAGCGCCAGCAGGTTGCCGACTTTCCGCTTCTTGGCCATCTGACCCTTCCTCAAGCTCGCGCGTGCACGGCCGGCGGCACGCGCGTCGTCGGGACACTGGATCAGACGGTGCGCGCCGGGTCGTCCACCGTGGGCCGGCCGCCCGTCTTGTGCGCCCGCCGCACGTCGTCGACGTACTCGCGGGTGAACATCGCCGACAGCTGGGCCACGCCGCCGCTGTGCACGCGGACCTCGCCCTGGTGGACGTGCCCGGCGAGCCGGATGCGGCGCCCGGTGCCGGCGGCCGGGTTGTGGTGGAACGACTGCTTGACCTTACCGCGCCCGCTCCACTCCAGATCCCACTGGTCGATCTCCGCGTCGGCGGGGACCAGCAGCTTGAGCATCCCGTGGTCCAGGTCGAGGGTGACGGTGACGTCGCCCTCGGGGATCTCCGGCGACCGCAGGTCGAGCACGGCCTGGCCGCGCCGCACGCGGACCTCGAAGTCCTGGGAGGTGGTCCAGTTGCCCAGGCGCTTCTCGACGGCGTGGTCGGCGTGGACGCGGACGGTGGTGGCGGTGGTGTTCATCGCGAGGTCCTTTCGATGTCTTCGCTGTCACCCCCAATTATTCAGGACTGAGTATTCAGAGTCAAGCATTTGCTGCCAAGGCGAAAGAACAGGTAGCGCAACCGCCGGCCGGCCGCCTCGGCCGTCACGAGATCGGGTACCGAACGAGGAAGATCTGTATCGAACACCGTTCCACCGTGCCACGCAGTGGTCACGGCGCGACCACCGGATTTCCGATGTCGCCGCAGGGCAGGCGGCTCAGCGGAAGTCGGCCGCGTGGTCGGCGGCCCACTGGCGGAACGGGGTCGCCGGCCTTCCGGTGATCTCCTCGACGGCCGAGGTGACGGTCTCGGGGGAGGCGACCATCGCCGCGTGGGCGTCCAGGATCGCCTCGGCCACCGGCTCCGGCATGCCCTGCGCGACCAGCTCCCGCCGGGCGGCCTCGGGGGTGAGCTCCTCCCAGCGCACCGGGCGCCCGATGGCCTCGCCGATGGTGGTCACCTGCTCGACCTGCGTCAACGCCTGAGGCCCGGTGAGTTCGTACCTGGCCCCGCCGTGGCCCGGGCGGGTCAGCGCGCTCACGCCGGCGGCGGCGATGTCGCGCTCGTGGACGAGCGCCCGCGTGGCCGCTCCGTGCACCCAGCGCACCACGCCGGTCTCGCGGATCTGGCCGGACCACATCAGGGTGTTCGCCGCGAAGCCGCCGGCCTGCAGGAACGTCCACTCGGCCCCCGACCCCTCGATGAGCCGCTCCAGCAGGGCATGGGAGCCCGGGATGGACCCGGGCGCCTGCGGCAGGTCCGGCGTCACGCCGCGCGCGGAGAGGTAGACGACGCGGCGGGCCCGCTTCGCGATCGCCGCGACGGCCTCCGGTGCCGCGTGGTCGGCCGCCAGTGTGGGCCACACCAGGAACACCGACTCGACCCCGTCGAGCGCGGCGTCGAGAGTGCCGGGGAGGGCGAGGTCTCCCCGGACCACCTCGGCGCCGGCCGGCAGGGACGCCGAATCGGGGTCGCGGGTCAGCGCGCGCACGCCGGCGCCGACGTCGAGCAGCTGGGAGACGACTTTGCGGCCGACCTTGCCGGTCGCGCCGGTGACCAGGATCATCAGGAACACGCTCTTTTCGCTCGTCGGAAACGACGTGCTCAGCGTGCAACCTCAAGCGAACTTGAGGTCAAGCGCGGCGCAGTGCGGCGAGCTGCTGCTCGAAGGGGACGAGCGTGTCGTCCTGCCCGGCCGCCGGGGGACGGCGCAGCATCATGTCGGCGAGCTCCCCGGCCGCGCGTCCGATCCGGGAGGCCAGTCCGTCACCGCTTTGGCCGCCGGCCGCGCCCCAGTCCTCGGAGGCCGCGTACACGGCGGTCGGCGCCACGACCGCCCGCAGGTAGGCGAACAGCGGGCGCATCGCGTGTTCGAGTGCCAGCGAGTGCCGTGCCGTGCCACCGGTCGCCGCGATCAGCACCGGCTTGCCCGCCAGCGCGGCGTTGTCGATCACGTCGAAGAACGCCTTGAACAGCCCGCTGTAGGAGGCCGTGAAGATCGGGGTGACGGCGATCAGGCCGTCGGCCTCGGTGACCGCCTCGACCGCCTCGCGGAGCGCGGCGCCGGGGAAGCCGGTCACCAGGTTGTCGGCGATGTCCCGGGCCAGGTCGCGCAGCTCCACCACGCGCACCTCCACCGCCCGCTCCTCCGCGAGGCCGCGCCGGGTGGCCTCGGCCAGGCGGTCGGCGAGCAGCCGCGTGGAGGACGGCACGCTCAGGCCGGCCGAGACGGCCACGAGCTTCAGGGGCTTCATCTGCTTCTCCTTCACAGGGGGTCGGGCGGGCGGGAACCACCGGGGGGCCTGAGCGTTGCGGCCGGTCAGGACGCCGAGCCGGCGGGGACGGACGGCTCCTCGCCGGCCTCGGCGTCGCGGCGGGCGAGCAGGGCCTGGTGGGTGGGGGCGTCCGGCACCTGGGCCGGGCGGCCGGAGGCGAGCTCCTTGCGCAGCACGGGCACGACCTCCTCGCCGAGGATGTCCAGCTGCTCCAGCACCGTCTTCAGCGGAAGTCCCGCATGGTCCATCAGGAACAGCTGCCGCTGGTAGTCGCCGAAGTGCTCCCGGAACGCCAGCGTCCTGTCGATGATCTCCTGCGGGCTGCCCACCGCCAGGGGCGTCTCCGCCATGAACTCCTCCAGCGACGGCCCGTGGCCGTACACGGGGGCGTTGTCGAAGTAGGGGCGGAACTCGCGCACCGCGTCCTGGGAGTTCTTGCGCATGAACACCTGGCCGCCGAGCCCCACGATCGCCTGCTCCGGAGTGCCGTGACCGTAGTGCGCGTAGCGCTCCCGGTACAGCCTGATCAGCCGCTGGAAGTGGTCCTTGGGCCAGAAGATGTTGTTGGCGAAGAACCCGTCGCCGTAGTACGCCGCCTGCTCGGCGATCTCGGGGCTGCGGATCGACCCGTGCCAGACGAACGGCGGCACCCCGTCGAGCGGCCGGGGCGTGGAGGTGAAGCCCTGCAGGGGGGTGCGGAAGCGGCTCTGCCAGTCGACGACGTCCTCGCGCCACAGCCGGTGCAGCAGCGCGTAGTTCTCGATGGCGAGCGGGATGCCCTGCCGGATGTCCTGCCCGAACCACGGGTACACCGGGCCGGTGTTGCCGCGGCCCAGCATCACGTCGACGCGCCCGTCGGCCAGGTGCTGCAGCATCGCGAAGTCCTCGGCGATCTTCACCGGGTCGTTCGTGGTGATCAGGGTGGTGGAGGTGGACAGGATGAGCCGCTCGGTGCGGGCCGCGATGTAGCCGAGCATGGTGGTCGGCGACGACGGCACGAACGGCGGGTTGTGGTGCTCGCCGGTCGCGAAGACGTCCAGCCCGACCTCTTCGGCCTTCAGCGCGATCGCGACCATGGCCTTGATCCGCTCGTTCTCGGTCGGCGTCCTGCCCGTGGTCGGGTCCGTGGTGACGTCGCCCACCGTGAAGATCCCGAACTGCATCGTGCCCATCGCCTCTCATGTCATTGAACTTTCAACCACCTTAGCGATCGGGCCGGTGATCTTATTCCTCGCCTCCTCTCACCCGTCCTCGCCGATGTCCTCCAGCCACGCCTGGGGGTTGGCCGTGATGAAGGCGGTCATCAGCTCGGCGCACTCACCGGAGTCCAGGAGGGTCACCTCCACGCCGTGGCGGGCCAGCCACTCGTGCCCGCCGGTGAACGTGCGGCTCTCGCCGACCACCAGCCCGCCGATGCCGAACTGGCGGATCAGCCCGCTGCAGTACCAGCAGGGCGACAGCGTCGTGACCATGATCGTGTCGCGGTAGGCGCGCCGGCGGCCCGCGTTCCGGAACGCCGCCGTCTCGCCGTGCACCGAGGGGTCGCCGTCCTGGACGCGGCGGTTGCGGCCCCGGCCCAGCAGCCGGCCGTCCGCCGAGAACAGCGCCGCGCCGACCGGGATCCCGCCCTCGGCGAACCCCGCGCGGGCCTCTTCCAGCGCCACGCCCAGCATCGCCTCGGGAGTCGTGAAGTTCGTCGTCATGCCCATGTCATCCCCGATCGCAAACACTCATTCCGTCGCGTAAGTCAGACTTAAGCCATAACTGGCTCCTCCGAAAATCTAGCGGTTTCGTCCATCGAGGTTGACGAATGCTGGTGGTGGTTGCAGTTGAACCTTCAGCGTTCGCAGGTTGTTGCCGGTGTTCAGGGTGGGTTGTCGGGTTCGCCTGCTATGTGGCTGAATGACACCCGCAATCGCTCGGCGCCGACGGTCCAATCGACCCCGACGTGCGCGATCCACCGTCTGGTGTCAGGCTGAGTACGTTCAGTTTTTGCGCCTTGGAGGTTCTGATGCGCGCAGGCGTCGTGGTCAGCGCACAGCCCGGTGTGGAGGACCTCGCTGTACAGGCCGAGGAGTTGGGCCTGCACAGTTTCTGGGTCAACGACACCCCGATGGTCCACGGCGACCCCTTCGTCGCGCTTGGACTGTGTGCGAAGGCCACCAGTCGCATCAGGCTGGGCATCGGCGTGACCTCACCGGCGCTGCGCTCGGCCCCTGCCGCCGCGAGCGGGCTCGCCAGCCTCAACGCCCTGGCGCCCGGCCGGATCATCTGCGGGATCGGCACCGGGAACACCGCCCGGCGCACGCTGGGCATGCGGCCGACCACAGCGGCCACGATGGAGAACTTCATCGCCGCACTGCAGAACCTGTGCACCGGACGCACCATCGAGTACCGCGAAGGTGACCGAGTCCGCGACGTCCGATTTCTGCACACCAAGGGGCACGTGAACACGGCCGAACCGATCGAGTTCGTCGTGGCCGCGCTGTCAGGACCGAAGGCCGCCGCCGTCGCCGGCCGCCGCGGCACCGGCCTGATCTCCTTCGGCCTGCTTGACCCCACCGCCTGGCACGCGCTGCACGACGCCCGCCGCCACGCCGCACGCGACACGCCACGCGACCCCGACTCCCGCACGGACTCCTACCTGGTCACCGCGCTGTACGTACTCGACCAGGACGAGGACCCCCACGGCGACGCGGCCCGGGACGCGACCGGCCACATCGTCCTGTCGCTGCTGGCCTTCGCCGCCGACGCACGCGCTTTCTCCGAGCGGCTCGGCCCCGAGGAACGCGAGGCGGTGCGGCGGCTCCTCGACCGGCGCGGCACCACCGCCATCGCACCCGACCGGCACACCAAGCTCTACCCCAACTACCTCGAACGCATCGCACCGGAGGACCGTGACCTGGTCCTGCCCTCACTGATGAACACCCTGGCCCTGGTCGGCACCCGCGACGACCTCCGCGCCCGCATCGCCACCCTGGAACAGGCCGGCATCGACGAACTGCTCATCCAGCCGGTGATCGACCCACCCACCGAGATGGCTCAGCTCGTGAAACTCCTCACCTGAACGGACCCGCCGGCCGTGCGCACGCGGTTCACCGACGACAAGACCTGGCCGTCGTAGTCGTCGCGCCCTCGCAGGTCCATCGGTTGCGTGCGGAGTTGTCGGGCTCTGGCCCGCCTTTTCCGCGCTCAACGCAGACGTCCTGGGTGTGCTCGCGCGGACTTGTGGCGCCGGCGCGTTGCCGGGCTCCAGCACTTCCAGAGGGAGGCGAAACCCTGGACGGTCTCCGAGCAGATGGGTCAGAGACGCTCCTCGAACGATGGGGGACCGGTTCTGTCCGGCGCCGCTTGTAGGTTCTGGTGGCATGACTCGGACCACGCCGCCGCGCCCGGTGGACATCGCGGCTGTCTTCCCTGAGATCGCGCCGCTGGCCCGGACCGCCACGCGCCTTCATCCGCGGCCTGGAACGCCCGACGTGCGCTCCAGCTCGATCGGTGGTCCCCTGCTTTGGCCCTCCGACGAACCTTGGCCGGTGTGCGAGGAGCCGCACGAGAACGAAGGCGACTTCACCCGGCTGGACAGCGAGCGGCGCCGCAGGCACATCTTCTCGGCTGCCTGGGGGCGGGCGTTCACCCCGGCGGAAAGGGCCGAACTCGACCGCGATGAAGAGTTCGCCGACCCCGATACCCCCACCACCATGCTCGCCGTCGCTCAACTCTTCCTGCGGGACGTGCCCGACCTGGTGGGACCGCCCGGGGCCGACGTCCTCCAGATCCTGTGGTGTCCCCGAGACCATGACCCCTTCTACTGTCCCGCGGTGATGCTGCGCTGGCGCCGTTCGGCCGACGTCACCGACGTACTCAGCGAGCAGCCTGAGCCCGTGGTGATGGAGTACGAGTACCTGCCCGAGCCGTGCGTCCTGCATCCGGAGCAGGTCGTCGAGTATCCCTACGACGAGGTGCTCGCCGACGACCTCAGGGAGCGGATTCGGATGTGGGAGGAATCCGGCGAGGATCGGTATTACCGCGAGCTTGCGATCGCCGATGGCTGGAAGGTCGGCGGTTACGCCGGCTGGTACCTCAGTGGCCCGGTGCCATTGGTCTGCGAGTGCGGTGCCGAGATGGAACTGCTCGTGAAGATCGCCAGCGGAGAGTGGGGCGGCGCGGAGATCTGGCGACCTCAGGAGGATGCTGAGGAGGGAGAGCTCCCCGAGCCCCCGAGCCGATCCAACCCGCCGCAGATCACGATCGGCCGCGGATATTCGCTATGGGTTTTCACCTGCCCGGCCTCCTTCAAGCACCCGCACGGGGTGAGCATGCAATAGGGGCAGTCGGTCCGCAGATATCGCCCGAACGTCACGAGGCTGTCGGCAAGGTGATTCCGGACGCCGAAAGGTTCGCGTGGGCCACGCCGCCCGAGCCGCCCGGCACCTGGGCGGCCGCATCAGCACACGAGCTGTCCTACACCGCGCGCAAGCACGTCACGCCGGCCGGGCTGAACAGGGCCAGTCGTTCCCGGTCCCCGGGCTCGGTCGCAGCACGCGGAACCGAGGTCCGGGCCCTCATTGGGGCGGCGGGACCACGAGAGTCACGGGTCCCGCCGCCGGCCAGGGCTACCAGTGATCCCAGTGAACGACCTCGAGGACCGGGACCCGACGGGCGGGTTTGAACTGTGTGCCGATCGTCCAGGCGATGGGGATCAGCGCGCATTGCACGGTCGTCTCGTACGGCAGGCCGAGGAGCGTGGCCGCCTGGCGTTCATAGTTGAGGTGCGGGGTGGTCCAGACGGTGCCGAGCCCTCGGCTGCGTGCGGCCAGCATGAAGCTCCACACGGCGGGCAGTACCGAGCCCCAGGTTCCGGCCTGTGTCGCCGGATCGTCGAGCTCGGCCCGCGATCCGACCTGAATACAAGGCACCAGCAGGACGGGTACCTGGTCGAGGATGTCGACGAGATGGTGCAGGCTGTCGGCGATCGCGTGCCAGCCGGCCTCGGCGGTGTAATCGTGGCGGCTGGGGCCGTCATGAGGTCGCGGAGCCGCGGGGCTGGCCAGGCCGCGTCGCCATAGGTCGGCCAGAACGCGTCGTTGGGCGGGGTCGGTGACGAAGAGGAAGTCCCAGCGTTGCCGGTTGCGGCCGCTGGGCGCCTGCTGGGCCAGGCGGGTGCAGTCGAGGAGCACTTCGCGCGGGACCGGCCTGCTCACATCCAGCCTGCGCCGGACCGCGCGGGTGGTGCTGAGTAGTTCGTCTGGGGTGAGGTCCAGCGAGGGGTGGTGTGGTTCAGGCTGGGACATCGTTGCTCCTGAGGGGATTGTGGCGGTCGCGTTCGGGGTTGACGAGCAGGGCGAACAGCACTCCGGCGACGGCGAGCAGGATGCCGCTGAGCAGGAAGGCGGTGGTGTAGCCGGCCTCGGGGGTGGCGGCGCGGTCCAGGAGCCATCCGGTGATGATGGGGCTGGCGATGCCCGCGGTGACACTGAGCCCGGAGAAGACGCCGAGAAATCCGGCGCGCTGAGCGGGTGGCACGAGTTCGGCCACGGCCGGGTTGGCGAAGGTGTTGACGGTGACGGAGATGCCGTAGCCGAGCATCAAAAGGGCGATGGCGGGAAGCGGCGTGTGGATCAGCGGCAGGCAGGTCAGCAGGATGCCGGCGCCGGTGAGGCAGGCTCCGCCGAGCAGGCCGCGGGCCCTTCTGGAGGTGACGCCGGTGCGGAGCAGCCGGTCGGTGACCGCTCCGGTGGTGACCAGTGCCACGATGCCGAGCGCGCTGGGCAGCCCGAACAGCGACCCGGCCGCCTTCGCTGAGAAGCCCAGTGCGTTCTCGAAGTAGGAGGGCAGCCAGGTGAAGATGATGGCGGCGAGCGCGTTCTGGGCGAAGTAGGCGAGGAAGCAGCCGACGAAGGTGCGGTTGAGCAGCGCGCGGCGCCAAGGGATGCGGGCGGTGTGGCCGGGCTGCGGCTGGTCGCCCCGGGCGGGGGCGGCGCCGTAGGGTCCTTGCCGCCCGGCGACCAGCCAGAGCAGCGACCAAGCCAGCGCGAGCGCTCCGACAGTGACAAAGCCTGCACGCCAGCCGAATCCGATGATGATCAGAGTCAGCACGGGCGCGAGGGCGATCTTGGCGACGGCGGCGCCCGCGGTGTAGAGCGCTTGAGGCAGCCCGCGCCGCTCGTTGGGGAACCATGAGTACAGCACGGTCATGGACAGCGGGTTGGCCGGTCCTTCCGCGGCTCCGACGACGATCCTGCTCGCGTACAGCATGCCGCCGGTGGCGGCGACGACGGCGGGCACCTGGCCGATCGCCCACAGCAGGCCGCAGACCAGCAGGACCCACCGTGGCGCGATGCGCTGCGCGGCGAAGCTGACGGCGATGCAGGTGAGGCCGAACAGTACGTAGGAGGCGCTGCCCAGAGTGCCGAACCCGGCGGCCGACATGCCGAGTTCAGCGCTCATCGGCTTGGCGACCAGGCCCAGCAGGGCTTTGTCAAGGAACACCACGACCGAGGAGAGCACCAGGACGGCGGTGATGCCCCAAGCGCGTGCCTTGTGGCGGGGTGATGACGGGGGAAGGGCGGCGCCGTACGGCGCGAGGCTTTCGTTGACTGTCACGGCTGTTGGCTTGCCTTTCTGCGGGGGGTGGAGGGTGATCAGGGAAGGGCGGCCAGCCATTGCATGAGGGTGTGGTTGATCTCGTCGGGCTGTTCCTGGTGGATGAAGTGGCCCGCGTCAGGGTGCTGCACGATCCGGCTGTGGCCGTCCGGCAGGCACAGCCGCTCCACCTTGGCGCGTTCCGGGTGGCGGTGGAAGGCCAGCACCGGTTGGCGGCGCCTGCGCAGGACGGGTTCGGCTTGGGGACGAAAGCGCAGGCTGCTGGGGCCGAAGGCGCTGTGGCGGAAGGTTTGAGCGCGTAGCCATGACGGTCGTGTCAGGACCTCCAGCAGGTGCCAGGTGCGCAGATGCTCCGGGGTGGCGGGGGTGTGGAAACGGTCGCTGATGAGGTCCTGTGCGATCTGGTCGGCGTCCGGTCCCTCCAGGTCGTCGGCCAGGCGGGTCATCCACTCCCGCTCACTGGGATCGCCGGCGTAGTCGGGGTCGACCAGTGCCAGGGCTTGGACCAGGTCGGGGTGGCGGGTGGCCAGGACGGTGGACACCGAACAGCCCATCGAATGGGCGAGCAGGACGACCGGCGTCAGATCGGCGTGCCGGATCAGGGCCGCCAGGTCCTCGGCGTGGTCGCCGAGGTCGTAGCCCGATGACGGGGCGCTGGAGCGTCCGTGTCCGCGCAGGTCCACGGCCACGGTGCGGTAGTGGGTCCGCAGGGCGGGGATCTGGTGGATCCAACCTTCGGCCGCGCCCCACAGGCCGTGCACGAGGAGCAGGTTGAGCGGCGGACCTGGGTGGGTGGCGGGCGGATATTCGGCGTAGAACAGGCGCACGCCGCGGCGTTCGAAGTAGGGCACGATTGCTCTTTCGGTACGTTGGTCGTCAGGCCGATGGTGCGAGCTGGGCACCACCGCACACGTGCAGGATCTCGCCGGTGATGAAGGCGGCCCGCTCGCCGGCCAGGAAGGCGACGGCATCGGCCACGTCCTGAGGGTGGGCCAGCCGGCCGAGCGGGGTCATCGCCAGGTGACGGGCCGCGAACTGCTCGAATTCTTCTTCGGTACGACTTGCCCTGGTCAAGGGGGTCTCCACCACACTGGGTGCCACGGCGTTGACCGTGACGCCGAGCGGGCCCAGTTCGACGGCGAGGGTCCGGGTCAGGCCGACCATGGCCGCCTTGGAGGTGACGTACGCTGTGGGGCCACCTCCTAGCCAGGTGCGGGAGCTCACGTTGACCACGCGGCCCCCGCCATGACGCTGCCACCAGGGCCGCATCGCCTGGCAGAGCAGCATCGGCCCGCGCACGTTGACCGCCATCGTCGTGTCCCAGGCGTCGGGGGTCTGCCCGGACAGCGGCAGGCGCGGATTGATGGCGGCGTTGTTGACCAGGCAGTCCAGACGCCGCCCCGCGCGTTCCAGCCGGGCGATCTGCTCGCGGACCGCATCGGGGTCGCTCACGTCCACCCGGTACCCGGCGGCGTTCGTGCCGCTGGAGGCCGACAGGCGCCTGGCCGCCTGCGTCACGGCGGCTTCGTCGATGTCGAAGAGTGTCACCGCGAAACCGTCGGCGGCCAGCTGGGCGGCGATGGCCTGGCCCAGGACGCCCGCCCCTCCGGTGACGATCGCCCCTTTCGCGCTCACGCCCGCTCTCCCGTCGTCGGCTCGAACGTGGCGTGGCCGCGCAGGTAGGCGGCGTTGAAGGCGAGGGCCTCGTGCGGTGGCCGATCGGTGCTGAAGTCCTCCACCGACACCCACCCGCGGTAGCCGGAGCTTTCGAGCAGCCGCAGGATCGCGGGCACGTCGAGCACGCCGTCGTTCATCGGCGTCCAGCGATGCCGCCACGGGCCGCCGCCCTCGGCACGTTCGAAGGCGGCGTTCTTGAGGTGCACGTGGGCCAGGTGCTCGCCAAGGATCTGCAAGGCCAGCCGGGGATCCTCCGACCCCTCCACCACGGTGTTGCCGGGATCGTAGATCACCCCCACCAGGTGCGGAGGAAGCTCTTTCACGACCTGCTTGGCCAGCGCGGCACTGGGACAGATCGTCCGCTGGTGCATCTCCAGCAGCGCCTGCACGCCGAAGCGGCCGGCCAGCTCCGCGACCTCGCCGAAGAACGCGATGGCCTGGCCGAGTGCCTGATGGAACCCGCCGTCCGTGGTGGGCGGCGCCCACAGGCGGATCCGCGGCGTGCCCGCCTCGGCGGCCAAGATCATCAACTGCTCGACCCCCCGCGAGTCGCCGACCTGGACGTAGCCGCTCAGCCCGATGACGGCCAGGCCCACTCGGTCACAGAGCTTGCGCGCGTGGCGGATGTCGTCTCGTCGCGGGCGCAGGGTGCAGCGGTTGTTACGCAGGAAGTGCGCCGGTCCTTGAGAACCGGTCTCGACGGCGACCCGCCATTCGATTCCGGCATACCCGGCTGCGGCCGCCGCCTCGGTCGCCTGGTGCGGCGTCAGCTCCGGCAGGCAGGCCGAACATACGCCAAGCCTCATCTTGCTCCTCGAAGAACGCAGCATGGAGAGCTGCTCACTGTTCCGCGTCACCATCGGTGATGGTCGTCGACACCAGTACAGGGCCGAAGACACGCCGCAGTCCAAGTCCTTCTGAGCACGCGTACTATGTCCCGCAGGTATAGCTCACTCGCCGGGTGAGGAGGGGCCGTGGAACTTCGGCACCTGCGCTACTTCGCCGCGGTGGCGGAGGAGGGCTCGTTCTACCAGGCCGCTCAGCGTCTGCTGGTCTCGCAACCGTCGCTGAGCCGGCAGATCATGGATCTGGAACGGCGGCTCGGCCAGCGGTTGTTCGAACGCACCTCCCGGGGGGTGCGGCTGACGCCGAGCGGACAGGCGCTGCTGCAGCACGCCCGGCAGATTCTGGGTCTCGCCGCGACCACGCAGGAGATCGTTTCGGAAGCCGCCCGGGCACGGCAGGTGGTCTCCGTCGGCGTGCCGCCCGCCACACCCGGTTCCTGGCTGTCCTCGGTGGTCGAGGCGGTGGACACGGTGCTGCCCCACGCCGAGCTGAACTACGTGGAGGCCACGAGCTTCGACCAACTGCGTCTGCTCCACGAGGGCAGGCTCGATCTGTGCTTGGTCCATCAGCAGCCGCCCGGCCACTACGCCTCGTGGCTGTTGCGCCGGGAGATCCTCGGGCTGGCGGTGCGGCCCGGCCATCCGCTGGCCGGCGAGCCTGACTACCGGATCGGCGATCTGCACGCACTGCGGGTGCTCGTGCACGCCCGTGAACGCGAGCCCGCCCGTGAGAGTGTCACGGCGGCCGTACTGGCCATCGGCGTCCGGCCGTACTGGCAGTTCGCTCAGTTCACCGAGCACGTCCTGGCCTGCGCGCAGGCGACGCGGTCCGATGCGGCGCTGGTCGCCTCGCACGTCGCCGCGCTGAAGCTGCCCGGCTGGCGCTGGCGGCCCGTCCAGGAACTACCCCAAGCCGTGATGACGACGTGGCTGGTGTGTCAGCGGCCCACGCGGGCCGTGGTGGAGGAGGTGGCCGGCGTCCTACGGTCCGTGCCGGCCTGACCAGGCGTGATCGTGCCTGTGCTCTGGTGAGGCCTACCAGGCCGCACCTGGGTCAGGGCGGCCTGGTAAGGCCCGCTCACCAGCGGTCCCAGTGCAGGACCTCCTGGCGCGGGATACGGGGGGCGGGCTTGAAGTCGGTGCCTATGGTGAAGGCCAGCGGGATGAACGCCGCCAGCATGACCTCCTCGTACGGCACGCCGAGCACCTTGGCCAGCTCGCGTTCGAGCGGCCCCTGCGCGGTGGTCCACACCGTGCCCAGGCCACGCGCCCGGGCGGCCAGCATGAAACTCCATACGGCCGGAAGGATCGAGCCCCACGCCCCCGCCTGGACGGCCACCGAGGCGCGGTCGGTGCGTCCCTCCACGCCCGGGATGACGAACGCGGGCACCCGGTGGATGTTGTCGGCCAGGTGGCGCAGGCCGTCGAAGACCCGCTCGGTGGAGCCGGAGTGGTAGTTCATCCGCCGTACGTCGCGTTCGGTCAGCGGCTGCCCGGTGGCCAGCGGCAGGGCGCGCAGGAAGATGTCGGCCACGGCCCGCCGCTGCTCGGGCTCGGTCACGACCATGAAGTGCCAGCGCTGCCGGTTGCGTCCGGTCGGTGCCTGCACGGCCAGGTCCACGCACTCCTCGATCAGCTCACGCGGCACCGGGCGGGTGAGGTCGAGGCGCTTGCGCACGGCGCGGGTGGTGCTCAGCAGTTCGTCGGGGGTGAGGTTCAGTGTCATGACGTGTCTCCTTCAGGTGGTGGGGGCGGGTACGGGTGTGGAGCGGCGGGGGCGCAGGCCGAAGGCGGCGGTGAGGGCGCCGAGCAGAGAGAAGCCGCCCGCGACCAGGAAGGCGATCCGGTATCCGGTCAGCGTGGAGCCGCCGAGCGTCATCATTGCCGCCAGCACCGCCACGCCGATGCCGGCGCCGATCTGGACGGCGGAGGTGATCAGTCCCGAGGCCAGCCCCTGCCGCTCGTCGGGTAGGCCGGCGACGGCGGCGATGTTGAGACTGGGGAAGGACAGCCCGTTGCCGATGCCGTGCACGACCAGCGCGGGCAGCAGCACGGTGACGTAGTCGCCGGTGGCCCCGGCCCGCAGGAACAACAGGATGCCCGCGCCCTGGACCAGCATCCCGGCGGCGGCCACCCGCCCCAGGCCGTACCGGTTGATCAGCCTGCCGGCCAGGTTGGCGGTGATGACGATGGCAAGGCCCATCGGGACGATTCCGAGCCCGGTGGCCAGCGCGGTGTAGCCGAGCACCTGCTGCAGATAGAGGACGGCGACGAACTGCCAGCCGATCGTCGCGCACGCCCAGGCCAGCGCCGCGAGGTTGGCGGCGCCCACGGTGCCGGACCTGAACACCTCCAGCGGGACCAGCGGTGCGGACCGCCGGCGCTCGATGAGGATGAAGGCGCCCAGGAGCAGCACGGCCGTGACACCGGCTGGCCAGTTCCGCTCCGTCAGCGCGAACACCGCCATCAGCACGCCGCCGGTGACCGCGAGCGCGCCGGCGGCGTCGAACCCTTCGCGCGCCCCGGGCGGCCGAACGCCGCGTGGCAGCACCGCCGGCGCCGTGGCCAGCACGAGCAGGGCGATCGGGACCGGCAGGAAGAACACCAGCCGCCAGCTGATCTCGGTCAGCAGGCCGGAGGCGATCAGCCCGGCGGTGTATCCGGTCGCCCCGGCCAGCGAGTAGACGCCCAGCGCCCGGTTGCGCTGCGGCCCTTCGGCGAAGGTGGTGGTGATGAGCGACAGCGCCGCGGGCGCGGTGAGCGCCGCCGCCACCCCCTTGATCACCCGGGTGGCCACCAGCGGCCATCCAGCCGACAGGAGCCCCCCGGCCAGGCTCGCCGCCGCGAACACCGCCAGCGAGAGCAGGAACACCCGCCGGCGGCCGAACAGGTCGGCGATGCGCCCGCCCAGCAGCAGGAAGCCGCCGTAGGCGACCGCGTAGCCGGACATCAGCCACTGCAGGGTGCTCTCCGGCAGCGACAGATCACGCCCGATGGCGGGCAGGGCCACTCCCATCAACGACAGGTCCATCGAATCCAGGAACACCGCGGCGCACAGCAATGCCAGGGCCACCTGTTGGCGGCGGTCGGGTCGGGTCACGATCACACTCCATCTGCTTGTAAACAATTGGCGGACAGACGATCGGGACCGTATGCCTGCAAATCATCTTCTGTCAAACAGTCTGCGGGGAGATGGAGTTGCGGTAGACTGACGGCCGAACGCAACAGGGAGAGTGATGGCGACAACGACCAGAACGACGGACCGCGGGACGGCGTACTTCCCGCGACTCGCCGCCGAGCGGTTGGACATCGCGCTGTGCCGGGCCTCGGCCGCCGTGGCCCGTGCCGCCGACGTTCATGCCTCCGGGGAAGGGCTCGGAGTCGGGCAGCACCTCGTGCTCCAGATGCTCGACGCCGTCGGCCCCTGCTCTCAGCAGACGCTCAGCGAGGAACTCCGGATCGACCGCAGCGTGATGGTCGGCATCTGTGACGACCTGGAGCAGGCGGGTTACGTCCGCAGGGAACGCAACCCCCGCGACCGGCGCTCCTACGCCGTCACCATCACCGACTCGGGCCGCCGACGGCTCGCCGAGGCTCAAGCCTTGATCCCGGCCTTCCTCGAGGACACCTTCCAGGTCCTCACCCCCGACGAGCGCGGCCAGTTGAGCGCGATCCTCGCCAAACTCCTGCAGGCTGAAGTCAGCGGCCCCCGCTGACCCCCCATTTCAGGGGCCCATGCGCAGGATGTGGCGCCCGCGGTCCGATCTCGTGCTACCCGCCGGGCTCCCAGTGCGCAAGCATCAGCGGATCACCTTCGGTCCGTGGGCGCCGTGCGAGACCGAGCTCCACGTCCGGCAGGGTGGGCAGGGCGTCCGCGTCGTGGCAGGCCATGTCCGGTTCGAGGTTGGCGGGGATGAGCGCCGCGGCGCCGAGCCCGTACCGCGGCGAGCACACCGACCAGGCTGTTGCTCTCGAACGCCACCCGCCAGCGCCGATCGGTCCGTTCCAGCGTTTGTGCGCCAGTAGGAGCCGGGGCTGCGCTGTGACGACGATCTCGGCGAGGTGACGGCCAGGACACGCGGCTGGTACGAGCCCGTCCCGGCGCTGCTGGCCGCCACGCCGCCCGAAGTGGTGCTGTGCCACGACATCTCCGACTGGACCCGCTGCCCTCCTACACCAAGGGCCGCATCGCGCTGCTCGGCGACGCTCGATGTGGTCGACCAGGACCTGCGGCAACGCCAGGAGACGGGGAAGGGGAGGCGCATACTGCTGCTCGGCACCGGCGACCCGCACATCGTGGACTACCTGGCCCTGGCCAAGGAGGTCTTTCCGACCTTCGACGACGAGGTGGAGGCCGAGTCCCCGCCTGCCGGCGAGGTGCGCGCCAATCGCCTGCGGCTCGAATTCTCCCCTCGGTAAGTTGACGGCGGCCTGTTCCAGCTGTACGGAAGCGCTGAGCGGCCACACCGGTTCTCAACATCCGCCTGGACGCCTGCGATCATCCGGTTCACTCCCACCGCGTCGCGCACCCGAGACAACGGTCACTGTTGACGATCGTGTTCCCTGATCGCCGCCTCCACCAGGGCGCGGGCGGCCCAGGTCATGGCGTCCTGCTCGGCCTGGGGGTCGAGTCCGCGGACGTCGCGCAGGGCTATCTGCGCCTCCCAGCCGACCACCATGGTCAACGCGGAGATGAGGCGCTGGTAGGACTGCTCGCTGAGGGTGTCGCGCAGGGGGGCGCAGGCTTTGTCCAGCCATTCGAGCCGGCGTTGGCTGCGGCGTGGGCCGATGGGCTCAGGGGCGCCGTTCAGGGGCGGGTCGACGGTCAAGCGGATCATGCGGCGTCCCAGGGGTAGCGATTGTGGCGAGTGCTTCAGGAGCGTCCGGATGAGGGCGTCGACTCGGCCTGCCGGGTCGTCGGCGAGCGCGGGATCGACCAGCGCCGCCTCGACCGGTGGCTCGTTGAGCGCGCCGGCCGTCGCGTCGATGAGCAGCTGGTCCAGGGCCGGGAAGTACATGTAGATCGTGCGTCGCGACACGTCCGCGGCGGCCGCGATCTCGTCGACGGATGGCGTCGCTCCGCCGGCGCTGAGGCGTACCGCCGCATCCACGATCGCCTTGCGGGTGCGGCGGCGCTGCGCCTCCCGGCCGCCGCTGCGGGCTGGTGTGTCAGTCGTCATCAGGCTGCTGTCCCTCCTCGGTCCGTTGGTCACCGCCGTGTTGACGGCGTTTTCGGCACGAGTATATCGTTGTGCATCAGTTGCACATCAGTGCAATAAGCGCACACGACGGCAGTCCTTGCACTGTCGTAACGATGAAGACAAGAACACACCGGAACCAGGAGCTGACATGAGAGTGCTGGTGGCAGGAGCGACCGGAGCGATGGGCAAGCAGCTGGTGCCCCGTCTGGTCGGCGCGGGGCACGAGGTCTTCGCCATGACGCGGAACGAGTCGAGCAAGGCCAGGCTGTCCGAGCAGGGCGCGGTGCCGATCGTCGCCGACGCGCTCGATCGCGGCCAGGTCGAGGCGGCCGTGCGCGAGGCGAAGCCGGATGTGCTCGTCCATCAGCTGACCGCCATCGGACACATCGACACACGCCATTTCGATCGCAGTTTCGCCGCCACCGACCGGCTGCGGATCGAGGGCACCGACAATCTCCTCGCGGCAGGGCGCGCGGCAGGTGTGCGGCGGTTCGTGGCGGCGAGCAACGGAGCGTTCACTTATGCCAGGACGGGCGGGCCGGTCAAGACCGAAGAGGACCGGCTGGACCCGTCGCCGGTCAGGCAGATGGCCCCGATGATCGCCGCGATCCGGCATCTGGAGAAGGCCGTGCTGGACGCCGACTGGACCGAGGGGATCGTGCTTCGCTACGGCGCGTTCTACGGGCCGGGCACCTCCATGGAGCCGGGTTCCCAGCAGCTCGAGGCGATCCGCAAGCGCAAGTTCCCGATCGTCGGCGACGGCGGCGGGGTGTGGTCGTTCATCCACATCGCCGACGCGGCTGAGGCGACGGTCGCGGCGATCGAGAACGGCGCCCGCGGTGTCTACAACATCGTCGACGACGACCCCGCCCCGGTCGCCGAGTGGCTGCCGGAGCTGGCCCGCAAGCTGGGCGCCAAGAAGCCGATGCGCGTGCCGCGGTTCGTCGGGCGGCTGGCCGCCGGGGAGGCCGGCGTCGTGCTGATGACCGAGCTCCGCGGCGCGTCGAACGCCAAGGCCAAGCGCGAGCTGGGCTGGCGCCCGGCACACCCGACCTGGCGGCAGGGCCTCCAGGTGTCATGACTGCAGGCCGATCCTGGCAGCGCTTCGTCCTCGACCTCGGATACCGAGGGTCTGCCGCTCGGGCTCGATCACGCCCGCGACGCGCTCCTGCCCTCCGGCGGATCGACCGGCCGCTGGAACGCGCCGCGGGTCTCGGCCACGGGAGCGACCTCCTGCGGGCTCCACGCCCTCGACCATGCCGGGCGTGATCAGAAACGGTTCGGCCGACCATGGCCGACGTGAGACTCCTCGCCTCGGCCGAGGCACGCAGCGGGGCGGCGCCTGGCGGGCCGTGGTCCGGACCAGTAGGCCCGCCATCCCGCACCGCGCCCAGATCGACGTCCGCTCACCGCAGCCGAGTCTCCTGCGGGACGCCCCGGGTGTCAGCGGCCGAACCGAGCAGCCCGTAGGCGACGGTGACCGGCAGGTCGCGTGAACGATGAACGCTGCGGTAGCGCAGTCCTCACGATCCCCCTCGGCGAGCGGCTTCGCCGCGTCCGTCGTCACGTCGAGTGGCTCGCCGGCATCTCTGTGCGTCATGACGCCGCGTCAGCCAACCGTACGGCACACACCTCCACGACACCGACCCCCTCGGAGAGGAGCCAGACCATGAACGAACCCACCACCCAGAAGGTGGCGATGATTACCGGGGCGAACAAGGGCATCGGCCGCGCGACCGCCGAGCAGCTCGCCAGGCTGGGCATGACGGTCCTGGTCGGGGCCAGAGACCTGCGGCGCGGTGAGGAAGCCGCTGCGGCGCTGCGCGCGGCGGGCGGCGATGCCCACGCGGTGACCCTGGATGTCACCGACCCGGCCACCGTACGGGAGGCCGCGAGGTGGATCGAGGAGCGCTTCGGTCACCTTGACGTGCTGGTCAACAACGCCGGCATCACCGGCTCCGGGCAGGTCTCGCCGGAACATGCCCATGACCAAGTCCCAAGCTCGGTCGACCTGGACATGGTCCGGGCGGTGTTCGAGACCAACGTCTTCGGAGCGATCGTGGTGATCAACGCCATGCTGCCGCTGCTGCGGCGGTCACGAGCGCCGCGAATCGTCAACGTCAGCAGTCACGCCGCGTCGCTGACCCTCACCAGCGACCCGAACGGCCCCTTCGAAGCACTGCCGCCCTCGGCCGCGTACACGCCGTCAAAGACCGCGCTGAACGCGCTGACCGTGCAGTATGCCAATGAGCTGCGCAAGGACGGAATCCTTGTCAACGCCGCCGCTCCGGGCTATGTCGACACCGACAGCAACGACCACACCGGCCACCTCACCCCCGCGCAGGGCGCCGCGGTCGTGGTGCGCCTGGCGACGCTGGGAGCGGACGGCCCGACCGCCGGGTTCTTCAGCCAGGACGGCCCGCTGCCCTGGTAGCGGTCAGGCGGAGAGATCTGGGCTCGAAGAGAACCTGAACAGGACGATTCCAAGATCACTGCGGGGCCGTCGCGATCAGAGCGGCCCGGGTCGGGCCGAGAACGGCCGCCGGGCGCGCCGGCGCACCCCGACGGCTTCGGTGCCGGGCACGTCCGGCCACGGGACGCGTGCCGCGGCGCGGAACACGTGATGCCAGGGAGGGACGGGGCCGGCGGCCGCGATGTAGTGGCGCAGCAGCCCGGCCGCCGCCCGGGCGTCGGAGAGGGCCTCGTGGTGGCCGTCCAGCGGGACGCCGGCCGCGGCGCAGCAGTCGGGCAGCGTGCGCGGGTCGCCGCGCAGGAAGTGCGCCGCCCACGACATCGTGCAGACCCCCTCCCTGTGGTCCACCGGCCGGTCCACGCCCGCGCGGGCGAACTCGTAGGTGAGGAACCGGGCGTCGAACGGCAGGTTGTGCCCCGCCACGATCCGCCCGCGCAGCAGCCCGGCGACGGTCCCCGCGATCCGCTCGAACGTCGGCGCCAGGAGGGCCTCCTCGGCGGTGATGCCGTGGACGTCCTCGGGGCCGACGCCGCGCTCGGGGTTGACGAGAGTGGCCCACTCGCCGGTGACCTCGCCCGCCGGGTCGAGATGCACGACGGCGATCTCGATGACGCGGTGGTCCTCCGAGGTGCGGAATCCGGTCGTCTCGACGTCGACCACCGCGTACCCCGGACCGCGGGCGTCCGCCGCCCCGGGATGTACCGGTGATCGCGCGAGGGGAACCGTGCGGCGTGCCGGGGATCTTGAACCCATGGGCGGAACCTACGGGGAAGGCCTGCGTGGTGACACTCGCCCTGACGGTTAGAGGTTGCTTCTCGCCGCGGCCGCCTTTCAGGCCGACAACTTACATAGTCTTGACAATTCGGATTGTCGGTGAGACCGTTTAATCACGGAAGAACGGTCGCCTTCCCGAGCGGGACGGGCCCTCGGTGACGGCTGGAAGGAGGAGTACGAAGCGTTGAACAGAGGCTGGGACATGTATCTGCACACACTCGACCAGTACCTGACCCATTTCCCGGGGCAGTTCGCGCTGGTCATCTTCACCGCGCGACCACAGGTCGGCGGGAGCGGCCCCGCGTGGAGCGTCCTGCATCAAGGGCTCGGGCTGACCGGCGAGGTGGTGCAGGGCGATCGTGTCCGGCTGACCCCGGAGGGCTTCGACCCGATCGAGGGCGTCGCCGACTACGTCGTTCCCGGCTTCCTCGGCGTCCGCACCGGCAACGGGCTCTACCGGTTCATCCAGGGGGTCAACGACACCATCGTCGTCGGCCACCACATCTTCTCCAACGAGGTCGACCCCAGGAAGGCCGAACAGGCCTGGCAGGACTGGCTCACCAAGCTGTTCGGCTGACACCCCGACCGGTCGCCCGCCCCCGGTCCCGGTCCGCTCACCACTCGCGCGCTGGATCGCGAGGCCACCCCGCAGGAAAGGACGGCGCGCGCCGGCCGGCCGGAACGCCAGTGAAGGTCACCATGGGAATGGACGATAGAACGCACTCACGACACGAAGATCACGGCAATGCTGCCGACACCGACTCCCAGGCGGTCGAGCCGCGCGGCCGCCTGGGCCCCCAACCCCACCACGGCCCAGCAGGTGCCGGGACGAACGGGGAAAAGCGCGACCCCCGATCCGCCTCGAGCCCGGGAGGGAACGGGGCGCACGAGCCCCATGACACCCCGGCTCCGGGCGGCAACGGGAGCAACGGAGCGCGCGACGAAGGTGAGCGCGACCCGGACGACCCCCGGGGGCCGGAGGGCAACGGGACCAACGGCAACGGCAAGGGAGAGGAACCGGGGTCGGGCAAGTCGTTCCTGCTCGGCCTCGCCTGGTGGCCCTGACGCTCAGACGACGGCCGCCCGGACGCAGAGCACGTCGGGCAGATGGGAGGCCACCCGGCTCCACGAGTCGCCTTCGTCCCGGCTGGCGTAGACCTCACCCGAGCGGGTGCCGAAGTAGACGCCGGCCGGGTCGGCGTCGTCGGCGCACATCGCGTCGCGCAGCACCGACGGGTAGAACGGCTCCGCCGGCAGGCCGTCGGACAGGGCCTCCCAGGTGCCGCCGGCGTCCTGCGAGCGGTAGACCCGGCAGCGCCGGTCGGCCGGGAAGCGCATCGAGTCGGCGACGAGCGGGAAGTTGTAGATCACGCCGGCACGCCGCGGATGGGCGACCATGGGGAAGCCGAAGTCGCTGGGCAGGCCGTCGGCGATGGAGTCCCAGTGGCCGCCGCCGTCGTCGGAGCGGTAGACGCCGTGGTGGTTCTGGGCGTACAGCCGGTCGGGGTTCACCGCGTCACGGCCGACCTTGTGCACGCACTGCCCGAACTCGGGGAACCGGTCGGGCATGAAGGTCGCCTGGATGCCGGCGTTGTCGGCCTTCCACGAGGCCCCGCCGTCGGCGCTGCGGTAGACGCCCCCGGCCGACATGGCCACCAGGAGCTCGGACGGGTTGCGCGGGTGGGGGAGGACGGTGTGGACGGCCTGGCCCCCGAACCCCGGCTGCCAGTGAGGGCGATGGGGGTGGTCCCACAGGGCCCGCACCATCTCGAAGGTGACACCGCCGTCGTCGGAGACGAACAGCGCCGAAGGCTCGGTGCCGGCCCACACCCGGCCGGGGACGACGGGATCGGGAACCAGCTGCCACACCCGCTCCAGCGCCGCGCCGGTGTCGGCCGGGAAGGCCACGGGCCGCCGCTCGGGCTCCTGCCAGGTGGCGCCGAGGTCGTCGCTGAAGGCCACGCTCGGCCCGAAGTGGGAGCTGGTCACTCCGGCGATCAGACGGGGTGTGCCGCCCCGCTTGTCGACGCACAGGCCGTAGACGCCCGTCATCGGGAAGTGAGGGCCGCTGATCCGCCACGACCGGCGGTCGTCGCTGAGGGCGAGGAACAGCCCCTTGGCGGTCCCCAGGGCCAAAAGGACGGTCATCGAGATCCTTCCCACTGCGCTCGGCACGGTCGACGCGGGCCAGTATCCATCCGGCCCCGCCGCCGAGGAAGGGTTGGCGCCCAGCTTTTTTGAAACATTTGTTTGGATGTCGACGAGGTCATCGACATCGTCTCCATGAGAGCGTGCCGAGTTCGGATGCTCGCGCCGCGTGCCGGTCCCGCCCGCCGTACAGCGGGCAGGACCGGCGGTGCGGTCAGGGAAGGCTGAGGGTGAGACGGGCGACGCGGCCCTGCTCGCCGGCCGCCCAGCAGCTCAGGTCGGGTGTGCAGGCGACCGTGTCGAAGGGTCCGCCGTCGAACTTCTGCCACTTCCTGCCGCCCGAGAGGGTCACGTCGCTTCCGGCAGGGCCGACCGCGATGGCGGCGAAGGGCAGGTGCGGGAGCCAGGCGACGCCCGAGCGGTAGGCCTCCGGCGGTGTCGCGGAGGGCTCCCAGGTCGTGGCGCCGTCCTTCGTGACCGCCGCAGCCGAGGGGGAGGCCTGGTCGGGACGGTAGTCGCCGCCCACGGCGATGCCCTGGCGCGGGTCGCGGAACGCCAGCGCGAACACGCCGCGGGCCGGGTCGCCGGCGGGTACCGGGGTGTCGGAGACGGTCCAGGTCAGGCCCCGGTCGCGGGAGTGGAACACGCGTGAGCGCTCGCCGCCTCCGGTCGCCAGCCACGCGTCGCGGCCGCCGACGGTGACCAGGCACTGGCCGCTCGCGGCGAACCCCGCCTCGCCCGGCAGTGCCTCGGGCATCCCGGCGGAGGGCAGGACGTGCCAGCTGCGACCGCCGTCGTCGGTGGCCAGGATGCGGAACTTCCCGTCGACCGGGTCGCTCATCGCCAGCCCGTGGCGGCGGTCGAAGAAGGCCATGCAGTCGTAGAACGCCCGGGGGTCGTCGTTGCGGAAGGTCTGTGCCCAGCTCCGGCCGCCGTCCTCGGTGCGGTAGACGCGGGAGTCGTCGCCCTCGCCGATCGACATGATCACCGCGGTACGGGAGTCGAAGGCCTCGATGTCGCGGAACTGCAGGCCGGAGGTGCCGGGCGGGGCGACGCTGCTCCAGGTGCGCCCGCCGTCGCCCGTGCGCAGCACGGTGCCGAGGCTGCCGGAGGTCCACGCCACGTCCCGGTTCACGGGTGACAGGCCGCGCAGGCGCGCCTCGACGCCGGTCGGCTTGAGGTCCCACGTCAGGGCCGGGGCCGCGGGCGCCGGCTGGGCGAGGGCGGGGGCGGCGGTCGCCAGGACGCCGACGGCCGACAGCATGCTCAGTGCGGTTCGCAGAATCATGCGTGGCAACGTAGCCAAACAGATCAGTTGAGTCCATGGTGCCCGGATCGCCGGGGTTGCGTGCGAACTCGTTGACAGTTGTACCAACCAAGCGCATGCTTCGGAAGCGGCGCATGGGCGCGAGGCGCCATCGCGGGGTTCCCCCGAACATCTCCCGGCGAGGTCTCACCGGCCTCGTGACAGCCCACGCACGTCGAAGGGATCCACCATGGCCGTCCCGTCCGGAACGTCCTCCGCCCCCGCCCGCTACAGCCGCCGCACCGTGCTGCGCGGCGCCGCCGTCACCGGCGCGGCCCTGCTCGCCGGCGGGGCGCTCGGCGGCCTCGCCCACGCCGACTCCGAGTACGACGTCGTGGTGGTCGGCGCCGGCGCGGCGGGCATGACGGCCGCGCTGACCGCCGCCAGGCGTGGGCTGCGCGCGCTGGTCGTCGAGAAGGCCCCCACCTTCGGCGGCTCGGCCGCGCGGTCGGGGTCGGGGATCTGGGTGCCGTGCAACGAGGTCCTCCTGGCGGCCGGCGTGCCGGACACACCGGACAAGGCCGCCGCCTACCTCGCCCGCGTCGTCGGGAGCGAGATCCCCGCCGCGCGGCAGGCGGCGTACCTGGCGAACGGCCCCGCCATGATCTCGTTCGTCATGCGGAACAGCCCGCTGCGGTTCCGCTGGATGGAGGGGTACTCCGACTACTATCCCGAGCTGCCCGGCGGCATGCCCAACGGCCGCTCCATCGAGCCCGACCAGTTCGACGGCAACCTCCTCGGCGCCGAGCTCGCCCACCTCAACCCCTCCTACATGGCCACCCCCGACGGCCTGGTCGTCTTCAGCGCCGACTACAAATGGCTCACGCTCACCGCGGTCAACGCCAAGGGCCTGGCGGTCTCGGCGGCGTGCCTGGCCAGGGGCACCGAGGCCGCGCTGCGCGGCCAGAAACCGCTCACCATGGGCCAGGCCCTGGCGGGCGGCCTGCGGGCGGGACTGCTCGCGGCGGGCGTGCCCGTGTGGCTGAACACCCCCCTGGTGGACCTGCGCGTCGAGGCCGGGCGCGTGACCGGCGTCGTGGTCTCCTCCGGCGGGCAGCAGGTGACGGCCGGAGCCCGGCGCGGCGTCGTCGTCGCCACCGGCGGCTTCGAGCACAACGCCGACATGCGCCAGGAGTACCAGCGCCAGCCCATCGGGACGGCCTGGACGGTGGGAGCCAAGGAGAACACCGGCGACGGGATCCGGGCGGGCGGCCGCGCCGGCGCCGCGCTGGACCTGATGGACGACGCGTGGTGGGGGCCCGCCATCCCCCTGCCCGACCAGCCGTACTTCTGCCTGGCCGAACGCACCCTGCCCGGTTCGATCATGGTGAACGGCCAGGGCGCGCGCTTCGTCAACGAGGCCGCCCCCTACAGCGACGTGGTGCACGTGATGTACTCGCTCAACACCCCGTCGTCGCCGCACATCCCCGCCTGGCTCATCACCGACCAGAACTACCGCGACCGCTACCTGTTCAAGGACATCGCCCCGCTGCTGCCCCTGCCCGACTCCTGGTTCGCGAGCGGCGCCGCCTTCAAGGCGCTCACCCTCGACGAACTGGCGCGCAGGATCGGAGTGCCGCCCGCGGCGCTGCAGTCGACCGTGACGAGGTTCAACGGGTTCGCGCTGACCGGCAAGGACCTGGACTTCCACCGCGGCGACAGCGCGTACGACCACTACTACACCGACCCCGCTGTCAAGCCGAACTCCTGCCTGGCCCCGCTGTGGCTGCCGCCCTTCTACGCGTTCAAGATCGTCCCAGGCGACCTCGGCACGAAGGGCGGCATACGGACCGACGCCCGGGCACGCGCGCTGCGGGCCGACGGCACGGTGATCCCGGGCCTGTACGCGGCGGGCAACGCCAGCGGGGCCGTCATGGGGCACAGTTACGCGGGCGCCGGGTCCACCATCGGACCGGCCATGACCTTCGGCTACGTCGCCGCCAACGAGATCGCCGGCTCCGGGGGTGCCTGACGCCCTTCCGGTGGAGAGGTGGGGATAGCGGACGGTGAGCATCACATAGCTCTGAGGAGTATTGACCGGGCGGTCAATCAGGAAGACCGTCGAAGTCCACGAACCTCTCCCATGGCTGGAGGCAGGGATGGACCTCACCAAATCGTGGGCCGACGTCGTCGCGTTCCTCGCCGGGGCGGCGGCGGTGCTCGCGCCGTTCTTCTGGGCGGGCGGCTCCCACGCCGCCGCCCAGCCGCTGCTCGTGCTCGGCGCTCTCCTGCTGGTCTCGGCGCTCTGGACGCTGCTCGGAGCCGGCGGTGCCGCCTCCTGGGTCACCGCGGCCTTCGGTGCCCTGCTGCTGGTCTCGCCCTGGGCGTTCGGCTTCGACGGGGACGGCGCGGCCGCCTGGACGGCGTGGATCGCCGGGGCCGTGACGGTTATCGTCGGGCTGTGGACGGCCCTCCAGACCCGCAGCGGTGTTCTCACGAGAGCGTGATCAAACCCCCCGCATGGTCGCGGGGCGCCCCCCCGCGGCCCGCGCCCCGCGGCGCCCCCGGCCACCCCGCCCCACGGCTTAGGGCGCCCGGAGCCGTCGAGCCCGCCGCCGGTGGCACCCGGCGGCGGCTCGCGGTGGAGGGCGCCGGCGACGCCCGTACGCGGATCCTCGACGCCGCGGAAGAGCTGTTCGCCGGGAGCGGGTACGACGGCACCGCCACCGCCGAGATCGCCAAACAGGCGGACGTGCCGAAGGGGCTGGTCTTCCACTACTTCCCCCGCAAGATCGACGTGTTGATCACCCTGGTCGACGAGCGCATCGGGATCGAGGAGTTCGGGGACGCGCCCGTCGAGGCGCTGCCGGACGACCCCGCGGGCGCCCTCGCGCGGCTCGCACGCCGTGTCCCGCTGCACGCGTCCCCGGCGATGCGGCGCATCCTGTTCCGCGAGGCCGACACCCACGGCTCCGTACGCGACAGGCTCCGGCACCTCAACGCCGAGATCATCCGGCGGGCCCACTTCGCACTCGAACTCACCATGCCGGGCGCGCGCGGCGACGCCGCCCGCCTGGAAGCCGCCGCCGCCACCTTCGCCGCCGTGCTCCTCTACCAGGAGAATCTGTGCCTGCTGACCGGCCACCACATCGACGCCGACCTCGTGGCGGACCTCATCGTCAGAGCCCTCACCTGACCGTCCGGCCCGGCAGGTGGGCGGTCGCGGTATCCGGGCCTGCCCGTGGCGCGGTCTCGTCGTCGGAGCCCTCGTGTAACCGTTGAGTTCCCCGGTGACCGTTCGGTCGCGGGGCTCATCGTGGGAGCTTTGACATGACCGTCGGGCACTGGGCGGCCTTCCGGGTTTCGCCAGTCGCGGTCTCTGCGGCTCGCTGTCGGAGTTTCCACGTAACCGGCGAGCGGCGGACCAGGCCCGTCCGGGCTTTCCCACGCGGCCTGCGAAGGCGGTGAACGGGGCCGGCGTTGTACCTATGCCATATTCCCCCCTGCGCCCTCGCTCACGAACTCGGCGTCCGATGTGTCCGTCTTTGTGCGGTGAGCACCGGGTCCTGCCGCCTGAGGGTCTATGGGGCGTTCGTTCGGAATTTGGCGCCGGCACGGATGTCGCCGATTCCACGTCCATCCACAGATCGCCCGGCCGCCCGAGGTTATCCACAGGCGAGGCCGGAGGCGGCCACGAGGTCGCGATCTTCGTGTATCCATGTCTGTGATCGATAGTGTGTTCGCACAGAGATCCGCCGCATGTCGCGGCGGCGTGCGGCGAGAGGGCGGTGGGAGCCGTCCTCGCGCCGTCACGGGGCGCTGATCGCCGACCGAGGTCGTTTCTCCGAGCGACCTCACGGCCGCCGGGGGAGTGGGGATGACGGAGAGAGCTGTCACGGGAGGGTCGCGGGCGTTCGGCCTCGACGCGCTCGCGGTGAGCGACCGCTTCAGGTTGTTCAACTTCACCCGGCGCGACGACCACCTGGTCTACCTCTGGGTGCTGCGCGCCATGGACCGCCTGCGGGCCGTCCACCAGCTCCAGGCGCATCCCGACGACGTCGCCCGGGTGCTCGCCGAGCTCGGCGCGACGTACGAAGACGCTCCACAGGCCGACGACAACCTTCGCTCGCGCCTCGACGCCCTCGCCGAGGACGGCGTGGTGCACCGGCTCGAGGACGCCTCCCGCGCGGGCAGCCTCGTCAGATACCGCAACCGGCAGTCGGTCTACCAGTTCAGCGAGCTCGGCTACCAGGCGTTCACCGCAGTCGAAGAGGTCCTCGCCGCCCGCCTGCAGGACGCCAACCTCTCACGGCTGGTGTTCTCCGACATCCTCGAAGACCTCAAGGCGCTGGCGGCCGCCAACCGCTCGAGCCACGGCGAGCAGGTGTGGCGCCGGCTGTCCCGCCTCGACACGGTGATGGAGGACATGGCGCGTCGTTCGGCCCGCTTCCACCTCACGCTGGCCGAGATCACGCGGTCCACCGACGCCTCGCCCGAGACCTTCCTGCGCCACAAGAACACCTTGCTCGCCCACATGACCGACTTCATGGCCGAGCTCGACCGCTACCTTCCCCGGCTCGACAAGGCGGTGCGCGAGGTCGAGCAGACAGGGGTCGAGACGATGCTCGGCCGCGCCGCGGCGGCCGACGAGCGGCTGTTCATGGGATACGACGAGCGCCTGGAGGACTGGCGGCGCCGCTGGCAGGTGCTGCGCGCGTGGTTCGCGGCCGACGGCGGCGAGTCGTCCCGGGCCGCGCAGCTGCGCGCCGCCACCCGCACCGGCGTGTCGGGTGTCATCGCCTTGCTCAGGCAGATCGCCGAGGCCCAGCGCGGCGGCGTCAACCGGTCCACCCAGCTGCGCCACCTGGCCGAATGGGTCTTCAACACGCCCGACGAGGGGGCCGCCCACGCCCTGATGACCGCCGCGTTCAACGCCCGCACCGCCCGTCACCTGGGCGGCGCCCACGACGACGCCGAGGTCATCTCCGTCCGCTCCACCTGGTGGGACTCCCCGGGCGTCGAGATCTCGGTGCCGCTGTTCCGCCGGGGCAAGGCTCCCACGCCCGGCGTCCCGCAACCCGTCCGAGGGCGCGCCGGCATCCGCGGCGAGCTGCGCCGACGCCAGGCGTCCCGGCGAACGGCCGAGCGTGAGGCCGCCTACGGCCTCATGGAAGCGGGAGTCCACGGGCGTGTCCTCGACGAGGCCGAGACGCGGGTGGTGCTGAGGCTCCTCACCCGGGCGATGGAGTCCCGCACCATCGTCGCGGGGCGCCTGAGGCCTGCCTCGGGCGGGAACGAGCTGATCACCGTCCGCCTCGTCCCGGCGCCCGGCGGCAGCACGGTCCGCACCGTCCACGGCGCCCTCCACCTACCGGGCCTGAGGCTCGACCTCCAGCCGTCCACCAACGCCAGAGCACCCCTGTGGAACTCCCCACCGAACCCCCAGGCGGCCCCAGGTGAGCCCTCGCGCCGTTCCGAGAGCGCAGGGGGTGTCCCTGCCGGCCCTCGGCCGGGGGAGCCGTCTCCCGAGCTGAAGGGTGCCGCCGCTGGGGCCCGGCCGGGGGAGTCGTCGCGGGATTCCGGGGTGGCCGTCGAGGGTGTCCCTGCCGGTCCTCGGCCGGGGGAGCCGTCTCCCGGGCTGAAGGGTGCCGCCGCTGGGGCCCGGCCGGGGGAGTCGACTCGCGGGGGCAAGGGGGCCGCTGCCGGCGTCCGGGGCGTGGGAGAGCCGCCGTCCGGTTCGGGAGCGAACGGCGTCGGTGATCTGGGTGTGGAGGCGTCGGCCGATGAGGGAGGAGACCGATGAGGGAGCGTGGAGCGGCCGCCGGGGTGCTGCCGAGCGACCTTGGGTCCTACCAGCAGGCGGTGCGGCTCGCCCTGACCAACGACCTCATCACGCAGACCAGGCCCCGGCCGGGCGCCCTGGAGCAAGTCCTGCAGTGGGCCGACCAGCTCACCCACGACTTCCGTGAGCTGTTCGGCTACACCGTGATCGCGACGACGCGGCAGGTCCGGGTGGTGCGCCGCCTCGACGCGTTCGACGACACCCAGCGGCTGCTGTTCGCCAAGAAGGGCAAGTCCTTCGACCGGCGTCGCCTGGCATATCTGTGCCTGGTGCTCGCGCTGTTCCAGCGGTCCCGCGTGGAGATCAGCCTGGCCGACCTCGTGCGGGCCTTCGCGCCGACCGCCAACGCCATCGACGGGCTCGGATTCGACCCCACCGTCACGGCCCACAAGGCGGCGGTCGTCGACTGCCTCGACTGGCTCGTCGAACGCGGCGCGCTGCGGGTGTCCGACGGCTCGCTGGACGCGTGGGCCCACGACACCGAGCACGGCGACGCCCTGTTCGACATCGACCACGACATCTGCGCGATCCTGTTCAAACCCGCCCGGCCCGTGCAACACCTGACCAGCGCGGCGGGCCTGCTCGAAGGCGGCGAGTCACGGGACCGCCCCGACGACGTCGCACGTCGGGCGCGGCGCGCCCTCGTCGAACACCCCGTCGTCTACTTCGCCCAGGTCGAGCCCGAGGTCGCCGACGCCCTGCGCCGGCCCGACCTCACCGCCGACCTGGCGCGGCTCACCGGTCTCGCCGTGGAGTGCCGGGCCGAAGGCGTACTGCTCGCCGACGAGGGAGGGCGCTTCACCGACAAGCCCTTCCCGGGGCGCGGCGGCGCGGTCAACCGCGCGGCCGGCCTGCTCCTGGCCAAGATGGCCGACCTGCTCGAAGATCCCGACGAGCGTGCCACGGTGACGTTCCTGGAGCCGCCCGGCGACGCCGACGACCAGCGTGACCTGCTGGCGCGCATCGACTCCGCGCTCCCACAGGCCGGGGTCGTCCGTGAGCTGGCGTGGGCACCATCCGCCGTCCGGCCTCCCGGCCCCGGTGGCGCCTCGCCGCCGCAGGTCGCGCTGGTGGAGTGGTCGCGGCTGACCGCGATGATGGGCGAGTTGTACGAAGAGCTGGGGGCGGCATCCTTCTCCAGCGCCTGGCAGCACGATCCCGATGGGCTGCTGGACGCCGCGGTGACGCTTCTGGCCGAGCTGCGCCTCGCACGGCGGCATCCCGGCGGGGTGCTGCTGCTCCCGGCCTTCGCCCGCTACCGCAACATCACACTGGCGCTGCCCGACAGGCGTCACAATCAAGGCCAGCTCGGCCTGCAGCTCTCGTCGTCTCTACCGGAGGACTCCCCTTCATGACACCCGCACCCGGCCGCTTCAAACCGTCCCGCGCAGGTGTGATCAATATCTGGGACTACAGCGACGAGGAGTTCGTCTTCGCCGACGGACGACTGGTGCTGCGCGGCCACAACGGTTCCGGCAAGACCAAGGCCCTGGAGGTGCTGTTCCCCTTCGTGCTCGACGGGGTGAGCGACGCCCGGCGCCTCGACCCCTTCAGCGGCGAGAACCGCACCATGAAGTCCAACCTGCTGTACCGCGGCGAGGAGGCCGGGTACGGCTACGTGTGGATGGAGTTCGTCCGCGACGGCGTCCCGGGTGCCACCGCGAGCACGGAGATCCACGGCGAGGACCACGGCCACCCGTCCACGCAGAACGGCGAGCTGAACGGGGCCGATCGCGGTGTCCCCGCCGAGGACGGTGAGCTGGGTGGGGCCGATCGCGGTGTCCCCGCGGAAGGGAGTGAGCCGGGTGGGGCCGGCCGCGCTCTCCCCGGCGCAGCGGATCGCGCTCCCCGCGCGCAGGGCGCTGAGCTGGGCGGAGTAGGTCGCGACCTGCGCGCGCGGAACGGTGAGCCGGGCGGGGTCCATCGAGACCTAAATGTGAACGACGGTGAGCCGAGCCCCGAGGCCGGGGACGGTCACGATGCGCCGGGAGAGGTGGGGCGGGAGGAGCCCGAGGCGGTCACGCTGATCATCGGGCTGCGCGCCCACCGGCACCGCGACGGCGTGACCTCGTCGTTCTTCGTCACCGCCAAGCGCGTGGGTGTCGACTTCGGCCTGCTGTCCGCCGACTCCAGGCCCCTCACCGAGAAGCAGCTCAAGGCGGTGCTCGAACCCGGAGCCCGGTTCAAGACCGCCACCGACTACCGCGCCGCCGTCGACGCCCGCCTGTTCGGGCTCGGCAAGGAGCGCTACGCCCAGTTGCTCGACCTGCTGCTCGCGCTGCGCCGCCCGCTGCTGGCCAAGGACCTCGACCCGGTCAAGGTCTCCGACACCCTCAGCGCCGGGCTCAGCCCGGTCGACCCGGTGCTCGTCGAACAGGCCGCGCGCGACTTCGAGAACCTCGCCGCCGTGCAGCGGCTGTTCGACGACCTGAGCCTCGCCGACGGCGCGGTCAAGGAGTTCCTCGTCCACTACACCGCGTACCTGCGGGCCCACATCCGCCACCAGATCGACCGGATCGCCGAGCGCGTCGAGGGCGCCGCCGGCTCCGCCGACCGCATTCGCCAGGCGGCCGCGGAGCTGCGCCGCGCACAGTCGGCACGCGAGGAGGCCAAGCAGCACCAGGAGGCCGCCGAGACCGAGCTCGACCGCTACGACGGCAGGCTCGCCGTCCTGAAGCAGCACGACGCCTACAAGGCCGCCGGAGAGCTCGACGGGCTCCGCCGCCGCATCGCCGACGAGAGCGCCGCCATCGCCAGGGAGCGCAAGCGCCTCGACCAGGGGCGCGGCCACATCACGAAGCTCGGCGCCGAGGCCGCCAAGGTCACCGAGCGTCTCGAGGACGCGCGTGCGAAGGCCGACCGCCATCTCAACGAGCTCGCCGACGCGGCGGGCAGGGCCGGCGTCGCCGAAGGCGGCGAGATCCTCGGCGCGACCGCCGAGGAGGGCGTCACGCTCGCCCGGGCACGGGTGACGGCCCGGCGCGGCGACGTCGAGGCGGTCCGCGCGCGCATCGCCGAGCTGGCGGCCACGGAGGCCAAGCGCGCACGGGCCGAGACCGCGGTCGACGACGCCGACCGCGCCGTCACGACGGGCGAAGCCAAGCTGTCGCAGGCCGAGGACGGCCTCGGCCAGGCGCGCCGTTCCACCCTGGAGGCGCTCGAGCAGTGGGCCCGTCGCTGGATCATGGCGGGGGAGCATGCCGTGCTCACCGACGGCGACCTCGTCGTCATGACAGAGACCCTCGAGACGGCCGGGGAGCCGGGCGCCCGCAGCCTGCCCGAGGTGTTCGGCGAGCTCACCGAGGAGCGCCTCGCCCAGGTCATCGAGACCAAGGCCCGCGTCGAAGCCGAAGACTCCCGCGTCGGGGCCCTCGTCCGAGAGTTGCGTGCCGCACGCAAAGCCGTCGCGGCCGAACGCGACGACGCGCCGCCGGGGGACGAGGCTCGTGAAACGGCCCGCGAGGGGCGTCCCGGCGCGCCGCTGTGGCGGCTCGTGCGCTTCGCCGACGACGTCGGCGACGGCACCGCGGCAGGGGTCGAGGGCGCGCTGTACGGCGCGGGGCTGCTCACCGCCTGGATCCACCCCGACCCCGGGCTCACCACGGCGGCGCTGGAGGCGGGCGAGGCCGACGGATACCTCGTCGCGCTGCCCGAGGAACGGCGCCCCCGGGGACGCACCCTCGCCGACGTCCTCGTCGCCGAGGACCAGGAGATGGTCGCGTCGTCGGTCGTCGAGGCCGTCCTCCGCTCCGTGGCCCTCGACGACGACGTGACCGGGGCGGTCCATGCGAGCCCGGTGGTCAGCGAGGACGCGCGGTTCGGCTACGGCCCCCATCTCGGCGCCCTTCCCAAGCCCTCAGCCGAGTACATCGGCGCCACCAACCGCGCCACCCGCCGCCGCCTGCGCATCGCCGAATACGACCGGCTCATCGCCGGGCACGAGGAGACCCGCGAGGCGCTCACCGAGGAGACCGAACGCCTCAACGCGCTGGTCGCCGACTTCCGGCGTGCCCGTAAGGAGCTTCCCGAGACCAAGGCGATCGTCACGGCGGCGCGCGCGGTGGCCGACCAGGCGAGCAGGCTGGCGGTGGCTCGGTCGGCGTTGGAGACGGCCCGCAAGTCCCTCGACGTCGTGGTGGCCGAGGTCGGGGCGGCCGGCAGGCGCCTTCGCCAGACCGCCGCCGAGCTGTCCATGCCACGTGACCCCCGGGAGGTCGACGCGGTCGCCCAGGCGCTCGACGACGTGCTGCGCGCGGCCGAGGCGCTGCGCACCGAGCGCGAGAAGGCGGCCACGGCCGAGAGCGACCTCGCCGACCGGCAGGAGACGATCGGGCGGCTGACCGAGGAGCAGGCCGAGGGCGAGATGGTGCTCGGCGAACGTCAGGCGGCCCACGCGGTGCTGGTCGAACGGCTGGAGACGCTGGAACGCACCTTCGACGCCGATCTGAAGGAAGTGCTCCAGCAGATCTCCGAGACCGAACGGCTCATCGCCCAGGCGCGCAGGGCCCGCTACGACCAGGAGAAGATCGCGGCGAAGGAGCGTGAGGCCGAGGTCGTGGCCGGCAAGGACCTCGAACACGGCCGGGAGTCCCTCACGGCGGCGTTCGCGAGCCTGTCGGAGCAGATCGCCGAGTTCGTCCCCTACACCCAGGCCGATCTGCGGCCTCTGGCCGGCGTCGCCGACCTCAGCCCCTGGCCTCTGCAGGACGACCCGCACGGTCCGGAGCAGGCGGGCAAGATCGTCGCCGACCTCATGATCGCAGAGACGCCGCCCGACCCGCTGGAGGCCGTCCGGTCGACCCTCCCGGCCGGTGCGCTGGCGATCATCGACGCGTACGACGCCGCCACCCAGGGAGGGCGGGCGGTGACCCCCTCCACCCTGAAGACGACCCTCGACCGGCTGTCCAACGCCCTGCGCGACTTCCAGGCGGCGCTGGAGAAGTGCCAGGAGGACTATCGGCTCGACTGGGAGCCGGGTGCCGTGCTGACCGTCCACGTGATCGACGCGGACGGGCGGGCCCCCGTCTCGGCGTTCGCGCGCAACGTCGCCGAGCGCGCGGAGGAGCAGGGGGTGCTGCTCGAGGAGCGCGAGCGCACGGTCCTCGAAGACGAGCTGCTGACCGGCCTGGCCCAGCAGATCCACTCGCGGGTCCTCGCCGCCAAGGACCTCGTGCGCGGCATGAACGCCGACACCCGCTCCAAGCCCATGTCGTCGGGCACCACCATCGGCATCCGCTGGGTGCAGTCCGACAAGATCGACGACCGGCAGCGCGCCGTGGCGGCGCTGCTGGTGCGCGACGCCGCGGCGCTCGGCCGGCAGGGGCTCACCGTGCTCCGCGGGCACCTACGGCAGATGATCAGGGACTACCGGGGCAGGAATTCCCGGGCCACCTACAAGGAGGCGCTCGGCGCTGTTCTCGACTACCGCTCGTGGTACACCTTCGAGCTGCTGATGGCCCGGCGGGGCGAGCCGGAGGCGCGCCTGACGCGGGCGAAACACTCGCAGATGTCCGGTGGGGAGAAGTCCGCCTCGATCCACCTGCCGCTGTTCGCCGCCGCCAACGCCCTCTACTCCTCCGGGCGCGCGTCCTGTCCTCGCATGATCGCGCTCGACGAGGCCTTCGCCGGCATCGACGACAACTACAAACCCGAGCTCCTGGGGCTCACCGTGCAGTTCGACCTCGACCTGTTCATGACGGGCCACGATCTGTGGTGCACGTATCCCACCATGCCCATGATCGCGCACTACGACCTGCTCCACGACAGCGAGCTGCGGACGGTGTCCACGATCCTGGCCCTGTGGGACGGCGCCCAGGTGTTCGACGCCGACGCCGGATACTCCGGCAACGACGAGCTGGTCAGGGAACTCCTCGGCTTCACCCCCCGCCGCCACCTCCCACCCGGCACCCTCCCCGACACTCTTCTCACCTCTCCCGACGACGATGACGACCTCGAGGAGCTGGAGATCCCCATGTGAAGCATTCGAACGTGATGCGGCCGGGCGAATGAGGCCCGGCCGGTCAGGGACGGCAGAGTCGGCCGGCTGCGGCAGCACGTCTTCCAGCCGCCCAGGCGTCCATCGCGGCCGAGCGGGCGGCCCGCACAGGAGCCGGAAACCGGGGCGGGATCCTGCGCGTACGGTCGGAGCCGCTTGGAGAATGCCGGAGGATGGCGGCGTGCCGGCCTCGCGCGGTGTCGGGACCGGTGGTGAGAAACGGGAGGTGGCGGCGCGTCGCCCTTGCGGGATGACCCCGGCATCAGAGCCGGACGCTCGTCGTCGACCCCGTGGGGGTGGGCCCACGAGGTCGAGGGGATCCGCGTGCGGTTGTCGGAGTTCGACGTACTCCACCCGCACACCTTGATCACCTGCACTCCCCATCAATGCAAGATCGACGTAGCTGACTTGCTGTGCGGCGGGAGCGTTCAGAACAGGGCTTGATCCCGATCGGCGGCCGCTTCTGCGACCCTCTCGACGACAGCCAGGACCTGCTGATGCCTCGACGGTCCTCGGTGGCCGGCCGGCGTTGGTTGGCGGGATCGGTCGAAGTGCGTCATTCGATCGGCCGCCGCTCCTGCGACCCTCTCGACGACAGCCAGGACCTGCTGATGCCTCGACGGTCCTCGGTGGCTGGCCGGCGATGGTTAGCGGGGTCGGTCGAAGTGCGTCATCCGATCGACACGCATCCCGTCGCTCCCGTCCAGCGGTGTCCGTCTCGAACCTTCATCGAAGTTGGGGTCGAGTGGCGGGGGAGTGGTGGCCGGTCAGACGCGGCGTGCGCCGATGATCTTCATCCAGTTGTCGCAGTTGCCGCAGGCACTGCGGGGCTGCCAGATCCTTTTGTCCCAGTTCCACGTCTCGGCGTGGAAGTACAGGTTCTTGCCGTGGACGTCGGTCATGAGCTGCGCCTTGATCGCGTAAAGGTACTTGTTCATCGCGTCGACCTCGGCGCAGTTGTCCACTGTCCACGCCTCGCCCTGCCCGGTCCTGGCGAGGAGCGATTCCATGATCGGATGCTTCCCGTTGGCGGGGAGGTACGGATACGCGCCGCTCGTTCCGGTGAAAGTCTGCTGCGTGGCGATGTCGGCCAGGCCGGCGACCACCGTGCCCAGCCCGCCCTGTGTCTTGGTCGCCTTCTGGGCCTCGGTGCGGGCGGTGGCGATGAAACGCTGGATGGCTTCATCGGCCTTGCGCCTGTTGGCCTCGGCGACCACCTTGGCCTTTTCCTCCAGATACCACGCGAACCCGCCGTTCCAGTCATTTTCGGCGACCCACGTGACAAAGGCCGTTCGCGCTTCCGTCTCGGATTGCGTCTTGTTCACGAGGGCGCTCTCCAGCGCGCCGAGCTTCTTCCACACCGCCTCGGCGGCTTCCCTGAGCTCGCTGCTGAGCTTCAGCGTCTTGATCCACTGGCCGAGCTCGATGCGGGTCGCGCTGGCCCACTCCTTGACCTTCGTCGTGGGTACCGCTTCTTCGGCGGGGTTGTGCGAGGCGTGCGTCGTCTCTGCCATCGTGCTTCCTTCGTCGGGGGTCTTCGCCCGTGGTGGCGGGGGCCTCGACTACGGTCGCCGGGGGCCGTCTACGTCGGATTGCCGCGTGATCCGGATCCGATTGCCGGCGTGCTCACGGCGATTACGGCGCGGCCTCAAGCGGAAATCGTCCCTGAGAAATCAGGACGGCACGACGGCAGCTCGCCGGAGCCGCGCGCGATCAGGCAGGGGGGGCAGGGAGGCGTTCGGCGGAGCCGTCTCGCCGGACAGCCGGTGAAACAGGCGTTCGGCGGCGACCACTCCGAGGTTCGCCGGGTCTTGGCCGGCCGCTTCGGCGATGGCCCGTCGCACGAACAGCGACTGCGGGGACCGCCGTCCGTCACCGGAGCATCCGGACCGCGTCGGTGGCAAACGCATGGATCGACGGGGCCATCACCGAACTCATCCACCGCATCGCCTGGTGCGCTTCCCATCCCGTCGGCCGTACCGGCTGTGCGCGTCCCATCCCGTCGGCCGTACCGGCTCACCCCGCACTCGCTGCGACGCTCTTTCGCCCTCTTTCGGTTGACGCCGGCGCCGCCCTTCGTGACCTGCGAGACGCCATGGGCCACGCCAGCCCAGGCACCACACGCACGGCTACGACCAGGCCCGCCACCCCTCGAACGCCAGCCCGCCACCCCTCGAACGCCAGCCCGCCACCCCTCGAACGCCAGCCCGCCACCCCTCGAACGCCACCCCGCCACCCCTCGAACGCCATCCGCCAGCCGCGACCGTCAAGGCGGCGATCGCAGGGCGTCATCGGCCACCTGGGATCACTTCCAGGAGGTAGCCGACGATGTCGTTGAAGGCGCGAAGTGTCATAAGTGCGGATTTGTCCTGGTCCAGCAGGGCGCGGAACTCGCCAGCCAGCTGTTCGACGGCGTGATCCCTCGTGCCGTTCCCCGTACCGGCGGCCAGTGCGGCCAGCCGCCTGTGCAAGGCCTCCTCCCGCAAGGTGTCGCCCTTGCCGAGGATGCGGACGGCGCGGTCCCGAGCCACGGGCCACACCGAGGTGGTGCTGGCCTTTATCAAGATCTCGGCCGCTCTGCGCGGAGCCTCGTCCGTCACCGGCAGCCCGCGTCCACTCCTCACCGTCGCGGACGCAGATTTCCCCGTCGTGGTCAGGGCTGGGGATGCTCCCGTGGCGGTCGGAGACGGAGGTGTTCCAGGCTCTGCTACGGGCGGAGATGCCCCGGTCCGACGTGGAGATGCCCCGGTCCGACGTGGAGATGCCCCGGTCCGACGTGGAGATGCCCCGGTCTGAGGTGAAGGTGCTGCGGTCTGAGGTGGAGATGTTTCTGTCCGAGGTGAAGGTGCCTCGGTCCGGGGTGGAGATGTTGCCGTCGCCATCGCGGACAGAGGTGTTGTCGTCGCCGTCGCGGACATCTCCGCCCCCGTCTCCGTCGAAGGTGGAGGTGACCCTGTCGCCGTCGCCGACGGAGATCTCTCCCGTTGCCGTAGCGGGCCCTCCGGGGACGACCATGCCGGGTAGCGGCGTCCGGACAGTCGGTTGACCGTGAGGAGGACGGCGGCGGTGGCGGTTACCGCGGTCATGAGGACGGACAGCTGCCCAGGCGTACGCAGGAACCCGAGAGCGACGATGAGCGTCGTCGCGCCGCCGGGTGGGTGCCACACGTCACCGAGCCGCATGCCCGCGCAGGCGAGCACCAAGGCCACGGTGACGGCGGTCACCCGGTGCCCGTCGGGATGGGACAGATCGGGCGGCGTGCGGGTGAGGCCGGTCAGCGCCAAGGCGGTGTATCCGGCGGCCGCACTGACCAGATGCCCGAGCACCGTGTTGCGCGGGCTGGCCGTGGAGGCGGATGTCGCGGTCAGGGCCAGGAAGATGGTCGGGCCCAGTGAGGGGAAGACGAACGGCTGCGCGGTCAGCCATGCGACCCCGGCGGGTACCGCGATGCAGGCACCCGCCTGGGCCGCCGTCACGGCTGCCTGGCCCGTCCGCTGCCACCGTGACCCTCTCCATGCGGGACCCGGAGCCATGGCTGTCATCGCGACCGCCGGGACGTGGGGCCGGATTCCATGGCTGTCACCGCGTTGCGCCGTGGTCGGCGGGTGTGTTGCCGCCGCGTGACCGGTAGACGATGTACGGACGTAGCAGATATCCGACAGGAGCCGCGAACGCGTGCACCAGGCGGCTGAAGGGCCAGAGCGTGAACAGCGCCATGCCGAGCATGGTGTGGAGCTGGAACACCAGCGGTGCGTGCGCCATGGCGGGGACGTTCGGTTGCAGTGTGAACAGGCTGCGGAACCACACCGAAACCCCCAGACGGTAGTCATAGGCGCTGGTCGCCGATCCCACCAGCGTCGTCCACAACCCGGCCAGCAGGACGGTCCCGAGTACCGGATAGAGCACGCCGTCGCTGCGACTGGTGGCCCGGCGGACGGCCGGCACCCCCAGCCGCCGCCACAGCAGGATCGCCAGGCCGATGACGGTGGCCAGGCCGGCCAGTCCGCCGACCAGCAACGCGTTGAGCCGGTAGGCGGACTCCGGCACGTGCAGCCTCTCGGTCACGCCCTCCGGCACCAGCATGCCGACGACATGCCCGGCGATGACGAACAGCAGCCCGAAGTGGAAGACGGGGCCCCCGACGCTCAGCAGGCGGCTCTCGTGCAACTGGCTGGAGCGGGTCGTCAGCCCGAAACGGTCGTAGTGGTAACGCCAGGCCGTCCCCGCCACGAAAAGGACGAGCACCAGGTAGGGCAGGACTCCCCACTCGGCGATCTGCAGATGCCTCATGCGTGCGCTCCTCGTTCGGCATGTCCCGCTGTCGGCGGGTAGGGGGCCAGCCCCACGCTCTCGGTGGGCGGACCGGCCTCGGCCACCGCCCGCACCCGGCGGAGCTGTGCCGGTGTCGGCTCCGGCAGGGTGGACAGCACGGCACCCAGGACGTCGGCGTAGGGGCTGCCGAAGTGCTCCAGGGCCGACGCGAGCAGCCGCAGGCCCGGGGCGTGCTCGCCGAGCAGCCGCTCACCGGGACCGGGACAGCGGGCGGAGAACTCCAGCATGAGCGGCAGGAAGTCGGGCAACTCCTCCGCGCCGCACAGCCAGCCGTGAGCTCGGTACAGCTCCTTGATCCTGGCGAGCGAGGCGCCCCGCCGGCGGGTGTCCCCGTCCAGGTAGTACGTCATGTGCAGGGTGCGCCGGCGGCTGCGGTCGAAGGTGGACACGTAGTCCGCGGCCAGCTGGAGCGGGTCCGCCGGGCCGGTGCGGGTGCAGAACTCGCGCAGGGGTGCGGCGGGGCCGGGCAGCGGGGCGAGCGCCTGCTCCACCAGGCGGATCCGCTGCGGCCAGTCGTCGCCGGGATAGAGCAGCAGCAGCGAGGCCGCCTGGCGCACGGAGGCGTGCACCCCGCCGGCCTCCGCCCGGCCTTTGGATGCCGGGCCGTTGGTCTCTGTCTGGTCTTCGGAGACGGGGCCGTTCGGTGCTTGCCGGCGCCAGGGGGCGGGGATCGGGCCGCTCATCGTGTGCCCTCGGCGCGGGGTGGGAAGAGGCCCGCGGGCGTCCCCTGGCCGTCCCAGTTCAGCAGGTTCACCCGTCCCCGTAGCCGGTCGTCGCCGCTCACCGCCACCGGGGCGTGGAAGGCGTCCGCCTGCTCCAGCATGCCGGGTCCGCCGGGACCGTCCAGGCTGCACCCGCCGGCGAGGTCGTCGCCGGCGCCGTGCCCCGCGGTGTACGCCGTCGGGATGACGTACCGCTCGTCGTACTTGGCCAGCGCGAGCAGCCGGTACATCTGCTCGATCTGCGCGGGCTCCATGCCCACCGCGGCGGCGATGCGCGGGTCGGCCTCCTCCCCGAGGTTCAGCCTGCGCATGTGCGCCCGCATCGCGGCGAGCCTGCGCAGCGCCGCCTCGACCGGCGCGGTGTCCCCGGCGGTGAACAGTCCGGCGAGGTAGCCGAGCGGGATGCGCAGGCTCTCGATCGCGCCGAACAGGTTCGACGCGTCCTCGCCGTCGTGCCCGGTCTCGGCCAGGGCGTCCACGATGGGCGACAGCGGGGGCACGTACCAGACCATCGGCATGGTGCGGTACTCCGGGTGCAGCGGCAGCGCCACGCGGTGACGCGCGATGAGCGCGTACACCGGGGATCTCCTGGCGGCCTCCACCCACTCGTGCGGGATGCCGCCGGCCTCGGCGGCCGAGGCGACGGCCGGGTCCGCCGGGTCCAGGAAGCAGCCGAGCTGGGCCGGGTAGAGGTCCTGCTCGCGGGGCACGGCGGCGGCCTGGCCCACCTTGTCGGGGTCGTAGAGGATCACGCCGAGGTAGCGCAGCCGGCCGACGCAGGTCTCCGAGCACACCGTGGGCTCGCCCGCCTCCACCCGCGGGTAGCACATCGTGCACTTCTCGGCCTTGCCGGTGTGGTGGTTGAAGTACACCTTCTTGTACGGGCACCCGGTCACGCACATGCGCCAGCCGCGGCACCTGTCCTGGTCGACCAGGACGATGCCGTCCTCCATCCGCTTGTACAGCGCGCCGGAGGGGCAGGCGGCGACGCATGACGGGTTGAGGCAGTGCTCGCAGATACGTGGAAGGTAGAACATGAACGACTGCTCGTACTGCAGGCGCACATCCTCGCCGACCTTCCGCAGCACCGGGTCGCCGGCCAGGTGATCGGGCCCGCCGCCGAGGTCGTCGTCCCAGTTCGGTCCCCAGGTCACCGCCGTCGGCCGGCCGTCCACGAGTGAGCGGGGCGGCGCGGTGGGCACGTCCTCGCCGAGCGGCGCGGAGGTCAGGAGGTCGTAGTCGTAGGTCCACGGCTGGTAGTAGTCGTCCAGCAGCGGGAGTTCGGGGTTGGCGAACAGCCGCGCCAGCCGGCGCACCCGGCCGCCCGCCCTCGGCACCAGCCGGCCGTGCCGCAGGCGCCAGCCGCCCTTCCAGCGGTCCTGGTCCTCGTAGCCGCGCGGGTACCCCTGCCCGGGCCGTGTCTCGACGTTGTTGAACCACACGTACTCCGTGCCCACCCGGTTGGTCCAGGTCTGCTTGCAGGTCACTGAGCAGGTGTGACAGCCGATGCACTTGTCGAGGTTCATCACCATCGCGATCTGCGCCATGACCCGCATCAGTACTCCACCTCCTGGGACCGGCGGCGGACGACGGTGACGGCGTCACGCTGGTTGCCGGTGGGCCCGTAGTAGTTGGGCGCGAAGCACAGCTGGCCGTACCCGCCGATGAGGTGGCTCGGTTTGACCAGGAGCTTGGTCAGCGCGTTGTGGACGCCGCCGCGGCGGCCGTTCGCCTGGGACTTCGGCACGTTCACCAGGCGTTCCTGCACGTGGTACATCAGCACGGTGCCCTGGGGGATGCGGTGGGAGACCACGGCCCGGGCGACGACCACGCCGTTGGCGTTGACCGCCTCGATCCAGTCGTTGTCGGCGACTCCGATGGCCTCGGCGTCCGGGACACTGATCCAGATGACCGGGCCGCCTCGGGCCAGGGTCTGCATCAGCAGGTTCTCCTGGTACTCCGAGTGGATCGACCACTTGGAGTGCGGCGTCAGGTAGCGGACGCGCACCGAGCGTTCCCCGCCGGGCGTGCCCGGCCCGCACTCGCCGAGGGCCGCCATGTCCAGCGGCGGGCGGTAGACCGGCAACTGCTCGCCGAGTTCGGCGATCCAGTCGTGGTCGAGGTAGAAGTGCTGCCGCCCGGTGAGGGTGTGCCACGGCTTGGCGTGCTCCACGTTGAGGGTGAAGGGGGCGTAGCGGCGGTCGGCGGATTCCTTGCCGGACCATTCGAAGCTCGTGCCGGCGGCGACGGGGCGGTCCTGGGTGTCGGAGAACACCACCCGGTGCTCGGCGACGGACGCGCCCAGCTCCGCCAGGCCCGACGCGTGCCCGCACCGCCGGTCGAGTTCGGCGAACCCCTCCGCCGCGACACGCCCGTTCGTGGTGCCGGACAGCGCGAGGATCGCCTCGCAGAGCTTCACGTCGGTGTCCAGCAGGGGGCGCCCGGCGACCGGCGCCGCCTCCGCGCGCCCGCACCGCGCGGCCAGCCAGGCCACCTCGGGTTCCGCCTTGACCGTCACCCCCTTCACCGTCATGCCCGGTTCCTCCGGCAACGGCCCGAGTGCCGCCAGCTTGTCGGCGACGGCCGTGTAATCCCGTTCGACCACTGTCAGCACCGGCAGGTTCCGGCCCGGCAGGGCGTCGTGCCCCGGTTGCCGCCAGTCGGGCACGCCACCGCCCGGCTGGGCGGTCTCGCCGGGCGTGTCGTGCTGCAGGGCCGTCGCGACCAGGTCGTGGGCGACGTCGAGGCGGCCTGCCGCCAGTTCGCTGAACCTGCGCGCCAGGCCGTGGAAGATCTCGAAGTCGGTGCGGGCCTGCCACGGCGGGCTGATGGCCGGGGAGAAGGCGTGCACGTACGGGTGCAGGTCGGTGCTCGACAGGTCGTGTTTCTCGTACCACGTGGCGGCGGGCAGCACCAGGTCGGCGAACAGCGTGGTCGAGGTCATCCGGAAGTCCAGCGCGAGCAGCAGGTCGAGCTTGCCGCGCGGCGCGTCGTCCCGCCAGGTCACCTCGCGCGGGCGCGCCTCGGGAGGCGTCTCCTCGGCGCTCGCGCCGTCGCGCGCCCCCAGCAGGTGACGCAGGAAGTATTCGTTGCCCTTGGCCGAGGACCCGATCAGGTTGGCCCGCCACACGGTCAGCACGCGCGGCCAGTTCTCCGGCGCGTCGGGGTCCTCGCAGGCGAAGTTCAGCCGGCCCGCCGCGATCTCGCCAGCCACCCAGCGGGCGGGGTCCTGGCCGCCGGCCCGGGCCTGCTCGCCGAGCTTCAGCGGGTTGGCCGAGAACGTGGGATAGGAGGGCATCCAGCCGAGCCGGGCCGACTGCGCCACCAGGTCGACGGTGTGGCGTCCGGCGAACAGCCCGCGACCCACCGCGCTGGACAAGGCGCTCGCCGGGTAGCTCTCGTAACGCCACTGACCGGTGTGCAGGTACCAGTACGGCGTGCCCGCCATCTGCCGGGACGGGCGCACCCAGTCGGCGGCCGTCGACAGCTGCTGCCAGCCGGCCAGTGGCCGGACCTTCTCCTGGCCCACGTAGTGCGCCCAGCCGCCGCCGTTGACGCCCTGGCAGCCGGTCAGCAGCAACAGGGAGAGGAACGACCGGTAGATCGTGTCGGAGTGGAACCAGTGGTTGGTCCCGGCCCCCATCACGATCATCGCCCGGCCTCCGGTCTTCTCCGCCGTCACGGCGAACTCGCGGGCGATGCGGATCACCTGCCGGGCGGGCACCGAGGTGATCTGCTCCTGCCATGCCGGGGTGCAGGGGTCGGACGCGTCCTCGTATCCGTCCGGCCAGGCCCCCGGCAGGCCGGGCCGGGGAACGCCGTACTGGGCGAGCAGCAGGTCGAAGACCGTGGTCACCAGGCGCCCCGCCACCCGCCGTACCGGCACCCCGCGCCGGACCGAACCGGTGTCGTCGTCGAACCGCGGCAGCAGCACCTCCGCGCTCTCGCCGCCCTCTTCGTACAGGGTGAGCAGCGGGTCGACCTCGCCCAGGCGCAGGTTCCACCGCCCGGCGCCTTCCGGGTCCCATCGGTCGCCCAGCGTGCCGCCGGGCACGACCGGGACGCCCAGCCGCGCGTCCATCAGCACCGGGCGCCAGGCGTGACGCCCGCCGGCGTCCTCGCCGCCGCCGAGCCCGGCGTCGGCGGCGGTGACGAACTTGCCCGGCAGGTGGCAGCCGTCCCCGTGTTCGTCCAGGGCCACCAGGAATGGCAGGTCGGTGAAGCGTTTGACGTAGTCGAGGAAGTAGGGCACCGTCCGCCGGACGAAGAACTCCGTCAGGATCACGTGCCCCATCGCCATGGCCGCCGCGCCGTCGGTCCCCGGATGAGGGTGCAGCCACTCGTCGGCGAACTTCGCGGCGTCGGAGTAGTCGGGGGAGACCACGACCACCTTCTGACCGCGGTAGCGGGCCTCGGCCATCCAGTGGGCGTCCGGGGTGCGGGTGACCGGCACGTTCGATCCCCACAGCAGCAGGTACGCCGCGTCCCACCAGTCGGCCGACTCCGGCACGTCGGTCTGGTCGCCGAACACCTGAGGCGAGGCGATCGGCAGGTCGGCGTACCAGTCGTAGAAGGAGAGCATCGGCGCGCCGATCAGCGACATGAAGCGCGCTCCCACCGCGTGCGACGCCATCGACATGGCAGGGATGGGGGAGAACCCGGCGACCCGGTCGGGCCCGTACGTCATGATCGTATGTACGTGCGCCGCGGCGGCGATCTCCAGAGCCTCCTCCCAGCTCACCCGCACCAGGCCGCCCCTGCCCCGCGCCGACTGGTAGCGCCGCCGCCGGTCCGGGTCACCGGTGATCTCGGCCCACGCGGCCACCGGGTCCCTCAGCCGGGCCTTGGCCTCGCGGTACATCTCCACCAGCACGCCCCGCGCGTGGGGGTAGCGGATCCGGGTGGGGGAGTAGGTGTACCAGGAGAAGGACGCGCCGCGGGGGCAGCCTCGCGGCTCGTACTCGGGCCGGTCGGGGCCCACGCTGGGGTAGTCGGTCTGCTGCGTCTCCCAGGTGATCAGGCCGTCCTTGACGTACACCTTCCAGGAGCACGACCCGGTGCAGTTCACCCCGTGGGTGGAGCGTACGACCTTGTCGTGGGCCCACCGCTCGCGGTACGGGGCGTCGTTGACGTCCTGGTCGGTGCGGTAGAGAACGCGTAGGTCCGGTGTCGTCTCGGCCCGCCGTAGCAGCGTGCCGGCCCGCAAGAGCCGGTCCGCGGCGGCGGCCGCCGCCCGCTCCACCGTCTGCCGTCGTCTGCGGTCGAACATGTCAACGACCTCCCTGTGCGCCGGCGTCGCGCGAGGCCGTTCTCGTGCCCGACGGCCCCGCTCACCGCACCGATCGACCTGAATATGGCCTCTGACTCCGATGGCCACACGCGTGTCAGGGACGATTTCTACCATGAAACAGTGTCCACATGGAATCTATTAGCCGAGCTACGATTTCCGCTCCTCCGTAAACTCGTCGAAGGAGGGGTCATAAATATGGCTATAGCGGCAAAATATGGGCGCCAGCCCCTGCTGTGACCGCATCTGAGCTGGGGCGACGGCGTGCAAAGGGGTTATACGGCTGCGACGCGGGAGTGTCGCCTGCCGTTAACTCGACGCTAACTTTTCTTCCGTAGAATGCCTGGAGGGTCGAGGTCTCGGCATTCGGCGATGACGGCGAATGCCTTTAAGGCAGTGGCCGGTATATCTGTCAGAAAGTGAGGTCGTCCCCGGTCTCCGCGGCAGCGCTGAACCCCAGGAGGACGCGGGCGAGCACCTGCCTGTCGGCGGGCTCCATGCGTTCCAGCACCTCGCCGATGCGCCGCCGCCGCGCCGAGCGTAGTCGTTCGAGCACCCGCCGCCCCTGCCCGGTCGTCTCGATGCGGATCTCGCGCCTGCTGTGCGGGGCCGGGAACCTGCTCAGCAGGTCCGCGCCGTCGAGCCGGTCGACCAGGCGCCCGGCCGCCGAGAGCGTCATACCGAGGTGCGCCGCGAGCGTGCTGAGATTCAGCGGACCGTGACGGTCGACCGCCAGCATCGCCCGTAACTGGGTCAGCGACAGCTCTCCGACCTCGGCGAGGGCGGTCAGGGTGACCTCCACCAGGACCAGGGACGCCTCTTCGACCAGCCAGGCCGAGCCGTACGGACCCTCGTCGCCCTGCGCGGGCACGGCGGCCTCCGGCCGGCTTCCGCGTAGGTCGTCCCCGCCGTCGTACGCAGCCCCCACCACCACTTCCAGCGCACCCCTTCGACCATCGGTGACCCCAAGTCAGGGGCGGCGGCGAGCGCGGCCGTGGGAAGCGGGAGAGGCGACCCGGCGAGCGACGCCGAGCCGGGCCGGGCCGAGTGCCTGCCATCCCTATCTGCGGGAGAAGCACTCTACCCTTCCCCGATCGATCATGGCGAGTCCCTGACCATGTGACACGGGCGGGTGTCCCGTCCGCCAGCCGGCGCCAGGGGGTGAGTAAAGGGGGGCGAAACGGGTATGACGGAAACGGCAAAATAGGGTTGGTTATTTATCCCCAAACAGGTGTCAAGCCATCGAGAGCGGGCACGCGACTTGTCGGCTGAGCTATGAGGCCGTCACAGATCGCTCACTCTCATGGGACTGTCATGATCACCCAGAACATCGTGCTACCAGCCGTTTCGTGGCTGCGCCGTGCCGCCTGCCGCGGTGAGGACCCTGAGCTTTTCTTCCCGATCAGCGCCAAGGGCCCCGGCCATGTCCAGCACGAACGCGCCAAGGCCGTGTGCCGCCGGTGCCCCGTGCGGACACCCTGTCTCGATTACGCCCTGACGACCGGCCAGGAGCACGGCATCTGGGGAGGCACCGACCCCGACGAGCGCAGGACGGTCACAGTGCGCCGGCGGGAGTGGCACTACAGCACGGGGTAACTGTCGTGTCATGAGAGACGATCATTCCGCTCCCGAGCGCCGGCCCGCCGGGGTCGATGACGCCACCGTCGACGCCCTGAGCAAGCTGGCCGACGCGATGGAGACCGTCGAGCGGGCACGCGGCCACCTGTACACCTTCCACCAGCTGACCGGGCGGGCGCACCGGCAGCTCGCCGAGGCGACGGAACTGCTGCGCCGGGCCGGGCACGACGAGCAGGCCGACGCGTGCGCCGCGATGTCCGGCGCCGCGGTGTTCGCGGACATGTGGACGTACGAGGTGGTCGAGGAGTACGACGACGGCTACCACCGCCGCTTCACCGAACTGGAGGAACGGGTCAGGGACGACCTGGTGGAAGGCCGCCGGCACATCGCCGAGGCGGAGCAGAAGCGCCGCCTCCACGGGTGACCGGCGGGGGGTGGCGGTCGTGTGACGGGGCTACTTCAGGGCGCCCGCGGTGAGGCCCGCCTGGATCTGGCGTTGGAAGATCGTGTAGATGACCAGCATCGGCAGGATCGCCATGCTCAGCGCCGCGAACAGCGCCGACCAGTCGGCGTCGTAGCCGGCCGAGGTGGAGATGTCCGCGATGCCCTGGGTGAGCACCCACTTGTCCTTCGCCTGGCCGCTGAGCAGCACCAGCGGGATCTGGTACTGGTTCCACTGTCCCAGCACGTTGAAGATCGTGATGCTCACGATGCCCGGCCGGGCCATCGGCAGCATGATCTGGAAGAACACCCGGCTGTGCGACGCCCCGTCCACGAACGCCGCCTCCGCCACCGCCTGCGGGAGCGTGCGGAAGAACGCCGACAGGAAGAACACCGTGAACGGCAGCGAGTAGGCGATGTACACCAGCACCAGCCCGCCCCTGGTGTCCAGGCCGATGAACTGGCCGATCAGCGGGAGGTGTCCCATGTTGTCCACCACGAAGAACAGCGGCGTGAGCGCCAGGTACACCGGGAACGCCAGCCCGGACACGAACAGCAGGTAGATCGCCCGGTTGCCGCGGAAGCGGTACCGGGCCAGCACGTACGCCGCCATGGACCCCAGCAGCATCGTGCCGAACGTGCCGAACGCCACCACGACGACGCTGTTGAGCATGTACTGCCCGATGTGGGCGTGCTCCCAGGCCCGCGCCCAGTTGTCCCACCGCAGCGTGGCGGGGAGCGACCAGGCGCTGCCGAAGATCTCGTCCTCGCTCTTCACCGAGGCCAGGAACGTCCAGAGGATCGGGACGACGACCAGCACGGTCCACACGACCAGCGCCACGTGGGACAGGCCCGACAGCGGGCCGAGCCTGACCCTGCGCTGCTCGCGCGCCGCGCTCCGGCTGAGCCGCACCTTTCCCGCCTGCGAAACCATCGCACGGCCCCCTTAGAACTCGATCCGCTCGCGGCGGGACAGGCGCATGGCCACCACCGCGAAGGCGACCGTGAAGAAGAACAGGACCACGCCCATCGCCGAGGCGTAGCCGAACCTGAAGTACTGGAACGCGTTGCGGTAGATCTCGGCGGCGATCACGGTGGTCGAATGGTCGGGGCCGCCCTGCTCGGCGGTCATGACCCAGACGATGGCGAAGACGTCCAGCGCGGCGATGCCGAGATAGATCCAGCCGACCTGCACGGTGTCCCACAGCAGCGGCAGCGTGACCCGGAAGAACATCTGGCCCCGCCCCGCCCCGTCGATCTGCGCGGCCTCGTACATCTCGCGGGGGATGGAGGCCATACCGGCCGAGAAGAGCACGACGTAGAAGCCGACGGCCTGCCAGACCAGCACGCCGAGGATCGACCAGAACGCCACGTCCGGGTTGGACAGGAACCCGACCGGCTTCAGCCCGAGGGCCATCAGCGGGGCGTTCAGCATGCCGCTCTTGTCGGGCCGGAAGACCTGCTGGAACAGGACGGCGACGATCGCGACGGCCAGGACCTGCGGGAAGAAGAACACCACCCGGTAGAACCCCGACCCCCAGATGCCGGCCACGCCCCCGCTCGCGCCGCCCGCGTTGAGGAGGAACGCGAAGAACAGGGCGATCACGATGGTGAGCAGCGGCAGCAGGACCAGCAGGAGGCCGTTGTGCCCGACGGCCTTCCAGAAGACGTCGTCGGACAGGAGCCGCCCGAAGTTCTCCAGCCCGACGAACTGCGGATCGGCGCTGACACCGCGCCAGTTCGTCATGGCGATGTAGAACGCCTGCGCGTAGGGCGAGATGACGTAGATCAGGTAGAGCAGCACCGGGGCGGCCAGGAAGCTCACGATGAACCGCGCCCGTGTGAACGCCGTCCGGTTGATGGCGAGTGATGTCCTGCCGGTCATCCGAGCTCCCGTGCGACCTCTGCGACCGTGGCGACGTCCCGGCGGGCCGGGAGGGCCGAGCGCGGCATGTGGGTTCTGCTTTCTGTCGGGGACGGCCGGGGCCGGGGAGCGCCTCGGTGGCCTCCCCGGCGCCCGCAGGTCAGCGGGTGAACTTCTTGACCGAGGAGTCGTTCTTGATCTCGTCGGCCTTCTTCTGGCAGCGGTCGGCCCACTCGTCGACCTTGAGGCGGCCCGACATCAGCTGCCCGGTGGCGGCGGCCACTTCGTCGTGGAGAGGCTTGTACCACCAGCGGAACCGGAAGTAGACGATGTTGGGGCCGGCCGCCTGCAGGGCCGCCGCGGCGCTCTGCAGGCCGGGCTTGAGGTTGTGTCCCTCGGTGGCGCCCTTCACCACCGTGAGCGTGCTGAGGAGCTCGCTGAACTTGCTCGCCCCCTCCTTGGAGAGCATCGCACGGATGTACTCCATGCCGGCCCGCGGGTTGGCCGACTTGGCGGCGACGAAGAACTCCTCGCCGGGCCGGGAGTGCACGGTCCCGTACGGCAGGGCGTCGGAGTCGGAGAAGGAGGGGAGCGGGAACATCGCGTACCCGAAGTCGGCGGGTGTGGAGTCCTTCTGCTCGTTCTCCAGCCAGGAGCCGCAGGGCAGCATGGCGACCTCGTACTTGTTGTGCGCGGTCTGGGTCTGGATGTGGTCCAGGCCCTCGGTGCCCTGGAGGAGGTACTTCGAGCCGATCTCGGCGAAGGCGGTCGCCGCCTTGATGACCGGCTCGGCCTTCCACGCGCCGTCGGCCAGGTTGTCGATGTTCTTCAGCACGTCGACACCCGCGATCTTCGCGGCGAGGGTGAGGATCGTCTCGTAGATGTAGAACGGGTGCTTGCCGGCGTAGGTGAACGGCGCGCACTTGCCCGACTTCTTGATCTTCTCGCAGAGGGCCGTGAACTCGTCCCAGGTCTTCGGCACCTTCCAGCCGTTGTCGTCGAACAGCTTCTTGGAGTACCAGATGCCCCAGACGGTGTTGGCGTACTCCAGCACGCAGTACTTGCCGTCGTAGGTGCCGAGCTCGATGGCGGAGGGCAGGATCGTGTCGCGCACCTTGACGTTCGGGTCGTCCCAGCTCGGGGCGTCGAGCAGCTCGGTGAGGTCCTGCAGCTGGCCGTCCTGGGCGAGGGCGCCGAACTCCATGGAGTTGTCGCCGGAGTTGTTGACGAACTCCGGCGGGTTGCCCCCGGCGAAGCGGGGCTGGAGCGTCTTGGAGATCTCCTTGGTCGCCGAGTGCTTGATCTCGACCTTCGGGTGCCTGCTCTTGAACAGCGGCTCGTGGATGGTCCTGGCGTACGCGTCGCCGTACCCGCCGTCGAAGATCACGACTTCGAACGGCTTGTCCTCGGCTATGCCCAGCGGGTTGGTGGCCGTCTTCGGCCCGGTGGGCACCACCTTGGGACCGGTGGAGCCACCGCCGCCGGCCGGGGACGCGCACGCCGCGAGCGCGCCGGCAGAGGGCAGGAGCAGTCCCGCGAGAGCGGCGCTTCGCAGTAGCTCTCGCCGGGAAAAGGAGTTGTCCGCCATGAATCCTCCTGGGGGGCTGGAGCGTCCGCCGCGCCCGGGCCCCCTGTGCGCGGGGGCCCGTACGGGCGGGTGGTCTGTGTCGGAAGTTGTGGTGCGCGGTCAGGCGCCGCGGCGGATCCGTCCCGCGTAGCGGTCCTCGAGCTCGCGGTTGTGCTCGTCGCCGCCGACGACGTTGACCGACCGGTAGATCGGCGGCACCTCCCCGGCCTCCAGCAGCTCCCTGACGACCTCGGCGACCGTCATCTGGGCCAGCAGGGCCGAGGTGATCGTGGAGACGGCTCCGAACGTGCCGCCCTCCGGGAGCGGCATGACGGCGTCGCCGTAAGGGGCCCCGTTGTCGAGGACCACGTCGGCGAGGTCGAGGAGCTTGAGCCCCGACGGGTGCCGGGACCTCATCTCGGTGCTGTGCCGGACCGATGTCAGGGCGACCAGCGCGTGGCCGCGCTGCTTGACGATGGAGGCGAGCTCCACGACCGAGCCGTTCACCCCGGAGCTGGAGACGAGGACGAAGGCGTCCTGCGGCCGGACGGGCGCGAGGTCGTAGATGCGGTGGGCGATCGACGGGTCGCGCTCCAGCTCGGGACCGAGCACGCTCGGCGGCTCCCCGCCGTACAGCACCAGGTCGCGGGGCGACATGCGGTTGGTGGGCACCAGCCCGCCCGCGCGCCCGGCGATCTCCATGGCGATCGCCTCGGAGTGGCCGGAGCCGAACGCCTGGATCACTCCGCCGTCGCGCAGCGAGGCGCACAGCAGGGCGGCCGCCTCACGGACGGCCCCCGCCTGGCTCGTGGCGACCTCGCGCACCAGCCCCTCGACCTTCTGGACGTAGGCGGCGGCACTGATGTCCAATTCGTCTCAGCTCCTCTCCACGCGGTGGCTCTCAACGGCCCTGATCGTCAGCTCGAACGCCTCGCCCGTGCGTTCGAAGGTGCGCTGCGCGACCGCGACGTACACCACGTCGAGGACGAACAGCTGCGAGTGCACGGCGGCGAGCCCGCCGGGCCGGAACGTCGTCGCCCTGCTCGCGGTGGTCAGCACCAGGTCGGCCGCCTCGGCGAGCGGGGAGCGGGCGAAGGAGGTGACCGCCACGGTCGTCGCGCCGTGCGCCCCGGCCTCGGCGAGCGACTCCAGCACCTCCCGGGTGCGTCCGCGGTGGGAGATGCCGATGGCCACGTCGCCCGCCGAGAGCAGTGCGGCGTCGGCGAGCGCGTCGTGCGGGTCGGTGAAGCTCCAGCACGGCACGCGGATGCGGCGCAGCCGGCCCTCCAGCATGGCGGCCACCGCGCCGCTGGTGGAGACGCCGAACATCAGCACCCGGCCCGCGCCCAGGATGGCGTCGGCGACCTTGCCGACGACGCCGAGGTCGAGCTGGGCGGCGGTCTCCTGGATGAGCCGGGCGTCGGCCGTGGCCATGACCTCGACGACCGAGGTGAGCGGGTCGTCCGGGCCGATCTCGCGCCCGACGCCCGCGCCCCAGTGGGCCTGGGCCGCGCGGCCGGTCTCGGTGGCGATCGCGACGCGCAGTTCGGCGTACCCGGCGAAGCCGAAGAACCTGCAGAACCTCGTGACCGTGGCGGGCGAGCTGCCGCTGCGCCGGCCGAGTTCGGTGATCGTCGAGCGTGCGGCGACCGCGGGATCGGCGATGATCGCCTGGCCGACGCGGCGCAGGGCCTCGGGCAGGCCGGGCAGCTCCGTCTGGATACGACCCAGCGCGCCTCCGGCCACAATCATTCCTTTCACGTTCGGGTGATCGGATGAAAATAATTGCCCAGGCGGGCGCGCTTAGCAAGACCGGCTTCGTTACATTTCGGCCAGCAAGCGGCCACGCCACGGCCACCGTGCGGCCATACGGCGACGGGGCGAGTGGTGGCGGCTCTCGCGGGAGGTGTCAGGGGCCCGCCGTTCGCGTCCCGTGCGGGGACGGCGGTGGGTCGTCAGGCCCGGGCGAGCCGTTCGCGCTGGGCGGCGTCGGCGTGCAGGACGGTCTCGAGGAGCCGGGGGAAGAGCAGGTCGAGGTCGTCGCGGCGCAGGCTGGTCATCTTGGCGGTGCCGCGGTAGGCCTGGTTGATCACCCCGGCCTCGCGGAGCACCCGGAAGTGGTGCGTGGAGGTGGACTTGGTGACCGCCAGGTCGATGGCCGAGCAGGGGGCCTCCTCGCCCTCGCCGAGCCCGGCAAGGTGGCGCACCACCTGCAGGCGCATCGGGTCGGACAGGGCGTGCAGCACCGATTCGAGCCGGATCTCCTCCCGGGCGGGGTGGTCCAGCGTCCTTGCGGGTGTGGGCGGCACGGGCTTCCTCCTGGTCGATCTCTCCTATTGTACGAGGACCTTCGTAGTTTGACATATGGCGTACTACGTCAGTTATCGTACTAAAGTCCGCCCAGGGCCGAGTCGACCACCAGAAGGAGCGCCGCCGTGAGCGCGTTGTTCGAACCCCTGACCCTGCGGGGCCTCACCATCCCGAACCGGGTCTGGATGGCGCCGATGTGCCAGTACAGCGCGGCGCCCGAGGGGCCCGGCCAGGGCGTTCCCAACGACTGGCACTTCGCCCACCAGGCCGCCCGCGCCGCCGGCGGCACCGGACTGATCATCACCGAGGCGACCGCGGTGTCGCCCGAAGGGCGGATCAGTCCCTACGACCTGGGACTGTGGAACGAGGCCCAGCAGCAGGGGTTCACCCGCCTCACCGCCTTCCTGCGCCGGCAGGGCGCCGTCCCGGGCATCCAGCTCGCCCACGCCGGCCGCAAGGCCTCCACCGAGCGCACCTGGCGCGGCGGCGGGCCCGCGGGGCCCGACCGGCACGGCTGGCAACCGGTCGCGCCGAGCCCGGTTCCCTTCACCGAAGCCCATCCCACCCCCGACGAGCTGAGCGTCGCCCGCATCGAGGAGCTCGTGGAGGCCTTCGCCGCCTCGGCGCGGCGCGCCCTGGAGGCGGGCTTCCAGGTGGCCGAGGTCCACGGCGCGCACGGTTACCTGATCAACCAGTTCCTCTCGCCGTACACCAACCGCCGCACCGACGCCTACGGCGGCTCCTACGAGAACCGCGTGCGGTTCCCGCTCGCGGTCGTGGACGCCGTCCGGGCGGTGTGGCCCGGCCACCTGCCCGTCTTCTTCCGCATCTCGGCCACCGACTGGCTGACCGAGAACCCCGAGGACGAGCGGGAGGGCTGGACCGCCGACGACACCGTCCGCTTCGCCAAGGAGCTGCTCGCCCACGGCGTCGACCTCCTGGACACCTCCACCGGCGGCAACGCCCCAGGGGCCCGCATCCCCACCGGCCCCGGGTACCAGGTGCCGTTCGCGGCCCGCGTGAAGGCCGAGACGGACCTGCCCGTGGGCGCGGTCGGCGAGATCACCGACGCCCGGCAGGCGGAGCGGATCGTCGCCTCGGGGCAGGCCGACGCCGTCCTGCTCGGCCGCGAACTGCTGCGCAACCCGTACTGGCCGAACCTCGCCGCCCGCGAGCTCGGCGCCGAGCCCCGCTGGCCCGACCAGTACCACCGCGCCGTCTGACCCCGCACGGGACCTCGCCGAGATCTTCACCGGACGGCGGAGATCATGTTGACTGGGCGGGTACGTTCCGGGCGAGCGGGTCCGTCAGGGGAGGTCACGATGAGGTTCGTGGGAGAGGGACAGGTCAGGTCCACCAGACCGGGGCCGGAGAGGTTCACCGGCGGCGTGTGGGAGACGCGGATCCTGGAGGAGGTACGGCCGGAGGGCCTGCGGGCGCAGCGGTTCAGCTACGAGCCCGAGGCCCGCTCCGGCTGGCACACCCACGACGGCGAGCAGGCGCTGTACGTCATCGCCGGGCGCGGCGTGATCACCCGCGAGGGCGAGACGAAGGGCACCGAGGTCGGGCCGGGCGACTGGGTGCACGTCGAACCGGGGGAGAGGCACTGGCACGGCGCCACCGCCGACGACACCTTCGTCCACATCGCCGTCACCGCCAGCGGCGCGACCCACTGGCACGGCCCGGTCTCCGACGAAGAGTACCGCGCCAGCCACGACCGGCGCCCGGAGCGGTGACCGGCGGCCCCGCGGCGCTCACCGCCTGACGCCCACCCCGACCAGGCCGGCGAACTTCTCGGCCGACAGGGCCAGCTCAGGGGCGTTCCACTCGGTGGGGCCGACCAGGCCCGGCTCGAGGAGCTCGAAGCCGTCGAACAGCGCCAGGATCTCCTCCCGCGAGCGAGCGCCGAGCCGGGCGCTGGCGCCCTCGTACACCCGCTCGGTCGCGGCCATCCTGTCGGGGAAGTCGTCCTTGGCCAGGTGGGACAGGATCAGGTGGCTCCCCGGCACCAGCGCGTCGCGGTACTCGCCCACGATGCGCCGGGGATCGTCGGCGTCGTCCACGAAGTGCAGCACCGAGACGAACATCACGGCCACCGGCTCGGCGAAGTCGATCAGCCTCCGGACGGTGGGGTGGCCGAGGATCTCGCCGGGCCGCCGCAGGTCGGCATGGACGAAACCGACGTCCTGCGACGTGGCGAGCAGTGCCCGCCCGTGGGCGGCCACCACCGGGTCGTAGTCGACGTACACCACGCGGGCGTCCGGGCCGGCCACCTCGTGGACGTTCTCCCGCGTCGGCAGCCCGGAGCCGAGGTCGAGGAACTGGCGGACGCCGGCGCGGGCCGCCGTCCTGACCGCCCGGCCCAGGAAGTCGCGGTTCAGGCGTACGCCGCGCAGCACCCGGCCCTGTGAAATCTTCACGACCTCTTCCGCGCTCTCGCGGTCGACGGCGAAGTTGTCCTTGCCGCCCAGCCAGTAGTCGTACATCCGGGCGATGTTGGCGGTGCCGGCCCCCACGCCCGCGGGGGTGATGTCGTCGGCCGGCACGGTGCTCCCTGGGTCCGGATCGGCGGTGCGATGATCGATCCTACGGCGGGAGCGGGCGGCGGCGTCGCGTCCGGCCGGGAGAGATAGGGATCATAGAGGTGTCGGCGTCCGGCGGGCACCGCGATCCCACCGGCTGAGGCGATTGCTGAGGAACGATGAGCGAGCAGGAGATCAGGCAGGTCCTCGGGCTGCTGTACCAGGAGGACACCCTGCGGGTGCTGTCGGCGCTGGTGCTGAACGGCAAGCCGGAGGACGCGGGCCTCGCGCACGACGCCGTACGGCGCGCCCTGGAGCGGCTGGAGCGCGGCGGGCTCGCCGTGCGGGGAGAGGACGGCTGGCACGCCCGGCGGGAGCGGTTCCGCGAACTGCTGCACGCCACCGCCAAACCGGTCGTGCCGGTCTCACCGGAGGACCGCGTCGTCCAGACCTTCCTGGTCGGCGGGCGGCTGCGGGCCATCCCCTCGCGGCGGGACAAGAGGCTGGTCGTGCTCGACTACATCGCCCGTCTCTTCGAGCCCGGCGTCCGCTACCCCGAGAAGGACGTGAACGTCGTGCTGCGCGCCTTTCACGACGACTACGCCGCGCTGCGCCGGTACCTCGTGGACGAGGGCCTGCTGAGCAGGGAGAACAACGTCTACTGGCGCAGCGGCGGCTCGGTGGAGGTCTGAGTCAGGCCTTCACACCCTGGTCGGCGGACGGCAGGAGCTCCTGGCGGCGCACCCGCGACCCTCCGAGCGCCCAGGTGGCGGCGAAACCGAGGACGAGCGCGGCCAGCACCCCGAGGTTGGCGAACGCCCACGCCCCCTGCGTGCCGCCGAGCCCGAGCGGGCCGAGCAGATAGCCCTGCCAGCTGAGCCAGCTCGCGCTGGTGTTGGTCACCAGCCCCCAGCCGACGGCCGTGCAGACGGCCATCACCGCGATGGGCAGCGGCGGGACGTCGCCGTAGCGGCCCGAGGGACGGTAGAGGTCGCCCTCGTCGTAGTCGCGGCGGCGCAGCGCCAGGTCGGCGAGCATGATGCCGCACCAGGCGGCGATCGGCACGCCGAGCGTGGTGAGGAAGCCGATGAACTGCCCGAGGAAGTCACCGGAGACGAAGACGATGTAGATCGTCCCGGCGACCATGAGGACGCCGTCGACCAGGGCGGCCACCGGGCGCGGCGCCCGCAGGCCGGTGGCGAGCAGCGCCAGGCCCGAGGAGTAGATGTCGAGGACGGCGCCGCCGACCAGGCCGAGGACGGCCACGGCCGCGAAGGGGATGAGGAACCACGTGGGCAGGATGGTGGTGAGCGCCCCGATCGGATCCCCCTCGATCGCCTTGTTCAGGCTCTGGGACGAACCGGCCAGCAGCAGGCCGAACAGCAGCAGGACGACCGGCGCCACCGCCCCGCCGAAGGTCGTCCAGCCGACGACTCCCGCGCCGGAGGAGCGTCTCGGCAGGTAGCGCGAGTAGTCGGCGGCGGCGTTCACCCAGCCCAGGCCGAAACCGGTCATCATGAAGACCAGCGCCCCGATGAACTGCTGGGCCGATCCGGAGGGGACGGCGGTGACCGCGTCCCAGTGGATGTGGCCGAGCACCAGGGCGATGTACACCACGGTGAGCGCGCCGGTCACCACGGTGATGACGGTCTGCATCCGCATGATCAGGTCGAAGCCCATGACGCCGCCGGCGACGATCAGCAGGGTGACGACGATCAGGGCGACGACCTTGGTCGAGGTGCCGCCTCCCCAGCCGAGCCGGTCGAACACGGTGGCCGTGGCGAGCGTGGCCAGCGCGGTGAGCACGGTCTCCCAGCCCACCGTGAGCAGCCAGGAGACGGCCGACGGCAGCCGGTTGCCGCGCACGCCGAACGCCGCGCGGCTCAGCACCATCGTGGGCGCCGCCCCCCGCTTGCCCGCCACGGCGACGAACCCGCACAACAGGAAGGACGCGACGATGCCGGCCAGCCCGGCGACGAGTGCCTGCCAGAAGGAGATGCCGAATCCGAGCGCGAAGGAGCCGTAGCTCAGCCCGAGCACCGACACGTTCGCGCCGAACCACGGCCAGAACAGCTGCCTGGGCCGCCCCTTGCGCTCACCGTCGGCGATGATGTCGAGGCCGTGCGTCTCGACCTTGAGCGCCCCGCCACCCTTTAGCCGTTCGTCCTGAATGTCGGACATAAACCCCACCTGTCTGGATCGATCCGGGGGAATGTACGACCCGGCGCCCGGCACCGTCAACACCCCGCCCCAGCGGCGCCGTACGGCGAGGGGCCGCGGGGCTACAGCGACAGCGGGGGAGGGACGGCGTGGTCGGGGAGGAGGGCGGCGAGCTGGGCGGCGTTGCGCTGGGCGTTGTCGGCGCAACAGTTGTTCATCAGCACGTGCACCGTGTCCGCCTGCCCGGCCAGCCCCGCGATCTCGACCGCCCACTTCCGGAGCTCCTCCTCGGAGTACAGGTAGGCGAAGCGCTCCTCGATGTTCTTGCTCGTCCACTTCTCCGAGTGCCCGTGGAAGCGGACCACGGCGAGGTCGGCGGTGACCGCCGTCACCGGGGGGACCGAGGAGGGGTGCCCCTGCGGCATGTCGACGATGACGTACGGAATGTGATGGGAGGCGAGGAAGTCCAGCGTCTCCTCGCGCCGCTCCTCGCTCATCCATGCCGCGTTGCGGAACTCCACGCACGCCCGCATCGGGCGGCAGCGGCGCACGCATTCGAGGATGTACTGCCTGCTCCGCTCGCCGGGAGGGAACCACGGCGGGAACTGGAACAGCACCACGCCCAGCTTGCCCGCCTCGTGCAGCGGCAGCAGGGTGGTCACGAAGCGCCTCCAGACCTCCTCGGCGATCTCGTCGCCCACGTCGCGCAGGTAGACCGACTCCCGCCAGGTGGCCAGCTTGTCGCGCAGGTCCTTGTACAGCGACTGGACACGGGCCGGATGCCGGGTCAGCAGCGAGAACGCCTTGATGTTGAACACGAAGTCCGGGGGAGTGCGGTCGCGCCAGGCCTCGACGGTCCGCAGTGACGGCGGGTGGTAGTAGGTCGAGTCCACCTCCACCAGCGGGAACCGCGAGGCGTAGTAGGTGAGCCGTAACGCCGGGGTCGAGGCGTACCCGGGGTACCAGCCGGAGGTGAGCAGGCTCTTGTCGGTCCAGGACGCCGTGCCGACCAGGACGCGTCCGCGGTGATCGTCATGAGGCATCCCACCCCTTTACCTCGGGGCGGGATGCCAAACCCCGGCACGGTACAGCCGCAGGTCAGCGGCACCGCCGCCTCAGCCGCCGCCGGAGGCGTGCGCGCCGGCCTTGTGCGACTCGCCGGTCTCCTCCTCCGATGCCGGGCCGCCGGGCCCCTCCGCCTTCCGCCCGGGCGGCGGCGGCGTGCCGGCCCCCGCGGAGACGTGCGGGCGCTCGGGCGTGGCGGAGGTGAGCGGCACCGCCCCGCCCCTGACGAGGTCCAGCTGCACCGTCTGCCGGGGCAGCAACGCGTCCAGCAGCCAGTTGCCCGCGATCCGCGCCCGGCCGCTCGGCACGGCCAGCAGGTGGTACCCGCGGGTCACCGCCTTGGCCGCCACCCCCGACAGCGGGACGCCGAGCGGGTTGGCGGCCGCCTTCGCGCCGCCGAGGTCGACCACGAAGCCGAGGTCGCTGTGCCGGTACGGACGGCGGACCGCCCGGCCGTAGGAGGCGGCGATGTTCTCGGCGACCCGCTTGCCCTGCCGCGTGGCGTGCTGCGCCGTCATGGTGGTGTACTCGCCGGGCCGCGTCAGGTCGGGCACCGCCGCCGCGTCGCCGCAGGCGAAGATCTCCGGATGCCCCGGCACCGTGAGGTACTCGTCGACCAGGAGCCGGCCCTTCTTCGTCGGCAGCCCGAGCGACTCCACCAGCGGGTCCGGGCCGACGCCGACGCACCAGATGAGGGAACGGGTCGGCACGAACTCCCCGTCGGAGAGCCTGACCCCCTCGGCGGTGGCCTCGGCCACCGTGGTGCCCGGCCGGATGTCGAGGCCGCGGCCGGTCAGGGTGTCGTGCGCGGTTCGCGACAACCGTTCGTCCAGCTCGGGCAGGATGCGCGGCGCCTTGTCCACCAGCAGCCACCGCACTCTCTGGTCGCGCAGGCCGGGCCGCCGGCGCAGCGCGTCGAGGGTGAGCAACTGGCCCTGGGCGGCGACCTCGGTGCCGGTGTAGCCGGCGCCCACCACCACGAACGTGCACCGTGCGTCCCGCTCGGCGGGGTCGTCCTCGGCGTCGGCGAGCTCGATCTGGCGGATGAGGTGGTCGCGCAGGTACAGCGCCTCGGCGACGCTGCGGAAGCCGTGGGCGTGCTCGGCGACCCCGGGGACCGGCAGGAGCTTGTTGACGCTCCCGACGGCGACGACCAGCCGGTCGTAGGTCAGCTCACGGCTCTCGCCCTCGGCGTCGACGCACGTCACGCGCCGCCCCTCGACGTCCACCTTCTCCACACTGGCCAGCAGATGGCGGACGCCGGGGAGGTTGCCGGCCAGCGGGACGGCGACCTTGCGCGGGTCGAGGACCCCGGCCGCCACCTCCGGCAGCAGGGGAAGGTAGAGGAAGTAGTCGGTCGGGTTGACCAGGACGATCTCGATGGCGCCTCTGGCGAGCCGGGAGAGACGGCGCGCGGCGGTGAACCCCGCGAAGCCTCCGCCGACGATGACGACTCGTTGCCGGTCTGCCATGGACGATTCCTTTCCGCTCGATTCAGGCCTGCGAACCGCACAGGCCCAGATCTGTCGCGTACCCGTCCTGGCCATCGGAAACCTGTCGCGGGGGCCCCGGACCCCGGCTCGTCGTCAGCCGGAGGAGCCGGCGGCGGGGATGCGGGCGGCCAGGCCGGCGTGAAGGTCGCGGAGCTCGCGCTTGAGGATCTTCCCGCTGGGGTTCTTCGGCAGCGCGTCGACGAACGCGACGGCCTTCGGCACCTTGAACGCCGCCAGGCGCGCCCGCGTGTGGGCCCGCAACTCCTCCTCGGTGACCGATGTGCCGGGCTTGGTGACCACGATCGCGACCACCGCCTCGATCCAGCTCGGATGCCGGACGCCGACGACCGCGACCTCGGCCACGGCCGGATGCTCGTAGACGACCTCCTCGACCTCGCGGCTGGCGACGTTCTCACCACCGGTCTTGATCATGTCCTTGATGCGGTCGACCACCGTGAGGTAGCCGTCCTCGTCCATCACCCCGAGGTCGCCGGAGTGGAACCAGCCGCCGCGGAAGACCTCGGCCGTCTTGCCCGGGTCGTCGAGGTAACCCAGGATCGCGTGCGGGCTGCGGTGCACGATCTCGCCGATCTCGCCGGGCGGCACGTCGTTCCCGTCGGCGTCGACGACGCGGGTCTCGACGTGCAGGGCGGCCCGCCCGGCCGACCCGGCCTTGCGGATCTGGTCCTCCGGCTGCAGCATGACGGCCACCGGGGCCATCTCCGTCTGGCCGTAGAAGTTCCACAGCCGCACCCCGGGCAGCCGCTCGCCGATCTCCCGCAGCACCTCGACCGGCATGATCGCCGCCCCGTAGTAGCCCTTGCGCAGGGACGACAGGTCGCGCCGGTCGAAGTCCGGGTGGCGCAGCAGGGCGATCCACACGGTGGGCGGGGCGAAGAACTTCGTCACCCGGTGCCGTTCGACGGCCTCCAGCACGGCGGCGGGATCGGGCGCGGCCATGATGTGGCCGGACGCGCCGAGCATGATGTCGGGCACCAGGAAGCAGTGCTGCTGGGCGCAGTGGAACAGCGGCATGGCGTGCAACTCGACGTCGTGGCGGTCCATGCCGCCGTCGATCACGCAGCTGCCGTACTGGGCGATCAGCGCCCCGTGGGACAGCACCGCGCCCTTGGGGCGCGACTCGGTGCCGGAGGTGTAGAGGATCTGCGCCGGGTCGTCCGGCCCGATGGGCACCGCCGGCTCGGTGGCGTCGTCGTGGCCGAGCAGCGCCGCGAACGGCTCCCAGGACTCGCCCGCCTCGCCGTACACCACCCGCGTCCGCAGCCCCGCCGCCGCCTTCACCGCGCCCTCGGCGACGGGCAGCAGCGCGTCCTGGACCAGCAGGGCGACCGCCGAGGAGTGGGACAGGACGTAGCCGACCTCCTCGGGGCCGAGCATGAAGTTGACCGGCACGAGCACCGCGCCCGCGCGGGCCACGCCGAAGATCGTCTGGACGTAGGCGACGCTGTTGCGGGAGAGCACCGCCACCCGCTCGCCCGGGAGCACCCCCCTCTTGGCCAGCGCGTTCGCGATGCGCGAGGCGTCCCGGTCGAGCTCGGCGAAGGTACGGGCGGTGGTGCCGTCCGCGACGGCGAGCCGGTCGGGGTGGCGGCGGGCGGAGCGGCGCAGCAGGTCCGCGAGCGACTGGCGGCGGGCGAGGGCGACGTCCGTCTCCGCCGCCGAGATCGGGTCTGCCGAGGACCGAGCGAGTGACATGTGCTTCTCCAGCGCCGCGCGACGAACTTCCGGCCAGATTAGTGATCCGCCGGAAACCGCACCAGGGGTGACCGGTGACGCGAGGACGGCCCCGGGGCGGTTCCCGGGGCCGTCCGGCCGCGTCCGCCGCCCCGGCGGTGGGGAGCGTCAGCCCGGCGGTCAGGGTGGCGGCGGCCATCGCGGCACCGAGGATGTTGCGGATCGTGCGCATGGGAGTTTCCTTTCGTCGACTGTCCTGAAGAAGTGGTCATGTACGGATGGCGGCTCAGGCGGTGACCGTCTGACCGGAGTGCCGGGTGGCGACGCCCAGCGCGGTCGGCCTCGCCGGTGACGGCCGCCACGATGCCGCCGAGCGGGCCACCGGCCCTCTTGTTCACGATCGCTCCTTCGGGGGGAATCGCTTGCGATGCCAGAGTCGGCCGCGCGACCGCGCGGGCGCATCGAGGCGGTCACGGAACCAGGGATCCGGGCCGGCACGGATGTCCGGTGGCGCCCTCGGTGCGTAGCCTCGGTCCATGTACAAGCGCTGGGCGCTCCTCGTCGCCGTCGTCACGGTGATCGCGCTCGCCGCGGGCGGTCTCGGGCTGGTCACCATGTGCGGCGAGGCGTCGTTCGCGGACGTCTCCTGGTACGCCTTCGGCCTGGTGCTCAGCCTGCCGTCCCTCGGCCTGGGGCTGGCGATCGCGGCCCGCGAGCCGGCGAACCCCACCGGCGTCCTGCTGGCCCTGGTGGGCCTCGCGGTCGCATTCATCCCCTCGCTGGAGACCTACACGGCCGCCGCCCGCCTGCGTCCCGCGGCGTTGCCGCTGCCCGACGTGGTGGCCCCGCTGAGTCAGGGCCTGTGGATGCTGTGGTACGTCCCGGTGGCGCTGCTGGTGCTCTTCTTCCCCGACGGGCGGCTGCCCGGCCCGCGCTGGCGCTGGGTGGCCGGAGGACTGGTCGCCGACGTCGTCCTGTTCGTCCCGCTCGCCGGCATGAACCCGGCGGCGTACCCGGCTCCGGGCCGGGACGCGCCGCACGCGCTCGGCACCCTGCCCGGATGGGCGGCGCCGCTGGTGGCGGCGCTGCCCCTCGTCCTGATGGCCTTGCTGGCCGCCTCGGCGGCGGCGATGGTGCTCAAGTACCGCCGCGCGGACGACCCGGTGCGCCGGGCGCGGCTGAAGTGGCTCGCCGTCGCCGGGCTGTGGCTGCCCGTCACGCTGCTGCTGTGCTGGGCCGGCTACCTGTTCGCCGGGAAGCCCGATCTCGCGCTGGCCGGCCTGTTCGGGCTGTTCGTCACCCTCCCCGTCGGCACGTCGATCGCCCTGCTCCGTCACGACCTGTACGACATCGACAAGGCGATCAGCACGGCCGTCACGTACGGCCTGGTGACGGCGGCGCTGCTCGGGGTCTACACGGCGGTCGTGGCCGTCGGCGGGCTGCTCGCCGGCCGGGGCGGTTCGGCGGCGGCGGCCGCCGCCACGGCCGTGTGCGCCGCCGTCCTGACCCCGGTACGGGTACGGCTGCAACGCGCCGTGGACCGCCGCATGTACCCGCGACGCCGCGCCGTGCTGGAGGCCGTCGAGGAGCTTCGCCGCCGTACGCACGCGGGCGAGGCCGAGCCGGAACAGCTGGAGAGCGTGCTGCGCGACGCCCTGCGGGACCCGGGGCTGCGCGTCGCCTACCGCCTCCCGGGGACGAACGCGCTGGTGGACGCCCGGGGACACTCCCTGACCCCGCCGGGCGGGCAGATCACGCCGATCACGCTCAGCGGTCAGGAGATCGGTGCGCTGCTCCGCGGCGAGGTGGGTTCCCCGCAGCTGCTGCGCGAGATCGCCGCGGCGGCCGCGTTGCTGGTCGAGGTGGTACGGCTGCGCATCGAGCTCGCCGAGGCGTTGCGCGAGGTGGAGTCCAGCCGGGGGCGGCTGCTGGCCGCGGGCTACCGCGAACGCCGCCGCCTGGAACGCGACCTGCACGACGGCGCGCAACAACGCCTGGTCGCGCTCGGCATGTCCCTGCGGCTGGCCCAACGGCATCTCGGCGACGGAAGCGTCGACCTCGACGGCCTGCTCGACCAGAGCGTGGCGGAGCTGGGCACCGCGGTCGCGGAATTGCGGGCCATCGCGCATGGCCTGCGTCCCAGCAGCCTCGACGACGGCCTCGACGTCGCCGTCCGGACGCTCGCCGGCTCGCTGCCGTGCCCCGTGTCGCTGGAGATCGACGCGGGCGTCGTCGCCGACGACGTCGCGACCACGGCGTACTACGTGGTCAGCGAGGCCGTCACCAACGCCGTCAAACACGCCGGGGCGTGCGGCATCCAACTGAGAATCATCCGGGAGGACGACCTGCTCACGATCCAGATCAGCGACGACGGCCGCGGCGGGGCCGGCATGCGGCGGGGCTCGGGACTGTCCGGCCTGTCCGACCGGGTCGCCGCCGCCGGCGGTTCGCTGCACCTGAACAGCCCGGCGGGCCGGGGCACCACGATCCGGGCGGTGCTGCCGTGCGCATCGTGATAGGCGAGGACTCGGCGCTGTTCAGGGAGGGGCTCGCGCGGCTGCTCGAGGACGCCGGCCACGACATCGTCGCCAAGGTCGCCGACGCGGACGCGCTCGTCGACGCCGTCGAGGCCACCGCTCCCGATCTCGCCATCGTGGACATCCGCATGCCGCCCGGCCACGCCGACGACGGCGCCCGCGCCGCCCGTGTCCTGCGGAGCCGCCACCCCGGTCTGGGCATCCTCCTGCTGTCCCAGCAGATCGAGACGCGGCACAGCGTCGAACTCGTCACGCACGGCGGGTTCGGCTACCTCCTGAAGGACCGGGTCTTCGATGTCGACGAGTTCCTCGAGGCGCTGCGCCGGGTCGCGCACGGCGGCTCGGCCCTGGATCCCGAAGTGGTGACGCGCCTGCTGGCCGCCTCCCGCGGCGACAACCCTCTCGCGTCCCTGACCGCACGCGAGCGGGAGGTCCTGGCGCTGATGGCGGAGGGACGCACCAACGTCGGCATCGCCCGGCGGCTGTGGCTGACCGATCGCACCGTCGAGACGCACATCGGCTCGATCATGGCCAAGCTCAGACTGGCGAACAGCGAAGAGGACCACCGCAGAGTGCTGGCCGTGCTCGCATATCTTCGTAGTGCGGTCTAGTAGAAGCGTGATCTTCGGGGTACAGGGTGACCGTGGGACGACACGGGACAAGATTTACCTATCTCTTTACTAGGTTAATATGTCCCCGATCTTTCACAGGCGCGGCGGGCCGGGGTTTCCGGCGCGCCGAAGTTCACGATCCGCGCGGGTACTGCCAGGGAGCGACAGGGACATGATGATCGGGAAGAGGGTCGCCGCCGGCGCGGTCGCCGTGGGCCTCGCCCTCGCTGCGGCGGCGTGCGGCGGCTCGGGCGGCTCGGGCGGGTCCGGCGGCGGCGCGAGCGGGTCCGCCGCGGCGGACGGCACGTTCACCTACTGGACCAGCGGCTGGCAGCCCGACCAGATCGCCGAGATCGACGCGGCGTTCGAGAAGGCCAACCCCGGCATGCACGCCAAGGGGCAGTACATCGCCAGCTCCGACCAGTACCTGCCGAAGGTCATCGCCGCCCTCAAGAACGGCACCCAGCCGACCGTCCTGCTCACCCAGAACCCCTCCGACCTGCCGATCATCGCCCAGAGCGGCAAGCTGGTCCCGCTCGACGGCAAGCTGACCGCCGAGACCGACGCGCTCTACCCCGGCATCAAGGAGTCGCTGTTCCACAAGGGCCACCAGCTCGGCATCGCGCTCGCGGGCGTCGGTGACATCGTGCTGTTCTACAACAAGAAGGCCTTCGCCGACGCGGGCATCAAGAACCCTCCCGAGACCTGGACCGAGCTGGCCGAGGACGCCAAGAAGCTCTCCGACCCGGCCAAGAACAAGTACGGCTTCTACGTGCCGCTCGGCGAGTCCGAGTGGATCACCTTCGCCTGGACGCCTATGCTGTACGCCGAGGGCGGGTCCTTCCTCAACGCCGACGGCACCGCGACCGCCTTCGACAGCGCCGCGGGGGTCAAGGCCCTCACCACCTGGACCGACCTGCTCAAGAGCAAGTCCGCGCCGACCACCAGCTACGCCCAGGCGGGCAGCTTCGACGGCGCGCCCGCGTTCGCCAGCGGCACGGTCGCCATGATCGTCAACGGGCAGTGGGCCGTGCCGACCTTCCAGAAGGCCGGCGTCGACTTCGGCGTGGCCGCCATGCCCAAGGGCGCCGCGGGCACCTCGACCAGCATGGGCATCGGCGTGGCCGCGCTGCTGAAGACGAACGACGCGGCCGAGAAGGCGGGCCTGGCGTTCCTGAAGTTCCTGTCCACGCCGGAGCGGGGCGCCTACCTCGCCGCCAAGAACGGCGGCCTGCCGTCCGACCCGCGCCAGCTCGAGCAGCCCGCCCTCAAGGAGCACATCGCCAAGGACCCGACCTACACGGTGTTCGCCGAGGCCGAGAAGACCGGCAAGGTGCGTCCCATCACCCCCGCCTACAACGCGATCTCTCAGGCCCTGTGGATCCAGATCAACGCGGCGCTGAAGGGGCAGAAGAGCCCGGCCGACGCGCTCGCCAAGGCCGCGCAGGACGGGGACGCGGCGCTGAAGAAACTCGGCTGATGCTCCACACGGGTGGCCGCGCCGAAGCCGCGCCGTACTCCTCCGGCCTCCCGGCCGCCGGAGTACGGCCGGGGCCGCGGCGCTACCGCACGTGGGCGCTGGGGTACGCGTTCGTGGCGCCCACGGTGGTGCTCACCGTGCTCTTCTCGCTGGTCCCGCTCGCCATGCTGCTGTGGCGCAGCCTGTACAGCGGCGGGGTGTTCGACACCTCCCCGGCCTTCGTGGGGCTCGACAACTACGGGCAGATGCTCGCCGAGGGAGGCGGGCACGCCCTCGGGGTCACCGCCGTCTACACCGCCGGGTTCATCCTGCTGACCATGGCGGCGGGGCTCGGCCTCGCGCTGCTGCTCAACTCGCGGGTGCCCGGCGCGGCCCGCCTGCGGGCGCCGTTCGTCATCCCCCTGGTCGTGCCCGTCGTCGCGACCGCGCTGATCTGGGGGAACATGTTCGCGCCGCAGTTCGGCCTGGTCAACAGGCTGCTGCGCGCGGTCCATCTGCCCCAGGCCGATTTCCTGTCGTCGCCCGGCCTGGCGCTGCTCGCCGTGCTCACCTTCGGCGCCTGGCAGTTCTTCGGCCAGAACGTCATCCTGTACGTCGCCGCGCTGAAGTCCGTCCCCCGCGACGTCCTGGACGCGGCGAGCGTCGACGGGGCCGGGGCCTGGCGCAGGTTCGCCCACGTCCAGTGGCCCATGATGCGCCGGCACACCCTGCTGATCTGGGTGGTGACCACGCTCACCGGCCTGCAGACGTTCACGCAGATCTACGTGCTCACCCAGGGCGGCCCCGACGGCGCGACCCAGACCGCGCTCTACTACGTCTACAACGAGGGTTTCGTGCAGTTCGACACCGGCCGCGCGAACGCCATGGGGGTCGCGCTGTTCGTCCTGTCCCTGCTGATCACGATCACGCAGATCTGGCTGCTCGGGAGGGTGGACCGCCGTGCCCGCTAGCGTCGCCGCCCGCCGTACGGCCGCCCTGCCCGCCGGGCTGCTCGCCCGCCGCGCGGTGGTCTACCTGCTGCTCGCCCTCGCCGTGCTGATCGTGGCCTTCCCCCTGCTCTGGATGGCGATCAGCGCCCTGAAGACCGACGCCGAGATCATCAACCCGGCCGCGCCGCTGTGGCCCGAGCATCCCCAGTGGGACAACATCGGGCGGGCGCTGTCGCAGGCGCCGTTCGGCCGCTGGTACCTCAACACCGCGATCTTCGGCGTGGCCGCCACCGCCGGGCAGCTGGCCAGCGGGCTGCTCGCCGGGTACGCCTTCGCCATGCTCGACTTTCCGGGCAAGCGGGTGCTCTTCGTCGTCGCGCTCAGCGGGCTGATGGTGCCGTTCAGCGCGATCATCGTCCCGGTGTCGCAGCTCCTGGGCGATCTCGGCTGGCTGAACACCTACCAGGGCCTGATCGTGCCGAACATCGCCTCCGCGCTCGGCGCGTTCCTGTTCCGCCAGTTCTTCCTCGGCACGCCGCGCGAGCTGGGGGAGGCCGCCCGCCTCGACGGGGCCTCGGAGCTGCGGGTGTTCTTCAACGTGTACGCGCCGCTCGCGCGGCCGGTGGTGGCCGCGCTCGCGATCATCCTGTTCCTGCAGAACTGGAACAACTTCCTGTTCCCGCTGATCGTGGTGAACACCACCGAGATGTCGGTGCTGTCGCAGGGCCTGTCGGTGTTCCAGAGCCAGTTCACCACGCAGTACAACCTGATCATGGCGGCGTCGCTCGTCACGATCGTGCCGGTGCTGATCGTCGCCGTGGCGGCCCAGCGCCACATCATCGAGGGCATCACCCTCGGCGCCCTCGACTGACGGACCGGTTCCCGCGCCCGGCCGGTTCGACGGGTCCCGATATCCTGCCTTCCAATATATGATGGAGCCCATGGGTACGCGAACGATGACGGAGCCCGCGTTCCTCGTCCTCACCGCGCTTGTCGACGCCCCGCTACACGGCTACGGGATCGTGCAGGAGGTGGGGAAGCTGTCGGAGGGGCGGGTGGACCTGAAGATCGGCACGTTGTACGGCGTGCTGGACCGCCTGGCCGCCGACGAACTGGTCGTCCTGGACCGTGAGGAGGTGGAGCAGGGGCGGCTGCGCCGCTACTACCGGCTCACCGAGTCCGGGGCGCGGGCGTTGGAGGCGGAGGCCGTGCGGTTGGCCGCGAACGTCGAGAGCGCGCGCCGACGGCTGCGCGCGCGGTATGCGGGAGGCATGGCGTGAGTCTTCTGGAAGACCGCTACAGGTACCTCCTGCGGATGCTGCCCGCCTCCTACCGGGCCGAACGCGAGGCGGAGATGGTGAGCGCGTTCCTGGAGGGCGCGGGCGATCTCCGCGACGAGGACAACCCCCGGCCGCGCTGGTCGGAGGTCGTCAGCATCGTCGGGCTGTCCGTCCGGGTCCGGCTCGGAGGCGTGGGCGCCGTCCCGCGGTTCTTTGCGTGGGGCGAGGCGGTCCGCCTGGTGGCCGTGCTGGCGTTGGCCTTCCACGCGACGATGAGCTGTGCCTGGCTCGCCGAGACGCTGAAGCGCGTCGTGATCCCGCTGTCCGGCGGCTACGAGGTCACGCTCGGAGCCCCCGGTTCGGCGCAGCGGTCGTGGGAGATGGCGTACGCGCTGAGCTGTCTCCTGTGGACGGTTGCGTTCGTCTTCCTCGTCCGCGGTGGCCTGCGCGCCGCCAAGCTGTCGGCGATGCTCGCTCTCGCGCTGTCCTGGGGGTCCGTCGTCCAGAGGGAGGCCGCGGCCGCGGATGTGCCGCTGATCCTGCAGACCCTTCTGTTCGGGGTGCCCGTCCTGGCGCTGTGGGCGGGATTCCACCGTGACGCGCCACGGCCGAGCCGCCCCTGGTGGATCGCCGCCGTGCCCGTCGCGGCCGGCGTCCTGCTCCACACCATCTTGGATGTGCTGGGATCGGCGTCGATGGCGCCGGTCGTAGCCTCCCGGGTATGGGCGTGGGTGTGGCCGTGGCTGGGCGAGTCGGGTCTGGCCTGCACGGCGCTTCTGGCGGCGGGCGTCGCCTGCGCCGGGACGCACCTGCGCGCTCCCGCCGGCCGGAGCCCCTCCCTGCCGCTGGCTCTGGCGATCCTGATCGTGCCCGTGACGCTCTGCCGGGCCTACGAGCTGACCTTCGATGTGATCGATCCGATCGGTCGCACCATGGCGGCCGTGACCGCCGGGCAGGTCGTCGCCCTCCTGGTCTCCCTCCTGACGCTCGGCGTCCTGGCCGCCAGGAGGATGCCGGCCCTTACGCGCGCGACGTGAAGCCACGGGCCGGCCCGCTCCCGGCGGCGGGGGAGCGGGCCGGCCCGCCGTGAGGGAGAGCCTCAGGCGGTCGCCAGGATCGCGGCCACTCCGTCGCGCAGCGGGGTGGTGGGGCGGCCGATCAGCCTGCTCAGGTCGCCGGGGGTGTCGTCCAGCGCGTGCCGCGCGATGGCGACGTCGAAGCCTGCGTACATGGCCGCGAACGGCTCGGGCAGCCCGGCCTCGCGCAGCGCCTGCTCGTACGCCTCGGCCGGGAGGTCCTGGTAGGCGACCGGGCGGCCGGAGACGGCGGCGACCTCGGCCGCGAGCTCGGGCATGCTCCAGGCCACGTCCCCGGACAGCTCGTAGATCGCGTTCTCGTGGCCCTCGCCGGTCAGCACCGCGGCGGCGGCCTCGGCGTAGTCCTGCCGCGTGGCGCTCGCGACGCGGCCCTCACCGGCCGCGCCGTGGATCGTGCCGCTCTGGGCGCCCTGGGTGACGGCGGAGACGTAGTTCTCGGTGTACCAGCCGTTGCGCAGGAAGGTGTAGGGGAGACCGGAGGCCGCGATGTACTCCTCGGTGCCCTTGTGCTCGGCCGCCAGCTCCAGCGGTGAGGTGTCGGCGTGCAGGAGGCTGGTGTAGGCGATGCGCGCCACCCCGGCCTCGACGGCGGCGTCCACGACGGCCCTGTGCTGCGTCAGACGCTCGCCGACCGTGTTGCCCGAGATCAGCAGCACGACGTCGCCCGCCGCGAAGGCGCCCTTCAGCGTCTCGGGCCTGGCGTAGTCCGCCTCGCGGACCTCCACTCCGCGGGCGGCGAGGTCGGCGGCCTTCTCGGTGCTGCGTACGGCGGCCGCGATCTGACCGGCCGGGACGCGCTCCAGCAGGGCTTCGACGACAAGACGTCCGAGCTGCCCGGTGGCACCGGTGACAACGATCATTTCCAACTCCTGTGCTCGAGGACCTGCGGTCAGAGTAGTACTAACTTTTAGAAAGTGACAACTTCTAGTTAGTGCAAGCCCAAGCGCCGTAGGGGTCGAGGAGTAAGCTTGGGGGCATGGAGGATCAGGCCACGCTCGCCCGGGATGAGCACGGGGAGATCATTTTCGACGTCTTCGCACGTGGATGCCCCTCGCGGGACACCATGGAGCACATCACCGGCCGCTGGGGCGTGCTCGCCCTGCTCGCGCTCAGCGAGGGCACCTACCGCTTCAACGCGTTGCGCCGCCGCGTCGACGGGGTGAGCGAGAAGATGCTGGCGCAGACCCTCCAGGCCCTCGAACGCGACGGCCTGATCCACCGCGAGGCCCAGCACACCATTCCGCCCAAGGTCGAGTACAGCCTCACGCCCCTGGGACGGGAGGCGTCCCGCCGCCTCCTCGGCCTGGTCGAGTGGCTGGAAGGCGAGATGCCGCGGGTCATCGAGGCCCGCGACCGCTACGACCAGGCCAGGAACCCCACCTGAGCCCCGCCCGGGTCAGCCGGTGAAGGCGGGGTTGTACGCCGCCACCGCCACGCGCCGGGCGGCTCCGGTGCCGTCGGCCGGGACCGACCACAGGTCGTCGCCGAAGTCGCCCGCCAGGCCGTAGACCACGGTCCCGTCACCAGCCCAGACGACCTGGTCGTCCACGCTGCGGCGCTCGGCCAGCGGCGTCTCCTTCATCGTGCGCAGGTCCAGCGCGTACAGCCGCCACGGCTCGTCCGGATCGAGGCCGGCCAGGCGTTTCTTGAACACCAGGCGCGTCCCGTCGGGCGACAGCGACGGGCATTCGACGTTGGGGCGCACCGTGGTCACCGTGCGCGAGGCGATGTCGCCGTGGACGAGATAGGTTCGCCCCCCGGTCGCCAGCGTCGCGTAGAAGTGACCGTCGTCGGCGAAGGTGACACCCCAGAAGTTGACATCGGCGGCGCGGTAGGGACGGCCGTCCTTCACGATCGCGTACGTCTCCAGGCTCTCGGTCAGCGTCCACGTCCTGGTGTCGACGATGGAGGTCCGGGTGGAGAAGGAGCTTCCCGCGTAGGAGTCGCCGCCCACGAACACCGTCCACGCGGCCAGGCGGCCGGACGGCGAGACCCGGGTGCGGGAGGGGATGCCCGCCACCGGGTAGTCGCGCATTACCCGCAGCCGGGAGTCCAGGACCGAGGCGGAGTAGCTCTCTCCCACACCGCCCTCGGCCCTGCGCAGGCACACCCCCGTGCCCGCGGCGGCGTGAAAGCGCAGGCAGCGCAGCGGCGCGGCGGTCCGCGCCCCGCCGGGGTCGGCGGCGGCGACGGAGACGAGCTCGTCCCGGTGCGGC